>NZ_CAHP01000027.1 GCF_000294655.1 Magnetospirillum molischianum DSM 120
CGAACGAGGAGATTCGGATGAAGAAGAGTCGGTTCACGGACGCCCAGATCATGGGGATCCTGCGTCAGGCGGAGGAGGGTATCCCGGTCCTGACGCTGTGCCGCGAGCACCAGATGAGCAGCGCGACGTTCTACAAATGGCGGGCGAAATACGGCGGCATGGACGCCTCGATGATCTCGGAGATGAAGGGGCTGGAGGACGAGAACCGGCGGCTGAAGAAGATGTTCGCCGAGCTCAGCATGCAAAACGAATTGCTGAAGGAGGCTCTCGGAAAAAAATAACCCGGCCATCCCAGCGCCGGGAGATGGCCGAGACAGCTGTGGCGCGACGAGGGATCAGTATTGCGTTGGCGTGCCGGACGTTTGGGCTCAGCGAGACGTGCTATCGCTATAGCCCGAGGCTCTCCGACGAGAACGAGCAGATCGCCGACCTTTTGATCGGGCTGACCCAGGCCAGAAAGACCTGGGGGTTCGGCCTCTGCTTCCTGTATCTGCGCAATATCCAGGGGCATGACTGGAACCACAAACGGGTCTATCGGATTTATCGCGCGTTGGAACTGAACCTGCGCATCAAGCCCCGGAAGCGGCTCAAACGCGACAAGCCCGACGAACTGGTGGTACCAGACGCCCCCAACCAGGTCTGGTCGATGGATTTCATGGCGGATCGTCTGGAGGATGGCAGGGCTTTCCGGCTTCTCAACGTGCTGGATGATTTCAATCGGGAGGGGCTCGGCATTGAAGTCGATTTTTCGCTGCCCGCAGAACGGGTTGTCCGGATGCTGAACCAAATTATCGAATGGCGCGGCAAGCCAGCGACAATTCGGGTCGACAACGGTCCCGAATATATCAGCGGCACGCTGATGAAATGGGCCGAGACGCGCGGCATCGGCCTCCAACACATCCAGCCCGGCAAGCCGCAGCAGAACGCCTATGTCGAGCGTTACAACCGGACGGTCCGGCATGAATGGCTGGGCCAGTTCCTCTTCGAAACCATCGCGGAGGTGCAGGATCAAGCGACAGAATGGCTCTGGACCTACAACAACGACCGCCCCAATATGGGCATCGGCGGCATCACACCCGCCCAGAAACTGAAATTGGCCGCCTGAGTTCTATGTCCAACCCCCGCTAAAAATGGGGGGATTACCTTTTGATCCGCTCCAGGAGCGACTGACCGAACGGGAGGTCGCTGAAGGGGGATCTGCGCACCTCACGTTGCTGCCTTACGCCTTGGGTGATGGGGGTACCCATACCCTTCACATCAACAATCATGATGCCACCTCGTCGCTTTACCCTCTCAATACGGCAGGCAACGCGCCTTTTCCTTTGCTGGCCCAGTTGCAGACCGTGCGAACCGAAACCGTAGCAACCAAACGTCTCGATGACGTCGTGCCACACCAACCGGTAGATTTTCTCAAGCTCGATGTCCAGGGGGGAGGACTCTTAATCCTCGAACATGCCCGCGAAGTTCTCAAACAAACGGCTTTGGTCCATTGCAAGGTGGAATTTTCCCCTATTTATCAAGGTCAGCCACTTTTTGGCGATATTGCCGCCTTTTTGGATAGGCATGGATTTTATTTTCTGGATTTTACATTTTTCGGTCATTACGCGTCTGAAACTCGTTTAGGTTTCAACAGCAAAGATCGGCTGATGTGGGCCGATGCGCTGTTTCTGCGCCGGGATCCATCTGCTGATGTCAAGTCATCTCAGGCCTTATCCCTCGCTCTAATCTATCAGAAATTTGCTTTAGCGGATCATTTGCTCTCTTTATGATGATCTCTGCTTTGCTCTTAACGTCAACACCACTCGTGGCAAACTTGGCTGTATCGTGAAAGGCGAAATCAGTGCGGAGACCTGTCGCCTTATTCTCGACATCAACACACGCGATATGGCTATCTACAGCCACGCAGTGGCCCGTCTCCTGGAACGGGAGCAGACCGGCTGAGCCGGCTTAAAGGGAGTGTGATGAAGTTGACGCACCAGTCTCCGGCTCAGCTCAATGTCGTGGGTACCAGTTCGGGGAACCCTCTCCTGAACCAGCAGGCCGGCTTGGTCCGGCTGGCGGCTCATGTCGGCATGTTGCTGGAGCGAGGGCTGGTCCAGCGGGCGCGGGCCCGTCTGCGTGGTCCGGCTCATTGCCGACCCGAGGGGCCGCGCCAATTGCTGATCGACGTCTCACGCATTCACCAGCATGATGCTGGAACCGGCATTCAGCGGGTGGTCAGGGCGCTGCTGGGACAATTGCACGCGGTACCGCCACCCGGTTGCGTGATCCGCACCGTTGCTGGCACCCGGCGGCGGCCTTACCGTTATGTCGATGGTCCGCCCGGCGCTGACGATACGATCCAGGTCCGGCCCGGCGATCTGTTTCTTGGACTCGATCTGTCCGCCCATGTCATTCCCAGCCAGCGCCGCCAGTTGGCCGGATGGAAGCGGCAGGGAGTCAGTCTGCATTTCGTCATTTATGATTTACTGGCGATCCATCATCCAGATTGGTTCTCGCCAAAATTGGCGGCGGCGATCCGGCGCTGGGTGCGGGCGCTGGCGATCCTGGCCGACAGTGCGATCTGCATCTCGCCGGTGGTGCGGGATGATTTCGATGCCTGGATCACCGGCCGGTATGGTCTGGCAGCGGGTGAGATTGCCACGGCAGTGATCCCGATGGGCCATGATATCCAGGCCACCGCGCCGAGCCGGGGTTTGCCGGAGGGGTTCGAAAACCTATGCACTATCCTGGCTGACCGTCCGACTCTGCTGATGGTGGGAACCCTGGAACCACGCAAGGGACACGCCCAGGTGGTGGCGGGGTTCGAGTTGTTATGGTCCCGGGGGGAAGAGGCTACTCTCGTGATTGTTGGCCGTCCCGGCTGGAAGACCGAGCCGCTTCAGGCGCACTTGCGTGCCCATCCCGAACGGGGCCGCCGGTTGTTCTGGCTCGATGATGCCAGCGACGAGGCCCTGGCCCGGCTCTATCAGGCCTGTGACGGGGTGATTGTCGCGTCGCTGGGGGAAGGGTTCGGCCTGCCACTGATCGAGGCGCTGGGGTATGGCAAGCCGGTGTTGGCCCGTGATCTGCCGGTGTTCCGTCCCCATGCTCGTCCTGGCCTTGAATTTTTCCAAGCCCAGGATCCTGCGGCCCTGGCCGATTACCTTGTCTCCTGGCTGGAACGGCTGACGGAGGAAGGAGAGGTAGCCATCGAAACCACCGTTCAGATCCCGTCTTGGCAGGAGTCGAGTTGTGCCCTTGTAGACCATCTCCGGCAAAGTGTTTTTCTCTCGCCAGAATCTTTTGTGGAAGTTGTTGAATAATTATGATTATTGCGCCGAATATTTTGAGGATCTGCTGTCTTTCTAAAAAATTAAAAAATAAATTGTATATTCTATACTAAAGGTTGAGAGTGTTACTCTGGCAGATCTGCGGACTGGTTTTTCTCTGATATTTACAGATGTTTTTTGCGAGATGATGTTGAACTCGTAGCGCAAGTCTCAGAGACATATCTCTGTCTACCGTTAAAGGTTGGGAACGGCAGTTTTTTTCTCGCCAAAATCCTGCATATTTGGGCCGTCCGTTGTGCGGGGGTGACATTGGGTCGCAGATGTTTGGTGTTGGCCAGTTATGCCGGCGATGAGGCGGATGTCAAAGTCATTGACTCTGATCCTTTGCTGGAGGGCGGTTAAAGGTGAGGGTAAGTCATTATGTAGAATCGAGTGAGATTCACACACATAAATCGTATCTTGGTGAAGATAATATTCATGCGTTTTATTTCAATGATCTCGATTCAAACTTACCCCCTGCGCTAAGAAATATTCCAAAGATATCTGTATCTTGGAATTTGGCCAAGCTTTGAAGGATTTGTATAGTGCTAATGAAAGTACGGCGGTTAGATGGTGCTTTATATTCTCGGTTTTGTCGATTTCATGAATTTAGGCATGCTGGTTGCGGAGTTGATGGCTCTGTGCCATGCAACGGAAACATTGCCCCGCACGGTTGTTATGTATTGCGAGATTAAATCCTTTGAAATATATAAAGGATGGGAAGATATCAGTTTACGTTGGACGTATTCAGGGTTCCGCTTGGTTGGTGTTCCAGATCAATTTTATTTTTATCGTAATTTGAATAAAAACATTGAAGGAGTAAATCAGATTGTGCGGAACGATGGCGTTTTTCTTCGAAAAACGAAAATTCAGGAGAGATGCGCCGTGAAAATATTGACTGTTTTGGAAAATTTCAAAAATATATCAACGTCAAGAATGCTTTCGGAGAGAATTCATTGATAGCCCAGAGCAAAAATAAACAGACTATTCGAGCCCTTTTCGTTTCCCATGTGGGGCAGAAATGCGGTGTCCACCATTTTGGTGTTCGTCTGTTTGATGCTCTGCAAAGCTCCTCCGGCGCAAGTTTAGAGTGGCGTTACATTGAGTGTGATGATTTTGAGTCACTTGAGGCCGAAACTCGGGCCTTTTCCCCGGATATTATTTTGTTTAATTACCACTTTTTAACCCTGAGTTGGGCGGGATATGGGCGTGCAATGTCATTGCCCGCAGTGACATTTGCCATTTGCCACGAGTTCAACCAGGAAACTGTGGATCAGAGTTCATCTGGGCAATTTCACTTTCAACTTTGTGCTGATCCGACGGTGGTCTCACGGAACCCGGTGGTTGTTCCTGTTCCCCGGCCGCTTCCCTTGCTTACGGAGACGTTTGCTCCACCTCCGGCGCGGTTCACAGTTGGGTCGTTTGGGTTCGGAACCCGAGGAAAGGGGTTCGAGAAGCTCTGTGCTCTTGTTGATGCTCAGTTTGATGATGCTTTGATTCGAATCAACATCACACCCCACGACAATCTACTGCTCTGTCCGCAGGACGATGTGGATGCCATCATCGATTCCTGTCTCAATGCAATTCAAAAACCCGGGATTCAACTGGAGGTGACACAGAACTTTTTCTCGGACGATGACCTCATCCATTTTCTCTCAGAGAATTCAATCAATGCCTTCCTTTACGAAGAGACGATGGACGGTAATCACGGTGTTCTAGCCAGGGGGCTGTCCAGTTGCATTGATTTTGCGTTGGCCAGTGGCAGGCCGATTGCCGTCAGCCGTTCGCAGATGTTTCGTCATCTCCACACCCTCAATCCATCAATTTGTGTTGAAGATCGATCGCTTGCTGAAATTGCTGCATCCGGCGCCCAGTTTAAAGTTGATTTAATACAGTCTTTTTCACAGGAAGAGCCCGGAGTCGCCTGGAATCGGGCCCTACTTGAGGCTTTTCATGCGGTTCAGTTTTCTCGTGATACGCCGGATGGACGAGGGTTCAACAAGATTCTTGATGATCGCTCCCGCTGTGCTTACGGCGAAAGCCTTCGGTCTTTGTCCGTGCTTGCTCCTGATGTTCTCGCTCGTAAGATTGAGCGAGCCAATATTCAGCAGGCATTCACGCTTGATGCTGCCGAGCGGTTTTTATNAAAAAATAGCCGTGCTAGAATTCTTGCGATTGGGTCTTTTGATGATACTGCCGTGGCAGCGTTACGGGCGAAAGGTTATGAAGTTGTCGAGGCCGATCCCAATGTTAACGGACTTGATCTCGAAGCTTTTTATCGTAAACCGGAAACGAGGTTTGGTTTCTATGATCTTGTTCTCTGTGTTTCCGTATTGGAGCATGTTGAGGATGACGTTGCCTTCATGAAAATGACGGCAGATTTGCTTTCTCACAATGGAGTGGCGATTTTTACTGTTGACTTTTCAAATCACTATGAGTCCGGAGCAAAAAAGCCGGATGTCGATTTGCGTCTATATACAACATCATCATTAAAAAAGTTGATGAGTGAGATTCACGATTGTGTTTTAGTCGATTCCGCGTCATGGGATGATGATAGCGATGATTTTGAATATGAAGGAAGCCACTATTCCTTTGCCAGTATGGTCTTTCGAAAGGTCGTTCCTCCGCGTTTGACGCGTCGAGGTTTTTCTATATTACGTCCACCCTATTTTAGGGATTTGCTGTCAAAGACTGAAGGACGTTTGTCAGAGATAGAGGCGATCCATCGCCAAAGCCTGGAGGATCATCGCCAAGCTCTGGGGGAGGTAGAGGAAAAATATCGTGAAATTTGCGAAAATTTACGTCTGACTGAGGATGATCGCCGTCGACTGATCGAGCAAAGTCTGCTCGATGCCGAAGAGCGTCGTCAACTGAACGAGCAGTTGCGTCTTGCCGAGGAGGATCGTCGCCGACTGTTCGAACAGAGCCTTCTTGATACCGAGGAGCGTCGTCAACTGAACGAGCAGTTGCGTCTTGCCGAGGAGGATCGTCGCCGACTGTTCGAACAGAGCCTTCTTGATACCGAGGAGCGTCGTCAACTGAATGAGCAGTTGCGCCTTGCCGAGGAGGATCGTCGCCAACTGTTTGAACAGACTCTGGCTGATGCCGAGGAACGTCGTCAACTGAACGAACAACTGCGTGTCAACAAGGAAGATCGTGCCCGATTGCTTGAACAAAGTCGGATTGATGCTGAGGCGAATTGCCAGCTTTGTGAGCAATTGCGAAACTTGGTTGACCAGATTGAAACCCTGTCCGGTCATTTGAGCTTCTTGCGGACCCGCAAATATGGTTGGCTGGTTTGGGGTAGCCTGAGCGGAAAAACAGCAATGCCTGCCGCCATGCTGGCGCCTCCCTCCACCGCGCTTACGGAAAAAATCCGTCACGTTTCCCAACTGCTGGAACTTGACGAGGAAACCTTTCTTGCCCAGGCCTACCAGGTGTTGCTCTACCGTTCCGTGGATCCTGTCGGTCTCGCTTTTTACCGGACGCTGCTGGGTCGGGGAGTCTGCCGCGAGGATATTCTGGCGCAGATCCGATTGTCGCGTGAAGGCCGCAGGGTCGGCGTCAGCCTCAAAGGCCTCGCACCTTTGTTGTATCGCCACCGCTGCCGGACGCTTCCGTTGCTTGGCTCGTTGGTTCGGTCTGTTTTCTCGGACAAATCTCGACAGCTTCCATCGCCGGAAGCGTCTCTATCGTCCTGTCAGGATCAGGCGAGTTCGGCTGCAACCGATCTTGTTGTCCCCGCCCAGGCTGCGCCGCCCCAGAACCGATCTGATGGGGGCGACGTGTTGTCTTCGTCTTACGGGGAGAAATCGCCGTTAACCGGTTTGGTGCGGTCTCTGGCGAGGAAAGCGAAAACGCGCCGCCAATTGCGTCGGCATTTGCGGGCGGTTGAAAACCAGATCCATGTGCTGAGCCAGCAAGCTGTTGCCCGCGTGCAGACTATTCAGCAGCTTCGCTTGCGGATTGGGTGGATTTCCACTTGGAACGTCCAATGCGGTATCGCCACCTACTCGCAGCATTTGTTGGATGGAATTCCGGCTGATTCTGTTGTGGTTCTTGCTCCTCATTTCGGAGACGATCCGCAGATGCAAGCCGATGCTGCGAATTGTGTCCGCTGCTGGACTGTGGGTAAGGATGCCAATCATCTGGAAAATGTCCTGGCCCAGATCGATGCTCAGCAAATAAATTCACTTGTTGTTCAGTTTAATTATGGTTTCTTTAACCATGGCGATCTTGAGCGCTTTTTAGAAGCAGTTCTTAACAAAGGAATAGCGGTCGTGGTTGACCTTCATTCAACTATGGACCCGTTCGATGGGGTGCCTAATTTCCGTCTCGCAGAACTGCTTCCGGCGTTACATCGCTGTCGAGTGTTAATTCATTCCGAAGCAGATCGGTCTCGTTTGGCGGCTATTGGTCTCATTAACAATGTGACCCTCTTTCCGCATGGCCTTCTTAACCGCAATATTGGACTAACCAGTAGCAAAATAAAATCTGGCCCTCCTCTGGTGGCATCATTCGGGTTCTGCTTTCCCCAGAAAGGCCTAACCGAACTGGTGATGGCGGCAGAACAATTAAAGCGAGCTGGACGGCCAATTCATCTCCGTCTCCTATGCGCTCAACATCCGAATCCGGTTACTGGTTCTGGACAATATGTGGAAGGCTTGCGCGGCTGGATTAGTAAATTAGAGATGGATGCAGAGGTTGATTTGTGCACAGATTTTCTGCCGGATGAAGTCTGTCTGTCGTTATTGCGTGAAGCTGATCTGGTCACTTTCCCCTATCAGTCGAGCAGCGAATCTGCCAGTGGCGCAGTTCGTTATGGTTTGGCAACAGGGCGTCCGGTGGCCGTGTCTCCGTTGCCGGTGTTTGGCGACCTTACCGACATTACTTTTGTCCTCCCTGGCACCACTCCGGACCAAATTGCACAGGGCTTGGCCGATCTGTTACCTAAGATTGCGGCAAATAGCGAGGAAATCGTCTGGGTTCAAGAGGCGGCGCGGCGTTGGCGCGAGGAGCACGATTACGCCAATCTCAGTCGGCGCATGATCGGTCTATGCCTTGATCAGATCCGGCAAACTAGGTCAGGTTTGGACCTTCCCCCTCCCTGACCATCGTCCGGTTAGTTTGAGCCGGCAAGATCTGTTTTTGTAATCGGGAGATCTGACTTTGGACGTGAATATTTCAAAAAAACAACCGGCCCCCAAGAAGGTGCGCGGAGCATTTATAAACACGGCTAAAGCTCAGTGTAGTATTTACGAGAGCGGTCGAATGGCCTATGGGGCTCTTGAGCCGATTAACCAAGAATCCGTCTGCTCTCTTGATTATTTTTCCCTCGATGAAATTGATATCCAAGCTTTTGCCGGGGCTCGGAAAGTCATTCTGTTGCCAACGGCCTCTCCACGGCCGGTGGCCGAACAGTATGATTTCTGGGTGTTCAACTGGCATCCGATTACGATGGCACCGCACATCTCAAACGAGCAGATTCGGGCCTTGCCAGGGAAGAAATTCACCCTCGTTCTTGAAGTTGAACCTGATGATCCGGTACGCCATGTGCCGCTGGCGACTTTTGATGGATACATCGTCCTTGATCCGACCGTAGAGGCGCGGGACACAATATTTCCGTTTCCCCGTCCGTTGGAAGGACGGATTCTTACCCCCCGTGCGGCGAGTCGTGCGGTGCCGCAGATCGGGTCTTTTGGGTTTGGAACTCCCGGTAAGGGCTTCAACTTATTGGTCGAAGCGGTTAACCGTGAATTCGATGCTGCGCGGATTCGTATCAATGTTCCGGCTGCGACCTATGCCGATGATGCGATGTTCTCTGTCCATCAGAAAAACTACGCACGTTACCTTTCTGATATCTGCCATCGCATTGCCAAGCCGGGAATTGAGATAGATTTTACTTTTGATTTCATGCGGTCGGATCAATTGCTTGATTGGTGCGCCGAGAATGATCTTAACTGCTTCATGTATACGCGGCGCCAATCAGGGCTGTCGGCGACGACCGATCAAGCGATCGCGGCGGGAAGGCCATTATTGGTCTCTTCTAATGACACCTTTCGTCATATCCACCGTTATATTCCGCCCTATCCGATAACCAGCCTGAAAGCGGCAATGCAGAACACACTGCCTGCTGTGCGTCAGATGCAGGAGGATTGGTCACAAAAGGCGTTCTGTGCCGTTTTTCTCCGTATGTTGGCAAGTTCGGGAGTTCTTCCGAACTCAACGGTGAATGGCAACCTGCTTTCTGTTCAAGTCAACACTCCGCGTCCGCCGGTCATGGTCGCGTTCTCGAAATCCTTGACTATCCCGGATGCGTTTGCATACCCCAACCGGGTGATCGGCAGTATCTCCCGATCGAGATGCTTCGATGTGTTGAGGGTTCCTTATGAAACCGTGGCGGAATTGTCTTGGGCGGTCAATGAGGTCAATCCTGCGGCCGTCATAATCTGCCCTGGGCCGTCTCAAAGCGATGTTGCTGCCGCGCTCCAGGGAACGACGGCGGTTAAAGTGTTGTTGGCCGATGAACAAGCGGACTCCCAACAGGCATCGTTGGGGCTGACAGTGTGGCCCCGTCAGCCGATCATCCCCTATTTCACGTCTTTTGTTCCGTTGCCGGCGGCGTCAACAACTATTTGGCTGATCGGCTTTGCGGCAGAGCAGTCAAATCTGGAGGCGGTTGTCTCGAGAATTCTCCAACAGACACCCGGTGCCCATCTTCAAATCGATATCCCGCGCTGGGAATCGGACGGCCAGCGTCAAGCTGCTGAGGCCAGACTGGAGCGAATTCGTACGGCTCACTCTGCTGATCCCAATTTCAGAATCAGCTTCGTTGAACTCTCTTATTGGCGAGCTTGTGAAGAAGTCGTTCCTGCCTTGGCCGCCAGCCATCTCGTCATTCTTTACAATGATCCGGCACGGCGTGAGGAGCTTGGCAATATCGCGGATCTTGCGTTCACAACCGAACGTCCAGTGGTGTTTACCCGCCAGGCTCCGTTCCCTAACTATCTTGGCAACGGCAGTTTCTTTGAGGATCACGACCTTAACTCGTTGATCGACCAAGGTGTTGCGGTCCAAAGCGAGCTTTATAATCGTTTTGGGGAGTGGACGTTTTTTGCGATGTTGTCGCAGATTGTCCCGAAAGAGGTGCCTGCCGGCTACCGTGCCAAAGAGGCGGCCTCGATCTTAGAAAAAGTGTTGAAAATCAATCTCGGATACAAAGCCGCGCCAACGGCAGAAGTCCTGCTGGCACACGAAGGTGCCGCATTCGTGCGGTGCGCCTATTTGACTCTGCTCGGCCGCGAGGTTGATCCTCAGGGGTTGCATCACTATCTCGACCGGCTGCAACGCGGCGCGCGCCGGGGAACAATTGCGGCCGAACTCCTGCTTTCCGCCGAGGGACGCAAGCGTGGGGTGAAATTGCCGGGGTTGGAACGTGAGGTTACCCGCTACCGCCGGCTGAAGATGCCCGTGGTCGGGCCGCTGCTGCGTCTGGGCGGCAGAGGGGACAAGCTACATCCCGCCACCTTGTGCTCGGCGAGTGATATTGCGATGCTGTTTACTCTTGATGGGGAGGAATTTGTCCGGACTGCTTACCGTGTCCTGCTCGGCCGCGAGGCCGATACGGGTGGGTTGCATTATTATCTGGACCGTCTGAATCGAGGGGCTCGTCGTGGGTCTGTGGCTGCAGAACTTTGCCTGTCGCAGGAAGGTCGGAAACGGCGGGGTCATATCCATGGCCTTGAAAAGGAAATTGCCCGCCATCGTCGCCTCAACGCCCCCTTAATTGGCCCGTTGCTGCGGTTGTGTGGTGCAGGTGATCGCATCCGTTCCCCCTCCGGCCGTGCCCTAATCGGCCCCGTCACAAGCGCTGGTCCCAGTGTGGTGGCAAATTCAGTGGCAGAGCTGCTGAGTTTCTACGATGAGGCTTTTGTCCGGAGTGCCTATGCCACTTTGTTGAGACGTGATGTAGATCCACAAGGGATGAAGCATTATCTGAGTCAGATCCGCGATGGCGAAAGCCGTCGGCACATCCTGGTTCAGTTGCGTTTGTCGCAGGAAGGTAAGCAAAGATCGGTGAATCTCCCCGGCCTTGATGCCGTGTTGGCTCGCTATCGGATATTGAAAACCCCTATACTTGGTTCGGTTCTACGGATACTGGGTGCTGATCTGGAGGAAGAAACAGTCGATCAGCAGATTCGCGTTATTGAGAACCAGATCGCGCGTTTAAATGACACTTTGAGCCGGCCGGTTTCCATTTCCATCTCCAACCCGGTGCCTGTTGTCCCGGAGTCAGTTCCTGCGCCTGCCCCGGAGTCAGTTCCTGCGCCTGTCCCGGAGCCAGTTCCTGCGCTCGCCCCGGAGCCAGTTCTCGCGCCTACCCGGGAGCCAGTTCCCGGCTCAGAAGAAAATGCGCATGCTAAGCGGCATTTTGATGCCTTATTGGCGTCTGATCAAAAAATCCTGTTTTATTACGTTCAACCGATGGCAANGTCTCAATTGCCGGCCGAGGGACGGGTCCTGCGGGGTGTTGCTGAAAGGTTGACCGCTTGTGGCGAGACACTTGTATTTGTGACCTGGGACGTCGATCTCAGTCTCTATCGCTTGCTAACCAAGCCTGAATTGACGGTTGTTGGTCTGGAGGCTATGGTGGATAACTATCCGGCGACGGAATTTATCCATCTGCCATTGCCAGCTGCCGCAACGTCAGTGCCGACGGGATGGTTGTTGGTGGTTGAACCGGCCCCCCTCTCTCCCACCAGCCCGAGCACAGTCGATGTCATCATGGGCGCAAACCGCCTCAATCTGCGCACGGCAGTCGTCGATCACGGCGCGTGGCGACTTGACGAGACCGCCGATGACGCCGAAGCGGAACGGCAAGAACGCCACTTGCAAGCTCTGCTGATCGCCGACCTGATTTTGCCGGTTTCAGGTGCAGTTGCCGATGATATCGCGCGGTTCTTCGTCCAGCATCAGTTGGCGCGGACAAGCCCTTTGATTCGGCCTGTGCCCATCCCCGGCGGGAATGATGACGCGGGGGGATGGCGGGCCTATGTCCGCGCCTTGCGGGGTGAACTCGCTGCCGCCGAAGACCCATTACGGACCCTGTCGGCTGTGTATTACGTGGTCGAACCGTTGGCTCCGGCTGATGGGTCGGACCAGTTTGCCTGGTTCGCGAGCTTGTTCGCGACGGGGCTGATCGCGCAGGGGATCGAGTTGATTCCCGCACGCTGGGATCAGGCTGGTGCTCGTCTCGTTGCAGCGGGTCCCGAGGCGCTGTCGCGACTGGCAGCATATGGAAACAATACGACGTCGTGGTCGGAATGGTGCGAGCCAGGACAGCCCGGTGCCCCCAACTGGGTGTTGGCGCCAGGCCTGAGAACTGGAAAAGAAACGGTCGCTTTGCGCGCCTTCACATCGTCTCTCGGCCTGCGGCTCGGTGGCGTTCTGTTGGATGGGGGCCGCGATCCCTCAGCCGGGGGATGGGTCGAGCTGGTGTCCTTCGACAAACTGTTTATCGCAAGCGAGACTCTGCTTAAGGCGTTCCGTCGTTTCCTTCTCGGGTGGAACGGTCAGGTTCATAGTGCCGAGCATCGTTTCTCTGCCATCGCCCTGCCGAATGCAGGCAG
Organism: Magnetospirillum molischianum DSM 120; assembly: GCF_000294655.1. Classification (GTDB taxonomy): domain Bacteria; phylum Pseudomonadota; class Alphaproteobacteria; order Rhodospirillales; family Magnetospirillaceae; genus Phaeospirillum; species Phaeospirillum molischianum. The sequence continues at coordinate 12,941 of NZ_CAHP01000027.1, forward strand.
TGGAATCGGCCGTCGTAAACCGCGTTTGAAACGGGGTGGGCGTGCGCATGTCCTCATTCACCTGTCTGACGTGAGTCGTATCGACGGTCTGACTTTGCTGGATAGCATCGACACCGTATTCCGGCAGGCGGGCGATAGGATTCGGGTCACCCTGACCGGACAGTTGCCGGCTGACGCCGGAGCCGAGGCGACAGCCTTGCGCCAGCGGATTGCCCTCATGACGGAGGAACGAGTGCGGTGGATCGAGGATCTCGATCTGCCTGCTATTCTTAGCCAGCTCCATGATGTTGACCTCGTCGTTTCTCCCAACCTCGGCATTGGAGTGGATCCTCTAATCCAGGAGAGCCTGTGGCGTGCCGTGCCCGTTTTGACGGCACAACGGTGTGACGACGATTGGGTCGGTGAGGACGGAGTCATTACTGTCGATGTGGCCGATGGAGCTGCATTGGGAGAGGCGATTTGTCGCGTGGCGGGGGATCGCAACCTGTTGGAGACCCTGACCTGGGAAGCGGCTGAACGTCCAGTCACGCATTGGTCACAGTACGCCAGACAGATCGCCGTCGATCTTGCCTCCGACAGACCGGCCGATACGCTCGTATATCTGCCGCCTCTGGACGGATCCGATCTGTATTCTGCGTTCCCGGCTCTGTGCCGCCGTCCGCGTCCCCGTCTCTCCGTTTGCATCAGCACCTATAACAGAGCTGGGTGGTTGCAACTCAATCTGCGTAACATGTTCCGCCAGTTCCCTGAAGAGCATCATGCGGTTGAGTTCCTGGTCGTGGACAACACGTCCACTGACAACACTCCAGAAGTAGTCCAGCCTTATTGCGGGCGGTCTGATTTCCGTTACGTCCGTAATCCCCGTAATGTTGGAATGTTGGGCAATCTGGCTGTGACAGCCCATCTGGCTCGGGGGGAGTATGTTTGGATCCTTGGAGACGATGACCTTGTTAAACCTGGGGTGATTGAGCGCATCCTGCATGAAATTGGCTCCCATCCCGGATTGGCGATGGTTTACGTCAATTACGGTTACACTACGGAGAACGAGCCATGGCGGATCGAAGACCTGCCCAGTTTTCTGGATGGAGCAACCCCGATCGAACCGGCCTGCCCGGATGAGTACAACAAAGTCAAGCTGCTGGCAGCAAAGAACGAAAATTTCTATTCGGCGATTTTTAGTCAAATCTATCGCCGGGATCACGGGCTAAGAGCGTACAGCCAGAACACTCATGGCCGTATCTTCTCGACAATGCTGACATGCATCCCCACCACATACTATGTTCTGAACTTCATGTCAGAAGAGCAAGCCGTCTGGTTGGGACAGCCCTCTCTGGTGGTGAATTCTAACGTTTCCTGGGTCGATTACGCCTCGTTATTCGAGCTGGAACAATTCCCGAAAGCCCATGATCTGGCTGTCCGGATGGGTGGAGACGTCGAAGCGATTGATCGGCGTCGGGAGAAACGGCTGTGGATTGTCGAGTTGTATTGGAAGCAGATCTTCCTGAACGATCCCCATGGAAATAGCGCTTACTTATCCGCTGAGGATATTATCATGCGGATAAAGCATCTTGAGGGGTTTGCTGAATTCCGTGAATCCTTAAAGGAATTCTACGATCAAGGTTTTCGCAGTGGGAATCCTGCGGCGAATTTGTCCGTGAATGAACTCTTCCCTGTTTGGTAACTAGGAGATCACTTTGATGTCTGCGTATCATGAAATCAAGGAATGCCGGATTGGTGGTGGATCTGACCTAGTGTCAGTTCTGAATCTCGGTTTTCAATCCTTGACTGGTGTTTTTCCTAGAAGCCAAGACGAAAATGTAACGGTTGGTCCGCTTGAGCTGGTCTGGGCTCCGAAAAGTGGGTTGTTACAGCTTAAGCACTCCTACAATCCGTCGGAGATGTACGGTGACAATTACGGTTATCGCTCCGGCCTCAACCAGTCGATGGTCACCCATCTGACCGATAAGGTGGCCTATCTCGAGCGTCTGGCCAGCTTGCAGCCGGGCGATGTGGTGCTGGATATCGGTAGCAACGACTGCACCACCCTCAAGGCCTATGCGACCAAGGATCTGCGTCGGATCGGTATCGATCCCACCGGCCGGAAATTCGCCGAGTACTATCCGTCGGAAGTGACCCTGGTGCCGGATTTCTTCTCGGCCGACGCCTTCCGCTCGGTTGAATCGCGTTCTGCCCGCATCGTCACCTCGATCGCGATGTTCTACGATCTTGAAGCGCCGATTTCGTTCGCTCGCCAGATCGCCGCGATCCTGGCCGATGACGGTATCTGGCATTTCGAGCAGAGCTACATGCCGTCGATGCTGCGGCTGAATTCCTACGACACGATCTGCCACGAACATATCGAGTATTATTCGCTCCATGCGGTGCAGCGAATCCTGGAAGCGGCCGACTTGCGGCTGGTCGATGTGGTGATGAACGCGGTCAATGGCGGCAGCTTTGCTGTCACCGCCGCCAAACGTTCCAACCGCTCGGTGCGGGCCAACGAGGCGGTGATCAACTGGCTGCTCGAACAGGAAGACCGGATGGGGTTGCATACCCCCCGTCCTTATCGTGAGTTCGAGGAGCGGGTGTTCCGCCACCGCGACGACCTGACCCGCCTGATCCGTTCCCTCAATGCTGACGGGAAGACCGTGCTCGGCTACGGTGCCTCGACCAAGGGCAATGTGGTGTTGCAGTTCTGCGGCCTGACCGCCAAGGACATTCCGGCGATTGCCGACGTCAATCCCGAGAAGTTTGGCCGCGTTACCCCTGGCTCGCACATTCCGATCGTGTCCGAAGCCGATGCCCGGGCGATGAAGCCTGACTATTTTCTGGTGTTGCCCTGGCACTTCAAGGACGGCATCCTGCGCCGCGAGAAGGAATACACCTCTGCCGGCGGCCGCTTCATTTTCCCCTTCCCGGAAATCGAGATCGTTTAAATGAAAAACGCAGTTATCACAGGGATAAGCGGTCAGGATGGCGCGTATCTGGCTCAACTTCTGCTGGAAAAAGGTTACAGGGTCTACGGGACCTACCGGCGGACTAGTTCGACCAATTTCTGGCGCATTGAAGAACTGGGAATCTCCCAGCATCCGAACCTGCATCTGGTCGAATATGACATCACCGACCTCGGCACCAGCATCCGCCTGATCGAGGATACTCACGCTGACGAGGTGTATAACCTCGCCGCTCAGAGTTTCGTCGCGGTGTCGTTCAAGCAGCCGGCCACCACCGGTCAGGTGACCGGGCTTGGCGTGCTCAACCTGCTCGAAGCGATTCGCATCGTGAATCCCAAGGTGCGCTTCTATCAGGCCAGCACTTCGGAGATGTTCGGCAAGGTGGTCGAGATCCCGCAGTCGGAAACCACCCCGTTTTATCCGCGCAGTCCCTATGCCGTTGCCAAGCTCTATGCGCACTGGATGACGGTCAATTATCGGGAAAGCTACGATATCTTCGGGGTCAGCGGCATTCTGTTCAATCACGAATCGCCGCTGCGGGGCCGGGAATTCGTCACCCGTAAGATTACCGATTCCTTTGCTAAGATCCTGCTTGGGCAGCTTGACACAATCGAGCTCGGCAACCTTGACGCTAAGCGCGATTGGGGCTACGCCAAGGAATATGTCGATGGGATGTGGCGGATGTTGCAAGCCGATACGCCCAGCGCCTATGTCTTGGCCACCGCCCGCACCAAAACGGTACGTGATTTCGCCAGCATGGCGGCGAAAGCCGCCGGATTCGATCTGGTCTGGGAAGGGGCCGCAGAAAACGAGATCGGCATCGACCGTGCCTCTGGCAAGGTTCTGGTCCGGGTCAACCCGCTTTATTATCGTCCGGCCGAAGTCGATTTGCTGATCGGCGATCCGACCAAGGTGCGGGAAGAACTGGGGTGGGAGGCTAAGACATCGCTGGAACAGTTATGCCAGATGATGGTCGAAGCCGACATTCGTCGCAATAAAACTGGAAGTTCGTTCTAGTTTCAATCTGTTCAGGAGAGGTCCGTGTCGAAACGAGCCTTAATCACCGGTGTCAACGGGTTCACCGGCCGTCATATGGCCGTAGAATTGAGTCTATCCGGATATGAGGTATTCGGTATCGTTCATCGGCCTCTCTTGAAATTGCCATCTGGTGTAAGCGAGGTCCATGTCTGTAGTCTCAATCAGACCATGGGCCTCGCTGAGATCATGGCTGAAGTGCGTCCTGATGTTGTCGTTCATCTCGCAGCAGTCTCAACAATCCTGTGTGATGATATTGATCTGATTTATCAGACTAATCTGCTCGGCTCTCGCCGTATTCTTGATGCATTATGTCGGCAGGAGTGTGGCAGAGACGGCGTCCTGCTGGCAAGTAGCGCAACCATTTATGGCAGTGCTCATGCCGGGATGCTGACTGAAGATGCTCTGCCGTTTCCTGCCAATGATTACTCAGTTAGCAAGTTGGCGATGGAGCATCTTGCCCGTTTGTTTTCTGATCGGTTGCCAATCGTCATTGCCCGTCCATTCAACTATACCGGGGTCGGGCAGGATCTGAGTTTCCTGATCCCGAAATTGATCAGTCATGCCCGGCAGAGGAAGATAACGATAGACCTTGGCAATCTTGATGTTGCCCGCGACTTCTCCGACGTGCGGAGCGTTGTGGCGTGTTACCGGCGCCTGCTGGAGTGTCCGACCGCACGCGGCCGTACCTTCAATGTCTGTTCCGGCCAAGCGCACAACCTACGCCAATTGCTGGATATGGTCGAAGAGATCAGCGGTTGCTCCTTTGAAGTCAAAACCAATCCGGCTCTGGTCCGTGCCAATGAGGTGAAGACCTTGTTGGGAAGCCGTGAGCGTCTGATTGATGCGATCGGTGAAGTCTCCGAAATTCCGCTGTACGACACCCTACGCTGGATGTTCGAGGCGGCGGAATGAAAATCACGCTCAGCGTCGATGCCCTGTCTCCCAGCTTGACCGGGATCGGCCGCTATACCTGGGAATTGACCCGCCGCCTCCCCTCGACGGCCGGGATTGGTGAGGTCCGTTACTATCGAAACGGTCGGTGGATCGCTGATCCCGCTACGCTGCTGACCGATTCGGTGCCCCGGCGCCGCTCGCGTCTGGTGCTGCCTAAGCCGGCTTGGGTGCGTCGCTGGGCGCTGCGCCGGGCCTGCCGGGGCTTGCTGTTTCACGGTACCAACTATTTTCTACCCGATTGCACAGATATCGGGGTCATCACCGTCCATGATTTATCGGTGTTCAAGTTTCCAGAAACCCATCCGGTGGAGCGGATCCGGCAGTTCGAAGCCAATTTCAACCGATCGGTGCGCAAAGCCGCGCATGTGATTACCGATTCGGAAGCAACACGCGGCGAGGTGATCGATTTTCTGGCCTGCTCGCCGTCTTTCGTGACGGCGGTTCCCCTTGGGGTCGAGTCGCGTTTTGCTCCCCAGACCCAGCGTGAGCTTGACCCCTTGCTCCGTTCGTTTGGTCTTGCGTATCGGAGGTACAGCCTGTGCGTCTCGACTTTGGAGCCGCGCAAGCGGATCGGCCATCTAATTGAGGCTTACCGCCAGCTTCCCGAGGCACTCCGCCGTTCCGTTCCCCTGGTCCTGGTCGGTGGGGGAGGCTGGTGTAATGACGGACTGAAGCTTGAGATCCAGCGGGGCCAGTCCGAGGGATGGCTGCTGTCCCTTGGGTTCCTGCCCGACACCCAGCTTCCCGGCCTTTATGCGGGGGCCTCTCTGTTTGTCTATCCCTCACTCTACGAGGGGTTTGGTCTGCCGGTGTTGGAGGCGATGGCGTCGGGGGTGCCGGTCGTCACCTCGGACCGGACGAGCTTGCCGGAGGTGACCGGCGGCGCTGCCGCCCTGATCGATCCGGACGACGTGATGGGGCTGAAGGAGGCGATCCATCGCGGACTGGAGGACGAAGCATGGCGCCACCATGCCAGCACGGTGGGGCTCGCTACCGCGCGCCATTTCGATTGGAACCGTTGTGCCGAAAACACGGTCGTAGTCTATCGGAAGGTTCTCTCCGGCTCAAATGCAGTCTGATCAGCGCTATGTGTCTGGCCAGATCAGGGGGGATTACCCCTTAATTCCGCCAGTCGCCGTGTTTGCCGCTGCTCCCGTTGGTAAGGGAGCGGCGTTCGCTGCGGCGGCGCAGTGGGCCGAGCAGGCGTCCGCTCCAACTTGACGTGTGCGGTTTGGGCTGCGTTTGCCAGTCCTTGCGCGATTCCTTAATCAGCATCTTGCCCTCATGATTGGCGGTCAGGGTCAGGGTGCGCTGGTGATAGGCTTCGAGATCGGCGTGGAAGCCAACGGTGAGGATGGTCGCGCCGCGGAACTCGTCGATCAGCAACTGCATCAGGCGGCGTTCGCCTTCGGGGTCAAGGGCATCGGTTGCTTCCTGCATGACGATCCAGCTGGGCCGGTGCAGCAGCAGGCGGGCGAAGCCCAGGCGTTGTTGCTCTCCTGCGCTCAGCGCCTGGTCCCAACTATTGTGATGGCGCAGGCGTTCTGTCAGATGGCCAAGGCCGACCCGGATCAGGGCATCGCGCATTGCGCCCTCGCTAAAGCTGTCTGATGTCGATGGATAGGCCAGAACTCCGCGCAATGAGCCGATCGGCATGTAAGGACGTTGCGGCAGGAAGAATAAGGTGGCGTTGCTGGGCAGGCTGACCGTCCCCTTACCCCACGGCCATAAGCCGGCGACGACTTTGAACAGCTTTACGGCGGCACCGGGATCACCGCCGACCAGAACCCGTTCGCCCGGTGCGATTTCTGCGGAAAAGCCCTCGATCACCACCCGGCCGTCGGCATCGGCGATAGTCAAGTCGTGGAAACACAGGGTCGGAATATTTGACCGTTCGACAATCACCGCATGGGCGTCGGGGCGGGTGGAATCGTCACGCAGGGCCTGGAGTGCGTCGTTGAGCGATAATACCCGCTCGACCGAAGCCCGCCATTCCGCCACTTTCTGCATGTTGTCCACGGGCCAGGACAGTGCCGACGTCAGTTGCTGGAACGCCAGCGCCGATTGCATTGTCTGGCCCAGCGTGATCGTACCGGCGATATAGCGCGGTGCGGCAATCAGGATTGGAAAGGCAGTCGAGAATACCGCATAGCCCGAGGTGAATAGGAACAGGCGGGTCAGACCTGCGGTCTGTCGTCGCCAAGCGCCTTCGATGCCCCGGAACAGTTCAGAGAAGCGGCGGCGTTCGCCAACTTCGCCATGGACCAGGGCGATGGCCTCGGAATTCTCGCGGGCGCGGACCAGCCCGAAGCGGAAATTGGCTTCGGCGGTTTGGCGTCGGTCGGTGGCGCGGATCAAAGGCTGTCCCATCCACAGCGCCAGCGACGAGGCCACCGAGGCATAGGCCAAGGCGACCCAGACCATGAAGCCGGGAATCGGCATGGTGACGTCACCCAGGGTGATGCTGATTCCTTCGGATAGGGTCCACAGGATATTGATGAAGCTGATCAGCAACAGACCGCAATAGATCATGGAATGGGCTAGATCGACCGCCGATTCAGTGCTGGTGCGGATGTCTTCCGCGATCCGGCCGTCGGGGTTGTCGTGATTGCCGGGCAGGTGGTTCAGTTGATAATGGTGGCCCATCGCCATCCAATTATCTTGCAGCCGCCGCGTCAGCCAACGACGCCAGCCAAGTTGAAGTTGTCGCTTAAGCCGCAGATGCAGGCCGGTGATGCTCATGCTGGCGATCAGGATGATAACGATCTGAGCGATCAAGGTGTAAAACTGATCGATCGACCGCTGTTCCAATGCATCGAACAGGCGAGCGTTCCACATGTTGATCTGAATTGGAATAATCACCTGACAGATCGTCAGAATTCCGAACAGCATCAACCGCCAACGGATTTTCCACTTTTCTTCGGACTTCCAGTACGGTCCAGCCAGTTGCAGAAAACGTCTGAAGAATGTGCGTAGGGGCACAGATGCCGTTTCTGTTGTATCGGCCGTGTTGTCGGTGATGCCGTCCGTTGCCATCCGTCTTTATCCCGATCCCCAAGGATCACCCCGCCGAGGGATCACTTAACCCTGTTTAGCGGGGCGCGTGAAGGGGGCATCGCGAACTTTAAAGAGGTCGCTCCAATCGTCCGGCGAGATCCTGGATGAACTGCCATGCCACCCGGCCAGAGCGAGCGCCGCGCGTCACTGTCCACTCGTTGGCGGCGCGGTGAAGCTCAACGGTTTCAATCGGAAGTTTGTAGCGGATGACATAGCCTTCGACGATCGACAGGAAGGTGTCCTGGTCGAGATGGTGGAACCCCAGCCACAATCCAAATCGGTCGGACAGCGAAACCTTTTCTTCGATTGCTTCGCCGGGATTAATCGCGGTGGCGCGTTCATTGTCGATCATGTCACGCGCCATCAGATGACGGCGGTTCGAGGTCGCATAGAACACGACGTTGGCCGGGCGACCCTCGATGCCGCCTTCCAGTACCGCCTTCAGTGATTTGTAGGCGTCATCTTGCTGATCGAACGACAGGTCGTCGCAGAACAGGATGCAGCGCCGCCCGCTTTCCTTCAGCAGGCGCAGACAGCGGGGCAGGGTAGGGATGTCTTCGCGATGAATCTCGACCAGCGCCAGCGAATTGGGGGTTTCGGCATTGATCGTGGCGTGAACCGCCTTGACCAGGGATGACTTCCCGGTTCCGCGCGCGCCCCACAGCAAAGCATTGTTTGCCGGAAGTCCTTTGGCGAAGCGGCGGGTGTTGTCGAGCAATTGTTCGCGTTGGGATTCGATGCCGCGTAACAACTCGATCTCGACCCGGTTGACGGTGGTGATCGGGTCCAGCCGATCGGGATCGGCGTACCAGACAAAGGCGTCGGCGACCGATAGATCGGCCTTGGCCAGCGGTTTCGGCACCAACCGCTCCAAAGCCTGGGCGATAGAGTTCAGGGCTTCGATGGCGGCGATGAAGTTCATGGGACGAATCCAGGACTGGCGAGAGGGAATGCGGTCGGAAGCCTATCACCATCAGCCATTCTGGCAAGCCATTAGGAAAGAGGCTTTTGCTCGCCGTAAGGCCATATGGAATATCGTTTCAGTTGGTCAGATACTTGTCTTTGCTATAATTTAAAGAAGATAAGAATGGGGCAACTGGACGCGTATGAGCGTAGGGTTCTTGCCATGTAATTGCTCACGGGGTTGGCGTCGATTTTGTCAGGCGACGACGAAGGTGCCGTTGACGAGGTCACGAACGGCCTGAAGGGCAGTCTGGCCCTTGAGGCGCGCCGTGCCGGTGACAGACCGGTATCCGGCATGGACTTGGGCACCCCAGTCGGAGCGGAATCCATTGGTGACCTTGCGGAAGACGACGGAGGGCCGGATCTCGCGCTCGGACACATTGTTGGTGGGCGGGACCTCGCGATCGGTAAGGAAGACGAAGAACTTCGTTCGCCACGCCTTGATCTGGCGCTGGAGGATTTTCCCGGCCGGATGAGCGGCGGGGATGGCGAGCAGGGTGTCGAGGCGGCGCTCTGCCTTGGCGGCATAAGCGACCAGCGTAGAGTCCTTGAGCTCTGTTCGTCGTTTGCCGACACGGATTGCCCAACGGAGATGATCACGAATTTTCGGGGCGAAGACGGTGTCGCCGCAATCGATGGCGTATTGGACGTCGCGCAGGACATGGGCGAGNCAGACCTGATGGGCCAGGGCGAGATCCTGCTGTCCGGCGTAGCGGTCGGACACCCAGACCCCGGGGCGGTAGTCGCCCAACACGGTCTCGGCGACGCTTTTGGCCCG
>NZ_CAHP01000028.1 GCF_000294655.1 Magnetospirillum molischianum DSM 120
AGGGCCGGATCTCGCGCTCGGACACATTGTTGGTGGGCGGGACCTCGCGATCGGTAAGGAAGACGAAGAACTTCGTTCGCCACGCCTTGATCTGGCGCTGGAGGATTTTCCCGGCCGGATGAGCGGCGGGGATGGCGAGCAGGGTGTCGAGGCGGCGCTCTGCCTTGGCGGCATAAGCGACCAGCGTAGAGTCCTTGAGCTCTGTTCGTCGTTTGCCGACACGGATTGCCCAACGGAGATGATCACGAATTTTCGGGGCGAAGACGGTGTCGCCGCAATCGATGGCGTATTGGACGTCGCGCAGGACATGGGCGAGACAGACCTGATGGGCCAGGGCGAGATCCTGCTGTCCGGCGTAGCGGTCGGACACCCAGACCCCGGGGCGGTAGTCGCCCAACACGGTCTCGGCGACGCTTTTGGCCCGGCGCGGCGCAATGTCGTGCAGCACCGCCCGATCCGAGACAAACACCCACTGCCAGTGGGTGACGCCATCGACCCGGGTGGTGGTTTCATCCGAGGCGATCACCCGGGCGGTCAGCAATTTGGCCTTGATGGCCGCGCGCGCCTCGTCCAGCCCGGTCCGGACCCGACGGAAAGCATTGGCGATGGCACCTTCCGAGACCGCCAATCCGAAGAGATCCTTCATCATCCGCGACAGCCGCTCGAAGCCGACATGGTGGCTGTGGTGGAGATACAAAAGCAGGGAACGGACGCCCGGTCCGAACGGCGTTCCTGGCGCCATCCCCTCCGGAGCCTCGGCCCGGGCACGACGTCCACAGCCGCCACAGCGCCCGCCGAACAGTTCGATTCGGGTCACCACCGGACGGATCGCCGGGAGGTCGATGTGGTCGTAGCGGTGACGGCACCGCTGCCGATCCGCCGACAGCGGCATCCCGCAATGGGGGCAGACCTCGACCAGGCGGCGCTCGGTTTTGTCCGGGTCCTCGGCCAATGGCCGCGATACCCCGGGGCGTGACGGACGCGGTTTCCGGGACCGGTCCTCGTGCGGCGAACTTTTCTTCCGGCCGGGGCCGTCCTTGGACGGCGGAAAATGCGAATTCGACGAGGTCTTTTTCGGCTTGCCCAGCGCCGCTTCAAGTTCGGCAATTCGGGCGGCCTGACGTTCGATCAACGCCGCCTGCTCTAACAGCAAGGCGTCCTTATCGGCGTCACTCAGGCGGTAGCGGATCGGAGACTTCATTCATCGGTTGACCCATATTCCACGCCTCGGCGCAAGCCCTTTTGCCAACCCCGTGAGCAATTACCTTGCCATTGGTGCGGCGGGTCTCGAACGTAGTGCTGCGGCTATTATTAGCCGGATGGCACAAAAATTATCATGTGAAGCATTGCTTTGCCATGCTTTCGCCCGCGGTTTTGACGGGAATGAACTGATCTGCGTTCGTGAAACTCCTTATCCTGATTTTACTGGAGATTTGGCTCAGCTTGACGTGGCTAGACCCGAGTCCCTTGATCTTTATGTCCTCACCCCCGACAAGCGCCGCGAGGTGCTGATCGAGGTCAAGCAAGTCCATGATCGAACCGGGAATGCATGGCGAGACCGCACCTCCAATGGGGGGAGTATTCCGCAAGATATCGCCAAATTGAGCCGTATTCCGTCGGCTCCCGGTCGGACGCGGTTGATGATGGTTGTTTTCACGACGCCGGAAGCGGGGTGGGAGCTTTCAGATTGGCGGGACTGGCTGGATAAGTCCCCTTCCATGCCGGAAGTATCGTGGGAGCGGCTGGATGATGGTCCTGGCCCATTGTTTAAGCTGAATGGCGGCTGGCTCGATATTGTGGTTCACAAGCTGAGAGACGACACGCTCTTGCCTTTATGATTTCGGCATCCCGGTCGTTTGGCGGCTCTGCTTCCAGGGGGGGGCGTCGATTGCGCCTCGCCGACGATTTGGCTAGGATGACGCAAAAGGAGCGCCATCCATGACAGTCTCCGGTGAGGTGCTATTTGAATTCCGCCGGGTCGGTGCCCTTGTGAAGGTTACGGCCTTCCACGTTTCCTCAATGACCGAGGTTTCGATCTCAGGCCCGGCCAGCGCAGGTGAGGCGATATTGCGTACTCAGGCGCTGCGGCGGCTGGAATACGTTATGGCCAAACGGGCGGCGGAGAAGTCATGAAAAGAACCCGGAGCCTGTCGAGGCTCCGGGTTTTTCCGTGGCGGGAAGAGTTCGCTCTAGCGGCGTCCGCGGCGGGACGGCGGGGTCTCATCGACCGGCTCGGCAGCCTTGCGGCCCAGACCGATCTTCTTGGCGAAATCTGACCGTTGGGCGGCATAATTTGGGGCAACCATCGGATAATCGGGGGGGAGCCCCCATTTCGCACGATATTCATCCGGTGTGATGTTGTAGGTAGTGCGCAGATGCCGTTTCAGCATCTTCAGCTTCTTACCATCCTCAAGGCAGATGATGTAATCGGGGGTCACCGACCGTTTGATTGCGATGGCGGGCTTCGGCGTTTCTGGCTTTGCTTCGGGCTGTCCACCGTCGAGAGAGGATAGCGAGCCATAAACGGTATTGATGAGGTCAGGTAATTGTCCCGCCGGCACTGGATTCTTGCCGACATAGGCCGCGACCACGTCGACGGCCATGCGCAGCAGATCATCGCGATTGGTCTTTTCCTGGCTTGTGTCGCTCATCTTTTTATCCAACCAAATATCATTGGTACGATGGATTCATTGAATGCATGCTACACCATCTATGTCAATTCGAAACTGTTGGGTCCGAGTAACGAATTCTTGTAACATGCCCCTCATTCAGTAATCGAGAGGGGCTCTAACTGCGAATTGGTTGGACTCTTCGCCCGTTTAGATATTTCTATTAAGGCGGAAGTATGGCGGAGTCCCTGGCTGCCGCTCCCTGCGCCCGGCAGCTCCCATCGTCGCGCATTCCCCTGCGGCTTGTGGCGCATTGGCAAAACGTTGCGACATATGGTATCTAGCCCAATCCATAGGATTGTCAGGATCGATTCCATGACCCAGCGTACCCTCGCTCTCGCTTCGGACCATGGCGGCATAGAGTTGAAGACGCTGCTGGCGGCCGATCTATCCGGTCTTGGCTGGCGGGGGCTTGACCTCGGCACCGATGGCCCCGCTTCGGTTGATTACCCCGATTTCGCGCTGAAATTGGCCCGCGCGTTGAAGGCGGGCGAGGCCGATCTGGGGCTGCTGATCTGTGGCTCGGGTATCGGTATCTCGATCGCCGCGAACCGCCATGCTCATATCCGTGCCGCTCTGGTTCATGACGGATACGGCGCCCGGATGTGCCGTCTGCATAATGACGCCAACGTCCTGGTACTGGGGGGGCGCACGATCGGCCCCGAGGTTGCCCGCGACTGTCTGCGCGTTTTTCTGGAGACTCCGTTCGAAGGCGGCCGTCATGCCCGCCGGGTGGCGATGCTATCTGAATACGGCGAGAAATAGTCTCCGCGTCACTTTCGTTCCCGCTTCTAAAACTCCTTCTGTCCGAAAGAGATCCGATGTCCAGCCTTTCCCCCTCCGCTTTCTTTACCGCTTCCCTGGCCAGCAGCGATCCCGATATCGCCGCCGCCGTCGCCCATGAATTGGAGCGCCAGCAGGGACAGATCGAACTGATTGCCTCGGAAAATATCGTTTCCCGCGCCGTGCTTGAAGCTCAGGGCACCGTCTTGACCAACAAGTACGCCGAAGGCTATCCGGGCAAGCGGTATTACGGCGGCTGTGAGTTCGTTGACGTCGTTGAACGGCTGGCGATCGAACGCGCCTGTGCTTTGTTCGGCTGCACCTATGCCAACGTCCAGCCCAATTCCGGTTCGCAGGCCAACCAGGGCGTGTTCATGGCTCTGGTCCAGCCCGGCGATACCATCCTTGGGATGTCGCTGGCCGCAGGCGGCCACCTGACCCATGGTGCCGCCCCCAACCAGTCCGGCAAATGGTTCAAGGCGGTGCAATATGGCGTGCGCCAGCAGGACGCCCTGATTGATTATTCCGAAGTTGAGGCTTTGGCCCGCACCCACCGCCCGAAGCTGATTATTGCCGGTGGTTCGGCTTACCCGCGTGAGATCGACTTTGCCCGCTTCCGTGCCATCGCCGATGAGGTGGGGGCCTATTTCATGGTCGATATGGCTCACTTCGCCGGTCTGGTTGCCGGTGGTGTCTATCCCAACCCGCTGCCCCATGCTCATGTCGTCACCACCACGACGCACAAGACCCTGCGCGGCCCGCGTGGCGGCATGATCCTGTCCAACGATCCCGAACTGGGTAAGAAGATCAATTCGGCGATCTTCCCCGGCATCCAGGGTGGCCCACTGATGCATGTGATCGCGGGTAAGGCCGTGGCGTTCGGCGAAGCTTTGTCGCCCGAGTTCAAGGTCTATGCCCGTCAGGTCGTTGATAATGCTCGCGTTCTGGCCGATACATTGGTTCGTCGTGGCCTTGATATCGTGTCGGGCGGCACCGATTCGCACCTGATGCTGGTCGATCTGCGTCCGAAGAAGCTGACCGGCAAGGCGGCAGAAGCCAGCCTGGAGCGGGCAGGGATGACCTGCAACAAGAACGGCATTCCCTTCGACCCGGAAAAGCCGACGATCACCTCGGGCGTGCGTCTTGGCACTCCGGCGGCGACCACGCGCGGCTTTGGCACCGATGAGTTCCGTCAGGTCGGCGAGCTGATCGGGGACGTGTTGGACGGTCTGGCCCTCAACCCCGAGGATAATTCGGCGGCCGAGGCTCGGGCTCGGGCCGAAGTGACGGCTCTGTGCAGTCGTTTCCCGATCTATAGCTGATCTGTCTAGATTTGGGACGGGGGCCATTCGGTTCCCGTCCCGCCTTGCGCGGAGAATCCCATGCGTTGCCCGTTTTGTGGACACGACGACACTCAAGTAAAGGATTCCCGCCCAACCGAGGATAATTCCGCAATTCGCCGCCGCCGCTCCTGTCCGGCCTGCGGCTCTCGTTTTACGACGTTTGAACGGGTTCAGATCCGCGATCTGGTTGTGGTAAAAAAGGGCGGTGGCCGCGTTCCCTTCGACCGCGAGAAGCTACTCCGCTCGATTGGGATCGCTCTCCGCAAGCGTCCGGTCGAAGAGGATCAGATCGAGCGGATCGTCAACGGCATTCACCGTCGGCTGGAAAGTCTCGGTGAGAACGAGGTGTCGTCTAAATTCATCGGCGAACTGGTGATGGAGACGCTGATGGACCTCGACAAGGTCGCCTATGTCCGCTACGCCTCGGTATATCGTAATTTCCGAGAAGCCAAGGACTTCGAGGAATTCCTGGGGAAGATGATTGGCCCACCCGCCGACTGAGCCCGACCGGGCCGAGACCGATCGCGCCCATATGCGAGCCGCCCTGGCCATGGCCCGGCGCGGCCTTGGTGAGGTGTGGCCCAACCCTGCCGTCGGCTGCATCATCGTCGCGGATGGCGGCCGCGTCGTTGGCCGGGGCTGCACCGCCGCCGGAGGTCGTCCCCACGCCGAGACCGAGGCGCTGGCGATGGCGGGCGAGGCGGCACGCGGAGCCACCGCCTATGTCACCCTCGAACCTTGCGCCCATCACGGCAAGACCCCGCCTTGCGCCGAAGCGTTGATCGCGGCCGGAATTGTCCGGGTGGTGTCGGCTCTGCGCGATCCCGATCCCCGCGTTTCCGGGAGAGGGGTCGATCTGCTGCGCCGCGCCGGACTTGCCGTCGTCGAAGGGGTGAAAGAGGCCGAAGCCCGTGAACTGAATGCCGGTTTCTTGTCACGGATCGAGCACGGCCGGCCGCTGGTAACGCTGAAGCTGGCCAGCACGCTCGATGGGCGTATCGCCACTCGTACCGGCGAAAGCCGCTGGATTACCGGCTCCGCTGCCCGTGCTCACGCCCACCTGCTGCGCGCCGAGAACGATGCGGTGATGATCGGCAGTGGCACCGCGCTGGCTGATGATCCCGAACTGACCTGTCGTTTACCCGGCCTAGCGTCCCGCTCGCCGGTACGGATCGTGTTCGACGGTCGTCTGCGGATGCCGCTGACCCACTGTCTGGCGGCCACAGCCGACGATGTGCCGACCTGGGTGGTCACCCTGGCCGGAGGCGACCGCACCCGTGCCCGCGCCTTCGCGGATGCGGGGGTTGAGTTGTTCGAATGCCCCGCTGGCCCTGATGGAACGGTCGATCCGGGGGCAGCACTGACGGCGCTTGGCGCGGCGGGGCTAACCCGGATTCTCGTCGAGGGGGGGGCGCATCTCGCTGCCGCGCTGCTGCGGGCCGATCTGGTCGATCGGCTGATCTGGTTCCGTGCCGCCCGGCTGATCGGCGGCGACGGACTGGCGGCGCTGGTTGGCTTTGGAGTTGATCGTCTGTCGCAGACTCCGCGTTTCGGCCGGATTGACGTCCGGGCAGTCGGCGATGACGTGATGGAAACCTATTCCCGCATCTAACAGAGGACAGGCCTATGTTCACCGGCATCGTCACCGCGCTTGGCGAGGTGAAGCGGGTGGTTCGCGGCGAGGGCCGCGAGACCCGTTTTGAGATTTCCAGCGGCTTTGATCCGGCTGGCATCGCCATTGGCGCCTCGATCGCTCATAACGGTGTCTGTTTGACCGTGGTCGAAACCGGTCCCGGCTGGCATGCCGTCGAGGTCTCGGGCGAGACTCTGTCGAAGACAACCCTGGGCGGGTGGGTCACCGGCAGCCGGGTCAATCTTGAACGCTCGTTGCGGATGGGCGACGAAATGGGCGGTCATATCGTTTCCGGTCATATCGATGGCGTTGCCCGTGTCGCGGAGATCCGTCCCGACGGCCAGTCGATGCGGTTTGTGTTCGAGACACCCGCCGCTCTGTCGCACTTTGTCGCGTCGAAGGGGTCAGTCGCGCTGGACGGTGTTTCTCTGACCGTCAACGAGGTTGAAAACGACCGCTTTGGGGTCAACATCATTCCCCATACTCAATCCGTGACCACCTTTGGCCTGTACCGGGTCGGGGATGTGGTCAATCTGGAAATCGACATGCTTGCGCGCTATGTTGCGCGCCTGCTGCAAAGGGATTAACTCCGTGGTTTCGGCATATCGTGATTATCTGTCGAACATCGAGGATATTGTCGAGGATGCTCGGCAAGGCCGGATGTTCATTCTGATCGATGATGAAGATCGCGAGAATGAAGGCGATCTGATCATTCCGGGGCAATTCGCCACCGCCGATACGATCAATTTCATGGTGAAGCATTGTCGCGGACTGGTCTGTCTGGCCATGAACCGCGAGCGAATCGAGCATCTTGGCCTCAAGCTGATGAATTCGGATAACCGCTCGCGTCTCCAGACCGCCTTCACCGTCTCGATCGAAGCGCGTGAAGGGGTTACCACCGGCATTTCCGCCGCCGACCGCGCCCGCACCATCGAGGTGGCGATCGATCCGGCATTGGGTGCCGCCGACATCGTGTCGCCCGGTCATATCTTTCCGCTGGTGGCGCGGGAAGGCGGCGTTTTGGTTCGTGCCGGTCATACCGAAGCGGCGGTCGATATCTCTCGGTTGGCCGGGTTGAATCCGTCAGGCGTTATCTGTGAGATCATGAACGACGACGGCACCATGGCGCGGTTGCCCGATCTGGTCCAGTTTGCCCAGTATCATGGGGTGCGGATCGGCACCATCGCCGACCTGATTTCATATCGTCGTCGTAACGAGCGGACCGTCGAGCGCTCGCTGGAAACGGCGTTTCACTCCACCTGGGGTGGAGATTGGCGGATGCTGGTCTACGTCAATACCGTCGATTACGCCGAGCATATTGCCCTGGTGAAGGGGGAGATCGTTCCCGATCGCCCGGTGATGATCCGGGTCCATGCCGTCAACGTGCTCGACGACGTTCTGGGCGACCAGGGATCGGGCAAAGCCGGTGAGCTTCATTCTGCAATGGAAATGATCGCTGAACATGGCTGCGGCGCTGTTGTCCTGGTGCGCGAACCGCGTCCAAACAGCCTGTCCGAGCAAATCCGCGCCCAGCTTGAAGGCCGCCAGCCCGAGCCGGAATTGCGCGATTATGGTGTCGGGGCTCAGATCCTGCTCGATCTTGGTGTCCACGAAATGATCCTGTTGTCCAATACCCGGCGCTGCATTGTCGGTTTGGACGGGTATGGCCTGAAGGTGGTCGAACAGCGGCCGATCTCGATCGGCTAAGGCTAGCCGACCGAGGCTAAAGACAAGGAGGACCGCATGGCCCGCATTTTGATTATCGAGGCCCGTTTCTACGACCATATTGCCGACGGCTTGCTGGCCGGCGCGCGTGAGGCGCTTGACGCAGCCGGTGCCAGCCACGAGTTGCTGACCGTTCCCGGCATCTTCGAACTGCCCGGAGCTCTTAATCTGGTTCTGGCCGCTGCCGCTCACGGCAACGAAACCGCCCGCTATGATGGCTTTGTTGCTCTGGGCTGCGCCATCCGTGGCGAGACCGATCACTATCATCATGTCGGAACCGAATGCATGCGCGGGTTGGCCGATCTGTCGGTCGCCCATCAATTGGCGTTTGGTAACGGCGTGCTGACCTGTCACGACGAGGCCCAGGCTCTTAACCGCGCCGATCCCAAGCGAAAGAACCTGGGTGGACAGGCCGGGCGGGCTTGCCTGCGTATGTTGGCGATCAAGCGCGCGTTGGGGTTAGCAGTATGACGGTCAATCCCTCGGTTGCCCGCCGCAGCGCGGCCCGCCTTGTTGCGGTGCAGGTGTTGTACCAGATGGAGATGACGGCGACTTCTGCCGAGCAGGCTCTGGTCGATGATCGCGACCGCCGTTCCGAGGCAAAGCGTGGTCCGATCGCCGAGCCGGATTCGTCTCTGCTGGGGCGGATTGTGCGTGGCGTTTCCGCCGACACCAAGCCATTGGATCTGCGGATTGGTGACGCTTTGTCCGGCGACTGGACGGTCGAGCGGCTGGAGGCGGTCTTGCGTGCTATTCTGCGCGCTGGCGCTTGGGAACTGGAAGCTCGCCCGCAGACCCCGGCTCGGGTGTGCATTTCGGAATGGGTCGATGTCGCTCATGCCTTTTATTCGGGTCCAGAGCCGGGGCTGGTGAATGCGGTTCTCGATCGGTTGGGTCAGGCGATCCGTCCGGGGGAGATGGGGCGGGGGAACTAGAGGCATGATCCGATTCTACCGGATCGTGCCCGACTGCCCTTGGGACGGTGGCCAAGCAGGCACCGTCTGCACCCGGCGAGAGATGTCATGAGTCCAGTGCCGTCCGATTCCGTCGGATCTGGCTCTGGACATCTGGCGGAACCGGAGGCGGTTGACGAGTTCGCTCTGATCGCCGATCTGTTCGTGCCGTTGACCGGAGGGCATCCGGCCGCGCGCGGGCTGGCCGACGATGCCGCCTTCCTGGTTGCCGAACCTGGGACGGAGACTGTCCTGACCGTCGATGCGATGGTCGCCGGGGTGCATTTCCTGCCCGACGACCCGCCGGACCTGATCGCGCGCAAGCTGATTCGGGTCAATCTTTCCGACCTTGCCGCCAAGGGAGCGGAGCCAGTTGCGTTGCTGCTGGCTGCCGCTTTTCCCCATGACGTTACTGCCGATTGGCTGCGCGCCTTTGCCGAAGGATTGCGTCAGGATCTGACGACCTATGACACGGTTCTGATCGGCGGTGACACCGTGGCAACGCCGGGACCGCTAACCTTGTCGCTGACAGCGATCGGGCGGGTGGCGGCGGGGCAAGGGCTGCCGCGGTCGGGGGCGTCGGTGGGCGACGATATTTGGGTGTCCGGTACAATCGGCGATGGATCGCTGGGGTTGCGGGCGGCGCGGGGAGAACTGAACGGCCTGTCGGCCGCAGATGTGGCTTTTCTCGCCGACCGCTATCGTTTGCCACGTCCTCGCATTGAATTGGGGCCGCGTCTGATCGGGCTGGCCGGGGCATCGATGGATGTTTCGGACGGGTTGATTCAGGATCTGGGCCACCTCTGCCGCGCCTCGGGGGTGGGGGCAAGGATCGAGATGGCGCTGGTTCCTCTGTCGGATTCCGCAAGCCGTGCTGTCGATTTTGGTCTCGTAACGCTTGCCAGCCTGCTGAGTGGAGGCGATGATTACGAGGTTTTGTTTACCGCCTCGCCCCGATTTGCTGAGGCGGTTGCGGCGCTGGGGGGTTCGCTGGGCCTGCCTCTGACCCGGATCGGCGCGATTGTCGCTCACGCCGATGCTGTGACGGTAATCGATCCCGCCGGGAGTCCGCTCGTTCCTGTCGAGGGGGGCTGGCGGCATTTTCGCGCTGGCCAGAGGCGCGATGTGTGACGCTAATTTGGAATATGGAGGATTTTTCGTGTGATCAGAGTGATTTTCATCGTGATCTCTCTGCTGCTGATCCTCGCAGGTGTCGTCGGCGGTTTGTATTTTTGGGGGATTGATCCGCTGGCCAAGCTGGGGATCGATAATCCGTTGTCCCGTAGCGATGCGCCGCCTCCAGCCCCACCGCCTCCACCTCCGCCGTCCTATGTCGATTTCGGGCTTCTGATGGTTCCGGTGATCCAGAATCATGAGGTGCGCAAACAGGCCGAAATGATCGTCCGGTTGGAAGTCGATCCCAAGAATAAGGAAATTGTTGCCCGCAATCTGCCCCGGTTGCAGAACGCATTCCTTGAGGACATGATCAATTTCCTGGGCAGCACAGTGCAGCCGGGACAGCCTCTCGATACCCGTGCGATCAGCCGGAGGTTGATGATTGTCGCCGACCGGACCCTCGGACCTGGCTATTTGCGCAACATCGTCATTGAGAATCCCAACCTGAAATAGTCTGTCTTAGCGCAGCCGATTTCAGCAACTTATTGCATCACTGAGGGTCTTCTGGCAGGGTCTTTGTCGCCTGCGGCGCGGCTCTCCTGACGCACTGGCCCCCGATCGCCCGTGACTGGGAAATTCGGCGCCGCCGGCTTCATCAGGGGGATTCAAGCCAAATGAACATCAACCTATTCGTGATCGCATGCGGCGTCCTGGCGCTGCTTTACGGGGGGTACGCTGTACGCTCCGTATTGGCAGCATCGGCCGGGACCGACCGTATGCAGCAGATCGCCGCAGCGGTGCAGGAGGGTGCCGCCGCTTATCTCAACCGCCAATACACTACCATCGCCATGGTCGGTCTGGTCGTTGCCGTCGTTCTCGGCTACTACCTGGGCACCTATCAGGCGGTTGGTTTCGTCATCGGTGCCGTGCTGTCGGGTGCCGCTGGCTATGTTGGCATGAATGTTTCCGTGCGCGCCAATGTGCGGACCGCCGAGGCCGCCCGTTCCGGCGGCATGCAGCAGGCTCTGGATGTCGCCTTCAAATCGGGTGCCATCACAGGCCTGCTGGTGGTCGGTCTGGGTCTGATCGGCGTTGCCGGTTATTACACTATTCTGCAACACGCCGGGATCGAGTCGCGCAAGTTGCTTGAGGCGTTGGTGGCGCTGTCCTTCGGTGCCTCGCTGATCTCGATTTTCGCCCGTCTGGGGGGGGGCATTTTCACCAAGGGTGCCGATGTCGGTGCCGATCTGGTGGGAAAAGTCGAGGCCGGTATTCCCGAAGACGATCCCCGTAATCCCGCCGTGATCGCCGATAATGTCGGCGACAATGTTGGCGATTGCGCGGGCATGGCCGCCGATCTGTTCGAGACCTATGCGGTGACCGTGGTGGGCACCATGCTTCTGGGCTCGATCTTCTTTGCCGATCCGGTCGAGAAGCTTTTGATGATGCAGCTTCCGCTGGTGATCTGTGGCGTTTGCATTTTCGCCTCGGTGATCGGGACCTTCTTCGTGAAGCTCGACGCCTCTGGCAAGATCATGAAGGCTCTTTACAAGGGCCTGATTGTAACCGGCGTGCTGTCGGCGGCGCTGATCGCCGCGGTTCTGGTCTATGGCTTTGGCGGTTTCGACGCCACCTATGCCTCGACCGGGGGTGTTATCACCGGGACCAAGCTCTATCTGTGCGCCATTATCGGTCTGGTCGTCACCGGCCTGCTGGTTTGGATTACCGAATACTATACTGGTACCGATTTCCGTCCGGTGCAGTCGGTTGCCAAGGCTTCGGTGACGGGGCATGGCACCAACGTGATCCAGGGGCTGGCCGTGTCGATGGAAGCCACTGCGCTTCCGGTGCTGGTGATTTCGGTCGCCATTATCGCTGCGTATTCGGTCGCTGGCCTGTTCGGCATTTCGATCGCGGCGACCACGATGCTGGCTCTGGCCGGTATGGTCGTTGCGCTCGACGCCTATGGCCCGGTCACCGACAATGCCGGTGGTATCGCCGAGATGGCGAACCTGCCCAAGGACGTTCGCAAGATCACCGATGCCCTGGACGCCGTTGGCAACACCACCAAGGCGGTGACCAAGGGCTACGCCATCGGTTCGGCCGGTCTGGCCTCGCTGGTGCTGTTCTCGGCCTATACCGAGGATCTGAAGCATTATTTCCCTAACCTCAACGTCCAGTTCAGCCTTGAAGACCCCTATGTGGTGATCGGGTTGTTCCTTGGCGGCATGCTGCCCTATCTGTTCGGGGCGCTCGGCATGCAGGCGGTTGGTCGCGCCGCCGGTTCGGTGGTGATCGAGGTCCGTCGTCAGTTCAAGGAAATCCCAGGCATCATGGAAGGCACGGGCAAGCCGGATTATGGCCGTGCTGTCGATCTGCTGACCAAGGCCGCGATCAAGGAAATGATCGTCCCCAGTATGCTTCCGGTGCTGTCGCCGGTGGTGCTGTACTTCGTTATCCTGTTCGCTGCCAATCAGAAGGCTGCGTTCACCGCTCTCGGCGCGATGCTGCTCGGCACCATCGTCACCGGCCTGTTCGTGGCCATTTCGATGACCTCGGGCGGCGGTGCCTGGGATAACGCCAAGAAGTACATCGAAGACGGTCATCATGGCGGCAAAGGGTCCGACGCCCACAAGGCGGCGGTTACCGGCGACACCGTTGGCGATCCCTACAAAGACACCGCCGGTCCGGCGGTCAATCCGATGATCAAGATCATCAACATCGTTGCCATTCTGTTGCTGGCGATCGTTGCAGGCTGATCGAGATTGAGCTGATCAAGAAAGACCCCCGGTCGCTGCGGCGATCGGGGGTTTTGTTTGTCTGGCCACAACGGTGGATGATTCCGCCTGCGTCGGGCGCTCTATTGTCCCTGGGCCGGCTTCGAGAAGCGACCCATATTGCCGAGCAATTGCTTTAGGATCGTCATTTCCTGGCCTGCCGTCGGTGTCTCGCGTCCGACCGGAATGACGTCGTGACCATCGGCCAGCCCTTTGGTATCGATCGCACGGACTGTTCCGCTGCGGTCGAACAGGACGGCGATCACTTTGCGCTCCTTGACATCGGGTTCGAAGAACGAGACCCGTTCGGTGACGGTCGAAACGTAGTACCACGCATCGTCGTCGAAGGGGCTGACGTTGGAGGGCGTGCCCAACAGCGATTGAACGTCGTCGCGCGAGCTTTTTCCAACCACGACCTCTGCCAATTGCTCGGGTGGCGGCAGGTTGCCACGCAATTCTACAATCGGGGTACAGGCCCCCGCTGCCAGGGCAACGGCAAGGGTGGCCAGGACAAACCGGGTGGGGCTGGGCTTTTTCATGCGCAGAGGTCGGCGGAGCATTGACGGAAACGGCCTCCGAGGCCAATGTGGGAGGGAAGAGTGCACTCCGTCTCCTGGCCTTGTCAACGACGTCGCCAACGTCGCGCCGGCGGAGTGATGTCCAGATGCCAGGAACTCCAAATCATGCCGCTTCGTCGTTTCCTCGGTGGCCGTCGCCACCGTCGCGCCGCCCACGATCTTTACATCGCCATCATCGAG
Source organism: Magnetospirillum molischianum DSM 120 (assembly GCF_000294655.1). Classification (GTDB taxonomy): domain Bacteria; phylum Pseudomonadota; class Alphaproteobacteria; order Rhodospirillales; family Magnetospirillaceae; genus Phaeospirillum; species Phaeospirillum molischianum. Next base: position 13,758 of record NZ_CAHP01000028.1, read on the forward strand.
CAAGCTCGGCAGCCGGATTTTTACCTCCGTCAGCATGTGCCGGACAGTCTGGACGGTCGCTTCGATCTCATCGTTCTGCACGCGTTTCTGGTGATGCGTGGCCTGGGCCGGGTTGATGGTGCCGGGCGCGATGAGGCGAGGGGGGTGTCCCAGGCGCTGTTCGATCTGATGTTCGCCGACATGGAACAAAATCTGCGTGAGTTGGGCGTCAGTGACATGGCGGTCGGCAAGCGGGTCAAGCAGATGGCGCAGGCTTTTTATGGTCGCGTCGCCGCCTATGAAAAGGGTCTGGCCGAGGGGGACGAATTGTTGGCTGCGGCTTTGCTGCGTAATCTGTACGGTGTCGCCGATCCCGTTCCCCCCGATGGGGTGGTGGCGGAGATGGCCGCCTATCTGCGCCAGCAGGATGGCTGGTTGGCCGAAACGAGGGCTGGGTTGGTTGAGGGGCGGGTGAGATTTGCTCCGCTCGTGGAGGCTGCGCAATGATTCCCCCCGGTGACGTTCCCGAATTTTCTCGTCCGATTCGAATCGATCAATTGCCTTCCAAGCTCAGTCGTCATCGGCTGGAGGCCGATCCGGTCGAGCGTGTCGCCCTGGCCGACCGCTTCGGCCTCGTGGCACTGGAGAGTCTGACGGCCGAGATCGAGATCAATCCCCCCACCCGGCGCGGTTTGGTGCGGTTACAGGGGCGTCTCCATGCCCAGGTGGTGCAGACCTGCGTGGTGACGCTGGTGCCGTTGGCGGCCGCCGTGGAGGCGCCGTTCGCCATGATCTTCGGCCCCCCCGAGGATGAGGACGACGAGATCGACCTGATTTGGGGCGGGGAAGATCCGCCCGATCCGATTGAGGACGGCAAAATCGATCTGGGCGAAGTGGTCGCGGAGCAACTGGCGCTGGCGCTCGATCCGTTCCCGCGCGCCCCCGGTGCGGCCTTCGAAGCGCCGCCAGACACTGATGAAGCTCCCACGCTAAAGGCAAGCCCATTCTCGGCGTTGGCTGCCTTGCGGCAAAAAAAAGGCTAAAGGGAAAGCAATCCCTTGCTCTTGTCGGTGTTTTTGGATAAGAAACCTCCCTTTCCCATCGTGGGTCGAAGTGAGCAATTGAAATGGCTGTACCGAAGAAGAAGACCTCCAAGTCCCGCCGCGACATGCGCCGGTCCCATCACGCTCTGACCAACGTGGTCGGTGCCGAGTGCCCGAACTGCGGCGAGCCCAAGCTTCCGCATCATGTTTGCAGCGCCTGTGGTCATTATGATGGCCGCGAGGTGGTCGTCCAGGCCGAAGCCTGATCCGTCTATAGCCTTTAAGCAGCGGAGCATCGGCCAGTGAGTGTCCCGGTCACCATTTCCATTGATGCCATGGGGGGCGACTCTGCCCCCGAAATCGTCGTGGAAGGGGTGCGAATGGCTCACGAGCGTCTGCCCCACGTCCGCTATCTGCTGTTTGGCGATGAAGCCCGTCTGGCTCCCCTTCTGGCCCCGTATCCGGGGATGGCGGGAGTCTGCACGGTCCGCCACACCGACGAGGCTATCAGTAATGATGCCAAGCCGGGGCAGGTGTTGCGGACGGGGCGGCGGTCGAGCATGTGGCTGGCTATCGACGCCGTAAAAAAAGGTGAAGCCGCCGGAATTGTTTCCGCCGGCAACACTGGTGCGTTGATGGCAGTCTCAAAGTTCGTTCTGCGGACTCTGCCTGGGATTGATCGTCCGGCGATCGCGGCTCTGTTCCCGACCATTCGGGGCGAGACCCTGATGCTCGATTTGGGAGCCAACATAGATTGTAACGCCAACAATCTGGTTGAGTTCGCCGTGATGGGCGAGGTCTACGCCCGCGCCGTGTTGGGGCTGGAAACACCCGCCATCGGGTTGCTGAATGTCGGCTCCGAGGACATGAAAGGCAGCGATGTCGTCAAGACCGCAGCGGCAACGCTGCGCGAAAGTCATCTGCCGATCAATTTCTACGGTTTCGTCGAAGGCAACGATATCTGTGCGGGAACCGTCGATGTCGTGGTGACCGATGGGTTTAGCGGCAACATTTCCTTGAAGACCGCCGAGGGAACGGTGAAGCTTTATTCGACCTTCCTGAAGGAAGCGTTCAAAAGCTCGCTGATGTCCAAAATCGGCTTCTTGTTTGCCCGTCGCGCCCTCAACAAGGTCAAGGTTCGCACCGATCCCCGCCGCTATAACGGGGCGATGTTCCTTGGTCTCAATGGTATCGCGGTCAAAAGCCACGGTGGCACGGATGCTTTCGGTTTCGCCAATGCCATCGGTGTTGCCGTGGAGCTTGTTGCCCATGGTTATAACGAGAGGATTCGCAAGGAATTCGACCGTTTGAAGCCGGCCAATGTCCCTTCTCCCCAACTTGCCGCCGGAACTCGCTAAACTGATGCTGCGCCGCTCCCAGATCGTCGGCTGCGGGGCGTATCTGCCCGCGCGGGTCGTCACCAACGCCGAATTGGCGACTCGGGTCGATACGTCTGACGAGTGGATCGTCGAACGAAGCGGCATTCACCAGCGCCACGTCGCCGCCGAAGGTGAGCTGACGTCCGATCTGGCGACTGCCGCCGCGCGTTCTGCCATTGCCCATGCCGGGATCGACGCTGAAGAGATCGACTTGATCGTTCTCGCTACGGCGACTCCCGACCGCACGTTCCCGGCCACCGCGACGCGGGTCCAGGCTGCTTTGGGTCTGCATAAGGGATTTGCCTTCGACGTCCAGGCGGTGTGCTCCGGCTTCCTTTACGCGCTGACCGTAGCCGATAATTTTATTCGCTCGGGGCAGGTCAAGACCGCTCTGGTGATTGGGGCGGAGACGTTCTCCCGCATCCTCGATTGGAACGATCGCACCACGTGCGTTCTGTTCGGTGATGGTGCTGGTGCCGTGGTGCTGCGTGCCGTGGACGGCGAGGGGACGACTGCGGATCGCGGTATTCTTTCGACCCATCTCCATTCTGATGGACGTCACCACGATTTGCTGTATGTCGATGGGGGCGCGTCCAGTTCATCCCTGGTCGGCCATGTTCGGATGGAAGGTCGCGAGGTCTTCCGTCATGCCGTCGTCAATTTGGCGGCTGTGGTTCAGGAAGCGTTGGCGGCCAACAATCTGACTGCCGCCGATATCGATTGGGTCGTGCCGCATCAGGCCAATCGCCGCATCATTGAAGGTACCGCGCGCAAGCTAGGCTTCCCGATGGAGCGGATGGTGGTGACGGTTGGTCAGCACGCCAACACCTCGGCCGCATCGGTGCCGCTGGCTCTGGCCCAGGCCGTTGCCGATGGGCGTATTCGTCCCGGTCAGCTGGTTCTGCTGGAGGCGATGGGGGGCGGCTTCACTTGGGGCTCTGCTCTGGTGCGGATGTAGACTCGTCTTCATCCTCTTGTTCCATGACCGCAAGCAAGCGGCGCATCCCTCTGATATTGACGGATTTATCGTAAGGGTCTAGGGTCTGACGCATCTTTGGCTCTGGGATGGGCGTGGGGCGGCATGACGGAAAAGACCATCACGCGGGCACAGCTAGGCGAGGCCGTCTATCAGGAAGTCGGCCTGTCGCGCAACGAGTCCGCAGATCTTCTCGAAGCGGTTTTGGACGAGATTGCGGAGGCGCTCGGTCGGGGCGAAACCGTTAAAATTTCTTCGTTCGGCAGCTTTTCGGTGCGGTCCAAAGGACAGCGCATAGGACGAAACCCCAAGACTGGCGAAGAAGTGCCGATCCTGCCTCGCAGGGTTCTGGTGTTTCGCCCGTCTCAGCTTTTGAAAAAGCAGATCAATGACGGTCGTACTGGCGGACATGGCGCCAAGTGATGATCGAGGACGAGGGCGATCTGTCTCAAGGCCGCAGGTCCGGGAAGTCGGAAACGGCCTTCCGGACCATCAGCGAGGTCGCTGATGAACTGGAAGTGCCTCAGCACGTTCTGCGCTTCTGGGAGGGGCGGTTCCCTCAGGTTCGTCCGCTGAAACGAGGCGGTGGTCGGCGCTATTATCGGCCCGAGGATGTTGCTCTTTTACGGCGCATCCGCGATTTACTGTATCGCGAAGGCTACACCATCAAGGGGGTGCAGAAGCTCCTGAAGGAAAGCGGCTCCGCACAGGCGGGTATCGACCCGTTTCCCGATGCCGTCCGCCCACTCTCCTTTACCTCTGACGAGGAGGACGTGGGGGAGGAGGTGGATGAGGATATTGCTGTTTCCGGTGTGCCAGAACGCCGTCCTGTGCCAGTTGTATCGAGCGTAGCTCCGCGCACGCCGATCAGTGGCCCCGTGTCTGCTCCTGCCGTGGTGTCCAGTGTGACGACATCTCAGGTGGCCGTTCGTCCTTCGGCTCCCGTCGAGCCGGCTGTGCGGGGATTAGACTCGGATGTGCGCGTTGCGTTGCTGGATATCCTGGCTGAACTCGAGGTTCTTCGTGGACTCCTGCATCGTCGATGAGAAAAATTGAGGTTTTTGTCAAAAGGCATGAAGAACGGCCTTGCATCCATCCGAAGGGGTGACTATAGTTCGTCCCTCTCCACGGTGACCCATCACCAAGGAAGACTTTCAAAGTTTGTTGAATCTTTGAAAGAAGTGTTCGGCAGAGTTTATCTGCCACGGTCGGAGCGTAGCGCAGCCCGGTAGCGCATCAGTCTGGGGGACTGGGGGTCGCAGGTTCGAATCCTGTCGCTCCGACCAAATTTTTCAAAGATTTAGCCGCCTCCGGGCGGCTTTCTTTTTGCCCTGTGAGGAATTCTTGTGAGTGACTCGGGTGGGGCTTTTCCTGAATCGTCGTCGCCTCGACCGCTGCTCTCTTCGCGTGGTCGGCCACCTTCAGGTAGCGTTGAGTGGTCCGATAATCCCTGTGTCGAGCCAAATCCTGAGTAACTGCGGCTGGGGCGACATGAGCGATGGCCGTCACGAAACTCGCCTTCGTATTATGGAAGGTGTGAACCCCTTCAAGCCCCATCTCCTTCAGCACCCGTGAGAATGCCTTCTTGGGATTTTTGACCGGAACCGCCGGGCCGAACCTGATCGGGGTGTGCTCTGACGCTTCGGTGCCGTCTTTGATGTTCCAGGTGGTGCGGACCCGACGATAGGTGATGATGTGTTGAACCTTCCTGGCGCGGGCCTCGGCCACGAGATATTCCAGAAGCTCCATCGCCTCGGTATTGGCCGGGACGAACTCGTCTCGATTGGCCTTGGTATCGGCGGCGGCTAACCAGATTCCCCGCAGGTTGAAATCAACCTGGGAAATGGTGATGTCAAACATCTCAGCCTTACGAAACCCCATAAGGCGAGCGAGAAGGATCCCCCAGGCGAGGTGAGCCGGTGCCCGTTCTGCGGCCTCCCAGATTTCAGCATCCGAAAACGGTCGGGGCATGTATTCGGGTTCGGCGAGATCGGGGACCTTGGGCATTTGTCCCTTGAACAGCATTTCGCCGGTATTGGGATCACGGAGGCTGTAGGCAATTCTGAGAACGGCCCTCAGGCAGTCCAGATAGCGGTTGATCGTTGAGTCGGATCGTGTCCGTCCATCGGCTGTTGGCCGGTACAGCCTCTCGATTGGTGTTCCAAGTTCGAGCATTTCCGCCAATGGGCGGCCTTTTCCAACATAGATCATGACTGGCTGTTGGCGAGCCCATCTGATGTATCCCCAAATGGAGGGGGAATTCGGATCGGCTGAATCTTCCGCGATGGTCGCGGTAGGGCATGCCGGGCCAAAATAGGTCATCAAGTCCTGAATATAGACCTTCTGATTCGCCCAATTGCTGCCGCCCATCTTTCGGGCGCTAAACGCGGCAACGGCCTGACTGAGGGTGAAAGTGGCTGGCGATGTGATTTCGACCGGCTTGTTGGCTCCTTGACGAATCAGAGCCCCGCGAACCATGGCCTCAATCCGCTTCGCTTCGGTTTTCGTGGTCGCGTGTTTGCCGGTGCCTGGGTCGTCGCAATAGCCTTGATGGCGTGTCCCGTCTAACCGGAAATCAAAGCGCCACTTACCGCGCGCTTTATTGTAGCAAACGCTCATGAATTGATGACCTTCCGTGCCACCCTCAGCGAGGGGAAAACCGTACTCCAATGCTCTTTAAAAATGCCATAGCCTCTTTATGTTCGGCGGTCGTGGCGGGGCTTCGGTGAGGGGGGGACCTAGTTGATTCGCTGGAGCGGTTTTTGGGCTGCTTTGCCAGGGCGTTACGCTCCCGGTACATCTGGACCGATGAGAGATAAATCCTCACGCCACGTTTTTTCACGCCGATGCGGTGTCCCTCGAATTCGCCCGCCTCAAGAAGGCGGCGAACCGTTGAATCGTCGCAGCCAAGCAGGGCAGCGGCATCCTTGACCGTAATAGACCGGTCAAGCGGTTGGCTGTCTGTATCTGCCGGGTCGGAGGCGAGGCGGAGGTGTCGCATTCTATTCAGACGGGCAGGGTGTCGTGGGTGGCAGTGCGGGCGGAGTGCCAAGCCTTGATAATCCTGGCCTTGGCCTCGGGCGATATAGGTGGAGCGACAGGCGTGTCTGGCTGGCGGATCGTGATCGCGGACATGGTGGCGTCTCCGTTAGAGCATCAAATCAGTGAGCTGCTCGAGCCAGCGGCAGGCGGCGATATCCCCGCGTTCGGCCTTGATCGGCCAGGGCGCGGGGGCGGGCAGGGGGTGGACCCACGGGGTAAGGGGGGTAGCGAGCAGGTCGCGGCGCTCGGTCGCCAGAGCGATCTTGTCGGCAGTGTTGATCACCGTCCGCCAGCCCTCCGGGACCGGCCAGGGCAGGCCTGCGGCATCGTAGATCGCCCGGTCATGCAGTCCCTTGAGCTGATCGACCGCATGGGGAACGCCCAATTCGGCCAGGGCCTCGGCCACCGGGGTGGCGATATCGCCGATATGGGCCTCGTGCGCGTCGTGGATCAGGGCGGCGAGGCTCAGGCGGCGGGCGATGGTGTGGTCGCGGCGGGCATTGTCCAGCGCGGTGATGATCCGCGATGCGGCGTGGTCGGGGCCATCCTGGAGATAGATGCAGCCCCGTGCGGCCTGAATCAGCAGGTCGGCGTAGCGGTTGGAGATGATCGCGCCGCCGATCAGCGTCTCGACCAGTCGGCAATGCTGGGCCACCGAGTAGTGCGGGACCATCACCGCGCCGGTGAAGCGGCAGAGCTTGCCCAGAGCCTCGGCGATATCGCGCCAGCGGATGTCGGCGGCGGTGGGGGACAGCAGCGGCACGGCGGCCCCGCTGACCATGTGTTTCAGGATCACGGGCCGGGGCGGGGCGCTGGTGGCGGCGGGCGGCATGTCAAAACTCCTCTTGCGCGGTGCGGGCGGCGTGGGTGGTGCCGGGGCGCGGCATCCACCGGCGCGGCGGCAGGGGGTGGATTGAGGCGGCAGGAATCGGGGCGGACAGCCCCAGGGCGCGGCCGCGCCGCCAGCCCTCGGACAGGGCGGCCTCGTGCGCCGTAAAAGGGTTGTCGATGTCGAGCCCGGCCTTGGCGGCGGTGGCTCCGGCATAGGCGGCCAGCACCCGACCCGGAGCACCGCCCTTTTCCCTGGCCTCGGTCACCATCCGGTCGTGCTCGATTTGGGCGGTCGTGCGGAGGGGCATGTCAGCGGCCCTCCCGTTCGGCGGTGGTGATCGCGGCCCAGGCGCGGGCCAGGCGGTCGCGCACCGCTTCCATTTCCGTGGCGAGATCGTTGAGGCCTATGTCGGCAAAGCGGTCGGCGGCGGCGTCAAGTCTGCCGTAGAGGAGGGCGTAAGAATCAAACGACAGCGGCTGTTGGCTGCGGGGAATCTCTCTGAGCGGTTTGCGGGCCATGGCTTGGTCCTTCCCTCTGCCGGATGGCGATGTCTGAAATTAATTCAGATATCGGAGGGCGTGCAAGCTTAATCTGAATTTTTTTCAGGAAGCGACTCGCGGAGCACGGGTTACGGTTGATCGGCGCAATCAACTCGGGGGCGGGAATGCTGCGGTCGGTGGTCTTTGGGTGTCTCGCTTTGGTAGCAGTTACTGGTTTGGCCTCGCCCCCGGCCGCCGCCGCCGTGGCGATCGATCTCCCCGCGATCGTCGGCCAGTCCAAGGCCACCGTCGCCCAGGTGCTGGGCAAGCCCGCCAAGTGCGAGCAGTCAAAATATGGCGAGCGTTGCGCCTATCGCGGCGGGACCGAGGTGATTTTTATCGGCGGCGCGGCGGATTGGATCACGATCCTGCCTCAGGGCGTCCTCTATAGCCCGGCGGCGCTGGAGGCGATTGGTCTGGCGTCGGTCGCGCCTGATTTTACCGGGCCGCAGGCGATGCGGTGGGATGCGGGTCTGCGCGAAACATTGACCCAGCAAAGCGGGGCGACGGTGACCGTGCCGCTGCGGGAGATCACGATCAATCCGGGCGGAGGCGGGACGGTGGGGATGATCTATGTCAAGGCGGTGACGCGGTGAGTGCGCTGTCCTTCTTGCGGCAGCTGATCCGTCGGAGCGATCAGTGCTCGCCCCTGGTTGCCGAGAGTGTTGCGCTGTCGGTGCCCCCGACGGATGCCCCCGAAGAGTCCGTATCGGGGCGTGAGTTTCATGATGCTGAGGATCTGATCGGCAGCACGTTTGTGCTGGTCTATCGCAATGCCAAAGGCGAGGAGAGTACCCGGCGCGTCACCCTGCGCGGCATTGCCGATGCGGCGGGTGATGCCGCGGTTTGTCTCCGCTGCTGGTGTCACGAGCGCAACGCCTTTCGTTCGTTTCGTAGTGACCGGGTGGTCCGGGTGATTGATCTTGATGGAGAGGTCCATCTTCCGGCCCGGTTTTTTGCTGATCTGCTGGCCGGTGTCGTGGCGGCGGCCCCTGTCCCCGCTTGGGATGGGCATTTGCCGCCGGTCCCGGCCCCCGTCATCGACCAGCCCGCACCGCATCGGGCCGAGCCGCCGGGCCACGCGCAGAGGCGGGTGGCACGAGACGGTATCCGGGTCCTGGTCGGGTTGTCGCGGTCGGATGGTTGGATGGCCCCGGAAGAGGTTGAGGTTATCCTCGATTACATCGCGGCGCGGGCCGATCTTGACGGGATCGCCACCACCGAGGCGGATCGTGTCGCCCTGACGCCCTATTTGCGGCGGATGTATCCGCAATCGACGGTGATGGATGAGTGCCTGACCCGCCTTGATGCCGAGGCAGCGGAGGCGCGGCGATTGTTCACGCGGGCGGCGATTCGTCTGGTCGAGGCCGATGGCGTCCAGTCTCCGGAAGAGTTCGCGTTGTTGCTCGATCTCGGCGATCGGGTCAGGTCCGCTTGATCCCTATCACCGGGCCGGAGGCGATGCGGGGGATTGGGATGAATCCGGGTAGAGGTGGGACGGTAGGGATGATCTATGTCAAGGCGATGAGGCGGGGTTTGACGGTGGCGCTGGCGGCCCTGGTCGTGCTGGCTTTGACGATCCCCGAGGCGGAGGCCCGGGGTGGTGGTGGGCATCGGGGCGGCGGGTCGCATCGGTCTTATCACAAGGCGCGGACGACGCATGTCCATATCCACGTCCCCCGGGCGGCCAAGTCAAAATCGGCATCGGCAAAGTCGTCGGCCCGGGCCAATCAGGCGCGTGGCACCGTGGGAGGTCCGCCCCCGATCGATTGCGCCCGGCCTAATCTGACCGTCGATGAGATCGCCTTTTGTCAGGCATCGCCGCAATCCGGTGGGGTGGGCAAGTCCCCGGCCGGACGGTGAGGGTTTTGTCGGTCGATCGTGGGTAGTATCTCGGTTTGAAATCTGACCGTCACTTTGCGGTTAGATAATTACTGAATACACATTATGTATGTATGTATGTTTTTAAGCGTTGATATGAACGGAAAAATTATGGAAAAGATCGTTGAGGTAATTCTTAGGTGGGGTCTTCCAGCTGTAACGGCCTTTGCAATATTTCTATTTTCACAAGTTTTATCTTTAAAAGATGATATTCAGAAAATAAATCTTGCTTTATCAGAATATAGAAAAATTGGTGAAATTGAACTTGAAAAAACTAAAGAGTGCGCCTCTCTTGGGAATAGGGTAATACAAGAGGTGAAGGTGTTAGATTCTTATACTGCTCAGGCGGCGCGAGACATTTTTATCAAAAGAGGATGCGAATTTTTACAGAAGAATGTTGAATGAATGTTTGTTCTGGTAAAGCTTTTCATTTGAACTGGGCGCTAATGCCGTATCCCGCTTTTTGTACGGGTCGTGCTTCGGGGCATCCGCCGTCACCGTCTGATTCGTCGCTTGCGTGATATCCGGTCGCGGAATCGGGCGGTCTCGGTCAGGCCCGCTTGATCCACACCACCGGCGCACACCAGGACAAGGTGACGTCGGGGATTGGATCGGCGGCGTAGGACAGCAAGGTAAACGTCCCGAGCGCCGCGCCCTTGACCACCCGCTTGATATAGCCCAGTCCGTCGCTTGTCTGGACGACGCAATCCTTACCTAGGCAAGCGGCGAGGTCGCCATTGCTGACCCGCGAGCAGATCAGATAATCGCCGGGGCGATAGACCGGGGCCATCGATGCGCCGCGCACCACCACCGCGATCGGGTCGGCGGCGGCAAAGTCGAGGGACAGCTCGCCTAGCTCGGCCTCGGCGGCGGGCATAAACATCTCACCCGCACCGACATAGCCGACCACCGGCACCGCCGACAGCTCAGGTCCGCTCCCATCCCGCAACCAGATCAGATTGACGCCCAAGGCGTCGGCCATCCGGCGCAACGTATCGCCGCGCGGCTGCGCCACCACGCCCGAGGTGTATTTGTAGATGTTGTTGGCGTCGATCCCGGTCCGTGCCGACAGCTCGGATTGCGTCCAACCCTTGCGGGTGAGCGCTCTGACCAGCCTCACATGCCACTGTCCATTGTCCATGGCGTTACCGTGGCTCNGCCCCCCCGGCGAGGGCAGGGAAAAATAAGCTGGACGATCTGAATTAAATTCAGATAAGTTTGGGCCATGGATACGACATGGACCATAGACACGATCATTGAGGCCTGCGGCGGGACCGTTGCCGTCTCCGTCGCGCTCAATCTCACCGATGGCGCGGTATCCAAGATGCGCCGCAACGGCATCCAGGACCGGCATTGGCGTGTCTTGATCGCACTGTCCGGCGGTGCCTTTGGTCCCGACGATCTCTACCGTGCCAACGAGCGGACTCGTGGCGGGGCCGGTGCCAACGGAGCCGCCGCATGAGTCCGCGCCTCTCATCATCCCTCCGCCAGATCGGCCAGACGCAACGCGTCGGCGGCGATCTGTTCGGCGCGGGTGACGGCGCGGTGGTCCTTGGCCTCGATCGCGGCGGCGCGGGCCACTCCCGACGCCACCGCCACCCGGCGGGCACTGGCAGCCATCGCCTCATCCAGGCGGCGGCACCACTCGGCGCGGGCGGGATCGCCCCAGCCCGGAGCCTCGGCCAAAAGGGCGTCGATATCCTCGGTCATGCACTCCCTCCGCGTCCTGATTGCGTCACGGTGGGGCAGGTAGAGGGGCAAAACCATGTCTGAGTCTGGTCTGATCTCCACCGATTTGGTCCGGCGCGTCACCTCGGACGCTCTCGCGCTTTATTGTGGCGATGGGCGTCGGTACTCCCGCGATTTGCTGGCCAGCGCTACCGGCCAGGATGTCCGCACCGTCAAGGCCCATGTGCTGGGCGAGTGCGCGCCGTCGTCTCCGGCACTGCTGACCTATTGCCGCATCCTGCCGGGAGCCTTTGCCCGTCACATCCTGGCCATGGCCGGGATCACGGGTTTGCGCAAAGACGATTATGTCATCGCCCCCGGCTCGGCGCTGGCCGAAATGGCCGAGGGAGTCGCGGTGCTGGCCGAGGCCCTGGCCGACGGTCGGATCGACCACACCGAGCGGCCCCGCCTGCTCCGCGAATTGCGCGAGGCGGTCGCCGCCCAGGAATCCCTGATCGCACAGCTTGAGAGCGCGGATGCCGCGCTCCGCACCGGGAGGGCCAAGTGATGATGATTCGCCGCCCCTGCTATCGCCCGTCTGTCCCGCGCCGCATCCGTCGCTGCCGTCGCTGGCGCTGGTCGCGCCGTCTGGTCGGTCTGCTCGCCACCGCCGTCGCCATCGGCGGGGCCTGCTGCTGAGAGAGGAGGACGGGACGATGGATCAGATCATGATGTTGTGCGGTACGCTCGACGATCTCGGCCACGCTTTGGCGCTGGTCTGGTCGGCGCTGTCCGCCGCCGCGATCCTGCGGGGGTGGTGATGGCGACCGCCCCCACCGCCAAGCCGGACGATCACGCTTGCCGCGTCTGCGGCGCGTTCGGGGCCTTTGGCACCCGGATCAACAAGCACGACTGGCGCAAGGGCTATGTGTGGCATTGCGCCGCGCATCGTCCGGTCGCCAGCGACATCCACCCCGATCCCGTCCCGGTCCCGCCGGTCAAGGATCAGAGACAAGGGCGGTTGGTGCTGTTCCCGAAGGCCGCTGAATGACCCGCCGCCGTACTAATCGCGGTCCGTGCCGCTCTGCCTTTTCGTCACGCTGCCGAGCGGCGGCGGATCAGTTCGGCGCGGGCGGCGTCGGCCAGGAAGCCGGAGCGGTTGGGGGCGATCGCGTCGATCTCCTCGATCAGGCTTTCATCCAGGGTGACGTTGATACGCTTGACCTTGCCGGGGACAACAACCGGGATCAGGGTGACGCAGACGACATGCTCGTCCTCTTCCCAGGTTACCGCCTCAACCGGAGTAGGGGCGGGAATGGCGTCGTCATCCTCTGCCATGAGGGCGATGTGGCCGTTCAAAGCCTCGGTCCCCATCGCAATAGCTTCTTCTGGGTTTTTTCCGGCGCTGATGCATCCAGGAAAGTCGGGAAAGGTAATTCCGTAGTCGCTGCCGTCATCTTTGTCGATGATCGCCGGATAGTACCGCTTCATGATTTGCTCCCCTTGGCGTGCGTTGGGGGCCTCCTAGCGGAGGCTTACGCCTGTCTGTTTCTCGATGCTGCTGATCGACATCGTTCCCTCCCCCTTGTGCTTGTACAATACACATTGGTGTGTATTGTGGCAAACGATAAATACACATTGATGTGTATTAAGGGGGCGGCATGACCCGCCGTTCCGACCGATTCAGTTCCGACGATCGCCTTGCGGTGAGGGCGCGCCACCCGATCGAGGTGGTGGTGGGGCGTCATGCCGCCTTGCGCAAACGTGGGCGCAAGTTCTGGGCGTGCTGCCCGTTCCATGCCGAGAAGACCGCCAGCTTTGCCGTCGATCCCGAGCGGGGCACCTGGCGCTGCTATGCCGGGTGCGGCGGCGGCGATGTCGTCGATTTTGTCATGCGCATCCAGCACGAGGCCTTTCCGGTCGCGATGCGCCGCTTGATGGATGAGGCCGGGCTTGTTGCCGATTCCGAGGCCTGCCGAAAGGCGGCGGCGGAGCGTCAGGCGCTGGAGGCCCGATTGGCGGCGGCAGAGCGTCAGCGTCAGGCCGAACAGCAAGCGGCGGCCCGTGCGATCTGGGAGCGGACCATCGATCCGGCGGGCACGCTGGTCGAGGCCTATTTCGCCTCGCGGGGGTTGACCCTGCCGGTGCGGGCCTTTGGCGCTGTGCTGCGCTTTACCCCCGCGCTTAAATATTGGGTCGAGGATGATCAAATCGAGGGCGGTTATCGCCTGCTCGGCTTTTTCCCGGCTATCGTCGGCCTGATCCAGGAGTGCCGCACCCGCCAGCCGGTCGGGGTCCATCTGACCCACCTTGACCCCGACACCGGGGCCAAGCTGTCGGCGCACGATCCGGTCACCGGCGAGAGTCTTGACGCCCGCAAAATCCGGGGTCGGCGCGACGGCGGCGCGATCATGCTGCGCCGTCCCGGCCTCTATCTCGGCATTGCCGAGGGGTGGGAGACGGCGCTGTCAGTGCTGCAATCCTCGCGGCTGTTGCCCGAAGGCCATCCGCTCCACCGTCTGCCGGTGTGGGCGGCAACCTCGCTCGGCAATCTGGGGGGCGCACCGCTGCCGGGATCGGTCGGTGCCGATCATCCCGACCGGCCCGGCAAGCGTCTGCCCTCAATCGTCCCCGATCCCAAGCGGCCCGGCGTGATCCCGCCCCCCGATGTTCGTCACCCGATCCTGCTCGAGGATGGCGACAGCGCCGATCTGGCGGCGGCGGAGGCGGAGGGATCGCGGGCGCTGGCGCGCTGGTCGGCGCTGGGGATGGCTCCGCTGCGGCTGCGCGCCCAGGTCGGGTGCGATTTTAACGATTTAGTGATGGGGGGTGGCAATGGTCCGGTCTGATCTTGGTGATCTGGGGCGGCGTGATCCCGCCTTGGCCGCTCTGGTGGCGCGGATGTGGCGCGATATGCTGCCGCTGTCGCAGATCGCGGCGGTGATTGCCGCCGGGTCCGAGTCCCCCCGTACCCCCCGCGAGGTGGCGTAATGGGCGCGGTCGGCGAGCGGCGGATTGCGGGCGATCTCGACGGTCTGCTGTCCAGCGGGGGCATGGCGGGCGACGATCTGCCGCCCGATTGTCCGGTGCGTCCGCTGGGGCACAAGGCGGGGACCTATTGGTTTTCCGATCCCGAGGGGCAAATCCGCGAGTACCGCCGCCTGGGCGAGGCCGAGCAGGTCTCGCTGTTTTGCGGCCGCTGCGGCTGGCTTGCCACCAATTTTGCCGAGCGCAAGGGCAACAAGGGCTGGGCGATCACCGAGGCTTCGGCCGCGCTGATTGCCGCCGCCGTCGCCGCCGGTTGGTACGATCCCGACGCGGTGCGCGGGCCGGGCGTGTGGTACGAGACCGGCCCCGCCGATGACGGCACCCCCGGCCCGGCGGTGATCCATCTGGGCGACCGTCTGGTGCAAGCGCGCTGGGACGACGGGGCCTTGATGCTGGCCTCTCCGACCAAGGCGGGGCGGCGGATCGGTCGCTATGTCTATCCCGCCGCACCCCCGGAAATGGCTCCGGCGTTGGAGCGGGCCACTCAGGCCGAGGTGGCGCGGTTCGAGCAGTTTTTGTGCACCTGGACTTGGGCACGGGGCCGAGCCGGGGCGCGGCTGTATCTCGGTGCGGTGGCGCTGGCATGGCTGCCCGCTCTGCTCGAGCGCCGTCCGGTGGTGTTTGTCCAGGCTGGGTCAGGCTGCGGCAAGTCGGCTCTGCTGACCGCGACCGCGCTGACCAATGGCCGGGCCTTGCAGCTTGAGGTCAAGTCAGCCCCCGGCATCCGGGACCTGTGTGACCTGGACCGTGGTGCCCGGCTGCTGATCCTCAACGAGACCGAGAGCAAGGCCGACAACCAGCGGTCGGACGGGGTCACCGAGCTGATCCGCTACAATTACACCGCTGGCGAAGGCCGCGCGGCGCTGCATGGCCGCGCCAGCGTGCCGACCCAGCTTTTTACGATCTTGGGCGGGATCATCCCGCCGCCGGTCGATGAGCAAGACGCCAATCGCCGCGTCGTGCTGCGGCTGCTGCCGCTTACGGCCAGCGCGCGGGACAAGGTGCTGTTTTCGCGGCGCGCCCGCGAGGCGGCAACGCTGGGGCCGCGCCTCTATCGCCGGATGCTGTGGGCGTGGGGCCGCTGGCCCCAGACGCTCGAGGCCTATCAGATCGCCCTGGCCGACGCCGGGTTTGACTCACGCGGTATCGACACCTGGGCGACCTTGCTTTCCGGGTGGGATTTGATCCGCTATGACGATCTCGACGAGCGCCGGGCGGCGTGGTGGGGGCGGCGGCTGGCACCCGAGGTGCTGGACAAGCCGTTGTCGATCCCCGAGACTGCGCTGATCCACCTGATGACCTATCGGGTTGATGAGTGGGCAGGCGGTGGCAAGCGGACGGTCGGCGAGCATCTGGCCGAGGGGCTGCGCAAAGACCCCGGCTATGCCCGTGACGATGCGCTCCGCCCGATCAAGCGCTTTGGCGTCACCGTCTCGGTGGTCGGCGGTGTCGAGTATATCGCCGTCGCCGAGGTCGCCGCGATGGCCTCCAGCGTTCACGGGAGCGTGTAGCGATGCCGTCCGCCGTCCTTTCCCCCCGCACCCCCCTGGCAGGGCCGGATGATCCGTGCTCGCGTGCCGGGGTGTGTCGGGGTCTGTGCCGGGGTCGTGCCGGGGTCAAGCGCTTGATTGCCTTGAGGATATCCGGGGATCGGCCAGGGGTGGCACGGATGCGGGGCGGATGCTCGCGCGCGTATGCGCGGTCGTGCGCGTCTCTCTCCCTCTCTCTCCTCTCCTAAAAGATAAGATAGGATAAGATAATGGCAGCAAATCAATCGGTTAAGGCTGGCACACCCCCCGGCACGACCCCGGCACGCTCTATGCCGGGGTGGCGTGACACCGATGTCGTCGATATCGAGGATGTGCTGATCTGGGCCTATCGCTATCAGCAAGCCGATCTGGCGGCGCGGGGATCGTGGGTTCGGCCCGCCAAGGTGTCGTCGCTCGCTCTGCTCCAGGCCGAGGCCGAGTGCAGTGGGCCAGTCCCCCATGTCTGCCATCCTGACGCCGATTGGGTCCATGCCGCCGTGCTGCGGCTGTCCCGGCTGCAATCCGCCCTGGTGATCCATCACGGCAAGATGGGCACCCGCCCCGACTGGCTCCCTGGCGCTCGTCCGGTGATGGCGGCGCTGGTCGATGGGCGCGGCAATCCCCGCCGCCTGTACGATGCCAACCGTCATGTAATCGGCCATGTCGTCCGGGCGGCGGTCGAGCTGGGCGACGGGGTCGTGATGGTCGGGTGGGATATGGACGTCGTCTCCGCGTGCCTGCCGCTGCGGTAGGCGGGTGCCAGCCGGTCAGCCCTGCCCGCATTGCGCGGCAGTTGCGGCGGAGCGAAAGCGCCAGATCGACCGGGATCGCGGCACCGCCGCCAGTCGGGGCTATGACGCCCGCTGGCAAAAGTACCGCGCCGCATACCTCCGCGAGCATCCGCTGTGCGAGTGCCCCGACTGTCAGGCCGGGCGGCTGCGGGTCCGTGCCGCCTCGGTGGTCGATCACGTCAAGCCGCATCGGGGCGACCAAACGCTGTTCTGGGACCCCAAGAATCACCAAGCGATGCACGAGGACTGTCACCGATCGAAGACGGCTCGCGAAGACGGAGGCTTCGGCAACCCTCGCCGCTCTGGGGCTGGTCACTGCACCAGGGGTTGCCGATGACGGGCCGGGAGGGGGAGGGGGGGCAAATCTCTCCACCCTTCCTGATCCCAGACCGAGGTCCCCCCTCATTTTTTGTGTGCGCGAAATTCCGAAAACTTTTTTTGGATCAATGACATGGCTCGTGGTCGCAAGGCTGATCCGGCGGCGGTGAAAGAGGCCAAAGGCAATCCGGGGCGGCGCAAAACCGCCGCCGTCGCCGACGTGTCGGCGGATCTGCACACCGGCGCTCCGCCGGAATTGTCGCCTGGGGCTCGGAAAATCTGGGATGCCCTGGCCCCCGAATTGGCGCGAATGAAGTTTTTGCGCGAGACGGATCGGGCCGCGTTTGCCCGATACTGCGTCTACACCGCGCAATGGTGGGATCTGACCACCTCGATCGCCGAGCTGGGCGAGACCTACGAGACGGTGTCGGCTCACGGCACCATGCAGCGGATCAATCCGAAATTCGCGGTGCGGGAGCGGATCGAGAATCGGCTTGAAGCGCTGGAGGATCGGTTTGGGCTGAACCCGGCGTCACGTCAGCAGATTTTGCAGCGGATGGCGGGGATCACTCCGCCGCCGCCGCCGGGCGGATTGTTTGATCGGGGTCAGGATGGAGCCAGCAGCAGCGAGCAAGCGCCGCAGCCCGCGCCGTCCCCAATCGGGCTGCTCGGCAGTCACCTCCTCAACTGAGGTTCGCCCCGCGCCGCCGATGCCCTTGGGCGGCGAGCAGTTTGGGGCGTGGTTTGACCACAAGGCGGCGGACGCGGCGGTCGCGTTCTTTACGACCTACCTGCGCCATACCGAGGCCGAGTGGTACAACCGTCCGTTTGTACTGACGCCCTGGCAGACCGAGTTGGTCCGCCAGATTTTCGGATGGAAGCGGGGGGATAAGACCCGGCTGATCCGTCAGGTCTATCTGGAGGTGCCGCGCAAGAACGGTAAAACCGAGTTTGCTGCGGGCCTTAGCCTGCTCGTCCTGGTCGCCGATAGCGAATTTGGCGGCCAGGGCTATTCGATGGCCGTCAACAAGGAACAGGCCGGGATCGTTTTTAAAAAAGCTGGGGTGATGGCGGCGTTATCTCCGGCGTTGTCCAAGGTGCTGGAGGTCTACACCACCTCGATTTACTGCCCCGAATTGATCTCGTCTTTTCAGCCGCTGTCGCGGTCGGCCGGGAGCAAGCACGGTTTTTCGCCAAATTTTGCGATTGCCGACGAGCTGCACGAATGGCCCGACGGTGCCCTGCACGATGTGGTGCACAAGGGCACGGCGGCGCGCCGCCAGCCGCTGGAAATTTTGATCACCACCGCCGGGAGCCCCGGCGTCGGCTATGGCTGGGAGCTGCACGAATACGCCGAGCAGGTATTGGCCGGGGCGATCATCGACCCGACCTTCCTGGCGCGGATTTTCGCCGCCGACCCGTCCGATGATTGGACGTCACCCGCGACCTGGGCTAAGGCAAATCCCAATTACGGGATATCGGTCAAGCCGGACTATCTGGCCTCCGAAGTTGCCAAGGCCCAAGGAAACACCAGGAAAATAGGCGATTTTAAGCGCTACCACCTGAATATCTGGAATGACCAGGCGACGGGCGGCCTGCCGATGGAGGCATGGGCCGAAACGCCGGTCCAACTGGTGACGCTCGAGTCATTGCGCGGGCGGCGGTGCTGGGGTGGTCTCGATCTGTCATCGACGACGGACATTACCGCCCTGTCCCTGGTGGCCGAATCGCTGACGGTGCCGGGCGGCTATGACGCTTGGTGGCATTTTTGGATACCGGCGGACGGGCTGGAGGAGCGGTGCAAGCGCGACCGCGTCCCGTTTGATCGCTGGATCGACGCGGGCTGGGTGACCGCAACCGAAGGCAACATCGTCGATTATGACGTTGTCCGCGCCACGATCACGGGAGCGGTTGAGCACGATCAGGCCCCCAGCCCGGCGCTAATCGAAATCGTCGATCTGGTCGAGTTGGCAATCGACCGCTGGAACGCGACCCAGATCACCACCCAATTGACGACCGACGGGGTGGTCGTGGTGCCGTTTGGGCAGGGTTTTGCCTCGATGTCGGCCCCGACCAAAGAGCTTGAGCGGCTGATTACCGGCCGCCTGTTTAACCACGGCGGCAACCCGGTAGCGCGGTGGATGGCGGGGTGCACCCGCATCCAGGCCGACACCGCCGACAATATCAAGCCGGTCAAACCCGACCGGCGCAAATCGATCAAGCGGATCGACGGCATCGTTGCGGCGATCATGGCCCTGGGCCGTGCCATCGCGCCGCCGGACGAGGACGAGCCCGAAACCTACGAATATACGGGAATGTGAAAATGCGCTGGTTCGGACGGGGCACGGATGCTGTTGCGGCGGCGTCCGCCCCGACTCCGTCCAGCGCCACGTCCGTTCCGGCCGCCGCCGATTCGACTCAGACCAGCCCGGTCGATGCGCCGAATCAGTGGCTGGTGACGATGATCGGCGGCACCAGCAGCTCGGGCCAGCGGGTGACGGATCAGACCATCCTGACTCTGCCGGCGGTGATGCAGGCGTTGCGCATCCTGTGCGGCGTGTTTGCGATGACGCCCCTGGTCTATTACCGCAGGGACGGCGGGGGGAAAGCCAGAGCCGACGATACGGCGCAATACCGGCTGCTGCACGACGATCCCAATCTGGTACAGACTCCCTATGGCTATAAGGAGATGCTGCTCGCCGACGTGTTGTTGGCGGGCAATCATTACGCCTGGATCAGCCGCGATTATCGGCAGGACCCGGTGGCGCTGACCCGGCTGGAAACTGGATATGTCCAGCCGGTCAAGGCCTTTACTCGCGAGCGCGGCTACGAGCAGTTTTACGACGCGACCTTGCCCGACCACACCCGCGAGCGATTCCCGGCTCGGTCGATCTGGCACGTCCAGGGCTTTAGCCGCACCGGTCTGGTGGGCCTCAGCCCGCTCCATTACATGCGGGATGCGCTGGGCGGCGGACTGGCGGCGCAGGATTTCGCCAATCGGTTTTTTGCCAACAATGCCCGGCCGGGGGTGACCCTGACCAGCAAGCTCAAGATCGATGCGCCGGTTAAGCGCCAGATCAAGGCGGACTGGATCGAGGCGAACGGCGGCAATAATTCGAATGGCGTGACGGTTCTTGACCAGGAATTAGAGCCGAAATTCCTCGTATTCGACAATGAAAAGAACCAATTAATCGAAACGCGGACGTTTAGCGTTCTCGATGTCGCCCGTTGCTTTGGCGTCCCGCCGCATTTGCTGTTCGAATTGTCGAAGGCAACCTTCGGCAATATCGAGCATCAATCTCTGGAATTTGTCCTCTACCACATGATGCCGCATTACGTGCGGGTGGCGGAGGCGGCGACCAAGGCTTTTGCTGCCCCTGGCTGCTTTTACGAGTTTTTGCCGGACGCGCTGCTGCGCGGCGACGTCAAGGCGCGGTGGGAGGCTTATCGCGCCGCCCGCGAGACCGGGGCTCTCAATGCCAACGAGATTCGGGCGCGGGAAAACCTCAACCCGATTTCCGGTGCTGCCGGGACCGATTATCTGCGCCCGTCCAATATGGCGGTCGCAGGCCAGCCACAGGAGACACCCTGATGCCGACCGCTGTCTTGCGGGCAATCCGCTCGATGCCATGGGCGATCCTGCCCGAGTGGTTGCCGACGATCGAGGCAATTGCGCTTCGGGCGCTCGACGCCCCGGCGGTCGCGGCCCGCCTCGCCGACGGCCACGCCGACCGCTATGCCGGAGCGCTGGGGGCGATTGCCAATATGGGCCAGCGGTTGGAGGGCACCCGCACCGCGACGTGGCGGGCGGGGGTGGCGGCGATCCCGATCCTGGGGCCGATCCTGCCTCGCGCCACGCTGATGAGCGAGATTTCGGGCGGCTGCTCGCTTGACGTCGCCGCCGCCGATCTGCGCGCGGCCCAGGCATCGACCGGGGTCGAGCGGATTTTGCTGGTGATCGACAGTCCGGGCGGCGTCACCACCGATGTCGCGGCCTTTGCCGCCCTGGTGGCGTCGTCGCCCAAGCCGGTGACCGCCTATGTCTCGGGGCAAGGGTGCTCGGCGGCATACTGGATCGCCTCGCAGGCGTCCGAGATCGTGGTGGCCCCAACCGCGCTGGTCGGCTCGATCGGCGTTGCGCTGTCCACCTCGGTGCAGGAGGCCCCGGACCAGTCGGGGCGGCGGTCGATCGAGATCACCTCGAGCGGCGCGCCGTCCAAGCGTCCCGACCTATCGACCGAGGAGGCGCAGGCGGAGGTCAGGGCGACGGTGCTCGACGTGATCGAGCGCGAATTTGTCGCCGATGTCGCCAAGGGTCGCAAGACGACAGCCTCGGCCGTGCTGTCCGATTTTGGCCGGGGCGGGGTGCTGGTGGGCCGGGCGGCGGTCAAGGCCGGGATGGCCGACCGGATCGACAGTTTGGACAACACCCTGGCTCGCCTGGGTCGGGGCAAGCCGTCCGCCGCCTCGATTCGTCCGACGGCGGAGGATTTGCCGCCGCCGGAAACTCTCGCCGATCCGCCGGAGCCGGTGGCGTCGGTCCCTCCCGTCATGGCTGGGCCGCTGGCCAGGGTGCTGGCGGATTACGACCTCGATCTGCGGCGTCGCCGCGCAAGGAGCTGATATGGACAAGATCACCAAACTCAAGGCGGCGCGGGCCGCCGTGTTGGATCGGATGGACGGCATTGTCGCGACCGCCACCGCCGCCAATCGCGATCTGACCGCCGAGGAACGGGCGGCGCTTGACGTGGCGCGGGCCGAAGACGACGGCTTGGCGGCGCAGATCGCGACGTTGGAGGATCTGGAGCGCCGCCGCGCCGCGACCGCGACCGCATCGGCCCCGATCCCTGCCGCCGCCACCACGGTTCCCGCGACCGCCTCCGCGCCGCGCGATCAGAATTTCGAGGTCGGTGCGTTTATCCGCTCCTATGCCCAGGCGCAATTGGCGATGCGCAACGGCGTGGCGACCAGCGCGGCCAGGGTCGCCGCCGAATTGTATGGCGAACGGGCACCTGTCACCGAGTCGATCTCGGCGGCGCAGACGGCGTCGGACAATGCCGGGGGTGGCTTTTTGATCCCGCCGACCCTGGCACCGGGGATCATCGATCGGTTTACGCCCCGGACGGTGGTGCGCAAGCGCGCGACCGTCGTGCCCGGCAATGCGATCTATCTGCGGGGGCTGTCGGTCTGCTCGGTCGATTACATCGGCGAAAACGAGCAGCCCGACACGACCGGCACGACCTTCGGGACCATCACGATGTCCGAAAAGGATTTCGGCGCGATCCTGCCGATTTCGAAAAAGCTGCTGCGCAACACCTCTTTCGGGGTCGAGGCCTATTGCTCGACCGAGTTGGTTAAAGCGGCGGCGGTGTTTGAGGATCGCAAATTCCTCTACGGCACCGGGACGGGAAAGCAGGTGCAGGGCTATAAGTTCGCGATCCCGAAACCGCACAAGATCGCCGCTGCCGACAAGGTGGCTCCCACCAATCAAGAGGTCCGGGCCGATCTGCGCAAGGTGCTGAAGGCGCTGGCCGAGGCAGATATCCCGCTCGACCAGAACAGCCCGGCGTGGCTGATGAGTCCGCTGGTGAAGATGTACCTTGAAGACCTCTATCAGGGCGACCTCAAGGCGTTCCCGACTTTGGAGGGGCCGAACCCGACCCTGATGGGCTATCCAGTCGAGACCACCACCCTGATCGCCGGTCCGGCGGGGACGGGCGGCGATGTCTTCTTCGGCGCGCACGCCTTCGCGATGATCGGCGAGACGGTGTCGATGCGGCTCGAGACCTCGGACACCGCCTCATTTAAGGACCAGTCGGGCAGTCTCGTGAATCTGTGGGCGCAGGACATGCTGGGGGTCAAGCTGGTGATGAGCCACGATTTCGCGCTTCGCCATGCCGCCGCTTTCGCGATGTTGTCCGGGGTCAAGTGGGGCCAGTAAGCCCCGGCCGTCCTATCCTCACACGGGAGAGATGCCATGTCTCATTTTGGACTGGGCCGCGATGACGCGGCCCTGATCGTCCCCGCTTTTGCCGTCGCCGAATACAGCCTGACGGCGGGGGCGGGAACCGACAATGTCGAAAAGACCGCCGCCGCGCTCGATCTGCGCGACCAGTTTGACACCACCCGGTTCGGGACGGCGATCGCGGTGATCGCGGCGACCGCGACCTTGGCCGCCGGGGCGACCTTGACCGTCTCGGCGATCTGGGAGCACTCGGCCGACGGCGGGGTCTATACCGAGATTGGCACCGACAAGGTGATCCTGACGCTGACCGGCCCGACCGGCGGCGGCACGGTGACCGGCGCGGGCAAGCTCGGCTGCAATCTGCTCGAGGCCGAGCGCTTTGTCCGGGTCAAATATACGCCCGACTTGTCGGCGGCCAATACCGACACCGCCAAGGTTGGTGTCAGCTATGTCCTGTCCAGCCCGACTCAGATCGGCGGATAGCCCCGCCCAGAGAGTGAGGATTAACTGATGAGCTTGATCCTCGTGACTGGTCCCGTCGCCCTGGCGGTCCCGCTGGAGGTGGTGAAATCCCACCTCCAGTTGATGGAGGGTGAGGACGCGGACGACGGCTTGATCTCCGGTTATGTCCGTGCCGCCGTCGATCTGGTCGAGGGCTTTACCGAGCGGGCGCTGATCGAGCGGACCTTGCGACTGGTGCTGGATCACTGGCCGTCGGGGCCGGTGGTGCTGCCCCGCCCGCCGCTGATCGCGGTCGAGCGGGTGGCCTGGATCGATCCCGACGGGGCCGAGCAGGTGGTAACCCCGCCGCTGGCCTATCAGGTCAGCCGCCGCGAACCGGCGATCCTGGCCCCGTCTCCCGGTCAATCCTGGCCTGCCACCCGCCGCCAGCTCGATGCAGTCAGCATCGAGTATCGGGCGGGCTACGGCGCGACCGCCGACGCGGTGCCCGAGGCAATCCGCCACGCCATCCTGCTGTTGGTGGCGCAGTGGTACGCGGTGCGGGAGCCAGTCAGTATCGGCAATATCGTCAATGTCTTGCCGTTTGCGGTCGAGGCGCTGCTCGGTCCCTATCGGGTGTGGAGCGTGGCATGAGACCGCCGACGACTGGAGAGTTGCGCCACCCGCTGCGCATCCTGCTCCGGGCCGATCTGCCGGATGGCGATGCCGGGGTGGTCGAGGGCTACACCGAGATTGCCCAGCGCCGGGCCAAGATCGAGCCGGTCGGCAGTGGGGTCTATGTCGGCTCGGTCCAGATCGCGGCGACGATCACCCATCGGATCACGATCCGTCATTTCGCAGGCCTGACCACGTCCCATGTCCTAGAGGACGGGCGGGGCCGTCGCTATGCCGTCCGCCGCCCGACCGATCTGGACGGGCTGGGCGTCTGGACCGTGATCGAGGCCGAGCAAGTGAGGGATGCATTATGAGCGGATCGATTGAGGTCAATGTCGGTCTGGCCGGATTTGGCCGGATCGATTTTGACCGGCGCAAGGTGCGGCGTGCGATCCGGATCGGGGCGCGGTTGGTCCAGCGCGAGGCTCGCCGCATGGTTAATGTGCGGGCCGGGACGGGGCGCTCTTATCGGGTCTGGGGCGACATGCTGCACCGGGCCTCGGCGGCGGGGTCGCCTCCGGCCAAGGTGTCGGGGGCGCTGCAACGCTCGCTTGATACCAGGATGGCCCCCAGCGGCTTTGCCGCCTTTGTCGGTCCCAATCTGAGCAAGGCGTTTTACGCCCGATTCCTGGCGGCGGGGACAGGGGCGATGCAGCCGCGTCCCTTTGTCGATACCGCCCTTGATCGGCACCGGAGTGCGATCCGTCGTCTGCTCGAGGATGCCTTGTCCGACGCCCTGATCCCGAGGCCGTTATGAAATTAAGCCTGATCGTCGCGGCGTTGCGGGCCTGGGCTCCGACCTTTGCCCGCCGGGTGCTGGTCGCCAAGGATTTTAAGCCGATCCCGGAGGCGCAGCATCTGCCGGTGCCCGCCGCCTATGTCCTGCCGTGGCAGGACGACGCAGACGGGGCCAACCGCTCGGCGGGCGGCTATCGCCAGACAGTGATCGACGGATTTTCGGTGGTGCTGGTGATCGACAATCGGGCGGGCGAGTACGACCCGGTCGCAGCAGATGCGGTGCATACGCTGCGGGCCGAGGTGTGGGCGGCGTTGCTGGGGTGGGAGCCGGACCCCGATTACGACCCGATCGAGTATCGCGGCGGCGGGATCGAATATGTCGATCGCGCTCGCCTTTATTATCGCCTGGATTTCGTGGCCACGACCGAGATCGCCCTGGCCGATACCCGTCATGCTCGTGACCTGGCGGCGCTGCCCGCCTTGACCGGGATCGACCTCGCGCTTGACGCGATCGACCCCGCCGACCCAGCCCGCCAAAGCCCCGGCCCGGATGGGCGGATCGAGGGGCGGGCCGATATCGACCTGACCTAGAGGAGCATCACGATGTACGTCAAACCCCAGGCGGGCCGGTCGGTGCCGGACCCCGAGCGGGGCGGCTTGCTGCCGCCCCAGGGCGCGATTGTGCCCGACACTCAATATTGGCTGCGCCGCCTTGGCGATAATGACGTGATCGCAGCCGATCCAGATGTGCAGGCGGCCAAATCCGCCTCGGTTAAGGAGACCAAGTGATGTCCGTCCCCTTTAACCGCATCCCGTCCAATCTACGCGTCCCGCTGTTTTATGCCGAAATCGATAATTCCCAGGCCAGCTATTTCGAGCAGGACAATAAAGTCCTGCTGATCGGCCAGAAGCTGGCGGCGGGGTCGGCATTGGCCGACACCCCGATCCTGGTCAGCCGCACCGATGAGGCGATTGCGCAATTCGGGCGTGGCTCGATGCTGGCGCGGATGCATGCGGTGGCGCGGGCTCAGGATCCGGTCGGCGAAATCTGGTGCATCCCGCTGTCCGATGCCGCTGCCGGTGTCGCCGCGACCGGGACGGTCACTGTGGTCGGCCCGGCCAGTGCCGCCGGGACGCTGACCCTGTATGTCGCCGGGCAAAAGGTGCAGATCGCGGTGGCGACCGCCGACAGTGTGGCGCAGGTCGCAACCGCGCTGGCCGCCGCGATCAATGCCGCAACCGATCTGCCGGTGACGGCAACGGCGGCGGCGGCAATCGTCAGCCTGACGGCGCGGCACAAGGGGACGCTCGGCAACGATGTCACCTTGATCCCCAATCGCCGGGGTGTGCTGGGGGGCGAGGCCTATCCGTCCGGTCTGTCGCTGACGATTGCCGCGATGAGCGGCGGTAGCGGCGATCCGGCCCTGACCGGGGCGATTGCCGCGATGGGGGACGAGGCCTACGCCCATATCATCCAGCCCTATACCGACAGCGCCAATCTCGACGCGATCCGTACCGAGATGGGGGATATTTCGGGGCGGTGGTCCTATGCCCGCCAGCTCTACGGCCATGTCTGGTCGGCGCGGCGCGGTACCCTGGGGCAGCAAGTGGCCTGGGGCGATAGCCGCAATGACCCGCATGTCACGGTCGCCGATATCGAGCCGCTGGTGCCGCAGCCGGTGTGGGAGGTCGCTGCCGCCTATGGCGCGCAAAATGCGGCGGCGCTGGGGGTGGCCCCGCATCGTCCGACTCAGACTCTGGCGCTGGTCGGGATCGATCCGGCTCCGGCGGGATCGCGCCGCACGATGGGCGAGCGGCAATCGCTGCTGATGCACGGCGTTGCCACCACCTATGTCGCGGGCGGGGTGCTGCGGGTCGAGCGGGCGGTGACCACCTATCGCGTCAACGATTGGGGGGTCAATGATCCGTCCTATCTCGACGTCAACACCTTGGTCCAGTTGTCCTACATTCTCCAGTTTTTGCGGGGGCGGGTGACCCAGAAATACGGCCGCCATGCGCTCGCCAATGACGGCAAGCGAATCGGTCCCGGCGTGGTGACGCCCAATATCGTCCGGGGCGAGCTGGTCGCCTCCTACGATGAGTTGGAGCGAGACGGGATCGCCGAAAACCCCGAGGCATTCGCGGCCAATCTGATCGTCGAGCGCAATGCGACCAATCCCAATCGGCTGGACGTGCTCTATCCGCCCGATTTGGTCAATCAGCTCAGGATTTTTGCGGTCCTGGCGCAGTTCCGGCTGCAATACACCTAAAGGAGACCCCAATCATGGGTAAGCCGATTGGCGGTACCGTCTATATCTCGGTGGATGGGACCCAGCTTGAACTGTCGAGCGACGATGTGACCGTCAATATCGACGAAACCGAGCGCGAAGACGTCGCGCCCGGTTATTTTACCGAGAAAGACAATATCCCGACGATTGAGTGCGAAGCCTTTGTCCCCAAAGACTTCCCTATGGCAACGATCAAGAAGAATCTGTCGATGTCGATCACCGCCGAATTGAAGTCGGGCAAGGTCGCGGTGCTGTCCGAGGCCCATCTGTCGGGTAAGCAGGAGGTTTCCGGCGGCGCGGGGACCATGAAACTGTTGTTCGCCGGTAAATCAGGGAAGTGGACATCATGAGCGACGATAGCGTGACCATCCGTTTGAGCGCCCCGATTACCGCCCATGGAAGCGAGATCGAGTCGGTGACGCTGCGCCGTCCCAAGGGCAAGGATATCGTCGCCTGCGGCTATCCGCTGCAATTGGGCGAGGGGGCGGCGGTGCCCCAGGCCGGGGCAATCGCGAAATATATCGCCCGGCTGGGCGGTATCCCGCCGTCGTCGGTCGATCAGATCGCACCGGAGGATTTCAATGAGGCCCTCGGGGTGATCGTCGGTTTTTTCGGGCAGTCGGATCAGACGGAAGCGAAGGCTCCGGGCTGATCGAGCGGCTGTTCGACGTCGCCCATTTCTGGGGGGCCGACGTGGTGATGGATCTGCCGCTGGATCAAATCGCGATCTATGAGGCCAATGCGGCCCGGATCGGCGAGGAAATCCGGCGGGCACAGCAGGGGAGATAGAGGTCATGGCGACGAGCGCGGCGCTGCGGGCGGTGATTAGCGCGGTTGACCGCGTCACGGGTCCGCTGTCCAAGATCAACAAGGTGATTGGCCAGCACATCAAGGCCTGGGGGGATGTCGGCCGGGCTACCGCTGGCCTGGGCGGCTCGGTCGCCCAGGCCTTGGGGCCGTTGAGTGCGGCGGCTGGCGCTTTGGGGCTGGCTGGGAGCGGATTTGGAGTCGGAAAGATCGTCGAGACCAGCGCCCAGTTCGAAAAATTCTCGGCAATCCTCGAAACGGTCGAGGGGTCTGCTGCAAAAGCCAAGGCCGGGATGGCTTGGGTATCCGATTTTGCCGCCAAAACGCCCTACCAATTGGCTGAGGTCACCGACAGTTTTGTCAAGCTCAAGGCCTATGGGATCGACCCGCAAAAGGGCGCGCTACGCTCGGCGGGTGATGCCGCCGCCGCGTTGGGTAAACAACTTAACGATGCGGTCGAGGCCCTGGCCGACGCGATGACCGGCGAAAATGAGCGACTTAAGGAATTCGGGATCGTCGCTAACACAGAAGGAAACAAGATCACCTATTCATGGGTCGAGAACGGCAAGCAAATGACGGCATCGGCCAATAAAAATAATAAAGCGCAGTTGCAGGCTGTCGTTACTGGTATTTGGAATCGTAAGTATCAGGGTGCGATGGATAAGCTATCCAAGACATGGGATGGCATGTGGTCAAACCTGCAAGACACCGTCTCTCGCTTTATGGTCGCGATCGGCGATGCCGGGTTTTTTGACGCGATCAAAGGCGAATTGAAGGCGCTGGGCGATCTGATCAATCAGTGGGAGGCGGACGGCACCCTCAAAGCGGTTGCGACCGAGATCAGCGGTGCCTTGGTCGGGGCACTGAAAGGCCTTAAAGACAATCTGGTCGCGATCGATTGGCGCGGTCTGGCCGATGGGGCGAAACGGAGCTGGGCCGAACTGTCGCGCATCGTTGAGGCGGTTGGCGGCTGGAAAAACGCGGTGATCGGCCTGTTTGTCCTGCTCAATACCGGAGTGATGGTGGCGGCGGCGCAAATCGTCGCCGCGCTGGGTCGAGTGGCGCTGGTGATGGCGGCGACGGCGGCAAAAGTCGTTGCTGCCGGGGTGCGGATGGGGGTTGGTCTGCTGATCGCCACCGGCCCGATCGGGATCGTCATTGCCGCAATCGGCGCGCTGGCGGGGTCGGCCTATCTGCTCTATCAAAATTGGGACAAGGTGGTGTCCTGGGCCTCCTCGCTGTGGGAGCAGATTAAGGCGATCTGGCAGGCGGGGGTGTCGTTTGTCACCTCGCTGATCTCGGGCGATATCGCGGGTGCGATTGTCGGTCTGATCGATTTGGGCAAAAGCGTGTTGGGGGCGCTGAAAACCCTGTTTGCCCCGATCCTTGATCTTATGGGGATTTCCATCCCGTCGATCAAAGTGCCGGAGACGGTGTCTCAGACAGTATCGGCGGTGTCTGCCGGTGCTGTGTCCAAGGCGGTGGTGGGCGCGGCAAACGATAATGTCTCTCAGGCGGTGTCCGGGGCGACAAAGGGTAATGTGTCTCAGGCGGTATCTGGGGCGGTGGCGGCCAACAGTAATGTGGCTCCGCCGCCGGTCCCTGCCGCATCGGGTGGTCCCGCCACCCCGGCCTCGGCTCCGTCGCCCGCTTTGGCGGCGACTCTGGTCAAGGTCGAGGTGATGGGCCGGATCGACGTCCGATTTGCGGATGCTCCGCCCGGTCTACGGGTCGATGCCGGGCCGACCAATCATCCCGGTCTGTCGCTCAATCCCGATGTCGGATACCGGACCGTAGCGACCGGAGTGAGATAATGTCCGATCTGTCGATGGGCAGCTTTCGCGGCGTACCGTTTAGGGTCGAGACCGAGGAGGCCAAGGGTGGGCGGCGCGCCGTCGTCCATGTCTATCCCCAGCGGGACAAGGTCACCGTCGAGGATATGGGGATGGCCCCGCGCCGGTTGGCGGTTACCGCGCTGATCGGTGGCAAGCTCTGGGCCGAGACCCAGGCGGCGCGGGATAAGCTGCTCGCCGCGTTGGAGGCGGGCGGTTCCGCCGATTTGGTGTTGCCCGGCTGGCCGACGATGCAAGTTGCGGTCGAGGGCGAGGTTTCGTGCTCCTCGGACCATCAGCAGCGCGGGCTGTACCGTATCAGCTTTGCCGTCGTCCGTGACGATGGGCTGTCGTCTCCGACGGCGACGG
The DNA here is from genome assembly GCF_000294655.1 of Magnetospirillum molischianum DSM 120. Taxonomy (GTDB): domain Bacteria; phylum Pseudomonadota; class Alphaproteobacteria; order Rhodospirillales; family Magnetospirillaceae; genus Phaeospirillum; species Phaeospirillum molischianum. The sequence continues at coordinate 43,898 of NZ_CAHP01000028.1, forward strand.
TCTCGACCCGTCAGGCCACGCTGGGGGCGGCTGATATGCTCGATAGCGCCAGCGCCGACGATTTCGCCTCGCGCTTCTCGGTTGCCTCGGTCCCCGATTTCGTGGCGGCGGGGGCGCTGTCGGACCTGGGACTCGGGCTTGACGATATTGCCGGTGCGGTGGGCGGATCGCTCTTGTCTGGAGGGGTGGACGCGCTGTCGGCGGTGCGGGGCAATCTGTCCGGTTTGATCTCGACGCCATTGTCGTTGGCGAGCGGTATTCTGGCGCTGTTTAGGCTCTTTGGCGGCTTTGGTGACGGCCAGGGGGGCCGTACCGGGGGCAGCCTGGGCGGTCTCGGTATCCTGGCGGGGCGGGTGACATCGCCGCTTGATGTGCCGGTGGTAACGGCGTCTCGTCGGCGTCAATCGACCAATCGGACGGCCATCAACGATCTGATTCAGCGGGGGGCTTTGGCCCAGACCGGGCGGGTGATTGCCGAAACCGACTGGTCATCGCGGGGCGATGCGCGGGAGGTGCGGGTGGCTTGGGCCAATCGGGTCGATGCCGCTCAGGCCGCGACCGATGATCCGGCGGTCTTTGCCGCTTTGACCGATCTGCGGATTGCTGGGGTGCGGGATATCTCGACCCGGACAAATGATTCGTCGGGGCTGGTGACCGTCACCCCGCCCGAGCCGATCCCGGCGGCGGTGCTGGCCTATGACCGCTATGACGATGCCGATCGTGAGGGCGATATCCTCGCTCGTAATGGTGTTGCTCACCCGCTGTTTATACCGCCCGTCCCCCTGACGTTGCGCTCTCGATAAAGGTCTGCTGCCATGCCCGCTCCCTCCGATACCGTTAGATTGGAGGTCGGCGGTGAGCTGTTTGGCGGCTGGCTGTCGGTCGGGATTTCGGCCGGGCTGGACCGGGCGGCGCGGGATTTCAGCCTCGGCGTCACCGACCGCTGGCCGGGTGAGGGGGTGGCGCTGGTGTCCCGGCGAGTCAAGGCGGGCGATCTGTGCCGCCTGTGGATCGGCGACGATCTGGTGCTGACCGGCTTTGTCGATGCCACCCCGATCGAGTACGACGATAAAGAGATCACGTTATCGGTGCGGGGGCGGTCCAAAACCGCCGATCTGGTCGATTGCGCCGCGCTCTCCAGTCCGGGGCAGTGGACCAATCGCCGGGTCGAGCAGATCGCCGCCGATCTCGCCAAGGTCTATGGCGTCTCGGTGGTGACGGCGGTCGATACCGGGGCGGTGGTGTCCGATCACCAGATCCAGCCCGGTGAGACGGTGATGGGCAGCATTGATCGTCTGCTGACCCTGCGACAATTGCTGGCGACCGACGATGCTCAAGGGCGGCTGGTGCTGTGCCGGGCAGGATCGGCCCGCGCCGGGGGGGCGCTGGTGGTTGGCGACAATATCCTGACCGGCTCGGCCGATCTCGACTGGACCGACCGCTTTAAACATTACATCGTTCGGGGTCAGTCGGCGGGGTCAGACCTGTCCTTTGGCGCGGCGGTGGCGGGGCTGGAAGGGTCGGCAACCGACAAGGCGGTGGGCCGCAACCGGGTCATGGTGCTGTCCGCCGACGGCAATGGCGATACCCAATCCTGCCGCCAGACGGCGTTATGGGAGGCGGCACACCGCGCCGCCAAATCCTACGAGACCAGCTACACCGTCCAGGGCTGGCGCGCCGCCGACGGGCGCTTGTGGCAGCCGGGGCAAATGGTCCGGGTCAAAGACCCGATCATCGGCTTTGATCTGGATCTGCTGATCGGCGAGGTGATTTACAGCCTGACCGAGGCTGACGGCACGCGGGCAACGCTGCTGGTTGCCCCCAAGGCGGCGTGGGAGTTGGCTCCCCAGGTGCCGGAGGCGGGGCTGTCCGGTCAGGCCAAGGGGGCGGAGATGGTGACGTTCGCGGCTCCGAGCCATCAAGCGTCGTCCGCGTCCAAGCCGACAATCGTCAAATTTTAGGATCATCCGATGTCGATGCTCGATCGGGCGCTCGCCGCCCTCGAATCGCGCCTGCTCGCCCGTATCCGGGCGGTGGTGGCACGGGGCGAACTGACCGCCATCGGCGGCGGCAAGATGCAGGCGATCCAGGCCAGCCTGACGGCGGGCGAGATCAAGGGGGATGTCGAGCATTTCGAGCCTGCGGGCTTTACCTCGCACCCACTGGCCGGGGCCGAGCCGCTGGTGCTGTTTCCCGGCGGTGACCGCTCGCACGGGATCGCGGTGGTGGTCGCCGACCGCCGGACCCGGCCCGGCGATCTGCCCGAGGGCGCTGCCTGTGTCTACTGCCCGGCCGATGGGATCGCCCGCATCCTGCTGCTGCCGGGCGGCGAGGTGCGGATCGAAGGCAAGGTGCTGCGAGTCGCCGTGACCGAGCGATTTGTCCACTCGACCAATGGGCACGGGGAGGAGTGGCTGCCCGATCGCGTCAATAGCTGGACGATTGGGGCGGCGGCGGGGACGCCCCACCCGATCACGCCGCCGGAGATACCCTGATGCTGGTCTATGCCCAGGATTTGTCGATCCTGATCGACGGGATCGAGACCCCGCTGATCGTGGCAATCGAGGATCGGCTGATCCGTGCGGTGGTGTCGTCGCTGTTTTCTTGGCGGCGGGCGGCCCCAGACGATGTGCTACCCGATGGGGCAACCCGAATGGGGTGGTGGGCCGATACCTATGCGGCGGGGTCGGACCAGTGGGGGTCGCGGCTGTGGCAGCTCGCCCGCGAGCCGCTGATCCCGTCGGTGATCCGCCGTGCCCGCGATTATGCAATCGAGGCGCTGGCGTGGATGGTGGACGACGATGTGGCGGCCCGGCTCGATGTCGATGCCTCGCGCTCCGGCCTGTCCACCCTGGTCCTCGATGTCGTGATTATCCGCAAAGACGGCAGCCAGCTCGCCCTGTCATTTGCGTCTGCCTGGGGGACTGATCATGGCTGATCTCGGATTGACCCGCCCGACGCTGGGCGATCTGCTCGACCGCACCTTGGCCGACATGCTGGCCCGGATGGGCGAGGATGAGGTGTTGCGCCGCGCCGATGCGGTTGTGACGGCGCGAGTCGCGGGCTATGCCCTGCACTCGCTTTACAGTTTTGCCCTCGCTATCGGCGATCAGATCTTGCCCGACAGCGCCAATGAGACGGCATTAGCCCGTCATGCCGCATGGTGGGGGGTGCCGCGTAAGGGGGCATCCCGCGCCACCGGGTCAGTCACCTTGCAATGCGCAATCGGCGCACAGGTCGGCCGTGGTGTCGTGCTCCAGCGCGGCGGGGTCGATTACGTTACCACCAGCTCGGCGACTGCGACTGGCCCCTCTGTCACCGTCGATATCGAGGCGGTCACCGCGGGGATCGCGGGCAACGCGCCCGCCGGGGCCAGCTTGAGTCTGGTCCGCCCGCTGCCTGGGGTCCAGGCAAAGGCGGTCTCGGGCGAGATCAGCGGCGGCACGGAGGTCGAGGCGGTCGAGGCGTGGCGCAGCCGGTTGCGCGACCGGGTCCAGACTCCGCCCCATGGGGGGTGTCCGGCCGATTACGAGACCTGGGCCAAGGAGGTGCCGGGCGTCACCCGTGCCTGGTGCTATCCCCGGTTACGTGGGGCGGGGACGGTCGATGTCACCTTTGTGATGGATGGTCGGGACGACATTATCCCGACCGCTGCCGACGTCGCCCGCGTCCAGGCCTATATCGATGCTCCGGGGCGTAAGCCCGCTACCGCCGACGTGACGGTCTTCGCCTCGATCAGCGTGCCGATTAATCCGCACATCAGGATCAGCCCGGATACGCCCGAGATTCGGGCCGCGATCAATGCCGAGCTGTCCGACTTTTTGCGGCGCGAGGCCGCACCAGCTAATCATATCCGCCGCTCGCGGCTGGATGAGGCGATCAGCACTGCCGCCGGGGAGGTCTGGCACGAACTGGCGGCCCCGGCGGCTGACGTGATCTTGCCCGCCGGGCAGATGTCGAGCCTGGGGAGGGTGACGTGGCTGACCTGATCGCCGCCGATGCCACGGATTATTACCGTCAATTGCTGGCGCTGCGCCCGCCCGGCCCGGCTTGGCCGGTGGACGATCCGATTCTGCGGGGGCTGGCGGCGGAGTGCGCCAGGGCTCACACCCGGCTGGTCTCGCTGCTCGATGAGGCCGATCCGCGCTCGACGCGCGAGATGCTGTCTGCCTGGGAGAGGCAGGCCGGTCTGCCCGATGCCTGCTCGGCCGGGATCGCCACCACGGTGCAGGAGCGCCGGGCGGCGGTGGTCGATGCCATCACCGCTCGGGGCGGGGCGTCGGTCGCGTATTTGCAGGCGATTGCCATCCGCCTCGGATATGCCGTGGCCATCAAAGAGTTTAGGCCATTTATCTGCGGCAAATCCCGCTGCGGCGATGTCCTGGGCGGGCCTCACCGCAATCGCCATTACCTGCGAATCACGGTTTTAGGGCCGCGCCTCACCGATTTCAGGGCGGGTGTGAGCCGGTGCGGTGAGCGGCTGGGAAAATTCACGCGGGCCGAAGATCTGGAGTGCCGCTTGCGGCGTGTTGCTCCCGCCCATGTCGTTTTGATCTTTGCATATAAGGGAGTGTGATCATGGGTAAATACGCGCCGCCAGTGGGTGAGGCCGAGGGCGCGCCCTATGTTGACGAGTCGCCGGAGCTGGGGCGCGACGGCTCGCCGGTTCCCGCCGCCGCGATCGAGTGGCCACAGCGCGAACTGCATTACCTGATCGCGGCGGCGGGGCTGAGTCCTAATGCCGCCGACCTGACTCAGGTGGCGCAGGCGATTCAGCGGATGATCGCGGCGGGGGCCAGTGCGGTCGTGATCCAGCGTGCCGCCTTCGCCCCCGGTATTGTCAACGGCGCTCCGGTGCGTTGGGACGCAGGCAGTGGGCAGTTTGCCCTGGCACGGGCCGATGGCACGGCCGCCGATTTGGCGGTGGGCTTTGCGGATGTCAGCCAGGGTGCCGTCTATTGCTTTGGTCGCAGCCGGGCCGGACTGTTCGCGGGGCTGACTCCGGGCAGCCGCTATTATCTGTCGGCGAGCGGCACACTCTCGACCGCCCCCGCAGCGGATGGCGTCTACGCGGGTATCGCCCTGTCGGCGGACACCCTGTTTATCGATATCGATCCGGGGCAGCAGGCATCCAGCGCGGTGACGATCAAGGGTGCCGCCTTTGCGCCGGATGTTGTTTCCGGCTGCCCGGTGCGGTGGGGTGGGTCGGCAGGTCTTTGGGCGAGGTCCGCAAGTAATATTCAAGTGCCAAAAAACCTGTTGTTAAATCCAGAATACTTCGATGGCCCTGGTTGGAGTGCCTATAATATATATGTAGGTCGGAATGCGAGTGTTTCGCCTTACGGGGCGACCGCCGCTTATAAAATATATGAGAATAATGCCACAAGCCCTCGGAGCTTGTTCCAGCAGATCAGCAGCGATAGCGCCCAAATACTAACGGCGAGTATTTGGGTTGCCCCGGCTGGTAGGGCATCCGTTACTTTGGTATTGGACGATTCTACATTTAAAAACGGGGCATTCGGGGCATTTAATTTAAATACTGGAGAGTGTTATGCGCAAGAAATCGGTCTAGCGTCTGGCGCTAAAGTTAGTATGGTGCCTCACCCAAGGGGCGGGTGGGTATTGACTCTGACAGGTCGTCCAACCGCCATTGCGGGTAACCAAGCCCGGTTTATTCTTCACCTCACCTCGGCTTATTCTGCCTCTGGCGTGTTGGCGAATGCTGACTACCCTGGAGATGGGGCTAGTGGTCTGTTTATTGCCGATGCCGTGCTTATTCCCGGCCCTCTGGCGGCTCCGGTGGTGGGTATTGCCGATGTCGCCAATAGTGAGATTGTCCTCTCCGGTGACACCCGCCCCGGTCTGCTCGGCGGTCTGGTGCCCGGCGCTACTTATTACACGTCCCCATCGGGGGCGCTGGTGGCATCGCCGGTTGCCGGATCGGTCAGGGTCGGGATCGCCAAATCGGCCAGCGTCCTGACGGTCGATGCAGACCTCGCTGGCGGTAGCGGTGGAGCGACGGCGGCAATCGGTGAGGTCGCGGCCTTTGCCCGGTCTGCCGCCCCGGACGGCTGGCTCAAATGCAACGGCGCGGCGGTCAGCCGCACCACCTATGCCGACCTTTTTGCGGCCATCGGTGCGACATTTGGCGCTGGCGATGGATCGACAACATTCAATTTGCCCGATCTTCGTGGGGAGTTTGTGCGCGGCGTGGACGATGGGCGCGGCGTGGATAGCGGACGGGTGATCGGGTCGTGGCAGGCTGACGAGTTGAGATATCACAACCATCTCGTGGGTCAGGTCATCGGTGGGCGGGGCAGCGAGCAAATATCGCCAATCGTCGGTACTGGATTAAGGGTCAATTACACCGAGTATACAGGCGGAAATGAGAGCCGTCCGCGTAATATCGCGCTCCTCTACTGCATCAAATACTATGGGAATATCATGACGCCATATAGTGATATGGGGCGCATTGTCGAGCCTACGCCCGCTCGGATTGTCTATCAGACCGATCGCGCGGGCCGATATGCTGGAGCCGTCACCGCTGACCCGTCCCCGCTGGAGCCGGGGGCGTATCTGATTCCCGGCGGGTGCGTCGAGAGCGCCCCGCCCGAAATCCTGGTGGGGCAGATGGCGGTGTGGGAGGCGGGAGCATGGGCACTGCACCCGCTCCCCGATGATGAGTTGCGCGCCCTGGCGGTGGCGGTCGATGCCCCGACCGATCCGTCCCGGATCGTCACCGGCTGGCATCCGGCGGTGATCGACGGTCGGATTGTTCAGGTCTGGGACACCCGGCCCGAGACCGACTCGGAGCGCAAGGCGCGGGTCAATGCCCCGCTCTTGGCGGCGCTGGATGCCATCGACGCGGCGACGGTGCGGCCGCTCCGGGCGGTGCTGGCCGCCCAAGCCGCCGGGACGGCTCCCGCCGTCGATGACGTGGCGCGGCTGACCGAACTCGATTCCCAGGCCGCCGCCCTGCGGCTGCGGCTGGTGTCGTGATGCCGCTGTCTCTCATCCCCGATTGGGCGCGTGCAGCCGGGGCTGCACTCGGTCTTATCATCGCCAGTGTCTTTGCCGGGCGGCTCGCGTGGCATGCCGATCAAGTCCGCCGGGGGCATCGGCGGCTATGGTCGCGGGAAGTACTGCTCGAACTGCCGACCATCGGGGCGATGGCCCTGTTGACGTGGGCGCTGGTCGATTATCTCACCCTGTCGCCCGGTCAAGCGGCGGGGGCCGGGGTGGTCCTGGGCTGGCTCGGCCCGCGCGGGCTGGAGATCGTCGTGGTCCGGGTCTGGCGCTCGCGCACAAGCGCCGTGCCGCCAGCGCCTGGAGCCGGGACGGGGGCGGGATGATGGATGATGTCCCGCCGCCACGAATCGACGCCTATGCCACATGGCATCCCGAAGACGGGTGCCGCATCCATAGCGACGGGCGTCCTATCAGACTGCCCGCCGCTCTCAATCTGATCGAGGTGCTGGTGGCCTATGTCCGCCACGCCACGACCCATCCGGAGACACCTAAGCATGACGACGTATGACGTGCTGGCGCTGCGGCGCGAGCTGATCCGCGACGAAGGTCTCAAGCTCAAGCCCTACCGCTGCACGGCCGGGAAGCTGACCATTGGTGTCGGCCGGAATATCGAGGACCGGGGCATCACTGCCGATGAGGCAATGGTCCTTCTTGACAATGATATCGTTGTGATCGCCGCCGAACTGGACCGCGCGATTCCGTTTTGGCGCAAGCTGTCCGACGCTCGTCAGCGGGCCTTAATCAATATGGCGATGATGGGTGTCCCCCGGTTGCTGGGGTTTAAGCGGATGCTCTACGCCCTGTCGATCGGGGACTATCCCGGCGCTGCGGCCGAGGCGCTCAACAGCAAATGGGCGGGTCAGGTCGGTGACCGCGCGATCCGTCTCGCCGACATGATTCGCCGGGGGTAAATCCCCACCGCTCGCTCCACCATTCCAATATTCATGAGGCACAAATAAATGGACGACATCACTTCTTTCTCGCATCTGGTTTGGGGGGGTATGCAGGATCTGGGCATCGTGGAGACGAGGCATCCACGCACCGGAGGATGCGGATGGGCGAATTCACCAAAATCTCCGTATTCCCAACTCCTTCCCCACGCCAGTATTGACGTGCGCATTCCTCCATCTCATCGAAATAGTAGCTGTCGTCAACTGGATAGCAATACGTCCAGTCGCCGATGTGATTAGGTGTGTCAGTGTATAATAATTCAACTTCATATATCAGCAATGTTCTGCTGTCAGCCCTGTTTTGATATGTTTTGGCAATTTCATAGCTCGGAACCATGTAGCAACATTCAAGCCGACTTGGTTTGTGTGGAAATTCTTTCAGACGAATTTCCTCAAGAACCTTCTCCCTGAAGGCAACTGCGTAATTTCCAAAGTTTGGTTGATACAGACGAACGATCCGTCCCCAATTTCCGGGCTCGATGATGCTACCCGCACGAAGGGGTATAGGGGCACAGTGAAAGAAGCTCTGCATGAGTGCTATCCATTAGTTGAGTAAGTCAAAGCATATGAGGTTGCTTGCGGGGAGTCTACCTGCACTCCGGTGCCGCTGCTCTCCCGACTGACTCACCCCGATTGTCTCGCCGCCCCGATCCCGGAGGCGGTTTTTTTGTGCCCAATGGAGGGGCTTTGATCCATGGATATTGATTTGGTGACAATCCTGACCGCGCTGGGTGTCTCGCCCCAGGTCGCGGCGCTGGCCGTGCCCGGAGTGATCGCGGTCGCGTCGGCTCTCGATGCGGCGATCCCCCAGCCCGCGACTGGGTCGCTGTGGATCTGGCCGCGCCGCCTGCTGTCGTGGCTGGCAATCAATGTCGGTCACGCCCGCAATGCGGCCACCAGGGCAGGGCGGGGTGGAGCCGTTGCCCTGGTGCTGACGGTGCTTGCGGCGGGTAGCCTGTCGGCCTGCGCCGGGACCGGACAGACCGGCGGCACCGAGTGGAGCGCGGCCCAGACTGCCTATGTCGAGATCAAGACCGTGATCGCGGTCGAGCGGGTGGTGGCCAAGACCGCAGCCACCCCCGGTCTATCGGAGGCGGTACGGGCCGATATCCGGGCCGGTGCCCTGGCGCTGGCCAGCGGTGTACGATCCCAGATCGAGGTGCTGACAGCCGGGGGTGATGTTGGCGATCAGGCCAAATCGGCGGCGATTGCGGCGGTGTCCAATCTGATCAGCCAGATCGTCCCTCTGCTCGATGCCGCGCACGGCTCGGATGTCGAGCCTGAGGTGGCGCTGATCGCGGCGGGGGGCGGAGCGCTGCAATCCCTGCCTGCGGTGATCGGCGCGGTGGTCGCGGTCAATGGCGGGTACGATCCCCCGCCCGAGGCGCTCGCCGCCGCCCTGGCCGAACTGGCGACGGTGGCCGATAGCGTCGGGGCGCTCTGAGCGATATCAAATACGTCTGCCGCCGATCCCTCACGGGGTCGGCGGCTTTTTTGATTCTGGAGATGGCGACATTGGGCCGAGTCCGGGAGGGCGGGTTTCTGCCGCGTATCGATGAAATTGGACTTTGAGCCGGGCAGGTATGCCAAGCCCCCTCTCCTGAGTTCGGTCGGTCCTCCGGTGGCCATAACATCGATATCAAGTGCTGGGTTACACCCCAGCGAACCAAGCGCCTAGCTGCGGCGGAGTTTCAGGTCTGCTTGATGGTCGCGCCGCCGGTCATGACGATGGAACACCCGGCTCCAACCTCAATAGAGGTTCCCTGGCTGCGCAACGAGGTATTCCCTCCAATCACCGTTTTGCCAGAGGCACCGGCGCCACCGCCAGTCACAAGCAGCTTGGAGGAAATCCGTGCTCCTGCGATTTGGACTTCACCGTGCTGGTGGTCAAATTTGATCCCGTTGAGAGCTTCCAGCACTCCCGCATCGATCTTGATCGATCCGTTGGACGCCTCGGCGACGATCACGCCCACGGCGTCCCGGAAAACCTTCTCGATATCTTGAAGGTTGCCGGAGGCCTCCGCTTGCGCAGCGGCTTTAGCAAGATCGGGGCGACGGGCCGCCACATAGTCGAACGCGAACTTAAGCGCTTCCTTCGAGATGTCCACTGTGGCATGCGCGGCCATTGCAATCAGGAAATGTTCAAGCATAGTCCTCTCCGAAAAGTTCGCCCAGATATTACAACCAAGGATGTTTATCGCAACGAACATAAACGCTGAATAAGTGCGTGCAGTCTGCACCTCGTTATACGAGGCCGCCGCCAAAAGCGCCACTCCGCCTGTGCAACGTAAGCGTAGCCTCCCCAGCATCCGGTAAGCAAGGGCTGACCGGGCGCGTCCGCTATGGAGACGTTGCTAAGATCAAACTGACGACCGAAATGAGGCGCAATCCGGTCAGGATAGGCTAGCGGGGAGGGGGATGATTTCAGCGATCCCCCGTGTGAGGGAATTTGTGAGGGACTGGACGTCCGAATTGAACGAAAATCAGCCTATTTATCTACTTTCAACTAATTGAAAATAAATACATTTTCTTCGGTGCATGTATCTGGGGGACTGGGGGTCGCAGGTTCGAATCCTGTCGCTCCGACCAAATTTTTCAAAGAATTCGACGACTTAGAAGAGCGGCCCAACAGGCCGCTCTCTGCGTTTTGGTCAACTGTAACTCTACGACAGGCCCGGTGTAGCGCAGCGGCTGATTTTGGACGCGGTGAACACGTTCATTCTGCTCCGTTTTCTTCCTCAATCACCAGCACCTCACCGAAGCGATGCTGCGGGTACGCGATACCCTGCGGGCTGAGGTCAATGCGCTGCATCGCCAAGTGGCTGGTGATCATGCGCGCCGACGACGGCGGGTAGTCCCCGGAGAGGGTTATTTGGCTGTGACGGTAATCGGCAACCGGCGTCGGGCATGGGGAGAATCGCCCCATTCGTCCCAGCCGACTCGGCGTCCGGAGGCGATCACCCGACGTTCCAGGCAGCCCCGGCATTCCAGGCTGCCTTCGTCCAGACAGGGCTTGCCGTCGTAAAGCTGGTAGTTGCGACGGACACCGCGTGGGGTGACATTGGGCATGGTGACGTTGGCACCATAGGTGATGCCACGCTCACGTCCATCCTCGACCAGAGCCTGCAATGCGGTGGTTGCGGCAATGTTGAGGGTCGGCAGGGCGAGTCGGGTGACCGCGATCATTTTGAGGCCCAGAGCAAGCAGCGGTTCGCGCGCCATCATCGCCGAGGCGGGCATCGAACCGCCCTGTGAATGGAGGTAAGGCCCCATCCCAATCATGTCGATATCACGCTGGCCGTAAAAAGCGATGTCTGCGGCGAGATCGTCGAGGGTCTGGCCGGGCAGGCCGATCATGACTCCGGTCCCAACCTGGAACCCGGCAGTGCGCAGATCGTCAACCGCTCGAACCCGTGTCTCAAAATGTTGGGCGGGAGGATGGAGAGTGGCGAACAGCGCCGGATTACTCGTTTCAATCCGCAGCAGATAGCGGTGGGCCCCGGCATCGCGCCAGCGGCGATAGGTTTCCAGGCTCTGTTCGCCCAGCGACAGGGTAATCCCCAACCCCTGCGGCAATCGTTCGCTCAGGGACCGGGCACGGATTTCCGCGACGCACTCCTCGACGAAGGCGATGAATGCCTCATCCCGCCGTTCCCCGGCCTGGAGTACGCACGAACCGTATCCGGCCTCCGCACAGAACAAAGCCGCTTCAATGACCTCATCGCGGTCGAGGCCATAGCGTTCGACCTCGCGGTTGCTACGGCGTATCCCGCAATAGTAGCAGTCGAGCGCGCAGCGATTCGACAGCTCGACGATCCCCCGGTAATGGACCGCGTTTCCAACCGTTTCCGTGGTGAGATCGTAAGCCGAGCGGCGCAATTCCTCGATGGCGGCCGGGTCGGTCAGGCCCAGCAACCGGACGATCTCGGCGTGGGATAGGGCTATCGTCATTGTCCGACACCTCTCGCCCGCTCGAACGCCGTCAGCGCGGCAGGAAAACAGCCCAGGGCACGGGGTAAAACCCCCTGGAGCAATGAAATCGCGACCCCGTAATTGGTCATCGGCACCCCCTGAGATCCGGCGCGGTCAAGTCGGGCCAGCATGTGCCGCCGTGTCACGGTGCATCCGCCGCATTGAATGATCAGGGAATAAGGCGATAGATCGTCGGGGAAGTCCTTTCCCGCCGCCACATCGGTTATCAGTCCGCCACCGACATATTGATTGAGCCAGCGCGGTATCTTGACCCGGCCGATATCGTCGGCAAGGGGATGATGCCCGCATGTCTCGCCGATCAACACACGGTCGCCGGGTCGTAATCGCTCAATCGCCGCCGCACCGGCGGCCAGTCGGTTCAGGTCACCCTTAAATCGAGCCATCAGGATCGAGAAGGTTGTCAGCGGAATTTGCGGCGGCGTGTCGGCGGCGGCTTTCAGGACCACCTGAGAATCGCAAATCACTAGCTTTGGCGGGCGGCCTAACCGGAGCAACGCGTCCGGGAGTTCGCGTTCCTTGACCACCATGCACATCGCATCGCTGTCGAGAATCTCGCGGATCACCTGGATTTGCGGCAAGATCAGTCGTCCCTTCGGTGCCCCGAGGTCGATGGGAACGACGAGAACCGCTAATTCCCCAGCAGGAACCAGATCGCCGACCAGACGTGGCTCTTCCAGCCGAGCTTCGGGAGCCAGCCGGGCGATGGTCTGTTTCAGGACGTCGAGACCGGCTCCTGTCTGGGCGGAAACGGTCAAGGTCTCGCGACCGGCGGCTTTTGCCGCCTCCAACAGGGCGGGAGTGGGTGCCCCCAGATCGCTTTTGTTGATTACGACCAAAGTGGTCGTAGAGCGAGCGCGCAGAGTCTCGGTCAGTCTGGCTTCGAACGGACCGAATCCATCCGGCCCAACCACCAGCAAGGCGAGGTCCACCCGCTCAAGAATTGTTTCGGTACGGCGGACCCGCTCTCCCCCCAGCGCGCCGTCATCGTCGATGCCAGCGGTATCGACAAACAGAACCGGGCCGATCGGAGCCATTTCGATCGGCTTCTCTACCGGGTCAGTGGTGGTGCCGGGTATGTCGGAGACGATCGAAACGTTCTGTCCGGTCAGGGCGTTGATCAGGCTGGACTTGCCAACATTGCGCCGACCGAACAGACCGATATGCAGGCGTAATCCGCGGGGTGTGTCTTGCATATTCGGTCTTCTCTCCCTATCCACGATATCCTAGCGCTACCATCGCCTGGGGCGACAGCAGCCGCTTCAGCGTCGCCGCATCGGCCAGTCCAGCTTCAATCGCCAGTTCAACTACCGGCCGGCCGGTGGCCCGCGCCGTGGCGGCCAGGGTGGCGGCACGTTCGTGTCCGATCAGCGGCACCAGGGCGGTCACCGTCGTCCACGACGCAGCGACATGCCCGGCGCAGACGGTACGATCGACCTCGATCCCCTCGACGCAGCGGGCGGTAAACAGTCGGTTGACCGCCTCCAGTGCTGATAGGCTCGACAACAGCGCCTCGGCCAGTAGCGGTAGAAACGCATTGAGTTCCAACTGGCCCGACATTGCCGCCGCCGTTACCATCGCATCGTTGCCGATAACGTAGAGCGCGGTTTGGCCAACGGCCTCGGCGATCACCGGATTGACCTTACCCGGCATCAGGCTGGACCCAGCCTGAACGGCGGGCAGGATCAACTCCCCCAGCCCGGCCCGTGGACCAGAGGCGAGCAGGCGCAAATCGGATGAAATCTTGAACAGAGTGGTGGCATGTGCCTTCAGAATGCCGGAGACCTCGACGAACGGGTCGGCATTCTGGGTGCAATCGACCAAATTCTCGGCGCGAGAAAGGTTGAAGCCGGTCTCCGCGCGCAAGGAATCGATTACGGCGAAGATATAATCGCGCGGTGCGTTCAGCCCGGTGCCGATCGCGGTGCCGCCCAGATTAACCACCCGAAGTCGTTCCTCGCATTTGAAAACCCGCCAGCGGTCTCGCGACAACGCTTCAGCCCAGGCAGAGACTTCTGCTCCGAGACTCATCGGCGCGGCGTCCTGAAGTTGGGTGCGGCCGATCTTGATCACGTCGGCAAAGGCGGCCTCACGCGACTGGAACGCGGTTTGAAGCGCCGCGATCGACGGTTCCAACCGCTTCAGCAGGGCGATGGCCGCCACCTTGATCGCGGTAGGAAAGACGTCGTTGGTCGATTGATGCAGGTTAACGTGGTCGAGCGGGTCAACCTGAGCATAAGTTCCGCGTTGCCCGCCCAGCTTTTCCTCGGCGCGGTTCGCGAGAACCTCGTTAACGTTCATGTTGAGCGAGGTTCCCGCCCCCCCCCTGAAGCGCATCGACGACGATCGATCCGTTCAGGCTTCCATCGGCCAGTTCGGCGCAGGCGTCCAGGATCGCATCGGCGATGGGGCGAGGCAGGAAGCCAAGATCGCGGTTGGTCCGCGCCGCCGCAGCCTTGACCTGGGCCATCGCCCGGATCAGGGCAGGGGCGGGCGGTCGTCCGCTGATCGGGAAATTTTCAACCGCCCGCAGGGTGTGAATCCCCCACAGAACGTCGTCGGGAACCTCGCGCTCACCCAACAGGTCGCGTTCGTGACGCGCCATCGTCAGCAGAATACGTCGCGTTTGCCAGCCCGAACCATGTCAGCCAGCCGTTGCGCTACCCGTCCGTCCTTGGTGTCCATTGCCGCGATTTCGGCGGCAATGGCTTTCTCACCGGCGGCCAGCGTGGCTGGGCCGCTGTAATCGAGCAGATATTCAAGGAAGGTTCCAACGGCATTGGGACCGCACTTTTCCTTGATCTCGCCGGTCTTCGCCAGATCCATGAAGTCCCCGCCGGTCCGTCCGACCCGGTAGCAAGCGGTGCAGAAAGACGGGATGTAGCCCATCTGAGCGATGTCCTGGACCACCTCTTCCAGGCTGCGGTGATCGCCAAGCTGGAACTGGCCCGACTCGAACCGCTGTTCGTCGGCATAGCCGCCCGGATTGGTCCGCGATCCCGCCGAAATCTGGGACACGCCCAGGGCGTAGGTCTCGCGCCGCATCTCCGCGTTTTCCCGTGTTGACATGATCAACCCGGTATAAGGAACGGCAAGGCGCAGGATCGCCACCAGCTTCTTGAAGTCCTCATCCGAAACAGGTTGAGGGGGGCAGGTCGCCATATCGGACCCGCTGGCCGGTTCCATTCTGGGAACGCTGATGGTGTGACAGCCGACGCCGAACCGTTCCTCCAGATGTGCGATGTGACTGATGAGCGCCAGAATCTCAAAGCGCCAGTCGGCCAGTCCGAACAGAATTCCCATTCCGACATCATCGATCCCGGCTGTCATGGCGCGGTCGAACGCGGTTACCCGCCAATCGAAATCGGCCTTGCGCCCCTTGGGATGGGTCGCGGCATAGACCTCGCGGTCATAGGTTTCCTGAAACAGCTGATAGGTGCCGATTCCCGCGCCGTGCAAGGCACGGAATTCCTCAATGGTCAGGGGGGCAAGATTGGCATTGACCCGGCGAATGGCCCCGGCACCCTTTTGCACCGAGTAGATGGTGGCGATGGAGTCCAGCACATAACCGAAGCCGCCAGCGGCGGCATAGGATTCGCCCGCGACCATCAGCACCCGTTTGTGTCCCTGACTGATCAGGATCTCGGTTTCGCGGGCAATCTCTTTTTGGCTCAGGGTGTGGCGGACCAGAGCCTTATTACTGGCGCGGAAAGCGCAGTACAGGCATTCGTTGCTGCATCGGTTGCTGATGTAAAGCGGCGCGAAGAATACCATCCTGCGGCCATAGATCGCCTCCTTGATCTGCTTGGCCGTAGCATACATTTCCTCAATCAGATCGGGGCGGGTCAGTGCGGCCAACACCGCAACATCGTCAAGATCTAGCCCTTTCAACTCGCGTGCTTTGGTTAAAACCTCGGCAACCCGTTTGTTATCCTCGGCCGCATTCCGGGCCAGGGCAGAGCGAATGCGGCCAGCATCGAGCCAGTCGGGGGCTTGGGGAGCGGGCAGGGTCATGATCTGCGGTCTTCCTGACGTGAGGGGGAGCGGGCTTTGACCCGCCCGCTTTTTGATTGCCCTCATTCTTCCGCGCCGGTCGCAACGAAGTCCAGTGGAACATGTCCAAAACCGAAGCGTCGCGCTCACTCAGGCAGCGCGGACATTCTCAAGGAAACGGACCACCACCGACTTCATTTCGGTGGCATCCTGCGATAGTGAGCGGGCGGAGATCAACACCTGCGCCGCCGCTTCGCCGGTTTCCGCCGCCGATTGCGACACGCCGCCGATGTTCGATGCGACCTCGTTTGTTCCTTGCGCCGCCTGCTGGACATTGCGGGCGATTTCGGCGGTGGCTGCCGATTGTTCTTCAACCGCCGCAGCAATGGCTCCGGCGATGCCGTTGATTTCCTGAATACGGTTGACGATGGCGCCGATCGCGGTAACTGCCGCTTCGGTCGAAGACTGAACCGCGCTGATTTGGGCGCCGATTTCTTCGGTCGCTTTGGCAGTCTGATTGGCGAGGTGCTTGACCTCGCCCGCAACGACAGCAAAGCCCTTGCCGGCATCGCCTGCCCGTGCCGCCTCGATCGTCGCGTTGAGCGCGAGAAGGTTGGTTTGCGATGCGATGTCGTTGATCAAATTGACCACCGCGCCAATCCGCGCCGAACTGTCGGCTAATCCCTGCACGGTCTCATTGGTGCGGCTGGCCTCCTCGCTTGCGGTCCGCGATACGCGGGAGGATTGCTCGACCTGACGCCCGATTTCCGAGATTGAAGCTGACAATTGCTCGGCGGCGCTGGCGACGGTCTGGACACTAGCCGAAGCCTGTTCGGTGGCGGCGGCTACGTTGGACGCCTGTTGATTTGAACGGTCGGCATTCGATGTCATCACCTGGGCCGTGTTTTCCATCTGCGCGGCTGCCTGCGACACCATGTCGAGAACATTGCCGATGGCACGATCAAAATCGCCGGTTAGATTCTCAATCCTCCGAGTGCGTTCATCGCGTGCCAGTTGTTCTGACTGGCGCTCGGCTGCCAACCGTTCGGTGCGAATTGCATTGTCTTTGAAAACCTGGACCGCTTTGGCCATCAGGCCGATTTCATCTCGCCGTTCACGCGCAGGGATTTCGATGTCGTGGTCCCCTTCGGCCAAGCGACGCATTGCCTCGGTCATCGTGTTGATCGGCTGGGCGATTGCACCGCGCAGGGTTCCCGCCATGAAAACGATCATCGTCCCCATCACAGCCAGAGCGATGAACATAGTCAGTCGCGCGTTATCGTATCCGATAGCCAGATTTTTTGCGGCCTGAGCCGCACCGGCCTTATTTAATTTCACATCCTCTAAGAGAACGTTTCGTGAATTGGTGTAAAGAACATATCCGTTCCCTAGCTGAAGCTCTCTTGCTTCAGCTTTTAATCCTTGTCGTGACAGGCTGATAACTTTCTCCGTTTCCTGAAGGTAAAGTTCCCAATTTTTTATAAATCTGTCGTAAATCGCGCGTTCTTCACTCGATACGATTAGAGCTTCATATTCTTTTTGTGCTCCAACGATCCGTTCGCGTTGCTGGGCTATTTTCTGATCTTGCTCTGCGATGGCGGCCGGGGTTGTGGCGGTAATGTGAGCCAATTCGCGCACCCGATGCTCGACCATCATTGTTTCCAGGCGGGCAAGGACATCGACGCTGGGAAGCCAGTTTTCGTTGAGATCAACGCCAGCCCGGTTCATATCCGCCATTTCGATCAGATTGATGCCAGCGTTAATTATCATGACAAGCATCACTGCGGAGAATGCCAGGGTGATCTTGACTTTTATCTTTAGGTTGTGGAGCGCCGCCAGCATTCCCGTCTTCCCTATCGCAGGAGCCGCAAATTACATTTGAGATTTTATCACACCGTAAGCCATATGCAAATGGTTATAATTGGTGTGTCTAATTTCGGACGGCGGCGTCGATCAGGGCCTCGGCGGCTGCGGTGACAGACGTTACAGGGCTGTCGTCTCGGCCTAGGGTGTTGCCCAGGCTGTAGGCCCCCTCCATCAGTAGCATCAATTGATCGGCCAAGCTCTGAGCAGAGGCAACCCCTAGAGCCGAGGTCAGCAGGGTGAGGCGGTGGCGTAATTCGCGTTTGTTGGCCAGGGCGACGGCATGGCCGGGATGGCTGGGATCGGGGAATTCGATCGCGGTGTTAACGAAAGCGCAGCCACGGTAATCCGGGCTGGAAACGCGTTGCGACAAGGCCTTGAATAGGTTGGACAATTGTACTCGGGGCGAAGCATCGCCGGCGGCAACAATCTCGTCCCACCACAGCCAATAACGCCGGTTACGGTCGGCCAGAAATGCCGCCACCAAATCGTCCTTTGATGGAAACGAGCGGTAGAGGCTCATCTTTGCCACGCCCGCTTTTTCGATTACGGCCTCGATGCCGACGGCGCGAATTCCTTCCCGATAAAACAAATCTGCCGCCGCGGCCAGGATGCGGTCGCGGGCGCACATTTTGCCGGGACAGTCGGATGTTTGCGATTTTGTGGTGTTCATCTTGGTTCCGGTCGCGTCATCGACTGACAATGATATGGACCCCTGTGTAACGGTGCAAGGTGTAGACCGTTCTGCCTTATCCTGCGTTGGTCTCTACGCCGATTCCGAGGCCCGCTCCGAATTCTTCATGCAGTGGGTAGGGAGATTACGTCTAATAATTTGATTTTAAATTAAATTTTGTCGGATCGAGATGGTCTTCATCGACGGGTGCGAGGGGCGTATAAATCAGCTATTCTGTTATTTTGACGTCTTGATTTCGGAGCCTCAGTCGCCGTGCATCCCGTTTTTGCAACCTGCGGAACTTCGGTCTTCGAAGAGATGTCCCGTCTTTCCGCCACTCATGGCGCGATCAATCTTGGCCAGGGCTTTCCGGTGGGGATGGAGCCGCCGGGAGTGGTTGAGGCCGCTGTTCGCGCTCTGGGCGAGGTCTCCCATCAATACCCGCCGATGATGGGGGTGCCGGCCTTGCGTCAGGCAGTGGCCGAGGCTAACCGCCGTTTTTGGGGGCTGGAGGTCGATGGCGAGACCGAGGTGCTGATCACCTCGGGCGCAACCGAGGCTTTGGCCGATTGTTTCCTCGCCCTGATCAATCCGGGGGACGAGGTGATTGTGTTCCAGCCTGCCTACGACAGTTATGGCGTCGCAATCCGCCGCGCGGGTGGCGTGCCGGTGCCGATACGACTCGATCCGCCGAATTGGGATTTGCCGCGTCAGCAGATTCTCGACGCGATCACACCTCGTACCCGCCTGATCGTCGTCAACAGCCCGATGAATCCGATTGGAAAGGTCTTTGATCGCGACGAACTTGGCTTCCTCGCCGACCTGCTCGACCGTCACGACCTGATCGCGGTGTGTGATGAGGTCTACGAGCACATTACCTTCGACGATGTGGTTCACGTCCCGTTGATGACATTTCCCCAGGCGCGCGAGCGTTGCCTGCGCATCGGTTCGGCAGGGAAGACTTTTTCCGTCACCGGGTGGAAAGTCGGTTATGTCACCGCCGCATCCGCTTTGCTCGGGCCGGTGGCTCGTGCCCATCAGTTCCTGACGTTCACCACGCCCCCCATGCTGCAAAGCGCGGTCGCCTTCGGCCTTCGGCTGGGCGACGATTATTTCGATGGATTGAAGGCAACCCTTCGCCGCCGCCGCGATGTATTGGCGACCGGGTTGCAGCGGCTGGGGGCCGAGGTATTAACCTGTGACGGCACCTATTTCCTGTGTGTCGGTATCGCCAGTTTAGGGGGAGGGGGTGACGATCACGATCTGTGCCGACGTTTGA
Organism: Magnetospirillum molischianum DSM 120; assembly: GCF_000294655.1. Taxonomy (GTDB): domain Bacteria; phylum Pseudomonadota; class Alphaproteobacteria; order Rhodospirillales; family Magnetospirillaceae; genus Phaeospirillum; species Phaeospirillum molischianum. Next base: position 63,675 of record NZ_CAHP01000028.1, read on the forward strand.
CCGTCGAGGCTGGAGTCGCCACGATCCCCCTCAGCAGCTTTTATGAAGGCGGCGCAGTTCGCTCCCATCTTCGGTTTTGCTTCGCGAAGGAAACCGATGAGTTAGAGCGGGCCGTTTCGCGGATCGAATCCTGGCTTGGCCCACGAAAAAGGAGAGCGATATGAAGCGTTTCGCCGTTGCCGTTGGTGCTTTGGCCCTGGGCCTGGCTGCTTTGCCCGCCCTCGCTGCCGATATCGAGATCAGCGGGTCTTTCTTGCGGCCCCCAGTTGTTGATGGAGGTAACGGTGCCGCCTTCTTTACCATCACAAACCACGGCCCCGCCGACCGCCTGATCGCCGCCGCGGCTCCCGCCGCTCGGGCGGTCGAACTGCATACCCATCTGCGCGATGGCGATGTGATGCGGATGCGCAAGGTCGATTCGATCGCCGTACCGGAGCAGGGGCGGGTCGAGCTAAAACCGGGCGGCGACCATGTGATGCTGTTTGGACTGGATCCGGCGGCGGTTGTTCCCGGTGCCCGGTTACCGTTGACTCTTACCTTTGAGCAAGCGGGTGCGATTCAGATCGAGGTTCCGGTTGCTACCTTGCCCGGTCCCATCTCCAAACCGGGGGCTCACGGTGATCAATAACACTGTAAAGGCTGCCGGGCTGGTCGCGGCGCTGGCCATCGCGCTGATTCTGGTCGTGGCGCTCAGTCCGGGCTTGTCCGAGCGGATCGGTCAGGGCGTGGCGTTGGTGGCGTCTTCTCCGTTCGAAGGCGGCTTCGCTCTGACCGATCAAACGGGAAAGCCTGTGAACGACCGCGATTACCGCGGTCGCTTCATGTTGGTTTTTTTCGGCTATACGTTCTGTCCCGACGTTTGCCCAACCACCTTGACCGTCCTGGCGGGGGCGCTGGATCGCCTCGATCCCGCGACAGCCGCCAAGATCGTGCCGATCTTCGTGACCCTCGATCCCGAGCGCGACACTCCTGCGGTGATGCGCCAGTATGTCTCCGCCTTCAGTCCCGCGATTGTCGGCCTGACGGGTAGTTCCGACGACATCGCCAAAGTGAAGAAGAATTATCGGGTTTATTCGGTCAAGGTCGAAGGCAGTGCCCCGGATCTGTACACGATCGATCACTCTGCGCTGTTATACCTGATCGGTCCTGACGGACGGTTCCGCGCCACCCTCGATCCTGGCCATTCCGCCGAGGGGTTGGCGTTGGCGCTGACCCGCTCCGTGCAGTAGATGGACAAAACCCTACAGCGGATCGTTGCTGCGGCGTTGCCGTTCTGCGCGTAGCCCCGGCAGATGGCGGTGGAACACGATCCCGGCGGCAGCGCAGATCAATCCGCCCAGCGCTACCGTTGGTGGCGCGCCGATCCGTCCCGCCAACAATCCGGCCAGCAACGCGCCGAACGGGGCCATCCCGATGAACATCATCGAGTAAAGCGCCATGGTGCGGCCCCGGTATCGGTCGGGGACCATCATCTGGATAAGAGTGTTCGAGGCTGCCATCTGAACCATGAAGGAAAATCCGGCGCCGACCAGAATCGCGGCGGAGAGCCAGAACCAGGGCGATAGGCTGAATAGAACCAGTGCCAAGCCGAAGGCGATTGAGCCATGGGCGACCCAGGTTTCCAGTCCCTGGAGTTTGCCACGCGCCGCCAGAATAATGGCGGCGCTCAAGGCCCCCAGGCCTGAGGCGCTCATCAGAATGCCCAGTCCAGCCGGTCCTCCGCCTAAAATGCGGTCGGCGAAGATCGGCATCAATACGGTGTAGGAAATCCCCATCAGGCTTGAGATGCCGAGCAATAGCATCAGCGCACGGATCGGGATATGGCTGGCGACGAAGGCGAACCCTTCGCGGACATGGGCCAGGACGCTGGCTTGGCTCGGCAAAATCGGCTCTGGATGGCGGCGCATCGCCAATAGGCCTGAGATTACCGCGAGATAGCTGACCGCATTGACGGCAAAACACCATCCTTCGCCTCCAGCGGCCACCAGCAGCCCGGCGATGGCCGGGCCGAACAAGCGGGCACCGTTAAAGAGCGAGGAATTAAGGGCGATGGCGTTCGGCAGGTCGTCCCGCCCGACCATTTCGACCACGAACGCCTGGCGGGCAGGGATGTCGAATGCGTTCGAGATTCCCAGCAGCGTGGCCAGCGCGAACAATTCCCACACCTGAACCCGCTCGGTTAAGGTCAGGGTGGCCAGGATTGCCGCGAGCACCATCGCGCAGGTTTGGGTTATCAGCATGATACGGTGGCGGTCGAAGCGGTCGGCGACGACACCGCCCAGGGTGGTGAGCAGGAAGACCGGTCCCTGGGCGGCAAATCCCATCAGTCCCAATAACTCGGCGGAGCCGGTCAGGCGGTAGACCAGCCATGACTGCGCCACGGTCTGCATCCATGTGCCAATCAAAGAGATTAGCTGTCCTGCGAAGAACAGCCTGTAATTGCGATGGTGCAGGGCGCGGGCAAGGTTGGCGAGCTTGGGACGTGGAATGGTCATGGCATATCCATCAGCGCCAGAAGCTGGTCGGGAGGTCAAGTGTCCCGTGACGGAACCACCAGGACAAGGGCGTTCTGCTCGCATCTCTTGTCTTGACTGGTACGATGTCTAAAAATAACTCAAGATCAAGAAATGGGTGATATTCGGCGTTCTTGTCTTGGGGGCCGACCCATGATCGGAAAGGGAAGGCAAATGTCGGTTTGCTGCCGGTGGTGGGCGGCCATGATTGCCGTCACATTCACTCAGATCGTCGGGGCTGCCGGAACCTCTGCCCTGGCCGCCGATAATCGCGAGGCGACGATCCGGCAGCATGGCGTTCTCCGCGTCTGTATCTGGCCCGATTACTATTCCATCACCTACCGCAATCCGCGCACAGGAACGCTGGAGGGAATCGATATCGATATGGCGCGGGCTTTGGCCGCCGATCTGGGGGTGACCGTGGCCTTCATCGAAAGCTCGTTCGCCCGACTGATCGAGAACCTGTCCGACGATGCCTGTGATATCGCGATGCATGCCGTTGGGGTACGGCCAGACCGCGCCACGCACGTCGCTTTCAGCCAGCCTACGCTGATCAGTGGAATCTATGCTGTTACCACCCGCGACCATCCGACCATCCATTCCTGGGCGGATATCGATCACCCTGGCACGGTCGTGGTGGTGCAAAAAGGCACCTACATGGAGCCAGAAATGCGCCGCCGTCTGGTCAATGCTGAATTGCGGGTGGTCAACGCTATTTTGGAACGTGAGCGCGAGGTCCAAAGTGGTCGCGCCGATGTGTTCATGACCGATTACCCGTATGGGCGGCGGATGGCCGATCTGACCGATTGGGCGCTTCTGCTGGAACCGCCGGTTCCGGTCGCGCCGACCGCCTATGCCTACGCTCTGCCCAAGGGGGAACCGGAGTGGTTGGAGCGGGTCAATCGCTTCGTTGCGACGGTCAAGACCGATGGTCGTCTACGCGCCGCCGCCCAGCGTCACCACCTGTTACCCATACTGGCCGAATAGCCAAGGAGCGGTGGATGGGCCAGCCTTTACCGCCGCCCGTCTCATCACCGCCACCGGTTCCTGTTGCCGGTGGTTCGCGGCCACGTGCCCTCAGACCTCTTTGGATTGCTGGATTTCTGGGGGTTTCCGTGGCGGGGTTGTTTGTCGTGGCGGTGGCGGTTTCGCTGCGCGATGCCATCGACTATCAGGGAGAGCGAGCCCGCCTCGTCGCGTCGTTGGCCGAGGAAAGTCTAACCCGAAGCCTGGAATCGACGGAAAGCACCCTGGCCGTGATCGGTGCGGTCGCGCAGAAATCCAACGATGATGGCGCATTGCGTCTCGCGTTCGAGCAATCGCTGCGTTTTGCTCCGCATCTGCGGCAGGTTGTGGTGGTCCGTCCCGACGGTCGGGTCGTCGCCGATAGCGCCAGCCGCTCGGTGGGACAGACGGTCGATCTGGCCCGATTGGGTCTTCATAACGGAATAAGCCGGGAGAACGTGTCCGACCTGACCCAGCTTGATTTGGGAGGCGAAGTCATCGGACGTTACTTGCCCCTTCTCAACATGCCACCTGATCTTTCGCCCCGCAGTATTGTTCCGGTGGCGCTGGCCGCTGGTCCCGATCTCATTGTGATCGGCGCGCTCAATCCCACCCATCTCCTCCGTCTGCTGTCCCTGGTCGGGCTGGGTCCGTCTAGTTCTGTCCGGCTGACACGGCTGGATGGACTTCCGATCCTGGTTGCCGAGGATCCCAATCGCTCGATCCTGGCGGATGGTCGGGGCGTGTCCTTGATGAGTGCTGTCGATGAGGGGCTTCAGTCTGGGGTATTGCCCCTGTCCGATCCAGGAAAGTCCGGGGTGGTGGCGTTCCGTCTGTCATCTCATTACCCGCTAGCGGTGGTGGCGGTGGTCTCGCGTCGGGATGGAATCGAAACCTGGTTACGCAGCAGCGGAACCCTGCTGTTCTGGGGGGCGGTGTCGCTGGGCGGTCTGCTGGTCGGCGGAGGTTTGCTACTGCGTGAGATGTTCCGTCGGATCGGATTGCAGGATGAGGTACGGCTGTTGGGGCTGACTCAGACGGTGTTCGCCCATTCAGCCGAGGCGATGCTGATTCTTGGCGAGGACGGACGTATTCTGGCAGCCAATCCGGTCTTTGCGACTCTGACCGGCGAGGAGGAAGCCGCGTTGGTCGGGCGTTTTCCCGCCGATTTCCTCGGGCCGGAGACAGTCGAGGCAGCAGGCAACGACGGCCCTTCGCATTGGCGTCTGCGGTCGTTATCAGGCGCGTCCCGCGCCGTTACCGTCACGCGCGCGCCGCTGGGTAGCGATACCGTCATTATGACCCTGAACGACATCACCGACCGTATCGACAACGAAAGACGGCTCCAGGATGCGTTGCGTCAGGCCGAGTTTGCCAATCGGGCCAAGAGTGAGTTCCTGGCGGCGATGAGCCACGAATTGCGGACTCCTTTGAACGCGATCCTGGGGTTTTCCGAGATCATCCGCGACGAATTGGGCGGGCCGATCGATCCCGCCGTCTGTCACGAATACGTGACCGACATCTATAACAGCGGCTCACATCTGCGCGACATCATCAATGACCTGCTTGATCTCGCCCGGATCGAGGCTGGTAAGCATAACCTTGTCCCGCAGCCTATCGATATCAATGCAGAGATCGCTACGTGCGCCCGGCTGGTGCGCGAGCGCGCCAGCCATCACGGATTAGTCCTTTCGGTGGTGGAGAGCCCGTTACAGCCGGTGTTGTTCGCCGATCAGCGAGCTGTGCGTCAAATGCTGTTCAATCTGTTGTCGAACGCGATCAAATTTACCTCGACGGGGGGGCGGGTTACTGTTTCCTGTGTCCGCGATCCTGATGGAACCGTCCGCCTGATCGTCAGCGACACCGGAATCGGTATCGCTCCAGAACTGCACGAGGTCGTGTTTCACGCTTATGAGCGGGTGCCCAACACGGTTGTCCGTAAGATCGAGGGCAGCGGTCTGGGCCTTGCCTTGGTGCGGACGATGATGGATCAGCACGGGGGGGCTGTTACGCTGGAAAGTACCCCTGGAATTGGCTCGACCTTTACCCTGGTCTTCCCTCCCGCAGGCTGCTGACCTCTAGTCAGAAGCACTCTTCCTCAAGCTTCTTCAGCGCGTCCATCGCCTCTTCGTCGTCATGATCCTCGAACAGCTCGACCATGTAATAAACATGGGAGTGGAGGAGTAAAAGCTTGTCGGTGGTCGCGTTCGAGCCGCTTTCGGCCAGAGCCAGCCGCTGGCGGAAGCGGTCCCACAAGGCGTTGTTCTTGGCTGGGTCGTCGATATGGCGGTAGAGATGCCTCAGAACGACCTCCATGTTGCCGTCGAAATCGATGCCGCGGAAGCTGATATAGCGGTCGGGGGAGGAGGTGGACTCGTCCGCAGACAGGGAAACAGGAGCTGGGGTAGACGTCATGGACGATACTCTCATGCCAGGAGAAGCCGAATCTTTAGGCTGAAGCCAGGGTGACATTGGATTGCCCGAACGAACAAGCGCTTGCGCGTGAACCGTTCGATATCTGCATGAACAGCATGGAAGCTGCACGGGTGGTCTGTTTTATACCGCCAGAAGGCGGCGCATCAGGTCTACCTTGTCGCGGCTGACCGGGATCAAGGTGGCGTCGGGGTCGGCCAGCCTGAGATGAAGGCGTCCATGGTCGCGTTCAGCGGCAAGGACGTGGCGGATGTTGACAAGGTGACGGCGATGGACCCGCACGAAGGTCGTCGGGTCCAGCCTTCGTTCCAGGTCAGCCAGCGAGCGCGGGCAGAATGCGGTGAAGCTCAGAGTCTTCGCTTCGGCATAATGGCCCTGGGCGGTCAGACAGGCCACCTGATCGACCTCGATCAGGGTGGTGACTCCGCCCTTGCCCCGCATCAGCGGTAGCTTGAGCAGTGGGCCGAGGCCATCCTCGGGATTTTCTCCCATCTGAATTTCGCCTTGGGCATGAAACATCATGCAATAGCCGATATTGGCCGGGGCTGGGCCGGTATGAAGCCGCGTCACTTTCGCGACCAGACTTCCCATCGGGGTGGTCACCAGCAATGACGCAACTCCATCGGCCGAATCTCGGGCGCAATCGATCAGCCAACCGACCTTTGCCCGTGCGCCTTCAGGATGGAGAGAAAGAATATCGACACCGAACAGTGGCGTTGACTCGTCGCGGGCCAACAGATGCCGCGCTAGGGGATTGGCGGCGCGGATTTTTCGTGCGGCATCAAGGACCACCACACCGACCGGAGTGCGTTGCAGTCGGTATTCGAAAGACCCGCCATCGACTGGTCCTGCTGCCATGAAAGAGGGAGCGCGGTGCGATGGGGACTTGGTGCTCCCCCCCGTCATCTGGATTTTTTTCCGTACCGCCACAGGCGTCCGATGCCGGTCCAGGTCAGCGCCACCACCAGCGCCATTGCCGAGCCAAAGCAGGATTCAAGGAAGCGCAGGCTGGCGTTACTGATGGGGTGCAGGTCTGGATTGATCACCGTCAGGATCGAAATCACCGTGACCGTGATCGCGGACAGACGTCCTCCGTCAGTTAGTTTGAACAAGGCGCCGATTCCGGCGGCGAGTCCCGCCGCCAGGGCGAGGCCGATCATGCTGAAGGGAAGGACGGACAGATAAGAAGCGGCGACCAAGGCACCGACCAGCGTGCCCCACACCCGCAGGGCGGCGGCGTCCCTGGTGCCGGGAAGGTCGTCCTGCATCGAGGCGAGACCCGAAACCGCCGCCCACATCGCACCGAACAAGGCGGATTCGGGATGGAGCAATCCGGTGAAATACAACCCGCCACTATAAGATAGAAGCACGACGATAATGGCCTTCGTTGCCCGACTGAGGGCGAGGGACCGACGGATCGCATCGAGATTTAGAACGCTCTTCATTTGCTTCGGAAGATAAGGCCGGAGTTGGCCCGAGACAAGTCCGCCAAGTCTGGGCCGCCGTCGTTCGGAAAAAATGATGTCGTGCCATTGAGAAACCCAGCCCGGCTGCATAAATGCCCGAAGACCTGTTTTAAACAGCGAACATCCGAGGTTTCATGACAGCCGAATCCCCTTTTCGCGCGTCGCCCCTCGGTCCCGAGGCAGCACGGAAACTCGACGAACTTATCGGACTCTTGTCGGTGGACGAAGCTCTCTGGACCAGCGGCTATCTGGCCGGATTTGCCGCGAGAGTAGGGCAGGCGGCCGGGTCGGCCCCGTCCCGGCCCGAGGCGGTGGCGACCGAGCCACTGGTTATCCTCTACGGGTCGCAGACTGGTCATTCGGCTGATCTGGCCCGCCATATCGAGCGGCGGGCGATCGGGCGGGGGCTGGCGGCCCGCGCCATCGACATGGCGGCCTATCCGCTTCAGGAGGTGAAGACCCTCCGTCATCTTCTGCTGGTGGTCAGCACCTATGGTGAGGGCGAGCCGCCGGATTCGGCGCGAGGATTTCACGAATTCCTGATGGGGCGGCGGGCGCCGCGTTTGTCCGGAGCCGAATTTGCCGTTCTTGGTCTGGGCGATTCAAGTTTCCGTCATTTCTGCAAGACCGCGCGCGAATTCGACGCTCGGTTGGAGGAATTGGGGGCGCATCGCCTGATGCCGCGGCTGGATTGCGATGTCGATTACGAAGACCCGGCCGATGTTTGGATCGAAGCGACCCTGGCCGCCATCGCGCCGCATCTGACCAAGGTTCCGGTTGTCTCTGTCGCCGCTTCGTCTCCGTCTTCCAGCGGCTATGACGAGGCCAATCCGTTTCCCGCCTCGGTCCTCGATACGATCCCGCTCACCGGGCGCGGCTCGGACAAAGTCGTCCGTCATATCGAATTGTCGCTGGAAGGGTCGGGCTTGGCCTATCAGCCCGGTGATGCGCTGGGGGTGCAGTCCCGCAACGATCCGGCGCTGGTGACCGAACTGATCGAATCGCTGCGTCTGGATCGCGATACGATTATCTCCGATGGTGGACGGCAGGAGAAGCTGGCCGCGATTCTTGAAAGCTCGCGCGAGATCACCCTGGCGACATCCCGCTTTGTCGAACTGTATGGTGAGGCGGCGAAATCAAGAAAGCTGAAGACGCTGACCCGGCCAGACAAGCGTGACGAACTGGATGCATATCTGAAAGACCGCCAGATTGCCGATATCGTGCGCGAGAGTCCGGCCAAGGGGATCGAGCCACACGCCTTTGTCGCAATGCTGCGCAAGCTGCGCCCTCGTCTCTATTCTCTTGCTTCCAGCCCGCTCGTTTTTCCCGACGAAGCCCATCTGACTGTTGGTCTGGTCGCGTTTGGCCCGCCCGAGCGCCCGCGTCGGGGGGTGACCTCGGGCTGGCTGGCCGAGCGGCTGGGTCCAGAGGATACTGTTCCGGTCTTCGTCGCCGCCAACGAGCATTTCCGCTTACCTACCGATTCAAGCCGTCCAATCCTGATGATTGGGGCCGGAACTGGAGTGGCACCGTTTCGCGCCTTCATGCAGCAGCGCGAGGCGACCGGAGCGAACGGCCGCAACTGGCTGTTCTTTGGCGACCGGCGTTTCCGTACTGATTTTCTCTATCAAACAGAGTGGCAGCGGCTGGTCAAGACTGGGCTGTTGTCGCGGATGGATGTCGCTTTCTCGCGTGATCAGGCAGAAAAAGTTTATGTCCAGCACCGTCTGTTGGAGCAGGGGCGCGATGTCTTCGCCTGGATCGAAGATGGTGGCCATGTCTATGTCTGTGGCGATGCCTCTACCCTGGCTCCTGCGGTCGAAGCGGCCTTGATCCGCATCGTTTCCGACCATGGCGGTTTTGGCTCGGAGCAGGCCGCCGACTATCTCAAGCGTCTTCAGCGCGAAGGCCGCTATCAGAGGGACGTCTACTGATCATGGATGACCAGCCCACCCGCTCGCCTGAAGATCGCTCGCGCGACCTGTCGCAGCCCCTGTCGGCTCTTAGCCCCACCGAAAGCCTGAAGGCCACCAGCGATTATTTGCGTGGTACCCTGGCCGAAAGCCTGATTGAGCCATTGAGTGGCGGGATCTCCGCTGACGACCAAAGCCTACTGAAGTTCCACGGCATTTATCAGGAAGACGACCGCGACCTTCGCGACGAACGGCGGCGCCAGAAGTTGGAGCCGGCCTATGAATTTCTGGTTCGGTTGCGCCTGCCGGGCGGGATTTGCCGCCCGTCGCAATGGCTGGTGCTGGATGACCTGGCCCGCACCTATGCCAACGGCACGCTAAGGCTGACGACGCGCCAGACTTTCCAGTTCCACGGCATTCTGAAGAAAGACCTGAAACGCACCATTCAGGGAATCGATCAGGCTCTGATTGATTCCATCGGGGCTTGCGGTGACGTCGTGCGCGGGGTGTTGTGTGCATCTCTGCCCGAACGGTCGCGCCTTCATGCCGAGATGTATGAGCTGGCGAAGAGGACCAGCGAGCACCTGCTGCCGAAGACCCGCGCTTATCACGAGATATGGTTGAACGAGACGAGGGTTGCCGGTTCCCCGGCGGAGGAAGAGCCGTTGCTCGGCCGGACCTATCTGCCGCGTAAGTTCAAGATCGCTTTTGCCGCGCCGCCTTCCAACGATGTCGATATCTACACTCACGATCTTGGCTTCATCGCCATTGCCGAGGGGGACCGGCTGGCCGGTTTCGATATCGTTGTTGGCGGAGGGATGGGGCGGGCCGATAACGATCCCTCGACGTTTCCCCGTCTGGCCGATCTGATCGGCTTTTGCCGTCCCGACGAAGTGATTGCGCTCGCCGAAGCGGTGGTCTCGATCCAGCGTGATTACGGTGATCGCGTCACCCGTAAGCACGCGCGGATGAAATACACCATCGACGACCGTGGTGTGGATTGGTTCAAGGGCGAGTTGGAGCGTCGCCTGGGGCGGACATTGGAGGCACCACGTCCCTTCGTTTTTACCGCCAACACCGATCCGTTCGGTTGGACCGAGGGAGAGGACGGGCGTTTGCACCTGACGTTGTTTATCGAGAACGGTCGGGTGAAAGGGCGGATGATGGAGGGCTTGCGCGCCATCGCTGCGATTCATCAGGGCGACTTCCGCCTGACCGCCAATCAAAATCTGATTGTCGCCAATATCCCCGCTGCCGAGCGGCCCAGGATCGAAGCTCTGCTGGCCGAGTACGGACTCTACGGGAACGATGACGGCCCCAGTCTGTTGCGCCGTAATGCGATGGCCTGTGTGGCGCTACCGACCTGCTCCCTGGCGATGGCGGAAAGCGAACGCTATCTGCCTGAGTTTATTACCCGGCTGGACGGAATTTTGGCCGAATACGGTCTTGGCGAGGTTCCGATAATTTTGCGGATGACTGGTTGCCCCAATGGGTGCGCCCGTCCCTATGTCGCCGAGATCGGCTTTTCAGGACGAGGGCCGGGAACCTACAACCTTTATCTCGGCGGCGGTTTCCACGGTCAGCGCCTCAACCGTCTGTTTCTCGAAAATGCAGATGAAGAGACCATCGTGGCCACTCTGACACCGATCTTCCGTCGTTTCGCGACTGAACGCGGTGCGGCCGAGCATTTTGGCGATTTCCTTATCCGAGTCGGGATCGTGGAGCCGGTGACGTCTGGGCGGTGCTTTGCCCGTTAAACGGGATGATCGATGCGTGCCGTAGTGTTCAGTCTATTTGATACATCTTAAGGTCGTTAGATGTTTTGAGATGTTTTCTTAGGTTGCCGCCTGTGCAAGGATACGGCGTCAAGGTTTTGTCAATCTGGGCAAAACTGGGTAATTGCAACCTAGGCGGAAGTCATCGTGTCGAATACCCGTTCATCAAGCCGTGGGCGTACCCCATCCGGACGCCCCAACCCCGTTGATATTCACGTTGGAGAGCGTTTACGCCTGCGGCGTATGCTGATGGGCCTCAGTCAGGAGGCGTTGGCGGGATCGCTGGGGCTGACTTTTCAGCAGATTCAAAAATATGAAAGCGGTGCCAATCGCGTCGGTGCCTCGCGGTTGTACGATCTTGCCCGCGCACTTGATGTGTCGGTCGATTATTTCTATGACGAGATGAACGAACAGGTGAAGCAGGCCAGTCCCCGCCACATGGCAAGGCTGGATTCAGAACCGGAAATGCCGCCGGTTCTGGCAGTCAACAGCCGCGAGACCCTCGACCTGATCCGCGCCTATTACCGGATCAACGATCCTTCGGTGCGTCGCCGGGTGCACGAGTTGGCCCGCGCTCTGGGGCTACAGCTTGAGCGTCAGAAGATCGACCAGGGGCAGATCAGTCAGGAAGCGGATGTGTTTCGGACGACCCAGCCGGATCCTGGTGAATGATGATTTCAAAGCGGGGATACTCCGCCAGGATCGTCGCTTCGACCTCATCGGCGATGCGGTGGGCCTCGGCTAACGGCAGGGTCGCCGGCAGTTCAAGATGAAGTTGGATGAAGCCTTGCCGACCCGAGGTTCGCGTCCGCAAATCGTGCATGCTCGCCACTTCGGGGTGCGCCAGAACCAGAGCCCGGATACGGCCACGGTCGGAATCAGGCAATTCGCGGTCCATCAGCGTGTCGAGGGCGCCACGGGCGATCTGTACCGCGTTGATCATCAGCCAAATACCGATGGCGATGGCAAAAATGGGATCGGCAATGGTCCAACCCGGTCCCATCGCCAGCAGCAGCGATATGATGACGCTGGCATTGATCGCGACATCGCCAGCGTAATGCAGTGAATCCGCCGAAATCGCCAGAGATTTGGTCCGTGCCACCACCCGGCGCTGAAACGCGACCAGAGCAAAAGTGGCCAGGATCGAGAACACCATCACGGCGATGCCCCACTCGCCGTGAGTGACAGGTTCGGGGTGAACCAGACGTCCGCTAGCCTCGACCATCAGCAGGCCGCCCGAGCCGACGATAAACGCCGCCTGTCCCAAACCGGCCAGAGCCTCGGCCTTGCCGTGTCCAAAGCGGTGTTCGTGATCGGCTGGTTGCAGCGCTTGGCGCACGGCCATCAGGTTCAGCGCCGAGGCAGCAAGGTCGAGCGCCGAATCGATTAAAGTCGATAGCAGCGAGACCGAGCCGGTGGCGATCCAGGCGGCGAGCTTGGCGGCGATCAGCAGGGTTGCGGTTAAGGTCGAGGCATAGGTCGCCAGCCGCATCAGCCGGGCTTCTGCGTCTCCGCTTTCCCGCGACGATCCAGATGCTAAGGAAACAGACTTACCGTCTTCCATTGCCCATTTTCCCGAATATGAACCTGCCGGTCGTGTAGACGGAACTGGCGGTCCTGCCAAAATTCAATCCTTTGCGGAACGAGACGAAAGCCCGACCAATGCGACGGGCGTGGTACCGTGCCGAGGCCGAAGCGTGCGGCGAATTCGGCAATTCTCCGTTCCAATTCGAACCGGTTGCTTAAAATCTGTGATTGGCGCGAAGCCCAGGCCCCGATCTGGCTGGCTCGGGGGCGGCTGGCGTAATAAGAATCCGCTTCTTCGTCCGAGACCGGCTCGATTCCGCCTTCGACGCGGATCTGACGCCTTAGGCTTTTCCAGTGAAAGCATAGGGCCGCATGGGGATTTTCAGCCAGTTCGTGGCCCTTGCGGCTTTCGAGATTGGTGTAGAAGACGAAGCCGCGTTCATCGGCACCTTTCAACAGCACCATCCGCACGCTGGGGTGGCCAGCAGAATCTGCGGTGGCCAGCGCCATGGCGTTCGGGTCGTTGGGCTCGTGGCGGGCTGCGTCCTCCATCCACGCGTGGAATTGGGGCAGTGGGTCGTTCTCGTCAACTGGTATCGAGGTCTGGGACATGGGATCCTACAGATTATTCGCCCTTTGGCGAGGGCTCCTCAAAATGCCCCAATTTAATCCCATATGGTAGTCGTTCCTTGTTCCTGATCTTGATGATAAGAGACTGAGATGCAGCCGCAATTTGGCCATTCCTTTCCCTCTTTTTATCGAGGTCGAGCCGGCTCTCCGCCATGAAAGCGTAATCCCCGGTGGTGGAGTCGGCCGAGTTTCCGTAACATGCCGCCCGACGGGAGCCGGACTGATCTGGCCCTCGCTTTTTTCTCGATCATGCGGACGCCGATACAGTGAAAGACCCTTATCAGATACTGGGCGTGGCCAAGACCGCCACCGATGACGAAATCAAGAAGGCCTATCGCGCTCTGGCGCGCGAGCTGCATCCCGACCTCAATCCTGGCGACAAAAAGGCCGAGGAACGGTTTAAGGACATTTCGGCCGCTTATGACTTCCTGTCGGATTCAACCCGGCGGAGCCAGTACGATTCGGGCGAGATCGACGCGTCTGGCGCGCCCCGGCGGACCCGTTCATCCTGGCGTCCGGGGACGGGCGGCGGCGGTACCGATTGGGGATCGGCCGGTTCGGCTTGGGGATCGCGCAGCGGCTTTTCTTTTGGCGACGATGCCGACGATATTCTCGCCGAGATGATGCGGCGCAAGGCGCAAGGTCGCGCCCGTTCCGATTCCAATCGCGGCGGCGAGGTTCGCCATTCACTGACGGTTTCTTTCACCGATGCTGCGCTGGGTGCGACAAAGCGGGTGACTCTCATCACCGGTCGGACTGTCGAGGTCAAAATCCCCTCTGGCGCGACCGATGGGCAGACGTTGCGGCTGAAGGGGCAGGGCCAGCCCGCCGGTCCGACCGCCGCGATTGTCCCGGATGCCTTTATCGACCTTCATGTCGAAAGCCATCCCTATTTCGTCCGCCGCGATCTCGACATCCTGGTCGATCTGCCGATCTCGGTGCAGGAGGCTGTGCTGGGTGGCAAGGTTACCGTGCCGACGATCGATGGCAAGGTTACCCTCAGCATTCCCCCCGATTCCAATGGCGGCGGGGTGCTGCGGCTGAAGGGCAAGGGAATTGCCGGTTCCGATGGCGCGCGGGGCGATCAACTGGTTACCCTGCGGATCATGTTGCCCGAGAACGATGCTGAATTCAAAAAGCTGGTCGAGAAATGGGGGCCGCGCAACGGCTACGATCCCCGTACCCGTGCCGGAATGGCGTAAGCGTCAGGGTCTGTGACCGGGGAGCCGCATCACCCCGAACCAATATTCCTGGATGCCCTGGACAGCGGAGAACAGGGCATCGACATCGACCGGCTTGGTGACATAGCCCGAAGCCCCGGCCCGGTAGGCTGTGGCGATGTCGCGCTCGGCATCCGAGGTGGTGAGCATCACCACCGGGATGTCGCGCAGCCGGGCGTCGGCTTTCACTTCGGTTAGAACGGCATGGCCGTCTTTGCGCGGCATATTGATGTCGAGCAGGATCAGGTCGGGGCGCAGGGTGCCGTTTTTTCCGCTGGTTCCGTCGCGGAGGAATTCCATTGCCGCCATTCCATCGGTAACATGATCCAATCGACAGGGATAGCGGCCTATGGAAAAGGCGGCTTTGACCAGACCGGCATCTCCGGGATCGTCATCTACGATCAGAACGACATACTGGGACGACATATAGGCGCGCGTCCTTCTGCTTATGAATAGGTGTAAGTGTACCTCTCTTCCCTCTCTCTCGGGGGATAAAGTTTGGTGTATCCGCTGGTTGAGGGGGTTTATTCGGGATAGGTATTTTCTCTTTCGGATACAATCAGAACATTGCATGGGGCGCGGTCGAGCAAATCGCGGCCGACCGAGCGATCGATCAGCCGCCCCACCCACGATAGGTGGCGGTGGCCGATAACGATAAGATCCGCGGAAATCTCAACGGCAAGGCGGGCGATTTCCTCGGCAGGCAGTCCTGTCCGGGCGTGGGTGTGGCAGGGCAGGCCGCGTTCAGCGAGCTGCCGCACTGCCGCCTCCAGGGTGGCTATGACGTCGTGATCGAGAACATCGAACGGCGCGGTCGTCGGGTCAGCGATCCCCAGTTCCCAATGACGGGCAGGATCGTTGACAGACACCACATGCAAGTCCGAAGAGCATTCGGTAGCAAACTCTGCCGCGGCTGCGATCACAGCCTGCTGCTGCGGCGAGGAATCGACGGCGATCAGAACGACCTTGGGCATCGGATTGTCTCCGGATTTCATCCGTTCCGGCGTGGCCGCATCAGCCAAGCAGGAACGAGGGCAACAAAAAAAATGACGCCGACCAGCAGGAAGCTGTCGCGAAAGCCCATTACGCTGGCTTGTGCCGCGATCATGCTCGACAGGAAGCGATAGGCTTCGAGGCTGTGGAGAGACAACAGTGGGCTATCGGGTATCCCGGCGCGGGCCATCAGTACCGCTAGCCGGTTCAGCGTCTCGGTCGCGGCTGGTCCACCAGTCTGGAGGGCGTTGAAGGCGTCGGCATGCAGCGCGGTCTGGCGTTCCAAAGCGACCGACAAGGCTCCGACCCCGACCGCACCACCCAACTGGCGCATGAAATTGATCGCTCCGGCTCCCTGGCTGACCAATGCCGGGTCCAGAACTCGCAGGGCGCCGACATTCAGCGACGGTAGGATCAGGCCAAGTCCGATCCGTCCCACCACGACCCAGCCCGCGAAGACCCAGAAATCGGTCGAAGTGTCGGCGGCTGACATCAGGGCGCTTGAGACGCCAAACAGCGCCAAACCGGACAGGATCAGCACATAGGGCGGCAGTCGGTCGCTCAATCGTCCAGCCAGGGGGAAGACAACCCCTAACGCCAATCCGGCAGGCATCAGCAGCAACCCGGATTCGGTGGGGGTATAGCCCTGAACGGTCTGGACGAACAATGGAACCAGATACGTCGAGCCATACAATCCCAGCCCCAGGATGAATGCGACCGCCGAGGCGGCGGCAAAACGGGGATTGAGATAAACGCCAAGGGACAGGATCGGCGTTTGGGTCCGGTTTTCGTGCCAGATGAAACCAAGTGTGCCCAGAGCGGTCACGACAAATCCGCCGGTGACCAATGGGGAATCCCATCCCTGGCGCTGGCCGTTGGCCATCGAGGTCAGCAGGGCGGCGATCGCGACAGAAAGCAGGGCGAAGCCAACGATGTCGAAGGCGACCGGGCGGCCTGCCGGGCGTGTCGCCAGAAAGGTCGGTGCCAATAAGATTCCGGCGAAACAGAAAGGTGGACCCAGGTAAAAAACATCACGCCAAGTGTAGTTGTCGATCAGCATTCCCCCTAGGGTTGGTCCCAATGCCGGGGCAAGGATCACTCCGACGCCATAAATTCCCATCGCGGTACCGCGTTCGGATGGAGGAAAAGCGCGGAAGATCACCACCATTGCCAGGGGCTGGACCAGACCAGCGGCGGCACCCTGAAGGGTGCGGGCAAGGATCAGTACATCTCCGTTAGGGCTGAGGCCCCCCAAGATCGAACTGGCACTGAAAACAACCAGGGCTGCGATATAGGTCGAGCGGGTGCCAAAGCGGCCGATCGCCCAGGCGGTTACCAGCATCGTCGCGGTCATCGCCGCCAGAAAAGCGGTGGATAGCCATTGCGCTTTGTCCTGGCCCATCCCGAACTCGCCCATGATGTCGGGCAGGGCAACATTGACGATGGTTGCTGACAGGACCATTGCGCTGGTCCCCAACATTACGGTGCCGGTGACGTACCATTTGTAGCGCGGGCCATAATGTTCAGCCAGATCCTCAGCGCTGACTGGTGTCAATGTCCACCTCCACCATCATGCCGGGGCGCAAGGGAGCATCGTCGGGCTGGGCGACTGCGATCCGAAGCGGTACCCGCTGGGTGATCTTGGTGAAGTTGCCCGAGGGGTTGGGGCTGGGCAATAAGGCGAACTGGCTGGTGGTGGTGTTGCCGATCCGTTCGATTTTGCCGTTGAAGATGCGGTCGGGATAGGCATCGACTTCGATAGAAACGGTCTGGCCGGAACGTAGCCGCTCCAGCTTGGTTTCCTTGATGTTGGCCTCGACCCAAACTACCTTGGGATCGTGCAGAAGTAGCAGGCGTTGGCCTGGGATCACGTATTCTCCCGGCTCGACGAACTTTTGATCGACGATGCCGTCAACCGGGCTGCGGACAATCCGGTCAGAGATCGAGATCTCATGCTGGCGGCGCTGCGCATCGACTTGCTCGGCATCGTGGGTCAGCCGCTCGATCTCCTTTTGCAGTACGCCGACATCGCCAAGATGAGTGCGAGCGTCGGTCAGGGCAGCTTCGGCTTCGACCAGCTTGGCCTGGGCGGCGCGCTGCGTTTCCTCGGCCCGGCGGAATTGCGAGCGGTGAAGATCCCACGTCTGACGCGAAGCATATTGCGCCGCGAGCAGGGCATCGGTGCGGCGGAAATCCTCGGCGGCGCGTTCCATTTCCGAATGGGCGGCGGCCAGATCGGCGATGGCTGCGGTTCGGTGTGCTTCAGCGGCGGTGACGGCGCTGATCGAGGTGCCGGAGACGATCCGCATCCGTGCCTCTGCCCGTTCCCGGTCAAGCCGTATCGAGTCGGCGCGGGCCTTTAATTCTTCAAGTTGTTGGGCCGCTTCGCGCTGATCAATGACCACCAGAACGTCTCCGGCCTTGATCCTCTGCCCATCGGTAACCGGACGTTGGACGATCCAACCATCGATCCGGCTGCTGATCGTCACCATGTCGGCCATCACCCGTGCGTCGGTTTCGGTGATGTGATCGAGGCGGATATAATACCCCCACCCCAAAGCGACCATAGTGGCGATTCCGGCTGCAATCATGGCGTGGCTACGTAGCCGTGGCAGGCGGGACATTGCTCGTAGACGAAGCCACAACGAGGGGTGTCCCGAAGAAAACAGAGGCTTCATTGCGCATCTCCGTCTTCCGCCCGGTTGCCACCAAGGTTGCTCGTCATCCGGGCGATGATCCGTTGGCACAAATCCAGATCGGCATCGTCCAGTCCGGTCATCACCTCGGTGCGCAGGGCGGCGGCAATGGCAGCGATCTCGACGATCAATGGTGTTGCCGCAGGGGTGAGATGAACGATTTTACTGCGTCGGTCGGTCGGGCAATCGCGCCGTTCCAAAAGGCCGAGCCGTTCCAGCCCGTCCAGAACTCGGACCAAGGTTGGGCCTTCGACGCCGACCCGATCGACCAGTTCGCGTTGTGGCAGATGTCCATCGGCCTTCGACAGATGGAGCAGGATCGTCCATTTCGCCTGGGTTAGCCCCAGCGGAGCCAGCCGTTCATCCAGTCGTGCTCGCCACAATCGGGCCAGTCGAGCCAGATCGAAACCGAATTGCTCCTTGCCCCTGGGGGGTACCATGAGACTCTCCCATCGTCCGCGACAGATAGATATGAGCCTATTAAGTAGGTAGCTATCGAATTTGGCGCAAGCCTAAAAATGGCGAAGGCCGACAGCGATGTCGGCCTTCGTTTATCAAGCACTCCGTCTTGCGGTCAGCAGCAGCGAGTTGCTCCTCCGCCGCCGTAACGTGCATCCTGGCGGTTGCGGAAGAATTCCTCGTAGCTCATCACCGGGTCGTCGGGGTGGCGGGTCATCTGGTGAATGACGTACCCGTCATAATCGGGAACGCCCACCATCAAGCGACTGGCTTGGCTGAGGATGCGGTAGGCGGCCTTCAGATCAAGCATGCTTGGCCTCCTTGGTGCCGCCAGTTTCGATCGCGGTCGGATGGTCGGAGGCGATTGCCCGGCGGATTGAAACGATGCCAAAGCCCACCATCGACACCACCAGGACCAACAGGAAGATCGCGATTCCAGCATCGACATAGGCGTTGAAGACGATCTGGTTCATCTGCGCGACGCTCTTGGCTGGGGCGATGACTTTTCCATCGTTCAAGGCGGTCGCGAACTTATCGGCCTGGGCCAGGAAACCGATCGATGGGGTGGAGTCGAACACCTTCTGTATTCCGGCGGTCAGGGTGCAGATCAGCAGCCAGATCGCCGGAAGCACGGTAACCCAGGCGTAGCGCTGCCGCTTCATCTTGAACAGCACCACCGTGCACAGCACCAACGCGACTCCGGCCAGCATCTGATTCGCAATGCCGAACAGCGGCCACAGGGTGTTGATACCGCCCAGCGGGTCGATCACGCCGGTATAAAGAATGTATCCCCACAACGTGACGGCGATACCCGTGGCGATGAGGTTGTTGCTCCAGGATTTGGTCTGGCGGAAGCTCGGCAGTGCCGCGCCAACCATGTCCTGGACCATGAAGCGACAGGCGCGGGTGCCAGCATCGACGGCGGTAAGGATGAACAGCGCCTCGAACAGGATCGCGAAATGGTACCAGAAGGCCATCATCGCCTTGCCGCCAATGACGCTGGAAAAGATTTGGGCCATGCCGACGGCCAGGGTGGGCGCGCCGCCCGCTCGCGACAGGATCGAGGTTTCACCGACATCCTTGGCTGTTTCAAGCAGCATTTCCGGGGTGATCACGAACCCCCACGAACTGATCACCGCTGCGGCGTTGACGACATCGGAGCCGATCCGCGCCGCCGGACTGTTCATTGCGAAATAGACGCCTGGCTCGATCACGGTAGCGGCGACCATCGCCATGATTGCGACAAAGCTTTCCATCAGCATTCCGCCGTAGCCGATCAGCGGAATCTGCGCCTCGGTCTCCAGCATCTTTGGCGTGGTACCCGACGAGATCAGGGCGTGAAATCCCGAGACCGCGCCGCAGGCAATCGTGATGAACAGGAATGGAAACAGATTGCCAGAGAAGACCGGCCCGGTTCCGTCGATGAACTGAGTCACTGCCGGCATCTTCAGCGTCGGCATGACGACCAGAATGCCCAGAGCAAGGCCGATGATGGTGCCGATTTTGAGGAAGGTCGAGAGATAGTCGCGCGGTGCCAGCAGCAGCCAGACCGGCAATACCGAGGCGACAAAGCCATAACCGATGATCATCAGAGCCAGTTGCTCGCCCTTGAAGGTGAACAACGGGGCCAGATCGGGGCTTTCTGCGACGGTTTGACCATAAAGAAGGGCAGCCATCAACAGACCGAACCCGATCAGGCTCATCTCGCCGATTCGTCCCGGTCGCAGGAAGCGGGTGTAGATTCCCATCAGGATGGCGATTGGAATGGTGGCTATGACGGTGAAGGTGCCCCACGGGCTGCCAGCCAAAGCCTTGACCACGACTAGGGCCAATACCGCCAGGATGATGATCATGATCATCAGCACGCCGACAAGAGCCAGCGACCCGGCAAATGGTCCCATTTCCGATCGGATCATGTCGCCCAGCGATCGTCCGTCGCGGCGGGTCGATAGAAACAGCACCATCGAATCCTGAACGGCTCCGGCGAAGACGACGCCGCCGAGAATCCACAGGGTGCCGGGCAGATAGCCCATTTGTGCGGCCAGAACCGGACCGACCAGCGGACCAGCGCCGGCGATGGCGGCAAAATGGTGACCGAACAGGACATACCGATTGGTTGGAACGTAATCCAATCCGTCATTGTAACGGACAGCAGGCGTTACGCGGGCCGGATCAAGTCCCATCACTTTGTAGCCGATGAACAGGCCATAAAAGCGATAGGCGATAAAATAGGTACAAACGGCGGCGATCACGAGCCAGATGGCGTTGACGCTCTCGCCGCGTTCTAACGCCACCACCCCGAGCGCAAAAGCGCCGATTAGGGCCGTTGCCAGCCACATCAATTTAGATACAGGCTTATCCATTGACCTATCCTCCGCTCTGGGAGCTAAGGCAAAAGTTATATTATTGGCGTGGTGCCAAGTCTATTTCCGTCAGGGTTACACCACAAATATTCCGACGCAATATCTCCCGCATCAGGGTTTGAGCACCGGGGCGCGAGCTGGTTTGGTTTCGGTCTGATTTGTGGGTGGCAGTCTGCCTTCGGGAGTCAGAATGGTCTGGCCCATCATCGGAGGCGGAATCAGCGGCTCGATCTTGCGCCGGAGATAGTCCTTCTCGGACGGAGCGGCATTCGAGGGTGGGATATCGGCCGAACGGGCGTTGTGCGTTTTGGCGTCGGTCGCCGGAGGAGAATTGCGGGCTGAGTCGTCGATACGGGGACCGGACGGCGGGGCATTGTCTGCGGTATTGAGAATCACCGGCAGACCATCTTTGCCTCCCCCGATGATGATGATCTTGCCGTTTGGCGAGGTCGATAGTGCGATTGTCGCCTCGATTCCGCGCAGGCGCAGATATTCCGGCGTGATGGTGCGGGCAACGATATCTTGGAAGGTGCGGATGCCCTCGGCCTCGATCTTCTTGCGCTCGCGTTCCTTTTCCTCGCGGGCGATGCGGAAATCGTATTCCAGCATCGCCTGATATTGCTCTGCCTTGCGCTCGATCGCATCGGAAACCTTGTCGGGTAGCTTGACCGAGCGGATCAGCACGTCCTCGACCGTCACCAGTTTGCCGCGAAAGCTTTGATTGACCAGGGACGAACCCAGTTCCCGCACCATCCGCTCCAATAATTCAGCTTGGATGAAGCCGCGTGCATCGGAATAAAGCTGTTCAGGGGTATAGCGTGAAATCAACTCGCGGACATGCGAGCCGATTTCCGGGTAGACCAGGATTTCGGGATAATCCGGTCCGACCAGAGAGTGCAGCAGTCCCAGCGCCTCTTTGTTTACGCGGTAACGCACCGCGATCTCGACCTGCATGGTGAGGCCGTTCGAGGAAATCGTGTCGTAGGTGCGGACGTTATTCTGAAGCCGGGCATCATAGACATACATCTCGTCCCACGGGAAAATTGCGTGAACTCCTTCGCCAAAGGAGCGGTCGATTACCGTGCCGCCGAAAAAACGTAGCCACAGCACCCCGGCATGGCCAGCAGGGACGTTGATGAAGATATTGGGGGCAAGGAGGATGACGAGCAGTATCAGCAGGAGCGAGAAGATGTAAATGGAACTGGCGTTCTGGCGCAGTCGCCGTTGCAGCGTGTCAAAGCCGGTTCGGTTCAGAAGATGACGTAAGGGCGATGACGGTGGCTCCGCCGCCGCAGGTGTGGCCGCATTGTTCACCTTTGTCATCTTTACCCTTCTCGCTGGTCGGGCTTATCCCGGATCTGTTGGATTTTCTCGAAACATTCGTGATTATCCAACGCAACGTCCGTTCCGGCTCCACCGAAGATAGGGTTAATCTAGCGTAACTTTTTCAATCCGTTTACGAATTTCGCGGGAGGGGCGGCAGGCGATCAAAATAAGTACGTCGAAGATCGGGGAGAACATCAGCGCCAGCAGAAAATGCCCCAGAAAACCAAACGCAGTGGCTCGGCCCAGCAGGCCGCAAATCGCGCAGGCAATCACATAGAGAACCAGGACAATGATTGGCATGCCGCGTCCTTTTGCCCGTTGCGACGAAAACCACCGCGGTGAGCTTCCGCTCACCGCGTTTGACACCACGTCATGTTTTATCGGCGGCGGGTGACGACGGCGCTATGCCGCTGCCGTGCTCGCTGCATCAAGCCCTTTGTCCTTGGCCTCGGCGAAATCGGCGGCGAACTCTTTCTTGGCTTCATTGGCGTTAAAGGACAGGAACGTTCCGCCGGATGCGAAATGTCGCTTGAAGGTCTTGCCCACGGCATAGGTGAAAGCCGCCGCGAAAGCAGGCTGCGTCGCCAACGAGAATACTGTGCCGAAGATCGGCGCATGGCGCAAAAGACCATAGATTGCGCCAGAGGAGAGGACGCTGCCGCTGATGGCTGTCGTGCCAATGCCAGCCAGTAGGGCGGTAACCGAGGATTTGACGGCATTGGCTTTGAACGGCACGCCGTAAAGATCGCCAAGATCCTTCAGCAGTTTGAACTGAACGGCGATCAGCGCTGCGGTATCAATGAAGCGAAACGGAATTACTCCCGCTCCCATCGACCAATAGACGTTGTTTCGGATGATCGTGTCGGCCCGTTGCGAGTGGCGATCGACTTCGGTTGCCGACGTGTCTTTATCTTCAGCAGGCTCGTCTGAAACAGCGGCCCGGGTCTTGGCTTTAGCCTCGCTGGTCATGATCTCCCCCGTGAGGTGAATCCAAATTGGTAAGGATCGACAACGCAAGAATAGCATAGATCCGACCGTCAAGGGGGGTCGGTCTTGTCCGAAACCATCCTTTTGGGGCGTGAAGGTGCGGATTCTCTAGCTGTTAAGGTTTGTGTCGTTCTGTCACCAGTAATCGTTTGGAGAATAGAGATGATTGGTTGTGTCGTCAACCTGGAATCTTCATGTAAACGCTATTATTAATTCTATGGTTGTGGCGGTAGCGGGCCGGCTTCCCGCCAGTAGCGGGCGGCGCCGGCATGGAAGGGGAGGAAATTGCCCGTCTGAACCATGTCATGGGCGGTAAGCTTTTTCAGGACGGGATGCAAAGCCCGCAGCACATCGATATTCTCAATCGAAGAGCGCGTAAGCCAGTAGACGATGTTCGGGTCGAGCGGTTCGTAGGCGACCAGCGTGGCCTGAATGCCATAAGTCTCAAGCTGTTCCTTCTGTCCAGGGTAGGTGTTGGGCGGAAGGGATATCCTCGAATATTCAGGGTGAATTCTCAGTATTTCTTCCATTCCATGACCAGATAGGCCGATGACATGGGCATTGCAGAGGGAAATTGCGTCGGAGACTAGATGCGAAGGGTGGCCGCTCCATACTGCGAAAGCGTCGATATAGCCGCTGCATAACCCCTGGGGGCTGGACTCGATCGGGAATTTGTCTTGTCGGATCATATCCGTTGGACGAATACCACTGGCAGACAGATAATCGAGAATCAGTTTGTGCCCGATTGTATTGTCCGGGCCGAGGTTGATTCGCTTGCCGCGCAGATCCTCGGGCATATTGATTGCCGCCTCGGGCCGGGTCACCAACACCCCCATCTCACTATATAGCGACATCACCGATTGCGCTCCGGGGATCGGCTCCTTGCCCGAAGCGGCCTGAATGGTGACATCGGATTGCATGATGGCCATCTGAGCCCGGCCTTGCCGCATCAGTCTGCGGTTATCGGCGCTGCCTTGTGATCGCAAGGCGACACAATGAATCCGGTGCTGCTCGAAATGGAGGCGGAGAGTATCGCATAGGGCACTCGCGACTGTGAAATAAACACCGTTGGTGGTACCAGAATAGATCGCTAGATAGAGATCCTTATTCGGCTTCCATGCTGATGAGGTCAGAACAGAAATAAAATTAATGTCAGTCCAGTCTTTATATTGGTTTAGCGGGATGAAATCCGGGTTGTAAGGGAGTTTTGTCTGTTTCTCAGTGGCCTGTGTCCCCGCAACCGACATTAGCAGGAGAATGGCCGCGACCATAAGAATTCGGTACAGCGACAGGTGCGCGATTGGGGTCATGACGCCTCCTGACAAAGTGCTGATCTGACAGGGAACGACGTGCATCCGGTTTCTTCAAAAATCAGCCGCAGAATATCATCCCGATGACTTTGCGCGAAGAAGTGACCGGCTTCCAGTGTCTCGAAGCGGAACCGATTGGCGGCAAAGAGGCTCCAGGCCCGCATATCGGCTTCGGCGACGAAGGGGTCGTTGCATCCGGTCACGGCCAGCAATGGGCATTTGATCGCCGGAGCAGGCGGACGGACAAAGCCTTCGGACAGAAAGAAGTCAGCCCGGAGGACCGGCAGAAGCAGCGCCATCAGTTCCTCATGCTCCAGCGCCTCGCGCGGGGTTCCGCCCATCGCGCCGACCGCTTGTAGAAAAGCGTGGTCGGCGAGTGGCGATAATGGCGCACGGCGAGGAGGAAGGTGCGGTGCAGCGCGTGCCGCCACGGTCACCAGTGCCAGGGGAACCTTGGCTTGGGTCAGACTGACGGCAAGATCAAGCGCGAGGGCCGCTCCCAGGCTATGTCCGTATAGAGCCAGCGGCACCGACGGCAGTGCCAGGGCCGCTCGGACGATCCCCTTAATGATAGTGTCGGAGTCGCGGCACGGCGTTTCAGCCAGACGGCGGTCGCGGCCCGGTAATTGCGCGGCGACCAACTCTACCCCCGGCGGCAGGGCATTTGCCCAAGAGCGGAACAGTGACGGTCCACCGCCAGCATGGGGCAGGCAGAGCAGGCGCAGGACAGGGCGTTCGGCCGGTTTACCGATCCGGACCAGCCAGTCTCCGCTCATCCGGTGCCCTCCTCGACAAAAGTACCGTCGCGCATCGCCAGAATCCGGTCGGCGACGCCAAACCAACGGTCGTCATGGGTAACGCAGATCACTATTTTGCCTTGGGCGCGATACGCGGGGAGGATCTCTTCATAGAACAACCTGCGGAAATGCGGATCCTGGTCGGCCGCCCATTCGTCGAGGATCAGCACCGGCTTGTTTTCCATATCGGCGACCACCAGGGCCAGCCGTTTGCGCTGTCCCGCGGACAGGGCCAGGGTCGAGAACGTTGCGTCTTCGATTCGGACTTTGGTGTCGAGTCCCAGTCGGACCAGCAAAGGTTTGGCAGCTTGCCATGCCTCGGGCGGAATTCCGTAAAGCCTACGAAACAGATGGTAATCGGCAAACACCGCCGAAATGGTGTCGCGATAACTCTGCATCCGGTTCTCGGTGACAATCTCGCCATCGACCGACAAGGTGCCGCCACTGGCCGGAATTAACCCAACCAAAAGACGCAGAAAAGTCGATTTGCCCGAACCGTTGCCGCCGGTGATGAAGGTGATCTCTCCGGCGCGGAAGCGGGCGTTCAGCGGTCCCACCGAGAAGCCGTAATCTCCCTTGTCGTCGGGATAACGGTAGCTCAGTTGCGACAGAACGATTTCCTGAGGTGGTGCCATGGGCGCAAGCGTCGTGGATTCAACTTTGCGTCCACCGCGTAAGCTGTCTTTCAGGGCGTAAAGTCCGGTCAATGCGTGTTCGGCATCGCCGATAATGGGGACGGCCTGGACCACTGTGCCGATCGGTCCAATCATGAACATCGCGGCAGTGGTGGCCTGGATCGCTTCGGTGTGAAAGGTGGTGGTGACCATCGGCACAACGAACACCATCACTCCGACCAAGAGGTAGAACGCCAGTTGAATCGCGGCGAATTCGCGGGCCCAGCGTTGCTTGATCGCGGTCTTCGCCGTTTTTGTCCGTCGTGAAATGCGGGCCAGATCACCAATAACGTCCTGTCCCCGCCGCTCGTTCAGACGGATTTCTTTTTGCCCGTGCAGCATCCCCCTCAATCCGTCGAACAGCTCCATTTCGGCGGTTTCCGCCTGTCGGGTCTCCTGACGCAACTCAGCCATCCGTCGCCAGTGCAGCCACACCGCCAGCACCAGGAAGACGGTTACCGCGCCAAAGGCGGCCAGGGACAGCCACGCCACGTAAACGGAGACGAACAACAGCGTCACCGCATCTTGCGCCCCCACTGCCAGCATCGGCACGCAGCGCGAAACGGTTTGGCAGTCGCGGGTCAAGGCCGCGAAGGATTTCGCCTGCCCAATCGCATCAAGACTCTGCATGTCGGAATGACGGATCGCTTCGACCACATCGCCCCGCAGGCGATCGACCAGCCCTTCGACTTCGGTGGCGCAGATCCGCGTCACCGCTGTCTGAGCCGCGGCGTAGAGGGCCGTGGCGACCACGAAGAGCAGGGCGAGGCGTAGCCCGGCACCTCCTGCCTGGGCTTGCTCCGCCGCGATATTGACCACCGCCAGAACCAGGGTTGTCGAGGTTGCCGACACAATCGTCAGCCACAGCAACGTCTTTGGATTGACGGAGAGTTCGGAACGCAAGAGATGAAGCGACGACATCGGCTCAGGCTCCTGCGGCCGACGGGACAATGTTCAGGCGTCCTTCGTCGAGATGATAGCGGCGATCGGCGGCGTCAAAATAGACGTCATCGTGAGTGACCGCGATAACGGTCAGCCCGCGACGGCGTAGTTCGGGCAGGATTTCGCGGTAAAAGCGGCGGCGAAAGTGCGGGTCCTGATCTGCGGCCCATTCGTCCAGAACCAGAACAGGGCGCTGCTCCAGCAACGCTACGACTAAGGCCAGTCGCTTTTTTTGTCCGGTTGACAGGTCGATCCGATTGAAACGGTTGCCGTGAAGGTTGCTGATCTTGTCCATTTCCAACATGCGCAGCAACGGCTCGGCCTCGGCGATTCGGTCGGGAGAAATTCCGTACAGGCGTGGAAACAGATGGAAATCGGAATAGACCGCCGCGATCATCTCCCGATAGGACCGCATCGTTGCCGATCCGATGGCGGTACCATCGACATCGATTCGCCCATTCTGCGGCCGGTAGAATCCACACAGAACCTTCATCAGGGTCGATTTGCCCGAACCGTTACCGCCGGTGATGAAGATGATTTCGCCCCGTTTGATCGTCAGATCAATCGGACCGATGGCGAAACTGGAATCGTCACCGGCTCCGTCATAAGCGTAACGGATTCCGCTCAGATGAATTTCCGAGAAATCGGAGGGCAGGGAACGAGGCTCGACCTGTTCGATCACATCTTCTATCCCCGCCAGATCGGCGTCGAGGCGCAGGATTTTCTCGGCGGCGGCATTCGAGGCGGCCAATATCCCCAGTGAATGGATCAATCCACTCAGTGGACCGATGATGAAGATCACCGCAGTAGCCACTTTAACGATGTCGATATGCGCGCCCAGGCCATAGGCGGGGATTGCGAAGACGACGACGGCCAGCAAAAAATAGAATATCACCTGACCAATAATGAATTGGTTGAAGATATGGGTCTGGACGTCAAGCCGGACTGTGCCGACATGTCGGAACTGTTCGGCGATGGCGAGCCCGAAATCGGCGCTCCGTCGGCTCGATAGTCGTATTTCTTTGAAGCCGTCGAACAGATCGGACAGGCTTTCGAACAGACCGGCCTCTTCCTTCATCATCTCTTGATGACGTCGATGCAGCCGTGCCCCCAATCGGGCATAAATCCAGCCGCCGACCGATACTCCTACCGCTACGACGACGAAGGCCAACGGGGAAAGATAGAGGATGTAAAGCAGAACTGCCGCCGACAGAATGCCCGAGCGTAGCGCCAGGGCGATAAATTGGCTGTTCTGGGAAATCGTCTGCGTTGCCTGAGTGACGCTTTCAAACAGGGTCTGCTGTCCGACCCGTTCCAATTGGACGAAATCGGCGCGGCGAATCCGGCCAAGAATGCGGACGCGCATGAAATCGATTGCCGTTTCCAGGTCGGCTCCGACCCGGCCGACCAAAAACACCTCGGCGTAATAATAGATGGCGGCGGCAGCGATAAAGACAGCAGCCAGCCCCCAATCGACCTGATCGAACCCCGTGCGCGCCATTTTTTCGGCGGCAAGATTGACCGTCGCCAATAAAAGGACGCCACCGATACTGGATGCCACGGCACTGCCAAGCAGCCGTAACCGAGGTGTTCCCCCTTGGACGGTCAAGAGGTCGATGATTCTCATCTGCGGATCGATACCCCCGGAACATTACCTCCCGTTGGGGGAAGTTTTCTACTCTAGCTGTAACCGCGCCAACCCGTCTATCGATTGCGGCCATCTTCGATCCGGGCTTCGGTGCACCAATGCGAGAAGCTGGCATGGTCTAGCATGGTGTGTTCGACCTCGGAGGCGACTTCCCAAGCCAGGGCAAGATAATGATCGGGGAGAAGGGGGCGTTGCCACAGATTCCAGCGTCGCCCGTTCAGTATCGCCTGTGCTCCATCGATGTCGATCCGCTCCATCGGCACGGCCAAGCCGGCTCCGTCGGCTTTCAGCACCGCCTCGCAGGCGGTCCAGGTGGCGAAGAAGGAGAGTCGCCAGGAATCCGAGGCGGGATCGGGGCCTAGTGCTGCTGTCTTGGCTGCACCGAAAGCGGTTTTGGCCAGGGCCGCGTCAAGCCGGGGGCGTCGGATATTCTCGATATCGACACCGACATCCCCCGTCGCCACTGCCACAGCGACGTGACGATCGGTGTGGCTTAGGCTGAAGCCGATCTTGGCGGATATCGAGGATAGAACCGGCTTACCTCCCGGTGCGGCGGCAAAGGTCAGGCTTTGGGGGCAAAGATCGAGATCGTGGGCGAGCGCCATTCGGGTCAAAGCGTGGGCGGCGGTGAACGAGTGTCGGTCTTCGATACGGCGGAAACGGTCGGCGCGGTTCCGCTCCTCGGGTGACAGCACGTCGCGCCAAAGAGAATCGATATCCGTGTCGCCGTTCAGCGACAGACTGTAGAGCCGGACTGTGCGCACTGGATTAGTCGGCTCCATCGAGGGCGGTTAATCGAAATGGAAGCATGGGTACCGGCATCGTCTTCCCCCGTCTTCACGACTCGCTCATCCGCCATTCTGTGATCTGAAATCGCTTTTCCCTCTCTCCAGGGCAGGAGAGAGGGAAAAGCTATATAAACAAGGCTCTGATCTTCTATGCGAGGAGTTTAGGTGATCACAGTCGGTTCGGTCCGGCCGGTCCTGGCCTCGATTTCGGCCAGCGTGCGAGCGGTGGTAATCAGGTCCGCCAATGCCACTTGGGGATCGAGGGCATGGCGGGTCGGATCGTCCTCGTACCGTTCGATGTAGACCCGCAGGGTCGCGCCCTGGGTGCCGGTGCCGGATAGGCGATAGACAATGCGCGCGCCATCGCTGAACAGGACGCGGATGCCCTGTTTGGTGCTGACGCTGCCATCGACCGGATCGGTATAAGCGAAATCATCGAAGACCGCGACCGTGCGGCCGTCCAACACCGTTCCGGCCAGAGAAAGCCCCCGCAAACGGTCCATCAGACCTTCGGCTGCGGCGCTCTCGATCCCTTCGTAATCGTGACGGGAATAGACATTGCGACCGAATTCACGCCAATGGGCGGTCACGATGTCGGCGACGCTCTCGCGACGACAAGCCAGAACATTGAGCCACATCAGCACGGCCCACAGCCCGTCTTTTTCCCGGACGTGATCCGATCCGGTGCCGAAGCTCTCCTCGCCGCACAGGGTCGCCTTGCCGGAATCGAGCAAGGTGCCGAAGAACTTCCAACCGGTCGGAGTCTCGAAACAGGGAATTCCCAGCTTTGCCGCAACGCGGTCGGCGGCGGCACTGGTCGGCATCGAACGGGCAATTCCGGCCAGCCCCCGTTTGTAGCCGGGGCAGAGCGGCGCGTTGGCGGCCAGAACCGCCAGGGAATCCGATGGCGTGACATAAAAGTCGCGGCCGAGGATCATGTTGCGGTCGCCGTCGCCATCCGAAGCGGCCCCGAAATCGGGGGCGTCGGGACCGGCCAGCGCGGCAACGAGATCGTGGGCGTGAACCAGATTGGGATCGGGGTGCCCGCCACCGAAATCTTCGAGCGGGATACCGTTCATCACCGTGCCGACGGCGGCTCCCAGGCGGCGTTCGAGAATTTCATGCGCATAGGGACCGGTGACCGCATTCATCGCGTCGAAGCGCATCCGGAAGCCCGAAGCGAAGAGTGCCCGGATCGCGTCGAAATCGACCAGGGTCTCCATCAGATCGGCATAATCGACGACCGGATCGAAAACTTCGACTTCCATCTCACCGATCCGGACGATGCCCAGGCGGTCAAGGTCGATATCTTCGCTTTCAACCGTGCGATAGGAATCGATCGCCAGCGACCGGGCATAGATCGCCTCGGTAATCGCCTCGGGGGCTGGTCCGCCCGCCGGAATATTATACTTTATCCCGAAATCTTCGTTCGGCCCGCCGGGATTGTGGCTGGCCGACAGGATGATGCCGCCGAACGTCTTGTATTTACGGATCACGCAGGATGCTGCCGGAGTTGACAGAATGCCGCCGCGACCAACCATTACGCGGGAAAATCCGGCGGCAGCGGCCATCCGAAGGATGATCTGGATTGCCGTTCGGTTGAAATAGCGGCCGTCGCCACCCAGCGCCAGGGTTTTACCCGTGGTGTCGCCGATGCTGTCGAACACCGACTGGACAAAATTTTCGAGGTAATGCGGCTGGACGAAGACCGCGACCTTTTTGCGCAGGCCCGATGTACCGGGTTTTTGTCCGGCGAAGGGGGTCGTGGCGACGGTTTTGACGAGGGCCATTTTAGCATCCTTTTCGGCGATATCGCACCCGATGGGTCATGGCCGATGATCGGGCGGGTGTCAACAAACCTATGCCCTGAAACAGAAGTTGGGTTGCTCTTGAACCCCCTTGGAGCGCGGGACGCCTCGTCGTAAACTGCCCCTCTTGACGCAATCACCAATCGGAACCGACCCCATGACCGAAGAAACCGAGACCCAATCCGCGCCGCCGACCAGGCGGGTTTCCAGCGCCGTGGCGATGAACCGGTTCATCTGGGGAATGGTGAAGCCGTTCCTGCTGGTGGCGGGTGGTGCCGTTGCTCTGTTGTACCTGCTGCGGCAGTCCGGCATCTGAATCTTTCGGTCGTAGGTTCTTATCCCCGATAAGCCGTAAGGTTGTTCCGGGCCGGATTCATGACTATAGTATAAGTCATATCCACGCTGTCGCCCTTAGACGGGCGACAGCCCTTCGGAATCCTAATGGTGGGGAGAGAAGACCGGGATGCCCGCGCCTTCCCGCGACCGGTTCATCGCTGTCGCCACCCTAGTTTACGGGGTATTTGGCTGCGGGTGGATTTTATCGTCTGATACTCTGCTGCTCTGGCTGGTCCCAAGCGATCAATTCGCTTGGCTTGAGCTGCTCAAAGGCGGCGGCTTTGTCCTTCTGACCGCCGTTGCGCTGTTCTTTCTGATGCATCGTATTCCCGATCGCACCCCGGCCGCCTCCCTTGCACCTGGGGCACCGATTCTTCTCTCAATGAGGATAGGGGGAGGGGGGCCTTGGCCGAAATGGGCGGCCTATTCGTTTGCCGTGCTGTCCTGCCTAGCCACCATCGTTCTGCGCGCCTCGATTGCTCCTTGGTTTCAAGATCGTCCTCTACTTATCCTGTTCGTCCCGCCGATTGTCCTGTCGGCCTTGCT
Source organism: Magnetospirillum molischianum DSM 120 (assembly GCF_000294655.1). Classification (GTDB taxonomy): domain Bacteria; phylum Pseudomonadota; class Alphaproteobacteria; order Rhodospirillales; family Magnetospirillaceae; genus Phaeospirillum; species Phaeospirillum molischianum. Next base: position 95,830 of record NZ_CAHP01000028.1, read on the forward strand.
GGGAGGGCTGGGACCAGGATTAGTGGCGACCTGCCTTTCGGCCCTGACGGTCGATATTCTGGCGATTGTACCTCTCGGCAACCTGAACATCGCCCATCCCTTCGACAGGTTCCAATTTTTGGTTCTGGTGGCATCGGGCGTTCTGGTCAGCGTGTTGAGTGAGGCGCTGCACCGCTTGCGTCTTCATGCCGAGATCCGACGCCAAATGCAGGTGGTGACGCTTAACAGCATTGGCGATGCTGTCATTTCAACCAATATGGACGGTGTCATTACCTTTCTTAACCCGGCAGCGGAAGAGCTGACCGGCTGGCGGCATGACGAGGCGGTTGGACTCAATCTGTCCGAAGTGTTCCGTGTTATTTCCGAGGATGATCGACAGTCAGTCGTCGATCCGGTGGCGCGGGTGATTGCGACCGGCGAGATCGTGGGGTTGGCTAATCACACCCTGCTTCTGGCACGCGATGGCCGCGAGATTCCGATTCATGACCGTGCCGCACCGATCCGTGCCCAGGACGGGCGGTTGTTGGGCGTGGTGATGGTGTTCGAGGATAATGCCGCCCGCCGAGCCGCCGAGCGCGAGCTTGCCGCCGAGCGAAGATTGCTGCGAGCCTTGATCGACAGCTTGCCTGATCTGGTGTGGCTGAAAGATACCGAGGGGCGCTTCATTATCTGCAACACGATGTTCGAGCGATTTGTCGGCTATCCAGAAGCCGAGATCGTCGGCCGTACCGACTACGATCTTGTTCCAACTGAAATGGCCGATCTGTTTCGCAGCAACGACCGCCGTGCAATGGAGGTTGGACGCCCTGTCGTCAACGAGGAATGGATTAGTTTTGCCGAGGACGGTCGTCGCGTTTTGCTGGAAACGATAAAAAATCCGTTGCGCGACGCGAATGGAAACGTGACGGGAGTTTTAGGGATCGGCCGCGATATTTCTGCCCGGTGGCAGGCGGAAAGCGACCTTCGACGCAGCAGCGAAAAGCTGGCGCGGCTCGCCTCAACTGTTCCTGGAATGCTTTACGATTACTGTGAGGACAAAGACGAAACGCCACGTTTGCTGTACGTCAGCGATTTTTGCCGTGAGATCTTCGAGGTGGAGCCAGAGGCTGCGGTTGCCGACATTGGCGTGCTGCGAAGGATGGTCGAGGCCGAAGATGGCGAGTTGATGTGGAACGGTCATCGGGCTGCCGCAGAGGGCGAGGAATTGTTTGCCTGCGAGGTGCGGATTACCACTCCGTCCGGGCGGCGCAAATGGGTCCAGTTCATTTCCCGTCCGGCCCATTCCGACCTGGAGGATGTGTTGCGCCTGCGGAGCGGTCTTGCCCTCGATATTACTGAGCGCAAGGTCGCCGAAGCGTCTCTCCGCGAAAAGGATGCATTACTGCACGAGATGAGCAACATCGCTCATATCGGTGCCTGGAGCTTCGATGTTGCCAGCGGTCGGGTTGCTCTGACCGATGAAGTCGCCCGCATCCACGAATTGGAGCCGGAGGACGAAGCCTCGGTTGATCAAGGGTTGAGCCTGTTCCACGACGATTACCGTCACAAGCTGGAAAGCGCTCTGGCCTGCGCGGTAGAGCAGGGGCAGCCCTACGACCTTGAACTTGAAATGCGGACGGCCAAAGGTACCCATAAGTGGGTGCGAACCATCGGGTTTCCCGTCATTTCGGGCGGGAAGGTTATCGCTGTGCGTGGCACTCTCCAAGATATCAGCGATCGCAAGCAGGCCGAGCAGGGGCGGCTATATGCCGAGGAACGCTTCCGCCGTATGGCAGAAACTGTCGGTGAGGTTTTCTGGCTCGCGACTCCCGATTTCTCGCGATTCGACTATCTCAGTCCCGCCTTCGAGCCGATCTGGGGAATGCGGTGCCAGGAATTGTATGATGACGGGCTGGCCTGGATGACCCAGGTTCATCCCGACGACAGAGAAATGGTTCAGGCGGCATTTCAGCAGGTGAGCGAAGGTGTCATCTGCGACATTGAATTCCGTATTCTTCGCCGTGACGGCACTCTGTGCTGGGTTAATTCCCGAGCGTATCCGTTGCGTCGGATCGATGGTACGGTCGATATGGTTTCCGGCGTGGTCTCCAACATCACCGAACGCAAGCAGGCGGCATTGCGTCTGGGGGCGGCCGAGGCCAAGCTGCGATTGTTCATCGACAACGCTCCGGCTGCGCTGGCAATGCTTGATCGCCAGATGCGCTATCTTTTTGTCAGTCGCCGCTGGCTGACGGATTACCGCCTCAATCTACAGGACGTGATTGGCAACAGCCATTACGATGTGTTCCCGGATATTCCCGAACGGTGGCATGAAATTCACCGGCGTTGCCTGAATGGGGCAACCGAAAAATGCGACGAAGATCCTTTCCCGCGCGCCGATGGCAAAATGGAATGGATGCATTGGGAAATCCGGCCGTGGATGGAAGATGACGGCCAGATCGGTGGCATCCTGATCATGTCCGAGAACGTTACCGAACGGGTCGTGTCGCGCGAGCAGCTCCGTAAACTGTCCCTGGCGGTCGAGCAGAGTCCGAACGGTATTCAGATCACGAATGCCGTTGGCGGCATGATCGAATATGTCAACGAAGCCTTCCTAAACATGACTGGTTATGCACGCGATGAACTGATCGGCCATAATCCGAACATTGTCGCGTCGGGGCTTACCCCGGCGACCACCTATGCCGATTTGTGGCGAACGCTATCCGATGGCCGTCCTTGGCAAGGTGAATTCATCAATCGCCGTAAGAACGGGGAAATTTTTATCGAATTCGCCCGAATCTCGCCGGTGCGCAACGAGGACGGCGCGATCAGCCATTATCTGGCGATCAAGGACGACATCACTGAACGGAAGAGAATAGGCCAGGAACTCGATCTGTATCGTCATCATCTCGAAGAGGTGGTGACGATGCGCACCGCTGAATTACGCACGGCGGAAAGCAAGTTGCGGCTGATTCTCGAATCCAGTGCCGATGGATTGTATGGCATGGATATCGATGGGTGCCTGACCTTCATTAATTCCGCCGCGTGCCAGATGCTGGGCTATACCCCATCGGAATTGCTGGGACGAAGTTCTCACGCGACCTTCCACCACAGTTATATCGACGGCAGCACCTATCCCAACGATCTTTGCCCGGCCTTCCACACCGCGCACGATGGGGTGGTCCGCCGCACTATTGATGAGGTTTTCTGGAGGGCTGACGGCACTTCGTTCCCCGTCGCCTATGCCGTTCACCCGATGATGCAGGAGGATATGATCGTCGGTGTGGTGGTCAGTTTTTCCGACATCACGTCACGAATCGAAGCCGATCAGGCGCGCGAGGCTGCTTTGGCCGAGGCCCAGCGTCTGGCCCGGCTGCGCCGTGACTTCCTCGCCAATATGAGCCACGAGATTCGCACGCCGCTTAATGCTGTTCTGGGGCTGGCCCAGATCGGGCGGGTCGAACGGCAAGTCGAGCGGGCCCAAGGGCTGTTCACCCGTATTCTGGACTCGGGGCAGGCATTGCTGGAGGTGGTCGATGATATCCTCGATTTTTCGAAAATCGAAGCGGGCAAGGTTCAAGCCGAGCGGGCACCGCTGCTGTTGGGAGCGATGGTAGACCGTGCCGTTGCCCTGGTTTCACACCGTGCCTATGAGAAAGGATTACGTTTCCGTGTCGAGGAAGCCGCAGGTCTGCCCGTTTCCATTTTGGGCGATTCACTGCGTCAGACCCAGGTTTTGGGAAACTTACTTTCCAATGCGGTGAAATTCACCCCGGCCGGTGGGATCGTGGTGCTGTCGGTCGATAGCATCGGCGGCAAGCTGGTGATACGGGTTTCCGATACCGGTATCGGCATGACAGAGGAACAGATCGGACGGCTATTCCAGCCGTTCGAGCAGGCCGATGGCTCGACCACCCGACATTACGGCGGCAGCGGTCTCGGATTGTCGATATGTCGTCATCTGGTTGATCTTATGGATGGAGATATCTCCATAGAGAGCACTCTGGGCGCAGGGAGCCTTTTCACGGTTCGCTTGCCGCTCGAAGCGGTTCCCGATGAAACATCCACCAATTCTGTTCCGACTTCGGTGGCTCTCATCGGTCTGGACGGCGATGAGGCCGAGGCTCTGGACCTGTCCCTACGGGCGCAGGGATGTTCTGTGACACTTGCCGCCGATCTTGCCGAAGGGCTGCCGGAGGGTGAGATTCTTGTGCTCGGTCATGACTTCGCCGTCGATGCCGCCAACCACCTGATCCTGCGCAAGCTCGCCCAATTGGGGCGACGTCTGGTGGTGGCAGTCGATCCCGGCAATGGGAGGGTGCCATCTGGCCTGTCCGATCTGGCTGTGGGACTCGACTGGCCGTTGCGAGCCCGCCACGTTCTGGCGGGCGAAACGGTCTCGCTCAGTTGCTCATCCTCGGCCGATCGGCCTCTGAATGGTTATACCGTGCTTGCAGCCGAGGATAACGAGGTCAACCGGCTGGTCCTGGACGAAATGCTCACCCTCACCGGAGCGGTTTTAACTCTGGCCGTCGATGGGCGCGAGGCACTGGCGATCCTTGAACAGAAAGGGGAGGCCGCTTTCGACGTGGTGCTGACCGACATCCAGATGCCGGAGATGGACGGGTATGAATTGGCCCGGCGTCTGTCGGCCCTGGCTCCCGGCTTGCCGGTGATCGGGGTGACGGCTCATGCCATGCCGGAGGAAGAGGGGCGTTGTCTGGCGGCGGGGATGGTCGCCCACGTCACCAAGCCGATTCATATGGATAAGCTGGTCTCGGTTATTCTGCGCCAAGCCCGTCAGCCAAGCCCCGTCGTCCCGCTCAGTTCAGACGAAATGATGTCGGGGATCGATTGGGACGCGCTGTCGCGTCAATATCCGGGCCGTGAAAGCTTTGTGGCGCGGCTGATGGCTGCGGTTCTTCATTCTCATGCTGGAACACCAGAAGCACTGCGCCAGGCCGGTCGGGCTGGACAATTGGCCGAGATCTCGCGGATCGCGCATGCCGTCAAGGGCACCGCCGGAAACGTGTTCTCTGAATCGCTGCGCTGCCGAGCGTCGGAGACCGAGCGGGCGGCATTGTCCGATGAGGCTTCCGATCCGATGGCGCTGGCGGAGCCGCTGGCTCAGGCGGTTGAGGCTCTGTTGGCTGAGATCGAAGCCCATGATCCGAGCAGACCCGATAGAGCGGTGTTGTGATGAGAGCCCGCCCGAGAATTCTGGTCGTTGATGACCAACTCGACAATTGTCTGGTGCTGGAAGACTTGTTGTCGGGATCCTATGAGGTCGAGATCGTCTCCGATGGTCTGGCCGCCCTGACCGTGATGGAGCGGGCTTCGCTTCCCGATCTGGTTCTACTCGATGTGGTCATGCCGGGGCTCGACGGATTTGAGGTGTGCCGGCGTTTGCGCGAGCAGCCAACCACCCGCGATCTGCCGCTGATCTTTCTGAGCGGTCTCGAATCCACCCGCGCCGAGGAACGTGGTCTGTCGCTTGGGGCTGACGATTTCATTCATAAGCCGTTTGTGGCTCCTCTGGTGCTGGCTCGGGTACGCAACGTCATCGGAAGAAGGGAATCGGCGATCCGAGAACGTCAGATCGCCGTGATCGAAGCCCGTCTGGCCGAGCAAGAATCCAACGCGGCCGCGATGCAGGCCGTGATCGACCGCCTGACGGTGATGAATACCGAACTCGAACGCTATGCTTTTGTGGCCGCGCACGATTTGCGCGAGCCGTTGCGCTCGGTAACCAGCTTTGCCCAATTGCTTGAACGTCATCTTGGCGACGAGCTTGATCAGACCGGGCGGGATTATCTCCGCTTCGTCGTCGATGGTGCCCGTCGGATGCACGATCTGATCGGCGGATTACTGGCCTATTCCTATATTTCGTCGAATGTTGGCCCGCCCACCTGGGTGTCGTCTGATGCCGCTTGCCGGGCCGCCATCGAAAACCTCGACCTGATCATCCGCGAAAGCCGGGCCGAGATCGTCATTGCCGATTTGCCGATGGTGCGCGCCGATGAGCTGCCGTTGTTGCAGTTGTTCCAGAATCTGATCGGCAATGCCGTCAAGTTCCGTTCCGCAGGCCGCCCCTTGCGGGTCGAGATATCCGCTCGACGCGGCGTGGGGGAGTGGGAATTTTCTGTGGCTGATAATGGGATCGGTTTCGATCCGGCCGAACAGGACGTGTTCGAGTTGTTCCGTCGCGTCCGACCCCACGACGGCCCTGGCGGTAGTGGGGTCGGACTGGCGATCTGCAAGCGCATTGTTCAGACCCTAGGCGGACGAATCGCGGTCGAGTCCAGATCCGGCAAGGGAAGCGTGTTCACATTTACCCTGCCATCGCCGGAACAGCCAGAGTAGGGCATCCGTTCTCTCTAAACCGTATCGGGAACGAGGTGGTCGAGCAATCCCGCGGCTCCGGTTTCGATCAGGTCGAGCACACGTTCGAAGTCGTGAGTTCCGCCGTAGTAAGGGTCGGGAACATCATGGACACCGAGGCCAGGGGCGAAAGAGAGAAACAGTCTTAGACGGTTATGGCGGTCTGGTGGACAGCATTGCCGCAGCAGATCAAGATGGCCGCGATCCATCGCCAGGATCAGGTCGAAGCGGTCGAAATCCTCGGCGCAGACCACTCGGGCGCGTAGCGGTTCAAGGTCGATTCCCCGGCGTGCCGCCGCCGCGACCGAGCGCTCGTCGGGGCGCGCGCCGACATGGTAGGCATGTGTGCCAGCTGAGTCGGTCTGGATGTCACCCGACAGCCCCCTGCGTTCGACCAGATCACGGAAAACCCCCTCGGCGGAGGGAGAACGGCAGATATTACCCGTACAGACGAACAGAACCTTGACCATTGCTGCTTTCCGGTTTTCGATCACAACCCACATTATAGCCGTAGAGAACGGACCCTGCCATGCATCAGGTTTCCCAGCCCGGCAGTATCGTTGTGCTGACCGGAGCCGGAATTTCGAAAGAATCCGGTCTTGACACCTTTCGCGACCGCGATGGCCTGTGGGCGCGGGTGAGGATTGAGGACGTCGCTACGCCGGAAGGGTATCGTCGTGATCCGCAGCGGGTTCAGGCGTTCTACAACGCCCGCCGGCGCGAATTGTCAGAAGGCGGGGTCGAGCCTAATCCCGCGCACCTGGCCCTGGCGCGACTCGAACGCGAGTGGCCGGGAGAGGTGCTGGTGGTCACCCAGAACATCGACGATCTGCACGAACGTGCCGGATCGTCCCGTCTGATCCACATGCATGGTGAGTTGCTGAAGGTCCGCTGCGTGCGTTGTGCGCGTCCGTTGCCCTGGGCCGCCGATATCGAGGCCACCAGCCTGTGTCCCGAATGCGGACGGGCGGATGTGTTACGGCCTCACGTCGTATGGTTCGGCGAGGTTCCGCTTGAGATGGACCGTATCCTGTCGGCACTGGAGCGCTGCTTTCTGTTCGTGTCGATCGGCACGTCTGGTCACGTCTATCCGGCGGCTGGCTTTGTCGCGGCGGTACGCGATGCCGGTCGGGCGCGGGCGGTCGAACTGAATCTGGAGCCATCGCATGGCGCAAGTCTGTTCCACGAAGTCCGAACCGGACCGGCATCGGTTCTGGTCCCTGCCTTTGTTGAGGAGGTGCTGACCTCCGGTGCCGCGTTCTCCCGATGAACGGCATTGGCGTCGGCTTCTGCCCGTTTCCGCGTCCTGATTTTGTTTTAGGACCGGGCTACGCGTCATTTTCCGTCCTGCTATATCCCTCATTAAGGGAATTTAGCTTACGATGCTTGACTCCTGACTCAATCCGGGTAGGCATGTGCCGATTGATTCTACGGGGGACCCCGACATGACCGCCACCCAGGCCGAGGGGACGTCCCGGAACGTGCCTGTTCTGATGATTGCCGCAATCGGCGTGGTATTCGGCGACATCGGCACCAGTCCACTCTATACGATGAAAGAAATTTTCGCGGGACCGCACGCTTTGGCGATGGACCGTGCCAACGTCCTGGGAATTCTTTCTCTGGTATTTTGGTCCATTACCATGATCGTCTCGATCAAGTATGTGATCGTGATCATGCGCGCCGATAATCGAGGCGAGGGCGGTTCGCTGGCTCTGCTGGCTCTGGTCAGTCATGCCGCCGAAGGGAATAAGCGTCTGTCGCTGCTGGTGAGCGCGCTCGGTATCTTCGCTGCGGCTTTGTTCTATGGCGACAGCATGATCACCCCGGCGATTTCGGTTTTGTCGGCGGTCGAGGGGCTGGGAGTCGCCGCGCCAAGTCTCGAACGCTGGGTGGTGCCGCTGACTCTCACGGTGCTGGCCGCCCTGTTCTTGATCCAGCGCCAGGGAACAACCGTGGTTGGGCGGTTGTTCGGGCCGGTGATGTTGAGCTGGTTCGCTATTCTGGCGATTCTCGGTCTGCGCAATATCGTTCATGCCCCGTGGGTTCTGGCCGCGTTAAGTCCGCATCACGCCCTGATGTTCCTGGTCCGAGAGGATTGGCACGCTTTCCTGGCGCTGGGATCGGTGGTGCTGGCGGTAACTGGGGCTGAGGCGTTGTATACCGATATGGGCCATTTCGGCCGTCTGCCAATCCGGTTGGCGTGGTATCTCCTGGTGCTTCCCGCCCTGGTTCTGAACTATTTCGGTCAAGGCGCGCTGTTGCTGACCGATCCATCGGCGCTGGCCAATCCATTCTTCCGCCTTGCGCCCGCCTGGGCGACGATGCCGATGGTTTTGTTGGCGACGGCAGCGACGGTGATCGCCAGTCAGGCGGTGATTTCGGGCGCGTTCTCGGTAACCAGGCAGGCGATTCAGCTTGGCTATTTGCCGCGGATGGAAATCATCCATACCTCGAAAGAAGAAATCGGCCAGATTTACCTCCCCTTTATCAATTGGATGCTGATGATCGCGGTTTTTGCGCTGGTCATCGGCTTTCAGACATCAAGCAATCTCGCTGCCGCCTATGGTGTCGCGGTAACGGGGACGATGGTGATCGATTCGCTGCTGATCGGATCGGTGATGCTGCTGATCTGGAAGTGGTCCCCGCGCAAGGTCGGGATTTTCGTTGGTTGCTTCATGCTAGTCGATTTGTCGTTCTTCTTGGCCAATGCGACGAAGATTCCTTATGGCGGCTGGTTCCCGCTGGCTGTTGGCTTGTTGGTATTCACGATTCTGACCACCTGGAAGCGCGGACGTCGCCAACTGATGGAACGGCTGAAAGCGCATTCTTTTCCGGTGGTCGATTTCCTGGCCAGCCTGTCTGATCGGGTGCCTCGCGTCCCCGGAACGGCGGTGTTCCTGACCGGGACGTCCGAAGGCGTGCCGATCGCCTTGCTGCATAATTTGAAACACAACCGGATCATTCACGAACGGGTGGTTCTGCTGACCGTCCTGGTCGAAGAAACTCCGTTCGTTCCCGAGGAGCGCAGGCTGGAAAACCGATTGATCGCTCCCAATGTCCATCGGGTGTATCTGCGCTATGGTTTCATGGAGAGTCCCAACATCCCCAAAGCGTTGGCCCAGGCCCGCAGCGACCAGCTCGGCTTCTTCTACGAGCCGATGTCGGTGTCCTATTTTGTTTCGCGCGAGACGGTGATTCCGCTTAAGCGTCCGGGCTTTTCCGGTTGGCGCGAGCAATTGTTCGCCACCTTGTCCCGTACCTCCACCAGCGCCACAGACTTTTTCCATCTGCCCAGCGATCGGGTCGTGGAACTTGGCAGCCAAGTGGAAATTTGAGTGACGGGGGATAACAGATGACGACGGTTTCAACCTGCCCTCCGGCCGCGCCGGGAATGAAGGCCCGCCTCGGCGCGCTGTCGCTTGCCGCTGCCGGAGTCGTCTATGGCGATATCGGCACCAGCCCGCTTTACACCCTGAAAGAATGCTTCAATCCCAATCATGGGATGCAGCCGACGACCGACAATGTCCTTGGTATCGCCTCGCTGGTGGTGTGGGCTCTTCTGCTGATCGTCACCCTGAAATATGTCGTCCTGCTGATGCGGGCCGACAATCGCGGCGAGGGCGGCATTCTGGCCCTGTTGGCCCTGGCCTTGCGTTCGGTCGGTCCCAATCGGGCGGCGGCGGGGCCGGTGCTGGCGCTGGGGCTGATCGGGGCCGGATTGTTTTTTGGCGATGGCATGATCACGCCAGCCGTCTCGGTTCTGTCGGCGATTGAAGGAATCGAGGTGCTGACCCCGGCGCTTCGTCCTGTCGTTGTCCCGTTGTCCCTGGTGGTTCTGGTCGGGCTGTTCCTGATGCAGAGCCGGGGCAGCGAGCGGGTGGGGCGGCTGTTTGGTCCGGTGATGGTGGTGTGGTTCATCACCCTGGGCCTTCTCGGGTTCATTCAGATCCTTGAGCGTCCCGGTATTCTGGACGCGCTGAATCCGCGTTACGCACTTTCGTTTCTCTTCGACCATGGCTGGATCGCGTTCCTGATGCTTGGGTCGGTGGTTCTCGCCGTCACCGGGGCCGAGGCGCTGTATGCCGATATGGGACATTTCGGCAAAGTATCGATTCGGCTGGTCTGGGGCGTGTTGGTGCTTCCGGCGCTGCTGCTGAATTATTTAGGACAAGCCGCCTTGGTGCTGGAAATGCCTGAGGCGGCGAGCAATCCGTTCTATATGCTGGTGCCCGGTTGGGCCGTGATGCCGATGGTGGTGCTTTCTACCGCCGCTGCGGTGATCGCCAGTCAGGCGGTGATTTCCGGCGTCTTCTCGTTGTCGCGTCAGGCAATGCAACTGGGCTATTCCCCTCGTCTTGCGGTCCACCACACTTCGGACGAGGAGGAGGGGCAGATCTACGTGCCCCGAGCCAATTGGGGGCTGATGTTGGGGGTGATTGCCCTTGTTATCGGCTTTCAAAGCTCGTCCGGTCTGGCGACCGCTTATGGTATCGCCGTTACCGGAACGATGGCGGCGACCTCGGTTCTGGTGATGGTGGTGGCGCGGGCGCTCTGGCGCTGGCCGCTCTGGCTCTGTCTGGGACTGGGCGGGGTGATGCTGGCGGTCGATCTTGCTTTCTTCGCCGCCAATCTGGTGAAGTTCGGCCATGGCGGTTGGTTCCCGCTGCTGGTGGGAGCGGCGATGCTGCTGTTGATGGGAACCTGGCGCAAGGGCAGGGCAATTCTTGACCGTCGCCTCGCCGAAGGGGCGATGCCTCTGCCGCACTTTCTGGAACAGCAGAAGGTTAATCCTTGCGTCGTGCGGGTCGATGGAACCGCGATCTATATGACCGGAAGTTCCCAGACAGTGCCGCTCGCCCTGCTGCATAATTTGAAGCATAACAAGGTGCTGCACCGTCGTGTCGTCTTCATGACCGTCGCGATCGACGATATTCCGCGTGTCCATGGGCGCGAGCGTCTGACGGTCGAAGACCTGTCCGATGGGTTCTACCGCATTACCGTTCGCTATGGATTTGTTCAGGAACCCGATATCCCCAAAGCCCTCCGGCTGTGCAAGGCTCTGTTCGGGATCGAGTTCGACATGATGGATACGACGTTCTTCCTCGGGCACGAGACGCTGGTGCCGTCGGCCCATCACGACATGCCGGAATGGCGCGAGCGCCTGTTCGTGGTGATGAGCCGAAACGCCGTTCCCGCCACCGAGTTCTTCCACATTCCGCCCGGCCGAGTGGTCGAATTGGGCAGCCAAATCCGGCTGTAACGGTTTCCGGTGGAAAGTCGATGGGGTCCGATCCCGATCCTGGTTAACCGGGATCGGGATCTGGCGCGGTCTGGGCCGGGTTCCGTAGGTCCAGTTCGACCTCAAGGATGTCGCCATCGACGGTGCGGGTCGGCACGAAGCCGAGATGCTGGACGAAAGCCAGCATCCGAGGATTGTCTTTCAGCACTTGTCCGGCGATCGAACGGGTTCCGCGTGAGCGGCAGTAATCGATCATCTTGACCAGCAGACGTTTGCCCAGTCCGGTTCCTTTGATATCCGAGCGGACGACGATGGCGAATTCTGCTTTGTCGTTGTCGGGATCGGTAACGGTGCGGACCACCCCTACCGTTTCCTTACCATCGGCAAGGTCAGTTTCGGCGATAAAGGCCATCTCGCGGTCGTAATCGATCTGGGTAAGCCGAGCCATCTCGCTGTGTGGCAGTTCGTGCACCAGACCGAAGAAACGGAAGCGGATGTCCTCGGGTGTCAGCTTCGAGATGAAGACGTGATGGTTGGGCTCGTCTTCGGGTCGGATTGGCCGCAGCAGAGCGCGCTGTCCGTCTGGAAGGGCGAAAAACTCTTCCAATTCCTTAGGGTATGGGCGGATTGCCAGATGTTCGGTTCCGGGTTTCGCCGGAGCGACCGTGATATGGGCGTCCAGAGCCAGGACTCCTTTCGAATCGGCGAATAGCGGATTGATGTCCAGTTCGACGATTTCGGGGAAATCGACCACAAGCTGGGAGAGGTGTACCAGAGTGCGGGCGATCGCTTCGCGGTCGGCGGGCGGGCGTCCGCGATAGCCTTCGAGCAGGCGGGAGACTCGTGTGCGCGAGATCAGTTCGTAGGCCAGCGTGGTGTTGAGCGGAGGCAGAGCCATCGCGCGGTCGGCGATTACTTCGACGGCGATGCCGCCCTGGCCGAACATGATGACGGGACCGAACACTGGATCGGTGGCAACACCGACAATTAATTCCTGTGCTCCGGCGCGGCGCGCCATGGTCTGGACGGTAAAGCCGTTGATCCGCGCTTCGGGATAGAACTGAACAACGCGGTCCAGCATATCCCTGGCGGCTTTTTCGACTTCGGCGGCACCAGTGAGGTTCAGCACCACGCCACCGACATCGGATTTGTGGACGATATCGGGGGATAGGATTTTTAGTGCGATCCGTCCGGTCATTCTCGCGGCGATTCGTCCAGCCTCGGACGGAGAGTCGGCGACATGGGTTTCGACGGCTGGAATGCCATAGGCTTCGAGAACCGCCTTGGCCTCTGGCTCGTTCAGAGTGCCGCCACCATGGGCCAGGGCGGTGTCGATCAGAGCGCGGGCGCGGGCGGTGTCGGGGCGGTAATCGAGTGGGGCCGAGGCCGGGACTTCCATCAGCAGGGTTTGATTGCGACGGTATTCGATCAGATGCATGAACGCCTGGATCGCCGCGCGCGGGGTGTCATAGGCCGGGATTCCGGCCCCACTGAACATGTGGCGAGCATGGGCAACGGCTTCGTTGCCGACCCAGCATGTCATGATGTTGGCGCGGGGGCGGTCCTTGCTGCTGCGGATCACCGCCGTAGCCACCTCGGTCGGGTCCGAAATCGCACTGGGGGCGTGCATGACCAGAACGGCATCCACGGCTTTGCACTCGGTCAGGATCATCAGCGCCTTGACATAGCGGTCGCCGTCGGCATCGCCTGCGATATCAACTGGATTGCCACGCGACCAGTTCGGCGGTAGCACAGCATCAAGCTTGGCAATCACGTCATCGGGCAGCGACGCCAGTTCGCCATTTCGCTCGGCCAGATCGTCAGCGGCCAGTACGCCAATTCCGCCGCCATTGGTGAGGATCGCAAGGCGGCGGCCCTTGACCGGACGCGAGCGGGCCAGCGTCTCGACCGCGCCGAAGATTTCATCGATATCGCGCACCCGCAACATACCGGCGCGTCGCATCGCGGCGTCGAAAACCAGATCAGACCCGGCCAGAACCCCGGTATGCGACGCGGCGGCACGAGCGCCCTCCATGCTGCGCCCGGCCTTGATGGCGAGAATTGGTTTGTTGCGGGCGGCGGCGCGCGCTGCCGACATAAAGTTCCGCCTCTGCTGAATTGTTTCGATATAGAGCAGGATCGCGCGAGTCGAAGGATCGCTGCCGAGATAATCCAGCACGTCGCCGAAATCGACCCCCTCCGTGTCGCCCAGATGGATGAAGTGGGAAAAGCCGATCTCGCGCGGGCGGGCCCAATCCAGCACCGCCGTACAGAGCGCGCCCGATTGCGATACGAAGGCCAGCTTGCCCGGTCTCGCGCCGCGATGGGCGAAGCTGGCGTTCAGTCCGATCCCCGGCACCAGAATCCCCATGCTGCTAGGGCCAAGAATTCTCATGTCGTGGGCACGGGTCACCGCCAGGGTCCGTTCGATCACGCTGGCTCCGTCAGGGGTGACGGCGTGATGCAGGCCGTGAGTCATAATACAGGCGGCGCGGGTTCCTCGCTGTCCCAGGGTTTCGAGAATGCCTGGAATGGTTTCAGGTGGAGTACAGATCAGGGCCAGATCGGGCGCTTGGGGAAGGCAAGCGACGTCGGGATAAGCCAGCACTCCGGCGACTGAGGGGTGATCGGGAGTAACTGGCATCACGGGGCCAGCGAATTCCTCTTGTAAAAGATTGCGCATGACCACCCAGCCGATGCTCTTGGGCTTGTTCGAAGCGCCTACGACCGCGATCGATTGTGGTCTGAACAACGGCTTCAGGTTGCGGATGCTCATCGTTCCCCCCCCCAAGTGCGAACCTTTGAAATAAACAAATTAGGATAGCCTTCGATCCTGCTGCACCGCAATCTCCGAGCGGAGTGTCCGGGCCGCTTGCTGTCGTGATCCGGTCATTGTGCCTCGGCCAGCGGTTAGATTATATTGTGCGCTGCAAAATAAAAAATCCACGAACGCCACGCCCGGAGCTAACCATGCCCGAAATGATGGAAAACAAGACGTTCGACGAGATTCGGATTGGCGACAGCGCCACTCTGACGCGGACCTGCTCAATGGACGACGTTGAACTGTTCGGCGTTGCCATCGGGGGACTGAACCCCACCCATTACAGTCTTGAAAGCGCAGAGATTTTTACCCGTGGGGGCAAGATCAAGGCTCACAGCATGTGGGGATGCTCGTTGCTTTCCGCGCTGTTCGGTAACGAACTACCTGGGCCAGGAACGTCGTATCGCAGCCAGGATATTACCTTTACCGCGCCGATTGACGTCGGTGACACAGTGACGGTGACGGTGACGGTGGTCGAAACTCTTCCGCCCCACGATGTGGTGTTCGATTGCCTGGCGACGAAACAGACCGGCGAGAGGGTTTACACCGGGCGTGCCCGCGTTGCCGCGCCGACGGTCAAGTCGGTACAGCCGAGGATACAGTTGCAGGAAGCCAGTCTGCGGCGGCGCCATCATGTCTTCGAGGATATCATCACCAGTTGCAGCGGGCTGACGCCGGTTTCGGTGGCGGTTTGCCACCCTTGCGATCAGGTTTCGCTGGAAGGTCCGGTCGAGGCAGCCCGACTGGGATTGATCGAACCGATTCTGGTCGGACCTGAAGCTAAAATCCGCCAAATCGCCGCTGATTTTTCGATCGATATCTCTGGTCTGCGGATCGTCGATTCCGCTCATAGCCATGATTCTGCGGAAAAAGCGGTAGCTCTGTGCCGGTCGGGCGAAGCCGAGGCGCTGATGAAAGGCTCGCTTCATACCGACGAGATGATGCACGAAGTCGCTTCGCGCGAGAAAGGACTGCGCACGTCGCGGAGGATCAGTCACGTTTTCATCATGGACGTGCCGACCTATCCCCGCACTCTGATGATCTCGGATGCGGCGATCAACATTTACCCGTCGCTGGAGGACAAGGTCGATATCGTCCAGAACGCAATCTCGCTGGCGCATGTCCTGGGGATCGAGCAGCCCAAAGTGGCGATTCTATCGGCGGTCGAGACCGTTTATCCCAAAATTACCTCGACCATCGAGGCGGCAGCGCTGTGCAAAATGGCGGATCGCGGCCAGATCACGGGTGCGCTGCTCGACGGGCCGCTGGCGTTCGACAACGCCATCAATATCGAGGCGGCGAAGATTAAGAAAATCGTGTCGCCAGTGGCGGGTCGTGCCGACATCCTGATCGTGCCTGATCTCGAAGCCGGGAACATGCTGGCCAAGCAATTATCCTATCTGGCCGATGCCGAAGCCGCCGGGATTGTTCTGGGCGCACGGGTACCGATCGTGTTGACCAGCCGAGCCGACAGCGCGAAGGCTCGTCTGGCTTCGTGCGCGGTAGCGGTACGCTTCGCCCATGCCCGCCGTGTAAAAAACAAAGCTATTGCCGCCGAATAAGCCAAACAACGAAATAGTTGAAGGGTCTTTGTCATGCAAGACGGCATCCTGGTCATCAATGCAGGCTCTTCCAGTATCAAGTTTTCCCTGTTTCTGTCGCAGGAAGGAATAAAGCCGACTCTATCCTGTAAAGGACTGGTCGAGGGGATCGATACCGCGCCGCATTTTGTCGTCAAATCGCCACTTGGGTTAGTTTTAAACGAGCGGCGGTGGAGCGATCAGCCCGACATGAGGCACGAGGAGCTGTTCAAGCATCTGATCGAGTGGGTTGAAGACCATCTGGGTGATGTTCATCTGCGCGCTGCCGGTCATCGAGTGGTGCATGGTGGTGCCCTCTATTCGCAGCCGATGCCGGTTACCGATCAATTGTTGGACGAGTTGGACGAATTGGTGCCGTTGGCACCGCTGCATCAGCCCCATAATCTGGCTCCAATCCGGGCGCTTCGTCTTGTCCATCCCGAACTGATACAGGTGGCGTGTTTTGACACGGCCTTTCACCGTTCCAACCCCTGGCAGGCGCAAAGCTTCGCTCTGCCGCGCAAGATCACGATCGAAGGGGTGCGGCGGTATGGCTTCCATGGCCTGTCCTACGAATATATTTCGCGTACGTTGAAGTCTTATGCTCCGGCGACCGCCCGGTCCAAGGTGGTGGTCGCGCATTTGGGCAATGGCGCGTCGATGTGCGCTATCGCCGAAGGCAAAAGTGTTGCCAGCACCTTAGGCTTTACTGCGCTTGATGGTCTGCCGATGGGTACTCGCAGCGGCACCATCGATGCCGGGGTGGTGCTGTATCTGTTGCAGCAAAAAGGAATGAATGCCAAGGAGATCGAGGATCTTCTCTATCGTCAGTCCGGTTTACTCGGTGTTTCGGGAGTCAGCAGCGACATGCGGGTGCTGCTCGATAGTCTTGAGCCACGTGCTGCCGAAGCGGTCGATCTGTTCGTCTATCGCATCGCTCGCGAATTAGGGTCTCTGGCGGCGGCAATGGGAGGGCTGGACGCTTTTGTTTTTACCGGCGGTATTGGTGAAAACGCAGTTGCCATCCGTTCGCGTGTCTGTGCTTTGGCCGAATGGCTGGGGGTACGGATGGATACGGAAGCGAACGAGCAGGCAGCTCCCCTGATCAGCGCACTCGACAGCAAAGTGTCTGTCTGGGTGATTCCCACCGACGAGGAGATGATGATCGCCAAGCATACCCGTGAGGTTTTGCGAGCCTTGCGCAGTCAGGGCGGCTCGGTTTGAACTGGTTCTAGCCAAGTCGCATCGGACAAGGCACACTCCTTCTTATCGCAAACGGTCGGGGACCCGGTAATATGGCGAAAGTGAAAATCAGCGTCGGGCGGGTCGCCCTTCATGTGGACTTGCTCGATACGCCGACCGCCGAAGCCATTTTGGCGGCGGTTCCGTTCGATTCTCGGGCAACCACATGGCCTGGCGAGGTTTATTTTCAGGCTCCGGTTCGTGCTCCGTTGGAACAAAACGCTCTTGAGGTCGTTCAGTCCGGCGAGATCGTATTCCGTTCCGAGGGCGAATCGATCATTATCGGCTACGGTCCGACCCCGTGCTCGGAAGGCGCTGAAATCCGTCTGGCGGCCCGAGCTAATTTGTGGGGGCGCACCACCGACGATCTGACTGCTCTGTCTGCGGTCGAGGCCGGAGACTTGGTCCGGGTCGAAGCTTTCGATCCGGTCTGACGCTGCTGCGAAAGGATGGGTGACGACGTGCGTGCGGTTGTTTTGGTTTGTGCGCTGGCACCACTGCTGGCGGGGTGTGGTATTCCTGATCTGACCGCCCATACGGTCAAGGCAATCCAAAGAAGCCAGCGGGATACTGCGCCCTCGACCTCGGGATCGGCCGTATCTCCCGCGCCTTCCGCCGCCGTCGTGGATTCGGCTCATAATCGAGCTGAAGAGGCACCTCCGCCTCCTGCTCCGGCACCCGTCTATACGGCACCGTCTCGTTCCGGTGGCGGCGTCACTGTCGAGGAATTACCGCCGCGCTGAGGCGGCTCACGCATCATGCGGGCTTGCCGCGTTTTTCACTTTGACGGCGTTAGAGTCGAAGGTACTTAACTCGCCGCCATCTCCAATGCTGTCAGCGCAGCCTTCAATCTAACCGTATCGCGATCGCCGTCAAAGGTATCGACATGATCGCGAGTGCGCGCGCCCCGGATGGCGAGGGCGAAATAGACCAGTCCAACTGGTTTGGTGGTCCCGTCCGAGTTGGGGCCAGCTATTCCGGTGATTGAGATCGCACGGTCGGCATGGGAGTGGGCCAGTGCCCCTTCGGCCATAGCTCGCGCAACCTCTGCGCTGACCGCGCCGTGAGTGCGAATCAGGTCGGCGGGTACACCCAGCATTTCGGTTTTGGCTTCGTTCGAGTAGGTAACGAACCCACGTTCGACCACTGCCGATGCTCCGGAAAACGCAGTCAATGTCGCCGCCACCATTCCTCCCGTGCAGGATTCGGCGGTGGCAAGCATCAAGCCGCGTTCCTTGAGCGATTCGAGAGTCCGGCGTGCGGACTCTCTTAACGGGTCGCTCTGTGTCATCCGAACAGAGGCCAGACGTGACGGAAGATAACCATTCCGATAAGCGCAAAAAAAGCGGCCAGGATGTCGTCGAGCATAACGCCCAACCCACCGCCAATCGAGCGGTCGGCCTGGCGGATCGGTCCGGGTTTCCAGATGTCAAACAGGCGGAACAGAAGGAAGGCGACGCCATATGAGACTGGATCGAGCGGCGTTGCCGCCAGAACCAGCCACTGCCCGGCGACTTCGTCGATTACGACCTCGGAGGGGTCCTTAACTCCAGTCCGCCAGACATATTCGCGGGCCGCCCACCAGCCGACAACGAAACAGATTGTTGCGGCGACCAGGAGCAACCGACCACCGCCGGCTTGGGCCAGTCCCCAGCCGAGGGGAAGCGCCACCAGAGATCCCCATGTGCCGGGGGCTTTCGGCAGCAAGCCGACGCCGAACCAAGTGGCGATCACAGTTACGGGATGAAAGGCGGTGATGCCGTCGCGTCTATAGGCCAAAGTCGAACTCCCCAGGGACAAACGAAGAGTCCCAAGATATCACGCACGCCCTAACGGGTCACCCGACCGGACGGGGCAGGGACGGTGCGATCGGCGGAATGTCCCAGCCGGATTGCAGCGCGATCCTGACCGCCTGGGCTCGATTGGCAGCGCCGATCTTGCGGTAGACGTTGCGCAGATGAACCTTGATGGTGATTTCCTGAAGGTTGAGCGCTTGGGCTATTTCCTTATTTGTGCGCCCTTCGATCAGTTGAGCCAGAATCTCGCCCTCACGCCGCGATAGCCGGTCGAATGGTGGCGGAGCCCCTGTTTGACGGACGGCGGCAGGAGCGCTGCCTGTCGTCTCGAAAAAACTGCTGGAGGGCAAATAGGTCTCGCCGGACAGAACCAATCGCAGAGCGTTGACCATGGCATTGCCGCCAACGGTCTTGGGGATGAAGCCAGCTGCACCAGCCTGGACCGCAGCCTGAACATGGTCGCGAGAGGAATAGCCCGACACAATCACCACCGGAATCCCAGGTGCCAGGGTCTTGATCCGGGTCAGTCCATCAAGGCCGGTCATGCCCGGCATCATCAGGTCAAGCAGAACCAAATCGGGCCGGGGCGCACCTTCGATGGCAGCAACCGCCTCTTCCAACGAGGCCGCGTCGATGATTTCGGCCTCGGAATCAAGCTCTCTGAGGAACGGTCGTAATCCGTCCCGCACCAGCTTGTGGTCATCGGCCACAAGAATACGCACTTCGGTTACTCCCAGAAACAGCGTGGGCTAAAACCGCCCCGCCCGAAAGTATAAGCGCCCCCGCCCGCGCCGACAACCCGGTCGCTTAATCATTGGGAAATAAGGCATATCAGATTGAGGTGAGGGGGTCTTCCGGGGGAGGGAGTAGAAACGCGGCGATCAATCTGCCGATTTCAGGTAAGTCCAACGGTTTGTTTAATAAAATATAACGTCCGTCATGGTAGCGATCACTCACCCATTCTCGCCCATAAAACTGATTGGAGGTGACAATGATCGGCAGCAAAGGGTCGAAATCGCGGAGGCAAGAGACCAGATCCTCGCCATCGTCTGCGGTCGTGTGCGGATCGATGATAACCACATCGGCGGGATCGTGATGGAAGCGGTTCCAGGCGTCTTTCCCGCTTCTGGCGATGCTGACCCGGCACCCCAATCCATCGAGATAATCCACTAGAGTGGCGGTGGCGGCCGAGTCGCTCTCGACGACCAGGATGTGAGCCTCTGCATGGCGATCGGCGATCGGTGCGGGATCTGCGGTTGGTAGAGCCGTGTCTGTCTCGCGGTGAATGAGCATCCTTATGTCTTCGAGACTCTGAGCCGTCCGTTCGGATTGCTCGGCGATCAAGGCGAACTGGCTTTCTAGCCATTCGATCGAGGGCTTGCCCCGTTCGATCATCAGCACGGCACCTTCCGCGGCGAGGCGGATCACATTGAGAGGCTGTGACAGGTCGTGCATCAGCTCTGTCGTCATTTCACTCAGGGCATCCCGTCGGCTGGCCTGAAGCGCGTGTTCGTGCAAACGGTTACGTTCTGTGATATCGCGAATGACCAGAAGTCGTGATGGCCGGCCGCGAAAAACGATGTTGCGACCAGTCAATTCGGCATCGAAAGGATCGCCGTTGCGGCGGCGAAGGCGGTACGGAAACACGTGTTCGATAGCTGGAGGGTCGGCCAGACGGATCATCGCCAGACCAAGCGAACTGTCATCGACCAGATTAAGAATGTGGCGCTCAATCAGTTCGTGCTCTGTCCCAGCTTCGAAGAGATTCAGGGCCGCCGGGTTGGCGAAGACAATGCTTGCCTTTGTGGTAACGATCACGGCATCGGGAATGAGATCGATCAGCAGGCGAGAATCATCTTCGTCAGATTCGGGCGATACTATGTCGTCGCTATCGGATGACGCAGCCATCATCACAATTCCTTAAGCGGGATTGTCCAGAGAGGATGATAGGTTCTGAATCAGACCGGTTCCATATATTTCCTATGGATAAAAGCGTCCAGAGCTTGAGCCTATCCCGTTCTCATGATCTTCTCGGATCGGTACCACGGTTGAACGAGGACGTAAAACGATGCCGAGATTGCTTGGGGCCTTGATCCTGATCTGTGCGCTGGTGGGGGGATCTGACGCCCGTGCGGCTGAACAGGCGCTCGATGTGCTCGATGCTCAGGTGTCCTATAGCGCCGATTTCACCATGACAGGGCCTCGCGGGGCTTATACCGGCCGTGTCTGGCATGCTCCCGGGAGCGAACGCCGCGAGGTTGCGACCCAAGGGGGCGGGCAGGGGGTGCTGATTCACCGCGACACAGGAACCGCTTATTTCCTGGGAATTGGCGGCAAGTGGTATGTCAGCTTGTCGATGGAGGCGGCCAGCACACTGATCGGCGGGCTTCAGTCGTGGGAGATTACGCGGACCCGCATCGGCGAAGAAAATGTTGCCGGGGTGCGGGCCACGCGCTGGAACGCTCAGGCAACCGGCCCGAAAGGCGGCTTCGAGGGCGAGATATGGACCAGCCGGGACGGTATCGTGCTCAAGGCGGTGGGGACCGTTGCCGCTCCGGGCGGGAATCGTTCGCCGGTTGAAATGACCTTGTCGCGGTTGAAAGTGGGGACGGTTGATCCGCAGATGCTGGAGGTTCCCGAAGGCTGGTTCAGCCTTGATCTGCGTAAATTGCCAGCAGACCGGGTCGTTCAGGCGATCGAGGGAATGAAGCCGATGCTGGATAAGCGCGGTTCTCACTGACGCAGGCGGTTTACCAGACCCGGACCCGCCCGGTGTCGATGTGAACGAAGTCGGATTCGGGATAGGTGCCGACACCTCCGGCACGAAGCGAGCGGGCGGCGCGTCCGATCATCCTGGTGGCGTGTCCGGGAACGCGGATGTCGATCGCCTTGCCTTCGGTGTGCAAGCTGTGGGTGGCGACGCCATCGCTATAGCTGGCCAGGATCGCATTGGTCGCGGGCGAGCGATAGCCGCTGACGACATGGACCGATTCCTTGGTTCCGAGCTTGCGTTGGACGGAAACCAGCAGATCGAGCAGGTGTGGATCGATTGGGTGGATCGCCCCAGTGCGGTGATCGCGTAGAAATCTGGAAATCTGGGCGATCGCACGCGCCTGATAGCGGCCCTCGCCCCAATAGACGGTTCTCAGAGATTCGCCCGTATGGGTGTTGTACAAATTGAGCGAACGCTCGGGTAAGCGACGAACAGCAGCCTCGACCGGAGATGCCACCACCATCGCGGCGGCGGCACTCAGACCCAAGGTTAGGAAGCCTCGCCGGTTCTTAACCTCGTCGATCATCCCCCCCTCCTTACGGATCGCCCTTGGATGGGCGCGGACCTTTCTTAGCACCCACGGCGGGCCGGGTGTCAACCCTAACGGTGCTTTCCTGATTCGACGTCAGCCGGATAAGGGAAGAAAATTGCCCATTTGCGTATAGTTGAGGGGGAAAATAGAACCTCTCTTACATAGCGGTTTTGTTCGAAATTCAGGTTGGAGGGGGAGCAGGACGTGGACGGGACGGGGCGCGTGACTGACGCAATGCCTGACCGAGGCGGCGATCATGACCGTAAATGTCTTCGCGGAAATTGATCTCGCCCGCAGGATCGACCCAGGCAGTGAAGTAAACGAGATAGACTGGAATATTGCGTTCCAGCTTCAATGTGCGGGTTCTCTTATCCGCATTCAGGTTTTCGCCCAAGCGACCGCGCCAACTTTTGCCCAGCAGGATCTCTCCCAACTCGACGGGTTCTTCCAGCCGGATGCAGCCATGCGACAGGGCGCGGTACGCACGCGAGAACGCCCGATGATTGGGGGTGTCGTGCAGATAGATATCGTCTGCGTTGCGCAGGTTGAACTTCAACTGCCCCAGCGCATTGTCCGGCCCAGGGGCTTGGCGCAGCCGATAAGGGAATTTCTTGCCGATTGCGTTCCAGTCGATCCCATCGCCGGCGGCTTCGGGACTGTCTTCGGGATAATCGGCGATCTGGAGGTTGCGGTTGGCGAGATAATTGGGGTCACGCCGTAATTTGGGTAGAATCTCGTTGTTGACGATGCTGGTCGGCACCGACCACGGTGGGTTCAGAACCACTGAACTCATCGAGGTGTCCATGCTGGGCGTGGGGTGGCGGGTGTCACCGACCACGACACGCATTGAGATCGCCACCGCCCCATCTTCGACCAGATCGAGGGATGCGGCTGGGATATTGACGCTGACATGTAGTCGTCCGAGCTGGTGCGGCATCCAGCGCCAGCGTTCGAGATTGGCGGCGATTTGGCGCAACCGTGCCTCAACCGGGACGTTGAGGGCGGCTAGACTGCGGGCACCGATGGTGCCGTCCGGGTCCAATCCGTGGCGCCGCTGAAAGCGCTTGACCGCTTCGACCACTTGGGAATCGTAGGTGGTGCCGTCGGCCAGGGCCGGATCGAGATCGCCGGTCGCGATCAGACGGCGGCGCAGGATTGGCAGGCGGTCGTCGATCGACTCGAGCGGGATCAGTTTCGGCCCGTCGGGAATCGTGGGCCAACCACCGGCACGAGCGATTGCCTGGGTTTTTTCCAGCCCTTCCTTCAGACGCAGATAGCCGACGAAGGGTGGTTGGTATGCGGCCGCCTGATCCGCCAGCGGTTTTCCATCGGCTAGGCCGCGCAGGAAGCGAACTCCGTCGAATCCGTTGCGATTTTTGCCGCCGAACCCGCCGAACGATCGGTCCGGGTCTAGCCGACCGATGGCGATGTCGCGGCCAAGGCGTAGCAGCGCGCTGCTTTGCAGGACGTCGGCTTCGATCTCGGTGGAGGGGGAAGCCGGAAGGGCATAGGGCGACCGGTCAAGTCCTTCGGCGATGGCTCGCCCCGGCATTTCATCAAGCAAGCGGGCTCCGGCCGCAGCCTTCGGCCCTGTCCATGCCAGATGGTAGCCTCTGGCGCGATAAAATTCGCGCAAGGTCCGACCATTTCTGTCGGGGTCGGCGGACGGAACCGAGGCGATCACGGTATCGATCCGCCGCTGCATCGTCGGTGCCGATTCGGCCCAAGCCAGTGTGTTACCCCCCAGTGTGGCAAGGCCGAGGGTAAGCGAAACGTAAAAGGGGCGGGCGAATGACAAGTGCGACCTCTGGCCCCGGTAGCGGAGCGCTGACGGACGAAACGGGACTCCCGCCGAGGATCGACGGGTTATCCGACTCGATATCGATCCAATCGGCGGGAGTGTCAACGCCCAACCGCTATTCGTCACGTCTAAAGAGTCTGTTTCTCTAACCCTGTTGCCAAGGTAGCGCGCTGGCCTTCCATCCCGACACAGTGCCGCGATGTTTTTTGTCGTCGAAACCGCCTTCGAATCCGTCGGTTACGTTCCAGCAATCGCTGAATCCGATCTCGGTCAGATACTCGGCCGCGGCTCGCGAGCGCGCACCGGAGCGGCATAGCAGGAATATCGGATCGTTGCGGCCGACTCCCTCGGACTCAAGCAATGCCGCGAAATCGTCATTGTGGGTCATGCTGGGGAAAATCTGCCACGACACCCGCACCAGACTCCGCCCCAACGAGGACAAATCGGGCTGACCGACGAAGGCCCATTCCGCCTGGGTACGGACATCTACCAGCCAGGCTCGGGGGTTTTGGGCCAAGCGCTGCCAAGCCTCGGTCGGAGAGATTTCGCCAGCATAGGTCAGGGAGCTGGCGGTTGATGAACTCATGGCAATGGCTCCTTAAAAAATAACAATATCAATTTGTCATATTGAAACATTTAACACAACATTAAATGTTGTCCATGCGGCGGTGTGGCCGAGCGGGGCCGGACGTTGACTCCGGCTGGCCGCCAGTGTTGTTGTTCGGATGGTGTGCAACACAAGGGGAGAGCAGGATGGTCGGGTTCCGGTGGGCGTCGATGATTCTGGCGGTAGTGCTGTTCTTTTCCGCTGTACCGTTGGCCGCCGCTGCGCCCGAGCCTGGAGCGTCGGATTGGGCGCTGTCCGAGGCGGGACGGGTGCGGCTGGTCGCCGCTCGCGCCTCGCTGTCCGATTCGAAAACAGTGCGTCTCGGTCTTCAATTCGATCTAGCTCCAAACTGGAAGATTTATTGGCGGACGCCCGGCGATGCCGGCTACCCCCCCCGGATCGATTGGTCTGGTTCGCGCGGGTTGGGCGATGTCGTGATCCGCTGGCCTGCGCCGCATCGCTTTGTTCTCGCCGGATTGCAAAATTATGGCTACCAGGGCGAAGTGGTGCTGCCGATCGACGCCATCCTGTCGGCTCCTGGCCGGGCGGTATCGCTGAAAGCCAAGGTCGAATTCCTTGCCTGCGCCCAATTGTGCGTGCCGCAACAGGCTGATCTGTCGCTCGATCTGGCGGCGGGAGATGGCGTTGCCTCGATCTATGCCCACAATATTGCCCGTTTCGACTCGCTGGTTCCCGGCGAGGGAGAGCGCCACGGTCTGTTCCTGAATCGGGCAGAAGCCGCAGGGACGGGGGAGTCTGGCCGTTTGCGGCTGGTGGTGAATGCGGACGAGCCGTTCACCGATCCTGATCTGTTTGTCGAGTCCGCCGATATCCCCGCTTTCGCGCAGCCACTGGTGATCCTGTCGCCCGACCGCCATGAGGCGACGTTCGAGATCGCGCCATCGTCTCCTCCATCGCGCTCCTTGATCGGGGCCTCGCTGACCGTCACCGTCGTAGATGGCCAGCGTTCGCTCGAAGCGACGGTTCAGCCGGTTGCCGCCGCCGCCGATGCTACTCCACTGGTTGGGATGTTATTGATCGCGCTGTTGGGGGGGCTGATCCTCAACCTGATGCCCTGCGTTCTGCCGGTGCTATCGATCAAGCTGCTTGGAATTCTCGGCCATGGCGGTGGCGAACGCGCCCATGCACGGTTGAGCTTTCTCGCCTCGGCCGCTGGAATCGTCGCTTCGTTTCTAGCCCTGGCCGGTCTCGCCATCGCCCTGCGTCAGGCCGGGCTGTCGGTTGGCTGGGGAATCCAGTTCCAGCAACCAGGGTTCCTGGCAGTGATGGTGCTGGTCCTGCTGCTGTTCGCTGCCAATCTGTGGGGTGGATTCGAGATTGGCCTGCCTCGCTGGCTGCTTGATCGTACTCCAGCAGGCGAGTCGCAGCCCTCTCTACGTGGACACTTTCTGTCGGGAGCGTTAGCTACTCTGCTGGCGACTCCCTGTTCCGCTCCGTTTTTAGGCACTGCGATCGGTTTCGCCCTGGCACGGGGGCCGGTTGAGATTGTCTTGATTTTTGCCGCGCTGGGACTCGGCATGGCCGCGCCGTTCCTGCTGGTGGCGGTCTGGCCCGATGCGGTTTTGCGTCTGCCTCGGCCAGGGCGGTGGATGATCCGTGTTCGTGTGGTGATGGGAATGGCCCTGGCCGGGACGGCGTTGTGGCTGCTGCTGGTTTTGATTGAGCAGATTCAGATGCCTTCGCCGCCGCAAGATAAAGCGGTATCGACCGGCGCGATTCCCTGGAGTCGGTTCGATCCCGGCGCGATTCCCGGCTTGGTGGCCGAGGGCAAGATCGTCTTCGTCGATGTAACAGCCGACTGGTGCATTACCTGCAAGGTTAACGCGTTTGCCGTTTTGGGTCGGGGAGAGACTGCTCGCCGATTGTCCGCGCCGGGTTATGTCGCGATGCGTGCCGACTGGACCCGTCCAGATGTGGTCGTGACAGACTATCTCGCATCGTTTGGGCGCTACGGGATTCCCTTTAATGCGGTCTATGGTCCAGGCGCGCCGGAAGGGATCGCGTTGCCTGAATTACTAAGCGAGCAGACGGTGCTCGATGCGTTGGCACGGGCGGCAAAGTCTCCTTCCACCGCAGAGCCATCCGGGGAGGAGGTTACTCCTGCCCCGGCGGACGGTTGAGGCCGGGAGGGAGGCGGGTGTCGAGATCGCACAGAGTTTTCTCGACCTGGGTCTGAGTCAGATTCTCGACCTTCGACAGATCGGCGGCGCGCAGGTCGGCCCCGACCAGGATAGCGCCTTTCATATCGGCTCCAGCCAGTCGGGCGCGCGACAGGACCGCGCCGGACAGGTCGCAGCCGCGCAGGGCCGCGCCTTCCAGATTACTAAGGTCAAGACGGGCATGGCGTAGCGTCGCGACGCCCAGATCGGCTCCGCCCAGATCGGCGGCGGACAGGATGGCGCGGCGGAAATCCGATCCATCCAGCCGGGCGCGGGCCAGACAGGCGTCGGACAGGTCCGCCTCGCGAAACGATGCCTGAGGCAAAACCGCTTCGGTCAGATCAGCTCCGGCCAGATCGCGGCTGGCGACGTTGGCGCGTTGCCCCTCTGCTGCGCTGGTCTCAAGCCATTTGCCGTGCTCGGCAATAATCGCCGACAAATCGAAACGAGCGACATCGCCACCAATACGGGCGACGTGTCCAGATGCGGCCATGGCGTCCAGCCAAGCCTGCTTACGCCGTTTTCTTTCGGCCTCGGCATCGAACGGGGGCGGGGCAAGGTCGTCGTCGCCAAGACGGCTCGTCGGACGGACGGATAGCGCGGCCAGATCGTCGTCGCCCAGGGTTCCACCGGAAATCCGTCGGATTGGGGCAGGCTCTGCCTGGGGTGAAAACGTCGTTGGAGCGGAGGGGGACGGAGGAGCCGGGGGCGGGGCGGCATCGGCGACAGTGGTCACGGAGGACGCGGGAACGGCGCGGACGTGGCTTGGTCTCGCCCGGTCATGGCTGGCCGTGGGGGCGGGCATCCGGATGGGATCGGCCAGGGTATCGGCGACCCGTAGCGTCAGTTCGTGGCCCGATACTGGCTTTGGCACCATTCCCTCGATCCCCAGGGCGCGGGCGTGATCGACCGTGCCTTTCAGGGCCGAGGATGCGACCGCCAGAATGGGGAGTGGGCCTGTGGCGTGACTGCGCAAGCGCTCAATCACCGTAAGCCCGTCGTCGGGCGTCCCGGTCAGATCGACGATCGCCAGATCGGCACCGCGCTGGAACAGATCAATCGTCTCGGCGACGCCGCCATAGGCGATGATCTCGCGTGTAGCGAGCTTCTTAAATGTCTGGCGTACCAGGAA
The DNA here is from genome assembly GCF_000294655.1 of Magnetospirillum molischianum DSM 120. Lineage (GTDB taxonomy): Bacteria > Pseudomonadota > Alphaproteobacteria > Rhodospirillales > Magnetospirillaceae > Phaeospirillum > Phaeospirillum molischianum. Next base: position 123,893 of record NZ_CAHP01000028.1, read on the forward strand.
ACGGAATTGTTCATCCGTGCTGAACACCATAAGGCGAACGTTTTTCCAATCGGTACGGCGCCCGCCATCGGCGTGGCTGGGATGTCGCATGATCGAGCGCCTTTCTTCTGCCTGTGCGTACAGATAGGCATACTTTCGTCGAACTGCAATTGTCTGGATCAAATGTCTGGTGCGCCACCTTGTCCTGTTGCGGCGCGCGGGATGGGTCGCCATGATGCAGCGATGCGAAGCAAGCGATCTCCCTCGACCTGGGACCGGGCGCGCGGGCATGGTGCCGCCGCCGATTGGTCCACCATCCGCGCCCTGCTCCCCAGTCTCTGGCCCGAGGGCGAACCCGGCCTCCGTCTACGGGTGGTGGTGGCGATGTTCCTCCTGGCGTTAGCCAAGGGGGTCACCGTGACGGTTCCGCTGATCTATAAACACGCGGTCGATGCTCTGTCGCAGCATCCCGGCAGTGGCGCGGTGGTGGCTGTGCCGCTGGGGTTGCTGCTGGCTTATGGTGTGGCGCGCGTGCTGGCGGGCACGTTTGGCGAGTTACGCGATATCGTCTTTGTCAAAGTTGCTCAAAGGGCGATTCGGACCACTGGGCTTGATGTCTTCCGGCACCTTCACCAATTGGGCCTGCGCTTTCACCTCGACCGTCAGACCGGCGGTGTCACGCGGGCGATCGAGCGCGGCACAAAAGCGATCGAGTTCCTGCTTCACTTCCTGTTGTTCAGTATCCTGCCGACGCTGCTGGAAATCGCGATGGTGACGGCGGTTCTCTGGGGGCTTTACGATTCCGGTTTCGCCTTGATCACGGTCGGCACCATCGCCGTCTATATCGCGTTTACCTTCGCCGTGACGGAATGGCGCACCAAATTCCGCCGCCGGATGAATGAAACGGAGTCGGAGGCGGCAGCCAAGGCCATTGATTCGCTGCTGAACTTTGAGACGGTCAAGTATTTCTGCAACGAAAAGCACGAGGCTGGGCGTTACGATTCATCGCTGCATATCTACGAAGCCGCAGCCATAAAATCCAAGGTCTCGCTGTCGCTGCTCAATATAGGTCAGGGCGCGATCATTGCTGTCGGCCTGACGCTGGTGATGATTCAGGCGGCGCAGGGTGTTGCCGAGGGACGGATGACGGTCGGCGATTTCGTTCTGGTGAATTCCTATCTGGTTCAGTTGTATTTGCCGCTGAACTTCCTGGGCGCGGTCTATCGAGAAATACGCCAGTCGCTGACCGATCTGGAATCGATGTTCCGTCTGCTGCGAGAGCCTGCCGAGATCAAGGACGCTTCAGATGCCCAAGAGTTGGAGGTCTATGGCGGCGAAATCCGCTTCGAAGACGTTCGTTTCGGATACGACGCGGATCGCCAAATTCTGGGCGGGGTGAGCTTCGTTGTTCCCGCCGGGCGTACCGTTGCCATCGTCGGCGCATCGGGGGCGGGAAAAAGCACGATTTCGCGGCTGCTGTTCCGCTTCTATGAGGTCGGTTCCGGCGCAATTCGTATCGATGGTCAGGATATTCGCGAGGTAACCCAGGATTCTCTGCGTGCCTCGATCGGAATCGTGCCTCAGGACACAGTGCTGTTCAACGACACCATCCGTTACAACATCGCCTATGGCCGTCCCGCCGCCGGTCCCGACGAGATTGAGGAGGCGGCGCGCCTAGCTCGTATTCACGATTTCGTCGTTTCGTTGCCTCAGGGATACGATACCAGGGTCGGTGAACGCGGATTGAAGCTGTCCGGTGGCGAGAAGCAGCGTGTCGCTATTGCCCGCACGATCCTGAAACGTCCGGCGATCCTGATTTTTGACGAAGCGACCAGCGCGCTCGACACTCAGACCGAAAAGGAAATTCAGGTGTCGCTGCGTGAGGTCTCACGTAACCGAACCACCTTGATCATCGCGCATCGTCTCTCGACCGTGGTCGATGCTGACGAAATTTTGGTGCTCGACCGTGGATTGGTGGTCGAACGCGGCCGCCACGACGTATTGGTGGCCGCCGATGGCCGTTATGCTCAGATGTGGCGACGCCAACAAGACGTCAGCGACCTGAAGCTCCGGCTGGCTGAAACGAAAGAAAGGCAGGGACAGTGACCCAAGTCCATGCGAGTTTTGTGGTTTTGTTTGGGGCGGGTCTGTTGGGATGGTATATCCCGAAGAAAGGGGAGGAGATCATTAGATGAGTATCCGTCGCAAGCTGATTGCCGGGAATTGGAAGATGAACGGCACGATGGCTGATTCTGCCGATTTGGCGGGCGCTCTCGCGGACCGATGGATGAAAGGCCCTCGCCCGGACTGCGATCTGCTGGTCTGTCCGCCGTTTCCTCTGATTGTGCCGGTTGTCGCTGCCCTGGCCGGAACCGAGGTCGCGGTTGGAGCTCAGGATTGCCATGCTAAACCGGCTGGGGCTCATACTGGCGATGTAGCCGCACCGTTATTGAGCGATCTCGGCTGCCGTGCGGTGATCGTTGGTCATTCCGAGCGCCGCGCCGACCATGGCGAGACCGACGCGATAGTCAAGGCGAAGGCCGAGGCCGCGCTGTCCGCTGGCCTGATTGCGATTGTCTGCGTTGGCGAGACGCTGGAGCAGCGCGAGGCTGGCCGCACGTTAGAGGTCAACCGCAGCCAATTGCGCGGGTCCCTGCCTGTCGGGGCAACTGCCGCCAATATCGTGATTGCCTATGAACCGGTTTGGGCGATCGGTACCGGCCGGGTCGCCACGCCCGCCCAGGCCCAGGAAGTTCACGCCGTGCTGCGAACTGAACTGGCTTTGCTGCTGGGTGAAGAGCTGGCCGCCGCCACTCGCATTCTCTATGGCGGTTCGATGAAGCCTGATAATGCCGCCGAACTTCTGTCCCTCGCCGATGTCGATGGGGGGCTGATCGGCGGGGCCAGCTTGAAGGCTGCGGATTTTTGGGCGATCGCCGCCGCCTGCTGAATGGCGCTGGGGATAACTTTGCACTAGCCTTCCTTTGCGACCGGGTCTAAAAACGCCCGATGCAATTCCATCCCCGACCGGGAGCAGTGTTCGAATGGACCCGGCTCCCGGTCGGACGGATTCCCGGTGCAAATTCCCTGGTGGTCGATACATGGACTTTTTTCCGATCATTCTGGTCATCCACATCCTCCTCGCGCTCGCCCTGGTTGGGGTGATCCTGCTTCAGCGGAGCGAGGGGGGCGCGTTGGGTATCGGCGGCAGCAGTGGCGGCGGACTGATGTCCGGCCGGTCTGCTGGCAATCTGCTGACCCGGACCACCGCGATCATCGCCGCTCTGTTCTTTTCGACCAGCATGATTCTTGCGCTGATCGCCAGCCATCGTTCCGGCGAAGGGTCGCCTTTCGATAAGGTGCAGGTTCAGGCTCCGGTTGCTCCGGCGGCTCCCGCCGAACCTGCCGTTCCCAGCGCGCCTTTGGCACGCTGACCGTGGCTGTGGTCCCGAGGGCGCGGAGCGTCCACGGGGTCGTTCGATGTGTGAAACGTCTTTGGTCGGACTTATTTCCGGCGTTCTGAGTGAACGTTTCGGCTCTAGAGGCCGTTGCCAGGGCGATTCTTGACTTGGGTAATGCGAGGACGGAAGGCCGATGACCCGTTTCATCTTCATCACCGGTGGCGTGGTCTCCTCGCTCGGCAAGGGATTGGCCTCGGCGGCGCTGGGTGCGTTGTTGCAGGCACGTGGATTCAAGGTTCGGCTGCGCAAGCTCGATCCTTATCTCAACGTCGATCCCGGCACGATGAGCCCCTATCAGCATGGCGAAGTCTATGTCACCGACGACGGTGGCGAGACCGATCTCGATTTGGGCCATTACGAGCGCTTTACCGGTGTGGCGTCGCGTAAAAGCGATAACATCACCACTGGTCGAATCTACTCTAACGTTATTGCGCGGGAGCGGCGGGGCGATTATCTGGGCGCGACGGTCCAGGTGATTCCTCACGTTACTGACGCAATCAAAGAATTCATCCGCAGCGATCTCACCGACGAGGATTTCTGTCTGTGCGAGATTGGCGGCACGGTCGGCGACATTGAAAGCTTGCCGTTCCTTGAAGCGATTCGTCAGATGGCCAACGAGCTGGGCGGTCAGCAGGTGATGTTCGTGCACCTGACCCTGGTGCCCTACATCCCGTCGGCGGGCGAATTGAAGACTAAGCCGACCCAGCATTCGGTGAAGGAATTGTTGTCGGTCGGTATTCAGCCCGACATGCTGATGTGCCGCTGCGACCGGGAAATTCCCGAAAGCGAACGGCGCAAGATCGCTCTGTTCTGTAACGTCCCCACCGATGCGGTGATCCCGGCGCTTGATGTCGATTCGATCTATCAGGTTCCGATCAGCTATCACCAGCAGGGAATGGACGATGTGGTGTGCCGTCATTTCGGTGTTGACGCCCCGTTGCCCGATTTGAAGCGATGGAGCACCATCGCCGAGCGGATCCGTCAGCCCGAAGGCGAAGTCACCATTGCCGTCGTCGGTAAGTATATCAGCCTGCTCGACAGCTATAAGTCGCTGGCGGAAGCGCTGTATCACGGCGGCATCGCCAACAATGTCCGGGTCCGTCTCAACTGGATCGACAGCCAGATTTTTGAGCGCGAGGATGTTGTCAGTCACCTCGAACCCTGTCACGGCATCTTGGTGCCGGGTGGATTCGGCGAGCGTGGGGCCGAGGGCAAGGTCGAGGCGGTGCGGTTCGCTCGCGAACGGCGCGTTCCCTATTTCGGCATTTGTTTTGGCATGCAAATGGCAGTGATCGAAGTCGCCCGCCACTTGGCCGGAATGACCGACGCCAGTTCGACAGAGTTTGGTCCCTGTCAGATTCCGGTTGTCGGTCTGATGACGGAATGGACACGGGGCAACAGCGTCGAAAAGCGTGATCATGGCGGCGATCTCGGCGGTTCAATGCGCCTTGGGGCGTATGAGTGCCAGTTGAAGCCAGGATCGCGTGTCCGCGAGATCTATGGGGCTGACCGGATCAGTGAGCGGCATCGTCACCGCTACGAGGTCAATCTTGACTATCAGGCCGATCTCGAAAAGACCGGACTGTCGTTTAGCGGCCTGTCGCCCGACGGTATCTTGCCGGAAATCGTCGAACTGCCGGATCATCCCTGGTTCGTCGGCGTTCAGTTCCACCCGGAATTGAAGTCGAAGCCGTTCGATCCGCATCCGCTGTTCACCAGCTTCATCGCCGCGGCGGTGCGGCAGTCGCGTTTGGTCTAGCATAAGGGGTTGGGGCGTATGAGCTGCCATCACGTTGCCGTTACGCCCTCTATCGTTTTCGGTAACGATCTGCCACTGGTCCTCATCGCGGGGCCGTGTCAGATCGAAAGCCGAGACCATGCGATTGAATGCGCCGAGGCGCTGAAGGAGATCGCCGCCGCTGCCGGGATTGGCCTTGTCTACAAATCCTCGTTCGACAAGGCCAACCGCACCAGCTTGGCCGGGCAGCGCGGAATCGGGCTGGACAAAGCCTTACCGATTTTCGCCGAGATTCGTGGGCGGTTGGGCTTGCCGGTTCTAACCGACGTCCATACCGAAGAGCAGGTTCTGGCCGTTGCTCCCGCGGTCGATGTGATTCAAATTCCCGCGTTTCTGTGCCGTCAGACTGATCTGTTGATCGCGGCCGGTCGTTCCGGTGTGGTGGTCAATGTCAAAAAAGGCCAGTTTCTGGCTCCGTGGGACATGGGCAATGTTGCCGCCAAGATCGAAAGTACCGGTAATTCGCGGGTCATGTTGACTGAGCGGGGTGTCTCGTTCGGCTACAACACCCTGGTCACAGACATGCGGGCTTTACCGATCATGGCCCGTACTGGGTGGCCGGTGATTATGGATGCGACCCATGCGGTGCAGGCTCCGGGCGGGCAGGGGGGATCTTCGGGTGGCGACCGCCGTTTCGCGCCGGTTCTGGCCCGTGCCGCTGTCGCCGTCGGTGTCGCTGGCCTGTTTATTGAGACGCATCCCGATCCCGACCGAGCGCCCTCGGACGGGCCGAACATGATTCCGTTGTCGGCGATGCCCGCGTTGATCGAGATGTTGATGATGCTCGACGCCACGGCCAAGTGCCATCCGCTTTCCATCGATTAAATCTGCAAGGGGGAGAGGTCTGATGACCGCCATTGTCGATATTCATGCTCGTGAAATTCTCGATTCGCGTGGCAATCCTACTGTCGAAGTTGACGTTGTTCTCGAATCCGGCATTTTGGGCCGCGCCGCCGTGCCCTCGGGAGCCTCGACCGGAGTTCACGAAGCGGTTGAGCTGCGCGACGGCGATAAGTCCCGTTATCTCGGCAAAGGGGTGCAAAAAGCCGTCGAGTCAGTCAATGGCGAAATCTATGACGCCCTGGCTGGCATGGATGTCGAAGAGCAGTTGTTGCTCGACAATACCATGATCGATTTGGACGGCACCCCGAATAAGGCCCGGCTGGGCGCCAACGCTATCCTCGGCGTGTCGCTGGCTGCCGCTAAGGCCGCCGCTGACGAATCCGGCCTGCCGCTCTATCGCTATGTCGGCGGTGCGTTTGCCTCGACTCTGCCGGTGCCGATGATGAACATCATCAACGGCGGTGCTCATGCCGACAACGCGATCGACATTCAGGAATTCATGATCATGCCGGTTGGTGCCGCCAGCGCCGCCGAGTCGATCCGGATCGGTTCCGAGGTGTTCCACGCCCTGAAGAAGACTCTGAAGGCGGCGGGGCACAACACCAATGTCGGTGACGAGGGCGGTTTTGCTCCCAACCTGAAGAGCGCCGAGCAGGCCCTCGACTTCATCATGAGCGCGATCGAGGCTGCCGGTTTCAAGGCGGGCGAGGACGTGATGCTGGCGCTGGACGCGGCTTCGTCTGAGTTTTACAAGGACGGCGCTTATGTGATGGAAGGCGCGAAGAAGACCTTCGATCAAAAAGGGTTGGTGAAGTTCTATAGCAAATTGGTCAACGCCTATCCGATCATCTCGATTGAAGATGGCTGTGCCGAGGACGACCTTGAGGGCTGGGCGCTCCTGACCGAGGCTCTGGGCGAGAAGGTTCAGCTGGTCGGCGACGATCTGTTCGTCACCAATCCCGAACGCCTTGCGATGGGCATTGAGAAGGGACTGGCCAACTCGATTCTGATCAAGGTCAACCAGATCGGCACCTTGTCCGAGACCCTGGAAGCGGTCGAACTGGCGCACAAGGCCGGTTACACTGCGGTGATGAGCCATCGTTCGGGCGAGACCGAGGATTCGACCATCGCCGATCTTGCCGTCGCCACCAATTGTGGCCAGATCAAGACCGGTTCGTTGTCGCGCTCCGACCGTATCGCGAAGTACAACCAGCTTATCCGCATCGAGGAACAGCTGGGAACCGCCGCCCGCTTCGCCGGAACGGCGATCCGCCGCCGTTAATTCCCAAGAGAACGGGGCCGGAGAGGGTAACCTCTCCGGCCTTATTCCCTCTGGGGTAGGGCAAACCTCCCGCGTCAATTCCATGTTGCGGGGGCTCTTTCCTCTCCTTATGATGCGGTTTCCCTGGCGAATGACGCCTCCCGAACGGGTCGCGCCGCCGTCCCTTTCCCCCCAACCGGGACACATTCAACGCCGATGCTCGACGTTTTTCGCAAATTCTCGAAGACATGGGTGGTCAGGCTGCTGTTCGCCCTGCTTGCTCTCAGTTTCGTGGTCTGGGGGGTTGGCGATGTCATTCGCGGCGGTGCCAGCCGCGGTCCCGCGATCGAGGTCGGCCACACCGCCGTATCGGTGACCGAAGTTCAATCCGAGTTCAAGCGCGAGGTCGAGCGTCTCCAGCCCCTGTTCGGTGGAAAACTGACGGCCGAGGAAGCCCGCAAGCTCGGTATCATGGATCGCACCATCGATACCGTCATTACCCGTTCGCTGATCGATGAAGCCGGGCGCGGTCTGGGGCTTGTCGCCGTTGACGATGTGATCCTGCGCCGGGTTACCGCTAACCCTGCTTTTCGTGGTCCCACCGGGCAGTTCGACCGCGATCTGTTCCGCTCGCGTCTGTCTCGCGCCAGCATGAGCGAAGAGATGTTCCTCCGGGCCGAACGCGGCAACATGATCCGCAATCAGATGGCCGAGTCCCTGGCTGGCGGTATCCAGGCCCCCGTGTCTATGGCCGATCCGCTCCTGCGTTGGCGCGAAGAGCGTCGTGTGGCAGAGACCATTCAGGTCGCCGACGAGAGCGTGCCTTTGCCCGCCGCTCCTGACGCGGCCACGCTTGACGCTTATTACCATGCTAACGCGACCCGGTTCATGGCTCCCGAATTCCGTGCTTTGACCGTCCTGCTGTTGCGTCCGGCCGATATCGCCGCCGGAATCGATATCGACGAGATGATGGTCCGCGAGTCCTATCAGCAGCGCTCTGAAGAATTCTCGACCCCCGAACGCCGTCAGGTCACTCAGATCGTTGTCGATGGCCAGTCCGATGTGGCGCGTGCATATGAATTGCAGGGGCAGGGCAGGGATCTGCCCGCCATCGCCAAGGCGTTGGGTCGCGACATCATCGACCTCGGTTGGGTCGAGCGTCGTGATCTCCCCGAGGGGCTTGCTGAAGCGGTGTTCCGTCTTGATGCGGGGGCAACCGGACAGCCCGTAAAGACTGCCCTGGGGTGGCATGTCGTTCGCGTCGGTGCGGTTCAGCCCGGTCGGGTCCAGCCTTTCGCCGATGTCCGTGCCAAGGTCGAGCAGGATTTGCGGCGCGAGAAATCTCTCGACGGACTTTCTGAACTGTCGAACAAAGTTGAGGATGCCTTGGGTGGCGGTGCCACTCTTGAGGAAGCTGCGTCCCGTTTCTCCCTGAAAGTGGTCAAGATTGCGGCCGTCGATGCCCAGGGGCGTGGCCCCAACGGCAAGCCTGTTGCCGATTTACCCAAATCGGACCAGTTCCTCGACGTTGGCTTCCATACCGATATCGGGACGGAAAGCCCGCTGACCGAAGTGCCGGAGAATGGGTATTTCCTGCTTCGCGTCGATCAGGCCACTCCGCCCGCGCCGCGTCCGCTGGCCGACATCAAGGCCGAAGTCGTGTCACGTTGGCAGGCAGAACGCCGTCACGAGGCAGCTCGTGACAAGGCCCAGCGTCTGGTTGAACGGCTGAAATCCGGCGAGAGCATCGCTACGGTGGCTCAGTCCTCAGGTCTACGCGCCGAAAAGACCAAGCCGTTTCTGCGGGAAAACAGTGAGGGTGTGACGTTGCCCCCCGCTTTGATCACCGGCCTGTTCGCTGCAAAGTCTGGCGAGGTGGTTACCGGCGATCTGCCTGGTGCCACTCTGGTCGCCCGTCTTGCCGAGGTGATTCCTTTTACCGCCGATCCTTCTTCCCCGGTTGTCGAGTCCGGTCGCCGCCGTGTCTCACAAGGCGTTGCCAACGATATCGCCGACCAGTTCATCGCCTCCTTGAATGCTTCGATTGGCGTCAAGGTGGATAAGCAGCAACTCAGCAACGAAGAGTAATCATGACGATCCAGCCCGCCTTTTCCGCCTTTGCTCAGACCTATAATTCCGGTCGGCCGCAGGTGGTTTGGCGGGTCTTGGTCGCCGATCTCGAAACACCCGTTTCCGCCTTTCTCAAGCTAGCCAACGGTCAGCCTAACGCCTTTCTGCTTGAATCGGTTGAGGGAGGGGCGATTAAGGGGCGTTACTCGTTCCTGGGGATGAAGCCCGATTTACTCTGGCGTTGCGAGGGCAATCGCGCCTGGATCAACCGCAATGTCCGTTCGGGCCAGGACGGGTTTCTGCCCTGTCCTGTTGCGGAGAAATCGGGTGCGCTCGATAGCTTGCGAGCTTTGGTCGCCGAGAGCCGTATCGACATTCCGCCTCATCTGCCGCCGATGTCGGCGGGGCTGTTTGGGTATATGAGCTACGACATGGTTCGGTTGGCCGAGCGCCTGCCCGATACCAACCCCGATCCGATCGGGATTCCCGACGGTATTTACATGCGTCCGTCGATGATGGCGGTGTTCGATAACGTCAATGGTACCCTGACAGCCGTCGCGCCGGTATGGCCGCGCTCAGGGGTCGATGCCCAGGCCGCCTGGGATCTCGCCTGCGAACGCCTTTCCAATGTGGTCGAGGCGCTGGAACGGCCTCTGCCACTGGCGTATACCGTTGGGGGACGGGAGGAACATCAGCCGATTCCCGAGCCTCGTATTACTCCTGACCAATATTGTTCTATGGTCGAGAAGGCAAAGGAATATATCGCTGCTGGTGATATATTCCAGGTGGTTCTGTCGCAGCGTTTGGCTGTTCCTTTCCATCTTCCGCCATTCTCGCTATACCGTTCGTTGCGGCGGCTCAATCCCAGCCCATTCTTGTTTTTCCTCAATTTCGGCGATTTCCAACTGGTAGGGTCCAGCCCCGAAATTTTGGTTCGTTTGCGCGATGGCAAGGTCACTATCCGCCCGCTGGCCGGAACCCGTCGGCGTGGCGCGACCTTGGTTGAGGACGAAGCCCTGGCCTCCGATCTACTGGCCGATCCCAAAGAATTGGCCGAGCATCTGATGTTGCTCGATCTTGGCCGCAATGATGTTGGTCGTGTTGCCTCGATCGGTTCGGTCACCGTTACCCGCAAGATGGTCGTCGAATACTATTCCCATGTCATGCACATTGTTTCCAATGTCGAAGGGCAGTTGCGCGACGGTTGTGATGCAATGGACGCATTGATGGCTGGCTTCCCTGCGGGAACGACGTCAGGCGCGCCCAAAATTCGGGCGATGTCGATCATTGATGAACTGGAAAGCGAGCGGCGCTCGTTCTATGCCGGAACCATCGGCTATTTTGATTGCAACGGGAATATGGACACCTGCATCGCCCTGCGCACCACCCTGATCAAGGATGGCACGATGTATGTTCAGGCTGGAGCTGGGATTGTTGCCGACTCGGTGCCCCTGACCGAGCATGAGGAATGCATGAACAAAGCTCGCGCTTTGGTTCGCGCCGCTGAAGACGCCTACGACTACGCTCAGTCACGTTAGACGTTTCTGTTCTGGTCTACCTACGGGGCGTGTAAAGCTGCTGTAGGTAGACCGTATTTTTCGATAAAATCAAACAAAGCCGTGATTTTTCGATTAATCGGAGTTGCATCCGGCTGTGACGAAAGAGTTGTGACGCACTCATCCTGGATGAAAGTGTCGCTACCGCCTTCCCTGATCGCCGTCAAAAGGCTCTCCTTGGGTCCTGGAGGGATGGGTACCAGATCATCGAATGGTGCGGCAAGCCGGGGGCTATTCGGGTCGATAACGGCCCCGAATATATCAGCGGCACGCTGATGAAATGGGCCGAGATGCACGGCATCGGCCTCCAACACATCCAGCCCGGCAAGCCGCAGCAGAACGCCTATGTCGAGCGTTACAACCGGACGATCCGGCGGCATGAATGGCTGGGGTAAATCCTCTTTGAAGCCATCGCGGAGGTGCAGGATCACGCGACAGAATGGCTCTGGACCTTAAGGTCTCTGGTCAATCCGTAGCCAGTGTGGATGCGGACGACACGATTTCATGGCAATAACCCCTTCAGCATCAACGCATGTGGATACCGAGATCCGTGTGTTTTCGGTGCGACTCTCTCCGGCAATCGTGGAGTTTCCAGTAAAGATCTAATTCCGCCGGATTTCGTCTGATGCACAGAACGTGCGGAAACTAATGTTCCTGCCCGATTATACCGCAGTGTCATCTGTGATAGATTTATCTGCGAGGGGTGTTTGGAGGGTTCGATGAAGTCCAGACTATTCGCAGCCCTGGCTTTGGCCGTCGGGCTCGCTCTTGCCTGTTTGCCGATGCCACTGCTTGCCGCCGATCCGCCAGTGTCCTTGCTGATGCAGGTTTCTGGTTCGGTTGAGCACAGTCGAGACGGCACCACCTGGAAGCCGGTGACCCGCAATAAATACCTTTTTGCTGGCGACATCATTCGTACAGGTGCCGATGGATCGGCCAAGCTGGTCGATCAGGCGAGCAATACCGCCCAGTCTATTTCCGCCAACAGTCAGATCGAGGTGGCTGGAGCGGCGCTGAGGGTGGTCGCGGGCAAGCTGTCGGTACCCGAGCCGGCATCAGGCGATCTGGTTGCCGGGCTGGGCAATCGCTTTGCCGAGGCCCAGCGCTATACCGCCGTGCGCCGTAGCGTCCAAAAGGACGTTCAGGCCATCAAATTGCGAGTTGTGCAGCAGATAACCCTTAGCGCGACTTATCCCGAGCTGGCTTGGCAGAGCTTCGGACGGCAATATAGTTATGTCGCTACCATTGATGGCGTCGTGCACCCCGTTCCCGGTGCCGATGACGAAATGGTTCGGTTCCGCGTTCCCGATCTGTCCCCCGGTCATCACGTTTTTTCGGTCGCGGTGCTGGATGGCGGACAGAAAATCGCCGAGTCTGACAAGGATGGTGGAATCGTCTGGTTGTCGGCGGCCGAGGACAAGGTGCTGGCCGATCAGATCGCCCGCATCCGTGCCATCAACCCCAAGGACGATTTTTCTGTCGCCAATCAGTTGGACGAGAAAGGGGTGATCGTCGCGGCGATGGACCTGTACCGCAAGTATTTCGACGAGAACAAGGACGACAACGAGATGCGACCGTTGTTGATCCGAGCCTATAACGAACTGAAGCTGATCGATCTGAAGCAGCGCGAGGCACAGGTTTATAACGACCGTCTCCCGGCCAACTGATTCCGCGAAGCGCACGTCGGCCACGCGTTGGTGTGCGCTTTTTTCTTCACTGGGGTGAAGAGACCTCTCGGGTTAACATACCTTCAGAGTATGGGGTCCGGGGCGGAGGGCTGTGATGGGCAGAATTACGCGGCGGTACGATATCCTTTTGACGGCGCTGTTATTTCTGCTCGCCATTCCAGCCCAATATCATGAATGGTTTGCCCTGCTGGAGGATCAGACTCTCTCTTTCCGCCACCAGATTCGACTGGTCTATGGCGAGGGCCGTGGACAGGTTTTGTCGCACGATATCGTTCTGGTGAATGTCGATGAAACCTTCTTCAAGGCTTACAAGAGCTTCCCTCTGCGTCGCAGCGATATCGCCGCCATTGTCACCAATCTTAAGGCGTTGGGCGCGCGAGTGATCGCGGTCGATATGCTGATGGATTTCCCCAGTTCATATGGCGAGGATACGATCCTGGCCAAGGCGCTAGACGCGGCCGGAAACACCCTGCTGGTCGCCCAAGCCGAGTTCAAGAACGGCCGTTTTTCCGGGATAAACTTGCCGACGTCGTTACTCGACGAAGCTTCTGTCAGTGGCTACACCAATATCCAGTCAACCAATCGGCTTGTTACCACCCTGTCCCGGCTGACGGTTCATCCCGAATTGACCGGCGAACGTGGTGGCTGGCCGTTCGCGGTGGCGGCGGCGGCGATGTATCTGGGTGTCGAACCTAAGTTGGAGAACCGGATTCTCAGCCTGGGCGAGTTGCGGGTGCCGCTTGATCACCGCAACAATCTGCTGATCGATTTCCCCCCCCTGCCAACCGGAATCCGCTTTCTCAGTCAATCAGCGGGGATCAGTGCGCTTGAATTCCTAGATATTTCGGCCTTGGACGAATCCGAACGGGCTGAACTGGAAGCCTGGGTCAAGGATCGGGTCGTTCTGATCGGCGATACCTCAGAAGTGTCGCATGACTGGTTCGATACGCCGGTTGGCATGGTCTACGGGGTCGAGATCATTGCCGATACCCTCAGCACCATCTTGAAGGGGGGGCGATTACAGGCGGTATCGCCCGAAATCGCCGCCATCATTCCCGTCGTCTTGCTGCTGGCGATGATCGCTCTGTCGCTGCTGCCCCGACCGCTGGGGCGTGGACTCTGTGTGGTGGGGTTGGGATCTGGCTATGTCGTGCTCGCGACGGTGCTGTATGTCCGCCAGGGGATGGTGTTGCCGGTTTCCTATGTCGTCGTGGCAATCGTTCTTAGTTATCTGCTGATTGAGTTCCGCCAGTATGCGGTCGAACGGGCGCAAAGGCAGAGGATCGCCCGCACCTTCGGTCAGTATATTCCGCCCGAACTGGTTGCGGAGATGAGCCGCAGCGACCTCGATGTCGAGATCGGTGGCGAAAGCCGCGAGATGACGGTGCTGTTCTCTGACGTACGCGGCTTCACCACGATCTCGGAAGGGTTGGCACCACAAGATCTGGTGATGCTGATGAATGCGTTCCTTAGCCCGATGACCAGCGTGATCCACGAACATCGCGGGACAATTGATAAATATATGGGTGATGCAGTCATGGCGTTTTGGGGGGCGCCGCTGCACGATTCCGATCATGCCCGTCATGCCGTCGAAGCTGCGTTGGCGATGGTGCGCAAGGTGGAGGCGCTGCGCGACGATTTCGTCGCTCGCGGTTGGAGGCCGATCAAAGTCGGGATCGGCCTGAACACCGGGACGATGAATGTGGGCAACATGGGATCGGATTTCCGTGTGGCCTATACCGTGCTGGGGGATGCGGTAAATCTTGGTTCGCGCGTTGAAAGCCTGACCAAGAAATACGGCGTCGATCTGATGGTCACGGAATACACCCAGAACGCGGTTCCCGGTCTGATTAGTCGCGAGATCGACTTGGTTCGGGTCAAGGGGAAGGACATGCCGGTGCGGCTGTTCGAGCCGTTGGGCTTTGAAGAGGACATCGACGACGAGACCCGAGACCGGCTGTCGCGCCATCTCGATGCATTGGCCCTGTATCGCGCCGGGAAGTGGGATGCGGCGGAGTCGGCTTTCGAGAGGCTGGCCGCGCTCGAACCGGGACGGCTGATTTATCGCATTCATCTCGACCGCATTGCCTATTTCAAACACACCCCTCCCGCGGATGGGTGGGATGGGGTGTATACCCATCAAGAGAAGTAGGGTCGGGGGAGGGAAGACCGCGATGCGGCGTGGTGCGATCGGTTCGGCTTGGGGGGGCGCTGTCCTGGCGTCTGTTCTGTGGGCCGCGTCGGCTTGGGCTGTTGGGGTGGATGAGGCGATTGTCGAGGCTCGGCAGGCGTTTGCAGCCGGTCGCGTCGCCGACGTGGTAAGGCTGGACGACGAGATTTCCCGCCTGCGCGAGGTTTTTCCCGCCTGGGTCGCCGAGACGCAGGCGGCGGTCTCGGAGGTTCCGGCGGCCAAGCAGCGGGCGGCGGCGCTGTGGAAACGGGTTCACCAGAAAGCGATCATTGCGGCTGGCGCGGGCGATCTGGCCAACGCGGTTGAGGCTGCGCGTCAGGCTGTATCGCTGTCCCGCGACAATCTGGGCGACGGCCATTTCGCCACGATCGTCAGTCTGAGCGATCTGGCCGCGTTGCAGCATTTGGGGGGTGAAGTCGAAGCTGCTGAGACGTCTTATCGTCAGGCGATTGTTTTGTCGCGGGCATCGTTGGGGGCTGGCCATCCAGAGACACTGAAGCTGTATCTAGGGCTGTCCCGTCTATACCGCGATCAGCTTCGCCTGGAATCGGTGGCTTCACTTTTGACCGAGGCAGTCGCCGCCTCGACCGAAGCACTGGGAGCTGGCCATCCGCAGACTCTATCGCTGGCCTTTGCTTTGGCCAACGCCCGGATCGACCGGGGCAAAACGACCGAGGCCGGGGCTGGGCTTGACGAGCTTTGCGTCGTTGCCGCCCGCACTTACGGCGATGTCCACCCCAATTTCGCCCATTGTCTGGCCTTGCAGGGGGCTGTGAAATATCGGCGGGGCGAGTTTGCCGCTGCCAGCACGTTGTTCGAGCGGGCGATTGCGATACAGGCGGCGGCTCTTCCCGTATCCGACCCTCTAGCGCTGGCGACGAGGCTCCAGGCTGCTGCGGCGTATCACCGTCAGGGGCGGTTGTCCGATGCGCGGACGTCCCAGGAAAGCGTGATCCGCGATAGTGCCGCCGGAGATCTGGAGAGCCTGCTCGCGGCAAAGGGCGATCTGGCCGATATCCTCAACGATCTGGGCGAATACGCCGCCGCCGAGGCGACCGCCCGTGAGGTGCTTGATCGGCAGACGGTGCGGCTGGGTCCAGGCCATCCCTCTACCCTGGCCGCGCTATCGTCGTTGGCCAGCATTCTGCGTCGTCAGGGGCATCTTCTCGAAGCGGAAATGTTGTTCGACAGCGTTTTGCAGCGTTATCGCAATACGCTGGGTGATGACCATCCCGCGACGGTGGTTGCTGTTAATAATCTTGGCGAGATCCTTGAAAAGGAAGGGCATTACGACCGCGCCGAGCCAGTTTTGCGCACAGCGCTTGAGTCTAGTCGTCTGGCGTTCGGCGAGAACCATCCCACCACGATGGCGACGATGAACAATCTGGCTCTGCTTTATGAAAGTCAGGGGGTGTTCGATAAGGCCGAGCCGCTTTATCAGGGTGTGATCGCGGTGTTTTCCCGCACGATTGGCCCCAAACATCCCGACACTATCGCCAGCATCAACAATCTTGCCTATCTGTACATGCTGAAGGGCGAGCCTGAGCGGGCGGCGGCGATGTTTCGTGAGGTTTACGAGTCCTGGGCAGATACCTATGGTCCTCGCCACCAAAACACCCTGAAGGCGCTGAACAATCTGGCCCGCGCTCAACACGCCCAGGGCAAACTGAAGGAAGCCGAGGCCACCTTTGACAAGGCTCTGGCCGGGCGGCGTGCCACCTTGGGCGACCGACATATCGACACGTTGCGTTCGATGCACGACTTGGCCGCGCTTTACCGCACGACCCAGCGGTTGTCCGAGGCCGAGATCCTGCTGAAGAAGACCTTGGCCGGTGACGAGGCAGCGCTGGGGCCAAATCATCCCTATACCTTTGAGACAATGAATACTTTGGCGATGGTGCAGGAGGATCGCGACGAGAAGGCTGCGGCGGTTGAGACGCGCCATCTGACCTTTCTGCGCCGAACCGAATTCTTCGGCCGGGTGTTACCCGTTACCGGAGACAATGCACGTGAGGGGTATGTCCGTCTGCATGCCCCGGAATATTCTGCCTATGTCGCGTTGCTGGCTCGGCAGAACGATGCCGCTGCGGCCCGGTTGCTGCTGGAAGCCAGCCTGAACCGCAAAGGACTGCTGCTGAAGGTCGCGTCGGAAAGCCAGCAGATCGCCCGGCTGGCCCGCGATCCGGAATTGACCCGTCTGGCGGCCGAGCTAACGGACGTGCGCAAGCGTCTGGCGGCGCTAACCTTGTCTGGCCCAACGGCTGAGACCCGCGAGAATCATATCGAGATCGTCAATGGTTTGGAAAATCGCGTCAATCAACTCCAGGGCGCGCTGGGCCGAGCCAGCCAGAAATTTCGTCGTTCCGTCGCGGAGATTTCGTCCGAAGATCTGAGACAGGCGCTGCCCAACGACGCTGCGCTGGTGGATTTTGTGATCTACGGCGAAGCGGGACGGCAGAAGATGGCGGCTGCTGTCCTACGCAAAGAGGGGGATAGCCCGGTTTTCACGCTGGTTCGTTTCGAGGATCCCGTTCTCATCGATGCGGCGGTGACCAAATACCGTGCCGTGATCCAGGACGAGGATGCCGAGATCGACGACCTTCAGGACGCGGGCGAGGCCGTTGCACGTCTAGTTTGGCAACCGCTTGAATCTGCGTTGGGCGGGCGCAAACAGGTTTACGTGGTGCCGGACGGGCTTCTCAATATCCTTCCTTTCACCGCCCTGGTTCAGAAGAACCGGAAATATCTGATCGAATCGGTCGATCTGCATATGCTGACCTCCAGCCGCGATCTGTTGCCGATGCCCACCGGAACGACGAAGGGGTATCTGATCGATGCCGGTCCCGATTACAACACCGACGCTGTGGTGGGGCGCGACATCCTCGATCAGGCTCGCTCGCGTTCAACTGGCGCTGCCGATCTTCAGGCGTCGGTACGGGGGCTGTCGGGCCTGCGCAACCTCCGTTTCGATCCACTACCAGGGGCCGAGCGCGAGGGAAAACTGATCCAGCGAGCCGTCGAGGGGCAGGGCAAGCCAGCCACGGTTTATTCCGGTGCCGATGCTCAGGAAAAGACTCTGCGCGGACTGGAACAACCGCCCGAGGTGTTGCACATCGCGACCCACGGCTTTTTCCTGAAGCCAGACGATTCTTTACGTAAACGTCTACTCAAGCTCCAGCGCTCCAGTGATTTTCAGGTGCCGCCGCCTGGCGATAATCCTTTGTTACGGTCCGGTTTAGCCTTTGCCGGAATCAATTCCAACGCCCAGGTGCTGGGCGAGATCGACACGGACAATGACGGGATTCTGACCGCGCTGGAGGTGCTGGGACTGGACCTTAGCGGTACCCGCCTTGCCATCCTGTCGGCGTGCGAAACCGGTTTGGGAGAGGTGCACGAGGGCGAGGGGGTGTATGGCCTGCGCCGTGCCTTTCAGGAGGCCGGAGTCCAGTCGGTTGTGTCCTCGCTGTGGGACGTCAGCGATGCTGGGACTCAGACTCTGATGACGGCTCTTTATAAACGGCTGCTTGCTGGCAAAACTCCCCATGACGCGCTCCACGAGGCTCAGTTGGAAATGCTCGGAACGTCTCAATGGAGCAATCCGTACATCTGGTCAGCCTTCTCCATGGTCGGCAGCTGATGCGGAGCGATGCCGGTGGGAAGCGGGTCAGTTCCCGACCAGTCGATAGCCGACGCCGTGGACGGTGAGGATGATCGCCGGATGGCGCGAGTCCGCTTCGATCTTGCGCCGCAATCGTCCGACCAGGACGTCGATAGTGCGGTCGATCACCGCTTCGCCATCGTGCTGGGTAAGATCAAGGAGCTGGTCGCGAGTCAGCGCCCGACCGGCATTGCGAGCCAGGGCGGCCATCACGTCGAATTCCCCCCGTGTCAGGCGGACGTTCTCTCCTTTCGGGCAAAACAACTGGCGGGAATCGCAATCGAGCTTCCAGCCGGAAAAAGAATAAACGCCCGAGGCGGATCGTTCGGCAGCCATCGACGGCGCAACGCGGCGTTGCAGGTTGCGCACCCGCACGGCCAGTTCACGCGGGTTGAACGGCTTGGTAATGTAGTCGTCGGCACCGATCTCCAGCCCGACGATCCGGTCGGTTTCGTCCTGGCGCGAGGTGACGAGGATGATTCCGACCGACGATTTTGCTCGTAATTCTCGGGCCAGGATCAGCCCGCTTTCATCTGGCAGATTGATATCGAGCAGCACCACATCGGGAATTGCGCGGGCGACCATTGCCTTCATGTCGCGCGCATCACTGGCTTCGCTGACCTGAAAACCTTCGGCTTGCATATAGGCCGCCAGCTTGCTTCGGGTTACCGGGTCGTCTTCGACGATCAGGACGTGAGCTTTGGCCTGCACGGCTTAAGTCTCCCTCAAAAGCATTCACGACTCATTTACATGCTATTGCCGATTAATTCAATCCTTGACCTAATTTCATTAAGAATGATGTCATATAACGGTTGATATCTAATCGCTGGAAGGCAGGGCTAAACCGAGTCTACAACCATTGATTGTTAGCGGTGATATCATGAACACTCATTCATCGGGACATGCAAGCAGACAAACCCTGGTGCGGCTGTTTCCTATTGTGGGTGCGCTTACGGTCGTGCTGGTCTGGTACGGTGGCGACGACGGATTGGCCCGTGCTGACGGCCTGTTCCGGCTGTTTTCTGTAATGGGGCCGTTGATGAACCAGGCCGATTTCTCGCATGTGCTTTCGATCACGGTGCTTATTGTCGGCATAGCAGGAATGGGAATGGTCGTGACCAGTCTGCGTTGTCGTCAGCACCGCCTGGAAACATTGTTGCGAGGCCGGGAGTACGAGTTAGGGGCAGGGCATCCGCACCATCGCGCCGTCGATCTTAGCGGACTAGACGATGATGATCGTTTCCGTCTTGCTCAAGCGATAAATGGGGTGCGCCGGTTGAATAGTGCGATGTCCGGTCGTGTCGTGCCCACATCGCCGTTACAAGCTATTGGGAGTGCGCGCCATCGTCTTTCGGATGTTATGGGCGAAGCCGATGTCGCCCTGATCATCGATCCGTTGCCGGACATCATCGCCGAGCCGGAGGCGCTGACCGAGATTTTCAGTCGTTTGATCGGAAATGCCGTGCGCTTTCGTGTGCCGTCCAGGCGTCCGGTGGTTCATATCTCCGCCCTTCGTGACGGAGCGATGATTGCCTTTCGTATTCGTGATAACGGTTTGGGCATTGAACCCGCTCGGGCCGCCCGACTGTTCGAAATCTTCCGCCAATCCGGGGTAAGTGGAGAAACCATTGGCGCGGGGCTGTCGGCGGTGCGGCGTCTGGTCGAAGGAATGGGCGGCAAGATCTGGGTCGATCTGGTTCCGGGGCAGGAGGGAACAACCTTCGGCTTTACCCTGCCTGCGGCGACTCATCCGTCTCGCAGGCGGAACGATATCAAGCCGATGTGATCGACCTCAATGCCGCAAGGCGATGGAGACGGGAGCGGATCCCCACCCACCCCTATATTACCCGTGTTCAGCGGATCGGCGTCGAGGGGGGGACGAAGCCGATCAGACGGTCGTTACCCTCGTTGTAGGGTTGCGCATAGCAGGTCGGGCGGGCCAGTGAGCTGTAGCAATAGATTTGCGGCGGCGGAGGCGGCTTGCCGATCCAGTCGCGACAATAAACCTCTCCGCGTTCGGCCCGCGGGCTTGAGCAATCTTTGTCGGTGATCCAGCCATAGATGTGATCGACAATGGATTTGTGCGTTCCCATCAGGCTGAGCGCTTCGAAATGCATGATGGTGAAGACATTGGGGAGAGGTTTTGGTGCCGTTCCTATTCCGGTTGGAGTCAAGTAATAACACCCCCCCAAAGGGAGGAGCAAAGCCAGCATCGCCAGGGGAACGCTTCTTGACACCATTTCCCTGATCCCATCCAAAATAATCCCGTGTATTGTGATGGCGGATCGGTGCCGAATCAATGGGCAGTTTCTGCCGATGGCGGCGGCCGGACCCGACACGGAAACGACAGGAGGGCAGAACGATGGCGGTAGAAACTCCGACAGGCAGCCTGGGGGCGGTGGCTACGGATTTCACGTTGCCCGGTACTGACGGACGAGTCTGGTCTTTGGCCGATATCTCTGGTCCACGTGGCACTCTGGTCGTGTTCATGTGTAACCATTGCCCCTATGTCCTGGCGATCATCGACCGTCTGAACCGCGACGCCGCCGAACTGAAACGGCTGGGGATCGGGGTGGTGGGGATCAACGCCAACGATGCCGAAACCTATCCCGACGATTCATTCGACAACATGGTTACGTTTGCCCAGCGGCATGAGTTGGGTTTTCCTTACCTGCACGACGAATCGCAACAGATCGCTCGTGCCTATGGCGCGGTGTGTACGCCGGACTTTTTCGGCTTCGACGCCGAGGGGGTGCTGCGTTATCGTGGCCGCCTTGATGCTTCGGAGCGGCAACCGGGGCCGGCTGATGCGCGCCGGGAACTGGTCGAAGCGATGCGCGAGATCGCCGATACCGGCAAAACTCCAGACGGGCAGATCCCCAGCATCGGTTGCTCGATCAAATGGCGGGCGGAGTAGGCCCCCGACGACGAGACGCGGAACGAACTCTGGCGATTAAGGCCATAAACATGTTAACCGGGGTTTGCCAAGACCGCCGGTGCGGACTATGTTACGGCGCGGCCTATCCGTGCGCCGCCTTCCCCCCATGGAGAGTCTTTCTTGAACGAGAAGCAGCAGCATGATGCCGCCGCCGACCTTCTTATCAAGGAGGTTGACGAGGATCTGAGGCACGAGCAACTGGCGAATCTATGGAAACGCCATGGAATTCTGGTCGTTGGATTTGGCGTTGCCGCCATTCTTGCCGTTGCTGGCTGGCAAGGCTGGCGGGCTTGGGACGGACAGCAGCGCAAAGATTCTTCGCAACGCTTCCACGAGATCGCTTCTCTGCTCGAACAGGGGAAGCGCGATGAGGCGGTTGACGATCTGACCCGTCTGGCCAGCGAGGGTGCCAGCGGCTACCGCCTGCTCGCCAATCTGCGTCTTGCGGATCTGCGCCAGCAGCAGGGTGATCCGGCCGCCGCGGCCTCGATCTATCGCGCTGTGGCCGCCGATGGTTCGGTTGCGGCGGTCTATCGCGATATGGCATCGATCCGGGCCGCATACCTGACTCTTGATGTCACCGATCCCGCTCAGTTGGACAAGGCAATGGAGCCGCTGGCGGTCGAATCCAGCTCCTGGCGCCATTCTGCCCGCGAAATCCAGGCGTTGACGGCATTGCGGCGCGGCGACAAGGTGCGCGCGGCCGAATTGTTCTCGCGCTTGGCCGAGGATGCCGCCGCTCCCGAGGGAATGCGCACCCGCGCCGCCGAAATGCTGGCCGTCACTGGCCAGGCTGACCGGGGCTGACAGCGATGACCGCGCCCCGCGCCCCGCGTCTTGTCTTTGCCGGAGCCCTTGCGGCTTCGGTCGCCCTGTCCGGCTGCGATACCGGCTGGTTGGGAGAAAAGGCGGCGCCGCCTTTGCCGGGCAAGCGCATCTCGGTGCTGTCGCGTGAAAAGCAGATCGAACCGGAAATTGCGGGTCCGGTCTCCCGCGTTATCCTGCCGCCGCCCGAGCCGAACGAGGATTGGCCCCAGGCCGGGGGGTATTCCAACCATGCGATGCAGCACATGGTGGCAGACGGCGATCTTCAGGAACTGTGGTCGGCCAACGCGGGGAGCGGGTCGAGTAAGCGGCGCCGTCTGCTCGGTCAGCCCGTGGTCGCCAATGGCACGGTGTTTACTGTCGATGCGTCTTCGCAGGTCTGCGCCTTCAACGCGAAGACCGGCAAGCGGTTGTGGCAAGCGGATACGACTCCCAGTGACACGTCGAACGTCTACACCAGCGGCGGCGTTGCCTATGACGAGGGGCGGATATTCGTCGCCACCGGCTTTGCCCAGGTGGTGGCGCTCGATGCCGCCTCGGGGCAAATCGTTTGGCGTCAGACGGTATCCGGGCCGATGCGCGGTGCACCCACGGTACGGGGCGGGCGTGTTTTCGCGGTGACCGTCGATAACCAGACTCATGCTCTGGCTGCCGAAGATGGTACTGTGCTGTGGACTCATTCCGGCATCACCGAAGCCACCGGCCTGCTGGCGGGCAACAGCCCGGCGGTTGATGGCAATATGGTTCTGGTCCCCTATTCTTCGGGCGAGTTGTTCGCGCTCCGGGTCGATACCGGGGTGCCGATCTGGCAGGATTCGCTGGTGACGATCCGCCGCACCGAAATCATCGGTGCGTTGATGGATATTCGCGGCCGTCCGGCGATCGATCGCGGCCGGGTCTATGCCATCAGCAACGGCGATATGCTGGTCTGTCTCGATCAGAAGACTGGTCGCCGTCTGTGGGAAAAGGAAATCGGCGGGGTCGAAAGCCCATGGGTCGCTGGCGATTTCCTTTTTCTGTTGACCAACAACAACGAAGCAGTCGCGGTCGAAGCCAAAACCGGCCGCATTGTTTGGGTTACCCAGATGCAAAGCTGGGAAGACCCTAAGGCAAAGGAAGGCCGTATCTTGTGGTCGGGACCAGTTCTGGTCTCGGATCGCCTGATCCTCGGCAGTTCCGACGGCAAGCTGGTGTCGCTGTCGCCCTATACCGGCGACATGCTCGGCTGGGAGAAAGCCCCCGATGGGGTTAGTATTGCTCCGGTCGTGGCCAACGGCACCTTGTATTTCCTCACCGACGAGGCCGATCTCGTCGCCTATCGCTGAAAACTGAGAGCGCATGCCCTTCACCGTCGCCATTGTCGGACGCCCTAATGTCGGCAAGTCCACCCTGTTCAACCGCCTCGTCGGGCGCAAGCTGGCGATCGTGCACGATCTGCCTGGCATCACCCGTGACCGCCGCGAAGGTCGCGCCAGCCTGATGGGGGTCGATTTCCAGGTTGTCGATACCGCCGGTTTTGAGGAACTGGGCGGCGACAGCATCGAGGCGCGGATGCGCTTTCAAACGGACCGTGCGGTTGAAGAAGCCGACGTTGCGCTGTTGCTGATCGATGCCCGTGCCGGAGTAACTCCGCTCGACCGCCACTTCGCCGACCATCTGCGCAAGGCGAAGACCCCGGTGATTCTGGTCGCTAACAAGTGCGAAGGCAAGGCCGGCGCCCCCGGTCTTTACGAAGCTTATGGCCTGGGTATGGGCGAGCCGGTGCCGGTATCGGCCGAGCATGGCGAAGGAATGTACGAGCTGTTCGAGGCGCTGATGCCGCATGCCCAGAAGGCTGGCGTGGTGCTCGACGACGAGGACGAGGACGAATTCCCGCCATTCCCCGATGAAACCGCCGAGGCGGCCGAGGCCGAGGTCGAGTCTGATCCCGGTCGTCCCTTGACGATGGTGATCGTCGGCCGTCCCAACGTCGGTAAATCGACGCTGGGCAACCAGTTGCTGGGCGAAGAACGGTTGCTGACCGGCCCGGAAGCGGGCCTGACCCGCGATGCCATCGGTGTCGAGTGGATCCATGGGGGGCGGGCGGTCAAGCTGGTCGATACCGCCGGCCTGCGCCGCAAGGCCAATATTTATGACGCGGTAGAGAAGCTGTCTGTCGCCAATACCCTGGAATCGATCCGCCGTGCCGAAGTGGTGGTGCTGGTGATGGATGCCGCTCAGATTCTCGACAAACAGGATCTGACCATCCTGCGCCTGATCGCCGACGAAGGCCGGGCGCTGGTCGTCGCCGTCAACAAATGGGACGTTGTTGAGAATCCCCAGGTGGCGTTGGGACGCCTCCGCGACCGGCTGGAGACATCGGCTCCCCAGGTTAAGGGCGTGCGCACGGTAACGATGTCGGCACTGAACGGGCGCGGCATCCCTCAGTTGATGGATGCGGTGATCGACAGTTGGACGGTGTGGAACCGCCGTATTCCGACCGCGCAGCTCAATCGCTGGCTGGCCGAGGTGATCGAACGGCATCCGCCGCCCGCGCTGCCGGGCGGTCGTCGCTACAAGATCCGCTATATCACCCAGGTCAAGGCTCGTCCGCCGACTTTTGCACTCTTTGCCACCAAGCCGGACGAATTGCCCGAATCCTATGTCCGCTATCTGGTTAACGGCCTGCGCGAAGCATTCGATCTCAAAGGGGTGCCGATCCGGTTGTTCGTGCGCGGCGGGCGCAATCCTTACGCCGATAAGGGGGCCTGACCGGCTTCCCTTCGGGGTAAATCGCCTCAATCTCGGCAACCAAACCTCGATCTTCCTTTTGTCACTTCCCGATCCTCCTGGTTCGGTTATCCTGGTTCGATGTGACGAGGATGAGGTGTTATGGGAGTCGACAAGGAATTGGCCGCCGGGCTTGAGCCCGGTCTTCGCTTTGCCATGCTCGCCACCGCCAGCGGCGGTTTTGTGGATCTGACCTGGGCCGGGGTCGAGGCCTGGACTCCTATCGACGGATTCCTGTGGATCCATCTGGAACGAGACGACCCCGTTGCTCAGGAATGGGTGCGGACCCGCGCTGGACTCGATCCTTTGGTGGCAATGGCTTTGCTCGCCGACGAATCCCGCCCTCGGGTCGAGGATGTGGACGACGCTCTGCTGGTGGTGCTGCGTGGCGTCAACAAACCCCGCCCCGGTGAAGACCGTCCCGGAACCGTCGATTCCGAACTGGTGCCGATTCATATCTGGATGGAAGCTGGCCGCTGTATATCCTTGCGCGATAAGGATCACAGTCTGAACGCCTTGCGTGATCTTCGTCTTTCGATGCTGAACGGCAAGGGGCCGCGCTCCGCTGGTGGGCTGATGGCCCGAATCGCCGAGAAAGTTACCGATCATGTTGGCGATCTGGTTGACGAGTTGGAAGAGAACGTCTCGTTGCTGGAGGATCGTCTGAGCGATGCCGATGCCGGTCCCGATCTGCGCGCCGCGATAGCCGACAGTCGCCGCAGCGTGGTGCAGGTTCGGCGCTATCTGGCACCGCAGCGCGATGCGCTGTATCGGTTGCGCTCCGACGATGCGACGTGGTTGACCGATATGGCGAAAACACATCTGCGCGAGATCAGCGACCGGCTAATCCGTCATCTCGAAGATCTGGATGAGATCCGTCAACGCGCCTCTATTCTTCAGGAAGAGTTGGCAGCCGTCGTTGCGGAACAGACCAACAGTAACCTTTATACTCTCTCGGTGGTAACGGTCATCATGCTGCCGATGACATTTATCGCTGGCTATTTTGGGATGAATACCGGTGGTTTACCATTTGGTTTGGAAAATCCCTACGGAACCCTGCTGGCCAGCGTGCTGATCGCCGTGACGGCCGTTCTGACCGCGCTGATATTGCGGTACGGGATTTCCTTCGGGCGGTACGGGCGTGTTGGACAGATGCGACGCGATAATTGTTCGGATGATGGAGGACGGGAATGACCGCGATGACCGAGACGGTGGCGACATTGCCCGTTGACCGTTTTTTTAATCGCGAATTATCGTGGTTGGCGTTCAATACGAGGGTGATTGAGGAGGCGTTCAACCCCCGTCATCCACTGCTGGAGCGATTGCGCTTTCTGTCGATCTCGGCGTCCAATCTCGACGAGTTCTATATGGTTCGAGTCGCCGGTCTGAAAGGGCAGGTCGAGGCCGGAGTCTCTGCGCCCAGTCAGGACGGGCTGACCCCTGCCGAGCAGTTGGAAGCGATCAGCCGCTATGCCGCCGAATTGATGGCGACCCAATATCGCGGCTGGCGCGAATTGAAAAGCGAGCTTCAGGCGGTCGGTATTACCGTGGTCAAGACCGATCATCTGACCATCGAAGACACTGTCTGGATGGGACAGACCTTCGACGAGCAGATATTTCCGGCGCTGACTCCGCTGGCGATCGATCCAGCCCATCCATTTCCGTTTATCCCCAATCTCGGTATAGCGCTGGTGGTGCTGTTGACTCGTCGTTCGGACGGTGAGGCGCTGCGGGCGTTAGTTCCAGTGCCGCCGCAATTGCGTCGCTTCCTCCGGCTGCCGGGGGAGGGGATTCGCTTCTATCCTCTCGAAGACGCGATCACCCTATTCCTTGACCGTTTGTTCCCTGGTTTTCAGGTCGAGAGCGCCGGGATGTTTCGGGTCATTCGCGATTCCGAAATGGAAATCGATGAAGAGGCAGAAGATCTGGTCCGGGTGTTCGAATCCGCGCTGAAACGGCGGCGTCTGGGTCGGGTGATTCTGTTGACCTTCAAGCTCGGTATTCCCGAATCTTTGAAATCGCTGATCGTCGCCGAAATGAACGTCGATGAACACGATGTATTCGAGTTCGAGGGGCGTCTGGGGCTGGTTGATGCTCGTCAGATCATCACCGATCAGCGGCACGATTTGCTGTTCCTGCCCTATAACGCTCGTTTTCCCGAACGAGTGCGCGATTTCGGCGGCGATTGCTTTGCCGCGATCCGTCAGAAGGATATCGTGGTCCACCATCCGTTTGAAAGCTTCGACGTGGTGGTTCAGTTCATCCGTCAGGCGGCGCGCGATCCCCAGGTCGTCGCGATCAAACAGACGCTATATCGCACCAGCGCTGATAGTCCGATCGTCAAGGCGCTGGTCGAGGCGGCCGAGGCGGGCAAGTCGGTGACCTGCATGGTCGAATTGAAGGCCCGTTTTGATGAAGAGGCCAACATCCACCTTGCTCGTAGCTTGGAACGGGCCGGAGCCCAGGTGGTGTTTGGCTTCATGGAATTGAAAACCCACGCCAAAATGTCGCTGGTGGTGCGGCGCGAAGAGGGGCGGTTGGTCTCCTATGTCCATTTCGGTACCGGCAACTATCATCCGATCACCGCGAAGATTTACACCGATTTGTCATTCTTCACCTGCGATCCGCTGCTCTGTCGCGATGCGGCGCAGGCGTTCAACTTCATGACCGGCTATGCCGTGCCCGATGGTCTGGAGAAGCTGGCGATCGCCCCGCTGTTTCTGCGGTCGCGCTTGTTGGACCTGATCGAAGCGGAAAACGTCCATGCCCGTGCCGGTCGTCCCGCAACGATTTGGGCGAAGCTCAATTCGCTTGTCGATCCGCAATTGATTGACGCTCTGTATCGGGCTTCGCAGGCAGGGGTGACGATCGAGTTGGTGATTCGTGGCATCTGCTGCCTGCGTCCCGGCATTCCCGGTCTGTCCGAAACGATTCGGGTCCGCAGCATTGTTGGTCGTTTCCTCGAACACGCCCGTATCGTCTGCTTCGGAAACGGCAAGCCGTTGCCGTCACGTGAGGCCAAGGTGTTTATTTCGTCGGCGGATTGGATGGGGCGCAACATGGACCGACGGGTGGAGACCTTTGTTCCGATCGAGAACCCGACGGTCCACGCCCAGATCCTTGACGAAATCATGGTCGCTAATCTGCGTGATACGGCCCAATGCTGGATGCTTGACGCCGAGGGGCTTTATCATCGGGTCGATCCCGGTGAAACGCCATTCAGCGCCCACGATTACTTCATGACCAATCCGTCGTTGTCGGGGCGGGGGAGTGCCCTGGTCGAACCGCCTTTGCGTACAGGCGGGTCGGCTACAGGACGACGGGGCAAGCGCAAGGTGGCGCAGACTGATAAGTAAGTTCTGTTCGTATTGGGAGGCTGTGTCTTCCACCGGGATTTGGGGCATCCGCCCCAAATCCCGTTTCGGGTGCCTCCCGGTATCCTTTTCCGTCTTTATTCCCGCCGTTCGACCCGCAAGGTGGCTTCGCCTTCCAACACGACCTTGCCGTCGACAGTGGCCGTGGTCTTGAAAGTCGCGAACTTTCGTTCCGGTACCAAGGCGATCAGTTCAACCTGAGCGGTCACGGTGTCGCCAATCCGCACCGGCGCCTTGAATTTCAGAGACTGGGCGACATAAATGCTGCCCGGTCCCGGCAGCCGTGTTCCGAATACCGTCGAGATGAACGCCGCCGATAACATGCCATGGGCGATGCGACCCTTGAACGGGGTGCTTTGGGCGAATTCTTCATTGATATGGACGGGGTTGAAATCGCCCGAAATTCCAGCGAACGCGACGACATCGGCCTCGGTGACGGTTTTCGCAAAGCTGGCCGTCTGTCCGACCGAGAGATCCTCGAAATACAGACCGTGCAAGGATTCAGCGCTCATGGTTGTGCCTCCCTTTTTTGGACGATGTTGCAA
The DNA here is from genome assembly GCF_000294655.1 of Magnetospirillum molischianum DSM 120. Taxonomy (GTDB): domain Bacteria; phylum Pseudomonadota; class Alphaproteobacteria; order Rhodospirillales; family Magnetospirillaceae; genus Phaeospirillum; species Phaeospirillum molischianum. The sequence goes on from NZ_CAHP01000028.1 coordinate 152,849, forward strand.
CGCAACAGATCGAGTATAGCGTGCGGGTGGGGCGGCCCAAAGGGGGGAATTGCGCCACATCCAGCGGATGTTTGGGTTGGTACGATTCAAACCCTGCTGATATACATAAAATGAGATATACGCGACGATTCGATCGCGGCAGGCAGCCTTCGCAACCCCCGCCTTGCCGCGTTTTTTTCATGGTCGGATGGAAGGAAATGGCATGAACCGGTCTTCGGATCTCGGGCGGATACTGATGATTGGGGGGCTCTGCCTGTTTGTTGCGTTCACGTATTTCGGCTTCGCGCCGCCGTATCACCATGTCTTTGAATTGCTGGCCAAGGCGCGCGATCCCAACCTGTTTCCTGCCGATCCGTTCCTAAACGATCCGGGGGCCTTTGGCCCCTCGCTGTTTTATCCGCTCGTCCGTCTGATTGGGCTGCCACTCGGCAACGATATTTTCGGTCTGACTCTGCACCTGACGGCCGGAGCCTTGATTTTGTCCGCGGCAGTCGTGGTGGTGCGACGGCGCTTGACCGGCGGCGACGATGCCGCCGCGCTGCTGACAGTTCTGATCGGCTGCTTTTTTTCCGCCAAACTGCTTGCCGGGGTGCATGCCGCGCCGATTCCGCTCCACGCACCGACGCCAGAAGGGATTGCCCATCTGTTCGGGATGGCCGCGCTTCTGGCTGGTCTCGATCGCCGTCCTGCCTTGGCCGCCTTGGCCGCCGCCCTGTGCGTCACAGCCTCGCCCGAGGGCAATATTCTGATCGCTCTGGCCGCTCCGCTTTGGTTGGCGCTTGACCGTTCGTTGCCGCGTTATTCCGTGCTGTGGGGGCTGCTGCCGTTGGGAGCGGTTGCGCTGATGCTGCGTGTTGTCGCCGCGTTGCCGCCCCAGGGATTCGGCGGAGGAGTGGCGATGGCGGGTCAGACGCCTCTAGCCGCGATCCTGCTGATTTTGGCTTGTGTCTGGGTGATTCGCCAGGGGCGAAAGCCCGATGGAGATCCCACCCTGCGCGCTTGGTTCTGGGTGCTTGCCGGGTTGACCCTGGTCGCCGGTACTGTGCTGTTGGTTTTGTCGTTCATTCCATCGCTGCCTCCGATACCGCTGGTGTCCGTGTTGTCGCTTCCGCTTGCCAGCGCCTATCCGACATGGTTGATTCTTACCGTAGCAGTTGCGCGGATTGCGGTGTCAACCCGGCTGGCCGGGCTGGAGAAGCTGCTTTTATTCACCGCTTTGCTGGTATTGACCCCTAGTCCGGTCGCGGTTGGATTTGCGGTCGCGCTGGCGCTGTTCGCCCGTTTTCTGCTGCTGGTCCGCGAGAAGCTGGGGTGTGGGATCGGGGTCCGACTGGCTCCGGCTTCGACCCTTGTTCCGGTTCTTCTTCTTATGCTGTTGGTCCGTAGCGGCACCGAATTGGCGTCGCCGGTTTGGATCGACCGGATTGCTTTCGGTCATTCCTCCAGGTGGAGCGCTGGAGTTTTCGCGAACGAATCTACCTGGGCCGCTTGGGAAGCACTGGCTCCGCTACCGGATTTCCCCCTGGTGGCGCTGTACGACAACTTGGCGTATCAGGTGGTTGATCTGAAGGCGGCGGCGTTGCCTGGAGCGTTGGAGGTTCATTCTGCCGCCAATTTTGCTGCGGGGAAGTCGCCGTTCCTGGCTCCGCCCAGATTTGTTTCGGCCGATCCCGATCTGGAGCGCGAGGCTGCCCTGCGTGAGGCGGTGATCGTTGAACTGGTCCATACTCTTGGCCGAGGCGAATCCTTATCGTCCGAGCCGGTGGGGCTGGTGCGGCTCGGAAACGACCGCCCTGTAATCAATATTCCCGTTAGCCTTGAAACCTTTTTATCCCAACGACGGATGGCGGTTTTGGTGCCGCCCGGACTGGCCCGGCTGTTTCCCGCTGCTCTGCCTCGTCGGGCGTTTGGCGAGCAAGTGTTGATCGGTTTTGGCATCGTACCGTGACAATAGAGTGACCGGGCGTACAGAAAAGAGACAATGGGTGTGGTCTTGACCATTGCAGCCACAACGGTGCATGGCATAAGTTTGGATGTGCAGGGGAATTCGGGTTTGGGCGATGCCGCCCATACCCAGCCTCGGCTCCCCTCGACCCCCCATCCGAAGGGCGCGCCCCCCAATGATCGAGTCTATGAACGTCGCCATCCTCATTGTTGCGGGGCTGGTGTCGCTCAGCATCTTCTCTAGCCTTCTCAGTACCCGCATCGGGGCTCCTTTACTGCTGGTGTTTCTGACGGTCGGCCTGCTGGCCGGTGAAGATGGCCTCGGCCACCTTCGTTTTGACGATGTTCGTGCCGCCTATCTGATCGGCAGCGTCGCCCTGGCCGTGATTTTGTTCGATTCCGGGTTTCATACCGGCATCAAGGCATTCCGTTCCGCTGCCTTTCCCGCTCTGACCCTTGCCAGTCTGGGAGTTTTGATCACCACCTCAATAGTGGCTGTTCCAGTCCATTACGTGTTGGGAATGGGCTGGATCGAATCGGCTCTGTTGGGATCCATCGTCAGCTCGACCGACGCGGCGGCGGTTTTCTTCTTGCTGCGGGTAGGCGGGTTGAACCTGCGCGATCGCGTCCGCTCGACTCTGGAAGTCGAATCGGGCAGCAATGATCCGATGGCGATCTTCCTTACCCTATCCCTGGTCGGGCTATTGGCTGGACATCATGGCGAGGCGGGAGCCGTCGCCGGTTTCAGTATCCTGTCGGAGTTCTTCACCCAGTTCGGCGTCGGTGCCCTTGCCGGAATGGCCGGAGGTGGCCTGATCGTCTTCGCGGTGAACCGAATGGGGTTTGAGCGCGGACTGCAACCTCTGGCCGCGATCAGTTTGGCGATGGTAGTGTTTGCCGCTACCGGCGTAATGCAGGGCAGTGGTTTTCTGGCGGTCTATATCGCCGGGCTGATCGCGGGGAATGCCCACATCGCTGCCCCCGAGACAATGCGGCGGTTCCAGGAAGGACTGACCTGGCTGGCCCAGATCGTGATGTTCCTGACGTTGGGGCTTTTGGCGACCCCCTCGCAATTTCCGCCTTACATTCTGGGGGCGCTGTCGGTTGCTGTGGTGCTGATGTTCATTGCCCGTCCGTTTGCAGCATGGCTATGCTTGCTGCCGTTCGGGTTTAAACGCAACGACACCTCGTTCATTGCCTGGGTTGGATTGCGCGGCTCGGTGTCGGTCCTGCTCTCGATCGTTCCGATGGTTGCCGGTCTGAACCATGGTCGCGATTATTTCATCGTTACCTTTCTGGTCGTCCTGGTCAGTCTGACGTTGCAGGGCTGGACCATTGCTCCCGTGGCGCGGTTTCTCGGTCAGGTGGTGCCGCGCCGGATCGGTCCGGTCGAGCGCATGGAACTGGAGATTCCCGGCGCTCGTCACGAATTGGTCGCCTATCGTGTCGTCGCGGATTCTCTGGTGGCGCGCGGGCAACGTCTGCCCCGCTGGGCTGAGCCTTCGCTGGTTCTGCGCGATGGCCGTTCGTTCGGTGCGTTCGCGGTTGGCGCGTTGCGTCCCGGCGATACCGCCTACCTGTTTGCCCGCCCTGAACGGGTTCCCCATCTCGATCGAATGTTTGCCAGCGCCGCTCCGGCGGCCGAGGCCGATCACCGCTTCTTCGGCGATTTCGGGCTGGCACCGAGGATACAGATGAAGGAACTTGCGGTGTCCTATGGCCTGACCATTCCTCCCGAAGTACAGAACCAGACAGCGGCGGAATGGATGATCCGCCAATTGGGCCACACCCCCGGAGTCGGTGATCGAGTGGCGTTAGGCGAGGTTGAACTGATTGTCCGCTCGCTCGATTGGGATGATACCATCGCCGAAATCGGTCTGGCGGTTGAGCCGACATCGGTTGATCGGCCGCGTCTCCCGCTGTTGTTCCAAAGCCCGACCGAGATTCTGAATATGTTGCGCCGTTTTCTGCGCCGTCGTGATCCACCAAAGGCTGTTCCGCCATCTGTCGAGTGAGGAAGGGGGAGGGCGTCTTTTGGCTCCTTGGTTGGTACGAATTGGTCTGGGCCTGCTGGTGACAATCGCCGGGTTTGGTGGTGGCTGGCTGTTGTTTTCCAAGTCGGAGACAGAGCCACCACCACCACCAATTTCGGCGGTGGTCGAACCCGAATCCCCACCCGTTCCGGTGGAGGCCGAGGCGCCGCAGGACTCTCCCCTTGTTGAAGCTGTGCCGGATCTGCCGCCGTCTAACTCTCCGCAAGCGATCTTTGCCCGTATCCAGACTGAACTGAACCGCGCGGCCGCCGGACGGGAGCCAGCCGTTTCCGACCCAACCACGGATCGGCTGGAAAAGGTTGCCGACGCGCTACGTCTGATCCTTGCCGGCGATGCCGTCGCCGCCAACCGTGCTCTTGATGTCGTCGAGGCAGCGGTTGCGGCGCGGGTTCCTTCCGAGGCGAAAATGGCGGCTGACCCGGCCCAGGTGGAGTTGCAGGAATGGCTGGTTAGTTACTTCGAACTTTTGCCGGTTTCACCCCGTAAAAGCGGCGATGCCGCCGTTACCGCCGCCTTCGTGCGTCTGGCATCGGTGCTGCGCAAGGTGGACGCCGTTCTACTGGCTGGGATGCTGCCGCATCTGACCGGCTACGATCTGGTGGCGCGTCGCGCTGCGGTGGGGCCATCGGCGTTCGATGGGCGAGGGCTGCGGTTCCCCTGTCGGCTGGCGGCGACTCAGCGTTCCCGATTAGAGGCTGCGGCGAAATCGTTGCGACAATTGGCCGGGCCGTTGACGGATTGCCCCGTTCCCGCCGCCCGTGCTGCTGATTTCGCGACGTTAGAACGTTTTGCCCGCGATCCCGTGCGGGGCATGGCTACAGTGACAAGAGTAACGCCGCTCCGGCCCGGAGGGCTATCGACGCCACTCATCAAGGCTGCTGCGAGCGGTAGCCTTGCCGAGATCGAGGCGGCTTTGATGAGCGGTTCTGACCCTCTGCGCGCGGATGGGCGAGGATTGACTGCGCTGCATTACCTGGCCGGGAACCGGTCTCTGTCCGCCCCGGACCGAAATCGGGCGGTCGCATTGCTGTTTTGAATGGCGCCATGTGCGCAGTCACGTCGAAAGGCTGCGCACGGAGCGGATTTTGAGTTTAGCGCAAAAGCCGGTTTCGCGTAAAAATCCGAAGGGGGTCTGAAATGGCGAAAGCCTCAAGGTTTCCCTTGAGGCTTTCATGGTGGGCGGTACTGGGATTGAACCAGTGACCCCTACGATGTCAACGTGAGGAAAAGCTTCGTCTTATCAAAGGTTTGATTTCACCATTCACAAATAGGTGGTGTGAATGGCAAGCCTGAGGCAACTTCCGTCCGGTCGTTTCAACGTCCAAATCAGGAGGAAAAATGAGAAGCCCCTTTCTCGTTCGTTCGATACGAAGGAGGAGGCGGAACGTTGGGGGAGGGAACAAGAGGTTCAGTTAGAGGGAAAGCCCCCTCATCCTCAAGCCCCTGCGTTAACGTTCCTCTCCCTGGGAACGCTCTACTGCGATACGATATTGAAGGGGCGACCTTCTAGGTCTATCACCCTTTATCGAATTGAACGTATCACCCCTCATCTACCCGAAGATGTGACGGCGATAACGAAATTTGACATCAACCGCTATCGTCTCATGAGGTTAGGTCAGGTATCTCCTACTACCTGCCGTGATGAGCTCCAAATTATCCATCGTCTATATAGATGGGCTAGGCGGGAAATGTTGATTGATTTCCCCTCGCCCTGCGTTGACGTCCCAATGCCTCCCCCCAGCAAACCAAGATCGAGAGTGGTTGAGAAGTCTGAACTATCCTCCCTTCTAGGCGTGGTAATCCGGTAATCCCCCCATTTTTAGCGGGGGTTGGACATAGAACTCAGGCGGCCAATTTCAGTTTCTGGGCGGGTGTGATGCCGCCGATGCCCATATTGGGGCGGTCGTTGTTGTAGGTCCAGAGCCATTCTGTCGCTTGATCCTGCACCTCCGCGATGGTTTCGAAGAGGAACTGGCCCAGCCATTCATGCCGGACCGTCCGGTTGTAACGCTCGACATAGGCGTTCTGCTGCGGCTTGCCGGGCTGGATGTGTTGGAGGCCGATGCCGCGCGTCTCGGCCCATTTCATCAGCGTGCCGCTGATATATTCGGGACCGTTGTCGACCCGAATTGTCGCTGGCTTGCCGCGCCATTCGATAATTTGGTTCAGCATCCGGACAACCCGTTCTGCGGGCAGCGAAAAATCGACTTCAATGCCGAGCCCCTCCCGATTGAAATCATCCAGCACGTTGAGAAGCCGGAAAGCCCTGCCATCCTCCAGACGATCCGCCATGAAATCCATCGACCAGACCTGGTTGGGGGCGTCTGGTACCACCAGTTCGTCGGGCTTGTCGCGTTTGAGCCGCTTCCGGGGCTTGATGCGCAGGTTCAGTTCCAACGCGCGATAAATCCGATAGACCCGTTTGTGGTTCCAGTCATGCCCCTGGATATTGCGCAGATACAGGAAGCAGAGGCCGAACCCCCAGGTCTTTCTGGCCTGGGTCAGCCCGATCAAAAGGTCGGCGATCTGCTCGTTCTCGTCGGAGAGCCTCGGGCTATAGCGATAGCACGTCTCGCTGAGCCCAAACGTCCGGCACGCCAACGCAATACTGATCCCTCGTCGCGCCACAGCTGTCTCGGCCATCTCCCGGCGCTGGGATGGCCGGGTTATTTTTTCCGAGAGCCTCCTTCAGCAATTCGTTTTGCATGCTGAGCTCGGCGAACATCTTCTTCAGCCGCCGGTTCTCGTCCTCCAGCCCCTTCATCTCCGAGATCATCGAGGCGTCCATGCCGCCGTATTTCGCCCGCCATTTGTAGAACGTCGCGCTGCTCATCTGGTGCTCGCGGCACAGCGTCAGGACCGGGATACCCTCCTCCGCCTGACGCAGGATCCCCATGATCTGGGCGTCCGTGAACCGACTCTTCTTCATCCGAATCTCCTCGTTCGCAAAACCGAGAAAATTCTACGTCCGCATCCCCTTATTTCCAGGGGGGA
>NZ_CAHP01000029.1 GCF_000294655.1 Magnetospirillum molischianum DSM 120
GCTCTATCGGCAGGCGCAAATCTATGACCGCCTCGGGCTTGATCTCGATCGGTCGACGCTCGCAGGCTGGGTCGGCGGCGCTTGCTGGTGGCTCGAATCGCTGCACACCCGGCTCAAGACCAGCGTCTTGTCGTCCAGCCTCCTGTTCGCCGACGATACGCCGGTGCCGGTCCTCGATCCCGGCCGTGGCCGGACCAAAACCGGCCGTTTCTGGGTCTATACCCGTGACCAGCGCGGTTGGGCCGGCAAGGATCCGCCCGCGTCCGTCTATCTCTTCGAACCCGACCGCAAAGCCAAACGCCCGCAGACCCATCTGGCCGACTTCAAAGGTGTTCTGCAGGTCGATGGCTATGCCGGTTTCGAGACGCTGACGGCACGAAAGGAGGTCACCCTCGCCGCCTGCTGGAGTCATACCAGACGCTACTTTTACGACGTCGCCAAGAGTACGGAATCGCCGATCGCCCTGGAGGCTTTGCGCCGCATCAGCGAACTCTATGCCATCGAGAAAAAGGTCCGGGGACATCCTCCACCCCATCGATTGGCCGTGCGGCAACAGGAATCGAAGCCGCTCATTCTGGAATTGCGCCTCTGGCTCGATACCCAACTGCCCCTTGTGCCGGCACAGAGCCCCCTTGCCGACGCTATTCGTTATGCCCTCGCACGCTGGCCGGCGCTGACCCGATTCCTTGATGACGGCCGCATCGAACTCGACACCAATCCGGTCGAGCGCGCCATTCGTCCCGTCGCCTTGGGACGCAAAAATCATCTCTTCGCCGGGTCCGAGGGCGGAGGCGGACGTTGGGCCATCCTCGGCTCGCTCATCGAGACCTGCAAAATGAACGACGTCGAACCCTATGCCTATCTCGCCGACATATTGACCCGCATGCTCAATGGGCATCCCGTCAACCGGCTCGACAAACTGCTGCCATGGGCATGGAAAGCCGCGCAGAACGTCAATACCTGATCCCGTG
>NZ_CAHP01000030.1 GCF_000294655.1 Magnetospirillum molischianum DSM 120
GCTCATTCTGGAATTGCGCCTCTGGCTCGATACCCAACTGCCCCTTGTGCCGGCACAGAGCCCCCTTGCCGACGCTATTCGTTATGCCCTCGCACGCTGGCCGGCGCTGACCCGATTCCTTGATGACGGCCGCATCGAACTCGACACCAATCCGGTCGAGCGCGCCATTCGTCCCGTCGCCTTGGGACGCAAAAATCATCTCTTCGCCGGGTCCGAGGGCGGAGGCGGACGTTGGGCCATCCTCGGCTCGCTCATCGAGACCTGCAAAATGAACGACGTCGAACCCTATGCCTATCTCGCCGACATATTGACCCGCATGCTCAATGGGCATCCCGTCAACCGGCTCGACAAACTGCTGCCATGGGCATGGAAAGCCGCGCAGAACGTCAATACCTGATCCCGTGTCCAGACCACACGCTTACAAACCCTGGTTCCCCCTGTCCCATCTGCGCTGTCCTACGCTCTCTTCTGCAGGCCGAGACTCGGACCAAGGGCCGGAAAACCGGCCCGGCAAGGGTCACCCCCCGCCGTCCAGGAACGCCTGTTCGGCGTCCTCGAAGCGATCGAAATGACGCTGCTTCAGCATCGCTCGGACGCGCCGGTTGGCATCGACGAGGCAGGTCGCAACGATGTAACGGCTGCGGAAATAGCCGATGATGCGGACGATTCCGGCGTCGAAATCCTCGTCCTCAAAGCCGTCCCAGGCCCCGAGATTGCGTTCGGCGAAGCGGCTGTCCCAGGCGAAATCGGCAGCTTCCGCGGCGATGATGTCGGCGATGACATCGGTGCCGAATTCCTCGGCCAGCGCCGGAAAACGATCGAATTCGGCGTGCGGATGAACGAAGGTCTGCGACATGGCACCCTCCTGAAATGATGTCCTCCTGAGCGAGGACACCTCCCGGGAGCAGCCGGAGACGCACCGGTCAGGGACGCCACAGGCGCCGCGCAGCGGGGCGTGGGGGAGCCAAAATGCGCCCGCATTTTGGGGGTACCGCGCATCCTTGACCGGCGCGTCGCCCTGGCTGGTAGGATAAAAAGGCCGAGACGAGGCCCCTGCTTCCGATTGGAGTCCGCCGCTCATTTCTGGCTGCCCGAACCATTGGTCAGCGTCACGAACAGGCCCCCCGATGGCAGCGTCAATGTCCCCATGGTGGACGCGTGCAACGGAACGAACAGACGAGTTCCCGAAAGCGGCACTGGTCGGCCTTCGGCGATGGTGGCGAGGTAAATCCGAGTCTCGGCGGGCAAGGGTCGGCCGCGCAAACTCTGCTCGTATCGCCCCGGCCCGGCATTGTAGGCGGCGAACATCCCGGTCTGGCCGAAGCGGTCGAACATCGCCCGTAGATAGGCGGTGCCGGCCAGGATGTTGTCGCGCGGATCGGCCGGATCGGGACCAAGACCGTGGGCATCGCGCATCTCGCGATAGGTGTCACGCATCAACTGCATCAGCCCGATCGCCCCGGCGCGCGAGGTAATCGGACGGCCAACGCGCTCGGCCCGGCCTCCGCTTTCCGCCTGGATCACCGAACGAATCCACGTTTCGGGAATGGCAAAGCGGCGCGATGCTTCGGCGATTTCAGCGTCCCAGCGCTCCCGTTCCGATGCAGTCAAACCAGTCGGCACCAGGACCAGGGCGAGGAGAGTCGCGAGGGTCATTCGGTCCATAACGGCACCAGGAGTCCGAGGACATTGGAACGTGGGATCGGGCCGAAATAGCGACCGTCGAAGGATGTGGCAACATCGCCGGTCAGCAAGAAAACCATGTCCGCATCGAGATGACGGCAGCCGGTCCAGGTGGGCAGGGAACGGTCCCAGCGATCCTGGCGCAGACGAATAGCGACCGGCTGGCCGTTGACGAGAATGGTGTCACCCTCGGCGCAGATCAGGTCGCCACTGACCCCGCCGACCGTCTTCACCAGCGGCACGGTTTCCGGCAGATAGCCTCGTTCCGCCGCCAGTCGGCGCATCGGATCGGGCAGGCGGGCCAGCACCCTGTCGCCACGATGAATCGGCGAGGACGGCATCAGCCGATACAAGCCGATCGGGGCACTGGCGGTATTGTTCCACACCAGCCCGGGCGCCGTTCGGCCGAGCTTGGCGAGGCCGAGGCAGACGAGCCCGGCCAGGGCCAGGGCGAGGATGCGACGCGGGCGGCACTGCCCGCGCCGGCGCCCCCCGATACGAAAAAGCCGGGGGCCGATCATCGCCGTGTCCCCCGGATTCCAGCGTCGGAGGTCGAGGCCTTGCCGTGGCCGCGCGACCAATCGTCAAGGTCGTCGATGTGGTAACGGACATAGCGACCATGCTTGCGAAAGCGCGGTCCGTCGCCGGTGGTGCGCATCTTTTCCAGCGTCCGCCGCGACAGGCCGATGTAATGGGCGGCCTGGTCGGTGTTGAGAAACGGGCTGCCTTTCCTGGCGTTGGCGGCTCGAAGAATCTCGTCATCCATCGCGTTTCCTCCTTGAATCTGGGTCCCGGCGGCGACGGCGCAGCTCGCCTGATCCGGGGCAAGGATGGACGGGATAAGACGGTCGGCGGGACGCTCGAAAACCGCCCCCCCTTGTTTTCGATCATCCGCCGCAACACCGGAAAAGCCCCGCCACGGCGATCCGCGGCGGGGCTGTTTGGGGGGGCTTACCGGTCGCGCGGCTCCCAGAGGGCGATGTGAGTGATGCCCTCGTCGGTGGGGCGTTCGAGCTTGACCAGCCGGGCCCGGACCCAGTTCGGACCGAATTCCGGGGCACCGATCTTGAGGTTCAGATAGGTCTCGCCGCTCGACTTGGCGACCTGGCTCCAGGCGGCACCGACCTCGTAACGCTGGCCGGCATAGACCCGGTGATCGGGGGCGTGCTCGGAGACTTTCTCGGTCGGAACGATGGTCAGCGCGGCGGTGATGTTGAGGGTCTTGAGGGTGCCGGTGAAGCTGCCGTCGTCGAGCTTGGTGAAGGTGCCGAGGGTGATGGCCATGATCGTTCTCCTTGCCGGTGTGTCGCAGGACCGTCCCTGCGATGGCTCGCGCCAGGAGCCCGCCAGCCACCCCCGCCCACCGCGCCGTGGCGCGGCCGGACCGCAGGGGAGGACCGGGGAGACGGGAGAATTTGCAGCGCAGCGGCCGCGAGGAGGCCGGCGTGCCGGCCGGGGAAATTCTTCCGGCGGACCGGTTGGACGGGGGCTGCGCGGGATCCAGCGCTTGGAGAGACATGCAAGGGACGGCCTCGCGCATACCGGAGCCGAGGAGACAATGGCCCGTCGCCTACGCCTTCATCCCAGGCTTGATGGAGGGAAACCGGCATCCGGGACCCGGGGCAACCGCCCGCCTCCCCTTTCCGGCCGAGGGTCACAGCGACCGCCCGAGATCACTTGTCGTCATGGGCAATGTGGGGACAGAGACGCTGGGCCAGGATAATTCCGAAGCGAGCGACCAGTCTGATCCGTGCTGTCGGCGCGCCGAGAATCGAACCATGGGCGACGGCCTGGGCATCAGAAACGAACGCCAGATGAGGGACAAATCCTTCGAAGCCGGGAGAGAAACCCGCGCCGATAGGGCCCCCATCATCCCCTGCGAATCGGCGTGGCGGATCAGTCTGGACTCGATGCCGCGATCGAAATCACGGCCGGGTGCGGAGCCGGAAATACCGTCCAGCTTGGCCGCCAGCAGGCTGTTTCTGCGTCAGGGATTGAAGCCCGAAGGGCCGAGACGCCGCAGGTCGGCTCGGTTTACGAAAGCCCGGCGCGCGGAATTCCCCGCGCGGACGCCATCATTAATATGGCCGCGTTAACTTTTATTTTTAAATGACACTACCCTCTGATTTTGTCAGCTATTTCCGGAAAAAAGTAACGCAAGGTCGGAGCGTATGGAAGATCAGAGAAATGGGCTTCTCGATCTGCGGCAACACGATCTCGGAAGCCTGTCTTTCGCTCTCTCCAACTGCCCTTCGCATCCTCTATCTCAATGGTCATTTCCGTTCCATAGGCCTTGAGCGCGAAGCAGAACGGAATGAGAAGATCGTCATGGCTTTCCGCGACCTGATGAGCGACCTGCAGCAACTTGCCGTACTTGTAACCCGCCGGGCGGCCCAGCTTCGCGCTGAGGAGGACAGCGACGGCGGTCACGAAAACGGGTTCCCGGTCGGGGTCCCGAGGAAGCGCCACCCCACGCTCCGCGGCCTTCCGGACCGTCACCTCCCACTCCACGAGAGCACGCCGGTCCAGGCCCCGACGGATGCCCTTCTCCGTCCAATATGCGAACACTTCGGCGCGGAGTTCCTCCTCCTGCCTTTCAGCCTGCCTCCGGGCAACCTCCCGCAGGGTCTCGGCGTCCTTTGCGTCGAAATCGAAGAGGTAAATCCGCTGTCCATCCCGGTCGAGGGTAAGCTCGTCGAACCCGACGATCTCCTCGCGCCATCGTTCGGCCCGAACCTCGCCATTGAGATAGGGCTCTCTGTAGTGGCAGCGTACCATGAACCGTCCAGTCGACTTCGACCGTCTCCACGTCTCAGCGTCAATCACAAGGATGTTCGAGTTGTTCGAAAACAGGACGTCGTCCTCGGTCATTCGGCGGTATGCCGGGTCGAAGCGCCGGAGCACCCAGACCAGCAATGCCCCGTCGTCGAGGTAGAACGCCCGTCGACCTCTGACCACATCGAGGAAGGTCGTGGTCAGTTGCGCCTCGAACGCGATCCGCAGATCACCGAGAGTCGCCTGGACGTCGGGACGCCGGAGTCCCTTTCCGCCTTTGGACCGCCATGTGGTCTCGACTGCCACACAGGAGAACCTGCCGTCCGCCGTGAGGCTCTCTGCGATGCGGGCCTTCGTGAGCTTGTGGGCGTCGCTTTCCCGGGCGCCATTGTATTTCATCGCCCTGATGGTGTCGTTGTCCAACCCGGACCTCGTCACGGCCGGGCATGAGCCGTCCTCTGTAACATGCTTGAAGAAGAAGCGCTTCTGCGGGGATGCCGAAAGACGCACCGCCACGCCGCAAATGGGGCAGACCAAACGGGGGCGACCTTCGCGGATGGCGTCCGAGATGACGTCTCTCAGCCCGCCGACCAAACGGTCATAACGGCGTCCACCGATCAGGCGGCGGCTGTCGTGTTCGATTCCGGTGCGAAGGCTGAGGACTTTCGGGATCTCCGGGTCGTCAACCGCGACTGCGGGTTCGGCCGGGTCGCACGTCACGTTTCCGGAGGCCATCAGATACTCCCCGACCCGCCTGGAGATGGAAACCGAAGCATGGTCAACCTGTTCCTAGCGTCTCGATGAGCCACTCCAGTTCGCTGCGAGCCGACGAAATGACCGCCGAGTAGGACTGGATAGTGACGTTGGGAGGGAGGTTCCGAACATCCAAAGACGCCACTCGCCCTTTGCCCACCATCATGATGTCTATGGAAGCGTTCGACGGAAGTTGGGCGGACAGGTCGTCCCTGTATTTCTCCGCTTGAGCGACGTCGTCGCGGTTGATCGGGTGCGACGGCCGCTTGAACTCGATAAGGAGATAGGCGCCGGGGAAGCCCTGCGACAGCAGCAGGTCGGGGCGTTTGGCGGCCCGGCTCCCATTGAACCGCGTGTCACAATACGTCTCCACTACGCGCTTCAAGGTCGAGTTGGACGACATCACTGAGTAGTCGCGGCCCAAAACCCACAGACTCTTCTCAAGGGCTTTGTGGACGTCCTTTTCAAGGGTAGCTGGCTTCCCCACCAATTGATCGAGGTAATCCAGGAAGGAGAGCCTTCGGGTTGCCTGCTGCCCCATGGTCGAGAGTTCGACGAGGCCGAACCGCTCCAGGGATTCGGCGAAGGAGTGGACGTCTCCCTGGCTCGATGCCCCGATCGCCTCAAGCACAGCCCAGTAGGCGTCATGTTCCATCGCATCCAACGCCACGTCCGCGATCACCGCGATCCGCTCCTCGCTTTCCTGATAGAAGCGCTTGAGGATGCGGTCCAAAGCATCGCGGGCAAACTGCCGGCGGTTCTCCGGGAGTTGCTGGAGACGCTCGTTGATGCGTTTCTGAAGGCGGGCCTTTTGGAGGCTCATCTCCCTGGCGTGGGCGGCCTTGAGCTCCTTCTTGACCTTGTCGGCGACGAAGGCCCGTATCTCCTGGAAAGCCTTGCTGTTCTCCACCATGCTTCCCCAGTCGGCGGTAACCAAGTCCTCCAGGTCGGTGAGTTCGACCTCTCCGTAGACCTTCCGCACGAGCTTGGCCGGGATTTCCTCGTCTTCCTCCAGGCCAAACAGTTGCGGCCTTCCCACGGCCTTGCCGTTGACCTTGAGAATGATGCCGGGCGATCGCGGAGACTTCTTGCCGGACGCCACCGTGAAATGCAGCGTGACTGGGCCCGCCGCCGGCAAGGTATCGCTTATCCGCTCCGTCTTGCCGGGGACGTTCTCGACGGACAGCGGGACGCCGTTTACGTGGACCTTGAAGCCGTCCTCGCGGCCGTATTCGTAGATGAGAACTTCCCGCAGCCTTTCCGGCGTAGGAAAATTGATGCGGCAATCCAAACCCGAGAGCGTCACCGTGGTGCCCTTGTCGCCTTCTGGGGAGGGCGCCTCCGCGAAGGACAGGGGGACCGTTTCAAGATCGGCACTGTTCTCCGTCAGTTCCTTCTTGTCTATCACCAGCGAGCATCTGCGGCCTCGCGCCACCGTCTCGACTTCCATCCGACCTGCGAGCGCGAGGCCCGCGAATTTTCCGATGCCTTTCCGCCCCTTGACCCGACGCTTGTGCAGCGGAGTCCGCTCGCCCGCCCGTGCCCTCTTGTCTCCGGCAATGTTGAGATACTCGCCGCGCATCTCGACAGCGGTCATGCCCGAGCCGTCATCCCGCACGACCACAGGCTCGGTGGTGAACATTGAAGGCAACGAGATCCAGACGTTCGACGCGTCGGCGTCCCACGCGTTGTCGACCAGTTCCTTCAAGGCCACTTCACTGGATCGATACGCCTCGCCCAGCAGCCTCGTCAGTCGAGTGCTGACAGAAAAATGTGCGTTATCACCCATATAGATTGACGCCATACAGGACTCTAACAATTAGAGAGCGACGGTATCAGGTTTAGGTTCCGCGAACCATACCTGATGATCAGACCTTTCTGGCTACAGAGTCCTCGCCCGCAAACTTCCACACCGGGATGCCGAGCTTGCGGGCCTTGTCGACGAGATTGTCGCTGATGCCGGAGCCGGGGAAGGCGATCAGGCCGATCGGCAGCACCTCGAGCATCTGGTCGTTGCGCTTGAAGGGGGGCGGCGTTCTTGTGCCGGGTCCAGTCCGGCTTGAACACCACCTGCGCCACCTTGCGCGAGTCGGCCCAGCAGGCGGCGATCCGCTCGGCGCCTTTCGGACTGCCGCCGTGCAGCAGCACCATGTCGGGATGCTTGGTCCGGACGCGGTCGAGCACGTCCCAGATGCGGCGGTGGTCATTGCATTCGGCCCCGCCGGTGAAGGCGATCCGGGCCCCCGGAGGTAACAGCAGCTGGGTGTCGGCACGGTGGCGGGCGGCGATAAAGTCCCGGCTGTCGATCACTGCGGCGGTGAGGGCACGATGGTTGACCATCGAGCCGACGCGCGGCCGCCAGGCTGAGCCGGTGACCGCCTCGTAGCGCTCGGCGGCGGTGTCGCGGAAGAACTCGAAGGCATTGCGGCGCTCGATCAGACCGAGGCCCTGTTCGATCAGCCGCTCCAGTTCGACCGAGCGCACCTCCGAGCCGTTCTGTTCCAGTCGGGAGCGGTTCTGCGCCTGTTCGTTGGCGTCGAGATCGCGTTCGAGCCGGTCGATCTTGCGGTGGAAGATCGCGGCGAAGGACCACAGCAGGTCGGCGAGATCGTCCTCGAGCCGGGTGTCGGCCAGCAGGGCGGCGAGGGAGTCGATGATGCCGGCGAGTTCGCCCCGCACCATCTCGGGCTCGGGCAGCGGACGGGGATCGGGCTCGTCCTGGCCGGGGCGATAGCCGTAGAGGGTCAATTCGTCGAGCAGGCTGGCGGTGGCGGAGTGGGCGTGAGCTTCCGGTTCGGTTTCGGGATCGGGATCAAGAAACGGGAGGGAGGTGGGGATCATGGCGGGCTCCTCGTCGCTGGGACCGCGCCCATCGCGTCCTTCACGGGGATCGCCGGCCAGGGCTGGAACCGGGGGCGCACCCGCAGGGCCGAAGCCAACGGCGGAGGAGGATGGCCCGCGCTTTCTTGCCACGCGAGGAGGCCGCAGGCCGGGGAAGAAAGCAAGCGGGACGGTCCTTGCGCACCCGGTCCGCGCCCTGGCAGATCCCCCGCACGGGAAGGCCGTGGGCTGCGGCTCCAGACGTAACGGGGTGCCCACGAGTCCCCCCTGTCCGTTTTGCTCAGCCCGGAGACCGGACACACGCCCCCGATCAGCCCCGGCCGCGATGACCGAAGACCCGCTGCGCATCGTCCGGGACGAGTTGCCCGACCAGATGCCCCCGGAGCCAATCGGGGCCGAAGCGCAGCAGATCGGCGTTGAAATCCTCGCCCCACGGCAGCAGCGGCCGGACCTCGAGCCCCTGCTGGGCGGCCCCGCGCGCGATCAGCCGCGCCACCGCCTTGCGACCGGCGGAATCGTTGTCCCGGGCGACATACAGGCGGACCAAACCGGGCGGGAAAGCGAAGGCGGCGAGGTGGTTGGCGGACAGAGCGGCGACGACCGGCAGGGTGGGCAGAGCCGAACGCACCGCCAGCATGGTTTCGATCCCCTCCCCCGCCGCCAGCAGGTCGGTGACGGAACCGAAACGGACGGCGTTGCCGAGCAGATGACCGAGCGCCCGGCGCGGGGTGGCAAGCGGGGCTTTGGCCGGCCGGTCGCGGTCGAGCCAGGTCCGCTGCAGCCCGGTGATCCGGCCCGCGTCATCGGTGACGGCGGCGAGCAGCGCCGGCCAGCTCTGACGAGGGGCGTCGGGATGGGGACGGTACCACAGCACCGGATGGAAGCGCAGGGCGGGCAGATCGAGCCGGCCGGTGATGCCGCGCGCCCGCAGATAGGCCTCGGCCAGGGTGCCGGGCAACGGATGTCCCTGGCAAAACAGCCGCCGCGCCGCGTCGGACGATCCCGAGGCCAGCGACGGATGACGCTGGAAAACCTGCGGCAGAGCCAGAAAGGCACGGGCCTCGTCGCGGGCGGACACAGGATCGAGGCCCTGGTTGAGGGCGATCAGGTCGAGCAGGTCGCCGTGCTCTCCGGTCGATGCGTCGGTCCATTTGCCGGCGCGATCGCCGGTCAACCGGACATAAAGGCTGCGGCCCGGATGGTTGAGGACGTCGCCGACGCACCACCACGCCCCCTGACGGCGGCCCCGGGAGAGATAAACACGGCATACCGTCTCGGCCCGTTCTGCGAGCGAGCGGGCCAGATCAGACACCGACATGACGTACCTCCCGCGGACAGAACAGAAGCCCGGCACGGATGGCCGGGCTTCCGCAAAGGAGGATCAGGCGGCGACCTGGGCCAGATCGTCGGGGGCACTTTCCGGCTCGGATTCGATCTCCGGGGCCCGCAGGATGTCGGGCAGCCAGCCGCTACCGGCCAGCAGGCGCTCGGCCTCGCGGGCCATGTCCGGTTTCTTCAGGTGATCGATCAACTGGGCGGCCTCCGCGCCCTTGGCCTCGCACACCGCGTCGAGGATGCGGGCCTTGGTGACCCGGCCGAGATAGGTGTCGACGGTCGGCACCCAGCCCGCCGCCGCCATGTCGAGTTCCACCGCCCGGGCGAGACGGTCGGCATGGTCGAGGGCGCGGCCACGCCGGGTCCAGGGCTCGCGCACGGCGTTGACGGTCAGCGCGGCGCAATGGGCGAACAACGCCCCCTGGCTGTCACCGTCGAACCCGGTCAGCGTGTCCCACAGATCGGCGGGATCGGCCGGCAACTGCCCCAGCCAGGTCTGGTGACGGGCGTTGATCGCCTTGGCCGGCGCGGTGTCGGCCAGACCGGGCGGCTGGACGGTGAAAGCCGGGCTGTGGGCGGTGATGTCGAGGGCGGAATCCGCGCCGCTGCGATAGAAGGCCTGCAGGCACAGCACATGCAGCACGGCGAGGAAGGCGACGTCCGGAGCGCGGACCAGGGCATCGCGCAGGGCCAGGGTCCGGTGCGCGGTCAGCTCGGCGACCAGACGGTCGGGCAGCGGCTTCAGCCCCTCATCCTCCTCCGGCGGTTCGGCGACCGGATCAACCTGCGGCGTGGTCGCATCCACCGTCGCCACCGGAATCGTGGCGACCGCCTCGACAGAAGGCAACGGTTCGGCGGACCGCTCGTCCTCGGGCCGTACATAGCCGCGATCGACCCGCAGGTCGCCCTCGGCGTCGATGCTGACGAACACCCCAGCGCGGAGGATCTCGGCCGGATCGAACGACAGCGGCCGGTCGTCGAACGCGGCCAGGGCAATGCCGATCTCCTCGACCCGACGCTCGATTTCCTCCGGTACCGCGTCGGCCCCGGCATGGGCCTCGATCAGGCTGTCATACTCGGCCTGAAGCTGGTCCCGCTCCGCCTGATCCGCCTCGGTCAACGGGATCGGAGTGCCGATCAGCCGCCGCATCCGGGCGGTATGGCCATAGGGGAAATCGGAAGCAACCTCGATCCATTTCCACCCCTCGGCCCGCACGGTTTCGGCCACGGCGGCGAGTTTCTCCGCCACCAGCCGGTCGAGCAGGGCCGGGTCCTGCAGCCAGCCGCCGCCATCGGGCTCGAACAGGTCGCGCTGCACCACCCCGCCGGCAGCTTCAAAGGCCTCGATGCCGACGAAGCGGACCCGCTTGTCGGCGGCCCGCACCGTCCCCTCGGTCAGCAGCTTGCGGATATAATAGGGCTCGCGGTTATAGGCGCGGACCAGACTGTCCCACACCTGCTCCTGGCGGGCGTGGTCGGTGGTGACGGAAAACGCCATCAACTGGTCGAGCGTCAGTTGGTCCTCGGCATAGAGGTCGAGCAGCTTGGGCGACACCGCGACCAGCCGCAGACGCTGCTTCACCACCACCGGGGTGACGAAGAAGCGGGCGGCGATGTCCTCGTCGCCGAGCCCCGCCTCGCGCAGGGTCTGGAAGGCGCGGAACTGGTCGAGCGGATGCAGCGGAGCGCGCTCGAGATTCTCGGCCAGGGAATCCTCCGCCGCCAGACCGTCGGTGCGGATGACGCAGGGGACCGGGGCGGTACGAGCCAGCCGCTTCTGCTTCACCAGCATTTCGAGGGCACGGTAACGGCGGCCGCCGACCGGCACCTCGAACAGGCCGGTCTCGTTGCCGTCGCCGTCGAGGACCGGCCGGACGGTCAGGCTCTGCAGCAGGGTGCGGAGCGCGATGTCCTCGGCCAGCTCCTCGATCGATACTCCTGCCTTGATCCGGCGGACGTTGGCCTGGGACAGCACCAGCTTGTTGAAGGGAATGTCGCGGGACGTGCTGAGGGTGATTTTCGCAAGGTTTGCCATGTCGGGTCTCCGCGACGGGCCGGCCGGGAAACTCTCGCGGCCTTCCGAACCCGTCACGAATCCCCTGCCCTCCTCTCCCTCTCGATCCACCCGGACGGATATGGGGCTTCCATCTCCGGATCAGACGAACCATCAATGCGACCGCCGCCAGTCTTCCGGTGCCTCGAACCGGCCAGACCAGAGCCCCCGGCGGGCGAGACGAGCCCGCCCCTGCTCGAGGGGAAAGCCGCCGAAGCAGCCCTTGCAGGCCAACGCCCAGCCCTGCTCGACCAACCATGCATTGAGATCGGTGCCGCCGACCCGGCAGGTCGAGATCAGCCGATCCGCCGCATCCCGAGTGCGGGTCAGGCAGCCGACGGGCCGTTCGCCGATATATTGGCGCAACGCGTCGGCGGCGGCGCGACCGCACGGCCAGTCGCGGTTTTCCTTGGTCCGGCAGGTCTGGCCGAGGTCGGGAGCATCGAGACCGTAAAGCCGCAGGGTCTGACCGGCGACGATGATGGAATTTCCATCGATCACCCGGGCCGGACCGGAGAGATTGGGCTTGATCCCCGGGGTGACGGCCAACGCCACGAAGATAAGGGCGATGCCGATCACGCCGCGTCGCACCAGCGGGCCCATCACGCAGCCTCCTGACCATGGTCGCCCTCGGTCTCCGGCAGGAAACCGAGCAGATAATCGGCGGCTTTCGAAGCGGCACTGGCGGCGCGGATGATCGCCCGGTCGTCGTCGCGCAGCACCTCGATCCACGAGCCGATGTAATCGGCATGGCGGACGGTGGGAACGATGCCGAGGCTGGCGCAGGTGAAGGCGCTGGTCATTTCCGCCACCAGTTCCTCCTGGCCATACAGCTTGGAACCATAGCTGCCCGAGAGGTTGCGGTTGAGCCGAGAGGGATGACCGCTCCAATGCCCCAGCTCATGCAGTGCGGTGCGGTGCCAGTTGATCGGCTCGAAATAGGATTCAGGCCGGGGCACCTGGATGTAATCCAGCGCCGGGCTGTAATAGGCCTTGTCGCCGCCGATGCGCAGAGTTGCCCCGGTAGCCCGGATCAGCCGTTCGGCCTGAGGCAGGATCAGTCCGTCGGGGATCGGCGGCGGGACGGTCACCAAGGCCTCCGGCAATCCGTCGCACTGGTCGGTGTTGAACACGGTGAAGCGCTTGAGAAACGGGATCGACTGGGCGTCCTCGCCAGTTTCACGGGCCCGGCTGCGCGCCTCGTCGGGAACGAAGCGATCGGCATAAACCACGGTGGTGCCACGCTCGCCCTTGCGCCCCGACCCGCTGGGCGGGGATGTCTGCCGACTCCTCGGACGGCCAGGCCCGGACGGAGCGCGATGTCGCCGTCGCCATGGCGGCCGGTGGCATGGCCGGGCGTAGCGTCCCGCATATGCCGCACTCTGGCGGCAAGAAGGACGACGACGGCGACAAAAACGGCGTCAAGAACGCCGGGCCACAGAAGAGCGGCGACAAGATGCCGTTGCCCCAAATGCCGTCTGGTGAGTAGGAGGTTGACCATGGCGAGAACCAAGAAGCCCACCAAGGCCCAGATCGCGGCAGCGGAACTGCTGCCGCCCGGAGCCGTCGTCCATGAGCGGTGGGGAGCCATCCTGGCCAATCTCAAGCCGGAATGGGCCTAGCTGAAGGAGCGGCGCGCCCTTGTTCCCGGCGCCCAGCCCATCGCGTGAGCTTGGGCGTCGCGGAGCGAAACCTTCCACGCGCTGTACCGCGAGGAAGACACTGAGGCTGTGCGCTTCTACCGTCAGCACGACCCCGATGGGTGGGCGGGGTACACCACCGCGACGATGGACGGATGGCGCCCGATCATTCCGCAGCGGGACGGGGACGGCACCGTGATCCGCCCGCTTCGCCACCCCCTGTTCCCCCGCGTCCTGGCGGGGGGTGCTGGAGAATCGTGTCCGTTGTGGTTAAAGCCTGCACACCGCGTCAAGGGCTGGAGGTGCCGGATTGGATGGCGCCTGAAATAACTCGCGGCCGGAGGCATCGATCGCGTAACCGTCCCCCAAGTTGAGCCGATGGCTGCTTGGGCCACGTTATGCGCCGACCCAAGGGGAGGTGATGATGGTCGAGGGGCCGGTTTCTACGCTATTCGTCTTCCTCATCAGTGATGGTCCTGCTCATCCAAGTCGTCATTGTCTCCATCATACTCTTCCTCGTCGACCTCCTCTTCCGCAGCTTCCTCCTCTTCCGCAGCTTCCTCGTCTTCCATAGCTTCGCCGGTTTCGGCCGCCGGATACGCCTCCCCCCCCATGGACCACATTAACGATTGTAGTAGTGGTATTGAGTGGCTTGTCGTGAGGCCAATGCTCCACGACGTTAATGAAAGGTTCGGCCCTGTCAGCGGAGGCTGTCGCTAGGTTCTGAGAGGCGCTGTCGAGGTGCTTAAAGGATTTTTCTCGAACCATCATGATGGACACGAGTGGTTGAGTCTCATGCTCAGTCAGCTTTGACATGTCCTCGGCCCGCTGACGATTTCCACCCAATTCGCTCTCCATGTTGACCAGTATCTGGTCACCCTGGCGAATTTGTAGGTCAAGGGGGGTTCCATGGCATCGACTGACCGTCACATCCTCCATGCCGTCCATCTTCGCCAAGGTCTCGCGCAACCATTTAGTCTCCTTGTCTGCGGAGACATCAATGGCTGGCGGTTCGTTGGACGGCCAAGATGGAATACGGGGGATTGGTCAGAATTGCGTCCTTCACAGCCTCGATGGTGGTAAGGAGGTGAACCTCGGTGAGCACCCTCTGACGCTCGCTAGGTTCGTTAGCCAATCGCTCACTCAATTTCTGCTCGAGATTTTTCGCAACTGCCAAAACAAACTCGCTGGGGGCCTGGCTTGGGTCTGCGTATTCGTCGTCATTGCTCATCGTCGCATCCGTCGCGTCGTCTTGGGGAGAACAGGCCGACAACATAGCCCTACCGGATCGGCACCGCAACGCTACCTAGCGCCTTGGTAGTGAGTGGTGGCGGCGTCATGAGCGGCGTCATGAATAGAGGCAGATTGGGGGCTTCCGCCCCCACCCGGAAGCTGTCCCTGTTCCTGGGTCGGATGGCACCGCATTTGCCGGGCAAGGTCAGCGATCCTGGGAGGACCGGCAAGGACAACCGCCTATTCGTGGAAGCTGTGCTTTGGCTGTCTCGGACAGGGTCGCCTTGGCGCGATCTGCCCCCTCTTTTCGGCAATTGGAACAGCGTATTCGTCCGCTTCTCGCGCTGGTCCAAGGATGGGGTGTGGGATCGGCTGTTCGCCGCCATGGCGGATGATCCCGACTTCGAATACGCCATGATCGACTCGACCATCGTCCGGGCGCACCAGCATGCGGCAGGCAAAAAAGGGGGCCTGAAGCTCGCGCGATCGGCCGCTCACGCGGCGGGCTGACCACCAAGATACACGCCGTCGTCGATGCCTTGGGCAATCCGTTACGCTTTATCCTGACGCCGGGACAGGCGAGCGATTACACCCAGGCGGAGGCACTGATTGCCGGTATCCCTGCCGATTATATCCTGGGCGATAAGGGCTATGATTCAAAGGCATTACGAGATGCCATCCAAAGCCAAGGCGCCATCCCGGTCATTCCGCCGAGAAAAACATCCCCCCAGGTCGCCTGCGATTATGCCCTCTATTGCGAACGCAATCTCGTCGAGCGCTTCTTCCTCAAGATCAAGCACTTCAGGCGGATCGCCACACGCTACGAACAGACACCGAGGGCATTCTTGTCCATCCTCAGCCTCGTCAGCGCATTCATCTGGACCAAGTGAATGTCAACGCGCTCTAGACCAGCAGGACTGGAACAATGGAAAAGATCACGAACGCCGCGATCAGCTTGACCGCGAAGGAGCGAAGGCAGCAGACAAGCTCTTTACCCATGGTCCACCCGCCAACTGTAGCCGAACCCCGGATAGGCGACGATCCGGTCGAAGGCTGGATCGAGATCTCTGAACTTGCCCCGGATGCGCTTGATGGCGGCCCGCACGTTGACGCGGTAGCCATCGAGTCCGGCGCCGACCCTCGGCCCTGCCCCGACCGGCATCGTATAGCTGTCGAAAGCCGACATCGCGGCCGGCCTTGCCGGCCAAGGCCAGAACCATCGCGAATTCGGTGACGGTGAGATCGACAACTCGCCCGCGCAAAATTGCCCGGCGGCTTTTACTATCAAGGATCAGGTCCCCGATCACGATCCGGTCGTCGGCACCGGCCACGCCCGTTACGGGCACCCGCCCCAGGATGATTCGAATCCGCCGCTCAAGGATGGTGAAGCCGCGCGACTTCTCGACGAAATCCACCGCACCACCCAAGAGCGCGGCTTCCTCGAAGACCTGCTCCCCCAGCACGGTCAGGAAGATCACCGGGAGTTCGGGGCGAAGAGCCCGGAGCCGACCCAGCACCTCGATCCCGTTGAGACCGGGCATCTTCCAGTCGAGCAGAAGCAGATCTGGTCTTTCCGGTTGCCCAAAGCGGCGAGAAACGTCGTCCCCTCCTCCCAGCCCCTCACCGCGTAACCGGCACTGGTCAGATTGGCGGTGAGCGATTCGCGGAACAGCGCATCGTCATCGACCAGGGCGATCAGTGGACGAGGATCACCGGCCATGGGGCCGTCCGCTTTCGCGCAAGCGGTTGAGGCAGAGTGTTTCGGCGATGCCCCCGTCGATCTCGACGCCCAGAACCCGGAGTTTGTCGCCCACGATCTCGGGATAGAAGGAGAGATAGAAAGTGCAGGCCTTGCCGCGATATTCCTAGATCGTCGCCATCCCCCGAGCCGTCACGACCGACGGCGGCCCAAGCAAACCCTCCACATCATCAGGCGTGAGGGTTTTGAACTGCTCCATCCGCAAATCCGGAAGCGGCGGACTCACAGGACGCTTTGCCGGCGGGGTTGGACGAGGAGGTGGCGGAAGAATCGGCGACGGGACGACCGGCTCAGGAGCCGGCTCCGGTACAGGGGGCGGCGGAGTCGCGCAGGCAGCGACCATCCCGAGAATAGCCGCCACAACCAGACGATCCGGCCCCCGATGCGACATGGCGACGCCTCGGCAATATCTCACAAGGAGATACAGCTTATGCGCTTTTATTTCTTTTGGTTGTGACGCAGATCACACGGCCGCGAGAATACGCCGAAATCCTCGCTCAGCCTGCACCTTGGGCAGCGACTTGAGCCCAAAAGCTGGTCTTCCGACCATGGGACTGACGCAACGCGAGCCGGTAGGCGTCATGGGGATCGAGCCCGTCCAAATCATTGATATCCGAAACGGCGGCCGGCCCCTTGGTCCCGGCCAGGGCGGCCTTGACCCGCTTGCGGAAAGCCGGGTTGCCCTCCGCCTCCTCCAGGATCAACCGGGCGAGCACGTCCGTCCCCAGAGCGATCAGGGATTCAGGAGAAAGAGAGGTCTTGCCGGCCATGGGGTTCCGTCCCGCTCGAAATTCGAAGATCGGGCGACCTTGGCAGCGGAGACGGGACGGGGTCAAGCGCGGGTGGCGAGAGGATTCCCGCACCAAATACGCTTTCGTCCGTTACCTAGTCGTCCGTGAAAAATTCGGTTCAGCCCTCCGGGATCAGACGAGCTGAGCGTTCAGGTTGTGCCTTTCGGCCCTGAGGACGGCCCGGATCATGGACAACAAAAGCCTCAGCCAGCGGAGCAGGAGGCGGAAGTTGTGTCCGGCGCCGCAGAGGATGGCGTTGATGCGGTCGCCGCTCTTTCCCTTGAGGAAGTTCCGCCCGAGAAGGCCGTCGTTTTTCATGTGGCCGATGACGGGTTCGATGGCGCTGCGGCGGCGCAGTTCGCGGCGAATGGCGTTGGTCGGGGCCTTGTTGCCGGAGATCCAGACCTTGAAGCGATCGAGGCCGTGGCCGCGATAGCCCTTGTCGACATAGATGCGGCGGGCGGTGACGCCGGTCCAGGCTTCGGTGGCCTCGACGGCAGCCTTGAGGGTATGGCCGTCATAGGGGTTGCCGTGGCGAGCGTCGATATGCAGGACGAAGTGACCTCCGGCGGCCGGGCGGTTGGTGGTGGTGACGGTGACCTTGCAGCCGAATTCGTAGGGCTTGGCGGCCTTGCCCTTGCCGATGCATTCGACCTCGGGGGCGTGGAGGGAATAGACCTTCGGCAAGGGATCGCGGCGTTGTTGGGTCATCACCCGTTCGGCCAGCCACAGGGGGCGCTTGAAGGCGTCGGTCAGGGCCTCGTTGCCGGCGATCTTGCGGCGGATGTCGCGGATCACCCGCCCCAGATAGGTCTTCAGCCGCCGCAATTCGCGGCGCGCCCGGTTGAACTGCTTGGCGTGGGCGTAGCGGCCCTGCTTCATCGCCGCCCGCTTGCCGACGCGGGCGTAGCTCTGGCGAAGGCCGATGCCCCACTCTTGGGCCAGCGCCACCAACTTTTCCCGGGCCCGCTGCATCAGCTTGGCGTCGGTCGGGAAGGTCACCGCCTTGGGCTGAACGGTGGTATCGACCGTCACCCGCTCCATGTCTTCGGCCTGAAGAGCGCCGGCCCGGTGGGCGGCGGCCAGGCTCTCCTGCACCAGGGCCGACAGGTCATCGGCACCGATGCGCTGACGCCAGCGGGTCATCGAAGAGCGGTCCACCGGCAGGGCGTGCTGGAAGAAGGTTTCGCCGCAGAAATACTGGAAATACGGATCGCAGACCCAGCGATCGCACACCGCCTCGTCAGAGAGGCCGTACATGTGCTTGAGCAGGTGCAATCCCACCATCAGTCGGGTCGGAACACCCGGGCGCCCCGTTTCCGCGTAAAGCGGCGCGAACCGCTCGTCGAAAAAGCCCCAGGCGACCAAACCCGCCAGCCGGACCAAGTCGTGGCGCAGGTTGATGATCTGGTCGAGC
>NZ_CAHP01000031.1 GCF_000294655.1 Magnetospirillum molischianum DSM 120
ACCAGGTCTGGTCGATGGATTTCATGGCGGATCGTCTGGAGGATGGCAGGGCTTTCCGGCTTCTCAACGTGCTGGATGATTTCAATCGGGAGGGGCTCGGCATTGAAGTCGATTTTTCGCTGCCCGCAGAACGGGTTGTCCGGATGCTGAACCAAATTATCGAATGGCGCGGCAAGCCAGCGACAATTCGGGTCGACAACGGTCCCGAATATATCAGCGGCACGCTGATGAAATGGGCCGAGACGCGCGGCATCGGCCTCCAACACATCCAGCCCGGCAAGCCGCAGCAGAACGCCTATGTCGAGCGTTACAACCGGACGGTCCGGCATGAATGGCTGGGCCAGTTCCTCTTCGAAACCATCGCGGAGGTGCAGGATCAAGCGACAGAATGGCTCTGGACCTACAACAACGACCGCCCCAATATGGGCATCGGCGGCATCACACCCGCCCAGAAACTGAAATTGGCCGCCTGAGTTCTATGTCCAACCCCCGCTAAAAATGGGGGGATTACCACTTCGCCACAGCCCCAAACCCAGGTGACAGGCCGGGCTTGGGGGTTATTCACGGACGACTAATTACACATCAGTCCATTCTTTCTCCTTTAGTTTATATGGCTAATCAGATCGCTCCCGACATCGCTGAGTGCAAGAATTCCCATGATCGCGAACAGGATCGCGGCAACAATATGAACCAACCGAAGCGGTAATCGCGTTGCTGCGGCTTCTCCCAGCAAAACGGCCGGGACATTGGCCGCCATCATCCCGAGAGTGGTTCCCAATGTAACCAATATGAGGTCATCGAATCGTGCGGCCAGAGCGACGGTTGCGATCTGAGTCTTGTCCCCGATCTCGACCAGAAAAAAGGCAACCAACGTCGCGAGAAAAGGACCGAACCGCTCACCGATGCCGGGGGTGTCGTCGTCGATTTTATCGGGAACCAAAATCCAACCAGCCATTGCCAAGAACGACAGGCCGAGTGCCCATCGCATCACCTCCCCTCCCAGCCACGCAGCAACCGCTGTTCCTGCCCAGGCGGCAAGGCCGTGATTGGCGAGCGTTGCGAACAGAATGCCGAGAATGATTGGAATGGGTCGGCGGAATCGAGCCGCCAGAACCAAGGCCAGCAATTGGGTTTTATCGCCGATCTCGGCAATCGCCACAATCGCGGCAGAAACAAACAAAGCGTCCATAATTACCTTTGGGGGCTGGGCTGAACGTAACCAATGGCTTCACGCCCCGCCCACCCCCCAGGTGTCGGACGCTAAAACCAAAGGTCTCGCCAAGCGACCACTGCCGGATGCGCCATGAGCCATGCTGACCCAAGTCTGTTGACGCATCCCTCTCGATTGGTCGAGAGAGGCTACTCCCCAATGACGGATTACACCGTAAATGCAGGGCGTCTTATACGCAAGCTCGTTTGCTGTTTAGATATTTCTTTGGAACAATCTGGAAAATCTGCATATTGGTGCATATATCTTAAGCTAAGTATGCACCTATTGGTCATGGGTGGAGATTTAGTATGATCCCTAAAATGGGAATTTCCGGCAAGTTGCTGATCGTTGTCGCGGGCAGCATTGTCGGCTTTGTCCTGGTTGCGACGTTGGCAATGTTCTTCTTGCGCTCGATCATGATCGAAGATCGAGACGCAAAGCTGCACAACCTAGTCGATATTGCCCAAGAGGTTGCAAGATATCATTATAATAGATCTGTTAAGGGTGAATTCGATCAGGCAGAAGCCCAGAGAAGAACTCGGGAGTTGTTGCGCGATTTACGCTACGACAAGGATGAATATTTTTTCATATATGCCGTGGATGGAACTGCCGTCATGGTTCCCGGCCATATCGAGCGCGAAGGAACTAGTGCTCTTGATATGAGGGATTCCAACGGAATTCCGATTGTTCAACGCCTGATCGAATTGGCCAAAGGCGGGGGCGGTTCCCTATTCTATCAGTTCCCTCGTGTTGGTTCGAACGTGGCTATCGACAAGCTGTCTTATGCCAATCTCTTCGCCCCTTGGGGCTGGGTAATGGGAACCGGCATATATATTGACGACATCCAAGATATTTTCTGGGAAAAAGCTCTGAAATTCGCCGGTCTAGTTTTGCTGATCACCATTCTTTCGGGCGCTTTAGCCTTGAGTGTGGCGCGCCATATAGCGAATGCATTAAAGCGCTTGTCTGGAATTACCAACCGTCTGGCCAACCAGGATTACGATACCGTCGTCACTGAAATCGACCGCACCGACGAGATCGGTTCTTTAGCGCTCTCGATCCGCACCCTGCGCGATGTTGCTCGCGAAGCCGCAACCTTGCGCCGCGAGCAGGAATTATCAAAGATTAATGCCGAAAAAGAACGCCGCCATGCTGCCATGGCGATGGCGGATTCGTTTGAAAGCAGCGTCAAGCAGGTCTCGGATGTCATCGCAGCCTCTGCCGTCAGTATGAAAACCGCTGCCGAGTGTCTGACGGGCGTGGCTCGCCAGACCTCCTCCCAGGCCACTTCTGTCGCTGCCGCCGCTGAGGAGGCTTCGACCAACGTTCAGACCGTGGCTGCTGCATCCGAAGAATTATCTGCGTCGATTCGCGAGATCAGCCGCCAGGTACAGCAATCGGCAATGATGTCGGCCGAGGCGGTGTCCGAGGCCCAACGCACTGATCAACTGGTTAAAGGGCTGGCCGAAGCAGCAGGCAAGATCGGCGACGTGATCGGGTTGATCAACGATATCGCGGCGCAGACGAACCTTCTTGCCCTCAACGCCACCATTGAGGCGGCGCGGGCGGGCGAAGCCGGCAAGGGCTTTGCTGTTGTCGCCAATGAAGTCAAGCATCTCGCGAACCAGACGGCGCGAGCAACCGAGGAAATCGGAGCTCAGATCGGCGCAGTTCAGGCAGCCACGACCGAAGCCGTCGGCGCGATTCGCATCATCGGCGGCACGATCGGCCGTATCGACGAAATCGGAGCCGGTATTGCAGCGGCAGTTGAAGAACAGCATGCAGCCACCGCCGAAATCTCCCGAAACATCCAGCAGGCGTCAGAGGGAACCCGCCAGGTCACTGATTATCTGACTCAGTTGGCTACGGCAGTGGGCGAAGTCGGCGAAACCTCGAGTGAGGTTTTGTCCTCGTCGCACGATCTGGCAAATCAGTCCAACCGTCTTGATAAGGAAGTAGGAACCTTCCTCAACAGCGTTCGGGCATAATTAATCTACTGACGGCGGATGTGGAATGACGGAGGGCTTTATCCCATCAGGGAAACCCTCTACCATCCGCCGCCGGTTCACAGTTGGACGAAGGCTGATCGACGATGAGCGGCGTCATTCGGGTACGCGGAGCCCGCGAACATAATCTGAAAAGCGTCGATATCGACATTCCCCGTGACAAGCTGGTGGTGATTACCGGCCTGTCTGGCTCGGGCAAATCGTCGCTGGCATTCGATACCATCTATGCCGAGGGGCAACGCCGTTATGTCGAATCGCTGTCGGCGTATGCCCGTCAATTCCTCGAACTGATGCAAAAACCCGATGTCGAGAGCATCGAGGGACTGAGTCCAGCGATTTCGATCGAACAGAAAACGACATCACGCAATCCACGCTCGACTGTCGGCACTGTAACCGAAATCTATGACTACATGCGTCTGCTGTGGGCACGAGTCGGCGTCCCGCACTCTCCCGCGACCGGGCTGCCGATCGAAAGCCAGACGGTCAGCCAGATGGTTGACCGCGTTGAGACGATGGCAGAAGGCACGCGGCTCTATCTGCTGGCTCCCTTCGTGCGCGGGCGCAAGGGCGAGTACCGCAAGGATCTGCTGGAACTCCAGAAAAAAGGGTTCCAACGGGTCAAGGTTGACGGAACCCTCTATGAAATCGACGCGGTTCCCGCGCTCGACAAGAAGAAGAAACACGATATCGACGTTGTGGTCGATCGACTGGTGATCAATCCCGGCCTAGGCAATCGTCTGGCAGATTCGATCGAGACCGCCCTGGCTCTTTCCGATGGTCTGTGTATCGCCGAAAATGCCGATAATGGCGAACGCACGATCTTCTCCGCGAAGTTCGCCTGCCCTGTTTCGGGTTTCACCATCGAGGAGATCGAACCTCGGTTGTTCTCGTTCAACAACCCATTCGGGGCCTGCCCCACCTGCGACGGGTTGGGCGTGAAGCTTTATTTCGATCCCGAACTGGTTATTCCCAATCCAGATTTGTCGCTGCGTGAAGGCGCGATCGCGCCCTGGGCCGGATCGACCTCTCACTATTATATTCAGACGTTGCAGGGGCTGGCGGCGCATTACCGTTTCGGTCTCGATCTACCCTGGTCTTCCCTGCCAGAGAAGGTGCGCGACGTTATTCTGCACGGCTCTGGTGCGGAAGAGATCTCAATCGAGTACGAGGACGGTTTTCGCGGCTATCACACCAAAAAATCGTTCGAGGGAGTTATCCCCAACATGGCGCGGCGTTTCCGCGAGACGGACTCGTCTTGGGTGCGCGAGGAGTTATCGCGTTTTCAGGGGACCGCACCGTGCGAAGCCTGCGGCGGTGCCCGTCTGAAACCCGAAGCGCTGGCCGTTAAGATTCTTGGGCTACATATCAGCCAGACGGCCGAGATGTCGATTGCCGGGGCTAGAGACTGGTTCGGCGAACTCGATCTGCACCTGAAGCCAAAGGACCGCGAGATCGCCCGGCGTATTTTGCGCGAAATCAACGATCGTTTGGGGTTTCTGGTCGATGTCGGCCTCGACTACCTGACCCTCGGGCGTGGCTCAGGTTCGCTGTCGGGTGGCGAAAGCCAGCGCATCCGACTGGCCAGCCAGATTGGCTCGGGCCTGACAGGTGTATTGTACGTGCTGGACGAGCCGTCAATCGGGCTGCATCAGCGCGACAACGACCGGCTGTTGGTGACGTTGAAGAGATTGCGTGACATTGGCAATACGGTAATCGTTGTCGAGCACGATGAAGACGCTATCCGCAGTGCGGATTATCTGATCGATATGGGACCGGGGGCCGGAATTCACGGCGGCACTGTCGTTGCTGAGGGTACGCCCGCCGAGGTGATGGATAATCCGGCCAGTCTGACAGGCCGTTATCTGACCGGGCACGCACGAATCGACGTGCCACAGCAACGCCGCCGTGGCACCGGCACAGCGTTGTCACTGGTGGGTGCGCGCGGAAACAACCTAAAAGACGTCACACTCACCGTACCGCTCGGCACTTTGACTTGCATCACCGGGGTGTCGGGCGGCGGAAAATCCACCCTGGTGATCGAGACGCTTTACAAAGCGTTGGCTCGTCGTCTGATGGGAGCGCGGGAGCAGCCCTCCCCGTTCGACCGGATCGATGGCATCGAGCACCTCGATAAGATTATCGACATCGATCAAAGTCCAATCGGTCGAACCCCCCGTTCAAATCCTGCGACCTATTCCGGGGCTTTTACCCCGATTCGTGACTGGTTCGCGGAATTGCCGGAAGCAAAAGCGCGGGGTTACAAACCCGGCCGGTTCTCGTTCAACGTCAAGGGAGGGCGCTGCGAATCCTGCCAGGGTGATGGTCTGATCAAGATCGAAATGCACTTTCTTCCTGACGTTTATGTGCAGTGCGACGTCTGCAAAGGCCGCCGCTATAATCGCGAGACTCTGGAAATCACCTTCCGCGGTAAAAGCATTGCCGACGTTCTCGACATGACCGTTGAGGAAGCCGCCGATTTTTTCAAAGCTGTGCCCGCAATCCGCGACCGAATGGTGACGCTGCAACGGGTTGGGCTTGGCTACATCCACCTCGGGCAACAGGCCACTACCCTGTCCGGCGGCGAGGCCCAGCGGGTCAAGCTGGCGAAGGAACTGTCACGCCGCGCCACTGGGCGGACCCTTTACATCCTCGACGAGCCGACCACCGGCCTGCATTTCGAGGATGTCCGAAAGTTGCTGGAGGTGCTTCAGGCTCTGGTCGATACCGGCAACACGATCGTCGTGATCGAGCATAACCTCGAAGTGATCAAAACCGCCGACTGGATCGTTGACCTTGGACCAGAAGGCGGCGATGGCGGTGGCCGTATCGTTGTCGCTGGTACGCCAGAGGATGTCGCCGCCTGCCCACAGAGCTACACCGGCCAGCATCTCGGCCCGATCCTGGCCCGCCCTTCCACTCTGGCGACACCTGGGCGTTTTTAACGTCCTCCAGTCAATGTTCCATATGTAAGAGAGGGGGCTAACTCCTTCTCTTACATATTTTTTCGTGCCAAGTTTCTCGTTCTTGAAGTGATTTTGTTAAGTTAAGTCAACTCCAGTTGTCAGTCACGTCAACCAATATTGTCAGCATCAAAAGATAAGAATTTAATTTTTATTTGTACTACTGAGTAAAAAATTCTGGACACGTGGATTTTAGATTGAGACAGTCAGCCAAAGGCAACCTGCTTTCGGCGTGATGTCTTGATGATACAGGTCCATACATTGCGACTCATTCGCGCCCTTCTCGCCCTGACGGTGTTGGCGGGAATGGCGGCCTGCTCATCGGCACCGACAGAATATAGGGATGGCCAATCGCCCCCCTCCCCTGTCATTGCTTCCCCAGCCCCACCTGCCCCAGCCCCACCTGCCCCAGCGCCAACGGCTGTCGAACGACCGACGCAACCGATCGTGCTGCATTTCGATTTCGATAAGGCCGAGATCACCGCCTCGACCATGCAGCGCTTATGGAATGCCGCGCCGGGGTTAAAGGCGGCGAAGCCTGACGAAATACGAATTTACGGGTTTACCGATGCCCGTGGCCCCAAAGCATATAACCGTGCTTTGTCGCAACGGCGCGCACGCGCCATTGCTGGGCAATTGGCCAAGCTGGGAGTGGTCGCACCAGTTGTCAAGATCGCGGGAAAAGGGAACAATCCCCCCACCGCGTCAACGCCATCTCACTCTTGGGGGGACGACCGCAAGGTCGAGATTACCTGGGGACCGGTCGATTCTGCCGCGTTGGACAAGTCATCGTATCTGTCATTGAGGCAACAAGCCAATGCAGTGTCAATCGAGGTTGACAGTGGCGCCTCTGCCTCAGTAAAAGGTCGCGATACGCGCCTGGATCTGGCGAAGAGCAACATCCTGGGCACGTCGGAAGGTCTCGGGATCAATTCCCATTGGCCGGCGGGGTCCTTGGCAAGACGTACCCTCCACCTCGATATGAACCTCCGTCGCCTCTCTATCGTCGTCCCTCGTCGTGTCACCTTTGTACTTCCGTCCCATCGTCATATCCCATTGGCGCCATCGAAGACCGAAGCCGGACTTTCGCGCCTCCGTCCGAGTTCGAACGGGATAATGCCGATGGATGATGGCGTTATAGTGGTCGGATTGATGACGTTTTCAAGGCAAAGCGCGCCATTGGCCCGACGCGAGTCCATCCAGGCTCCATTCTCCCACCGCCCAGCGGATCAGCCTCAACGTGGGAAAGCCAACCGCCGCAGTCATTCGACGGACCTGACGGTTGCGTCCCTCGCGCAGCACCAGTTCGACCCAACTGGTCGGAATGACAGCACGGGAACGGATCGGTGGGTCGCGTGGCCACAGAGCCTCGGGCTCGGCGATCAAGCGGGCACCGGCCGGACGGGTTGGACCGTCCTTCAACACCACCCCCCGGCGTAGCGCGGCAAGCGCCGCTTCTGTCGGGATTCCTTCCACCTGAGCCAAATACGTCTTCGCCATCTTGTAACGCGGATCTGCGATCCGGGCGATTAATGGCCCCGATCCGGTCAGCACCAGTAACCCTTCGGAATCGCGGTCAAGCCGTCCCGCCGGATAAACCCCCGGCTGGTCGATATAGTCTTTGAGTGTGCGCCGTCCCCCGTCTCGATCGGTAAACTGGCACAGCACGTCGAACGGCTTATTGAACAGGATCATTCGTGGCGGCATTGGAAAAGCTCGGTTACAGTGTCGCCCTTTTTCAAATTTCGGAGCATCCCATGTCCGCCCAGATTCGCGCCGCCCATATCCTGCTGATGTACAAGGGTTCGATGCGGTCCCAGTCGACTCGGACCAAGGACGAGGCGCTGTCTGCCATCACTGAGATCCTTGACGAAATTCGCGAAGGGGCTGATTTCGGCCAGATGGCCAAAGAATATTCCGACTGTCCGTCGGCTGAAGAAGGCGGCGATCTCGGTCATTTCGGGCCGGGAGCGATGGTTCCCGAATTCGATAGCGCCGCATTCGCCCTGGCTGTCGGTGAAGTCAGCGGCGTGATCGAAACGTCGTTCGGTTATCATCTGATCCACCGCGTCGAATAGATCGTGGCTGCGGAGCGGAGGCATGCCCCCGCTCCGCACTACGTTCAAATGGAGAGGAGACCGCGGCGTTTCAGATCGACCTCGGTACACAGATCAAAGCGGGTCAGCGCGCTGTCAACCGTGCGTCCGGTTAGTCCCCGCCAAGTTTCCAGAGCCGTCTGACGATCGAACGGCCCCAGGACCTCGGGGTGCCGCCCCGCAGCAATCGTGATGAAATCGGTACCGGTATACTCACCGCCGACGACATACCAGCCCTCACCTCCCCCACTCTCATTGCCGCTTTCTCGGATGAAATAACGCACCATCGCGTTATCCACAGTTTTGCCGGTCAGGGCACGCCAGCACTCATGGGCTTCGCGCTCCTCAAACGGCCCGAACGTCTCTTCGGACTGACCGGGAGCGAGAGTGCTGAACGTGGTGTCTGCGTATTCGCCGCCGACGACGTAATATGTCCTGGCCATATGCCCTCCTAGGTCACGTCTCGCTTATACCCAAATTCAGACTGGGAAGAAATGATCCGGCCCCGCCGATCACGGCAAAAATTGCCGGGCCTACACAGCCCCCAATGGCGGGCTTCCATCGCTTTGCGGTCTGGCATGATGACTGCATAGAGAAAACCAAAGTGTCAAGGCTATGGAGTATGCCATGCAAAACATCTCGGCGATCCCCAGCCACCTCTTGCTGAACCGCAAGGATGAGCCCGACAGCCATTCCACCCGTTCTGAACAGCGCGGCCCGTCCAGTGCCTTCGCCACCTATGCCTTCGGTCCAATCGACACCTCGGATGGCAAGTCCGTCACCGATTCCAAGGCTGTGACCGGAACCAACTCAATCGCATCGGCGACCGGAGGCGGTATTGGCTGGCTGGCTCAATTGGCTGCGGCCCAACAGAAGGGGTAAAGGCTTCGTTCACCCCCTGGACAGACGCCGTCGAAGCGGCTATGTCGGGGGGTATGAGCGAACATCCTATTCATGTCGTCGGCGGCGGGCTGGCCGGGTCGGAATCGGCCTGGCAGCTTGCCCAGGCTGGCCTCACCGTCATCCTCCACGAAATGCGTCCTGGACGCCAAACTCCGGCCCATCACAGCGACGGGTTGGCGGAACTGGTCTGCTCCAACTCGTTACGCTCGGATGATGCCGATCACAATGCTGTCGGTCTGCTGCATGAAGAAATGCGGCGGGCCGGATCGTTGATCCTGGCCGCCGCCGATGCCTGCAAGGTTCCGGCTGGGGGAGCGCTGGCCGTTGATCGCGACGCCTTTTCCGCCCATGTCCAGGCTGCCCTGGTCGATCACCCCAATGTTACCATCCTGCGCGAGGAAGTCGCAGGTCTGCCTCCCGCCGAATGGGAGCAAGTGATCGTCGCGACCGGCCCCCTGACATCCGCACCACTGGCTGAAGCGCTGGCAACGCTGACGGGCGTTGACTCTCTGTCTTTCTTCGACGCCATCGCCCCGATCGTGGTGCGCGAAAGCATCGATTTTTCGAAAGCATGGTTCCAGTCCCGCTACGACAAGGGTGACGGCTCGGACTACATCAACTGCCCACTGTCACGTGAACAATATGATGCCTTCATCGACGGGCTGCTGGCGGGCGAGACCGTACCGTTTCACGATTGGGAAAAGGACACGCCTTATTTCGAGGGCTGCTTGCCGATCGAAGTGATGGCATCGCGTGGACGTGGTACCCTCTCATTCGGCCCGATGAAGCCGGTCGGCCTGACCGATCCGAACGGACCCAAGCCCTATGCTGTAGTCCAGTTGCGCCAGGATAACGCGCTAGCAACGCTCTACAACATGGTGGGCTTCCAGACCAAGCTGCGCCATGGCGAGCAAGTCAGGCTCTTTCGGACGATTCCGGGGCTGGAAAATGCAGAATTCGCCCGGCTGGGCGGTCTCCACCGCAACACCTTCGTCAACGGACCGCGCGTTCTCAATCCCGATCTGAGGCTGAAGGCCGGACCCCGGTTCAGATTGGCGGGACAGATCACCGGCTGTGAAGGATATGTCGAGAGCGCGGCAATTGGTCTGCTGGCCGGATGCTTCGCTGCTGCGGAGGCGCGGAAGCGTGAACTGCCTCCGCCGCCGCTCACAACCGCGCTGGGTGCTCTGCTCGGTCACGTCACTGGCGGCGCGATGGCCGAAACATTCCAACCGATGAACGTCACGTTCGGCCTGTTCCCGCCGCCGCCCGAGCGGGATGAGAACGGGCGGCGGGTTAAGGGACGTGAACGGAAGAAACTCTACTCGATCCGGGCCCGCAACGACATTGCCCCCTGGCTAGAGAGTCTGGAGTTGCTCCGCGCTTAACCCCGCTTCTCTTCGAATTTTTATCTCTCAAAAAGGACGCCCCCGGGTAATCCCCCCATTTTTAGCGGGGGTTGGACATAGAACTCAGGCGGCCAATTTCAGTTTCTGGGCGGGTGTGATGCCGCCGATGCCCATATTGGGGCGGTCGTTGTTGTAGGTCCAGAGCCATTCTGTCGCTTGATCCTGCACCTCCGCGATGGTTTCGAAGAGGAACTGGCCCAGCCATTCATGCCGGACCGTCCGGTTGTAACGCTCGACATAGGCGTTCTGCTGCGGCTTGCCGGGCTGGATGTGTTGGAGGCCGATGCCGCGCGTCTCGGCCCATTTCATCAGCGTGCCGCTGATATATTCGGGACCGTTGTCGACCCGAATTGTCGCTGGCTTGCCGCGCCATTCGATAATTTGGTTCAGCATCCGGACAACCCGTTCTGCGGGCAGCGAAAAATCGACTTCAATGCCGAGCCCCTCCCGATTGAAATCATCCAGCACGTTGAGAAGCCGGAAAGCCCTGCCATCCTCCAGACGATCCGCCATGAAATCCATCGACCAGACCTGGTTGGGGGCGTCTGGTACCACCAGTTCGTCGGGCTTGTCGCGTTTGAGCCGCTTCCGGGGCTTGATGCGCAGGTTCAGTTCCAACGCGCGATAAATCCGATAGACCCGTTTGTGGTTCCAGTCATGCCCCTGGATATTGCGCAGATACAGGAAGCAGAGGCCGAACCCCCAGGTCTTTCTGGCCTGGGTCAGCCCGATCAAAAGGTCGGCGATCTGCTCGTTCTCGTCGGAGAGCCTCGGGCTATAGCGATAGCACGTCTCGCTGAGCCCAAACGTCCGGCACGCCAACGCAATACTGATCCCTCGTCGCGCCACAGCTGTCTCGGCCATCTCCCGGCGCTGGGATGGCCGGGTTATTTTTTTCCGAGAGCCTCCTTCAGCAATTCGTTTTGCATGCTGAGCTCGGCGAACATCTTCTTCAGCCGCCGGTTCTCGTCCTCCAGCCCCTTCATCTCCGAGATCATCGAGGCGTCCATGCCGCCGTATTTCGCCCGCCATTTGTAGAACGTCGCGCTGCTCATCTGGTGCTCGCGGCACAGCGTCAGGACCGGGATACCCTCCTCCGCCTGACGCAGGATCCCCATGATCTGGGCGTCCGTGAACCGACTCTTCTTCATCCGAATCTCCTCGTTCGCAAAACCGAGAAAATTCTACGTCCGCATCCCCTTATTTCCAGGGGGGATTACCGCGGGAGCCCGGTCATATCGGCCGGTCCAGCCTTCATTCAGGCTCACCTGTCCCGGTTGAACGCAAGCTTCGGCCTGTCCCTGCGCCGGGCGCCGGCCTATTCGTCGGTAAGGTTCATTTTGCAAGGTCTTGATGCCGACGAGATGGAGCGGGTATTCCGCCAACATGCCGCCGGTCTGGCGGAGCCAGAAGGCAAGACAGGCACCACGCCGTCGGCGGTTGCCATCGACGGCAAGACCCTGCGCGGCAGCTTCGACGCCTTCAACGACCGCAAGGCGGCGCACGTCCTGAGCGCCTTTGCCGTCGACCAGCGGATTATCCTCGGTCATCTCGCCATCGCCGAAAAGACCAACGAAATCCCTGCTGCCCAGGAGATGATTTCCGCGCTGGGCCTCACCGGACGGCTGTTCACCCTGGACGCCATGCACTGTCAAAAAAACCTTCGAGGTTGCCCGGAAGACGGGCAACCATCTGCTGGTCCAGGTGAAGGCCAACCAATCCACCCTGTTTGACACGGCCTCGGCCATCGCTGCCACTACGCCCGCCATCGACACGGCGTTCTCGCGCGGAAACGGGCGATCTCGCCAAGAGGATCGCACCGTCGAGGTCTTCCCCGTCGGCGCTACCCTAGATTTGCCTGGGAAGAGTGGAGAGCGATTCTCCGATTATGCGGCCTCGGCTTCGAAGCGGCATGGGCTTTTATATCCCAGGGCGGAATGCCGCCTGACGGGATTATAGAAGCCATCGATATACCGGCCAATGGCGATGTGGGCCTGGCTGCGTGATTGCCACGCGGTGCGCCAGATCAGTTCGGATTTGATGGTCTTGAACACGGTTTCGACCATGGCGTTATCGTAACAGTTCCCTTTGCCGCTCATGGAGGCGACGATTTTGTGGTCGGCTAGGAGTTTGCGGTAATCGCCCGAGCAATATTGGCTGCCGCGATCCGAGTGATGGATAATCCCCGACGCCGGTTGTCGTACGGCCAAGGCGCGTTTCAACGCGGTCAGCGCCAGATCCTTTTTCATGCGGTCGCTGGTGGCCCAACCGACGATGCGACGTGAAAACAGATCGACGACGATGGCCAGATACAGCCAGCCTTCCGCCGTCCAGATATAGGAAATGTCGGCGCCCCATTTCTCATTGGCTTGCTCAGCACTGAAATCCTGATCCAGGACATTGGGGGCAACTGGTCCGCCGTGTTCGCTGTCGGTGGTCTTCTTGAAACGGCGCTTCTGCAAGGCTTTCAGGCCATTCTCGCGCATCATCTGGGCCACGCGGTGACGGCCGATGGAGTGCCCGTCTTCGCGCAATTCGGCATGCATGCGCGGGCTGCCATAGGTTTCCCGCGACAGACTGAATTGGCTGCGGATATGGACCAGGAACACCATGTCGTCCAATTGCCGTTGGCTGGGCTCGCGCCGCTTCCAGGCATAGAAGCCACTGGTGCTGACGCCAAACATGGCGCATGTCCGGGCCAGGGACAGATCGGCCCTCTTATCATCGATGTGCCGGAAAATCATCGACTTGTTTTCTTGGCGAAGAAGGCCACAGCTTTTTTTAACAGGTCGCGTTCCGCCCGCAGAATCTCGTTCTCCTTGTGCAAGCGGGCCTGTTCCTTGGCCGTATCCTCATGCGGCCCGGACAGCAGGTCCGTCTCTCGATGGCGTGTCAGCCATTTGCCAAGCGTCGATTTCCCAATCCCCAAATCTTCGGCCACCTCGCCAATGCTGCGCCCGCTGGTCTCAACAAGACGCACCGCTTCGCGCCGGAACTCGTTCGTGAATGTCCTCATTCCTGAACCCGTTATCAGAATGTCCCTCCTGCCGCTAGAGCATTTTCCGTTCAATCGCGGTCATAACCTGCGGCTGCGAAATATTTGATGCACTCGTCTGGTGTGAAGGTGCCGATGCCGTCGCCTATCGCCGCCCAGAGACCCTCCTTGGTCCTGGCTGCGACCTTCTTGAGGAAAGCCTTCAGCTTCGAGAAGGCCATCTCGATGGGGTTGAAGTCGGGGCTGTAAGGCGGGAGGTACATGACTTGGGCGCCGACGGCCTCGATGGCGGCGCGGACCCCGGCGAGCTTGTGAGCGGGCAGATTGTCCATGACCACGATGTCACCTCGGGTCAGGGTCGGCGCCAGCACCTGCTCGACATAGGCCAGGAAGGCTTGGCCGTTCATCGCGCCGTCGAGAATCATCGGCGCGGTCATGCGCTCAGACGAAGACCGCCGACGAAGGTGGTAGTTTTCCAATGCCCATGCGGCACCGGCGCCCGGCACCGCTCGCCGCGAGGGGCACGCCCGCGGAGCCTCGCCATCTT
>NZ_CAHP01000032.1 GCF_000294655.1 Magnetospirillum molischianum DSM 120
TGCCGATGCCGTCGCCTATCGCCGCCCAGAGACCCTCCTTGGTCCTGGCTGCGACCTTCTTGAGGAAAGCCTTCAGCTTCGAGAAGGCCATCTCGATGGGGTTGAAGTCGGGGCTGTAAGGCGGGAGGTACATGACTTGGGCGCCGACGGCCTCGATGGCGGCGCGGACCCCGGCGAGCTTGTGAGCGGGCAGATTGTCCATGACCACGATGTCACCTCGGGTCAGGGTCGGCGCCAGCACCTGCTCGACATAGGCCAGGAAGGCTTGGCCGTTCATCGCGCCGTCGAGAATCATCGGCGCGGTCATGCGCTCAGACGAAGACCGCCGACGAAGGTGGTAGTTTTCCAATGCCCATGCGGCACCGGCGCCCGGCACCGCTCGCCGCGAGGGGCACGCCCGCGGAGCCTCGCCATCTTGGTCGAGGCTCCGGTCTCGTCGATGAAGACTAGGCGCTCGGGATCAAGCTCCGGCTGGAGATCGAACCACTCATGTCGCCGCCGCAGAACGTCGGGCCGTTGCTGCTCGCTGGCGTGCGCCGTTTTTTTGAAGGTCATGTCGTGGCGGTCCAGCAGGCGCCATACGCTGCTCGGGGCGATCTTGCCCCCGTGTACCGCTTCCAGGTGGGCCGCGATCTCGGCCAGGGTGATGTCGGGAGTCTGCTCTACCAGCCCCAGGATCTCTTCGGCCAACGCCTCCATCCGGTGCGAATGACGGTCGCCGCCACGCGGCCTCGACACGGCGTGTCCTTCCGATCGCCAGCGGCTCACCCATTTGATTGCTGTCGAGGCAGCAACCCCGAACCGCTTCGCCGCCGCACGGCATGATTGACCGCTCTCGACCGCCGAAATCACACGCTCTCGGAGATCGCGGGAAAGGGATGTCGCCATCAGGGCTGGCCTCCTTCACCAGCCCAAATCTTGAATCATACTTTTCCCTAATTGGGAATCCCCAATGATTCCATATGAGTGGATGATGCTCTAGCTTTGGATGGAATTCTCCGCAGCCCCGCGACCAAAATTGGGGCGTCGATCGATATCCATCTCCACAGGTAACACGACACAACGCTTGACTTCCGCCCGCCCCACCGTCATGTTAACCAATGAAATCTTGTTAACTACTGTGGATGGCAGGGTTCCCCATGATGAAAAATCCTCCTAAGAAAAAACTCCGCCCCGATGTCGCGACTTTTATTGAAGAGATGGCCGAGCTGCCCCTGGCCCAGCACGCAGCCTATGCCCAAAGAGAAATCAATCGGCTGCGGGACTCTCTGAGCCTAAACAGCCTAAAAACCTATCTCAGCCTACGCCGAACGGCGGTCAGAGAACGATTCGGTGTTGATGACGGAGCGTTTGACCTGTTGCGCCTTACCGATGATGAATATGCTCAGCTGCGCCAAAATTATCAGTCCGCAGTGTCGCTGAGGCAGGCGGAACCGATTCGTATCCGTCATAGCCGGGAAATGCTGTTTACAGCCCGGGAAATGCTGAAGACCGATGATCGATATGCGCTGATTCTCGGCCTTGCGCTTCTCACCGGCCGCAGACCCAACGAGATCGCTTGTAATCCCAAGACCCGATTTGATTTCATACCAATCCCCAGCGTGCAGGCTCGTGCATGGGAGAAGTGGCACATAAGGTTCCGCGGCCAAGTGAAAACTAGGAACGCCAAAGGAACGATGACAAATTCGGCATTCACCATTCCTGTGCTTGCCCCAGCGAAAGAGATTCGCGAGGCATTCGTGCGACTGCGGGACCGCATCGCCCCCGACCTAGTGGGAATGGATTACGAAGAATTCAATCGGGCCTCCAATACCCCACTAAATCGACGATGCAAAGCCGTTTTCGGCCGGTTCTGGAGCAATGACGACAGCGCCGACCTTGCTGAAGCTCGGGTTGGAACAAAGGCCCGTGGCAAAAGAAAGCTGGAAGGAGCGTCGGTATCGGCCCGGGATATGCGCATCATCTATGCCGAGATATGTAGCCGAATATTCAACAAGACCGGCACGAACGAAGAACGATGCAAGCCAAGCGAGTATTATGCTCGCATTTTAGGACACCGCGAAAACGACCTGACCACGGCCCAGTCTTACGCCGCAGTGGTGTTGGAAGATCTGCCCAGATCGTAGATCGGCACCTCCTCTCGTCGGCAGAACGGCACCAGGTCACAGGCCAAACTTGGTGCCTCTCCTGCGAACAACCGCCGTCTCATCCATCCTATGGACTATCTCTGCATTTAATAAAAAGCCCCGCGCCAATAGTATAGACGGCCACGTCGGGCGGCGCGTGCGAGCGCTCATGATGATTCATGGTGTCTCTTTGAGCCGACTTTCGAGCGTTATTGGCATCTCGTGCCAAAACTTTACAAATACGAGCGTGGTATTGATCGGATCGGGGCCTCTCGGCTCTATCAAATCGCAACGGCTCTCGGCGTCTCGCCAGAATTCTTCTTTGAAGAATTAGGAGCCCCACGGCCGGGGTTAGAGCATTTTCCGTTCAATCGCGGTCATAACCTGCGGCTGCGAAATATTTGATGCACTCGTCTGGTGTGAAGGTGCCGATGCCGTCGCCTATCGCCGCCCAGAGACCCTCCTTGGTCCTGGCTGCGACCTTCTTGAGGAAAGCCTTCAGCTTCGAGAAGGCCATCTCGATGGGGTTGAAGTCGGGGCTGTAAGGCGGGAGGTACATGACTTGGGCGCCGACGGCCTCGATGGCGGCGCGGACCCCGGCGAGCTTGTGAGCGGGCAGATTGTCCATGACCACGATGTCACCTCGGGTCAGGGTCGGCGCCAGCACCTGCTCGACATAGGCCAGGAAGGCTTGGCCGTTCATCGCGCCGTCGAGAATCATCGGCGCGGTCATGCGCTCAGACGAAGACCGCCGACGAAGGTGGTAGTTTTCCAATGCCCATGCGGCACCGGCGCCCGGCACCGCTCGCCGCGAGGGGCACGCCCGCGGAGCCTCGCCATCTTGGTCGAGGCTCCGGTCTCGTCGATGAAGACTAGGCGCTCGGGATCAAGCTCCGGCTGGAGATCGAACCACTCATGTCGCCGCCGCAGAACGTCGGGCCGTTGCTGCTCGCTGGCGTGCGTCCGTTTTTTTGAAGGTCATGTCGTGGCGGTCCAGCAGGCGCCATACGCTGCTCGGGGCGATCTTGCCCCCGTGTACCGCTTCCAGGTGGGCCGCGATCTCGGCCAGGGTGATGTCGGGAGTCTGCTCTACCAGCCCCAGGATCTCTTCGGCCAACGCCTCCATCCGGTGCGAATGACGGTCGCCGCCACGCGGCCTCGACACGGCGTGTCCTTCCGATCGCCAGCGGCTCACCCATTTGATTGCTGTCGAGGCAGCAACCCCGAACCGCTTCGCCGCCGCGCGGCATGATTGACCGCTCTCGACCGCCGAAATCAGACGCTGCCGAAGATCCGTGGAAAGGGATGTCGCCATCAGGGCTGGCCTCCTTCACCAGCCCCAATCTTGAATCATACTTTTCCCTAATTGGGAATCCCCAATGATTCCATATGAGTGGATGATGCTCTAGCACCATCATGCGCTGCCGCGGCGGTCACCGGCCATTTGCGGATCAGCCCATGCGCCCGGTCCGCCGAAATATGGTTCTTATAGCCGAAAGACGGAACGGCCAGATCGACCTGAGGCTGGACGTCCTCGCGCGGCTTGGCCTTCGAATATTTCACCGTCCAGCGGGCGTCGCGGTCCTTTTGGCGCAGTTTGGCAGGCTTGTCCTTCCAAGCGTCGGGAATTTGCCCCGCCTTGATTGCCGCCTTTTCGCCATCGGTGTTGCGCTGCTTGGGGGTGGCCACGATTGTGGCGTCCAACAATTGCCCCGACATCGCCAGATACCCCGCCTCGCGCAAGGCCCCCACCGCCAGGGTTTTTGGAGGTGTCCAGCTCGTTGGCTCCCTTGGCGTCGAACTGTGCCGTCAGGCCTTCGGCCGAGATCGTTTCCTTGCGATCGCCCTTGGCGACGCTGGTCACCAGCACCTGACCGACGGTCTGGGGACCGGCCTCGACCTTGCGGGCGTAGCCCTTGGCGGTGACCCCGGATAGCAGCGCCGGGTTGATCCCCTCGACCGTGCCAAGCGAGAACTGAGATGCCGCTTCAGCATCTGCTCCATGTCGCGGCCGAACGTCTCCGGCTTGACCGCCGGGATCGTCACCAGGGCATGGACCCGGCCCTGGTGGGTCTGTAGGCGTTGCTCTCTTCGAAGCTTTTGCCGTTACGAACCGGGCGGCCGAAATACTCGTTGATCCACACCACCACCGGCACATCGGGGATGTTGCGGCACAGGCTGATGAAGCCCTCGGTGGTGTCGGGCAGCGCCTGAGACCGCCAGTGATCACGGTGTGGAAGCGGACCCCATGCCCTGCCTCGGCCAGCAGCGGAATCACCTCATTTTGCAACA
This sequence comes from Magnetospirillum molischianum DSM 120, assembly GCF_000294655.1. Taxonomy (GTDB): domain Bacteria; phylum Pseudomonadota; class Alphaproteobacteria; order Rhodospirillales; family Magnetospirillaceae; genus Phaeospirillum; species Phaeospirillum molischianum. The sequence goes on from NZ_CAHP01000032.1 coordinate 4,419, forward strand.
GGTAGGAGCACAAGGGGACGAAGGTGCTGGCCCCGTTATCGACCACCATCACCGGCGCGGACTCATCGCCGTCACCCTCGGCCATGATCCGCTCGACCAACTGGTCGAAGGCACGGGGTATGCCGCCAGAAAATTATGAGCGGCCACCTTGAATCCCCCCTCCCCCATATCCTTATAGCCAACAAGACATAGATAATGCCTTGTATGTTTATTACCAAAGCAGCGCCCCATCCACATGGCGATGCGTCTGCTGTTAGCAGCTTTTTTCCCTCTTTACGTGAGTTAAATAAAAACCTTATCGCATCGGCTCCCTCCCTCTCCCCAGCCCTAAGAGGATCGCGATGGCTCTTGTGAAGAAATCCGGCGTGGCCGCCAAGCCAGCGGCGGCGACCAGCCGTGGTCTTGATGACGATGCTGGCGTTGCTGGTGTCGGTAACTCATCTCGATTAGTTGCCGAGGCTCAGAAACGAAAAGCCAGGACGTTTGCCCGCCAGCAAAAGGTCGCTGAACGGGTTGCCGCCGCCACCTCGGAACTCGCCAGCGGAATCGCCGAGGCGACCAGTGCGGCAGAGGAACTGCGCAAGGCATCCGACCAAATCGCGGCTGGTGCCGAGGAGGCAGCCAACGCCGCCCAGGAATCACTGAAAGCGGTCAGTCGCAGCACGATTCTCATCGCGACCGGCAAGGAAAGCGCTGACAACACGGTGAGCAAGACCGAGGCGCTGCAAACCATGGTGATCGATGTCGGCCGTCAGATCGGCAACTCGATCAGTGCCATCGCGCGGGCGTCCGAGCGCCAGGAGACATCAGTCCGGATGGTCAAAGAACTGGAACAGCAGGCCCAGACCATCAGTGACGTCGTTAAAGCCGTCGCCCGGATCGCCGACCAAACCAATTTGTTGGCACTGAATGCCGCGATCGAAGCGGCGCGGGCCGGTCAGCATGGCAAGGGATTTGCCGTCGTCGCCGACGAGGTTCGTACCCTCGCCGAAACCAGTGAGAAGTCCGCCCGCGACATCCAAGAACTGATCGTACAGATTCAGAAGGATGTCAAAGCCATCGCCGAGGGGATCACGGCCTCTGCCCTCGCCGCCCGCGAAGAAGTCGAGAAAGGTCGCCAGGTCACCGAGTCTCTGGAGGTCATTCGCCAGGAAATGGCCGATGTCATCGTCGGGTCGCGCGAGATCGCCAAGTCCAACGATGAATCCGCCGCCGCCGCCAAAGAGGCGATGAAGGGCGCCGAGGTCATCGCCGCTGCCGCCGAAGAACAGGGTGCCGCCTGTCAAGAAGCAAGCAAGACCGTTGAGCAGCAATCGCTGGCCCTGCTTCAAAGCGAACAGGCAGCGCAGGAACTGTCGGAACTGGCCGACGAGTTGAAGAATGCCACCGATATCGGCAAAAGCGCTGAAGAGGTTGCTTCCGCCGCTGAGGAGCTGTCCAGCGCGGTCGAAGAAATCAACCGGGCCGCAGCCCAGATCATGACGGCCTTGGAGCAGATCAACAAAGGCTCGCAGCAACAGGCCGCCGCAACTCAACAATCCTCCGCCGCCATCGCCCAGATCGAACGCAGTGCACTTCTCGCACAGCAACGGTCACAGCAATCGGTAGAAAAGGCCACCTCGATCGCCGAGATGCTCGACCGGAACCGCAAGATTGTCGATGCCCTGATCGAAGGGGTCGGCAGATCGGTCGAATCCGGCCGCCAGAGCCGCGACCAGATCGTCGCCCTGGAACAGATCAGTCGCCGTATCGACAAAATTGTCGATGCCATCACCACCGTGTCGATCCAGACCAACATGTTGGCGGTCAACGGTTCGGTCGAAGCCGCTCGTGCCGGTGAGTTCGGTAAGGGCTTTGCCGTGGTTTCAACCGACATCCGCAACCTGGCCCGCGATTCGGCGGAAAACGCCGACCGGATCAAAGACACTGTGAAAGCGATTCAGGATCAGATTGTCGCGGTTCGCTCCGACCTCAGCGAAATCGCCGAAGCCGCCGCTCTCGAAGTTGAAAAGAACCGGGCAACCTCCGCCAGTCTTGAAGTGATCGGCACCGAGACAGCTCAGGTTCTGAAAGGCAACTACGAAATCTTGAGTGGTGCCGCTGAAATCACAAAGGGAGTCAAGGAGGTACAGACTGCCGTCGAGCAGGTTGCCGCCGCCGCCCAGCAGGCCAACCGTGCGTCGAGCGAAGCCTCGATTGCCGCCAAGGAGCAAGCCAAGGGAGCGGAAGAACTTGCCGCCGCCATCGAGGAGATCGCTTCCCTAGCCGACGAATTGCAGGCCGGCTGACGGCTTGAGCTCCAGCGGAGGAAACATCCATGACAGCTCTTGCCGACCCCGAGGGTGACGGCCTGAACGGTACGGACCACCCCCAGGGAGGGGAACCCGGCCGGGGCGATGCACGCCAGTTCGTTATCTTTCACGTCCAGGCAGAAAGCTTTGCCGTCGCCTTGTCCGATGTCCAGGAAATCATCCGCATGCCGGACGTCGTTCGGGTACCGATGAGTCCAGGCGCTTTGGAAGGACTAGCCAATCTGCGCGGCACGGTTCTTCCCGTGGTCAACCTTCGTCACGCGTTTGGTTTCACTCAAACGGCACATGACGATTCCACCCGCGTCGTCGTGCTTGATCTGGGGCGACCGGTCGGGATGGTGGTCGATCGGATGGCCAACGTTGTCACCGTCGAGGCCAGCAGTATCGAACCGGCTTCCAGCATCCAGGGCACCATTGATACCGATCTTTTGACCGGCATGATTAAAGCAGACGACGGACAATCGATGGTGATGATCCTGGATGCGGGCCAAGTCATTCGCCGCGAGTTCAAGGATCTGGCGAACCGTGCCGAGACTCTGGGCAGCACCACTCAAGCCACGACCAGCGTTCATCGCAACGAAGACAAGGATGTCGAAACCGCAACCGACGAAGATCAGTTGGTCAGCTTTGAGGTCGCGGAACAGGAATATGCTTTTCCAATCGAGCAGGTGCAGGAAATCGTGCAGATGCCCGATAGCGTCAGCCATATCCCCAATGCGGCGTCACACGTCCTTGGGGTGATCACCCTGCGCAACCGGCTGCTACCTCTGGTGTCGCTCCGCGAGATGTTCGGCCTGCCCGGAACCACACTGAGCGAGGCCAACAAAGTCGTGGTGGTATCGCTGGGAGGTGGGCTGTCGGTCGGGGTGGTGATGGACAGCGTAAAGGAGGTTCTGCGCGTCAACCGCTCGGTGATCGATCCGATGCCAAGCCTGCTGTCGCAGGATCAGAGCCTAAGCGACATCCAGTCGATCTGTCGCCTGCAAGACGGCAAACGGCTGGTGTCGGTGTTGTCGGCGGAACGGATGTTCAACGCCACCGACCTGCGCAAAGTGATCGCAAACAACGACGACGAGGCGGGCATGCAGTCGGGCGAGACGGATGAAGACGCCAGAACGGTCGAGGTCGATGACGAGGAACAGTTCGTCGTCTTTCGGCTGATGGACGAGGAATACGGCGTTCCCATCGATGCGATCCAGGAAATCGTCCGGGTTCCAGAGGAATTGACCCGCGTACCGAAGACACCCGCTTTCATCGAGGGAGTCATCAACCTGCGCGGTGTGGTGCTGCCGGTCGTCGATCAGCGCCGCCGCTTCGGATTGAGCGGGATCGACCGCAACGACCGTCAACGAATCATGGTGTTCACGATCAGAGGCATCCGCACGGGCTTCATCGTCGATTCGGTGTCGGAGGTGATGCGCATCCCCGCCCGCTTCATCGGCGCGGCGCCCGACCTGTCGGAAGAACAGCGCCGCCTGATCCGTCGCGTTGCCAATCTGGAGCATCTGAAGCGGATGATCCTGCTGTTGGAAGTGACCCAATTGCTGAACGTGCAGGAACTGGATGTGTTAAGCGGAGACGCCGCATAACGCACTTATTCGCCAATCCGAGCAACGGGACCAAGCGACGGAGTGTGGTGATACATGATAAAAGTCCTGGTCGTTGACGATTCTGCCCTGATGCGCAAGCACATGACACAAGTGCTTGAAGGCGCGGGAGATTTCGAGGTGATGACGGTCCGCAACGGGGCCGAGGCGCTCGATCTTCTCGAACGGTTCGACCCCGACGTCATCACCCTTGATGTCAACATGCCAGAAATGGACGGCATCACCTGTCTGGCCAATATCATGGCCCGACGGCCCAAGCCGGTGGTGATGGTGTCGTCTCTGACCGAAGAAGGGGCCGAGGTAACGCTTCAGGCGATGAGTCTGGGCGCGGTGGATTTCGTCCACAAGCCCGGCGGCACCATCTCGCTCTCGATCGACCAGATTCATTACGACCTGTTGACCAAGGTCCGCGCCGCCGCCAAGGCGCGAGTGCGCCGCTCGATTGGCCTGCGCCAGCGTCTGGAGACCCACCAACGCGGACGATCCGCCACGTCCACCCCCAGCCACAAGACACTTGCCCCCCTGCCGCGCGGCAAGATGGGCATTGTGTTGATCGGCGTTTCCACTGGCGGCCCCAGCACGCTGGAGGAGATTCTTCCGGTACTTCCTGCCGATTTCCCTTGGGCGGTGCTGGTCGCTCAACACATGCCCGGCAGTTTCACCGGCGTTTTTGCCCGCCGCCTCAACGATCTGTGCCAAATCCCGGTGGTCGAAGCCTTCCGCCAGACTCCGATCGAACCCGGAACGGTCTATATCGCCAAGGGCGATGCCGATCTGGTCGTGCTAAGACGTGGTACGGGATTCTGCGCCGCGCCCGTTCCCTCGTCAAAAGACTTTCTGTGGCATCCCAGCGTTCACCGGATGGTCGCCAGCGCCGTCGATGTGGTGCCGATCGACCGGATGATCGCCGTCCAATTGACTGGCATGGGCGATGACGGTGCCGAAGCGATGGCCGAACTCCATCGCCGCGGAGGCCGCACCATCGCCCAGGATGCCGCTTCGTCCATCGTGTTTGGCATGCCGAACGAACTGATCAAGCGCGGCGGTGCCGATCTGGTGATGCCAGCGGACCGAATTGGCGACCAACTGATTCAATGGCTGTCAGCCGAACCTCAATCGAGAAAGGAGGCTGGTCATGGCGCTCATAAATGCAGGGAATAGAAGCAAAACTCGCAAGACCGATACCACGCCGTCGCCCCAACCGACGAAAACCCTGGAAACCCTGCTGGAGGAACTCGATTCGGACGATGTTGGCCTCCGTCGCCGTGCCGCCCGCGATCTTGCCGATTTTCCCGAGGCAGTCCCGGCTCTGTGCCTTCGAGTTGCAACAGAAACCGCCCTGAGCGTGCGCACCGTGCTGTTTACCGCCCTGATCCGCATGCGCTCGCCATCGGTGGTCGCCGGACTGGTGCCCTATCTCCGTTCCGAAGATGCCGGATTGCGCAACGCGGTGATCGAGGCGTTGCAGGATATGCCCGAGGAAGTTGCCCCGGTCATGGATGAATTGCTGGCCGATCCCGATAACGATGCGCGTATCTTCGCCGTTAATATCCTGAGCGCGTTGCCACATGCCAATGCCCCGCACTGGCTGGTTCAGGTGATTGACACCGATCCCCATGTCAACGTCTGCGCGGCTGCGGTCGATTGCCTGGCCGAGGTCGGCGATATTGCCGCAGTTCCACATCTTGAAAATCTAAGTCGTCGCTTTGCCGACCATCCCTTTATGCAATTCGCCGTCACAACGGCCATTCGCAGGATCAACGGGGAGTGACGGCCGTGGCGGCATTGATAAAACCCAAGGAGCTTCCAAATCCTATTTCGGAGGAGGAATACGCAAAATTCTGCGAATTCTTTTATCGAAAAACTGGAATTCTTTTCACGGAGAAGAAAAGATACTTCGTAGAAAGGCGGATCAACGATAGAATAAATAAGACAAATTCCAAAGATTTCCGAGAATATTTCGGATTGATCCGCTTCCAGGCCTGCGGCGAGGAATTGCAACATCTCGTCAACGTCATGACCGTCAATGAGACCTATTTCTTCCGCGAAGACTATCAGTTCGATGCCTTGGTGAAGGGAATTCTACCGGAAATCGCCCGAACCAAACGTCCCGGCGATCCGATCCGCATCTGGTCTCTCCCCTGCTCGACCGGCGAAGAACCTTACTCGATCGCGATCTACATCCTCGACCGCTGGCGACAGTGCGACGAATACGACATTGAGATTTTGGCTTCGGACATCGACAGCCGGGTTCTGAATGACGCCAGACAAGGCATTTATAACGAGCGGGCGATCCATCGCCTGTCCGCCGAAGAGCGGACTCGGTTCTTCGTCCATCTGGGACCGGATCGCTTCCAGATCCGCGAGGAAATACGGGGATCGATCGAATTCTCGCTGATGAATATCGCCGACCCGCCGCAGATGAGCCGGTTTCGCAACATCGACCTGATCTTCTGCCGCAACCTGCTGATCTATTTCGACGACGTAAGCCGCCGTCAGGCAGTCGAGACGATGTACGAATGCCTGGTACCGGGGGGGCTGATCTGCCTCGGACATTCCGAAAGCATGAGCCGGATGTCCTCGCTTTTCCGCCCCAGAAAGTTTGCCGACACGATTGTTTATCAGAAGCCAACCCATGGCGAATGAGGACGCGCATGAGCATGAAGAAAATCCTTGTCGTCGATGACGGCATCACCATGCGTCTGTTCTATCGCGAAGTGCTGGAAGGAGCCGGCTTCGAGGTCGAGGAGGCAGCCAACGGAGTCGAGGGACTCGAACGTGCCCTGCTCGGCGGATTCGACCTGATGGTCGTCGATATCAACATGCCGAAAATGGACGGTTATGAAATGGTCCGCCAAGTCCGCGGCGACCCGGCCTTGCGTGCGATTCCGGTGGTGACGGTCAGCACCGAGGAAAAGGATGAGGACGTCCTTAAAGCCTACACAGCCGGCGCCAATTTCTACCTGACCAAGCCGGTTATCCCCGGCGATCTGATTGAAACAGTGCGATTGCTGACTGGGGTCGCGACACAATGACCCCGCTGCTGGCCCGTTTCCTTCCCGAGGCGCGCGACCTGATTCAGGTCGCCGCTACCGGCCTGCTCAACCTGGAAAAAAATCCCTCCGACGAAACGATCATCAACGACGTTTTCCGCTCGGTTCACACTTTGAAAGGCTCGTCCGGCCTATTCGAGGTAGCGGCGTTGACCCAATTGGTTCACGCGGCCGAGGATTTGCTGGGCGCGGTACGAGCCGGGCAGATCGCCCTGATATCCGACATGGTCGATATGCTGCTCGACGCCCTCGATCAGGTCAGTCTGTGGATCGACAGTCTGGAGCGAACCGAACGGCTGCCCGACGATGCCGAAGCGACGTCACGGCCGTTAGTGACCCGACTGCGCGGCTGCTGCCCCCAATCCGCCAGCAAGGCGAAGGCCACCACGGCAACGGCGGAGGATGGCGCGGCGGATTGGTTGGGATTGCTACCGGAATCCGACCGGCTGGCAGCCTTCGCCCACGCGGTATCGGGACATCCTCTGCTGGCATTGCATTATTGCCCAGACGAATCCTGCTTCTTTAGCGGCGAAGACCCGCTCAATCTGGTCCGCCAATGCCCCGAAATGCTGACCGGCTTCATCGTACCCCGTGCGCAGTGGGAGCCCTTGGACAGTTTCGAACCCTATCAGTGTCGTCTCGATTTTTTGATCCTGTCGTCCGCCCCACGGGCAGAGATCGAGCATCTCTTCCGCTATGTCACGGAACAGGTTCGTATCGCCGCCGTGGCACCTGAACATCTGATCCTGCTGGAAGGAAACAGCACGGATTGCACTGTTTGCGCCGATTTCGTCGCGGCCGCACGGACAGACCTCGACGCCAAAGATTTCAACGCCCTGCGCCGGGCCGTTGACACCGAACTTGAACGAATCGATAGCACCTTGCGAGCCGCCTCAGCGCTTCGCTGGCTGAACGCGGTTCTGGGTTCTCCCCTGCCCAACCCGCTGTGGATCGGCGCCATGGTCGAAGCCATCGCAAGCGGCAAGCCGCCTTGTTTTGACCGTGCCACGACGGAACCGAAGCTCAACACGCCACCCCCATCGCCCGCCATGTCACCGCTGTTCCACCGCATCCTTGGGGAACAGCGCCGCGTGCTGTCGTTGCCCGCAGAGCCGGATCAGATTCGAACCCGGATCGCCTCGGTGGTCGCCTCGATCACCAACCTCCTCGTCAGTGCGGGGCTAGCCGATCTGACAGAAACACTGACCCGAGCCAGCAGCCACGCATTCGAATACGGCTCTCCGACCCGGCTGCTCGACCTGCTGGAAGAGTGGGAACGGTGCGGCCCGACATCGATTCCGGCCGGGAAACAACCGCCATCGATCGCCCCCGCATCGCCGGGAGGCTCCGTTGCGTCCCCCGAGGACGCCGCCTCAGAACGGACCACCGTCCGCATGCTGAAGGTCGATCAGGCCAAGATCGACCTTTTGATGAATCTGATTGGCGAGTTGGTGGTGTCAAAAAACAGCCTCCCCTTCCTTGCCAAGCGAGCCGAACAGGTTCACGGCTCCCGCGAGATGGCCCGCGAGATCAAGGACCAATACGCGGTCATCGACCGCCTTGCCCAGGAGATGCAGGGGGCGATCATGCAGGTTCGCATGCTCCCAGTCTCCGAGGTCTTTGAACGCTTCCCCCGTCTGGTCCGCGACCTGTCGCGCAAATTAGGCAAAACCATCAGCCTGGAAATCGAGGGCGAGGAAACGGCCGCCGACAAGTCGATTATCGAATCGCTGGCCGATCCCTTGATCCATATCGTTCGCAACGCTCTTGATCACGGCATTGAATACCCTGACGAGCGACGCGCTTCGGGCAAGTCGTCTCACGCCGCCATTCGGCTTAAGGCTTTTCAAGAGGCCGATCAGGTCGTCATTGAGGTCGGTGACGACGGACGCGGCATCGACCCGGCCGCGATCAAGGCCGCCGCAATCGCCAAGGAGGTTATCACCCAGGACCAAGCCGATCTTCTGAGCGATCAGGATGCCATCAACCTGATCTTTCATCCCGGCTTCTCGACCGCGGAACAGATTTCCGACCTATCGGGGCGGGGCGTCGGCATGGATGTGGTGCACAACACCATCGAACGACTGAACGGCACGGTCCAGGTTTCCTCTATTCTGGGCGAAGGAACCGTGGTGCGTCTGTCGCTGCCGCTCAGTATGGCGGTAACCCGCGTGATGATGGTCGAAACCGGCAGCCAATTGTTCGGTATTCCGATGGATATGATCGTTGAAACAGTTCGGGTTCCTGTAACCGCGATCAGAACCATCAAGCGGACCGAGACCTTCGTTCTGCGCGACACCCTGATCCCGCTGGTTCGGATGACGCGCCTGCTCAACCTGCCCGGTCGCCACCGTGACGAGGCCACGAACGAGGACGAAGCGGTCCTGGTCTGCCGGGTCAATGGCAGCCCGGTTGGGTTGGTGATCGACAGCTTCCGTGAGGGAATGGACGTAATTCTTAAACCGCTCGACGGATTGCTGGCCAATATCCCCGGTTATTCCGGTACCGCGTTACTGGGGGATGGTCGGGTGCTGCTGGTGCTCAATCTGAAGGAATTGCTCTGATGCCGATAAGGATTGAGCACAATCTGGTGATCTTCGACGGCATTTGTTCAGTCGAAGAGGCCCTACCTTTGCTTGAACACCTGCGCGAGCACCGGGAAACCGAGATCGATCTTAAATCTTGCACACATTTGCACACCGCCCTGCTCCAAACGCTGGCGGCATTTTCTCCACAGCACATCATTCCACCGGACGAATCGACCTTGGCCTGCTGGGTCATGCCGGTGATTGTCCGCGCCGGTAAGGAGAAATAAGACCTCCCTCTCCTTCCCTTGCGGACGCCCCAAAGAGTCAGTCGAACCCTTGATTATTACCTTCGGGATAACGAACTACGTTGGTATGGAGCGACACATCGCATCCAATACCCATCGTCAGGGGTCCGGGAGTTTCCGCCTTGTCCAAACAAATCATGATTATCGACGATTCCCCCACCATGCTGATGAGCCTGAACGGCATTCTGTCGAAGGCCGGTCTGACCGTGGTTCAGGCCCGGAATGGTGAAGAGGCCCTCGCGATTCTCAAGGGGGGGAGCAAACCCGATCTGATCGTCACCGACCTAAACATGGGGGCGATGAACGGGATCGAGTTGATCCGCAATATCCGCAAGTTGTCGGGGTTGCAATTCACTCCGACAATCGTGCTGACCACAGAATCGCAACAGGATCGCCGGACCGAGGCCAAAGCGGCCGGAGCGACCGGATGGATCGTAAAGCCGGTCGAAGCCGACGCCCTACTCCAGGTTGTGCGGCAACTCGTTCCGGGGGCATGAGATGACCTCGGCCCGGACAGCGGCTCTCGACTGGCGGTCCTGCGCCGGGGCGTGCGTGGTCGCCTTGATCGCCGTCCTGGCGGCCTGGCTGGGCGGAGTTCCTCTTGTCTCTAGCACCGCCGCATTGATTCTGGTCGCGACGATGATCGCGACGGGTCTGACGATCGCCATTCTACGCCATTTCGAACCGGCGCGACCGCCGCAGCCGGGAACCGTTGCGAAACCGCTTCCGTCTGCCCCCAGCCTGATCGAGACCCCGAACTATTCCTCGGAGGTACCGTCACAGACGCGGGACGGTCTCGCGATGCTCGGCCGCCAGATCGATAGCTACCGCCCGCTGTTCAATAAGGTCAAAGTCGAAGCGACCGCGATCAACGAGGAAACGGAAACGGCGGCGACCGGAATTATCCTCCGGCTGCAATCTGTCGATCATGCCATTTCCGATCTGCTTGAATTCCTGGCCAGTTCCAACTCAAACGACAAAGTAATCGCTTTGATCGAGCGAACCGAAGCCCACCTCGATTCAAACCGCCGCCTTATCAACGATTTTGTTATCCGGCGCGGTAACGATATCGAAGAAAGCCGGGTCCGGTTTCAAGACATCGAGGAAGTCACGGCCAGACTGGCAAAGACTATCGGCACCATCAGAACAATCGCTCGTCAAACCAATATGCTGGCCCTGAACGCCACGATCGAATCCGCTCGTGCGGGAGACGCTGGCAAGGGGTTTGCCGTCGTCGCGGGTGAGGTCAAGCTTCTGGCCCGACAATCGGACAAAGCCGCCGTCGAAATCAGCCGCGGGCTTGATTCACTGTGTCAGGCAATCGCCGCCAGCGTTGACTTGCTGATCGAAAAGCGGATCGAGCGAGAAAGAAGCGAACTGGACACCATTTCCGATGCAATCGGAGAGTTGACTGAAAACATAGAACGTTTGGTCTCGCACCAACGCGATGTCCTCGAAAAGGTTCACGGTGAGAGCGAACGCATTGCGCAGCCTATCCTACAATTGATCGGGTCGATTCAATTCCAGGATATCACCCGCCAGCGCCTTGAAAGCCTTGCCGGAGAGTTCGATCAGGCCACTATTCATCTTGGATTGATCGAGGACTCGATGAGCGATCTGTCCAAAGGCAATCATGTTCCTGAATTAACCAACCTTATCACCTTGACGGCCACATCACGTTCACCGGTATCGCGACAACCGGGCGATCTGGCAATCGAACTTTTCTAGGGGGAGGACGCCGCGTTGAAACGAATCCTGATTATCGACGATTCCGCGACCATCCTTCTCAGCATGGAAGGTGTGCTGGCCAAAGCCGGTTATGCAATCGACAAAGCCAGCAGCGGCGAGCAGGCGCTGACGATGCTGAACGACGGGCTCCGCCCCGATCTGATCATCACCGATCTATACATGGGGGCAATGACCGGAACAGACCTGATCCGTCTTGCCCGACAAGTGACAGGATTGCGTTTCACGCCGATGTTGATGGTCACCACCGAATCTCAGCAAGACAAACGGATTGATGCCAAAACCGCCGGAGCGACCGGCTGGCTGGTCAAACCCGTAGCCCCGGCGGCTTTGCTGCAAGTGGTGCGGCAGGTCCTCCCTGAACGGTGACGGCCATGACCATGTTCCATCCGATAAAATTCTGTTGGAACCACCCCCGAGCCACCGCCCTGGCGGCGGCGGCACTCGTCTCTGGCCTCGGTGTCTGGCTCCACGGGATCTTGCCGCCGATCGCCGGATGGGGATTGGCCATGGCGGAGATCGGCCTGGGGATTGGACTGGCCCGCCTGCTGTGGCCCCAGACCGAGCTTGTCGCCCGGTTGAATCAGAGCGAGAAAACAGCGCAACGAATCGCCGCCGAACTCGCTCACTACCAGACCTTCACCGACATCCTGCGCCGACAGGGCGAGATGGTCACCGCCATCACAGAATCGGCTGCCATCACCCTGATCGACGGATTGCGAAATGTCGATGCTGGAATAGATCGGATCGTCGCCGATTGCTCCGGCAACCTTAACCAGAATGCCGAAGAGATCGAGGAACTGTCGCGACTGATGATCCTGCTGATGGGCAGCATCCAGTTCCAGGACATCACTCGTCAGCAGATCGAACAAATGGCGCGGATGTCCGTGATGGTAGACCAGCATATCGCACTGGCTCATGCGGCGCTGGCCGATCTGTCCCGCCAGTTCGACACGACGTCACTGGCGGACAAGCTCGATCAGGTCTTTGCCGATTACGTCATGGCCGCACAGCGTGACAGCCACCGCGCCGCGCGCGGCGAAAGCACGGATCGGGAGGGCATCGGCGCGACAGTCGAACTGTTCTGATCCAACCAGTCCCCATTCGGATAAGGAGCGAGGGCATGGCCTCCATTCTGTTAGTTGACGATGTGATGGTGGTGCGCATGACCCTGCGTAAGTTCCTTGAGCGCGGAGGCCATACCGTCCAGGAGTGTGACAATGGATTGGAAGCGATCGGACACCTCAATTCGGGCCGCTTCGACGTCGTACTTACCGACATATGGATGCCAGGCGGTAACGGAGTCGATCTGATCCGCACACTGAAAGAGACCGGGATCAAGACAAGAGTGATCGCCATTACCGGGGGCGCGCCACGGGCACCACAGGAATATTCGATGGAAGAAGCCCAAAAAGCCGGGGCCGACGGAGTTTTGCTAAAGCCGGTAACCAAGGACGAATTGCTGTCGGCCGTTGCCGCCGTCATGGAGCTACGGACATAGGCCGCGACGATCCGGGAGGAGATCAGATGAGAGATATTTCCGAAATCCTGAACCGTAATCAGGATAGTCTGCGCACCGTCTGGTTCGAACGAATTTCCGAGTTCGCCAAGGACCGGATCAGCCAGCCGCAGATCGCACGCCTGATCAAGGCCGAGGCAGGTGACTTCCTGGATGCTTTGTGCCGCGCCATCGAAGCGGGCGGCGACGACATCGACGGTCCGGCCTATGTTGACCTCCTCGACCTTGCCACCTCCCTCAGCTCCGCCAGAGCGCGCGACGGCTTCTCTCCGACCGAAACCGCCGGTTTCGTTCTAACGCTGAAGGACGCGATGATCCCGATGCTGGTGCGGGAATTAGGCGACAGCCCCCCGAGGTTGGCGTCCCAACTGGCGACAATCAGTAGCATCGTCGATCATCTCGCGCTCGCGACCTTCAATGCCTATCTGAAGGCGCGCGAAAGCATCATAGAACGGCAAAGCCGGGCGATCCTCGACCTTTCGACCCCAACCTTGCGGGTATGGCAGCACATCGTACTGATGCCGCTGGTGGGAATCATCGACACCCAACGGGCGCAAAAGGTGATGGAAGATCTTCTGACCGCAATCGCGCGCGAGGAAGCTCATGTCGCCATCCTCGACGTCACAGGTGTGCCGGTAATCGACACACGGGTTGCCCTTCACCTGACCAAAACCGTCAGCGCCGCAAGTATGCTGGGAGCAAAGGTAATCCTGACCGGAATCAGCCCGGATGCGGCCCAGACCCTGGTCAAGCTCGATGTAGATCTCGGCAGCCTGAAGACCTGCGGCACGTTACGGGCCGGTCTGTCGGAAGCGTTGCGCCATATCGGTCAACGTATTGTCCCAATCGGAGGATAAGTCGATGCGGGTCCCTGTTCTACGCCTCGGACATATTCTTCTGACTTCGGTACAGTCCGATCTGACCGATGAACAGGCCATGACGTTACAGGGAGACATTCTGGAGCTTCTCCGCGACGGTAAAGCCGATGGGATCGTGATCGACATTACTTCTGTCGATGTCGTCGATTCTTACATGGCCCGAGTTCTCAACGAGACGGCACGAATGGCCCGAATCATGGGCGGAGAAGTCGTGTTGACCGGAATGCAGCCCCTCGTCGCCTTGACCTTGGTCGAAATGGGACGCGAGATCATCGGCGTTGAAACCGCCCTGGATCTCGAAAGCGGAGTTGAACGACTAAAATCCTCGCTGGCGCGGCGAGATCGCGACCGAAACGACACACGCGCGAATCCAGGTGACCGATATGGCGAATGAAACCGACATCACGGTCGAAGTTCACAGTCAGGAAGACATCATCACCGCCCGCCAATCCGGGCGCGAACTGGCGCGGCAATCTGGATTCGGCACCGTCGATCAGACCCGGCTCGCCACCGTTATTTCCGAATTGGTCCGCAACGCATTGGTCTATGCCGGCGGTGGCACGTGCCGGATTTATAGCGATATTTCCGACAGTCAGCGCACTCTTCATTTGGTCGTTTCGGACGAAGGGCCGGGCATTGTCGATGTCCCCCGAGCGCTAGAACCAGGATTCTCAAGCGGTGGCGGCCTCGGCCTCGGCCTACCTGCGGTACGGCGGTTGATGGACGATATGACAATCGACACTCATCCGACCGGCACGGTGATCCACGCCAGAATGACCAGGAAGCGATAATTGTGGAAAAAACGATCAATTTCAGCGTGCAGAACGAATTGGACGGAACCGAGGTGCGTCTGTACGCACGCCAAATGGCCCAATCACTGGGCTTGCCGCATGCTCGGGTTTATCGGTTGAGCACGGCGATATCTGAACTGGTCAACAATTTGGCGTTCCACACCGTCAAAGGCGGCATCGTCCACCTGACCCCGATCGAAGATTGCGGGAAAATAGGAATTGAGGTTGTCACCGAGGATGACGGCCCCGGTATCGACAATATCGAGCTCGCGATGCAAGACGGATTCTCGACGAATGGAGGTTTAGGCAGTGGACTTCCCGGAATCCAGCGGCTGATGGACGAGTTCCACCTCGAATCGAAGCTGGGATCAGGAACCCGAGTTGTGGCAAGGATTTGGGATCGATGATCATCGGCAGCGCGATACGGCCTATCGGCGGAGAATTTCACTGCGGTGATGCCGCGAAATGGTGGATGGACGGGCCGAACTGGACGCTGTGTCTGGCCGATGGTCTGGGCCATGGTCGCGATGCCGCCGATGCGGCCCGCGCCGCGTTGACACATGCCGAACTGTGCCGCTCGCTGCCACCCGCCGCAATGCTGGAGGAAATCGACCGGAAGATCCGCGATACCCGCGGCTGTGCAATGACGATAATCCAGCTCGATTCAGAGGCCAGGACCTTGTGCCATGCCGGAATCGGCAACGTCCGCGCCGGCCTGTTCGGTGAGCGCTCTTTCCGCTTCGAGGGAACTCCGGGAATTGTCGGCGGCAGAATCCGCCAGCCTCAGACGGTCGAAGCCAACTGGATGAATGGCGATGTCCTGGTGATATGGACCGATGGACTCGCCACCTCTTTGACTCTGGCCGAGGATTGCCTGCGGCTGAAAGCCGACCCTGATCGCCTGGCCCACCGCCTCCTGGTCCGTTTCGAAACGCCTCGGGACGATGCCGGTGTCCTGTGCTGCTACCTGGAGAGCGACGGAGCATGAATGACGAATGCGCCGACGCTTATGCCGACCTGACCCGAACCTATGTCCTGGTCGGCGACGAATTGGCGCTAATCGCCATCGCCAGCCTTGGCCGCGATCTGGTCGCGGACGAAATCCCAATCGAGGAAATCGCCGGCCTGCATGAAGTGGCGATGCTCGGCTTGCTAGAGAGTTGCCCGACGGCGATGAATGAAGAGTCGGTGCACCGGGCCTCGACCTGTCTGGCCGAACTGATGATGTCGTTTTCGGGAGCGTTTCGCGAAAGAACAGAACTGCTCGAACGCGAAAAGGCACTGGAGCAGGAACGGGTCGAACGCGACCGTCAGCGTCGCGAGTCGCTCGGCCAGTTCGTCGGCGGCGTTGCGCACGAGATCAATAATTTACTGCAACCGATACAAGGGTTGGCGGAACTGGCGCTGGAAGATCACGACGAGAACAGCGAAATCAGCCAGTCTCTGCGGACTATTCTCGACTGCGCGGTTCAAGCCGCCGCCATCGTTCGCGGCATTCTGACCTATGTTCGCCAACAAACTCCAGTACCTCAACCGATCCGGCTCGGGTACGTGGTCGAACGCTGCGTCGGGTTCTTGCGTGCGGTCACTCTGCCCGGCCTCAGCATCGAGGTTTCCATTGCCAACCACGATGCCTTGGTCATCGGCGACGACAGTGAGTTCACCCAAATTCTGATGAATTTGGTCAATAATGCCTTCCACGCCATGAACTACTCCGGGACGGTTGGCATCAGAGTCGATCTTCTGGCCGCATCGGGAGGAGTTGAGATGCCGAACGGCAACGAACAGGCTCCTCACGCCCGGTTAACCGTCACCGACCAAGGATGCGGCATGACGGACGACGTTCTCGCCCACGCCTTTGACCCATTCTTCACCACCAAGGGACCGGGCGAGGGAACTGGTCTCGGCCTCGCCATTGTGCGCGGCATCGTCCGCTCGTGGGGCGGCGAAGTGGTGATCGATACCGCTCCGGGCAAAGGAACCTCTATAATAATCCTTCTGCCCCTGATCGCCGCACCAGCCGCCTCTGCCTGAGCGTCAAACGAAGAAGACGAGCGAATCGCGCGCCTACCGGACACCCCTCGATTTAACCCGTTGGCCGGTTGGTATAAGTCGAAGGACGAAAGGATACCGACCTCGGTAATCCCCCCATTTTTAGCGGGGGTTGGACAACGAAACCGGCCCGTTGGACGGACTGCATCAAGACCTGGACACTTCCGGAAACTGGCGTCCTGTCAGAATTAATGATTCCATCCTTGGAGGCTGAGATGCGAGGGCGGAATGGTCGTTCAGCATGGGTTCTGGGATATCGAGCATCGTCTGGCGGAATTATCGGCCGAGGGTGATCCACTGGAAAAGCTGTCGGCGACGGTGGATTTCGAGGTGTTCCGGCCGGTTCTGGAGCGGGCATTGCGGCGGCGGATCGATCCGGCGAAAGGCGGCCGTCCGGGCTTCGACGTCGTGCTGAAATTCAAAATGCTGGTGCTGCAGTCGCTGCACGGTCTGGCGCTCCAGCAGACCTCGTATCTGGTCCGCGACCGATTGAGCTGGATGCGGTTTTGTGGCCTTGGCCCAGGCGATGCGGTGCCGGATGCCAACACGCTGTGGGATTTCCGCGAGGCGTTGATCTCGGCCGGTGCCCTGGACGATTTATTCCAGCGCCTCGACCAGGCGATCGTTGCCGCGGGCTATCTGCCGATGTCGGGTCAGATTATCGATGCGACCCTGGTGTCCGCCCCGCGAGGCCGTAACACCGAAGCCGAGAAGAGCGAGATCAAAGCCGGTCGCATCCCCGAGGGTTGGAAATCGAAGCCCGCCAAACTGCGGCAAAAAGACCGGGATGCCCGTTGGACGGTGAAGTTCTCCAAGGGCAAGACAAAGGAGGATGGCACGCCTCAGGGCGATATCGCCATCCCGCACTTCGGCTACAAGAACCATATTTCGATCGACCGCAAACACGGCATCATCCGCCGCTTCATCGTCACCGATGCCGCCGCTGCGGATGGCGCCCGCCTGCGTGAGGGGCTGATCGACCCGGCCACCAACACCGCTTCCGATGTCTGGGCCGACACCGCTTATCGCTCCCAGGCCAACACTCGCCTCTTTACCGCCACATCGGCCGGTCTGCGCTGGTTTCCGGAAGTGTCCACCTCGCCAACGCGGCGGTCCGCAAGCAGAAGATCTATTCCAGAGATGGGATGGTTCCCCGCGAGGTGCTGCACGCCGTACGGCCAGTAGCGCCTGACGCCGCCCCCGGAGGGGCGTTTCCTCGTGCGGGAACCAAGGCCAATATACTCTCGCGCGACGAGGTTCTCAAATCGAACCATCCCTACGGTTCGACCGACCTGAGCCGGTCACCAGACTGAAAGAAAGCCGCGACTCCAGGGATGGGAAAGTCCCCGCCGAGGTTAACCGCGCCGTACGGCCATCATTGCCTAACGCCGCTCCGAAGAGCGCCCTTCGGTCGGTCCCTAGCCCGGATTATTCATCAGTTCGCGTAAAGATGCTGGCGGATGCAGCATAACCATCTGAAATCGTGTATGATTCTGGTGTTCAAGCAAGACCACCACGATCACACGGAGTTGCATCCGCCATGGGAGAGGTTACCGGTGTTTTGCCAGGGCTTCCAGCGATCTGCGGCAAGCCTGTTCACGTCGCCTTCGATGGAGGCCAACTGACGTCCGATGCCGGCGTTTTGGTGCTGGCCGAGATCGACCGGCGACTGGGGATTTCGGAGCGACTGGCCGGATGCCTCGAAGACCGGCGCGCACCCGAGCGGGTTCGGCACAGCCATGCCGGGATGATCCGGTTTCGGGCTTTGATGATCGCCGCCGGTTATCCCGACGCCAACGATTGCGATACTCTGCGATCCGATCCGGCCTTTAAGATGGCGGTAGATCGGTTGCCCGAGAGCGGCGCCGATCTGTGTTCGCAGCCGACCATCAGCCGGTTGGAGAACCTGCCGGGGCCGGTGGCGTTGAAGCGGATGATGGCGGCGATGGTCGATCTGTTCTGCGATAGCTTCGCCGATGTGCCCCGGCGGATCGTTCTCGACATCGACGACACCGAGGACAAGGCGCACGGAGCGCAGCAACTCTCACTGTTCAACGCCCATTACGACAGCCGCTGCTTCCTGCCGATCCATATCTATGAAGCCACCACCGGCAAGCCGGTCGCCTTCATCCTGCGCCCCGGCAAGACGCCGGACGGCGCCGAAGTCGCCCTCGTGTTGCGCCATCCGCGCCCGCTGGCCGCGTGTCGAAATCATGGTGCGCGGCGACAGCCATTACGGCCGTCCCGAGGCGATGGCCTGGTGCGAGAGCAACCGGATCGGCTACATCTTTTCTCTCGGCGGCAATAAGGTTCTGCTGGCCCGCGTCACCGATCTGGCCGAACAGGCCGCCCTGGGCCGGATCGACGGTGAGGCCGGGAAGGTCCGCCGCTATGGCGAGTTCCACTATGCCGCCAAAAGCTGGAAGAAGACCGAGCGCCGCGTCATCGCCCGTGTCGAGGCGTCGGCGCAGGGAACCGATTCGCGCTTCATCGTCACCAATCTCAGAGGGTTGCCCGGAACGCTCTACGAAAAGATCTACTGCCACCGCGGCCAGATGGAGAACCTGATTAAGGCCCACAAGCTGCACTTGGCCTCCGACCGAACCTCCTGCTCCAGCGCCACGGCCAACCAGTTCCGCCTGCTTATCCACACCGCCGCCTACTGGCTGATCCATACCCTGCGCGGCTTGGCACCCAAGACATCGTTCTGGCGCGATGCCCAGTTCGACACCATTCGCATGAACCTCATCAAGATCGCCGCCCGCGTCACCGAGATGGTCACCCGCATCAAGGTTGCCCTGCCGTCGAGCTACCCCCATCAAGAAAGTCTGGCGCTGCTCGATCCGGCTGCCTCCGGCTGACTATGGCACCGGCCCCCACCTCATTACCCTGTTCCAATCCGCCGACCGCTCGACTCTGTTTCACGAATCCGCCCATCTGTGGCTGCAAGAACTGATCGACCATGCCAACGCAGCGGACGCACCGGCAGCCTTCCGCGCCGACCTCGACGCGGCGATCAAATGGATGGGGGGCGAGCATTGGGGCCAGATCGGGGATCGCGAGTATTGTCGGTTTGCCGTAGATACGGCAAAGTTCCCCACACAGCCTATGTCTTCACGCAAACGGCTCCCCCGTTCCGCTGGGAAACGAGGGAGCCGCTCTTGTCCGTTTACGACATGAATTTGCCACGAGGGGAATAGTGGGTGTGCAAATGGTGGTGTGCGATGTGGCCGCACGGCCCATCGGTGAGGAATTCGCGATAGAGCTGAAGCACTACCGGGTTTTCATGCGACTTGCGGATACTGAAATCGCTATCGATCTGGTAGATCGCCTGCGATCGCTTCGCGCGGATGGTAGCGTCGGTCGGAATAGGCTGGCCACCACCGCCCAAGCAACCACTAGGGCAAGCCATGAACTCGATGAAGTGGCACTTGCTGAACGGTCCGCCTGCTTTGATGTCCTCCATCACCCTCTTGGCATTGGCCGAACCGTGGACGATACCGACGCGCAGAGTTACCCCTTTCAGCCAATCCCAGTCTGGCACCAGGGATTTAAACAGGTCGGGAACTTGGCCGACTTCGGTGATTGGAATCTCGGCCATCCGCGCACCTTCGATACCACGTACCGGCAAGATATTGGCGTGGTCGAAGAAATTTTCGACCTTCTGGCCGGTGACGACCTCGATTACCGTGCGCAGGGCCGCTTCCATCACACCGCCGGTTGCGCCAAAGATATTGCCTGAGCCGGTTCCATCGCCAAAAGGCTCGTCGAACGGACTTTTGGGCAGATGAGGCAGGTCGATACCGGATTCGGCAATCATCTTGGCCAGTTCACGGGTGGTCAGGGCGTAATCGACGTCTTTGAAGCCGCTGGAGCACAGTTCAGGCCGGTTGCACTCGAACTTCTTCGCGGTACAGGGCATCAGGGCGACGACAACGATATCCTTCGGATCGATCCCTTTCTTGTCGGCGTAATAGGTTTTGAGCAGGGCACCGAACATCTGCATCGGGCTTTTGGCTGAAGACAGATTGGGAACCGCGTTCGGGTAGAAATGCTCAAGGTACTTAACCCAGCCGGGTGAACAGCTGGTGAACTGAGGGAGCGCGATATCGGTATCGCCCTGGACCAGGGCTTGATACAGCCGGATAATCAGTTCTGTGCCTTCTTCTATGATCGTCAGGTCGGCGGTGTGGTTGGTATCGAACACACCGTCGAATCCCATCCGCTTCAACGCAGTGTTGAGCTGATACGTAACCTGAGTCCCCGCTTCCAGCCCAAAGCACTCACCGATGGCGGCACGGGGCGATGGCGCGGTCTGGATCACCACATGCTTGGTCGGGTCGTCCAGCATTGCCCAGACCTCGTCGGTCTGATCCTGCTCGGTCAAGGCTCCGGTCGGGCAGCGATTGATGCACTGGCCGCAATTGATACAGACGACCGAGGAAAGCGGCTTGTCGCCAAACGTGGCGATGCGCGAACGGACACTGCGCCCCTTGACCAGCAGCGCGCCGACGCCCTGCAACTCACTGCACGTGCGGACGCAACGACGGCACAGGACGCACTTGTTCATGTCGCGCACGACCGAAGGACTGGAGCGGTCGATGGGATATTTTGGTTCGGTCGGATGACCGAAGCGGTAGTAATCGACGCCATATTCTTTGGCCAGGGATTGCAGCTCGCAATTGTTGTTGCGCTTACAGACGGTACAGTCGCCGTAATGGTTGGCCAGCATCAGATCGACGACATGACGCCTGGCGGTACGGACCGCAGGCGTGTTGGTCTGAATCTTGACCGGCTGAGTCACCGGAGTGGCGCAAGCGGCCTGAAGTGTGCGCATCCCCTCGACCGCGACAACGCAGATGCGGCAGACGCCGGCGGTACACAAATCGTCGTGGTGGCATAGGGTGGGAATGCGCAGCCCGACCCGTCTGGCCGCGTCAAGGATTGTCGTACCATAGGGAACTTCAACGTCGATGCCGTCGATGGTGACAGCAATCATCGGCGCTGCGGCCTCGACCGGGGCGACGGTATTGGTCCCGGACTCCGCGCTGTCAGCGACAGGCTGGGATTCGGTGCTCGAAGGAATGGTGTCCATATTAGTCTGATCTCCCCGCTTTGGCCGGTCAGGCGGCGCCCAGGATCGGGCGTGCCATGATTTCATCCTTGAAGTGCGCGTTCAGAGCGATGACCACGTTTGGACTCGCCTGACCCAGGCCGCATTTCGAGGCCAGCTTGACCGTCTCGCTGAGACTGATCAGGTCATTGAGATAGCGGTTGGAGCATTTCCCCTGTTGCAGTAGCCGGATACCTTCCAGCAATTTTTGATTACCGACGCGGCAGGTGGTGCACTGACCGCAGGATTCTTCAACGAAGAATTCGAGATAGTTCTCGGCGACTTCCAGCATGTCGCGGTCGGCACTGTAGACAATGATCGAGCCGCCGATGCCCAGATCCTCATAGGCGAGACGACGGTCGAACTGGCGAGCCGGGACTAACTGGCCGGTATAACCACCGATCTGGACTGCTTTAGCCCCCTGCCCGCCCACGGTTTCCAGCAATTGATCGACCGTGATCCCCCAGGGCAATTCATAGACGCCGGGGCGTGAGCAATCGCCCGAAACGCTGAACAGTTTGAATCCCTTCGACCGCTCGGTTCCCATCGATGAGAACCATTTGGCTCCGCGTGAGACGATGCAGCTCAACGTCGCCAGGGTTTCAACATTGTTGACGACGGTCGGCTGTCCGTGCAGGCCGCGCTCTGCCGGGTATGGAGGGCGGTTACGCGGCTCGCCGCGCCGTCCTTCCAGGCTTTCGATCAACGCGGTTTCCTCGCCGCAAACATAGGCACCCGCACCCATGTGGATGCGGATGTCGAAACAGAACCCCTTTTGGCCCAGGATATCGCTGCCGAGCAGATTCGATTTGCGCCGCGCCTCCAGCACCGCCTCAAGATGCGGCTTCAGGTGAGTATATTCCCATCGCAGATAGACGACGCCTTCGCGTGCTCCGATCGAATAGGCGGCGATGGTCATTCCCTCGAACACCATGTCGGCATATTTGCCGAGAATGATGCGATCCTTAAAGGTGCCAGGCTCGCCTTCGTCGGCGTTGCAGATGATGTATTTGGTGTCGCCTTTGGCCTTGGCAGCCAGATTCCACTTAATTCCGGTGGGGAACCCAGCACCTCCGCGCCCACGCAGACCAGACACGGTCAGTTCGGCGATCACCTCCGAGGGGCTAACCGACACCGCCCGTCGCAAGCCGGAATTGATCTCGTGATTGGTGTAATTCAGGGTGTTGGCATAGGTCTCACCAACATTGCCGACGGTGGGGCGACGAGCGTTGAATTCCTGCCGACAATCCTCGATCACCCGGTGAACTTTGGGCGGAGTCAGATTGGAGAACACCTCATTGTTCACCATCATCGCCGGGGCCTGATAATTCATCCCGATACAGCTGGTCCATTCCAGGGTGAACATGCCGTCCGGCGTTGTCTCGCCAAAGCGGATCCCCAGGTCGTTTTCCAACTGACGGGCGACTGATTTAGCCCCCTTCATGATCGAAGACATATCGCGGCTAAGCCGGATGATGAACTTTCCCTTGGGCTTCTTGTTAATAAAGTGAAAGAAGGTGGCGACGCCGAGAACCTCTGATGCGGAAATACCGATCAGATCGGCGATATATTGCATCGCAAATTCAGAAACAAAGCCGCACTCCGCCTGGACAGACTGCATAATAGGTATAAGTGAAGATCTTTGTCGCCCGTGTTTTTTAACAAGTCTAGCTATAAGGGATTTCTCTCTGTCCTGCCCTGTCAGCAGCATCATATTTCTCCCCATCTGATACATTTGTCTTATTGATCTTTTCTTGTGGGCGCGATCTTTGTCGCGTTTGCGCGTTGCGTAACACGAAAAAATATCTCTGTTATATTCGGAAATGGACGCACGATCGCTCCCCCACCCTTTCCGGTGGTGACTACCCTAACGCACCGGATTTTCCTACCCTAGATACCGCCTCATACGGGTAGGTGGCAAGCTGCCCGTGAGGATGGGAGCATGCTCTCCACTCTTTTCGGCCTACCCACGCAAGGCATAAGCACATTTTGCAATAGCGGCCGAGGTCAGTGCACATCAAGAGCGGGCATTGACTATCACTTATGTAGTACACATATGATTTTAAGCATAGACTAACCATTCTCAGGCATCGCCATGCTCACCAACGTCCGTATTTCGCGCAAAATCGGGATCGTTATCGCGATCCTCTCCTGTGTCATGGTCGCGATAAGTGCGCTCGGCTACTACAGTTTGCAGGAAATGACCGTAGCCGCGCGACAGATCGATGCCTCTGGCGATCTGGTCAAGCTCGGGGGACGCCTGAACCAGAATCTTCTTATTATGAACCGGGCGGAATACCGCATGGCCGCCAACCCGGCTGAGGCTGACGACGCCTCTAAATTCCTAAGAAACTCAGCCGCAACGGTCAAAGATAATCTGGAAAAGATCCAGTCATCTACTCCACCGGCCTATCGTAAAGATTTGGATGAAATTAATCGCTCTTTTATAGAATACTACGAACATGCCAAAAAAACAGAAGCCTTAGCGTTGGAGCAGAAGAACCGAACTCTCGACGCAGAGCAGCAGGCAATCTACGAGAGCGTGCGGGTATCACGCTCCAAGGCAACGCCGTTGATAGAACACATGCGCTCTGTTGTTGAATCGTTCGACAAAGACGGGACCGCCATTGCGGATGACACCGCGCATATGGCCCGAACTCTCGGCATCGTTATGATCTGCACCACACTGGGCGGCATCGTCCTGGGCGTCACCGTTGGAATGTTGATTTCACGCAAGAGTCTGGTCCAGCCAATCGTGAAGATCACCGACGTTTTGAAGCAATTGGCGGACGGCAACCTAACCGTCGCAATCGACGGCACCGGGCGGGGTGACGAAATTGGCGATATCTCGCGGGCCGCGCTGGTATTCCGTGACAATGCGCGTCAGGCCGATGAAATGCGGGCGCAGCAAGAACGCGAACGTCAAGCCCGCGAGGGTCGCGCCAAAGCTATCGAAGAGATGACCGGCGGCTTTGACCAAGCCATCGGGGGCGTTATCGGGATCGTTGTCACTGCCTGCAACGATATGGAAGCCACGGCTCAGATGCTGTCTGCCAGTGCCGAGCAAACCCATCGCCAAGTCACGGCGGTCGCCGCCGCGACCGAACAAGCGTCGGCCAGCGTCCAGACGGTAGCGAGCGCGGCCGAAGAATTATCGGTCTCGATTACCGAGATCGGGCGCCAGATGGAACAATCTTCGCGGGTTTCGAACGCTACCGCAGATCAGGCTCGCCAGACCCGTGTCCTGGTTAAGGGACTGGCCGATTCTTCGGCTCGCATCAGTGCCGTGGTCGATCTGATCAATGACATCGCATCGCAGACCAACCTTCTGGCATTGAACGCGACCATCGAGGCGGCGCGGGCTGGCGAGGCGGGCAAGGGCTTTGCCGTGGTTGCGGGAGAAGTCAAACACCTCGCCAACCAGACGGCACGCGCCACCGAGGAGATCGTCAGCCAGGTCGGAGCGGTACAAAGTGCGACTGACGACACCGTAAAAGCCATTGTTTCTATCGTCGAACGGATCGAGGAGATCAACCAGATCGCAACGACGATTGCTTCGGCGGTTGAAGAGCAATCCGCCGCAACCAATGAAATTGCCCGCAATGTCCAGCAGGCGGCAGTGGGAACACAGGAAGTTTCCAACACCATTGTCGGCGTCAGCGAAATCGCCAACCAAACCGGAGGCGGCGCGCGACAGGTTCTATCCTCGTCAAAGTCGCTATTAACCCAGAGCAATGACCTTAAGCATGTTGTCGATGATTTTCTACGCAGAGTGAAGAGCGCCTGATTTCAGGGGCTAGATCACAGAATATTTCGAATTCGCGGTTCGATCCGAATCGTCAACTGCGGCGACCCGTATCACCCCCTTGTAACGGCCTCGATTTCATCCGTTCCAAGGGGGCGCCACAGCCCCTCTTCCAACCCGTCCAGAGTCAGACCGCCGATTCTGGTCCGCCGCAACGTCTCGACATGATTGCCGACCGCGGCAAACATGCGGCGGACCTGATGGTAACGCCCCTCGGTGATAGTTACACAGGCGGACAGGTTGCCTTTCGCCTCGAATTGCGCCGGCAGCAACGGCTCGGCTTCCGAACGCAGCATCAGGGTTCCGCTGGCGAAAACCTCGGCCTCGTCTCCACGAAGCGGACGCGCCAAGGTTACCTCATAGGTCTTGGCAATGGCGCGACGAGGGGAAATGACGTGATGGAGAAATTGCCCGTCATCGGTCAGCAACAGCAGGCCCGAACTATCGCGGTCCAACCGCCCTACCGTCGCCACGACCGGCTTGCGCAGGATAAAACGCGGCGGCAGCAACGAATAGACCGTCAACCCCGGATCGTTGGTCGAACAGGTATAGCCGCACGGTTTGTTCAGCATCAGCACGATTCCCTGCGGTGGGTCGAGCGGCTTGCCGTCGAGCAAAATGTCGGCATGGTCGGCGCGGGCTTCCACTCCCAACGGAACGCCGGCGCGCGTTGTCAGCCTTTCGTCGCGAATCATGGCGCGAACGTCTTTCTGACTACCATAGCCCAGATTGGACACCAATTTGATGAGCCGCATTGATCCTCGAACACGTATGACACGGTGGCAGAACGCGCCACCCGCTGAGTAAAAGCATAGGTCGTCGCAACAGCAGCGTCGAGAGGTGACGCCGGGGTGGACAAAAGCAGCGGCGATCCGTTATGTCGAGCCGATGTCTGAATCCTTGACCGCCCTCTTATATCCCTTTGCCAAGGGAATTCTCCCCCATCCGCAACCAGGACGCGGCTTTTTTCTGCGTGCAGAGGGACCATTCGATCCTGGTTGGCACCGATCCATCGTGTGCGAACAGGGGTTCAAACCTGCGTTCGAAACATTGCGCCAGAACGGCGTCACCGTCGTCCCCGACCTAACCGATGATGGATACGATTTTGGTCTCTGCCTGATAACCAAACACAAGGCCGAGACCCTCGCTAATTTGGGGCGGGGATGGGCCGCGCTAAAATTAGGCGGAATTCTCGTCTGCGCAGGAAGCAACGACGTCGGGGCCGGGTCGATTGAGCGTGCGTTCAAAGCCGCGATCGGCGGCGTCTCCGCGCTGTCGAAATCGCATTGCAAGGTATTCTGGGCCAAGCGCGGCGACACGATTCCGCCCACCCTCGCCGATTGGGCCGAGGCCGGACGGACACAATTGGTACCGGAAACCGGCTGCTGGTCTCGTCCTGGTCTCTACAATTGGAACAAAATCGACGCCGGATCGGCGTTGTTGGCCAAGCACATCCCCGCCGATTTATCCGGACGTGTCGCGGATTTGGGGGCCGGATGGGGCTATCTGTCGCTCGCTCTGCTCGATCGCGCCCCTGCAATCGCCTCGCTCGATTTATTCGAAGCCGAATGGCACGCGATTGAAGCTGCGAAACTCAATCTCAGCCGCGTGGCAAGCCCGGCCCGCCTCGGCTTTCATTGGCATGACGTCGCGGCCGGTTTGCCCAAGGCGACCTTCGACATCGTGGTGATGAATCCGCCCTTCCATCAGGGCAAGGCGACCGATATCGACCTCGGTCGCGCCTTCATCGCCGCCGCCGCCGCCGCGCTGGTGCCGGGAGGACGGTTGCTGTTCGTCGCCAACCGCCAATTGCCCTACGAACCTGTTGTCGCGGCTCACTTCCGCAGCAGCACGACCCTCGACGAAACCGCGCTCTACAAGGTGATTCTGGCCCACCTCTGATCGACCGAAAAATCCTGGTCGAGCGGAACTCCGTCAGCTACTCGACGGTAACGCTCTTGGCAAGGTTACGAGGTTGATCGACATCTGTGCCTTTGGCTACGGCAACGTGATAGGCCAGCATCTGCACCGGGATTGCATAGAGCAACGGAGCGACAAAAGACGCGACTTCGGGCAGTTCGATCGTCGCGGCCACCTTGGCCGACAAACGGGCGATGCCGTGCCGGTCGGACAAAAAGATGACCCGCCCCCCACGCGCAACGACTTCCTGAACGTTCGATGCCGTCTTATCGTAAAGATGATCAGATGGGCAGATCACGATAACCGGCACGGAATCGTCGATCAAAGCGATTGGACCGTGCTTTAGTTCGCCAGCAGCATACGCTTCAGCATGGATGTAGCTGACTTCCTTCAGCTTCAGCGCGCCTTCGAGCGCGATCGGATAGCCGGTGCCGCGTCCAAGATACAACACGTCGCGCGCCTCGGCGATCGAGGGAGCAATGGCACGGATCGCGCTATCGTCGCGTAACACGTCGGCAACGCGAGACGGCACCTCGGCCAGAGCGCGGCAGACCTCTGCCTCGGCAGCGCGGTCCAGCGCTCCCCTAGCCCGCCCCAACGCCACCGCTAGGCAGGCCAGCACCGTCAATTGAGTGGTAAACGCCTTGGTTGAGGCAACGCCGATTTCTGGCCCGGCCAGCGTCTCCAGCACACCGTCGGCCTCGCGGGCAATCGTGCTTTCCGGGACGTTGACCAGAGCTAAACAATGTTGGCCGTTGGCACGGCAATGGCGTAGCGCCGCCAGGGTATCGGCTGTCTCGCCCGATTGCGAAATGAAGATCGCCAGACCGCCCTGCTCCAGCGGCGGCGAGCGATAGCGGAATTCCGAGGCGATATCGACTTCGACCGGAACACGGGCCAGCTGTTCAATCCAGTATTTGGCGACCATTGCTGCGTAATAAGACGTCCCACACGCGATGATGCGCACCCGCCCGATCCCGGCCAGATCGAACGGCAGATACGGCAAGGTAATCGTGCGTTCCGCTGGGTTCAGCATCGTCTTCAAGGTGCCGCCGATCACTTCCGGCTGCTCGAAGATTTCCTTCAGCATGAAGTGGCGGTGCTGCCCCTTGCCGATCAGAGCCCCGGACAGGTTGGTCTGGCGCACTTCACGCTCGACCGGGTGTCCGTCCCGGTCGCACACCGAAGCACTGGTCGCGGTAATCACGGCGCGATCGCCATCGTCGAGATAACTGATCCGCCGGGTCAACGGTGCCAACGCCAGCGCGTCGGACCCCAGATACATCTCGCCATCGCCATAGCCAATTGCCAGCGGCGACCCTTGGCGGGCGGCAATCATCATTTCAGGACGGCCGGCAAAGATGATCCCGAGCGCGAACGCGCCCTGGAGCCGGGCCAGGGCACGGTCGGTCGCCTCTACCGGATCGAAGCCCTGAATGAGCAGGTAATCGATCAGTTGAGCCACCGCCTCGGTGTCGGTGTCGCTTTCGAACACCTGACCGGCGGCGGTCAGCTCGGCCTTCAGTTCCTGGAAGTTCTCGATGATGCCATTATGGACCACGGCAACACGGGCGGTGGCGTGAGGGTGAGCATTGCGCTCGGTCGGAACGCCGTGAGTGGCCCAGCGGGTATGACCGATGCCGGTGCTGCCCCCCAAAGGCTGAACCTTTAGCAGGTTCTCAAGATTGACCAATTTCCCTTCGGCGCGGCGGCGTTCAATCCGCCCTTCGACCAGGGTGGCAATCCCGGCAGAATCGTAGCCGCGATATTCCAACCGTCGCAGCCCTTCGACCAACAACGGCGCGGCATCCTGCCGACCAACGATTCCGACGATTCCGCACATGGCCGATTATCCCTTCTTACCGCGCTGCTGATCCCGGAAATTATCGGCCCAGCCGGGCATATCCGCCTGTAATCCACGTGCCACGGCAAGAGCCCCCGGAGCGACCTCTCGCGTGATAACCGAACCCGCCCCGACAATCGCGCCGTCACCGATTTTGACCGGCGCAACCAGAGCGCTGTTCGAACCGATGAAGGCTCCGGCACCGATATCGGTGAAGGACTTCGAAAAGCCATCGTAATTGCAGGTAATCGTTCCCGCGCCAACATTGGCTCCGGCACCGATACGGGCATCGCCGATATAAGTCAGGTGGTTGACTTTGGCCCCGGCCTCGACGGTTGCGGCCTTGATCTCGACGAAATTGCCGATATGAGCCGACACTCCGATCTGAGCGCCGGGACGCAGGCGGGCATACGGGCCAAGCGTGGCACCATCGGCAACCGTACAGCCCTCGAAGTGACAGAAACCGCGGATTTCGACCCGATTGCCGATTGTCACGCCAGGCCCGAACACGACGTGCGGCCAGATAACGACGTCCTGGCCGATCTTGGTGTCCCAACTGAACCACACCGACTCAGGGTTGATCAGAGTCGCCCCCCCCTCCATCGCCGCGTCGCGCAGTTTGCGCTGAATTACCGCTTCGGCAACGGCCTGCTCGCTTCGGGAATTAACGCCGAGCAGTTCGATCTGCTCGCCCTCAACGAAGCAGCAACAACAGCCATCGGCACGAGCCAACGCCACCGCGTCGGTCAGGTAATATTCGCCCTTGCTGTTGGTCGTGGGGTCGATCCGATCGATCAAACTCCACATCCGCCGCCCGTCCAGCGCCATGACGCCGGAATTGCACAACGGATTTTCACGCTGCTCGCGGGTGGCGTCGCGATATTCAACGATCGCCTTCAGCCCTTCGGCACCGACCACCAGCCGACCATACTGGCTGGCCTTATCGGGCTTGAAGCCCAGCACCACCACGGCCGGGTCGCGGGGACCGCGCCGTTCGGCCAGCAACCGCTGGAGCGTCTCGGCGGTGATCAGCGGGGTATCGCCATAAAGGACGATGACATCGCCGTCGAACTCGCCTAGCGCAGCGCGGGCCTGGGCCACGGCATGACCGGTACCCAAACGCTGGGTCTGGACCACAGTGGGAACCGGGGCGACAGCGGCGCCGACCGAGTCCATGTCTGGACCGACGACGACCACAACGCGGTCGGGGGAAAGAGAATGCACCGTGTCCATCAGGTGACGGATCATCGGCCGACCGGCCAGAGGATGCATCACCTTGGGCAAAGTGGATTTCATACGGGTGCCCATGCCGGCGGCAAGGACGATGACAGCAAGCGCGCGGGAAGCCATAATAGCGGCGTGAACCCAATCTGTTGCGGCAGTCGCGGCAACGTGCCACAACGGTCGCCAACGGCCAAGTCAATCTTTGTTACGGTAGGTTTCGATGTCGCTCACCCCCTCGTCACCTCGTGCCGTTCTGTTCGATCTCGATGGCACGCTGATCGATTCCCTGCCGGATCTGGTGGCGGCAGTCAACCGGATGCTGGCGGAGTGGGACCGCCCCGCCCTGTCCGCCGAAGCGGTGAAGGCGTTGGTCGGCGGCGGAGCCGCAATTCTGGTCGAGCGGGCGTTCATGACGACGGGAGGCCCGGTGACGGTGGAGGTCGGGGAATTACTGCGACGGTTCATGGCCGATTACGAGCCGCGCTCGGCAGAATCGACCCGCCCCTGGCCTGCGGTGATCGAGACCCTGACCCGACTGAAAGAGGCCGGTCTGCTTCTGGCGGTCTGTACCAATAAACCCAGCGGCGCGACCGCCGTGGTTCTGTCCAAGCTGGGACTTGCCCCGTTCTTCGATGTCGTGGTCGGGGCCGACGACACGCCGGTGCTGAAGCCCGACCCCACCCATATCCACGTAATTCTCGACCGCTTGGGCGTTACTGCGGCTCAGGCAGTGATGGTGGGCGATTCCTTCAACGACATCGCTGCGGCACGGGCGGCAGGCGTGCCGACCGTGGCCGTCTCGTTCGGATATGCCCACGGCCCGGTCGCCGAACTGGGAGCGGATCGGATCATCGACGATTACCGGGAGTTGCCATCCGTATTGGGTCTCGATCTGCCACCGCCGGAACTGGTGGGAATGGTGTCGTCCTTCGCTCGCGAAATGGCCGCCGACCGCACACGGCTGCGCGAATTACTCCACGATTCCAACCGGGCCGCTTTGCTCGATCATGTCCATGCCATGCGCGGTAAATGCTCAATGTTCGGCGAATCATCCCTGGCAGACCGACTCGGCCAGTTGGAGCAAGATGTCTTGGAGGCCACCACGAACGAGTTGGACCAACTGGTAGCCCCGATCTTCGAACGACTCGAGTGGCTGGTGCCCGAAACGCCATAACGCTACAATAGATTTCGTCCACAGTCTTTCTACCCCATTCCCTGTTCATCGGATGGAGGAACGCTGGGCATCGTCGGCGCTGGCAAGCAGGTTTCCAACAGAGCCAAGCCTCTATTATACTCCAAAAGGATATTCCTATCCGAAAGGGGAGATACCATTGAGCCAACGGAACGCACCTGAAACCTTTGACATCCTTCTGGTCGAGGACAATCCCGGCGATGCCCGTCTGGCTCAGGAGGCCCTGAAGGAAGGGCGGATGACCAGTCGTCTGAAGGTCGTGGTCGACGGTGTCGAAGCGATGGCCTATCTGCGACGCGAGGGTATTTATGCCGATTCGCCCCGCCCCGATCTGGTCCTTCTCGATCTCAACCTGCCCCGCAAGGATGGGCGTCAGGTTCTGGCCGAAATGAAGGAAGACCCCGAACTGCGCCGCATTCCGGTTGTCGTCCTGACGACCTCGCAGGCGGGTCAGGACATTCTGCGCAGCTACGATCTGCACGCCAATTGCTACATCACCAAGCCGGTTGACCTCGATCGCTTCATTTCGGTGGTACGCTCGATCGAGGAATATTGGTGCTCGGTGGTAACGCTGCCGCCTCGCTGAATAAAAGCCACGCCACCATGGCTCCGCCGTCTCCCTCTCCGGTTCTGTCGGTCCTGGTCGTCGAGGACAACCCCGGCGACGCCCGCTTGGTAAAAGCCTATCTGGAAGAGGATCAGGCCCGTCCCTTCGCTGTCACTTGCGTCAGCTACCTGTCCAAAGCGCTTGAATTTCTCAAAACGCACCCGGTTGACGTGGTGTTGCTCGACCTGTCCTTGCCGGATTCTTTTGGCCTGGACGGTCTAGCTCAATTGCGTCAGGCCGCCCCGACGCTCCCCGTCGTCGTCCTGACTGGCACCGTCGATGAAAGACTGGCGCTGGAGGCTTTGCGTCAGGGCGCACAGGATTATCTGGTCAAGGGCCAGGGCGAAGGGGATTTGGTGCGCCGGGCGATCCGCTATGCCATCGGACGGTCGCGAGCCGACGCCGCCCTGCGCGAAAGCGAGGCGCGGTTTCGCGCCTTGTTCGACAATGCTGGGGCAGGCGTGATCCTGACCGACGCCGAGGGGCGTTATCTGCATTGCAACCCCGCCTTCTGCGCGATGGTTGGCTATAGCGAATCCGAACTACACCTCATGACCTTCCGCGACATCTCGCACCCCGATGATCGCGACAGTGTCAACCATCTATACCGGCAGGTCATCAGCGGCGAGATCGAAAGCTGCGACATCACCAAGCGCTATCTCAACCGTGACGGAACGGTACGTTGGGGCCGCCTTACCGTGACCCCGATCCGCGACACCGAAGCAGGTCAGTTGCGGCATGCCGTCGCCGTGGTCGAGGATGTAACCGAGACCAAGCGGCTTGAGGATCACATGCGTCTTGCCGCGACGGTGTTCGAGAATACCGGCGAAGGACTCTTCGTTACCGACGAGCGGCGGCGGATCATCCACGTCAACCCCGCCTTTACCGTGCTGACCGGCTATGCCCCCGAGGACGTTCTGGGCAAAACACCGCGCATTCTCGCCTCGGGTCGCCATCCTCCCGAGTTCTACGACCGGATGAACGAGAGTCTGGTCAAAACCGGGCGCTGGCAGGGCGAGGTGTGGAATCGGCGCAAAACAGGTGAGATGTTCGCCGAATGGCTGAATATCGCCGAGGTTCGCGACGAACACGACCGATTAACCCATTACGTCGCGGTATTCTCCGATATCACCTCGCGCAAGGAAGATGAGGAACGCCTCAGTTACCAGGCCAACCACGATCCACTGACCCGACTGCCCAACCGCACCCTGTTCCAGGAACGGCTGTCGCGCGCCCTGACCCGCGCCCATCGCAATCACTCGATCGTAACCCTGCTGTTCATCGACCTTGACCACTTCAAACAGGTCAACGACACATTGGGACACCTTGCTGGCGATTGCCTGCTGCAACAGGTGGCCGAACGCTTGTCCTCGTGCGTACGCCAGGGGGACACCATCGCCCGGCTGGCCGGCGACGAGTTCACCGTAATTCTCGAAGACGTCACCGAGGCTCGCGACAGCGCCATCGTCGCCCAGAAAATCCTGTCATTAATGGCGGAACCCTTCGATCTTCAGGGCCACGAAGCGCGAATCAGCTCATCGATCGGCGTTGCCCTTTACCCCAACGATGGCGACGATCCGCAGACACTGATCAAGCTGGCTGACGCTGCGATGTATCAGGCCAAAAATCAGGGCCGTAACGCGTGCCGCTTTCACTCCGAATCCGTTTACGCCCAGGCGTTCGAGCGGCTTGGACTGGAAAATTCGCTGCGTCTCGCTGTTGAACGTAACGAATTCGAGCTTTATTACCAGCCGGTGTTCGCTGCCGATACCGGTCGGGTGATGGCGGTCGAGGCCCTGTTGCGGTGGCATCACCCCGAAATCGGCCTGATGACACCGGACCATTTCCTCCCCCTGGCAGAAGAAACCGGGCTGATCTTTCCGATTGGCCGTCTCGTACTCGAATCAGCCTGCCGCCAGACCCGATTGTGGCTGGATCAGGGCATCGCCCCTCCGCGAGTGTGCCTTAATCTGTCGGCGCGCCAGTTCCACGCGTCCACCCTGGCCGACGAAATCGCGGCAGCGCTGGCTGAAAGTAACCTGCCCGCGGCGATGCTGGAATTCGATCTGCCAGAATCCTGCTTGACCGAGAAGGGACCGAAAACCGACAGCCTGTTCACCAGCCTCAAGACACTGGGAATCGGCATTGCAATCGACGATTTCGGCTCGGGCCATTCCTCGTTCAGCCTGCTGCGCCAGATGAGAACCGATACATTGAAGATCAGCCAGGATCTGGTCCGCGACCCTGCCGGCAGTTCGGGGAACACCGAGGTAATTCAAGCCATTGTCGCGGTCGCCCACGGCCTGCATATCCGAGTGGTCGCTCCGGGAATCGAAACCGTCGAACAATTGACCAGCATGATTGGCTATGAGTGCGACTTGCTCCAGGGCTTTTTGTTCAGCCCTCCCTTGCCGACAGAAGAAATGACCGCCTTTTTGCGGCAAGGAATCCCACCTCCGGCGCTGGCGAACAGAATATGATCGCCAGCGCCGATTTAACCATTGCATCACCTCGGAGAATTGGGTAGAAGGTCGGCCTCCGCAGCGGAGCCGAAGGGGAAGCCCCCAGACAGCCACCGAAGCGGCCCGCAGGAAATGGTTTTAGGGCGCGTAGCTCAGCGGGAGAGCATTCGCTTCACACGCGAAGGGTCACAGGTTCAATCCCTGTCGCGCCCACCATTCCCCTCAGATGCCGTTGCGATGCATCCTATCGTGCATCACGTTTGGCGCACGATACTCTAAAAACATCGCCCCATTCTTTTGACGATGAAATCGGGTATAAAGCGGCAGGCTCCCCCCTGCCCCGGACATCCACGTCATGATCGTCAGAGACCGACCCGCTGCCTGGCGTCTGTTCTTCGCCGTGCGCGGCTCCATCCTTCACCGTATCAAATGGGAAGTAACGACCACCGTCTGTATCGCCATCGGCGTCACGATCCTGCATGGACGGGTGTTCGACACCAAGATTACCCTGACACCGATCCCCTTCAGCCTGATTGGTCTGGCTCTGGCGATCTTTCTCGGCTTTCGCAACAGCGCGACCTATGACCGATGGTGGGAAGGGCGCAAGCAATGGGGCGATCTGGTGATCCACGCCCGCTCGCTGGCCCGACTGTCCCTGAACCATATCAGCCCGAATGGCGACGATCTTCCGGCGATTCAGGTGCGCCGGATCATCGCATTCACGCACGCCTTGCGCCACGCCCTGCGCGGCAGCGAAGATTGTGACAGCGCCGCCTTCCTGCCCGAAAACGAACGCCGGGACGTGCTGAACTCGGTCAATCCTCCCAACCGGATTTTACGCGCCTTCAGTGCCGATCTGGCCGCCGCCACCGCCCAGGGACGGGTGACTCCGATGATGGCGGTCAGTATCGAGGAAAATGTCACCGCCCTGGCCGGAGTCCAAGCAGGGTGCGAACGAATCAGCGGCACACCGCTACCATTCTCCTACACCCTGCTGCTGCATCGCACGGCGCATATGTATTGCCTTATGCTGCCGTTCGGTCTGGTCGATACGATCGGCTTTGCCACCCCGGTGGTGGTCGGGCTAATCTCGTATACTTTTTTTGGCCTAGACACGATCGCTGACGAGATCGAAGACCCGTTCGGAATGCTGCCCAACAATCTACCGCTCGACGCGATCAGTCGCCGGATCGAGATCGATCTGCGCGACGCCTTGGGCGAGACCGACCTGCCGGAGATGCTTCAGCCGGTCGAGTCTTGCCTGATGTAGTAGAAATTACAGCCGATCCATCCCCAGCCCGGCGGGATCGATTCCAGGATGACGCCCGGTGATCAGATCGGCCAGCAGGCGACCCGAACCGCAAGCCATCGTCCAGCCCAGAGTACCGTGGCCGGTATTCAGCCACAAATTACGGAACGGAGTTGCACCGATCAGAGGCACTCCGTCCGGTGTGGTCGGACGCAACCCTGTCCACGGTTCGGCGCGGCTGTAATCGCCGCCATCGGGGAACATCTCCTGCGCCCGCGCCTTGATCGCATCTACCCGCGATGGCGTCAGAACCAAGTCGAAGCCGGTCATTTCGGCAGTCCCCGCAACGCGCAGGCGTTCGCCCAAACGGGAATAGACGATTTTGTGTTCGTCGTCGGTGATCGAGACGATGGGAGCGCCGAGATGGTTATCGACCGGGACAGTGAGTGAGTAACCCTTGGCCGGAATGATCGGCAGGTACAGCCCCAACGGCTGAACCAAGGCAGGACTGACGCAGCCGGTCGCCAGGACATAGGCGTCAGCCTGGACGGTCCCGTTCTCCGTGACCAGACCGCCGATACGGTCGCCGTCGCGCACCAATCCCTGCACCGCGACATTCCAGCGGAACCGCGCCCCGCGCGCCGTCGCCAGATCAGCCAGCGCCTGAGTGAAGCGATGGGCATCGCCGCTTTCATCGCCGGGGGTGAAGATACCACCGGCCAGAGCGGGTGCGACTGTGGCAAGGGCCGGTTCGATTCCGACGCACTCGGCCGGATTCTTCACCAATCGCTCCAGCCCGTGATCGAGCATCAGTCCGGCTGTGACGCAGGCATGGGAGAATTCGCGGCCATCCCGATAGATATGGAGGATACCGGCGATTCTCTGGTCATAGGCGATTCCGGTTTCCTCACGGAGATCGCGCAGGCACTGACGCGAAAACATGGCCAGACGGAGGGCGCGCTCAGTATTAATTGCCGCCCGTCGATGGGTGCAATTCGCCAGGAAACGAAGACCCCAAGCCCATAATTCGGGGTCCCAACGCTGCCAGCGCATCAATAGCGGCGCATCCTCACGCCCCAGCCAGCGCAAAATCTTGGGGAGCACTGTCGGGCTGGCCCAAGGATCTGTATGGCAGGGAGAAATCTGACCACCATTGGCGAAGCTGGTTTCAAGTCCGGCAGCCTCACGCCGCTCCAGAACCTCGACCTCGTGCCCCTCTCCGGTCAGATACCAGGCGGTGGTGGTCCCGACCACGCCCGCTCCGATGACGATGATCTTCACCAGCAATCCTCCATGACGAAAAGAAGCATCCAATACAGCATGTAGTTCAGCGGCCCGCCCTTGGCAAATGCAGCATAGCCGCGATAGGCTCGATGCATGGCTCAGGAACTTCTTACCGTCGCCGAAATGGCTCGCGCCGATGCCTTGACCATTGCCTCGGGCTTCGCGGGCGAGCATCTGATGGAAGCCGCCGGTTGGGCGGTGGCGCGACAGGCCACCCGCATATTACCACGCCGCCGGGTCGCTATTTTATGTGGACCCGGCAACAATGGCGGCGATGGATTTGTCGCGGCGCGTCTGCTGGCCCGGCGGGGGTGGCCAGTGCGCGTCGCGCTTTTGGGCGAACGCGGACAATTGCGCGGCGATGCCGCCTTGATGGCGGCGCGTTGGACCGGCCCGGTCGAAACATTGTCGCTCCGCTCCCTCGATGGATGCGGCGGCGTGATCGATGCCCTGTTCGGGGCCGGTCTATCCCGACCGCTTAACGGTATTGCCCGCGACGTAATCGAGGAGATTGGCCGCCGCCGCCTGCCGACGATCGCGATCGATGTTCCCTCGGGCGTGGACGGTGATAGCGGCGAAATCCTTGGCGCAGCGGCGGATTGCCTCGCCACCGTCACCTTTTTCCGCAAGAAGCCGGGACACTGCCTACTGCCGGGCCGCCTCAAATGCGGCGTGATCACCGTGGCCGACATCGGCATCCCGGATTCCGTGCTGACCGAGATCGCACCGAAGACCGCCGAGGCGATGGCAGTTCCTCCCCCCGCCCCCAAGGTGGACGGGCACAAATACCGGCGTGGCCACGTCCTGGTCGTCGCGGGAGGTTCGATGACCGGAGCGGCCCGTCTGGCGGCGCTGGCGGCACGGAGAATCGGAGCCGGGCTGGCGACCATCGCCGCGCCAGCCGAGACGCTGGCCTCGCTACGGGCGACCGAACCGGGCACCTTGATCACTGCGCTGGAACCGTTTGAGCTTCTGCTGTCCGACCCGCGCCGCAACGCGATCGTGATCGGTCCCGGCGCGGGACGAAGCGCGGAAACGGCGGATCGAACGCTGGCCGTTCTCGCCACGGGACGAGCCGCGGTGCTCGACGCCGATTCTCTGACCAGCTTTCGCGATGCCCCCAATCGTCTGTTCGCGGCGCTTTCCCCCCTGGCGGTGCTGACGCCGCACGACGGCGAATATACGTCCCTATTCGGCAGCATTGAGGGAAGCCGACTGGCCCGCGCCCGGATGGCGGCGGCGCGATCTGGCGCGGTCATGCTGCTGAAAGGACCGGACACGGTGATCGCCCACCCCGACGGACGGACGAGAATCGTCACCGACGCGCCCCCCGACCTTGCCACCGCAGGTTCAGGCGATGTCCTTGCCGGAATAATTGGCGGATTACTGGCCCAGGGATTACCTCCGTTCGAAGCGGCGGCAAGCGGTGCTGCACTGCACGGTCGGGCCGGTCGCCTGGCCGGACGGGGGATGATTGCGGAAGATATGATGGAATCGTTACGAATACCCTCATTTTTCGCCTGATACGCTCCGTTCCTCCGCGTATAGTGCCCGCCATTGTGTGACATCAGGTTGAGACCATGAGTGACCCTTCCTTGAAACTTGCGTCCGAATTTCCCGTTCCCGATCGCGCGCAGTGGCTGGCGCTCGTCGATAAGGCGCTGAAGGGCGCCCCCTTTGATAAGAAGCTGCTGACACGGCTTTACGAAGGGATCGTGGTTCAGCCGCTTTACACTCGCACAGATGTGGCGGGTGAAACCGATCCGTCTGGCTTTCCAGGAGCCAGCCCGTTCGCACGAGGCGGCCGCGCCTCGGGTGCCGGAGTCGATGGATGGGAAATCCGGAGCGAGCACAATGCTTCTCTGCCCGCCGACGCCAACACCGCGATCCTCGACGATCTGCTACGCGGAGCCACCGCGATTCATCTCCGCCTCGACAGCGCCGCCCGCAGCGGCCGCACCACCGAGGCCGCCCTGTGGGGTGAAGGCGGCATCGCGATCCACGGGCCAGAGGATCTCGACCGCACGCTGAAGGGCGTTCTGCTCGAATTCGTGCCGTTGTCACTGGAAGCTGGTGCCAGCGCCGAACGCGCCGCCGAGTTGCTTACCGATTTGTGGCGCGCACGAGGCACCACTCCCGATCAGGCCCGTGGGTCGTTCGGACTCGATCCGCTGGGCACCCTGGCCACCGAAGGACGGCTTTCCGCTCCGATCGAGGACAGCCTGACGCGGATGGCTGCGGTCGCCGCTGCCACCGCCCGCGATTGGCCACACGCCACCGCCGTCGGCGTCGATACCGGCGCGTATCACGATGCGGGAGCCACCGCGACCCAGGAACTGGCCGCCGCGATGGCGACCGGCACCGCCTATCTGAAGGCAATGACCGCCGCCGGTCTCGACATCGCCACCGCGCTGGGGCAGATCGTCTTTACCCTGTCGGTCGATTGCGATCAGTTCCTGTCGATTGCCAAGCTGCGCGCGGCGCGGATGATGTGGGCCAGAATCGCCGAAGCCTGCGGCGCACCCGAATCCGCACGCCGGATGCGCCTTCTCGCTCGGACCAGCCGCCGGATGATGTCGCGGCGCGACCCCTGGGTGAACCTGCTGCGGACCACCGTGGCCGGATTCGCCGCCGGTGTCGGCGGTGCCGATAGCGTTGCGGTATTGCCGTTCGACGCCGAACTGGGACCGTCGGACGCTTTCTCCCGCCGCATTGCCCGCAATATCCAGATTCTGCTGAAGGAAGAATCGTCACTGTCCCAAGTGATCGATCCGGCGGGCGGGTCCTGGTATGTCGAGACCCTGACCCGTCAGGTCGCCGAAGCGGCCTGGACCGAGTTCCAGAAGATCGAGAGCGCGGGCGGTATGGCGGCGGCACTGATTGATGGCTCGCTGGCCGAACGGATCGCCCTGTCTTGGGCCGAGCGCGAAAAGAATATCGCCAAGCGCAAGGATTCGCTGACCGGCATCAGCGAATTCCCCAATCTGCACGAACGCCCGGTCGAACGGTCTCGCCCCGATCTGAAGCCGTTGCGGGCCGAAGCCGCCAGCTATCTGGTCGGAGCGGGTAGCCCGGCAGAGCCGGGCGTGAACATCGCTCCCCTGCCCCGCCATCGCCTGGGCGAAGCGTTCGAGGCCTTGCGCGATGCCGCCGAAGCGTTCCGCAACCGCACCGGAAACTGGCCCAGGCTGTTCCTGGCCAATCTCGGTCCGGTTGCCAGCCACACGGCGCGGGCGACCTATGCCAAGAATTATTTCGAGGCGGGCGGTATCGAAACCCTTGGCAATGACGGATTTACCGAGGTCGAAGCCTGCGTTGCCGCCTTCAAGGCCAGCGGTGCCCGCATCGTCGCCCTGTGCGGTAGTGACGGCTTGTACGAAAGCCATGCCGTCGCCTTTGCCCAGGCGTTGAAGCAAGCCGGAACCGATTGTCTGTACCTCGCCGGCAACCCTGGCGAGCGCAAGGCGGACTATACCGGTGCCGGTGTCGATGAATTTATCTTTGTGGGCTGTGACGTGCTGGCCACCCTGCGGACCGCCCACGCCCGTCTCGGAGTCTGTGCGTGATGTCGAGCTTTCCCGATTTCTCCACCCTGCCCCTGAGCGGCGCCGATGCGCAGAGCGATCTCGGCTCGTGGCAGGAGCGTTATGCCGCCGAGACCGGACATGGCGCGGCCTCGTCGCTGTGGCGGACCCCGGAACAGATCGACGTCAAGCCGCTGTTCTCCGGTGCCGACCTGCTGGGTCTCGACCATCTCGACACCCTGCCCGGCCTGCCGCCTTTCCTGCGCGGCCCCTACCCGACGATGTACGTCAACCAGCCCTGGACGGTGCGGCAATATGCCGGCTTCTCTACCGCACAGGAATCCAACGCCTTCTACCGCCGCAATCTGGCGGCGGGTCAGAAGGGTCTGTCGGTCGCGTTCGACCTTGCTACTCATCGTGGCTATGATTCCGATCATCCCCGTGTGCCGGGCGATGTCGGCATGGCCGGGGTGGCGATCGATTCGATCCTCGACATGAAGACGCTGTTCGACGGCATCCCGCTCGACCAGATGAGTGTGTCGATGACGATGAACGGTGCGGTGTTGCCGGTTCTCGCCGGATATATCGTCGCCGCCGAGGAACAGGGCGTCAGCGCGGATAAGCTGTCAGGAACCATTCAGAATGACATTCTGAAGGAGTTCATGGTCCGCAACACCTACATCTATCCGCCCAAGCCCTCGATGCGGATCATTTCGGACATTTTTGCCTATACCGCGCAAAACATGCCGAAATTCAATTCGATCAGCATCTCGGGGTATCACCTCCAGGAAGCCGGAGCCACCGCCGATCTCGAACTGGCCTATACCCTGGCCGATGGCGTTGAATATGCTCGCGCGGGCATTGCTACCGGAATGACGATCGATCAGTTCGCGCCGCGCCTGTCGTTCTTCTGGGCAATCGGCATGAACTTCTTCATGGAAGTCGCCAAGATGCGCGCCGGGCGCATGCTGTGGGCCAAGCTGATCAAGCAGTTCGACCCCAAAAGCGACAAGTCGCTGTCGTTGCGCACCCACTCGCAGACTTCGGGCTGGAGCCTGACCGCGCAGGACGTATTCAACAACGTCCCGCGCACCTGTATCGAAGCGATGGCAGCAACCCAGGGCCATACTCAGTCGCTGCACACCAACGCGCTGGACGAAGCGCTGGCTCTGCCGACTGATTTCTCGGCCCGCATCGCCCGCAATACCCAGTTGTTCCTCCAGCAGGAAAGCGGCACCTGCCGCGTGATCGATCCCTGGGGCGGCAGCTATTATGTCGAGCGGCTGACCCGTGAACTGGCCGAAAGCGCCTGGGCTCACATCCAGGAAGTCGAAGCCACCGGCGGCATGGCCAAGGCAATCGAGACCGGCATTCCCAAGATGCGGATTGAGGAAGCCGCCGCCCGCACCCAGGCCAGAATCGATTCGGGTCGTCAAACGGTGCTGGGCGTCAACAAGTATCAGGTCGAAGACGACCAGCCGATCGACGTCCTGAAGGTTGATAACACCGCCGTCCGAGCCAGCCAGATCGCCCAGCTTCAGAAGCTGCGGGCTGAACGCGATTCGGTTCGCTGCCAGCAGACCCTCGACGCCCTGACCAAAGCGGCGGAAACTGGCGAGGGTAACCTGCTCGCCCTGTCGGTCGATGCGATCAGAGCGCGGGCGACCGTCGGCGAAATCTCGTCGGCGCTTGAAACGGTCTATGGCCGTCACAAGGCGGAAATCCGCACCATTTCCGGCGTCTATGCCGGCGAGATCAACAGCCGGGGGGCCGGTCGCGTGTCGAAAGTTCAGGAACTGGTCCGCCGTTTCCAGGAATTGGACGGCCGCCGTCCCCGCATCATGGTTGCCAAGATGG
This sequence comes from Magnetospirillum molischianum DSM 120, assembly GCF_000294655.1. Lineage (GTDB taxonomy): Bacteria > Pseudomonadota > Alphaproteobacteria > Rhodospirillales > Magnetospirillaceae > Phaeospirillum > Phaeospirillum molischianum. The sequence goes on from NZ_CAHP01000032.1 coordinate 47,290, forward strand.
GCCAGGATGGCCACGACCGGGGCCAGAAGGTGATTGCCACCGCTTTCGCCGATCTTGGTTTTGACGTCGATGTCGGACCTCTGTTCCAGACCCCGGAAGAAGCAGCCCGTCAGGCGGTCGAGAACGATTGCCACATCATCGGAGCCTCGTCGCTGGCCGCCGGTCACCTGACCCTGGTGCCGAAGCTGCGCGAAGAACTCGCCAAATTGGGTGCCGAGGACATGATGATCGTCGTCGGTGGCGTTATCCCGCCCCAGGATTGGGACGAGTTGTATCAAGCTGGTGCCGCCGCGATCTTCCCGCCCGGAACGATCATCAGCGACGCCGCCGAGGATCTGCTCAAGAAGCTGGCCGAGCGTCTGGGCTATCCGTCACTGGCGGCCTAAACACCGTCCAACGTCAAAACCCCCACCGCCTGGGCCAGGCGGTGGGGGTTTTTCTTTGGGGGGGGAGTGGTCAGGGCGGCTTTGGGGGGCTGTGCGCCCCCAATCCCCGTATCAGGAGGCTCCGCCTCCCGAACACCCACCGCTTTCAATAAAACGGGAGGCTTGGAGGCTGTGCCTCCAAATGGGTCCGGGCGATAGCCCGGCCGCGCCAGCGGAATACAAAAACCCGGCCGCGTTAGCGGAACCCGCGCGGCTGCCCGCCCCCCCCACCGACCCTAAACGTCGAGGTCGGTGGCAAAACGAGCGTGTTCCTGGATGAAGCGGAAGCGGAGTTCCGGCTTACGGCCCATCAGGCTTTCGACCAGCCGGGCAACTTCCTTCCCCTCTTCCTTTTCCTCTTCGGTGCGGGACGCGGGGATAGTGACCTGGAGCAGGATGCGCCGGGCCGGGTCCATCGTGGTTTCCTTGAGCTGGGACGGCGGCATTTCGCCCAGACCCTTGAACCGGCTGATCTCGATATTTTTCTTGCCCGCGAAAACTGTCCGCAGCAGTTCTTCCTTATGAGCGTCGTCGCGGGCATAGACGACGGTCTGGCCATGAGCGAGGCGGAACAATGGCGGCATCGCCAGATAGAGATGACCGTCGCGGATCAGATTGGGCAATTCCTGATAGAAAAAGGTCATCAGAAGCGAAGCGATGTGAGCACCGTCAACATCGGCGTCGGTCATGATGATGATTTTTTCGTAGCGCAGCTTCTCGCTGTCATAATGTTCGCGAGTGCCGCAGCCTAGCGCCTCCATCAGATCTTTCAGTTCCTGATTCTGACGCATTTTATCGGACGAGGCCGAGGCGACGTTCAAGATCTTGCCGCGCAGGGGCAGGATCGCCTGGGTCTCACGGTTACGACCTTGCTTGGCCGAGCCACCGGCGGAATCGCCCTCGACCAGAAACAGTTCGGTACCGACATTGACCGAGCGCGAACAGTCGGCCAGCTTGCCGGGCAGACGCAGCCGCTTGGTCGCGGTCTTGCGGTTCATTTCCTTGGCCTGACGACGACGCAGCCGTTCCTCGGCGCGATCGATCAGACGGGACAGCAACGCGGCGGCCGATGCCTTGTCCGCCGACAGCCAATGGTCCAGCCGATCCTTGACCGCATTTTCCACCAACCGCGCCGCCTCGGGACTGACCAGCTTTTCCTTGGTCTGCCCCTGGAATTGCGGATCACGCAAGAACAGGCTGACCATCACGCAAGCGCCAGCCATCACGTCTTCCGCGGTGATCTGCGCCGCTTTCTTATTGCCTGCCAGATCGCCATGCGCACGCAGAGCACGGGTTAGCGCGGTGCGGAACCCGGCTTCGTGGGTGCCACCATCGGGAGTCGGGACAGTGTTACAGTAGGTGTTGACGAAACCATCCTCGTCATCTTCTGGCCACGCCACCGCCCACTCGACCTGTCCCATATCGTCGGCCAGCGGCGCAGTACCGTCGAACAGATCGCGCGTGACCAGCGGCCGCTCTTTCAAAACGGCACGCAGAAAATCGGACAGACCGCCGGGGAAGTGCAAGGTGTCCTTTGCTGGAATCTCGTCGTTCTCGGCGATCAGCAGCGGGTCGCACTTCCAGTGAATTTCGACGCCCCGGAACAAATACGCCTTGGAGCGGGCCAGCCTGTACATTGGACCGGCGCGTAAATGCGCTCGCTCGCCGAAAATCTGCGGATCGGGATGGAACATCACGGCCGTACCGCGCCGGTTTTGAACCGGGCCGACCTTTTGCAGCGGCCCCATCGGCAGACCGCGTGAGAAAGTCTGACTGTACAAGGTGCGATCGCGCGCGACCTCAACCACCAGCTTGTCGGACAAGGCGTTGACCACCGAAACGCCGACGCCGTGCAGACCGCCCGAGACCTTATAGGCATCGCCGCCGAACTTTCCACCCGAATGCAGCGTCGTCAGAATCACTTCCAACGCACTCTTGTCTGGGAATTTAGGGTGAGGGTCGATCGGGATGCCGCGCCCGTTATCACGGATCGTCGCGGTACCGTCTACCGACAATTCCAGCTCGATCCAGCTGGCATGGCCAGCCACCGCCTCGTCCATCGCATTGTCGAGCACTTCGGCGACAAGATGATGAAGAGCGCGATCGTCGGTACCGCCGATATACATACCGGGACGACGGCGAACGGGTTCAAGTCCTTCAAGAACTTCGATGTCCTTGGCGGAATAGTCGGTGCTTTTGGGAGCAAGCTGCTGGAACAGGTCTGACATGGCGGGCATTATAGGGGGGTGGCCGCCGGGTGCAAGCCCATGCTGTGGCGCACCACGCCCCCAATACAAGATATAGACCAAGAGAGAAAAGCTAATGAGCGAGAGCGTTGGAACGTCGGATAGCCCGAATGGACGGCTTTCGATTCGGACCATTGCGATGCCCGCCGATACCAATATGTTCGGGCATGTTTTTGGTGGCTGGCTGCTCAGTCAGATGGATCTGGCCGGAGGCACTCATGCTTATCGTCGTGCCAGCGGACGTTGTGCCACCGTCGCCGTCGAGGGGATGGAGTTTCACCAGCCTGTCTATGTCGGCGACGAACTAAGCTGCTACACCGACATCAAGCACATCGGCCGCACATCGATCGCGATCCGGGTCGAAAGTTGGGTCCGTCGCCATGGCGGAAACGACACCCAGGTCAAGGTCACCAGCGCGATGTTCACCTATGTCGCCGTTGATGATCTTGGCCAGAAGCGCCAGATCCCACGGGAAGAGTAGAACGCTCTTCGGAACTGACAGGTCGCCCCCAAACGACCCGACCCCGGCCGCACAGCGCAAGCGGTCGGGGAATTCGACCGCTCCCCGCGATTTAAAGGGACGCGAGCCAGACCAAATCTCGGCGCACGCATCATTCCGATCAGACCAAAATAACGGGCACGCCGCAATTTGGGTGTTTTCCGATACTGATCATCCGCTTTTATTCTTGCTATTTTTCATCGTCAATCACGACGCCGCGACTTTCATGCGGCATCGCTTTTACTTTTATTCATTTTCCGATGGCAGAGTCACAATGGAGACCGGAGGTCTTCCGGTTGCCGCGCCCCTGCCATTCCTCTGCTTTAAGGAGTGCGCTCCATGTCTACACTTCTGCTGATTATTCTAATTTTGTTCCTGATCGGTGCCCTGCCGAGATGGCCGCATAGTGCGAATTGGGGGTATTACCCGAGCAGCGGTGTCGGAATTATTTTAATCATCGTCATCATCCTGCTGTTCACAGGACGGATCTAGTCATCGCCGACTGAAACGAACAGGACAGGATCAAAACAGATGAAGCGCGCTTTGCACCTGATGGCTCCCCTGCTTCTGTGTGGCCTTGCCGCCTGCACCGGCACGCCGCAGAACGGAATGATCCCGCGCAGCACCTACCAGTTGGAACTCCTGAACCGCACAACACCGACCGGATCGCCCTTTACCCAAGCTCTGACCACCGATTACAGAACCCTGGCTCTGTACGAATGGGGAGAATACGACTGGTTCGCGCAACAGGTCTTCGCCAAGAAAGGGCTTGCCGCCGCCGCTGGAAACGCGGTGCCGCCCGAGCGACTGGAAGATTGGCACGTCTCGGATGCCGATGCCGCCGCCGATCTTCGGGTCGCGCGAGGATATCTTGTCACGCTTCTGGCAGGCGATGCGCCGCGCCTGTTTCCGCAATGGAGTTCAACCGCTCAGACCCAGTTCGATTGCTGGCTGCACGAGCAATACGAGGGATGGGAAACCGAACGTATCCGGGAATGCCGCGATGGATTCAGAGCGACAATCACCCAGATCGCCGCCCGGCAAAGCGCGCGTGCCGCACCTGCGGCAGAGGAATCCAATGATTCCGTGGCACGGAAACAACCGACGTCTTTCATTGTGTTCTTTGATTTCGATAAGTCCGACCTGATGCCAGCCTCGCGACAGGTCATCGCCGCCGCCATCAAAGCGATTACGGCGACCAAGGGATCCAAGGCAAAAATCGTCGGCTACACCGACACATCCGGAACGGATAAATACAACCATTCACTGTCGTTACGCCGCGGTAAATCGGTTGAACAGGAACTGACCTCCAACGGCATTCCAGCCGAGACGATCAGCATCGAAGGCAAGGGAGAGAGCGACCTGCTGCTCGCAACCCCCGATGGTGTGCGGGAACCGCAGAATCGGCGCGCAACGATCCAGTTGATCAAGCCATAACGATCCCACCGCCGCTGTTTGGCGACGGCATAAAAGGAAAAAAGCGATGAACCGGATACTTTTCGCCGTTGCGGTGATTCTGGCCACCTCCACCCTGTCGGCCTGCGGATCGAGCACCGGAGACCGCGCCCTGAGCGGTGGCGGAATCGGCGCCGGTGTCGGCGCACTGGGCGGATTTTTGGTCGGCGCCCCGCTCGAAGGCGCACTGATCGGTGGAGCGGTTGGCGCAGGTGCCGGTGCCCTCACCAACAAAAACCAAGTCAATCTCGGCCGTCCGGTTTGGCGTTAGATCTGTCTAACCGTCAGAGCAGAGGAAAACGCAATGTATCCGTCCAAAAAATCGGGACCGTTGGTGGTGGCGTTGATTGCCATTGCCGCCCTTTCGACCGCTCCAGGCTGCACCGAACCGGAAGACGGATCGCCCCGTCGGCACACTGGATCGACGCCAAGTCCCGAACTAGCCGGGGCTTGGTACCAGATCTTTTTCGACAGCAATAAGACAGAGATCGACGAACGGGGGCGGATGATCGTCCAAAACGTCGCCTATGTCGTTGCGCACGACGACACAACGCGGGTAACGGTGATCGGCAAGACCGACCGAATCGGAAGTGCCTCGTCCAACCTGTCTCTATCCGAAAAGCGCGCCGATCAGGTGCGCAACGCGCTGGTCGCCGCCGGTGTCCCGTCCGCACGAATCGATACCAGTTGGACGGGAGAGAAAGGTCAGGGTGTTGAAACACCCAGCAGCGCGGCAGAACATCACGACCGGGCTGTCGATATAACAGTTGTAAAACAACCTCATCGTCAATAGCCACAAGCAACAACAATATTTGTGGATAATTGACGCTGCTGGATCGTGACGAAGCGGACTCGACCCTGCTGTTGATGCGGCGCAGGGAACCCTGACCGTTGAGGTTACCCTTGGCCCGTCACCTGGATGATCCGACTGACAAACAAAAGCTGCATCGGCTCGCGGAACGGGTGCTGAAGAAAAGGCCCGTCGCTCACAACCTATCTGCGGATGATCCACAGCGTCTTATCCACGAACTTCGAGTCCATCAAGTCGAACTGGAGATGCAGAACGAAGCTCTGATCGAGATGCGCGCCGCCACCGAAGAAGCCCTGGAACGCTATACCGCGCTCTACGATTTTGCTCCGGTCGGTTATGTGACGCTGAACCGGACGGGGATGATCGAGCGTGCCAATCACGTTGCCCTAACCCTGCTGGACATACCACAGCACCAGATCGGCCAAAAACGACTGGAGGCGTTCATCTCCGATTCGTCACAGTCCGATCTCGCTCATTTTCTTCGCTCTCTCCCCGACAACAGCGGGATCGAACGGTGCGAGGTCGCGTTAAAGCCGACCTCAGCGAACCTGGGCGCATCCATCATTCTGGAAGGTCGCTGCGGCCAGCCCGGACACGGAGACAATATAGCGCTGATCGACATCACGAAGTGGCGGAAAGCAGAACAACTTCTGAGTCAACGCAGCCTTGAACTCCAGCAGATGAATCAAGCGCTTTCAATCTCTGTTTCGGATCTGATCGAAGCCCGCAAATCAATGGAAATAATGGCGATGCACGACCAATTGACCGGGCTGGCCAATCGACACAAATTTCTTCAAACTTATGCCGTCGAAGTCGAACGCCATAATCGCACACTGCGCCCGCTGTCTCTGCTCGTGATCGATATCGATTACTTCAAAAACGTCAATGACCGCCTGGGGCATCTGGCAGGAGACACATGCCTTCGTGCCTTGGCCACCCTGATGGAGCGCAATGTGCGCACCGCCGATTTGGTCGGACGGTTCGGTGGAGAGGAATTCGTCATCCTACTACCGGATTCCGATGCCGAAGGTGCCGTGGCGGCGGCGGAGAATCTCCGCGACGAAATCAAAAGCACTAAGCTCGACGTTGGAAATGAAGGACTGTACCTGACCGTCAGCATCGGCACTGCAACCTTGGAAGCAGGGCAACCCGTCGATTTCGATCGACTGATGAGGAGAGCCGACCGGGCGCTGTACCGAGCCAAAGCCGCCGGACGGAACATGGTAACGATGTCAACCGAAGCAGACGACACCAACGCCCCGCTTCCATTTACACCACCATCCAAATAAAACACCAATCAATTAAAAACAATTATTTACAGAAGAATAAGACATAAATGAAGAATTAAACAAATAAAAATAAAATTCAGGGCCAATAATGAGATTCCACAGGACGCTCACTCAAATAAAATCTGGTGAAACTGGTGAGGTGGAGTCTTCCGCAGCCTGAGACGGTGCGGCCGGGGTGAGCAGGATGCCGCGACTCACCATTTCCTGGATGAATTTTTCCTGGGTGAGCGCGCTGCGCATGAATCCGCCCAAAGGCATATACAAAGCATATCTTACTTTGATGCTCGCCCCCTGCCCATCCCCACCCCCTTCTATCGAATCGAGGGAGGGAGAGAGCGTGACGAGTTCGATGCGGATCATCCCATCGATGAAGTCGATCCGGCTAATGGTGTTGGCAAAAATATCCTTCATTTTCAGCAGCCTACTCATGTTGAGTCAAACCAATAAGGCGAGAAAGGCGCGGCTTTAGAATAAAAAACGAATAAAAATGTATATAAAAATTATATGACGAAATAATTTGATAACTAATTATACGTTTATAATTATAGATAACCCCAATTAATAATATAGCTATTAACAGTAAAGACGAGAGAGTCGGAAAACACTCATCAAAAAACTAAAAAATATCGGTCTAAAATAGGCTTTTTAAATTTAGGTAGAATCCGAATCTCTCAGATCCGTCACAATCTGTTGTAGAGTTAAATCGTTAAGTTACATCAACGACCATCATCATGGTCTTGATATGAACAAGGTTATGTGTCATTCGTATGATTTGGGCTGCTGCGCCGAACCAAACACGGAAGCAGCGCAGGCGAAACGCAGCAGGATGGCTTCACATTGGCTGACCTTGCATCGTGGTTTCGCCCCCCCAGACAGATGAACATTGGCGGGAAGGGTTTTCGTACAATGAAGAACATCGTTATGGTCGAACAGGATACGGAATATTGTGGCGACGTTATCCGTTACCTGTCCCTGTTCGGAATGTCGGTTCGTCGGGTTGCGCCAGGAACCGAGATGGAGGAGTTTATCTCCCCCCGCTTTTCGGGAGTCGTCATCCTCAACAATGATATTTCCGGCGACGGCGCCTATTCGCTGGTCACTCAATTACGGCGGAACCGCTCGGTTCGAATCGTGATGCTCTCGGCTCACGACAATCTCGACGACAAAGTTCTGGCCCTCAGCGTCGGAGCCGATGCCTATCTGGTGATGCCGGTCTCGATGCGCGAACTTGAAGCGGTAATCCGCAGCCTGCTCAGTCGGTTGGACGAAGACCCCAGCAACGCCCCCAGACAGGCCGCCCGCACTCCCGACGGGCCATGGGTGTTCGACGCGCTGAACTGGCTGCTGATCGCGCCGAACGGTCTTCCGGCCTCTTTGACCAACGCCGAATATCAGGTTCTACGCAGTCTGACCGAAAAAGCAGGACAGACCGTGATGCGTGATCGCATTGCCGCCGCCTTGGGTAAGGAAGTCGGCGGATATGACGACCGCAGCATCGACGCAGTGATGACGCGCCTGCGCCGCAAGGTCAATTCGATCACAGGGGAAAGTCTTCCCGTTCGCTCGGTTCGGTCGGCGGGCTATGTCTTTGCCGCGACGGTCGATATTCACCCGACATCGGACCAAAACGAGATGACAACGTCGCGAATGATGTCGCATCGAAACGGATCTTCGGCTGATGCATTAAACTGAGCCACCCGCCCGTTAATGGCGCGTCTTATCCCGCGACCAGCCGGACCCAGATCTCTGCGGCAACATTGCTGCCGATCGCCAGTCGGCGTTCGTCGAGACCGATCAGGGTTGCTCCGCCGGGCAGCAGACTAAGCACGACACAGAGTCTGCCCGGCGTAAATCCGGCGGCGGCCAGTTCCTCGATTTCTTTTCCGCCGCCTCTCAAAGCAACGACCCGCAACACGTTTCCAATCTTCGCCTGCGCCAAAGGCATGGCCCGAACGGTCTGATTGCTACGACGGGATTGGATCAGGTCAGGTGTCAGAGACGTCATGGCTTAATCCGAACTGTTGATCTGAAAACCATGCTTTCCCGCCCGCTTCACCGCATACATCGCGGTATCGGCACGCTTCAGAAGATCGGCGGCCTCGGAGCCATCGCCTCCCAGAGCGATGCCAATGCTGGCGGAGACCTTGAGCGGGCCGCCGTCAAACGCCATTGGCCGGGACAATTGCTCCACCAGATGGGCGGCAACCCGCCGGGCTACCCCGTCGCTTTCGACCGGAGCCAGTACGATGACGAATTCATCGCCGCCAAGGCGGGCCACCATGTCGTCAACCCGGACTGCCGCCGCCATCCGCCGCGCCATTTCACACAGCAACGCATCGCCAGCATCGTGGCCGCGCGTGTCGTTGACAGCCTTGAACCCGTCAAGGTCGATCAACAGCACGGCAACCCGATGCCCTTCGCCCCGCTCCTGCGTTAGAATCGCCTGTAACGTCTCTTCGAACATTCGCCGATTGGGCAAGCCGGTCAGGGGATCGTGCTTCGCCTCGCGCAGGATTCTTTCCTCGTGGCGCTTGCGTTCGGTGATGTCGAAATAAAAGCCGACCAGAAATCCACCTCCGCCAGCCTCGGCGACGACACGGGTGATACTGAGCCACACAGCATAAGGCGTGCCGTCCTTATGACGGTTCCACACTTCGCCACACCAGATGCCCTCGCGGTCGAGGGCGCGACGGATCGCAGCGTGAAAGGCAGAATCGTGATGGCTGGAACGCAGTACAGACACCGGGCGGCCGATGATATCCGCGGCCTCGTATCCCGACAGACGGGAAAAGGCCGGATTAACAATGATAATCGTCCCGGACAGGTCAGCCACGATGATCGCCTGGGGCGACCACTCCACCACCGCCGCCGCCAGCTTGCGGCTTTCCTCGGCATGACGACGTTCGCGGATATCGCGGAACACCACCACAGATCCAGTCACCCGGCGCGCTTCGACAATCGGCGCGGCGACGATCTCGATCGGAATCGACAGCCCGTCGCGTCCCCGCAGAACCGCCTCGACCCGCTCGCGGGCAACGACGCGTCCTTGTTGTGGCAACAGAGACACGAAAGGAAAAACCGCTTCACCGGCAAGCCCAAGGGTCTCGCGCTCGCTCCAACCGCTCAGATGCTCGGCGGCACGATTGACGAAGGTAATCCGGCCTTCCTGATCAAGGCTAAGAATACCGTCGGCAACCGAGTCGAACACCGCCTTATTCAGCGCGGCGACCAGATTCGTTTCCTCGGACCGCGAATGGTTTCCAGACCCGCCGAACACGGCCGCTTTCCATCTTCGTATTCCACTCAAAACCATGACCGCCGGTTTGACGCCATCCCCCACCGCTTCCTCACTCCCGGACAGGATTGCGGCGACTTAAGAACCGACCTCGCCGCAATTTGCGAGTGATTCGCATCTGACATCGATGGAGTCAACGCCTATTCCGGTCGATCAACCATCAGGAATAGAGGGCAGCCTCCGCTGCCGATAAGCGCAACAGGAGAAAGTGACCATTGACAAAAACGACACGGAAAGACGATAGTCATCGATATTAATAATGACTCGCATTTGCGTCAGGGAGTTCCCCCCATGTGTCAGGTCTGTCAAAGCGATCAGGTCCCCCCCGAACCCCGCCTTCGTCTGCGCCGCAAATTATGGGAGATCGATACCCATTGTCATTGCACCATTATCGGCACCTGCCTCTCACTGCCGGAACTGCGCGGAATCGCGTCACGCAACGGCCTGGAATTGGCCAAGCCGAATCCGACCGAATATGAAATCCATTCGGCGATGGTCCATCTCGCCTCACGCGACCGTTCGCTCGGCAAAGCCCTCCATAAGGCGCTTGATCGCAAATACGCCCTATCGATCAAGCGCTTCTCTCGGGTCACCAATCGCGATGCGGTCGAAACGCTGTGGAAAGAGTGCCTGGGTCGGGGCGAGGTCGCCGGGCCGCTCTGGGCGCTGATGACCCACCCCGCCACCGACGATTCCCTTCAATCTCTGGTGTTCGGCGAAATCCACATGCTGTCGCATCAGGTGGGATCGATGGTGCGGGCGGACATGAGGCAAATGGCCGGCCTGGAAAAAGAAAAGGCCGAGCTGAACAGCAAAATCAAACGCCAGCAGGAACGGCTCCACCACGAAATCGCCAGCAGAGACACCGCTTTGCGCGACCTGCTTGCCCTCGAACAGGCCGAGAATCGGCGTCTGCGCGAATGCGGTGACACAACGGAGCAAATCCGGTCGTTGAAGGTCATTCAGCAGGATTTACAACAAGCTCTGGATCTTGCCGAGAATCGCGCCCGCAAGGCCGAGGATCGTACCCGCATCGCCGAAGAAATCATCGGCGATCTTGACCGCAGTCTAACCGAACAGACCACGGAACTGACGGCTCTGCGTGCCGAGGTCGAGACATTGGAAGCACGGTTGAACGAAGCCTTGCCAGGCGGCCGAGACCGACCAAGTTGCCCCGCACCGTGCAACCGCCCCGATTTGTGCGGTCGCTGCATTCTGTATGTCGGTGGACGATCGGTGCAGGTGCCGCATCTGCAAAAACTAGTGTCGGAGCGGAACGGCATTTTGATCCACCATGACGGCGGCGTCGAAGACAATATCGGCCGCTTGCAGGGGCTGCTGGGCAATGCGGACGCGGTGATGTTCCCGGTCGATTGTGTCAGCCATGCCGCTCACGATCAGTTGAAGAAACTGTGCCGCCGGTGGAGCAAGCCCTTCGTTCCGGTCCGGCGCTCGGGCCTGGGAGCCTTCATCGCCGCGCTCGACACCTTGTCCTCGCCCACTCCATCATGACCGCGCCCGCCACACCGGTGGAACGGTGCGATCCCACGTGCCGCGATCAGATGTGGCGGACCGTGCTGGAGCTTGTCTTGCCCGCCCCGCAGCCATTGGGCCGGGTCGTCTCGGTTGTCGAGGGGGTGATATCGGATTGCGGACGGCACAAATCACTGTCCGCTTGTCTCCAGGAAATGGCACGGGGCGGACATATCCGCATGAATTGCGATGGCCGACGGTGGACTGTCTCGCTGGGGCCAGCGGGACGGGCAACCCTGCAACGGCTTCAAAGAGAAATGCCTCTGGACAGGAGAGATCACACCCCTATAAATGCGTCTACGTCTTAGATTCTGTAGAAAGTGCTTTTCCAGTCCAAAGGAAGCCCCGATGCGCCGTTTTTTTGCCGTTCTCCTTCTGCTCGTCGTCATTGCCTTCCCGGCCTATGCCGACAGCTCGGCACGCATCGGGTACCTTGGTGCGGAGAAAGTAGATCTGGTCAGCCTCCTGCCGCCGCCCCCGCGCGACGAGACCTTTATTCGCAGTGAAATCGACTATCTGCTCTCGTTGCAGAGGCAGCGCACAGAAGCTCAGGTGAAGCAGGCTCAAGCCGATGAGGATAAGGGGATCGACCGTTTCCTTCCTGCTATTGGCGACCTGGACCTCGACCGGTTGCCCAAGACCCGCGCCCTGTTCGAGCGGTTGGGCGACGATCTGAATCAGATTGTTGCCGCAACGAAAGCGGTCTGGCTGCGCCCCAGACCGTTCCTGGTTGAACCGACCCTCGATCCCTGTGTCACCCGGCCCAAGGGCAGCTCTTATCCCAGCCGTCACAACGCCTATGCGATGCTGACCGCCGAAGTACTGGCTCGGATGGCCCCCGACCGTCGCGATGCCCTGTTCGCTCGCGCCCGGCACTATGGCGAGCAGCGGATGATCGGTGGCGTCCACTACCCCAGCGACGTCGAAGCCGGACGGATGGCAGGTCTTATCATCGCCGAACGCTTGTTCGCCAATCCGGCCTTTGCCGCCGATCTGGCCGAGGCAACCGCCGAAATGGAGGCCGCGCGTCAGCCCTGACGCCCGGCCTGCCCTTTCATCGTCATAAATGGCGAGACGCCGGCACACAACACATTATAAATATATAAAAGTATTGTTGACTCCGATGCGAATCGGACAACAATAGATAAGCATACAAACGACACCGAAGCGTCGGCAATACTAATTGCCAATAGACAATCGGCTACAAAAACAGCTTAAAAAAACGTAACGTCGGCTAAAAATTCCGGCGAACGCCCTCTCTTTCCCATGCCGATGGCCTGGACCCGAGGCGAAAAATCGTTTTCGTCAAAACGACGAACCGTCCATTCGCTTAGAAATAGCCACAAAGGGTCTTGCTCGTTCAGACGCGAGTTCCGCGATACCGCCGCGCGCAGCGAGAAGGAGACCGGGGCCGATGCGATCATTTCTTCCCTTCCTCAGATCTTTTTCCATCCGATTACCGTTCCGCTCCCGCGTCGCGTCGCTCTGGGACGACCGTGAGCCGATTCGTGAAGAGTTGTTCAGCGTCGAGCGAATCGAAGAGCATGCCCGCAGTCTGGCGGTCGCCCAGACAGTAACGGCCAAGTCAATCCGGGGACGTCCACTGGCCCCTCGGCTGGCCGACAATGGAACCGTTCTGCTGGGCGCTTATCGGGACATGGTGGGGGTCATCGACGAAGGTGGCGCGATCACCCCGGCAGCGGAATGGCTGGTCGATAATTATTACGTCATCGAGCGCCAGATCCGCGAAATTCAGTCCAACTTGCCCAGCAGCTATTACCGGCAATTGCCGAAACTTTCCGAAGGTCCGTTCGCCCTCTACCCTCGGGTGTTCGGACTGGCCTGGGCCTTTGTCGCCCATGGCGACAGCCGTTTCGATCCCAGCATGCTGATCCGGTATGTCCGCGCTTACCAGGAGATCCAGCCGCTGACGATCGGCGAGTTGTGGGCGGTATCGATCACCCTCCAGATCGTACTGATCGAGAATTTACGACGGGTGGGGCAACAGATTCTGACGGATCGCGCCGCCCGCCAGCAAGCGAACGCTCTGGCCGACCGCCTGTTGGGACTCGAGGGGAGCGATGTTGAACCGATCGAGAATATCCTCGCCGGACAGGGGACGGTCCTGATGGCCGAGGCGTTCGCGGTCCAATTGGTCCACCGCTTGCGCGATCAGGATGTGCGGATTACCCCGGCGCTGAGTTGGCTCGACCGCCGTCTGGCGGCTCAGGGCGTAACCGTCGAAACGGTCGTTCATGACAGTCACCGACGCCTCGGGGCCGCCAATGTCACCGTCCGCAACATCATCACCAGCCTGCGCCTGATTTCCGAGATCGATTGGAACGAGATCGTCGAAAGCATTTGCCTGGTCGATGACGCACTGGCCTCCGAATGCGCATTCGATGCGATGGATTTCCCGACCCGCAACCTATACCGCTGCGCGGTCGAGGATCTGGCGCGACGGTCGGGGCTGTCGGAGCTTGAGGTCACCCACGCCGCCATCGCCGCCGCTAAATCCCAGCACGAAACCGTCACGGAAGAGGAAACGAACCGACTCAACGATCCTGGATACTATCTGATCGCCGGGGGACGCACCGAGTTCGAAAACACGATCAGCTATCACCCGCGTCTGAGGCGCTGGCCGGTACGGTTGATCCGGCTGTTCGGCATCGGTGGCTATGCCCTCGCCACCGGAGGAATCGCCACCCTTCTCCTCGCGATGCCGCTGCTGACTCTTTGGCTGAACGGACTGGAAACGATCAGCCTGTGCCTGCTCGCGGCGTTGGGGCTGACCCCGGCAATCGATGCGGCCGTCGCCCTGGTCAATCGGGTCGTAACCTTTGGGTTTAGGCCAACCTTGCTACCGGGACTGGAACTCTCCCACGGGATCGCCGCACCGTTGCGGACCATCGTCGTCGTCCCCTGCCTGCTGACATCGACCGAGGCGATCGAAGAACAGATCGAACGGCTGGAAATCCACCACCTCGCCAGCCCCGAGGGGGAAATCCATTACGCCCTACTCTCCGACTGGACCGATTCGACGACAGAGACGACTGTGGAGGACAATTTCCTGCTGACGGTGGCGGCAGCGGGAATCGAACGGCTCAATCGCCAGCATGGTCCAGCCCCGGCGGGAGCCAGATTCTACCTGTTTCACCGCAAACGAATCTGGAGCGAAGGCGNAAAACGCTGGATGGGCTGGGAGCGCAAACGCGGCAAACTCCATGAACTGAACCGGCTGCTGCGCGGTGCCACCGACACCAGTTTCGTTGCTATTGGTGGCGAGATGCCATCGCCCCCCCCCGATATCCGCTTCGTTATCACCCTGGATGCCGATACCCGTCTGCCACGCGACACCGCCCGCCGCCTGATCGGCAAGATGGCGCATCCGCTCAACCGGCCTCGCTTTGACGCGTTAACCGGGCGGGTGATCGAGGGCTATGGCCTCTTGCAGCCACGGGTAACGCCGTCTCTGCCGATCGGTCGCGAAGGGTCGGCATTCCAACGCATTTTCTCCAGCATGAGCGGCATCAATCCTTATGTTTCGGCGGTATCCGACGTTTATCAGGATCTGTACGGCGAAGGGTCTTATGTCGGCAAAGGCATCTATGACGTCGATGCCTTCGAAGCCGCCCTGGCCGGACGGGTGCCGGATTCAACGCTGCTCAGTCACGACCTGTTCGAAGGCGTGTTCGTCCGGGCCGGTCTCGCCTCGGATGTCGAGGTGGTCGAGGAATTCCCCGCCCGTTATGACGTCGATGCCCTGCGTCACTATCGCTGGGCCAGAGGCGACTGGCAGTTGTTGCCGTGGATTCTCGGCTGTGGGCCGATCCCCGCCGGTCGAGACGGACGGATCGACGTCCTTCCTCAGATCGGCCGCTGGAAGATGCTCGACAACCTGCGCGCCACCCTGTCGGCACCGACGACAATTCTGGCCCTGATCGTAGGATGGACAATGCCGTTCGAGCCTGCCTTGGCCTGGACCGGCTTCATTTTGGCGACGATCTTCATTCCGGCCTTAATTCCGGTCATCGCTGCGATTCAACCGCAACGTCCCGGCGTCACGCTGATCAGCCACCTTCGTGCACTGGGCGACGATTTCGTCCAAGCGGTCACCTTATCAGCCCTGGTGGTAATCTTCCGGGCGCATCAGGCATGGCTGATGAGCGATGCGATTACCCGCACCCTGTGGCGTCTGTACGTCAGCCGCCGTCACCTGCTCGAATGGGTTCCGGCGGCACAGGCGTCAATCGGCCCGCGCCTTGACGCAATCGGCTTCATCCGCCGCATGGCGGGAGCTCCCATCATCGCCCTGGTGACACTGGGCGGCGTCGCTTTTCTGGAACAAGGCACCTGGATGATCGCCGTTCCGATCGCGTCGCTGTGGTTGGTTTCTCCGCTGGTCGCGCGTTGGATCAGTCTGTCGCCGCGGACAGCCGGACACCAGCCGGTCTCGGAACCCGATACGCAGGCGCTGAGACTAACAGCGCGGAGAACGTGGAGATTCTTCGAAAGTTTCGTCACCGCGACCGATCACTGGCTTCCACCCGACAATTTTCAGGAAGACCCCATCCCGGTTCTGGCACACCGGACATCGCCGACCAATCTTGGCCTTTACCTGCTGTCGGTGGCGTGCGCACGCGATTTCGGTTGGATCGGCACCACCACCGCCGCCGAACGGCTGGAGGCGACACTGGCGACGATGGGGTCGATGGCACGCTTTCGCGGCCATTTCTATAATTGGTACGATACGAGAGATTTGCGTCCACTCGACCCTCAATACATTTCCTCTGTCGATAGCGGCAATCTCGCCGGTCATCTCATCGCCCTCGCCAACACATGCCGGGAGTGGCAGGTACTCCCGATCGACATTGAAACGCGCCGTGCCGGGTTGAATGACGTTCTGGATCTGACGCGCGAAAAAGCGACCAGCCTGCGCGACGGCCCGCTGACCCAGACGGTGACCTGGGATCAACTCGACGAATCCATCGATGTGATCACCACCATCCTGCGCTATGGATCTCCCGACCGCGATGGCCTCGCCCGGATGGCGGCCCAAGCCGAAATCATGGTCGATATTGCCCGCGCTCTGGTGATCGAGCGCGGCACGGATGGCGACGCCGACTTGCTGTTCTGGACCGAAGCGAGCCTGAACACGATCGAGAGCCACCGTCGCGATGCCGAACCAGGCAACACGACAAAGATGGCGGCCCGTCTCTCGGCGCTGGAGAAGACCGCCCGCGAGATGGCCCTGGCGATGGAGTTCGGCTTCCTGCTCGACCGCGGCCGCATGTTGCTGTCGATCGGGTATCTGGTGCCGGAAGGGACGCTGGACCCGAACTGTTACGATCTGCTGGCATCGGAGGCCCGGCTCGCCAGTTTTATCGCCATCGCCAAGGGCGACATTCCGGCCCGGCACTGGTTTCGGCTGGGCCGAACCATGGCTCCGGTGGCGCACAGTGCCGCCCTGGTCTCTTGGTCCGGGTCGATGTTCGAGTATTTGATGCCCTCGCTGGTGATGCGCGGACCGATGGGAAGCCTGCTCGAACAGACCAGCCGACTGGTGGTCCGCCGACAGATCGAATACGGCGCGACGCTACGCCTGCCCTGGGGAATCTCGGAATCCGCCTACAGCGCCCGCGATCAGGAATTCACCTACCAATATTCTAATTTCGGCGTTCCCAGCCTGGGTCTGAAACGCGGGTTGGGCAAAAACCGGGTAATCGCCCCCTATGCCACAGCATTAGCCGCAATGGTCGATCCCCATGCCGCCGCCGCCAATCTGAACCGGCTGACGACAGACGGCGCACGGGGGCGCTATGGCTTCTACGAGGCTCTCGACTTCACCCCGTCCCGCGTTCCCGAAGGCGAGACTGTTTCGGTCGTCCGCGCCTACATGGCTCATCACCAGGGCATGACGATCATCGCCATCGCCGATGCTTTGTTCGATGGAACAATGCGGACCCGGTTCCACGCAGAACCGATCGTCCAGGCGACCGAATTGTTGTTGCAGGAGCGGATGCCGCGCGACGTTTCGGTGGCGCATCCCTGGGCCGCCGAGGTCAATTCCAATACCCCGCTCGAAACAGCGTTGTCGGGGGAACGCTGCTTCGCCTATGCCCACCAGGCGACACCCGCCACCCACCTGTTGTCGAACGGTCAGCTCACCACCATGCTTACGGCGTCTGGATCGGGCTATACCCGTTGGAACGATCTTGCCGTCACCCGTTGGCGCGAGGATTCCACCTGCGACGATTCCGGCTCGTACATCTTTCTCCGCGACGTCCGAAGCGGCGCGGTCTGGTCGGCGGGGCTTCAGCCCACCGGACACGAGCCAGATCTGTCCGAAATCTCATTCCACGAGGACCGGGCGGAATTCACCCGTCGCGACGGATTGCTGAAAACAACAATGGAGGTTCTGATCTCGGCCGAGGACAATGCCGAAATCCGCCGGATTTCGATCGTCAATGGCGATAGCCGGGGCAGAGAGATCGATGTCACGTCTTATGCCGAACTGGTGCTGGCGCCCCAGGCGGCCGATATCGCGCATCCGGCATTTTCCAAACTGTTCGTCGAGACCGAATACCTTGCCTCGACCGGAGCTTTGCTAGCGACGCGGCGGAGACGAGATCCGGCCGAACGGGAAGTCTGGGCCGCTCATTTGTCGGTCGTCGAAGGTGAAACCATCGGCGCTATCGGATTCGAAACCGACCGGGCCCGCTTTCTTGGCCGAGGCCATTCAATCCGCTCCGCAATCGCGATGATCGATGGCCGCCCCCTGTCGAACAGCGTCGGCACCTTGCTGGACCCGATCTTCTCGTTGCGCCGCCGCGTTCGCATCGCGCCGGGTGAAACCGTCCGCATCGCGTTTTGGACCATGGTCGCCACCACCCGCGAGGGCGTGCTGGCCTGCATAGACAAGCATCGCGACGTCACCGCCTTCGGCCGGGCAGCGACTTTAGCTTGGACCCAAGCACAGGTTCAGCGTCATCACCTTGGAATCTCGGCGGGCGAAGCCAGTCTGTTCCAGCGGTTGGCCGGGCATTTGATTCATGCCGCGTCAACCTTGCGTCCGTCTTCCGATACGATTCGGCGCGGCGCGGGGCCACAATCTGATCTGTGGCCGCAAGGTATTTCCGGCGACCTGCCGATTCTGCTGCTGCGGATCGCCGACACCGACACGATCGGTCTCGCCCGCGAAGTTTTGCTGGCACAAGAATACTGGCGGATGAAGAATCTGGCCGTCGATCTGGTGATCCTCAACGAACACCCGCCCTCGTATGTCCAAGATCTCCAGACCGCGCTGGATGCCCTGGTCCGGGTCAGCCAACCTCGCCACCAGAGCGAAAGCGTACAGCCAGGGCGCGTTTTCCTCCTACGGGCCGATTTGATTCCGGCCGCGACGGTTGCCCTGCTTTTGTCGGTGGCACGGGTCGTGCTGGTCTCTCAGCGCGGTAGCCTGTTCGAACAACTCGACCGCCGGACAGAAAGTCGCGATCCCGCAGACAGGCCGGTCCGCGCCAGACCAACCACGACGACTCCGTTCAGATTATCCACGACAGAGGAATTCGTCGCCCTTCGGACGCCACCCCCTCCCCTCCCCAAGCTGGAATTCTTCAATGGCCTGGGCGGATTTGCCCTCGAAGGAATGGAATATGTGACGGTTCTCGGGCCGGGACAAACGACTCCGGCCCCCTGGATCAACGTCATTGCCAATCCGTCTTTCGGCTTTCAAACCTCAACCGATGGCGGTGGCTACACTTGGTCGGTCAGCAGCCGCGAGAATCAGTTAACCCCGTGGTCGAACGATCCCGTCACCGACCGCCCCGGCGAGGCGATCTATCTGCGCGACGAGGATAGCGGCGTGATATGGACGCCGACCGCATCGCCCATTCGCGACGAGACGGCCACTTATACCGCCCGGCATGGACGGGGCTACAGCCGGTTCCAGCTTTCATCGCACGGTATCGTCCTCGACCTGTCCCAGACCGTACCGCTTGTCGATCCGGTTAAGATTTCACGCCTGGAGTTGCGCAACCTTTCGGGCCGCCATCGTCGCCTGACCGTGACGGTCTATGTCGAGTGGGTCCTTGGTGCCTCACGTTCGGCCTCGCTGCCCTTCGTCACCACCGAGATCGACGGCGCGACTGGAGCGATGCTGGCCCGTAATCCCTGGCGAAACGCTTTTGGCAACCGCGTTGCGTTCCTTGACCTCGGCGGCCTTCAGACCGAATGGACCGGCGACCGCCGCGAGTTCATCGGTCGCAACGGATCGCTGGCACGACCGGCAGCACTCGCCGGAAGCATCGGCGCCCTGTCGAACCGGGTTGGAGCTGGACTCGACCCGTGCGGAGTCCTGCGCGTCCGCGTCGATCTGGCCCCTGGGGCCAAAACCGAAATCATCGTCCTGCTGGGCGAGACAGCGACGGCGGAAGAAGCCCAAAGCCTGATTAAACGCATCCGCACGGCCGATCTCGACCAGATGGAGACGGACGTCGCCGATTTCTGGAACGACCTTCTTGGCGCGGTCCAGGTGCGGACGCCCAACCGCGCGATGGACATCATGCTGAATGGATGGCTGCTGTACCAGACCGTGGCCTGCCGCCTATGGGCACGGTCGGCCTTCTATCAGGCCAGCGGAGCCTATGGCTTCCGCGATCAGTTGCAGGACGGTATGGCGCTGGCCGCGACGTGTCCGGCGATGACCCGCACCCATCTGCTGCGCGCGGCGGCACGGCAGTTCGTCGAAGGTGACGTCCAGCATTGGTGGCTGCCCCATTCCGGCCAGGGGGTGCGAACCCGTATCTCCGACGATCGGGTCTGGTTGGCGATCGCAGTCGCCCATTATGTCGCCGTCACCCAGGATCGTTCGATCCTCGACGAATCGGTGCCGTTCATCAACGGGCCGAGCCTGAAAGAGGGAGAAACCGATAATTTCTTCCGCCCCGGAATCGACGACAGCACCGCTCCGTTGTTCGAACATTGCGCCCTGGCGCTTGATCGCAGCCTTGGCCTCGGACGCCATGGCCTGCCGCTGATGGGCACCGGCGACTGGAACGACGGCATGAACCGCGTCGGAGAAAAGGGAGAAGGAGAAAGCGTGTGGCTAGGCTGGATGCTGCATGCGGCCCTGACCGCCTTCACGCCCCTGGCCGCCGCCCGCGGCGCGAACGACCGGGTCGTTTCCTGGCGCGTCCATGCCTCGGCTCTTCAGGCCGCATTAGAGACCGAAGCATGGGATGGCGATTGGTACCGCCGGGGATTCTTCGACGACGGAACCCCGCTGGGATCAGCCAACAGTACGGAATGCCGCATCGATTCGATTGCACAATCCTGGGCCGTTCTGTCGCGAGCCGCCGAGCCGGAACGGGCGGCCCGCGCCATGGCGGCAGTCGAACGCGATCTGATCCGGCCCAAGGACGGGCTGGCTTTGTTGTTCGCACCACCATTCGACAAAACGCCGCACGATCCCGGCTATATCAAGGGCTATCCCCCTGGAATTCGTGAAAATGGCGGTCAATACACCCACGCCGCACTGTGGTCGGCGATGGCTTTTGCCGCGCTGGGACAAGGGGGAAAGGCGATGGACCTGTTCTCGCTGCTGAACCCGATCAACCACGCGCGGACACGGGCGGACCTGCACCGCTACAAAGTCGAACCCTATGTCGTCGCCGCTGACGTCTATGCGATACCACCTCATGTCGGCCGGGGCGGCTGGACCTGGTACAGCGGATCGGCGGCCTGGATGCAGCGCACCGGAATCGAATCAATTCTCGGCCTGTGCCGTGAAGGCGACATCCTTATTCTGAACCCGTGCATCCCCAGAACCTGGCCCGGATTCGAACTGACGCTACGACACGGCTCCGCCCGCTATGGCATCTCGGTCGAAAACCCGGATGGAGTCGAACGCGGTATCGCCGCCGCGTTCCTCGACGATATCGCCATAGATGCATCTCCGCTGCGGCAAATCCTCGTCGATGACGGGCAGATTCACCGCCTGCGCGTTCGCCTCGGTAACTAAAGAATAAAAACAAGAAAAGAGGAAAATATCATGGAAGAAAAAAACGAAGCACCAGACTTCTCCGCGAAGGATCTTCTGAATCCGCCCTTCGCCGTCCCCTTGCTTCTTGCCGTCGGGATCGTCACCTGGGTTTTCTTGAAACCCTATCTTGGATAGATCAAATCCGAGGAGATCACGCCATGATCACCGGAACGATAGATTTTGCCGTTTGCGACGGCATGAACGGAATCGACCGACTGGCGAAATTTCTTAACGCGACGCCACGGGGTGGGGATTGGCATTTCGCGACGGGAACCCGCTTCGATCAGAAGCGGATGAGCATCGTTTTCGACGATCCCGCCGATTCGGAACCGGCATTGCGTCGCTATCACGATGCAGGCTTGGACCGGCCCCCACTCAATTAAGACTAGACCCCGATGAGATGAACTCCTCGGGGTCTGGCAGGGCCATTGAGGCCGAACTTTCTCAGAAAAAACTGGAGAACGGACCATGGCTAAAGGACAAAAACGCAGTAGCCGCGAGCCCAAGAAGCCGAAGAGCGCCGTAAAACCGGCTGCTGCGGCGGCCTCCACCTTCGTCGAGAGTCGCCCGCCCCTCCCTAAGAAAAAGGCCGGGACGGACCACAAGCCGCCCCGGACGTGAGTCCTCCGGGAGGATTTCCAGCCACTCGAAACGGTCGGGGTGGAGATAGACATTGGTCAGTACGCCCACCATCGCCGCCAGAGCCCCAACGCCGACCAGTAAGCCGATGATATCGCCGCTTTCCATGATGGCCTCCGTCAGGATGACGGGGGCCATTGTCGAGCGGAACGGCGTAAAATATCGACAGGGAAGACTGTAAAAAAACCCTGACTCAGGGTTTATACGGTCACATCTTCAGCCGATATCCGATCCCCGGCTCGTTAACGATCAGAGTCGGCTGCGATGGATCGGCCTCAAGCTTTTGCCGCAACTGATTGACATAGACCCGCAGATAGGCGGTGTTATCGACATGCGCCGGTCCCCAGACCTTCAGCAGCAAGTCGCGATGGGTCAACAATCGATCCGGACTGCGGGCAAAGACCTCCAGCAATTCCCATTCCTTCTTCGACAGGCGCTGTTCCTCTCCCCCCCGAATGACGACACGGCGGGTCAGGTCGATCCGAACGCCCCCTGCTTCGATAACGGCGTCCGCCGCCTCCTTGGCTCCGCGTTGGCGCACAACGGCGCGAACACGGGCCATCAATTCGGCGATTCCGAATGGCTTGACCACATAATCGTTGGCACCGCGATCAAGCGCTTCGACCTTGTCGAGTTCCTCGGCCCGCACCGACAGCACGATAATCGGCACATCGGAGGATTCGCGTACCGCGCTGATCACCTCCTGGCCATCGAGATCGGGCAAACCGAGATCGAGAATCAACAGGTCTGGCGATTGCCCACGAGCGGCGGCGATCCCATCGGCAGCGGTTTCGGCTTCGATCACGTCGTAGCCGTTGGCCGAGAGCGAAATCCGCATGAACTTTCTGATCTGCGGTTCGTCGTCGATTACCAGAATACGCGTCATGCCGCTCCCTCTTTCGCCGTCAAATCAAGATCAGGAGGCAACGGCAAGTGAATGATGATGCAGGTTCCGGCCCCGTGCAATCCGGGTTCGGCCTTGATGGTACCGCCATGGGCCTCGATGATGCCACGACAGATCGCCAACCCAAGGCCAGTTCCAGCGGTCTGGCTGTCGGCGGCCTGAACCCGATAGAACATGTCGAACACCTTCTCCCTGTCTCCGGGAGGGATGCCCGGCCCCTGATCGGCAACTTCGATGGCGATATGGTCGGTGGCACGAACCGCCCAGACCTTGATCGTCGTGCCGGGCGGCGCGTATTTACAGGCATTGTCGAGCAGGTTGAAGAACACCTGTTCGATCAACACCGCATCGAGGCAAAGTAGCGGCATCTTGCTATCGATATCGACACGGATCGTGTGATGACGGGCCAGACGCCGGGTTCGCTTGACAGCGGCATCGACGATATCGTGGAGATCGACCCAATCGACCTTGGGCTTCAAGGCTCCCGACCCTAGCCGGGTCATGTCGAGCAGGTTCTGAACAAATCGGTTGAGCCGCTCCGCCTCATCCTGGATCGTCTGAGCCAGATCGAGGCGGCTGTTACTGTCCAGCGAATCGTCATAGCTGATCAGAGTCGAGGCTGCCCCCATGATCGACACCAGCGGCGTGCGCAAATCATGCGACAACGACGACAACAGCGCCGAACGCAGCCGTTCGCGCTCGGTGGCGACCTTCGCTTCTTCAATGTCGGCGACCAGAGTGGTGCGTTCGATCGCGACAGCGGCCTGATCGGCAAGGGTTTCAAGCAGACGGAGCTGGGCCGGAGACGGCGTGTCGGCTCCCTCGATCATCTGTACCCCTAACACCCCGATCGGCCCGCGCGCTGTTTTTAGCGGCAAAAACAGCCACTCCGCTGTCGGCAAAGTCGTCGATCCGCGTCCGGCCGGTTTGCCGTGGCTCCAAGCCCAATCGGCGGCGGCGGCGGATTTGTCGTCGATTTGATCCTCGGGCGGATAACCGGCGGCGATGGCCAACCCAACCGCGCCCGGCAGCAACGTCAACGATTTGCCATGAATGGTAACGGCGACATGATGCACTACCGCCCACAGCACGTCGTCCTGAGTCGCGGCGGCGGTAATCTTGCGCCCGAAATCATACAGATTAGTGGTGCGCCGGGCGTTTTCGCGGGTCGTTTCGATCTGCATCCGCAACCGCGCCGCCATATTGCTGATAATCACCGCCGCGATCAGAAAGAACACCACGGTCAGGATGTTCTTGCTGTCGGTGATTGCGAAGGTCAGCCTCGGCTCGGTGAAAAAGAAGTTGAAGCAAAAAAAGCTGGCGATCGAGGCGACGATACCGGGACGCAGGCCCGACCGCATGGCGACGATCATCACCGCCAGCAGATAGGCCACGGAGATGTTGGCGATCGGCAGCCACAGATCGATTAAAAAGCCCAGCCCGGTGGCAATTGCGGTCGCGATCAAGGCGAAGCCATATCCCAATCCAGTTCGCCAGCCGGATTGCGTGGGCACGGGAGGGGCGGATGGCGGTCGGGGCTTCTCATCGTCGTCGCGTCCGACCAGAATCACGGTAAACTCACCGGCCCGTTCGATCAGACGGTCAGTGACCGATTTGCCCCACCGCCCGAACCGGCCGCTTCGCCGGGCGCGTCCAACGACGATCTGGGTGCAATTGCGCTCGCGGGCATAGGTCAGGACGGTATCGGCAACATCGTCGCCTTGAAGCGTCGCGGTCTCGCCGCCCAATTGGGTCGCCAGCCGCATTGCCGCCGCCATCCGATCCTTTTCTGCCTCGGTAACGATGTGAGCAACAGCCGTTTCGACCGTCACCGCGACCCAGGCAGCCCCCCGACGTTCGGCGGCGCGCTTGGCGGCGCGAACCAGACGCTCGGCATCAACCTTCTCGTCGAAACAGACCAGGATACGTTCCCGCGCCGGCCAAGGGCCGGAAATGGCGTGGGCGCGCATGTAATCGACCATCTGTCGATCAACCCGCTCGGCGGCGTGGCGCAGCGCCAGCTCGCGCAACGCCGTCAGGGTGCCGGGCGTAAAGAAGCTGCGCATCGCCCGGCGCGCCTGCTCGGGCACATAGACCTTGCCCTCCTCCATCCGTTTGATCAGATCCTGCGGCGACAGGTCGATCACTTCGATCTCGTCGGCGGTGGCCAGAACACTGTCGGGCAGGGTTTCCCGGACCTTGACGCCGGAAATCTGCTCAACAACGTCGTTGATAGATTCCAGATGTTGGATGTTGAGAGTCGAATAGACATCGATCCCGGCCGCCAGCAATTCGTCGATGTCCTGCCAGCGTTTGACGTGGCGGGAACCGGGAATGTTGGTATGGGCCAGTTCGTCGATCAGGGCGATCTTGGGCCGCCGCCGCAACAGGGCGTCGATATCCATTTCGCGGAACGAACGCCCGCGATATTCGACCTGACGCTGGGGAAGGAGTTCGATTCCTTCGACCAGCGCTTCGGTCTCGCGTCGCCGGTGGGTCTCGACCACACCGGCGACGACATCCAGCCCCTCGCGCACCCGCTCATGGGCGGCTTGAAGCATCGCATAAGTCTTGCCGACACCGGGAGCGGCACCCAAAAAGATCTTCAGCCGCCCCCGTCCTTCCCGCTGGGCTTCGGCCAGCAGGGCTTCGGGAGAAGGACGGTTATCGCGGTCATCGGTCATAGAAACTCAGTTCACTTCATTGGCCAGCGTTCGTCCAGCGCCAGATTGAGGCGGAGCACATTGACTCGCGGCTCACCCAGAATGCCGAGCAAACGTCCCTCGATGTGCCGGATCATCAGGGCTTTCACGTCCTCGACCGGGGCATGGCGAACCTGGGCAATCCGGCCCGCCTGCCACAGCGCCGCAGCCGGGCTGATATCGGGATCGAGGCCGCTAGACGACGCCGTGACCAGATCGACCGGCACTGGTCCGGTCTGGTCGGGATGAGCGGCGCGAATCGTCGCAACCGCCTGCGTTACCCCATCGATCAAGGCTTGGCTGGAGGGGGCGAGATTGCTGCCGCCTGAACTGGCGGCATTATAGGGAGCCGACACCGTCTTGGTCGGATCGGCCGGGTCGGTGGCGACCGTCGCCGATGGACGCCCCCAGACATAGGCCGGGCCGGTGAAGCTTTGACCGATCAAGGCCGAGCCGACTACTTGGCCGCCCGATTCGATCAGGCTGCCTTTGGCCTGCCAGGGAAAAGCGATCTGGGCCAGGCCAGTAACGGTCAGCGGATAGGCCAGCCCGGTCAGGACGGTCATCGCCGCCACCATCACCAGAGCGGGACGAAGCTCTTTCAACATGTCATCTCTCCGTTCAGGCGAGGCCAAGGGCGGCAATCGCGAGATCGATCAGCTTGATCCCGGCGAAAGGAACGATCAGACCACCCAGCCCATAGATCAGCAGATTACGCTTCAACAGGGTCTCGGCGCTGGCGGGTCTGTAACGAACGCCTTTCAGCGCGAGCGGGATCAGGGCGATGATGATCAGGGCATTGAAGATAATCGCCGACAGAATCGCGCTTTGCGGGCTGGCGAGGTTCATCACGTTCAGCGCCTGAAGCTGCGGATACGAGGCAAGAAACAGCGCCGGAATGATCGCGAAATATTTCGCGACATCGTTGGCAATCGAGAAGGTGGTCAACGACCCTCGGCTCATCAGCAGTTGCTTGCCGATCATCACGATCTCGATCAGCTTGGTCGGATCGCTTTCCAGATCGACCATGTTGCCCGCTTCTCGTGCCGCCTGGGTGCCGGTGTTCATCGCCACGCCGACGTCGGCCTGAGCCAAAGCGGGCGCATCGTTGGAACCGTCGCCGCACATCGCCACCAGACGACCACCCTTTTGATACTCGCGGATCAGTTCCAGCTTCTTTTCCGGGGTCGCTTCGGCCAGGAAATCGTCAACCCCGGCCTCGGCGGCAATCGCGGCGGCGGTCAGCGGATTGTCGCCGGTGACCATCACCGTCTTGATTCCCATCGCCCGAAGGGTGGAAAAGCGCGCGCGGATGCCGGGCTTGATGATGTCCTTCAGATGGATCACCCCCAGCAGCCGATCCTCGCGGGCGACAACCAGCGGCGTTCCACCGGCCTTAGCCACCTTTTCCACCGACTGCACCAGATCGCGCGGCATGCCGCCCAGCGTGCGTCCAGTCTTGTTGGCGACATAAGCCGTAATCGAGTCTGTCGCGCCCTTGCGGATCTCGATCCCATCGATATCCACCCCGCTCATCCGGGTATGAGCCGAAAACGGAATGAAGCTCATCCGGGCCAGAGGCGGTTCGGACAGGGCAAAACGGGACAAGGCCAGAGCAACGATCGACTTCCCTTCCGGGGTCTCATCGGCCAGCGAGGCCAGAAACGCCGCCTCGGCCAGATCGCGCTCATTGACGGTCGAGAGCGGCAGAAATTCAGCCGCCTGACGCGCCCCCAGGGTGATGGTGCCGGTCTTGTCGAGCAGCAGCACGTCGATGTCGCCCGCCGCCTCGACCGAACGGCCCGACTTGGCGATAACATTGAACGTCACCAGCCGATCCATCCCGGCAATGCCGATCGCCGACAGCAGACCGCCGATGGTGGTCGGGATCAGGGTCACGAACAGAGCGATCAGAAACACCATCGGGATCGTCGTACCGGACCAAGAGGCAAAGGCCGGGAGTGTCGCGACGACGATCAGAAAAATCAGGCTCATCCCCACCAGAAGGATGGTCAGCGCGATCTCATTGGGAGTCTTTTGCCGCTTGGCCCCTTCGACCAGGGCGATCATCCGGTCCAGGAACGACTGCCCCGGATCGGCGGTAATCCGCACCACGATCCGGTCTGACACGACACGGGTACCGCCGGTCACCGCCGAACGGTCGCCGCCGGATTCGCGAATGACCGGAGCGGATTCGCCCGTGATGGCGCTTTCATCGATGGTGGCGATCCCCGCCACCACGTCGCCATCGCCGGGAATGGTATCTCCAGCCTCGCACACCACCAGATCGCCGACGCGCAGGCGTTCCGCGGGAACGTCATGGGAATTGGCGGAATCGATCGATGCGATCTGGTGAGCGATCGTGCCGGTGCGGGTGCCGCGCAAAGACGCAGCCTGAGCTTTGCCGCGCCCTTCGGCAATCGCTTCGGCAAAGTTGGCAAACAGCACGGTAAACCACAGCCAGGCTGAGATCTGGGCCATCACCGCGACGTGAGGCTGACTGATGTCTTTCACGGTCAGGATCGTGGCGAACAGCGCGACCAGGGCGGTCGCGAACATCACCGGATTGCGGATCAGCTGGCGAGGATCGAGCTTGAGCACGGCTTCGCCGGCAGCGCGGGACAGGATCGCGCCATCGAACAGCGCCAGGGATTGGGGACGATGGATACTCATCGCAGCACCTTTTCTTAGAACAGGATTCCGGCCGCGAGCATCAGATGCTCAACGATCGGACCCAGCGCCAGGACGGGGAAGAAGGTCAGGCCACCCACCACCAGAATGACGCTGGTCAGCAGGCCGACGAACAATCCGCCATGAGAGGGGAATGTTCCGACCGAGGCAGGAACGGTCTTCTTCGCGGCCAAGGCTCCGGCGATAGCCAGCGCCGGGATGATCACGATAAAGCGGCCCAGCAGCATTGCGAACGCAAGCAAGCTGTTGTGGAGAACGGTGTTCGCGCCAAAACCAGCGAAGGCCGAGCCGTTATTGGCCGTTG
The DNA here is from genome assembly GCF_000294655.1 of Magnetospirillum molischianum DSM 120. Lineage (GTDB taxonomy): Bacteria > Pseudomonadota > Alphaproteobacteria > Rhodospirillales > Magnetospirillaceae > Phaeospirillum > Phaeospirillum molischianum. The sequence continues at coordinate 76,125 of NZ_CAHP01000032.1, forward strand.
CCGAGACATAGGCGTAAAGCAGTTCGGACAATCCGTGCGGACCTCCGGCCGGGATCGCGGCGGAACCGCCCAGCAAGGCGACCGCCCCCAGTCCCAAGGCGGAAACGGGGAAGATCAGGGTAGCCATCACCGCCAGCTTGACTTCTTTGGCCTCGATCTTCTTGCCGAGATATTCCGGGGTGCGGCCGACCATCAGGCCAGCGATGAACATCGTGTGGATGACGAAGATAATGATGCCGTAAAAGCCAGCACCAACACCACCGATGACAATTTCGCCCAGCATCATGTTGATCAGCGGCACCATCCCCGCCAGCGGCATCAGGCTGTCATGCATCGCGTTGACCGCGCCGCAGCTTGCCGCCGTGGTGACGACCGCGAACAAAGACGACAGGGCAATTCCGAAACGGACTTCCTTGCCTTCCAGGCTACCGGCCAGCGTCGGGTCAATCCCTAGGGCGGCCATCGCCGGATTGCCCTGAGCCTCAGCCCAATACGTCACGGTAATCCCCAGGACGAACAGGGTTCCCATCGCGCCAAACAAAGCCCAGCCCTGACGGGTGTCTCCAACCATCCGGCCGAAAGAGTTGGTCAAACCGGCACCAATGGCGAGAATCGACACCATGTGGATCAGATTGACCAGAGCGGTGGGATTTTCAAACGGGTGAGAGGCGTTGACGTTGAAGAACCCGCCGCCATTGGTGCCGAGATGCTTAATCATCATCTGGCTGGCAACCGGCCCCTGGGCGATCGTCTGCTTGATACCCTCCAGGGTATTGACGTCAACCGAGGCCAGCAGAGTCTGCGGCACCCCCTGCCAGACCAGAATCATCGCTCCGACCATGCAGATCGGCAGCAGCAGATAAAGAACGGCACGGGTTAAATCGACATAGAAATTACCGATGGCGCGGGCGTTGTGACGGGCAAATCCCCGGATCAGCGCCACCGCGACGGCAATTCCGGTCGCCGCCGAAACGAAGTTCTGAACGGTCAGACCCGCCATCTGCACCAGATGGCTCATCGTGGTTTCGCCGCCGTAAGACTGCCAGTTGGTGTTGGTGATGAAGCTGATCGCAGTATTGAAGGCAAGGTCGGGAGGCACCGCTCCCATCTCTGCCGGATTGAGCGGCAACACGCCCTGAAGGCGCTGCAAGCTATAAAGCAGCACTGCCCCGGCCAGATTAAAGGCCAACAGCGACAGAGCGTAACGGCTCCAATGCTGCTCGGCGGCAGGATCAATCCCGCCCAAGCGGTACAGGCCACGTTCGACCGGAGCCAGCACCGGGGTTAACAGAACCCTCTCGCCGGAAAAGAGTCGCGACATGAAGCCGCCCAGGATTGGCGTCAGCCCGACGATCAGGGCGATAAAAATCAGAATTTGGAGGATGCCGTTGGCGTCCATTCCATCCTCCTAGAAACGTTCGGGGCGGATCAGCGCCACGCCCAGATAGCCCAGCAGGCCAAGGGCGGCGATCGCGCCAAGGATCAGGTCGAAGGACATAGGAAGCGCCTTTTACTAAAGATGGTCGCAAGCGCGAACAAAAAGCGCGCAAAGGGAGAAAAACGCCAGGGTGGCGATCAAAAATACGACGTCGAGCATCGGGACTCTCCGATAGGGGTTCCGCGAGGTGCATTCCCTACCCCCCTTCGACATCAGCGCGCCATGCGGAAGGGTGTAAAGAAACCATAAAGATGAAAAAATTCAGATCAGGACGAATAAAGATACAATAAATAATCAAGAAGGATTTCTTACGAAATTAAAGATAAGATTAATGAGTAAAACCCGATGCTAAAATTTTACAAGAAAAGTGATATTATCAAATCAACAAATCACTATTAAATAAACTTCATGAATTAAGGAGATAAAAGATGAGGTATGCATCCTTATCTATTGCCGCCCTTTTGGCCCTTGGATTGAGTGCATGCACCGGACCTGCTGGACCGCAAGGCGTGCAGGGCAATACCGGCTACACAGGCGCTACTGGCGCAGCCGGACAACAGGGGAACACAGGTAACACCGGCTATACCGGCGCTCAGGGCGAAACCGGGAATCAGGGCAACACCGGCTATACCGGCATGCAGGGCGAACCCGGCGATCCGGGAGCCGCTGGCCGTCCGGGAAACCGGGGCAACACAGGCGCGACAGGCGCACAGGGTGGCACGGTTGTGGTCGTTCCCTCCAACCGCTGATCCAGAACACCAAACAGCCGGAGACGGCATAAGCCGTCTCCGGCTGTTTGCCGTATCATTGATAATATAATCGATAAAATTGGCTGAGACGGAAATTCCGCCTCAGCCAAAATTTAATTTGAATACTTGAATTCAGGCAGGCTCTTCAGATTTTCCTTGGTGGCATCGCGAAGCAGGATCTTCTTATCGCGCACTTCAAGTGCGCTATAAGGCACAACGACATACTTCGACCCTACGCCGAGAAAACCACCGACTGACAACACGGCAAAGGGAACGGTCTCGCTGGGGGTCACGATCAGATCGTCAATCTTGCCCACCACCTGATCCGACTCATTGAAAACGGCGCTGCCTACGACCTTGGAGGTCCGATAACCGGTAGCTACGGTCTTGAAATCGACCTTGAGCAAACCAAGCGTCTGCGGCGTTCCCTGGGACATCGCCTGACCGCCCAGAGTTACCGAGAAAACAGCAACCGCTGTCATCAGCTTCATGAAATTTCTCATGTCGTCTCCATTGTTAATGTGGCGATCAAAGCCATACCGAGCCGTCATATAGATGCGACGATTCTCAATCTGATTCTTCCCAGCCCACGAATATAATTAGGTTTTTTTCTGACTTAACATCACGATCGATATATTGATTCCATGTCGTATCGCCATTGTATTGATCGATCATCGCATCGGGAACAGATCTGGCCCGCCCCGTCGGGCCTCCGCCTTGATCTGTATTCATGCCAGCCTCCCTTTCATTGCCGTCGCCATCCGGAAACCATCAATCCGGACAAGGCAATCCAATTGCATTGGATGGAACCGCCAACACCGGCAATACAAACCGCCGTCAACGACGAATAAATTATCATAATTAACAACTAATTTAATTATCGGAAAATACTCAAAATAATTAAAGCAGCTAAATTCAACCTCAATTATCAAAAATTGAGGATATAAGATAACAAAATTCAAAGACAATTATTACTCATATACTTAAGGATGGTTGGGTATATTCCGAGTCTACACAAAAAAATAATTTTCATACATTGTTACGATAAGTTATTTATTGGATGAAATATAAAACTTAAAGAGTATTTATTTAAAATAAATCGTATTATTAAAATAAAATTTCCAAAAATACGATTAAATATGATTAACGAATATGCTTTAAGAAATACGTCAAAAAGGAATGAGTCATGATTAATCACAACAAATACTTCAGAAATGCTATCAGCATTGCTGCCGTTACAGTCATGGTATCTGGCTGCACGGTTTTTTCGGGCCGGGAAACTACAGGCGAGTACGTCGATGACGCCACCGTTACCACCCGAGTCAACGCTCAAATCATCAATGATTCATCGTTGAGAGCGTCTCAGATCAGTGTCGAGACAATGCAAGATGTCGTTCAGTTAAGCGGTTTCGTTGATTCGGCTAAGGCGAAGGAACGGGCTGGAGAAATCGCACGAAATACTGAAGGCGTTCGCTCCGTCAGAAACAACATCATCGTTCGATAGAGCCAGTTCGAGCCCCGATCTTAAATCAGACCGATGAGGACGATCATGGCAATCAAATCAAAACTGATGATAGCGGTTACGTCTCTTTCCATCGCTCTTTTATCAACAGTTCCGGCTTCCAGTCAGGATCGGCCCCCAGGCTGCGCCCCTGGCGATCGGATCGACGCATCGTCGATCGAAGCGGCACAAGGAAAAATAAAAAAAGCAGGTTACCGCCAAATCAGCAGTCTCAAGAAAGGGTGCGACAATTTCTGGCACGGAACCGCAGTCCGAGATGGACAGACAATCCATATCGTCCTGACACCAAAAGGAGAAGTCATCGTCGAAGGGAATTAAGCCACCCTATCGATTTACCGGGGGTGGCCAGACACACCTTCGTTTCAAAGGAGCTGGCGCCATGTATAGCGGCATTCTGCTGATCACACTGGTTCTGCTGCTGATCGGATCGCGGCAAGGCGGATTGTCTGGACGCCCCAGCGAAAGGTGGAACTCACCGCACTGAGTTCCCCTTGAGCGCAAACGGAATGAAAGCGTTCCGGTGCCTCTTGCCCCCCTCTTGCCAAGGAGCTTCGTCATGGATCTGCACACCCTTCCGATCGAACCGATCGTCGCCCTGGTCGCCGGAATCGTCATACTGGTCCAACCGGGGCTGCTCAACTACATCGTAGCGATCTACCTGATCATCATAGGGGTAATTGGATTAGCACCCAGGCTATTCTAGAGTTTGATAAGGTACTACAACCTGAGTATATTCCGATCCTGTCGGTACTACCTATAGATTAATATTATAAAGGTGATCTTGAACCACAGGTCGTCATGCCGACACAAAAACCAGATCAGCCGTCCCAGCGCTTCGAACGTCTCTGTAGCACGCTGATTTCGTCAGCGACACGGCGAATAGCCGCCTCAACGCAAAACCTGAAATCATCGTCCCCCAAGAGGCCCTTGCCATGACCTTCAACCGCAGAGACATACCGAACCCACCAAAAGACATCCGGCCGCAGACAAAACTGGCATTGGATGCGATCGCGCCCACTCTAACTGTCGAGGATGCGCAACGCCTGGTTCACGAATTGCGCGTCCACCAGATTGAACTGGAGAGCCAGAACGAAGCCCTTCAGGATGCCCGGCACGAATCCGAAGAAGCCCTGGCCCGCTATACTGAATTATACGATTTCGCGCCGGTTGGATATGTCACTCTGGATCGGAACGGCTTGATCAAGCGGGCCAACCGCGCCGCCATCGCGTTGCTGAGAACAACGCCGGAGTTGAGCGCGTCGCAGCGGCTTGGAGCATTCGTCGCCGATGAGTCTTTGCCGGACTTCACCTCGTTCCTCGAACGGATTCTCAGCGGAAAAGACACCGAACACTGCGAAGTGGCTCTGAAATCAGGGGAAAGAGAACCGAACGACGTCGTTATTCTGGAGGGTCTTGCCGACATTACCGGCCAGGACTGCATCGTGGCGATGGTCAACATCACCGAACGCAAACGCGCCCAGGACGCCCTCCTCCGCGCCAAGGAGATAGCGGAACGGGCCACCTCGGCCAAGTCACGCTTTCTTGCCGCCGCCAGCCACGATTTGCGCCAACCCCTGCAAACCCTCTACCTGATCTGCGGCGTCATGGCGCGCCGATTCGACGACCCCCGGCTGCGCGAGTTGCTCGCCAGCCAGGACCAAGCGCTGGACGTAATGTCGGGAATGTTGAACACCCTGCTCGACATCAACCAGATCGACGCCGGCCTCACCACCCCCCAGCCGATCGGTTTTCGGATCGCCGTCCTGCTTGAACGGCTTGAACGAGATTTCGCCTTTCATGCCGGAACAGGAGGCAACACTTGGCGGGTTGTGAGCTCGCACCTCTTCGTGCACAGCGACCCCAAAATTCTTGAGCAAATTCTGCGTAATCTGCTGTCAAACGCCTTCAAATACACCCACCATGGTAAGGTTCTGCTGGGCTGCCGCCGCCGGGGCAATCACCTGAGTATCGAGGTTTGCGATACCGGCATCGGCATCGCCGAGAACCAGATCGACTCGATCTTCAATGAATTCGTTCAGATCGAAACCCCGTCTGACCGGCAAAATTGCGGTCTTGGCCTGGGACTTTCCATTGTAAAAAGAGAAGTTGAGCTGCTCGGTCACACCCTGAAGGTGCGCTCGCAACCCGGACGAGGATCGGTCTTTTCGATCGAAGTGCCCCTGGCCGAGGCTGAAACTCCTATCACCGTACCCGGTCTACCGCCGTTCGAAAGTATGAACGCCGCGATCCGTCAACGCCGAATCCTGGTGGTCGAAGACGACATCGCCATCAGTTCGATGATGAACTCTCTGTTTACCGCTGAGGGAGCGACGGTAACGGTCACCTCCAACGCGGCAACCGCGATCAGCCTGGCCGCCGTATCCCCCCGAGCGTTCGATCTGGTCGTCACCGACTATACCTTGCGCGATGGCCCGACTGGACTGGACCTTATCTCCAGATTGCGGACCACAGAACAGCCCGATCTTCCGGTGATTTTACTGACCGGAGACATCTCGACCACCACCTTGCGCAAGATCGGGACTCACACCGGCTGCATCCACATGACGAAGCCGGTCTCGACGACCCAATTGCTGCACGCGGCGGGAGTTCTGCTATCGCGGACACAACGGCCGGGAACGGACGCCCGGTCGATGGGACCAACGATATTCGTGATCGACGATGACGAGGCCTTGCGCCAGACGATGGGAGCGCTCTTGACAGAAGAAGGCCGGTCGGTCGAGAGCTACCCCAACGCCGAAGCCTTTCTGAACGCAGTCGGCTCCACCCGCGAGGGGTGCCTGCTGGTCGATGCCGTAATGCCCGGCATGGGGGGGCTGGAATTGCTGAAGCATTTACGCAGCCAAAACCGCAGGCTCCCAGCTATTGTGATGACCGGACACGGCGACATAACGATGGCGGTTACCGCCATGAAGGCTGGCGCGACTGATTTCGTCTCGAAACCACTTGACCCCGAAGGGTTGCTGGCCGCCGTCGATCGGGCGCTGGAACAGGGACAGGATCTGGCGACCGAGAGCATCCGCCGCAACGACGCGATCGAACGGATGTCGAGTCTGACTCCACGCGAATACGACGTTCTCGAACAATTGCTGGCCGGTCACCGCAACAAGACGATCGCTCACTGCCTGGGCATCAGTCAGCGCACCGTCGAGAATCACCGCGCTTCGGTGATGCGCAAAACCAAGTCGAAAGCCCTGCTCGACCTGCTGCGCACCGTCATCGACGCCAATCGGAGCACTTAGAGCATCGTGCGTCAAACCTGATGCACGATGCTCTTGCCGCCATTGCGGCGGCCGAATGCCCGGAGGGCACGCCCGACGAGGGACATATATGAATCAATCCCCTAAAGCGTAATACCCATAGAATGCATCGCGCCTTAGGTTTCGGCTCGCACCACGAACGCAATCTGGGCGGGGCCGTGGCGACGGCTGTCGGCAAGCGTAAACCCTGCGGGGGGGACGAAATCCTCGTCCGCCGCCACCTCGACCACCGCCAGCGCTCCAGACGCTAACCAGCCCGCCGCCGCCAGAGCGGCCAACGCCGGAGCAGCCAACCCGCCATGATAAGGCGGATCGAGAAAAGCCAGGGTACAGGCGGCTTCGGCGGCGGGTGGGTGGATGGCATCGGCCCGGATCAGCCGCGTTCGCGCCTCCTCCCGCAAGGTCTCGACATTGGCGCGCACCGAAGCCAGAGACTGAGGGTGGATGTCCATGAACCACGCCCGCGCCGCGCCGCGCGACAAGGCTTCCAGTCCCAAGGCCCCCGACCCGGCGAAGGCGTCGATCACCGTGGCCCCCTCCAGATCGACCAGATCGGAATGGGCCAGGATGTCGAACAGCGCCTGACGCACCCGGTCTGCGGTCGGGCGGGCCGTCAGGCCAGACGGCGCGACCAGACGGCGGCCCTTATGGCTTCCGGCGACGATTCGCATCGGCATTCCCCTTGCCCCCGGCGCGCCGGTCGGGCGCGGCCTTCTTCCTCTGATCCTGCTCCTTCAGCCGCTCCTCCTTTTCCCGCTCTCCGGCGGGACGGGAATCAGCCTTGGGGCGAAGCACCGGCTTGGCTCCGCCGGTCTGCTCACGCAGCACCTTACCCGGCACCTCGTCAACAGCCCGTTCCTCCAGCGTGCCGAGTTGGAACGGCCCATAGGCGACACGAATCAGCCGGGTCACCGGCCAACCAAGGTAATCCATCACCCGACGGATCTCGCGATTCTTACCTTCATGCAGCGATACGGTCAGCCAGGCATTGGCCCCCTGCTGGCGGTCCAGCGTTGCCTTGATCGAGCCATAGGCCTGCCCCTCGACAGTAACGCCCCGATCCAACCGTTGCAGCGCGACCGGATCGACCTCGCCATGGACGCGAACGCGATAACGCCGCACCCAGCCGTTGGACGGCAATTCCATCTTGCGCGCCAGGGCGCCGTCATTGGTCAGCAGCAGCAACCCCTCGGAATTGAGATCGAGCCTTCCGACCGAAACGACGCGGGGCAGATCGGCGGGAAGAGTCTCGAACACCGTCCGGCGCCCCTCGGGATCGCGGTGAGTGGTGACCAGCCCCGCCGGTTTGTGATAGCGCCACAACCGGGTGCGTTCCGGTTCGGCGACCGGCTGGCCGTCAACCAGAATCAGATCGGCCGCGCCGACGACGCAGGCCGGGCTGTCCAGCACCACGCCGTTGACCGCGACCCGCCGGTCGGCGATCCAGCGTTCGGCGTCACGGCGCGAGCACAGACCGGCGCGGGCCAGTCGCTTGGCGATCCGCTCTCCGGCCGGAGCCGGGCTGATGATTTCGTCCTGCTCATCGGTCATTGTCTTGCCGCCTCCACCAAAGCCGCCAGCACTTTGCCGTCGGCCGGGCCAATCAAAAATTCGGGATGCCATTGCACCCCGATGCAAAAACGCCGGTCGGGCGCCTCGATTCCCTCGATTACCCCGTCGGGAGCGACGGCATCGACGATACAGCCGCGAGCCACCTGCTTTACCGCCTGATGATGGGCGGAATTGACGGCGATCCGTCCCGTTCCGACAATCGCGGCCAGCCGGGTTCCGGCGACGATTTCGATCTCGTGCCCCGGCTCGGTGCGGGGGGTGGACTGTTCATGAGCCAGCGCATCCTCCACCTCGTCAGGAATGTGCTGGATCAACGAACCGCCCAGAGCGACGTTCAGCAATTGCTGGCCGCCACAGATCCCGAGGATCGGCAGATCACGGGCCAACGCGCCGGTCAAGATCCGCAATTCGAATGCTGTCCGGGTCGCGTTGAGAGTAACGGCCGGGTGACAGCTATCGGCCCCGAACAATGCCGGATCGACGTCGAACGCACCACCCGAAACGATCAGGGCGTCAAGGCGGTCGAGATAGTCTTCGGCTAGATCGGGATGATGCGGTAAAGGCTGGGGCAAACCGCCAACGGCGGCAACTGATTCGCAATAATTGCAACGCAATGCGTACCACGGCATCTTTGAGTAGCCGCCGGGCTGCTCGCTATCGAGAGTAATGCCGATAATCGGTCGTCGACTCGTTGTCAAAGCTGTTCCTTGGGCTTGGGGCAGCCCTCCTATACCTTTCCGTCCACGCCGAAGCCATGGTAAAGCGACGGAATGAACGGCTTCATGCAGATTGCCCTGGCCGAGGCCGAGGCCGCCGCCGCCCGCGCCGAAGTGCCGGTCGGAGCCGTATTGGTCCGAAACGGACAGATCCTGGCCATCGCCGGAAACCGGGTCGAGGAATTATCCGATCCCACCGCCCACGCCGAGATTCTGGCGATCCGCGCCGCCGCCGCCGAACGGGGCGGACGATTAGAGGGCTGCGACCTTTACGTAACGCTGGAGCCTTGCCCGATGTGTGCGGCGGCGATTGCCCTGGCCCGAATTCGGCGAGTCTATTTCGGCGCTTACGACCCCAAGGGCGGCGGCATCGATCACGGCGCCCGCGTGTTCGACCATCCAACCTGCCATCACCGCCCCGAAATCTATGGCGGTCTCGACGAGAGACGCTCGGCGGCACTCTTGCGCGACTTCTTCCGAGCCAGACGATAAACGAAAAAACGATTACACACCCTATATTAAGAATATTTTCACAAAATCAGATCGATTAACAATTGTCATTGCCGAAGCAATGACAGCAAGAACTAAAATATCCTCACGTCACATGACGGAGGAAAAGCCATGTCCGAATCCACGATCGAGACGAAATGCGACTGTAACCGTCGCGATTTCCTGACGACCGCGACAATAGGACTGGGCGCGGCCGGTCTGGCGGCAACGGCAATCCCGCTGGTTGACAGCATGAACCCAGCCGCCGACACCCAAGCCATCAGCACGGTTGAAGTTGACCTGTCCCAAATTGCGGTCGGTCAATCCGTAACCGTCACTTGGCGCGGACGCCCGGTCTTCATCCGCCACCGCACCCCGGAGGAAATCGCCCAGGCCGTCAAGGATGATTCCGTTTCCCTGCGCGATCAGCAAACCGACGCCGTTCGGGTCCAACGCCCCGATTGGCTCATCGTCGTCGGCATCTGCACTCATCTTGGATGCATCCCTCTCGGACAGAAGCCCGGCGAACCGCGCGGCGAGTTCGGCGGCTGGTTCTGCCCCTGCCATGGGTCGCAATACGACACGTCGGGGCGCGCCCGCAAAGGCCCCGCTCCGAGCAATCTTGTCGTTCCCCCTTACGCCTTTGTCACCGACACCCAGGTCAAGATCGGATGAACCGTCTTGCCCACCTGTCTATTTTTTGGAGACCTTAATCGAATGAGTTCGGCTCTTATCGCTATTCCCTCGGATCTTCCGGGGGGACTTGAGGCCCAGGTCAGCGCCCATTTCGGCCAGTGCGATCTTTTTACCCTCGTGCGGGTCGAAAACGGGGCCGTTGCCGACGTGACGACCTTGCATGGGGTCGATCATGCCGAAGGGGGCTGCATGGTTCCCGTCCGCTTGCTGGCAGATCATGGGGTAACGGCGATGATCGCTACGGGGATGGGAATGCGGCCCCTGATGGGGTTTCAATCAGCCAACATCGCCGTTTATCGTCACGTCGGCGCGGAAAATGTCGGATCGGCGCTGCAAGCCCTCCTTGATGGAAACGCCGAAGCGTTCGCCCCGGCCTCGGCCTGCAACGGGCACTAACCTTTGTCCCGGTGAGTTCAGATCATCGATCGAGAGCGGACGGCTTGTCCCAACGGACAGAGCGGTAGATGGTAGCCGCAATCACCTGTTCCCGTTCAAGAGGCCGTCGTCATGCCGCCCGCTCTCCGCCATCCCAGCCTTCCCGACCTTGATCGCGATTCGGCACGGGTTTTCGACGATGCCGCCCGCCTTGTTCGGGTGCCGGCCGGGACCGTACTGTTTCGCGATGGCGCGACGTGTCAGAACTACGTTCTGGTGGTCGAAGGAGCTATTCGGGTCCACAAGATCTCGGAAGGTGGGCGGGAAATCGTCCTGTACCGAGTCGAAAGCGGTCAGACCTGCGTACTGACGGCTAATTGCCTGATCACGGCCCGCGATTACGACGCGGAAGGCATCGCAGAAACCGACGTCGAAATGATCGTGCTGCCAGTCCACGCCTTTCGCAAATTGCTGGCGCTCTCCGAATCCTTCCGCGATTTCGTTTTTTCCGCTTACGCCAGCCGCCTATCCGATTTGCTGCTTCTGATCGAGGAAGTGGCCTTCGGTCGTATCGACGTCCGTCTGGCGGGCTGGCTTGCCGCCCGCATCGGACCGGGCGGAACGATCCGCACCACCCATCAAGAGATCGCGGTCGAGTTGGGGACCGCCCGCGAGGTCATCAGTCGCCAGTTGAAGGAATTTGAACGGCGCGGCTGGGTCCGCCTGGGACGAGGGCTGATCGAACCGTGCGATCCGATCGCGCTCCGGCAGCTTTCTCAAGGTGTGTGACAAGGTCACTGAACCATCGCTTTGGTCGTGGTGATATCGGGTTCAGCGATCCCGCGAAACTCAAGGAGAACCATGCTCATGACCACCAATGTCGGCGGCCTCGACCGTATCATTCGTATCGCAGTGGGCGTTGCGCTGATTGTCGCCACCCTGACCGGCACCATCGGGGTCTGGGGCTGGATCGGTGCGGTCCCCCTGCTGGGCGGTCTGGTCGGCTGGTGCCCGGCTTATACCCTGCTGGGCATCAACACCAACAAGTCGGCCTGATCCTTCGGACCTCGCCCCCATGCCCGCCCTTTCGTCCAGAACGGGCGGGCATGCTGCTTACAATGGGATGTTATGCTTAACCATGTAATCAATCAGCTTGCCCTGAAGCAGAGAAAATCCCGCATGCCGGGCTAAACGGATCGCGGCGGCGTTGTCGCAACGGGCCAGGATGTATTCGACTCCCTCGTCGCGATGGGCTCGTTCCGCGATCAGGTCGCGCAAAGCGTCTCCCGACGCCAGCGCCTCCTGAGACCAGAACAGCTTGGCAAAGCGGCAATGCAGCCCCTTCAGGTCGAAATGGGCGAGAAGCTGGGCATCAAGCGCATCGATGCAAAGGGAATAGCCCCGATCGGTCAGACTGGGGGCCAGACGCTGGAACAGAGCGAAATTAGCGACCACATCGTTGCGATGAAATTCGAGTACAAGCTTGGCTCGCTGCGCCTCTGTCAGCATCCCATCGAACGCGGCGAACTCGCGTGAGGTCAGGGTCATCAGATTGAGGTTAAGGCTGAGGCTGCGGTGACCGAACTCGGGCTGACGCGCCACGACCTTTAACACCGCCTTGTCGAGATGTTCGGTCAGTTCGGTAAACAGGGTGCGCCGCTTGGCCAGACTGGAGCCAGGACAGAAGGCATCCTCCAGCGCCTTGATCGAGACATACATCTCGCGGAATACCGGGATCATCTTGCCCTCGGCGACCGTGGCATAAGCTGGCTGACTCAGCAGAATCGTCGAGATGTCGGTGCTGCCGATCCGCTCCATCACCTGAAGATAAATCTGAACACTGCCGCGCATTTTATCGTCGTCATCAGGCTCGGTGACGTTCGAGGCGAACAACGTCTCGGCATAAGCGAGCAAGCGGGTATCGTTCGCTGAAATATCAATCAGAGTCGCAAAATCTTCGGTACCATAGACATTGGAAGGGATCGGCTCGCGTCCGAAAATCTTGTGGATGTTCGACGCCGTTTGCCGCAGCAGGCCAGTGTCGAGATTGGTCGAGACAAAAACAATGTCCAGCGTGTTGAGCAAAAACACCCGATTGACCGTCGAACGGCGGTTCAAATCGTTCAGCAGTCCAATCGCCTGAGTGATGCTGTCGCGGGTCTTGGTTCCTTTGGGAAGACCGGAAACGTGAAGATGCAGGGCACGGCAGCCGGATGGGGTACCGATCTGTTTCAGATAAATCAGCAAATTGGTATTCGGCGCGGCCATTCCTGCATATCCCCTGAAAGACCTGTCCTCAGAGTACGGATGGAACCGGCTCTGCGAAGCTGTTGACGCAACGGCCCCCCTACCAGAAGACAATGCCGTTTATGTCATAAGGCTGTTACAGGTTATCGCCTACACCTTGGGTAAATTCAAAGTGTGAAGTTGCCGTGTAATCGTCGGATCATTTTTTCGATGAACTCAATCTTAAATTGCGACAGACTTCATTATGTATATTTGGTTGTAATTCTACTTTTCTGAGAAAAGCTGAAATTAATATAATTTAATATTAATTATAAATAAAATAAATGTTATCTGCTTTCGCGTCCTATCTTGTCAGGTAAACACCCTACATCCACCCCTTTCTTTTGATTTCCAACACCCCTATCCTTTTAGCCATCTCGTTTCCATTGCAGATGATAATCATCGGTTGTAGTTTTCTCCCTGGAAGATAAAACCGGGGGATGCCGTGGATGCGGTTATAGGGCATCGACCAGCGCGGATGGTGGTGATCGCCGTGGCGGTTCTCACATCGCTGGTCGCCTGGATTGCGGTCGCTCTGTGGCTGGCGGAAGATTACCGCAATACATGGCGGGACAGACGGGACGGACTGGACCGGATGAGTCAGGTTGCCGCTGAACATGTGCGGCGGCTCGTCTCGCTCACCGATCTCTTCCTCGATAGCCTTGAGCAATCGGCACAGGGGCCAATGGCCCCCGATCCTGTCGCAGCCACCCGCTTCATGAAGATTCTCGGCGATGACGATTGCATCGTTCCCTTCGCCGTCATCGGCCATGACGGGGTACTGCGGATGCTATCGGGTCACCGTGAAATCCAGGTTGGAGATCGCCCCTATCTAAAGGATGCCCAGCCGGGGCGGATCGTCGTTTCATCGCCGATCCAAAGTCGAATCAACGGGAAATGGGTCATTCCTCTGGTACGCAAGGTCGCCGATCCGTCGAGTCCGGCGGCAATGACTCTGACCGCCATCGATATCGGCGCTTTGGAACAGATGTACAACCGTTTCCGGGTGAAGAATGGCGGCGCGATCACCCTGATGCGATCCGACGGCTTGGTTTTGGCCCGCTCCCCTCATTTACCGGGTGCCGTGGGACGGGTTCTCGATGACAATCAGACGTTTCGCCTCTTTGTTGACAATCCCACCCGAGGCACCGTCACCGAGACGTCTCCGCTGGACGGCCTGCCCCGGACGGCATCGTTCAGCATGATCAAACCCTATGGTCTGGTTTTGGCGGTGTCGCTCTCGAATCAGGAGATCATGGCACCCTGGTGGCGGAGAGTCTGGTTCGGTATCTTCATTCTGCTGGCAGTCAGCGGCGTGATTCTGGGTGGAACCCTTCTGGTCCTGCGGCTGCTCAGTCGGTTGGAGCGAGAGGCGCAGGGTCTGGAACATCGCGTCGAAGAACGGACCCGCGACTTGCGACGAATGATGGACCGCCGCCGGGTCTTCCTGGCTTCGCTATCCCATGAATTGCGCTCGCCCCTCAACGTCATTCTTGGATTTTCCGATGCACTGATGGGAGGACTTCACGGACGTTTAACCCCTGGGCAACACGGCTATCTTGCCGATATCCATCGCTCGGGCGGATTGCTGCTCGATCTGGTTAACGATCTCCTCGACAGCGCCGCGATCGAAGCTGGCAGTCTGCGGCTGGAGGTCTCAGCTCTCGATCTCGCCGATCTTTTCCACGAGGTTGAGGCGATGATATCGCAGCAGGCGGAAACGGCCGGAATCACCGTCACGGTTCAGGTCGATCCTCCCGGTCTGAAACTGTGGGCCGACCGTCGCCGTCTATTACAGGTTTTACTGAATCTCGGCACCAACGCCGTCAAATATGGCGGGAATGGATGCCAAGTGAACATCGCTGCATCCATCACCGTCGATCAGGAATGTCAGATCACGGTGACGGATAATGGCCGGGGAATGAGCGAGGAGGAAGCGACCCTGGCCCTGACGCCGTTCGGCCGCGCCAATAATGTTGGTTCGATCGAGGGAACGGGGCTTGGCCTGCCGCTATCAGCGGGCATCTGTGCCCTGCATAACGGCAGCCTGACCGTCTTCAGTCGGATCGGCGAAGGAACTCGGGTTGAGATTATTTTACCTCCATCACGGGTTATTTTACCCGATGAGAGCACGTCTCCTCCCGCTCGCGTTCTGGCGAACGTTGGATGAGTTGGGCGTCGCCGCCTTGCCACACATCCCCCACATCAACAGGTAATGATTCTTTCCTCTTTATCGGCTAATTCGATAAAGGAGCACCCGCTCGGTTGAGTCGGGGTGAAGCCCGCCGCAAAAATGGCATCGCCGGATGTGGCGGCACAAGCTGGTATGGCCAGTGCAAAGTTGATCGCGGCAAAGACAACACGAATTGCACGATAGATCACGGGATGACTCCATTTCTCTTTTCTCATCGACGGGATACCGATGAACAGAGAATGCCTGTCGCCCCCTGAACCGCCTCTGAACGATGCGTTCATTCAGGGTTTCTACGCCATCGGACAGGAAAAGATTGACGTCGCGGCCCGACAACAGCAGAACGTGGTAATCTACATTTTTAATGTCCGATCGAGAATCGGCGTACAATCAGGTTCGATCGTCGGAGAGGGAACGTGGCCGACGGTTTGCGGGGAGAAAGACCATGACGCTGGCAAGGATGGCTCGGATAATCGTCGGAGCCGGAATCGGAACCTTGATCGGGGCCGCTTCGATCACCCCCCTTTATCTTTTCATCGCCTCGGTGGGGATGGTCCCGTCCAGTTTGTGGCGTAATGCAATAATCTTTGGGGTTCTCTGCTCGCCGTTGCTGTTTGTTGGTGCCGTAGCAGAGCGGCACGAAGGCTACAACCAGCAACGCTGGCTGCGCAGAATCATTCCGATCTGCCTTGCCGCCGCCGCTATTGGCGCGGTGTTGTGCGCCGGTCCTGCCTTCGTCGCCAACGAGACCAAGACCGACGCTTCTGTCGTCTGCTTCCTTGCTTTCGGCTGGCTGTCGGGAATGCAGGGAGCGTTTTTCATTCTGCTCGCCCGCAGCACTCCCCGCCGAATCGAACCCGTAACGACAAACACTGCGGACCGGATCACGCCTTATTGGTGAGAGAGGCAATCCGGTGCGTATTCGGCATGAGATGAGGAGTTCATCGCCGCTCCTGCTTATAAAACCGCTGGAGCGCTACTGACCGGGGGAACGGGCGATCGTCTTGATCGGACCACGGGGATTGCCTGACTTCTCGGCAATCACACGATCCTGTGCCTCTATCAGCGCCTTGGCGGGGACGTCTCCCTCCAGCCCGAGCAATTCGGTACTGGCAATCTTGCGGTTTGAACTACGGGTGCCGTCCTCGTAAAGGACGTCGAAGAAGACAAACGCGTTGTCGGTCGCTTTCTTGCGGGCCATTGCCGCATCTCCTCTGGCTTTGACGTATCGTCTTTCGGCCTGTCGCCGACACTGCCGCATCGGTGGCCGCCGCCGTAAGGACGTCTGGGTGTGCTGTGCCGGTGTAGAACGTGCGCGTCGTCGCGGCAAGTTCAATCGTCGTCGCCAGAGGGTGGAGAGTACGCGATCAGTGATCGCTACCGCCAGGGCCGGAAATGGGAATGAGGAGGCGGATAGTATCTGTGGCCATGGCCATACCCACCGCCCGGAGCGAAAAAGCGAGGTGGTGGCGGAGCAGCGTAATAGACGGGCGGCGGGGCATAAGCCGGTTCGTAATACACGGTTCGGCCGGGATGCATGGGTTGAATAATACATCCAGACAGGGCGGTGCACAGAAGTGCGGCGGTGAAAATCTTGACCATGATGCATCCCCTTCGGGGACAAAGCGTTGACGGTCCAGAGTCTCAACGGGAACAGTGGCTTATCTTCGGCGCGATTCAGGCTAAATTGAGTCAGACATCCAACGCTGACAAATCAGGTCAGGAACGATTATAGGGCCGAATGAATGGGTTCAGCCCGCCCAAAATCAAGCGCGGACGCACCACATACGGGGGGCTGAAGCAAACAATTATAATTTGGGGGACGGAACCAAGCTCGATTTGATTTAACAAATGAGATCAAGGTTTTGGGTCGATAAAATGGCGGAGGGAGAGGGACGCTCTCCGTGGTGGTCTGAACCCCGCATGGCACCTGGAGTTCGTTGGAAACGCTTGTTTTCTCGCTCCGGGGTGTTACACACGACTGTTACGCACGCCTGCCACGCGGGGAACCATTCCATGAGCCTTGCCACCAACGTCGTTCGGCGCGGCGCGGTCTACTATGTCCGTGTTCGAGTGCCGAAGCGGCTTGTCCAGTTCGTCGGCAAAAGTGAGGTGTGGAAGAGCCTCGAAACCAAGGACGCGATCGACGCAAGGCGCAAGGCGCCGTCCGTAACGCCTCGGGCGAGGCGACACCTCGCCCGCTGAGAACGTCGCCGATGCGTTGATCCGTGCCAATCGACTAGAAATCGACCAAAAGTCGGATCTATACAAGGGATTGACGCACAATCTGGCCCGCGCCCTGGCTGAGCTTGCCGAAATCCGCGTTCAACGTGACCAGGGGCGGTTCGACGCAGTGCCGCGCGACACCTATCTGACAGAACCCGTCGCCGCCACGCCCGCCCCCGGCGAACGGCCTCCAGACCTGTTCGACCTGTTCATCACCCAGAAGCGCAATCTGACAGACGGGGGGAAGAAGGACTACGCCACGACGTTCCGCTACTTCCTCGACTATATCGGCCACGAACGGTCGATCCAGTCGATCGAACGCACCGATGTCAGGAACTGGCGCGATCAACTGATGCGGTTTCCGCAATACGCGAACACAAAGAAAGAGTTCAAGGGACTGTCGTTCAAGGGGGTGTTGGCGCTGAACGACAAGCTAAACCAGCCCACCCTGGACGAGAAGACAATCAATAAATACATCTCGACCGTAGGGTCGTTCATGAAGTGGGCGATCAAGCGCGGGGTAATCGACAACGACCCGACCCATAGTTTGATGCTGGAGGTGGACGACGAGGACAACAAGGACCCGTTCACCCTTGCCCAACTCGCAACGATCTTCAGTTCGCCGATCTGGACCGGGTGCGCGGCCAGCAAGCAGGCACAGCGTCACCTGCCCGGCACCGTCCAGGCTGAGGATCAATATCGCTGGGCGCCGTTGATCGCCTTGTTCTCTGGGGCGCGGATGGAGGAAATCCTTCGCCTGACCACCGACGACCTTCTGATGGTTGATAGCATCGCCTGTATGAACATCACCACTACCGGCGGCCGCAGCCTGAAGACCAGGAACGCAAAGCGGCTGGTTCCTGTCCACAGTCAGCTTGAACAACTCGGCTTCATTCGGATGGTCGAGAAACGGCGGCGGGCGGGCGGCGGCCCGGTGTTCTACGGAATGAAGGAGAACGCCCAGGGCCGTCTGTCGTCAGAGTTCAGCAAGGACTTCAGCCAATACCTCGACGGGATCAAGGTGAAGACCGAGCGACTATCTTTCCACTCGTTCCGGCACAATTTCATCACCTGGGCCGGGCACGCGGGCCTGAGCAAGGCGTCGATCCAAATCATCGTGGGGCACACGGCGAAGTCTGTCACCGACAGCTACACCCACGATGGAGTTATCGACCTGGGCGCACGGGGGCGCCAAGCCATCGTTGAGCGCGTCCAGTATGAAGGGTTGGATCTGTCGCATTTGCGAGGATGATCCTCGGTGACCGATCGCCGATGACGGAGGCAGAGAACGGTTGCGAGATCTGCCGATATTCCCTAGGATAGCCATGATTATGAGTTTTGCTCATGCGGCTGTCGTTGTGGCGCAGATAGCGGGTTTGTCGCTTCTTCCCACTTTAGTGATTGCTGCGTTGAGCACGTAAGCAAGGGAGGGTTCAATGACCAAGGAGCAACAAACTCGCGTCAAGACCGCTCTCGCAGACTATACTGAAAAAGCCACCAAGTCGATCGCGTCGGCTCGCGATACCTTGGTGCGCGAGGGGATTTACCTCGCTGATGGCAAGCTTGCGCCGAGCTATTCGCAGGAGCCTAAGACGGCTTAATGAGCCGCCTCCACACATCATTCGTTCTCGGCTATCACGGATGTGATGCGGCAATCGGCGAGAATGTTCTCGCAGGTCATGCTGTCTTGAATGCCAGCGAACAGCAATATGATTGGCTTGGCCCCGGGGTATATTTCTGGGAAGCTGATCCGCAGAGGGCGCTCGAATGGGCTGAGTGGAAGGTTTCTCGCGGAGAATACGAAACGCCCTTTGTTGTGGGGGCGATCATTAACCTTGGCGCCTGCCTTGACCTCATGTCAAGAGAAAGTCTTGAGACTCTAGCTTTCGCCTATGAGTCATTAAAATCAACGCATGACATGGATCGCGATCTGGGAGATCTTCCAGTCAATAAAAAAGCCCATTCAGGTGACGAGGACATTCTTCTTCGCTATCTAGATTGCGCGGTCATTCGTCGGCTTCATGCGGCGATGGATGAAGCGGGTGAACCATTTGAGACGGTAAGGGGCCTATTCACTGAGGGCGGAGAACTCTTTCCGGCAGAGCTATGCTGGAATCTGGGTGACGAGCCCGATCAGGCGGCGGTTTGAGAAACGGCCTCGGGGCTCTGGACACCGTCAATGAATTTGATGCCACTGATGAGCTTGGGCAACTGATTTTCGCCCTTGAGACGACGCCAGGTTTTGGCGGCGGCCATGACCAGCTTGAAGACCATCAGCTTGGCGGTCGTCGCCGACAAAGCCCCCTTGGTCCGGACGGTGCGGTGCCGGACGGTGGCAAAGACGCTTTCAATGGGATTGGTGGTGCGCAAATGCACCCAATGCTCGGCGGGAAAATCGTAGAAAGCCAGCAAGGGGTGGCGGTCCTTTTCCAGGCATTCGACCGCCTTGGGATATTTGGCGCCGTATTTGGAGGCGAAGACATCGATGGCTTTCTCCGCCGCCGCCCGGTCGGGCGACATCCAGATCTCGGCGAGGTCCTTCTTCATGCCGGGCTGGACGGATTTGGCCGCCTTGTTGGATGTTGTGGGTCTTGTGCAGCCAGCAGCGCTGGTGGCGGGTCGAGGGGAACACCTCGTCCATCGCTTTCCAGAAGCCCAGCGCGCCATCACCGATGGCCAGTTCTGGAGCAATGGCCAAACCACGAGCCTTCAGATCGACCAGCAATTCCCGCCAGCTTTGGGTGCTCTCGCGAACGCCGACCTGGAACCCCATCAGCTCCTTGCGACCTTCCGGGGTGGCGCCGATCAGCACCAGCATGCATTCGGCGCTGTCTTCCATGCGGGCCTGAAGATAGACCCCATCGGCCCAGACATACACATAGCGGCACGCTGACAGGTCACGCTTCTGCCAGCGCTCGTATTCGCCCGACCACTCCGCCGTCAGCCGGGAAATCACCGCGGGCGACAGGCCGGGGGCCTCCTTGCCGAGCAGAGCCGACAAGACCTCCTGGAAATCGCCGGTCGAAATCCCGCGCAGATACAAGGCCGGCAACAGTGCATCCAGGCTCTTGGTCCGCCGCGCCCACAGCGGCAGGATCGCCGAGGTGAAGCGGATCTGGTCCGCGCCGCTGGTGGCGCCCCGGTCGCGGATCTTCACCCGCGACACCGCCACCGGTCCGATCCCGGTCTGGAGGCTCCGTTCCGGGCCATGACCGTGGCGCACCACCCGGTCACGGCCATCGGCCAGCTTGCAAGCTTTCATCTCCGCCAGGAAAGCCTCGGCCTCCTGTTCCACCGCCTGGGCCAACAGACGCCGCGCCCCTTGGCGCAGAATCTCGGTCAACGGATCGTCAAGCTCATCGGGCTGACGAAGGCGAACTACGGTGCTATCTTCCTTCATGGCGTATCGCTCCTTCAGGGAGGTTCTGGCTGGCTGGTTACCCGCCTCGATACGCCGCCCTCTTCAGGCCGTCATCACCCATTTTCCTGCATAGCTCCCCGTGTCGAGGCGTCGGCGCAGGGAACCGATTCGCGCTTCATCGTCACCAATCTCAGAGGGTTGCCCGGAACGCTCTGCGAAAAGATCTACTGCCGCCGCGGCCAGATGGAGAACCTGATCAAGGCACACAAGCTGCACTTGGCCTCCGACCGAACCTCCTGCTCCAGCGCCACGGCCAACCAGTTCCGCCTGCTCATCCACACCGCCGCCTACTGGCTGATCCATACCCTGCGCGGCTTGGCACCCAAGACATCGTTCTGGCGCGATGCCCAGTTCGACACCATTCGCATGAACCTCATCAAGATCGCCGCCCGCGTCACCGAGATGGTCACCCGCATCAAGGTTGCCCTGCCGTCGAGCTACCCCCACCAAGAAAGTCTGGCGCTGCTCGCCGCACGAACCGCCAAGCTGCCGCCATGAAAAATGGGGCTATGTGCCCCCAGCCAAACCCCTCCCTTCAACCCGCAAGACCGAACTCATAGCGCCCTTGGCGCAACGGCCTCACGATGCCAAAATCATGGCCGCTCCGGAGCCGGATGAATAATCCGGGCTAGCCATATCATTCCCCCAGCATGGGGCTACGTGGTTAAAGAATGTCGTTACTTTAATTGTGTTCATGGAATTAACAAAGTAGGGCTTTGAAATTTGAGATCCCCACTCTCGCATAATGTATATTATGGCGAAAACAAGGTGGGGGTGAGATGCCCAGTGTTTTCCTAATGGGGCTTTTTCAGAGGTGTCCTCGCCAAACCGTCCAGGCTAAGGCTAAGGGTCGTGAGCGATTACGGGCAATTCGCGGCTCGAATGGATTCCAATTCGAGCGCCGTAACGCGGCCGCATATGTCTTAGCCTGAACCGCTGTCAACAAGGCCGGAAGAGCCTCCCGCATTACGTTGACGCTTCGAGCGTGAATAAGGTGACGTTCTGCACGTTCAGCCATGGTCCGCGTCGCCTTAGACAAGCTTTCTCCCGTGGCGCGTCCGGCCAAGATCGCCACAGCTCCGTCTTTAGGCAATAATGAGGCCGGTAATGTCACCCGTCCGAGGGCGGCATGATAGGCAATCGAACGGAGATGGCCCAGCACACCCCAGGCGGAACTAACGGCACAGACTGCATTGCGTTCAGCCTCACCACTTTTTTTATTAGCCCCTAATATGGCTAAAGCCAGCAGCCCCAATCCCACAGGGCCAGCGGCTGCCAGTTTTTCCGCATCGTCTGGATCTGCGGGAGGATCTGGATCGAAATCTCGTTCACGGGCGATGAGAAGCCCATCGAGAAGATCTGGATCGAGATGGTAGCGTCGGATCGCTTCGCGCAAAGGCGCTACGAGCGGGTGACCGGCCCCGCCCTGCCCTGCCAACAGCGCATCTCGCCACCATTGCAAGCGAATTAGCCCCGCCATTGGCTCGCGGGCCTGTTCCCGTATCCGAGACAATTCGACATTAAGCGCGTAAAGCGCGAACAAATCCTCGCGGCAGTCCGCCGGAGCGAACAAAACGGTAAGGAAGCGCTCACGGTCGTCGCAGCGCAGCAGAGAGGCCGCGTAAGACAGGGCCGGTTTCCGATCAGGCAAGACTCTGTCCCTTCCGTGCAATCCGTGTCATATATGCGAATTCCTCACCGATACGTCCATGGAAGGATTCGCCTTGACCAGCGCCGCAGCCCCTTTGTCTGCCGCAGCCAGTAAGACCGCGAACGAGGAGAATTTTCCGGTCGCGTCGCTATTGTTGCACAAATCGCGCCGCGCGACGGTGATGGCCTATTATCACTTCGCCCGCCACGCCGACGATGTCGCCGATTCTGCGGTTCTGACCGCTGAAGAAAAGGTCGCTGCGCTCGACGCGCTGGAAGCCGCATTGCGTGGTACCCGCGAGGAGCCAGATCTGGCACTTGCCACCGCCTATCGTCACGCCGTGTCGGGCGATCCCGATTTGATAGAAACTGCGGCAGAATTGTTAAATGCCTTTCGCCGCGATGCCTTGCGTAATTATTGCACAGATTGGTCCGACCTGATGAGCTACTGTCGCTCGTCTGCGGCACCAGTCGGACGTTTCCTGTTAACACTGCACGGCGAGTCTCCCGAAACCTTTCCTGCCAACGATGCTTTGTGTGCAGCCCTACAGGTTCTGAACCATCTTCAGGACTGCGGCAAGGATCTGAGAGAACTGAACCGGGTCTATGTTCCGGTTGACCTTCTGACGGCCGCAGGCTTGACCCGCGAGGTTCTGCGTCAACCATCCAGTCCTGCCGCCTTGCGGACGGTGCTCGATCAGATGCTCGATCAGACTGACGGACTGATTGCAAATGCCCGTCCTCTGGTCGGCAAGATACGCGATATTCGCCTGCGGCTTCAGACGGCGATCACCGTCCGGGTTGCTGAAGTTTTGTCGGCACGGCTTCGTACTGGCGATCCGCTCGCCACACGCGTCAAACTGTCTCCGCTTGACTATGCAGGTGTCGTTGTCGTCGGTGTGGCGCGCGGGTTGTTATTTTAAGGCGGCGGATAAGTATGTCCAATCCAAAGACTCTGCATGTTGTTGGTGCCGGTTTGGCCGGTCTCGCGGCCGCCACGGCCGCGGCCCGTGCCGGAACGCGGGTTTGTCTGTATGAATCCGCCAGTCACGCTGGGGGGCGATGCCGCTCATTTTTCGATGATAAGTTGAACAGACTGATCGACAACGGCAGCCACCTGCTCCTCGGCGCAAACCGGATCGCCTTGAGTTATGCCCGCGCCACCGGCGGAATCGAGGCTATGGTCCCTGCCCCGCCTCGATTCGACTTCTTCGATCTGGCCGATAAATCGCGCTGGACCGTCAGCCCGACCAGCCTTCCCGCCGGATTAGGCGAGATACTCCTGGCGCTCGGCCTGCCTTGGACTGGGGCCGAGACCAGCGTCTCGGACAAACTGGGACAAACCCGGAGCTTTTCCAGACTTTGGAAGCCGTTGTGCGAAGCGATCCTCAACACGACGCCCGAAGAATCCTCAGCGAGAATGTTCTCGTGGACGATGCGCCGCGCTTTGCTGGGTGGTGCCCCCGCGCTGTCACCTTGGACCTTCCCATTGGGATTGTCGGCGGCACTGGTTGCCCCTGCCCTCGCCACTCTGAGCACGTTCGGAGCCGAAATTCACTTCCGCCACCGTCTGATCGGCGTGGCTCCGGACCGACTTAATTTTGATAACCGTTCGGTTAAGCTTGGTCCTAATGATCGGGTTATCCTGGCTCTCCCCCCGTGGGCAGCAGCGGCAGTCTTGCCTAGTTGGATTCCTCCCTTACCGACCCGCACCATTGTCAACGCACATTTCCGTCTTGACCACGCCGTGACGCTTCCTCAGGGGGTGCCATTCATGGGGTTAGTCAACGGTTATGCTCACTGGCTGTTTCCTCGCGGCGATGTGCTTTCTGTGACGGTTTCGGCAGCAGAGGGGCTGGTCGATCGTTCGGGCGAAGAGATCGCCGATATCTTGTGGAACGAAGCGACCCTCGCCATCGGGATGCCCGCACGGCCAGTGCCTCCGGCACGTGTCATTAAGGAGCGCCGAGCCACTCTGGCCCATGATCCCGCCACCATCGTTTCCCGTCCAGGCCACGAGACCCCTATTCCCGGACTATTTCTTGCGGGAGACTGGTTGCGCTCGCCCTGGCCTTGCACGATCGAAGCCGCGGTGAGTAGCGGATTGTACGCAGCCCAGCGGGCATTGGAACAAAAGACCCTATCCTTTGGGCTGTAAGACCCTTCACATCTCCTAGATAAATGCCTATCTTTCCCAGGATGGTTTAGACTTCTTCTAAGCCTAACAAGAACATTCTGAGAGAGCGAGGTACCCCATGGCCTTCGAGCTTCCGCCGCTTCCTTTCGCTATTGATGCGCTGGAGCCGCACATCTCGGCACGAACCCTTGAATTTCACCACGGAAAACATCACGCAGCTTATGTCAACAACCTCAACGGTCTGATCAAGGACACCGATCTGGCGTCCAAATCGCTCGAAGAGTTGATTCATATCGCCGCAGCCGATCTTCCTGCCAAACAAGGCATTTTCAACAATGCCGCTCAGGTGTGGAACCACACCTTCTTTTGGAACAGCCTCACCAAGGGCGGCGGCGGGCAGCCCGGCCCCCACCTGCTCGCTCGAATCGAGACCGACTTCGGCGGATTTGAGGCGTTTAAAACTGAATTCAAAAACGCGGCTGTGACGCAGTTTGGATCGGGCTGGGCTTGGTTGGTCGAAGATGCCGGCAAGCTTAAGATCACCAAGACCGCCAATGCAGATCTTCCCCTTGCGCACGGCCAAAAAGCGCTACTCACCATCGATGTGTGGGAGCACGCGTATTACCTTGACTGGCAAAACCGCCGTCCAGACTTCATTCAGGCATTCCTCGACCATCTCGTCAACTGGTCCTTCGTTGAAGCCAATCTGAACTAACGCTTTCTTAAGACTACGACACGACAGCCCCCTGGGAGATATCCTTCCAGGGGGTTTTAATGTAGCGATAAATAATAATTAGTCGTCCGTGAATAACCCCAAGCCCGGCCTGTCACCTGGGTTTGGGGCTGTGGCGAAGTAATCGAATTTGCCAGATTCGGCGTCGTGTCCCCCCGATTCCCGGCAAATTTCGTATCCCAACCTTGCCCCTTTACGCCCCCCCATCGGTTGTGATTGCATTCTCTCAGAGCCGCTCGGGGAGGAGAGATGACGCCGCACAAGAGACCGCCGCAGACCGAGGGCGACCTGTTCCGGTCGCGGCTCGACCAGATCATCAACCTGCGCCACGACTTGGTCCGGTAATCCCCCCTGGAAATAAGGGGATGCGGACGTAGAATTTTCTCGGTTTTGCGAACGAGGAGATTCGGATGAAGAAGAGTCGGTTCACGGACGCCCAGATCATGGGGATCCTGCGTCAGGCGGAGGAGGGTATCCCGGTCCTGACGCTGTGCCGCGAGCACCAGATGAGCAGCGCGACGTTCTACAAATGGCGGGCGAAATACGGCGGCATGGACGCCTCGATGATCTCGGAGATGAAGGGGCTGGAGGACGAGAACCGGCGGCTGAAGAAGATGTTCGCCGAGCTCAGCATGCAAAACGAATTGCTGAAGGAGGCTCTCGGAAAAAAATAACCCGGCCATCCCAGCGCCGGGAGATGGCCGAGACAGCTGTGGCGCGACGAGGGATCAGTATTGCGTTGGCGTGCCGGACGTTTGGGCTCAGCGAGACGTGCTATCGCTATAGCCCGAGGCTCTCCGACGAGAACGAGCAGATCGCCGACCTTTTGATCGGGCTGACCCAGGCCAGAAAGACCTGGGGGTTCGGCCTCTGCTTCCTGTATCTGCGCAATATCCAGGGGCATGACTGGAACCACAAACGGGTCTATCGGATTTATCGCGCGTTGGAACTGAACCTGCGCATCAAGCCCCGGAAGCGGCTCAAACGCGACAAGCCCGACGAACTGGTGGTACCAGACGCCCCCAACCAGGTCTGGTCGATGGATTTCATGGCGGATCGTCTGGAGGATGGCAGGGCTTTCCGGCTTCTCAACGTGCTGGATGATTTCAATCGGGAGGGGCTCGGCATTGAAGTCGATTTTTCGCTGCCCGCAGAACGGGTTGTCCGGATGCTGAACCAAATTATCGAATGGCGCGGCAAGCCAGCGACAATTCGGGTCGACAACGGTCCCGAATATATCAGCGGCACGCTGATGAAATGGGCCGAGACGCGCGGCATCGGCCTCCAACACATCCAGCCCGGCAAGCCGCAGCAGAACGCCTATGTCGAGCGTTACAACCGGACGGTCCGGCATGAATGGCTGGGCCAGTTCCTCTTCGAAACCATCGCGGAGGTGCAGGATCAAGCGACAGAAT
>NZ_CAHP01000033.1 GCF_000294655.1 Magnetospirillum molischianum DSM 120
GAAGCCCGTCCTGTCACCTGGGTTTGGGGCTGTGGCGAAGTAATCGAATTTGCCAGATTCGGCGTCGTGTCCCCCCGATTCCCGGCAAATTTCGTATCCCAACCTTGCCCCTTTACGGTGCCCATCGGTTGTGATTCCATTCTCTCAGAGCCGCTCGGGGAGGAGAGATGACGCCGCACAAGAGACCGCCGCAGACCGAGGGCGACCTGTTCCGGTCGCGGCTCGACCAGATCATCAACCTGCGCCACGACTTGGTCCGGCTGGCGGGTTTGGTCGCCTGGGGCTTTTTCGACGAGCGGTTCGCGCCGCTTTACGCGGAAACGGGGCGCCCGGGTGTTCCGACCCGACTGATGGTGGGATTGCACCTGCTCAAGCACATGTACGGCCTCTCTGACGAGGCGGTGTGCGATCGCTGGGTCTGCGATCCGTATTTCCAGTATTTCTGCGGCGAAACCTTCTTCCAGCACGCCCTGCCGGTGGACCGCTCTTCGATGACCCGCTGGCGTCAGCGCATCGGTGCCGATGACCTGTCGGCCCTGGTGCAGGAGAGCCTGGCCGCCGCCCACCGGGCCGGCGCTCTTCAGGCCGAAGACATGGAGCGGGTGACGGTCGATACCACCGTTCAGCCCAAGGCGGTGACCTTCCCGACCGACGCCAAGCTGATGCAGCGGGCCCGGGAAAAGTTGGTGGCGCTGGCCCAAGAGTGGGGCATCGGCCTTCGCCAGAGCTACGCCCGCGTCGGCAAGCGGGCGGCGATGAAGCAGGGCCGCTACGCCCACGCCAAGCAGTTCAACCGGGCGCGCCGCGAATTGCGGCGGCTGAAGACCTATCTGGGGCGGGTGATCCGCGACATNCGCCGCAAGATCGCCGGCAACGA
>NZ_CAHP01000034.1 GCF_000294655.1 Magnetospirillum molischianum DSM 120
GTTCCGGCCTTACGTTTCGCGGCTTTGCCTTTGCCCCGCTTCATGGCGTGTTCCCGGCCTCGGGCGGCTCGGTGGGAGCCGGAGCGGCGGGGGTCAGCTTGCCGCGCAGGCTGGCAGATGATTTCTCGATCGCGGTCAGGCCGGAAACGGTGGCGTCGCGCAGGCCGCTCTTGGCCTGATCCAGGCCATGGCGGGTCTTGCCGCTAAGAGACTCCAGGGCGTCCTTACCCTTGCCGCTATTTTTCAAGGCGCGGACGCCGACAATTCCAGTCACCAGTCCGGTGGCGAAGAGCAAAACAGGATGCATGTCCGTGGGATCCTTTCGGGCCAGGGTTAAGCGGGATGACGGTCGGTTCCGACCAATCGGTGCGTCAGAGCCAGGGCTTCGGCCGAGCGGGTTCCGTCGATCAGATCTGTCCAGGCGGCCGGAGCGATTTGCTTCGGGTCGTATTCGACCAGGCAGGACCGGGCCAGGAGGTTAAGGGAAACGGCGCGGATGCCGGGTGCGGTCGAGGCGGTGGCGACGAAGCGCTTCACATCGGCCAGGACGTCGTTCAGACTACCCTGGCCTTCGGCCGCCAGTTTGAGCCGAATGCGACCGGGGATGTGGTGGGCGATCCGCAGCCAGCCAGCATAGCGGGCCAAATCCCACGATTCGTCGATCCCGTCGGTGGCGAGGGGGGCAGTGGCAGGCATCAAGGGTTACCTTAGCATCTTCTGGCGGTTGTAGATGAGGTGGACCGCGAGAAGAGCCAGATTGACCCCTCCGGCGGCGGCGTGCAGCCGCTTGCTGAAGCCCAGACTGAGCAGCATCACGGCGGTGCTGGCCAGCAATCCGATCTTGGCGGTACGGTTAGCCTGACGGGTGGCGAGACTGTCCAGAAACTCGTCGCTTGCCCACCCGGCACGTTGGCGGGACGCGGGACGTGCCGATTTGGTGGCGATGTCAAAGCGTTCGATCAACTGGGCCTCGATCTTGGCAGGCGTAAGACGCGCCGGATCGTAACGGATCAGAAGGCTGCCGCCGCGCGGATTTCCTTCGACTGTATCCACGCCATCCCAACCTGCTAATTCAGACCGGATTGCCTCGTTCCGGGCCGGAGACCGCCACACCGCGTCGCGCAGTCTCAGTCGTCCAGGAAGGGCCGAGGCAATTGCCACCATGTCGTTACTTCCTTTTAACAGAGAGCGCGATAATGAATTGCAAACGCATTCGCAGTGAACGATAGCGGTGGCCATGAGGGTGGTCAACCCCATCTGTGACGCTTATTTGTAATATGTGACGAGAAGGACAAACAGCAAATAAGGTTAAAATGGGGGGCTGGGGGCGTCACTTCAACCACCGCGATGAATGGATGAAAACACCATCCGCCTGAAACGATCATCGACGATCCGGTCGCGCGCCTTCACAAATCGGGCCAGATGAGCTATGATAAAGCCTTGTATTTTTAGTGTGGCGTATCATGTCTCCCGTTCGGTCTCTTCTTGCTTTGACGTTTCTCGCGATGGCTTTGCCCGCCGCCGCGTTGGAGACCGGCAACCGTCTAGTCCCTGGTGGAGCCCCGAATGTTCGCGCTGCGGAATCGTTCCTCGGCGCGACGGGTGAAGCCCGTCTTCCCTTGCAGAGTTCCGGCGGCTATTCGGTTGGAATCGTCGCCGAGCCATCCCGCCCTGCTGGTGCGCTTCCCGTCTCTGGCGCGCGCGGATCGCTGGCGGTCGGCGGTTACGTTGCCTATAGCCTCAGCACCGAAGCCAGCTTGTCCTCGTCGCTTCGGAGCGATGGTGCGCTGGCGTCTGCCGACATCTCCGCCGCTTATCGGGGGGGACTGATCGGACCGGACGCCACGGCGGCGGTCAGCCTGGGCGCGCGCTGGAGAAATCAGCTGTCCGGCTTCAGTCCCAATCCGTCCCAGTCCTTGGGGTTGACCTCGTTGACCCCATCCGGGTCGCGGGAATCGGACCTGAATCTCAGCATCAGTCTGCGCCATCAGCTCACCTCGACCCTGAGCCTCGGTGGCGTCGCCGAAGCCTACAGCCCGACCGGCGGCGAGGCGGGAGCCTATCCCGGTGTGATGTTCGGGGCCGGGATGGGCTATCGCTTCTAATATCGGCCAGCCCTGCGAGGGGCACGGTTAATTCATTGGCTTGGTATAAGACCTGAGCTTCGTTTACGTGATTTGATCGATCTGCGGATAGGTCAGGCTGCCCGGAATGATCGTGACCGGCACCCGTAATCGTCCGACATAGCGCCCGGTCAATGCGGTAACCAGCGGCCCTGGTCCTCCCGGCCCCGGATCTGCGGCCAGCACCAGTTGTGAGATCGAGGGTTCATCGGCGATCAGCCGGATGACTTCGTCGCGTGGATCGCCCTCGCGGACATACAGGGCGGGGATATCCCCCGATAGTGCCTCAATCTCGGCGGCAAGCCGGGTCAGCAGAATCTCCGCTTCGGCGCGGGCTTCGTCACGCATCAGCGCGCCGATCGCGGCGAATTGCTAGAACTCTGTCGGTTCGATTACCCGCAACAGCGCTACCCGCCCCCCGGTCGAGCGGGCGCGGCGGCTGGCGTAGCGTAAGGCGGCGGGTTGTTCCGGCGTGTCGTCAACCACGACGAGGAAGACTCGGCAATTCGACATTCGATCCCCCCTTGAACGGTTAAGGTATTCGTGTTGATCCGAAGCCGTTTACTTAGGTCGGTATTGAGTGGGCGATCAAGTAAACCGGAGGTTTACGCCCGACGAGGGGCATAAAACCCTTTAGCCTTTGCGGAACAGCCACGCGGCCAACCACCCGGTACAGGCGGCTAGAACCACGGCGGCCAGACCGTACAGCCCTGATTGGCGATAGGCGAAATCGTGAATGGCGGCCCCCAGCCCCACCCGGTCAACTGCTAGCGGGGTTTCCTGGGTTCCGATCAACCGCCCTTGGTTGATAAGATGAATTTCGACTTTATAAATCCCGACCGGCACGGTCGCGGGAAAGTGGATTTCTGTGCGGAACAGTCGTCGTCCTGGACGGGCGATGGTGGCGATTCTGTCATCATATTGACCGCGTGCGCGCATCAGTCGCATCAGCGCGGCGCGATAGGCGACGGCGTCACTGCCGTCATCTTCGACCCGGATATCGAGGTTTCGTTGATCCAACCCGATTCCCAGCCGTTGCAACAAGGCGGACGACGCCACTTGTTCGAGCGGACGGGTTGAGGCAACCCGGAAAAAGGCGGGTGCCCCCTCAATCCGGGCCGAGCCGGAATTAATCCACAGACCGGCGACCGAATCCTTGCGCCGGATCGTTTGCGCCTCCGCCGGGCCGCTGACCACCACCACGACATCGGCGGATTCGGTACCGCCCCCCGGATCGGTGGCTCCGAACAGCAGCAGGTCGGTTCCTGAAAATCCAGTGGTGATCTCGACCAAGTGGCGCGAAAGATCGACGACCAGCGGTTCCTCGGCGGTGGCTCGGGCCGAGGATGGAAGCGGCGTCAGCGCTACCAGCCCGGCAAAGACCAGCAAGGCTAGGCGGGAGCATCTCATCGCGCTGCTCCGATTGTCGCGGCCAACGAGAACGGCTCGGTTGGCGGCACCAGCAGATCGATCAGCAGTTTGACCGCCACCGCCAACACCAGCAGCCCCAGCAATACGCGCAGATGCTCACCCTTGAGGCGGGCGCCGACTCGCACCCCGAACTGAGCACCGATTGCTCCGCCCAACACCAGAACCAGCGCCAGCACCACATCGACGGTGTGGTTGACGGTGGCGTGGAGAAACGTGGCGTTCGCCGTGACGAAGACAATCTGGAACAGCGAGGTTCCCATCACCACCGCCGTCGGCATTCCCAGCAGATAGATCATCGCGGGGACCAGGACGAAGCCGCCGCCGACCCCCATGATCGCCGAGATCACTCCGACCGCAATCCCGACCAGGGCGGGCAACAGGGCGCTGATATACAGGTGCGAGCGGCGGAAACGGACCTTCAGCGGCAGCCGGTCGATCCACCCCCGCGCATGGCGGCGGGCGATTGGTTCGGTCCCTCCTCCGGCGCGACGGCGCAGCAATTCCCGCACACTTTCCGTGACCATCAATCCGCCGATGCCTCCCAGCAGGACGACATAGCTGGCCGAAATCACCAGATCGATATGACCGAGACGGCGGAGCCAGTGGAAGAGCAGCACCCCCAGCCCCGACCCCACCAATCCGCCCAGGATCAGGATCAGTCCCATCCGCAGATCGACATTGCCGCGCCGCCACTGTGCCAAAGCTCCCGACACCGACGAGGCGACGATCTGGTTGGTTCCGGTACCGACCGCCACGGCGGGGGGGACCCCCAGGAAGATCAGCAGAGGAGTCAGCAGAAAGCCGCCTCCGGCCCCGAACAGGCCGGACAGAAACCCGATGCCGCCACCGACGGCCAGGATGACGAAGACGTTGACCGACATCTCGGCGATGGGAAGGTAGATCTGCACCCGCGCCCTCCTCCGCGTGCGGTTGGACGTCCCGCCTCTAGGGCTAGGGCTGCTGTGATTCGCGGCTTTTCAGACTGGCGAGGATGCTGGCCGCGATCTGTCGGGCCTGGAGCGTCGGATAGCCCTGAGCGATCAGATGGTTGGGCAACATCGAAGAATCCGGTCTCGCTCCCCACACCACCGAAGGTCTGGGCCGGGCCGCGATCGCCAGATATTCAACCATCCGAATCCAGCTTTCGGTCAGGTTGCGTTGCGCCAGAACCGTTTCGAAATCACGACCAATTTCTCTCATAACAATTGAGTTGGCGTAAAGACGACCCTTGTTGCGATAGAATACCTTGGTGATGGAAAAATCGAGTGTGATCGAAAGATCTTTTTCCATGTGGGAGTTGATCGCCTGGGCGGTGTCGTCCAGATCGCCGATCAGCGCCTCGACCACCAGGGCCAAAGCCTGAGGGCTGCGCTCGAAGCTGGCTGTCCCGGTTGCAAGCTTGGTGTTGTAAGCATCGATCGATCTTTGGGCGTTGCGATACTGCTTTTCCGCCGAAGCGGTCGGCATCCACGATTTGCGGGTGTCGAATTTCCACACCGTACCGGGGTATTTCAACAATCCGGCGGCGTGCTCAAGGTTGACGTCGCCGCCCGAAGAGGTCCAGCCCACGCCATTTTCCGCTGCCAAGGCCCCGGTGCTGTGAGCCAGGGCGGTGACCATCCCGATCTGGAACGCAGGCATCGCCCGCAGCCAGCCGCCGGGGATGAAGAACGGGTCGTTGGCCCGCCACTTGTTGACTTCAAGCTCGCGGGTGATCAGCGCGGCCGTCACCTCAAGTGCGTGGGATCGCCCCAGCGCTTGGTTTGGTGCCGTGAAATCGGGGTTGTCGTCGATCCGGCTGATGAAG
The DNA here is from genome assembly GCF_000294655.1 of Magnetospirillum molischianum DSM 120. Lineage (GTDB taxonomy): Bacteria > Pseudomonadota > Alphaproteobacteria > Rhodospirillales > Magnetospirillaceae > Phaeospirillum > Phaeospirillum molischianum. The sequence goes on from NZ_CAHP01000034.1 coordinate 5,362, forward strand.
ACCATCGTCACCGGAAAGATGACGGTCAGGATCAGCGCGAGTACGCCCGCGGCGATAAGCGGCCAGCGTTGACGCGGTATACCGCGCACCTGGGTGCCGAGCGCGACGGCGCGGCGACCCAGGGTAGAGATCAGAGCGGACAGGACAGGTGGAATCGTCACGGTCGCAGGAATCCCACGATGTCATAGACGTCCTTCAGGATCGGCTCGGCGATGGCGTTGGCGCGTTCGGCACCCCGGTGCAGCACTGCGTCGATATGGGAGGGATCGGCCATCAGCCGCTTCATTTCCGAATTGATCGGCCCCAGGACCGAGACGGCCAGATCGGTCAGATCCTGCTTGAATTCCGAGAACGGCTTGCCAGCGAAGCGTTCCAGCACGGCGGCCTTCTCCAGGTCGGACAGAGCTGCGAAAATCCCGACCAGATTGTCGGCCTCGGGACGCTCGGTCAATCCCTCAATGGTCTCGGGCAGGGGGAGGGGATCGGTCTTGGCCTTGCGGATCTTCAACGCGATGGTGTCGGCATCGTCGGTCATGTTGATGCGCGAGTAATCGGATTCGTCCGATTTCGACATCTTCTTGGTGCCGTCGCGGAAGCTCATCACCCGCCGTGCCGCGCCGAAAATCAGCGGTTCGGGCAGGGGGAAGAAATCGACGCCGTAATCGCTGTTGAACTTCTGCGCGGTATCGCGGGCCAGTTCCAGGTGCTGCTTCTGATCCTCGCCAACCGGAACGTGGGTCGCCTTGTAGATCAGGATGTCGGCACTCATCAAATTCGGATAAGCGTACAGCCCAACCGAAGCGTTTTCTTTGTGCTTGCCAGCTTTGTCCTTGAATTGGGTCATCCGGTTCAGCCAACCGATGCGGGCGACGCAGTTGAACACCCAGGCCAGCTGGGCATGCGCGGGGACCATCGACTGGTTGAACAGAATTTGCTTCTCGGCATCGATCCCGGCGGCGATCATTCCGGCCGCGACTTCGCGGGTGTTGTGGAGCAGATCCTTGGGATCCTGCCACAGGGTGATCGCGTGCATGTCGACCATGCAGAAGATGCATTCGTAATCATGTTGGAGGTGGACCCAGTTGCGGATCGCGCCAAGATAATTGCCGAGATGAAGGTTTCCGGTCGGCTGAACGCCGGAAAAAATGCGCTGCATGGCCCCTGTCACTCCGGGTAGGATAACGAGGGTTTCACCTATACCCTGCCGTGTCGCGGCGTCAAGAACGCTGCCGTCGGATCATCCCCTTGATATCGGAGCGATTCGCTCCGCCGAACAGCAGTACCGCGATGGCATAGACCAGTCCGCCCGCTGCGATTGTCGTCGCCAACGCTCCCAGCGCCGCCAGCGGGCCGCCCTCGGACAGCGGAGCCAGCACTGTCCGCATCCCCCACAGCGTCGCCGCCATCGCCAGGACGGCGGCCAGGATGCGCGGCGCGCGGCGCTTTAGCCGTGCGTCGAGCATCAGGAAGCCGCGCCGCCACAGCACCCAGCCCAGCAGGACGACATTGGCCCAGGCGGCCAGAGCGGTGGCCAGGGCCATGCCGACATGCGCCAACGTCCCCACCAGGGATAGATTGAGCACGATGTTCAACGCCATGCACAGTCCGGCGATCTTGACCGGGGTGGCGGTGTCCTCGCGGGCAAAGAAACCGGGGGCGAGCACCTTGACCAGGACATAGGCGGGCAGTCCCAGGGCAAAGGCGACCAGAGCGGCGGCGGTGGCGGCGGTCTCGGCGGGGCCGAAACTGCCACGCTCGAACAACACCTGAACCACCGGCTGGGCAATCACCATCAGAGCCGCCGCTGCCGGCAGGGTCAGCAGAAGACCGAGTTCCATCGCCCGGTTCTGACTGTCCTGAGCCTGGGCGATGTCGCCATCGCGCAATTGCCGCGACAGCAGGGGCAACAGCGCGGTCCCGATCGCGATCCCGACCACGCCAAGGGGAAGCTGATTGATTCGGTCTGCGTAGTTCAGATAGCTGACAGCACCGTCAGCCACGGTCGAAGCGATCATCGTGTTGATGACCAGATTGATCTGATACACCCCGGCACCGACCGCGCCAGGAACGATGCGGCGGAAGAGCAGCCGGACCTCGGCTGTCATCCGGGGCCAGGCCGGGCGGAGTATCATTCCGATCCGTTTCAGGCTGACCACCAGCCATAGGAACTGGACGATTCCGGCGGCAAACGTGCCCCAGGCCATCGCATGCCCGGCGGTGGGGGTATAGGGCACCAGCGCCCACAGCCCGACCATCGATGTCAGGTTGAGCAGGACCGGAGTCCCCGCGGCGGCGGCAAAACGGCCCAGAGCGTTCAGGACTCCGGCCTGAAGCGACACCAGCGAGATGAACAGGAGATAGGGGAAGCAGATGCGCGAGAATGCGACTGCCATCTCCATTTTTTCCGGGGTGGCGTCGAAACCGGGGGCCAGCCCGCGCATTGCCCAGGGCATCGCCAGTTCCATCGCGACGACGAACAGGGTCAGCGCCAGGGCCAGCACAGCGAACGCCCGTTCGGCGAACAGCCGGGCTTCGGCATGTCCTTCCTTCGACAGCTTGCTGGCGAATAACGGCACGAAAGCGGCGTTGAAGGCTCCCTCGGCGAACAGCGAGCGGAACAGATTGGGAAAGCGGAAGGCGACGAAAAAGGCGTCGGCCACCGCTCCCGCTCCCAGAAAGTGGGCGATCATCATCTCGCGCATCAGGCCGGTGATGCGGGAGAGAAGGGTCAGGCCACCAACCGTGGCGACGGAGCGCAGGAGAGACATAGGGGTCTTTGTAAACGAGATGCGTGTCCGTCACCAGAACGCCCAGCGCAGCACCGTTACGGATTTTTTTAAAAAAATGCGACAGCAGCCTTGATTTAATTTTCCAACGCGGTTATTCAGTCGCCCTCGCCTCGAGCCGTCCCCATCGTCTAGAGGCCTAGGACACCGCCCTTTCACGGCGGTAACAGGGGTTCGAATCCCCTTGGGGACGCCATCTCTCTTCCCGCCGAATCACCGGCTGTGATAGCACAGCCGAGATGGCGATCGCAAGATTACGCTTGCCGAGGAGAGGCGTGGAAGACCAATGACATAAGCAAAAAGGCCGCCAATCCAGAGGATTAACGGCCTGTTGTCGTGCTTTGAAAGCGTGTGTCGCAACTCCTTTCTTAGCGCGAGGCAGGTTGTAGTGTCAACGGAAAACCATGTGTTTTCCGAACGGGTCGGCTCGTCCTTTTTTATACTGTCGTGATCCACGCCCTCCGCAGGAGGGGCGATGACCAGCGATTCCCCAATGCGGGCGGCCTTGGCGGCTGCTATGGCGCAAAAGCGTGCCGCATGCGCAGCCCGAGCGGCCGAACTGACCCCGGCCGAGGCCGAGGCGTTTGAGCAAACATGGCGGGCGCGGGCCGACCGCGCCGCACGGGCGAAAGTTGCCCGGAATGAAATGCGGTGGACCCGGCGGTCCCGCGACGACAATCCACCGCCACCGCCCTCCCGGCTGTGGGCGAAGGCGGTGTCGTGCGATGCCGCCCGCGACCGGCGGCTGACGATGGGGGCGCGCACCGCGCTGCTGATCATCCGGGCTCTGACCGCGAAGGGCTCCCGGATCAGCCGTAACGGCCTTGCTGTCGCGCTCGGAGTCTGCGTCCGCACCATCCAGCGCTATCTCGCCGAGTTGCGGAAGCACGGCTACATCCGGACCCGGCTGATCTGTAACCGGATCGGTTGGGTGATCGCCCAGGCGATCGAGATCACCGAACGGGTGCTCCCCCATCACTTCCGGCCTCGCTTCGCCGCCAGCCTTGCCGACGGTCTGGCCCGTTGCCTAGGGGCCTCTGAAAGCCGCAGAACTCCGGGGGCGACAGTTTTGTCCTCCAGTCAATCCAGAGTCTTTTCTGACCCAGACTGGATCCGCTCGGGGGTGACGTCATGAGCGCCCGGCTGTGGATCGTGCTTCTCGTCCTGATCGGGGTCGGGAGCGAGTTTGCTTGGGCCGAGAGTGCCTCTGTCGGTCGGGTGCTGTGGGTGATCGATGGCGACACAGTCCAGATCAGCCATGCCGGAGCCCCCGAGGGCGAGCCGGTGCGGGCACGGCACTTCGATACCCCTGAGAAAGGCGAGCGCGCTCACTGCGAAGCCGAGCGGATCAAGGCCGGTCAGGCGACCACGTTGGCCCGGTCGCTGCTGCCGCGCGGAAGCCGGGTGGGCTTGGCCGATTTCGGTCGGGACCGCTATGGCCGCTTGCTGGCGAGAGTGACCCTCGCCGACGGACGCGACCTTGCCGCCGTGATGATCGAGGCGGGACTGGCACAGCCCTACACGGGCGGCCGCAAACCAGACTGGTGCGCCGAAAGATGGGGCTTGCGCCCCACGCCAGGTCAATGGGCCAGCGCCGGGCTGTCGCCCGGCGGCGGCGGGAGCATCCCCCGAAAATCCGCTGCGCGGATCGCTGCCGCGCCCTCCGGGTTTCGGGAGGTACCCCCTGCTTCCGCCGCCCCATGACCAGGCTTCCCCCCTTTCCACGACGAGGAAAGGTGCGCGACCCCTTCTCCCAGATCAGGAGACTTCCCATGACCAAGGTCTTCGAAATGAGCGTTCTTGAGCAGATCGAACTGGCCGTTCAGAGCCACTACCGCTTTGACGACACGATCTATGAGGCCCTGGCGGTGATGATTTTCAACGGCAGGAGATACACCACTGTCACCAAAACCGATGGTCCGGCCCATACCCGCGTGGCGGTTGACCGGACGGCCGTGCTTGAGGCGCTGGACTATCTCGCCCGCGATGTCGAGCGGGCCAAAGCGGCTCTGACTGTTGGCCCTGTGGGCGAACGGCCTCAGGCCCCGGCGGTGCCGAGCAAGCCGTCTCGTGCCGCCGACCCACTGACCGAACGCGCGATGGTCTATGCCACGCGCCATCTTGCCGAAGAACTGCTGCATCGACTGTCCGACGTCGATTTCTTTCAGGATGAGGCGGGCCGGGACTATCGGGCGGAGCGGGTTACGGAGACCGTCCGTGATCTCCTCGATATCGCCGCCCGGATCGAGCGTTTCGTCGTCGCCGATTGCCTGCGCGTCGCCGCGATCGGTCATCGCCACGCCTCTTTCCTCGATCAGGCGCTCGCCCTTGTCGCGGAAGCCGAGACGGCGGAACGCAACGAAGCGGCTGTCACGAAAAGGCGGAAGAAGGGGCGGCCTGCCCGGCACAGCCCCGCCGAGGCCTTTCTGGGGAGGGCTGCGGAATGATCACGAGACAACCCGTATTCGATTGCCCCGCCGCCCCATGACCAGGCTCCCCCTCTTTCCACGACGAGGAAAGGCGCGCGACCTCTTCTCCCAGATCAGGAGACATCCTATGACGATTTCTTCCCATCTTGATTCTGTCCTGTCCGACCGCTGCCTTGACCTCTCCGGCTTCGTTCCGTCCGGTTCCGGCTTTCGTGGACTCCAGCGTTACCAGATTGCCGAACAGGGCTGGGATCTGAGCGATGGCGGCGACGAACTGAAATTGGTTCTCGGCGAGAAAGGTCGGTGGATTTGGATCATTCTGCGCCGGAGCGACCAGGACGCGAGTCGTATCGCCTGGGACTGGTGCAAAATGCTGGGCGAGGATCTCTACGCCTACCATTACGGCAGCGCCGCGACGATCGAGGAGGCCGCCACCGCCGCGCTGGCCTATGCCCCCAAGGCGATCGAGATCGCCGGAACGCCCTGGCTTCAACTCAGCGACACCAACTGGTTCGGGGTGATCGACGGAGAGAAAGCAACGATCCGGCTGAAACGCGATCCTGACGGACGCTTCCGCTATGTCTGGGAGCGCAACATCAAGGCCGCTGCTCCGATGCGGGCTGTTTTGAACGCCGGTCATATCGGCGACCATGCCCCCACTCTCGACCAGGCTGTCCAGGCGGTGCTGGAGGCACCCGGTATCCTGGCCCACGCCGCGCTCGCCGTCATTGCCGGAATTGGGGAAACGGCAGGGATCGATGAAGCCTTCGCCCGGGGCTGGCAGTTGGGCCGGGCCGATCTGAAAGCCGCCATGCTTGCGGTCGATGATGCTCTGGTGGGGAGGGCTGCGGAATGACGACGACAGCCCGCATTCGTCTCCCGCACCGCCGCCCGGTGGTGACCGAGAAGATCGACGCCTTCGGCAAGGCCCTGTTCATTTCGGCTGGACTCGATCCCGCCACCGGCCAGGTCAAGGAGGTGTTCTTCGCGGGCGGCAAGGAAGGCTCGGCGATGGATGCGATCATGGCCGATGTCGGCGTGGTGATCTCGGTCGCCCTGCAACATGGCGTGCCCGCCGAGGCCCTGGCCCGCTCGATCGCCCGAATCCCGCTGTCACCGCTGCGGCCCGAGGAGTTGGACGGCCGCCCGGTCGCCACCGTCCCGGCCTCTCCGGTCGGGGCGACGCTCGACTGGATTATGGAGATCGGAGCTACAGAAAAGGAGACAGTCCATGGTTGACCGTCCGATTATCTTTTCGTCGCCTATGGTCCGCGCCCTGCTGTCCAAGCGGAAAACCCAGACCCGCCGCCTTGCTTCCAGCCCGCTGGCGAAGTGCCGCCCAGGTGACCGGCTGTGGGTGCGCGAGACGTGGGCTCCGACCTGCCGCATTCAAGACGACCGACTGCGCCGCACGGTGATGGATGACGGAGATCAAGTGATTTATCCCGATATGGTTGCCGGTCACTTGATCCGTTGGCGCCCCTCGATCCACATGCCCCGCTGGGCATCTCGCCTGACCTTGGTGGTGTCAGATGTGCGGTTCCAGCGATTACAGGAGATTAGCGAGGATGATGCATGGGCCGAAGGCGTAATCGTTCCTGACGATATCGCCGACCATCCTGGGCTTGGCGATAAATTCACGATGGCTTACGTCCGCTTCTGGAATTCCCTCTACGGTAATGACGCCTGGGCAGTAAATCCGCCTGTCGTCGCCCTAACCTTCGCCGTTCATTACGCCAACATTGATGGAGGAGCGGTATGAGTGCCGCGTTTCCTGCGGTCGAGGCGTTGGCGGTGATGCGGACGCTCCGCCTCGATCTGCGCCAGCGCCGGATCACGGCCGGGATCAGTCAGGCCGAACTGGCCCGGCGGTTGGGGATCACCCGCGAGACCCTGGTCCGGCGCGAAACCACCGCTCTGCTCGATATCCGACTGGTCGATTTGCTGGTTTGGGTCGCGGCGCTGGGCGGAAACGCCGGTGTGACGTGGCACGTCACACCGGCCGAGGGCTCAACCAACGAAGCGGAGGGGACGAGAGATGAAGACGATCCGTATTCCCATGATTTTGGCGGCGGCATTTATCTTGGGAACCATGGAGGCCTGTACAACACCGCTCACTGTCGAGGTGGAACCGGGCCAACTTTCCCTGGCCGACACCGCCGAGCCCATCGCCCAGGACACCACCATTTTCACCGTCATCGAACATATCGACGACGACAGGTTGACCTTGCGCATGCTGCACTCGGTCATGAGCGCGCATGCGGACACCATTCTGTTCGTTGGCGACGAAATCCATGTCGCGCTGGAACCGCTTCTCCCCAAAAACAGCCGCCGGGGCGGCTGCGCCACTGCAATCCTCGGCCGCCAGGGTCAGGGGATGGGAAGGATCGTCCCCGGTACCAACAGCGGCAGGCATCCCGCCTGCCTTGCCCGGCTACAGGATTTCAGGGGAGCCGAAGGCCTCCCGGTCCACGACATTCATCTCAACCAGGTGGCACGGGTCATGTTGACCGGCGATCTCGTTTTTGACGGGCAAGGCGTGACAGCCCAAATAAGGCGCTGTGATGAATTTCAGGCGTGGAGTGCAGATTTTCTGAAAAAGACGTGGCAGCCGTACAAGCCTGTCGATGGACAAACCCGCAATACTTGCGATTTCGATGGCGATCCCCGGCCGATGGAACAGAGGGCTTGCCGGTCAGGCAACACGCAGGGGGCTCACTGGGGCTTCACTGATCCATCGGGACGGTGGGTCCAGGTCAGCGCCTGTGTCCCAGAGATGACGGCACAATAAGATGAGTTCCCGAAATGGGAATTATGTTTGTTCCCATATTGGGAATCTGATAGGGTCTTTCCATGCAAATCATCGCCCTCCGCACCCTTCGCCAATTCTGGGAGAAGCACCCGCAGGCCGAAACACCGATCCGATTATGGTATTCCTCGGTTGGCAAGGCATCGTGGAAGGGGCCCGCCGACATCAAAACACAGTTTGGTGCATCGGTGGATTTCGTAGGTGATAACCGAGTTATTTTTGACATTGGCGGTAATAAATACCGCCTGATCGTTCATGTGTCCTACACATTCAAGCGTCTTTTGGTGAAGTTCATCGGCACTCATGCTGAATATGACAAGATCGACGCGGAGACTTTATGATGGACATTCGTCCCCTGCGTAGCGAAGCGGACTACGAAAAAGCTCTGACCGAGATTGAGCGCTTCTTTGAAAATGAGCCAGAGCCCGGAACGCCGGAAGCCGATGAGTTCGATCTTCTGGCTCTGGTGATCTCTGACTATGAGGCCAAAAATTGGCCGATTGATCCTCCCGATCCGGTGGACGCCATTAAATATCGGATGGAGCAGAAAGGTTATAGCCAGCGAGACCTTGGCATACTCTTCGGATCGCAGTCGCGGGCATCTGAAATTTTATCCCGCAAGCGGTCACTAACCATGCAAATGGCCTGGAAGCTCAACCGGGAATGGGGAGTTCCCGCCGAAAGCCTGATCTTCCCAAGCGGCGGTACAAGGTGAAGGCGCGAGTCCTCCTGCACCGTCTGAATTGGCGGTGAATGGCGACATTGGGCCGAAGAACGAACCCGCTGCGCGGGATTGGTGCTCGTTCTTGATGGGCCTATCGAGCCTGAAGTGTAGCGCTTTGGTTGAGTTACGCCCGGCATTGGCCGAGCATTTTGGCTCCTTCCTTCGATGTGAGGAGCCGTCCGATGCCCACGCCTATTCCGTCCACCCCGATCAGCCCATTGCGTCAGCGCATGATCGAAGACATGAACATGCGCCGGTTTTCGCAAGACACCCAGCGCGACTACATCCGCGATGTTGGACGCTTTGCCACGTTTCTGGGGCGCTCGCCCGACACGGCCACGGCGGAGGATATCCGCCAGTTCCAGGTGGACCAGCAAGAGTCCGGCGTGCCGGTGCCGACGATGAACAGCATCGTTTCGGCGCTCCGGTTCTTGTTTACGCACACGCTCGACCGGCCGGATCTGGCGCGCAGACTGGTGCACATCCCCTTCCGGCAAGCGCTCCATCTTGAAGCTTTTTGATTCGACGTTTGTACGTATCAAGTCCGCAAGCGCTTCCAGACGTTTTTCGCCGGTCACAGCAACTTCGGCTACTTCCAATTCTGCCAGGCTTTCTTGCAAGAGCTTTGCGCCCGTGCCGTCGCCGGACAAATTACATCTTATCTCTTGTCCGTCCAGCGTGAGGTCAAGCAATGCGGGAGGCATACCGAGTTCGTTATAGATGGCAAAGCGAAGCCTTGGTTTGGAGGTAAGCTGGCTGACAGTGGGGGGAGGATTTTGAGGTTTTTCGGTTTGGTCTGTCATTTTGACCGGATGGTGCCTTCTGCTAAGCCTGCGATTGTAGATATCCTGACAGTTGACTTCTAGCGAAAAGGGCGTATCCGCCAAAAGCGGACCCTCGCGAAATACTCATTTTGGGCGTTCGCGCCTCGTTCCTCTCCGTCCGCTTCGGAGAAGATGCTCAGGTAGGCTGAACGGTCACCATGGAGGCGCGAAGCCGTCGTTCCTTGCGGGCCACGTTGGAGCAAAGACCACTCACGAATCGGGAGCGTGCATCCCGATCCCGGCCCTCGCGACCGACGCGGCGATATCGGCAATCGACCGGAACAGGATCAGCGGATCGTCCTTGGACGGCAGAAATCCACGCCGCTGCCAGAACAAAGCGGCCTCGGGATCGATGGCATTGACCATCAGGGCGCGACCACCAATCAATTGGGCTCCCTGAACACAGCGGATCAAGGCGTGGCGGAGAAGACCGGTTCCGATGCCATGGCCCGCCCAGTCGAGATCGGTCGCCAACTGCCCCAGCAGCAGACACGGAACCGGATTGGGCGGCTGCCCGGTTTTGATCGACCGAGGTAACATCGTCGGAACGACTGCCGTGGGGGCGAGGCCGTAATACCCGACCACCCGAGCGGCATCGTGAACGACCATCACCACGGTAAACCCTTTTTCCTGATTGGATAGGGCGCGGGTGCGTAGCCAGTGATCGAGCGCTGGCTTGCCGCAGGAGAACGTCGAAACGTCGTGGGTCTTATTCAGTGGCTCCGGCGCGGACAGCGGCATGGTGCGATCAGCCTTGCCCGCTGTCCGTTTCCCATGGTGATGGGCGCTGAAGGATCTCGACCATCGACGGCACCGGCGCGGCTGGCGCGGACAATGCCGCCATGAACGCGGCAAATCCGTCCTCGCTCATTCGCACCAGTCCGGTTTCCATCAGCGCATCTTCGGCCGCTCGCACGGCAGCGTCGCGGACGAAATCTGTCCGCGAGCGTCCCCGTAACCGGGCCGCCCGATCAATGATCGCCAGATCGGCATCGGGCAGGCGCATCGACAACGGATGGTCTTTGCGAGGAGCAGTGACGGCCATGGTCGAAATCTCCTTTGAACCAGACCGATACGATGCCCGGATGTATCGCATTTTGCAATACATCGTTGCGTCGAGGCCGGGTTGCCGCCGTCACGGTAACGCTATCTCGGGTGACGTGGAACGTAAGCCAGTCCGTCCATTACCATCCGCCAGAACTCCGACCACCCCTCTTCCCGCAAGGTGATGTCGCAGGTTTCGCCCCGCGAACTCCCCGGGATCGGGGTCAGCACGATTTCCGCAAGCAGGCACTGAAACATCAACCGTGTGCGCCTGACATCATTGCCGACCTCGATTACCTGGAGGGCGCGAACCAAGGTGCTCCGAATCGTCGCTTCATCCGGCAATTCGGCCGGAAGGTCGCACTGGATATCCTGGCGGACTGTTTTTAACTGGTTCTGCAGGACGAGGATGCGCTGGGTCGCACTCTCGGTATCGACGCCACGCTCGACGGCGTCCAGCAGGCGTTCAATCCGGGCCAGAAGATCGGCTTCCTTCTTGCGGAGCTTCTCTCCGTGTCGGGCCTCGCGAGCGAACGCTCTGACGAGTTGGGGGCGCAACGCCTGCCCGCCCCTCAGTCGTTCGTAGAGGGCTTCGAATACCGCCGTCATCAGCACCGGCTCCCGCGTTCCCCGCGAGTTGCGGCACTTCTTGGCATAGCGGTGGGTCGAGCAGAGATAACGCGAATTGTTGGCCAGCGACTTTGAACCGCCACACCAGCCGCATTTGACCCAGCCGGTCAGGGCGTGCTGGTTGTGGACGGTCAGGATTCGGGGTTCCTCCGGCTCCTGCTTTTTCTGACCAGGCGGCTTGCGGCGATCGATCTCGCGCACGGCGGCCCACATCTCATCGGAAACGATCCGCAAATGGGGGACGTCCACCTTGGTCCATTCGGATTCCGGATTCAGGATGAACCGCTTCCGGTTGGTGACCGGGTCGCGCACCACATGGGACCGATTGAAGATCAGCTTTCCCAGGTAGATTTCGTTGCGCAGGATGCCTTCCTGCTTTTTGGCCCCGCCCATCAGGGCGTTACGCTTCCACAGCCCGCCATTGGGAGCCGGAATGCCATCGCGGTTCAATCCCTCGACAATTTGCAAGACCGTCTGACCGCCGATGAATTCCTCATAGACCCGGCGGATCACCACTGCCGCCGCCGCGTCGATCTCGCGCACGCCATTGACGTTGCGCCCCTTCGCATCAACCACACCCCGCACGACCTTGTAGCCATAGGCACAGGACGAGGCGGCGAACCCCGCCGCGATCCGGGCCCGGTGTCCGCGTTTGACCTTGGACTTCATGTCGCGCAGGAACAGGGCGTTCATCGTCCCCTTCAGCCCGATATGCAGTTCGGTGATCCGGCCCTCATGAGCGGTCCAGATACCCACCCCATGATAGCTCAAAGTCTCATAGACGCTCGCGATGTCCTTTAGGGAGCGGGACAGGCGGTCGAGTCCCTCGGCGACGACGAGGTCGATCCGACCGGCCTTTGCCGCCGCCAGAAGCCGATTGAATCCCGGGCGCTCCATCGTTGCACCAGAGATCGCCGCATCGGAGAAAACCAAAGCCTGATCCGGGTCGCCTTGCAGTTGGTCCGCAACGAGCCGACAACACAGGTCGATCTGGTCATCAACTGAAGATGGGTTTTGAAGGTCACTCGAATAGCGAGCATAGATCGCAATTCGAAGAGGGATATCTGGCTTCATAAAAATGGTTATCGCAACGCCAATTCAGTCGTGCAATATGATTACCAGCAGACTATGACCTATTTTTGTCATTCCCCATCTTTCCCCATCTTTCCCCATCTTTCCCTAAGTTTTCCGTAGTTTCCCTTACTTGAGCCGAACATTCTCCTGTCGTGCTTGGGCAGGATAGGCGTGGTGGGCCCACCACGCGCGCCCCTTGGGGGCTCTGGGCTTATTCGCCCCCTTCGGGTGCTCAACGCGATGACGGCGGGCCTTGCGGCCCGATCGGGTTGGCCGTCGGCTGGAGCCTGGTCCAGTTATTTATGGCAACTCTATAGCTTTCGACGGGTTGGCTACCCGGAGCCAGCACCGAATGAAACGACGAAGAAGGGGTGAGCGTGCGCCAAGGTACCGGCTTTCGTTCGATTTAACGATATCCCTTGCCGTTTGCCTCCGTCAGTTCGTCTGCCGCCATCGACACCAGATCGGCGGCGAGGCTGTGACCGGCGGCACGGATGTCACGGGCGATGAAGCCGAGCGCCCAGGCCAGGGCCATGGTGGATGGATCCGCCGCGTCGTCCGCCTCGGCGTGGATTCGTCTGGTGTTGAGATTGATGATTTCAGCCATCGGGGATCCTCCGATGGTCAAGATTGCAGAGGCGGATGACAGTTCCGGTCATATGGTCCGGTCGTCGAGCAGACGGGTGAGGCTGGGGTCACGCTAGATCGCCGCGAGCCAAGCTCATTGCTCGCCGCCCAGGGGAGCCACCAGTCGGCGGATCGGCGTTGGAATCAGTGAGAAGTAGGCGGCGATCGCGGCACGGGAGGCGTACCAGTTGTCGTCAGGTGTCCCGACCGGTTCCACCCACACGCCGCGCTGGTCGAGGACGGGACGATCGAGGGTGATGGCGAGAGACGTCCACCGACAATCGACCAGCAACCGAACGCACTGTCCCAGCGGCCGTAGAGCCGGGATCCCTCGGGTGTCCTTTCGACCAGCATGGCGTGACCCAACCGCCAGACGGCGGGTCTGGTGAGACCGGGGGACAAGGGAGGGGGTGATTTTGTTCATGTTTCGATCCTGCCGACAGCAGGTGCCAGAAGCGGGCACGGTCCCTTCCGGGAACCCTCGATGGTGGTCTAGTATATCGTGTCAACCGGAAACGCCGCCACGATAGAGCGATGACGCGACCAAAAATTGATCTTCCGACTTCATCCGATAGCGGTTCGATGTCAGGATCGGTCACACCAGATCGGACTGAGGTTGGACGTAAGAATGGTGCGTTACGAGAAGGCCGACACACTGTTGCAGTTGGCGATGGATATGCAGGCGGCCCGGGGCGGGTTGTCGCTTGGCGATATCGAGGACCGGTATGGGGTCGGTCGCCGCACCGCGATGCGAATGCGCGACGCCGTACTGCGCAGCTTCCCCCAGGCCGAAGAGGTTGCCACCGACGAACGGATCAAGCGCTGGCGTCTCCCCGCCGGAACGCTCAACAGGTTGGTTGGCTTTACCGCCGAGGAACTGGCGTCGCTTGAAGCCGCCGTCCAATTGCTCGATCGCGATAACCGCGAAGACGAGGCGGACACTCTTGCCGCGCTGTCGGCCAAACTGAAGGCTCTGATGCGGCCCGAGGTTGCCCGCCGGGTCGAGCCCGATTTAGAGGTTTTGCTGGAGGCCGAGGGGCTGGCGATGCGCCCCGGCCCACGTCCACGCATTAAGGTGATGGTGCTCGAGGATCTGCGCGAGGCAATCAAGGGCAGCCGTAAGGTGCGGCTCCGCTATAGGAAAAGGGGGATGCACCAAGTCAAAGAGCGTCTGGTTCATCCCTACGGCTTCCTCTACGGCCATCGCAACTATCTGGTCGGCTTGCATGAGAACCCCAAGGCTAACAAGGTGGTTCTGTTCAGCCGGCTCAATATCGAGGCGGTCGAGGTGTTGTCTGACGGTTTTGTCCGTGATCCAGATTTCGACCTCTCCGCCTACGCCGCGCAATCGTTTGGCCTGTTCCAGGACGAACCATTCGCGCTGGTGTGGCGCTTTGCTCCCGAGGCGGCCGACGACGACGCCGATTTCGTCTTCCACCCCAGCCAGGAGATCGAGCTTCAGAATGACGGCTCGCTTCTGGTCCGCTTCACCGCTTGCAGCGACCTCGAGATGGCTTGGCACCTGTACGCCTGGGGCAACAAAGTCGAGGTGCTGGAACCGGCGCGGTTGGCCGCGATGGTCAACGGCAACCGCATGGCGTGGCCCGCGCTGCCCTGATGTGACCGCTTTGGTCACATGGCCGTGAGAGGGTTCTGGCATGATGGAGGGGGTGATGGATCGCAACGATAATTCGAGTCCGGATTATTTGTCTTGGAAGGGTAAAGCCCGGCCTGATGCAAAGGCGATGTTTCCTTGGCATCCTGCCGCCTATCACTGCCTCGATGTTGCCGCGGTTGGTGGCGCTATACTTGGGGCAACATCCGTCGCGCGCCGCCGTTGGGCGACCCTGTTGGGAGGGCCTGAGGACGAGTGCATTCCGCTGATTCTGCTCACTCTGGCTTTGCATGATTTAGGAAAGTTCACCGGTGCCTTCCAGGCCAAGCTGGCCAACGGTTCCGAGCTGCCGGGTGGGGTGGTCTTTGGCCGAGATCCTGGTCATGACGTTGCTGGGGGTATTCTCTACGACCAGGCACCTGCGATCGACAATTGGCGCGCAGCCCGGTTCGGCCCCCCCAGGCGGGTCCTGACCAAGTCCAGGCCGTCACTTGCGGACGAACGGTTTCGCCGCCTCCTTTGGGCCGCTTTTGGTCACCATGGCAGCCCAAGAAGCATGATCGGCGAGGAATTAGGGCGGTTGGCGACCCCGGTCGACCAAGCTGCGGCGGCCGGATTTCTGAACGACCTTGAGTCTCTGGACGGGTTTGCCGTCCTTGGCCCGTCCTCGCTCTCCTGGCTGGACGAATCGCGGATCGCCGCCGCCTCGTGGGCTTTGGCCGGGCTGACGGTATTGTGTGATTGGATCGGCTCGAACTCCCGTTGGTTCCCGTACCACGCCCCCACCCTGCCTCTCGACATCTACTGGAAGACCGTCACCCGTCCACAGGCTGACCACGCGATCCGTGAAGCCGGATTGATACCCGCTCGTCCCGCTGGACGGTTCTCCCTGGCCGAGGCACTGCCTGGTATAGCGGCCCCAACACCCTCTCCCATGCAGCATTGGGCGCAGACGATGGCTCTGCCCGAAGGCCCGGTCCTGGCGATCCTCGAGGATCTGACCGGAGCGGGAAAGACCGAGGCGGCACTTTTGCTTGCGGCTCGGATCATGCGCGAGAAAGGGGCGCAGGGGCTGTATCTGGCGTTGCCGACGATGGCAACGGCGAACGCGCTGTATGACCGGTTGGGACCGGTGGTCCGTGCTCTGTTCGTAGGGGAAGACCAGCCCTCATTGGTCCTGGCCCATTCCGCTCGTGATCTCCATCCCGGTTTTCGCGTGGTCGATCTGGCGGGGCCGACCCCGGCGGAGGGCGGCCGGGTCGGCGACCAGCGAGACGAATCGGCTGAGGTGACCTGTCCGGCGTGGATCGCCGACGACCGCCGCCGCACTTTTCTGGCCGATATCGGGGTGGGGACGATCGATCAGGCGCTGTTGGCGGTGCTGCAAACCAAGTTCCAGTCCTTGCGGCTGGACGGCCTGTCGCGGTCGGTTCTGGTGGTGGACGAGGTCCACGCCTACGACGCTTATATGACCGAGGCCATCGAGGCGTTGCTGCTGGCCCAGGCATCTCTCGGTGGGTCGGCGATCCTGCTGTCGGCGACGTTGCCCGAGGCGACGCGGCGGCGGTTCGAAGCGGCCTTCACCGGACGCCCCGCCGGAGGAGACGACGGTTCGGCTTATCCGCTGGCCACGTTGGCTTCGGCGACGGGAGCGGTTCACGCCCCGATCGCCGCCGGACGGGGAAGTCGGCGCCGATTGCCGGTGCGTTTTCTCGCCGATGCCGATGCTGCCCAGACCCTTTGCCGCGAGGCTGTCGCGCGGGGAGCGGCGGTCGCCTGGATTCGCAACAGTGTTGATGACGCCCTTGATGCGGTCGAGGCCCTGCATGATCTCGGCCCGACGTGCTCGCTTGATCTATTCCACGCCCGATTCTGCCTCGGGCATCGGTTGGCGATCGAGCAACGGGTGGTTCGGCGTTATGGCCGAACCGGCGAGCAGGACCGGCAGGGGATCGTCATCGCCACCCAGGTGATCGAGCAGTCGCTGGATCTCGATTTCGACGTTCTGATCAGCGATCTCGCTCCGATCGACCTGCTGATCCAGCGGGCCGGGCGGCTGGGCAGACATCAGCGTGGACCGCGTCCATTCGATCTGTGCCTGCATGTCGTCGGCCCGTCGGCGATCGACGATCCTGGGCCGGGCTGGTTTTCCGCACCGTTTCCCCGCGCCGCCTATGTCTATCGCGACCATGGGGCTCTCTGGCTGACCCGCCGTCTACTGGAGGAAAGGGGCGCGATCGATCTTCCCGCCGACGCCCGCTTTCTGATCGAGGCGGTCCACGGTCCGGCAGCCGAGGATCGGATCCCGAAAGCCTTGCGACCGATGCATGACCGGATCGTCGGTGAGGCGGGGGCTCATCGCGCCTATGCCCAGATGGCTCTGATCGACCTCAAGAACGGATATGCCCCCACCGGCCATGGCTGGGAAGACGATGCCCGGATTTCGACCCGGTTGGGCGAGGCGTCGATGGCGGTGCGGCTAGCGGTGTGGGATGGCCAGACCCTGGCCCCGATGGTGACGGATATCGATCAGCAACGGGCTTGGCGGTTGTCGGAGGTCTCGGTCCCGCTGCGCCGCCTCGATCTCGAGCGCGAACCGGGCTCTGACTTGGCGGCGGCTGAACGCGATTTGGCCGGACGGCTTCACTGGCCGGATTGGGCCCCGCCGATCGTCGCCTTCCGGCGTGACGGCGATGGTTTCAAGAGCTGTGACCGATCTGGACACATCAGGGTGGCACCCTGGACCTATGACTTCTCGACCGGCCTTCGCTATCCCCGATGAAGGAGAGACGCCGTTGATCCCGCCTGTTCCGTTCAACCTGATTGCGCATTCCTGGTTGCCATTCCGTCGGGCTTCGGGGGCGCGGTTCGTCGGTCGTCCCGCCGACATCGTCGCGGGCTATGGCGACGATCCGGTGGTGGCGCTGGACTTTCCCCGCCCCGACTTCACCCTGGCGCTGACCGAATGGCTGATCGGCCTGATCGCCGCCCGGATGGCGCCAGAAAGCACCGAATCATGGCTCGACCTGATGCAGACGCCCCCTTCGGTCGCTGAGTTGGAGGCGGCTTTGCGCCCGCTGGAGCCTGCGTTTTGGTTCGATGGCGACGGCCCCCGCTGCTATCAAGACTTCGACACCAAGATGAGCGGGACCGAATTTCCGGTGGCCGCCCTGCTGATCGACTCTCCGGGCGATTCAACGAAGGCCAAGAATGCCGACCTTTTCGTCAAGCGGGGCCGTACCCCAAATCTGGGACGGCGTGCGGCGGCGGCGGCCCTGATCACCCTCCAGACCTATGCCCCACCGGGAGGGGCAGGCCACCGTGTCGGGGTTCGCGGCGGCGGTCCGCTCTCCACTCTGGTCGAAATCGATCTGGCCGAGGTGCAGGGTCAGCCGGTGCCGGTGCTGTGGACCACCGTTTACGGCAATGTTCCGGCGGGAGGTGACTGGCGGATCGAGGCGGCCGAAGGTCGCGCTGATGTCTTTCCCTGGCTGGGGCCGACCCGGACCTCCAGTCCCGACCGCCCCACCAATCCTTCGGATGCTCATCCGTTGCAGGCGTTCTTCGGCATGCCGCGGCGGATAAGACTCGGTTTCACCGCCGCCGCCGAGGTGGAGTGCGCCCTGCTCGGTGACCGCGATCCGGTGATGGTCGCAACCTACCAAACCGCGCCATGGGGGGTGCAATACCAAGGATGGACCCATCCCTTGTCGCCGACATACCTGGGGAAAGGGGAGGAGCCGGTGTGGCTTGCCGTCCATCCCCAACCCGGCGGTTTGCCCTATCGCGATTGGCTGGGGCTCCTGGTTCAGGGCGGCGATGACGCCAAGCAGCGGCCTGCTCCGATGGTTAAGGCGTTCCGAAAGCGGGTGGGGGAGACCAACCACCCGGTGCGGGTGATAGCCGCAGGCTACGACATGGACAACATGAAGGCCCGCTGCTGGTATCAGAGCCGGATGCCGCTGCGGCCGTTCCTTGATCGCGATACCGCCGAAACGATGATGGTGCGGGCGGTGAAGCTGGTCGATGGAGCGAAGAAGGCCCTCGATAGCCTGCGCGTGGCCGTCAAGATCGGTCGGCACGGCCAGCGCGAAGCGAACAAAAACCATTCCGGCCACTGGTCTTACAAGGCCAAGGACAAGGACAAGGACAAGATCGATACGGCCACGCTGGATGAACGCTTCTGGCGCGAGACCGAGTCCACGTTCATCGACATTCTGGGGCGGATCGGCGCCGCCGACCTGGAGTTGGACGAAGCGCTCCGCCGCGACTGGCTGGCCCGGTTGCGCACCCAGGTTTTTCGCCAGTTCGACGACGAAATTCCGATCGAGGGGATCGGCGAGGATGGTGCCCGCCGTGCCGCCTATGCCCGCGCCACTCTGCATCGCGCCACGAATGGAGCGCTGAAGAAGGCCCTCGGTCTGGCCGATCCGCCGCCCAAGTCCGGCCAACGCCCCTCTACCCGAGAGAAGGAGACCCACGAATGAGTTTCCCCGAAACCGCCGTGCAATGGTGGCAGAGCCTGGAGCACAGCCCAGGCGACCGCGCCGCGTTGCGCCGCGCCGATGATCTGGTCGCGGCGGTACCGATCCGGGCGTGCCGCGACTTCCTGGTCCGCACCGGCGGTATCGCCGCCGACGACCGGTCAATCGAGGCCAGGGTGGCGGTGACTCTGGTGCTGGCCCATGTCCGCCGTGACGAAGGAAGCGGTTCCTTTGCCCGTCGTCTCGGCCTGCCTCCCAACGCCGAGACACCGGTGCTGACCGAAACCCGGTTTCGCCGCCTGCTCAAAATCGAGTCTCCGCTGGAGCTCGTCCTGCCGCTGCGCCGTGCCTTGCGGTTCACCGACCATGCTGCCCCGGTGGCCGACCTTTCCCTCTCGATCCTGTCATGGGGCGAGCGGACCCGTCGCCGCTGGCTGTTCGAGTATTTCAATGAATCCGCCGCCGCTCCGGCGTCCAATCCTGCTGCCTGAAAGGGGTTTACCGATGCCTCAGTTCCTGCAACTGCATTTCCTGACCGCGTTCCCTCCCGCCAACCTTAACCGCGACGATACCGGTCGGCCCAAGACCGCGATGGTCGGCGGCTCTGAACGGCTGCGCATCTCGTCGCAAGCCCTGAAACGGGCGTGGCGGACCTCGGATGTTTTCCATCAGATCGTTGGCCCGGCGATCGGGATTCGCAGCCAGCGGTTTGTCTGGCGCATGGTCGAGGCCCTGGTGAGCAAACACGGCTTTGCCCCCGAAGAGGCGACGTTGCGGGTCCGTCTTGCGCTCCAGAACAAGGCAGCTAAAGCCGGTGCCGACGACGATGCGCCGGAAAGTGACGAGGCGCCGGTCGAGGACGGCAAGAAAGCCAAGGTCAAAGCCAAGGGAAAGGACAAGGGGGGATTACCCGCCAAAGTCGCCTTCGGGTCGATCCAGACCAAGGAGGGACGCGACAATCTGACCAACGAACTGGTCCATCTCGGCCCGGACGAGATTGTGGCTCTGGACGACCTCGTCGAGCGGTTGGCCCGGGGGGAGACGATTGATCCGAGC
This sequence comes from Magnetospirillum molischianum DSM 120, assembly GCF_000294655.1. Taxonomy (GTDB): domain Bacteria; phylum Pseudomonadota; class Alphaproteobacteria; order Rhodospirillales; family Magnetospirillaceae; genus Phaeospirillum; species Phaeospirillum molischianum. The sequence goes on from NZ_CAHP01000034.1 coordinate 25,464, forward strand.
CAACTCGCTCTGCTGGAGGAGCGTCCGCACGCTGCCGACATTGCGATGTTCGGCCGCATGCTGGCCGACGCGCCGAAGTTCAACGTCGAGGCGGCGGTGCAGGTGGCGCACGCGATCACCACCCACCGCGCCAGCGTCGAAGACGATTACTTCACCGCCGTCGAGGATCTGAAGGAACACGCCGACGACCGGGGTGCCGGTCACGTCAATGTCCAGGAATTCGGTGCCGGGCTATTTTATACCTATGTCTGCGTCGATCTCGGCCTTCTCCTCAAGAATTTGCAGGGTGACCGCGATCTGACGCGGCGGGCGGTCGAAGGATTGATCTGCGCCGCCGCCACCGTGCCACCCAAGGGCAAGCAGAACAGCTTCGCCAGCCGGGCCTATACCCATTATTTGCTGGCAGAGCGGGGAACCACCCAGCCGCGGGCGCTGAGCGCGGCCTTCCTCAAGCCGGTGTCTGCGAATGGGATCGACCCGTCGATCAAGGCGTTGGTCGATCTGCGCGACAAATTCGATCAGGCTTACGGTTCGTTGGCCGAGGCGCGGGCGGAGATGAATGTCGAGGCCGGGTCCGGCACGCTGGCCGACATCCTGACGCTGGCCGCCGCCGCGATCGAGGCGGAGGCCAACACCGCGCGGGAGGCTGTCGATGCATGACGTTCTGCTGTTCCGACTGGCCGGTCTGATGGCGGCGTGGGGCGAGATCGCGGTGGACGAGCGGCGCTCGACCTGGTCCCAGCCCTCAAAATCGGCGGTGCTGGGCTTGGTTGCCGGAGCGATGGGGATCGACCGGGCCGACGAGGCGGCCCACCTGACGCTTCATCGCACCCTGGGCTTCGCGGTTCGGGTCGATTCCGAAGGTCGTCCCTTGCGCGACTATCATACCGTGCAGAGCCCGAGGTCGGGCAGGACCAGCGCATGGGCGACGCGGGCCGAGGAAGTGTCCGGCCCCGCCTCTGCCCTCAACACCAAATTGACCGACCGTTATTATTTCGTCGGTCAGGTCGCCACCATCGGCTTGTGGCAGCGAGAGGAGGGCGGTCCGTCCCTGGCAGCCATCGCCCAGGCCCTACTCCATCCGCGCTTCGTCCCCTATCTCGGGCGGAAATCCTGCCCGACGGTAGCACCGTTCGCACCGGATATCGTTGTCGGCGACAGCCTGGAGGCGGCGTTCGCCGCCTATGCGCCGCCCCCCTTGCCCGAGGGGTTCGCCGTCCCCGCCGGTCGGACCCGTTTGTATGCCGATGCGGGGGCACCGCTCGCCGGGCTGCCGGACGAAGTGCGCGAGCGGCGTGACGATGCCCCCTCGCGGCGGCATTGGACTTTCGCGCCTCGAACAGAATGGATGATCGTGCAGGAGACACCGTCATGACCGTCGATCATTCCGACCTGTCGCCTCGCTGGTTCAGCCGGTTACGGCTGCGGCGCGATTCCCCGATCCAGGCAGCCCGAGCGGCAATGCTGGGAGCCAGCACCACGCGCGACCGGGGCCATGCCCTGGTTTGGTTGGCCTTTGCCGATGATCCCGATGCAAGGCGCGATTTCCTGTTCCGCGAGACTACGGACTGGGTCTATTGCGTCTCGGCTCGTCCGCCGGTCGATGACGGTGCCGTGTGGGAGATCGAGACCAAGGCCTATGATCCTGCGCCGCCGGTCGGAATGACGATTGGCTTTTCCCTGCGTGCCGCGCCAATGGTGTCGATCAAGACTGGACGACGTTTGTCAGCCAAGGTCAACATGGTCGCTCGTGCCCGCGAGGCGTTGCGGGCCGAGGACCCCGCCGCAGCGTTTGGACCCGACCGTGTTCGCGCCGCCGCGCTGCCCTGGTTGCTGGATCGGGCTGCCGGGATCGGGTTGGCGATCGACGAGGCGACGCTCCGGGTCGATGGATATCGGCACGACCGGCTTCCCCGGCAGGATGGGCCGCCGATTCGCTTTGCCAGTATCGATTATGAAGGAACCGCTCTGGTCTCCGACACCGATGCCGTGCGCCGCGCCCTTCTGCTTGGGGTCGGCCGGGGCAAGGCCTATGGCTGCGGCTTGCTGCTGATCCGGCCTTTGGGGCGCGAGGCGGAGTAATGGGGGAGACGATACCCGGTCTGGCCCCGCCCAGCCCGATCCCGATTAAGGATCGGGCTTCGATTCTGTTCATCGAGAGAGGCCAACTCGATGTGATCGACGGAGCCTTCGTGGTCGTCGATGCCACCGGGCTCCGCACGGTGATCCCTGTCGGTGGTCTGGTCTGCCTGATGCTGGAACCTGGGTCCCGGGTCAGCCATGCCGCCGCAACTCTGGCCGCCCGGGCCGGAACTCTTTTGATCTGGGTCGGCGAGGCCGGGGTTCGGGTCTATTCCGCTGGCCAGCCGGGTGGGGCACGTTCGGATCGGCTGCTTTTTCAAGCCCGCCTTGCCCTGGACGAAACCGCGCGCTTGCGGGTGGTCCGCAAAATGTACGCGCTTCGCTTCGCCGAGGATCCGCCCGAACGCCGCTCGATCGATCAGTTGCGAGGGATCGAGGGCATTCGTGTCAGAACACTGTACAAAGACTTGGCGCATAAGTTCGGCGTGTCCTGGGATGGACGCCTTTACGATCCCGAAGACTGGTCGGCCGGAGACGTCCCCAACCGTTGCCTCAGTGCGGCCACCGCCTGCCTGCACGGCCTATCTGAGGCGGCAATTTTAGCCGCTGGTTATGCTCCAGCGATCGGGTTCCTTCATTCCGGCAAGGCCCGCTCTTTCGCCTACGATATCGCCGACATCTTCAAATTCGACACTGTGGTGCCAATCGCCTTTCGCGTCGCCGGGGCGGTGCAGAACAATCGGCCGTTGGAGCGTGAACGGGTGGTTGATCCTGTGCGCACTGTTCGCCTGCTGTGTCGAGATTCGTTTCGGCGCACCAATCTGCTTGCCCGCCTGATTCCGATGATCGAGGAGGTCCTGGCCGCCGGTGGATTGGAGGTTCCACCCCCCGCGCCCGAGGCCCAGCCGATCGCTATCCCCGAGGAGCCGTCCGGCGATGCTGGTCATCGTGGTTGAGAACGTTCCGCCCCGCCTGCGCGGCCGCTTGGCTGTGTGGCTGTTGGAAGTCCGAGCCGGTGTTTATGTCGGCGATTACGGAGCCAAGGTGCGCGACATGATCTGGCGACAGGTCCAGGAGAATATCGGCTCCGGCAATGGCGTGATCGCCTGGACCGCGCCGACTGAAGCCGGGTTTGTCTTCGATACCTGCGGTACCAACCGACGCGATCCCGTCGATTATGATGGCTTCCCCCTGGTCGCGTTTAAGCCCCCTCTCACCGATAAGACGCGATAAGAACATACAGAAAACCTCGGTGTGCTGTTTGACATCGTGAATCTGTTGGCTAAACAATGGTCTCCAGCCAGACCGTTCCCCGCGCCTGCGGGGATGAACCGTGGTTTGGGGCGGTCGGCAATGGCGTTACAAACCGTTCCCCGCGCCTGCGGGGATGAACCGCACTGCTTGGAGCGTGCTTATGCTCTGCCGTGCCGTTCCCCGCGCCTGCGGGGATGAACCGTCCACGCCAGCGCGGGCCAGCGGGTCAAACGCCCGTTCCCCGCGCCTGCGGGGATGAACCGCGTCGCGATGCGTTGAGCATGGTCCGCGCTGTCCGTTCCCCGCGCCTGCGGGGATGAACCGGAGGGATCGTGATCATGAACCCGGAAGGCGGACCGTTCCCCGCGCCTGCGGGGATGAACCGTGCGGGGGCAACATCCATAGACCCATCGCCACCCGTTCCCCGCGCCTGCGGGGATGAACCGGCAGAAGGAGCTGGAACTTGATGCTAAAGGCTCCGTTCCCCGCGCCTGCGGGGATGAACCGCATCCAGGGTGCCATTCCACTTGCTGCCTGTCCCGTTCCCCGCGCCTGCGGGGATGAACCGGCTCAGTTGGACCTTTGGGAGAGCGCTGCTCGCCGTTCCCCGCGCCTGCGGGGATGAACCGTCGCTCGGGGTGTTGGTGCCGTTCAGGCGCGACCGTTCCCCGCGCCTGCGGGGATGAACCGCCTTTTTGACACGGGAGACGGCTATGGCACGTCCGTTCCCCGCGCCTGCGGGGATGAACCGGACACGCTCGACCGGCTCGACAGTCAGCGAGACCGTTCCCCGCGCCTGCGGGGATGAACCGGCCGGAGCTATCGCGCTGGAGCATGCCGACGCCCGTTCCCCGCGCCTGCGGGGATGAACCGTCACATCGCCAGCGCTTTCGATCCACACGCCCCCGTTCCCCGCGCCTGCGGGGATGAACCGCCGACGATGAACACGCCGCCGATGATCGAGGCCCGTTCCCCGCGCCTGCGGGGATGAACCGGCCCACCGCGCCGAATATGGGTCTACGTCGCTCCGTTCCCCGCGCCTGCGGGGATGAACCGACCACGACTTCATTCGCATTACCACCATCGACCCGTTCCCCGCGCCTGCGGGGATGAACCGGGTGATGACTCCTGTCGGGTGGAGGTGGCCGGCCGTTCCCCGCGCCTGCGGGGATGAACCGACTTGCCGAGTATGACGCAGCCGCGTCAAAAACCGTTCCCCGCGCCTACGGGGATGAACCGCGCGCTGACGCCATCGTCAAAGTGGCCGACCACCGTTCCCCGCGCCTGCGGGGATGAACCACGGGCATTAATTTCGTTCTCGCCACCGTCGGCCCGTTCCCCGCGCCTGCGGAGATAAACTGCGTTCAGTTAGCGGACATGGGCCTTCTCCATGCGGGGGGCTAACGGGATCGGCCGGGGCCGGGGGGGGGGTGGTTTCGCCTGATCGGGCGTGAGGGCGGTTTCGACGAAGGCCCCCATCGCGTGGGCGAGGTCGGGATCGATCGCGACGGTCTGGCGCTCAGAGAGCTGGCGGGCGACACGGTTGGCCAGGATCTGAAATCGGTCGCAGCGGACGACCCGGCCGCCGACGGCACGCGCAGCGGCTTCGGCCTCGGGGCTGGCGGTTGGGGTTAAGATCTCGATCGCGGCCTGGGGGTGGCGGTCCTTCAGCGCCGTCGCGGTGTGGGGCAAATCGGCGTCGCGGCCAACCAGTAAAGCGGGCTGATCGGTGCCGGTGCGGGCCAGACTGGCGGCAATAGCGTCGGTCGAAAGTAGGATCGGCCCCGCATGGGGTTCGGGGGCATCGAGCCGCCCGGCGGGATCGAGGACATGGCGCAGCCCGGGGCGGGTAGCATCGCCGATCGTGCAGCTTCGTCCGGACTCGTCGATGGCGTGGATCGCCCAGACATGGCCGTCGTCATCGCGCAGCGGAAACAACGCCCGCCCCTTGGTGTCACCCTTGAGTCCGAGGGTGGCAAGATCGTCTTTTCCTATTCCGGTGATCGCCGGGTGCCGCCAGGGCGCGGCGGCGAGCCAGCCTTCCAGCGCCGGTCGGATCGAGCGCGGCACCTCCCGGCGTGGGGCGGGATCGTCACCGATCAGCAGATGGAGGAATTCCCGGTGAGTGACGCTAATCGCCAGCGCCAGCGCGTCCTTATGGGCATCGGCCATCAGGTAATCGCGCCAACTGCGGATATTGAACAGATGGCGGCGGAGAAAGCCCGACTGCTTCTCCTGCCGCCAGGTCCGCCACAGCTTTGATGTGGCGGGGTGACAGGTCATCGGCTTGGCGAGATAGGGTTTCCGGGGAGTCCGCGGCTGTGGCTTCTGTTCTAACCCAGGCGGCTCATATGGCCCGAGTCGCTGTTCGAGGTTTTTCAGCGAGCAGGAGCGATCGAGCGCGCTGGCCTTGATCGCTCCTGCCCCGTCGATGCGGCGGATCACCAGCCCGGCCCCGCGTTTGCGGATCTCGGCATCATACTCGGCCAGGCCCTGGTGTAGCTCCGCCCACGAGCTGGCTGTGCCGATTATCGCCAGGATCTCGACTTTGTGCTCGATCAGATGGCGCTCGAACGATTGCTGCCAGGTCCGCGCCTCGTAATCGCGGGCCTTGGCCGAAACCGGGTTGGGCTCCGCCCCGATCCCTCGATCGACCTTGAGGCCATATTTCTGTTCCATTGCCCGCGCCACTTTGGACAGTGTGAAGAAATCGCGGTGTGGGGTGTGGCAACGGTGGGTCGTGGGGTGGATCTTGTTGTAGGCAACGTGGAGGTGGAAATTGTCGGTGTTGATGTGGGTGCCCGCGACCCGCTGATGCTCGGCAAAGCCCAGCGCCTCGGCAAACGCCCGCTCGATATCCTGAAGGTCGGCGAGCGACAGCTTTTCCTGTTCACCGGCATTGAACGACACCACCAGATGATAGGTGCGGTCGGTCAGCTTGCTGTTGAAGGCGCGGGTCGCCTCGATCTCGATCAAGGCGGTGTCGAGATCGGCCAGATCGGTCCCGGCATCGCAGCCGACGATCCAGAAGCGGTCGAGCTTTTCGCCCTTTTCCCGCGCCGCCGCGACGTAACGGCCAAGATGGCTGTAATCGTCGCGGGTCTCCGGTTTCTTGGCGATCTTCTTCGCGATCATTCCGGCTGCTTGGCGCGAGGGTGGTGCTGATAATGGATCGCGTGGACCGTGGCCTTCAGCGCCGCCTGAACCGTCGCGATCTCGACCAGCAGTCCCTCGATCCGGGCCAGATGGGCGGGCGACAGATCATCCGCACCGACGTCGAGCGCCAGCTTCAGCAGATTGCCGAGCCGGGCCTGATCGGCGTTGATCTTCAGCAGGTCACGGATCGCCTGGGCAGCGACGAAATCGGTCGGATCGGGCAAGCGGGTGCCCAGCGCCAGACGGCGCAGCAGTTCGGACACCGATAGCTTCAACTGGTCGGCCAGAGCATCGACCTGGGCCCGCTCATCGGCGGTGAAGGAGACTTTGACCCGGTTGCGTTCGGTACTCATCGTGTAGTCCTTTATTCTTTTCAGGAATTGCGGGGCTGCGCGCCCCGGACCCTCGCCAGGAGCCAGCGGCTCCTGGACCAGCATTGGTTGGACCGGGCGGCGTTTCGGTGGGGAGATCGGATGGCGCGGGCAAAGCCCGCGCGAAAATGCCCCCCCCGAATCACCATTTGCCCCAGACTCTGATTAACGCTGGTCCAGGGGGCGGGGCCCCCTGGCGGGTGTGGGCAGCGCCCACAGGGTTGATCAACCCACCGACCGTTTACGCGATGCTGCGGGACGGCTCCCTCAGACGGGCGAGAGCGCTATCGATCGCTTGACGCACCGCTCCGGGGCCGCGTGACTGGGCCAGATCGTTGAAGTCGGTGAGGCCTTTAAGCTTTTCCTCCGCCGTGAAGCGGGGCGAGACGACGAAGCCGCCGACCGCCTGGGCGGCTTCGGTGGCCTTCTCCAGCCCGACATTGCCATGCCGGTTGGCGTGGTCGTCATCGGCGGCAATGACGATGGTGCGGTCGGGATAGCGGGCGCGGACGGTTGCGGCGACCGGGGCAAGGTTACCGGAATCGAAGGCGGCGATCACCGGCTGCCCGGTCGCCTCGAAGATCGAGGCGGCGGTGGCATAGCCTTCGGCGATCAGCACCGGGCCGGGATTAGCGAACAGGGTGTCGAGCGTGCCGGTGCCGGTCGGCTCGATCACATGGAAGGTGCCTGCCTTGTGGCTCTGTTTGAGGAAGCGCTTGCCGTCGGCACCGACGACCTGAAGCGTCCACAATTTGCCCTCACCGTCGCGGGCGGGGATCATCAGCTTGCCCTCGCCATCGACGCGGACGCCGTGGCCCTGGACCCCCTTGGCTGCGAGATAAGGCGAGCGTTCGGGTGTGGCTGCGCCCGCCAAATTCTCCCACACCCCGTAGGCGACGCGGGCGGCCTTCTCCGCCGCCGCGAGGCGGAGGCTCTCGCGTTCGGCCCGGATCGCGGCCGCTTCGGCCTGGACCTGAGCGCGGGCCTCGTCGGTTAGGGCCTGTCCGGTTGCGACCCATTTGACGGTGCCGCCCGCTTTGTAATTGGTGATCTGGCCCGAGGGGCGACCGTCGAGGAAGCCGCGATAGGAACCGCTGATCTGGCCCTTGCGGTCGCCCTGGACCGGAACGCGGTGCCAGGTGCCGTCCATTACCGGGGCCGATTTCAGCATCAGTCCGTGCGATTTACAGGCTTCGGCGAATTCCTCGACCGGAGACAGGCTGGCGGCGGGAGCAGCCGGTTTGCCCGACCAGCGGGCGAAGGCAGCTAGGTCGATCCCGTCCGGGACGTACCATGATTTGGCCTTGCGGTCCCATTTGGCTCCGGCGGCTTTGGCCTGATCCTTCTCCGCATACGGAACAGCAAGATAAGTGCGCGTCTCTGCTTGTCGTTCGGTCACGGTATCGGGGCGCGAGTCCGGCGTCGAGGCCATGCCCTGCTCCTTTGCTGCGGCGTGGGCCTGAGCGGCGCGTTCGAGCTCGGGACGGCGCTCCGGCTCCATGACCCAGGTCTTGATCGTTTCGGCGTCCCGGGCGGCGCGGAAGATCTCGTTCTTGTCGTCCCGTAGCGCCTTCAGCCAGGATTCGACATAAGCGGCGTGGTTGGCAGGATCGTGAGAGATGCCGAGATCTCGGGCCAGCATGGTGCTGGCGATTTCGGCCCTCAGTTCCTCGCGGGCATAGAGTTCAGAGCCGAACGGGCCGAAATTGCGGACAAGCCGGGAGGGATGGCCGGTGGCGTGGCCGAGCTCGTGCAGCAAGGTGGCGTAATAGGCTTCCTGGCCGACGAACGCGCCCCTGGGCGGCAGATGGATTTCATCGCGGCCGGGGGTGTAGAAGGCGCGGTTGGCCTGATCGTGATGGACCGGGATTCCTGCGCCGTCGATCAGGCTTTCAGCCTGAGCCACCGGGTCGAACGACGGTGCCGGTGAGCCCCAGGGGGCCAGCCCGTCGATCTGGTCGGCGTTGAACACCTTGGCGAGGAAAACGCGGGGCCGGTCGAGCTTTGTCTCGACCATTTTGGGCTTGCCGTCCTCGCCCAGCACCGGCTTGCCATCGGTATCGATCAGCGCCTCGCGGGTGCTCCATTGCCAATATTCGACGGTAGTCGATCGCTCGCCCTTCCTCACCTGGGCCCCGATTTCGAGGGCTTGGCGATAGGTCATCCAGCGCGGATCGGCCCGACCCATCATCGACAGCCACAGATCGTTGATGCCGCGATAGGGCTTGTTGCTGACCGGGTTGAACGGGGCCGCGCCGATCTCTCCGGCCTTCCAGGGCTTTTGCCAGGGCGCGGTGCCGTCCTCGATGCGGCGGATGATTTCGCCCGCGATTTCGTCGCGATAGCTGATCTTCGGTTCGGCCATCATTCCGCCTCCTCGTCAAAACGGCTGTCGAGCGCGGCCTCAAGATCGAGGGCCTCGTCCTCGAACGCGGCCATCGCGTCGGCATCGTCGGGATCGACCGTCACCACCAGGCCGGTGGTGATCTGAACCGCGATCTGGTCGAGCGGGATTTGGGGATCAGGGGACATCGGGAGACTCCTTTCAGATGGACGAGGATCGGGCGGCGGCGCGGATGCGATCCGCGAAGCCAGAGGGATCGGTGACGGGCACCGAGGGATCGGAATCAGGTTCGCTGTTCCCGTCGTTGCGATCGGTACCGACCGGGGCGAGCTGCGAGCGTTCCAGCAGGGTGCGGTTGAGGAAATAGAGCGGCTGACGGCCGAGGATCGGCGGATAGCCCGCCGCAAACACCAGCATCTCGCCGGGGCGGACGATCCGGGCGGGATCGCGCCGCGATTTGACCGCCGCTTTGAGCCGCATGCATTCGTCGGGCGTCAGCAGCGGCCGGGCCACTTCGGCGACGCTGTCGGTGACGGTGCCCGACAGCGCCAGCGGTTGGCGCGAGCGGGTGCTGCGGGTCTGAACGATCGTGGTTTTGCCGCACAGATCGGACAGCACCTTGGCGGTGGCGACCTCGTTCGGCGCATAGGCGACCCGGATATGACAATTGCCGACGATCGAATTCTCGCGGCCATAGGCCCCTTGCAACTGAGTCAGATCCTGGATGATCAGGAAGGCCTTCAGCCCGTATCCGGCCATGAAGGCCAGGGCGCGTTCGAAAATCTCCAGCTTGCCGACGCTGGTGAACTCGTCGAGCATCAGCAGCAGGCGGTGGCGGTATTTGGGGGCGTCGCCGCTCTGCATCAGGCGGCGCAGCACCAGGTTCAGGATCACGCGGAGCAGCGGACGGAGCCGGTCGATGTCGGACGGCGGCACCACCAGATACAGGCTGGCCGGGCTCTCGCCGTTCATCAGATCGGAAAGGCGGAAATCCGACGCGGCGATGTTTTGCGCTACGATCGGATCGCGGTAGAGCGACAGATCGACCTTCGACGAGGACTGAACGCCGGAGCGTTCTTGCGCGGCGCGGTCCTGCATTTCCTGCCCGGCCGAGCGGATCAGCCGGGTGGTCGCCTCCGCTCCGGTCTCGAAGCGGATCATGTCGGCCAGCAGATGGTCGAGGCCACCTTCGCCCGAGGCGGTCAGGATAGTATCGACATCGGTCAGGGTGGCGACCCGGCCCTGGTCCGCACGCACCTTATATAAGGTGTAGAGGATCGCGGCGGTCAGCCAGGAGAAGCCGGACTTGGCCCAGAAATCGGCCAGCCCCTTGCCGTCGGGATCGATGATCATCGCCGCGATGTTCTGGGCATCGGCGATGGCGTGGTTGCTGTCGAGGCGGATTTCGGCCAGCGGGTTGAAGCGCAGCCCGCCGGACTCCGCCGTCGGATCGAACTTCAGGATGCGCTGGCCCTGCGCCGCGCGCCAGCCCGAGGTCAGCCGCCAGTTCTCGCCCTTGATGTCGAGCACCAGCACCGAGCCCGGCCAGGACAGCAGGGTCGGCAACACCAGCCCGACGCCCTTACCCGAGCGGGTCGGCGCAAATGCCAGCACATGCTCCGGCCCGTCATGGCGCAGCGTCCTGATTTTGCCCATCAGGCCGGGCCAGCCCCCGACGACAACGCCGGTCTTGCCCATCAGACCGGCTTTTCTGACATCGGCCTTGGTCGCCCAGCGGGCCGAGCCGTGCAAGGTGGTGTCGTCGTGGCCGCCATGGGTGGTCCGCCCGCCGATCCGCGACGCCAGCGCCTGAAGCAACACGATCAGAACGATCAGCGCCGCCGCGACGCCGAACAGGCTGGCCGTCAGAAACAGCGGAAGCTGGTGGTAGGCGCGCAGGTAATCCTGCACCCAGACCCACGACGCGGCTTCGAGCGGATAGAAGCCGAATCCCACTTGCCACACCAAGCCGGTGATGAACACGACCAGAAGGATCGCAACGGGGAGCAGAAGCAGCCTCATCGCCCGGCCCTCCGGAGAGGGTTATGGGCTCTGCCCATTCCAGCCAGGGGCACGGCCCCTGGACCCCGATCCAATTGATGCCGGTCCAGGGGGCGCGGCCCCCTGGTGGGTGTGGGCAACGCCCACATCTTGCCGGTCGCGCTCATGCTGCGGTCCTTTCGGAGAGGGTGCCGTCCTTCATCACCCAGCGCCCGGCGCGGGGTTCATAGATGTCGGTGATGCGGCGATAGCCGTCGCGGTCGCGCTTGATCTGGACGATCACATCGACCAGTTCGGCGAGGAATTCCGAGATGCGGGGCATCGACTGCCCGGCCCAGGCGATGTTCTGCTCGAACTTGCGGTTCAGCACCTGATGGGGGCTTTCGGCGTGGATCGAGCACATGAATCCGGTGATGCCGGAATTCAGTGCGCCGAGCGCCGCGAAGGCATTCTGGGTGCTGATCTCGCCGAAAATGACGTGATCGGGGGTGGCGCGCATCTGGTGGTCATAGAGCTGCCGCCAGTCGATCATCCCGGCCGATCCCCCGGCCTCGCGGGCGGCGAGCAACCCGACCCCGTCCCAGAAGCGGTCGATTGCGAGTTCGGGAGCGTCTTCGGCGACGACGACGCGGCGATGATCGGGCAGGAAGCCGAGCAGCTTGTTGAGCAGCGTCGTCTTGCCGGTGTTGGTGGCCCCCGAGACGATGATGTTGGCTTCGGCCAGCATCGCGGCCTCAAGATAGGCGACGACGGCGGGGCTGGCCCCGATCTGCTCCCAACTGGGGGTGAAGGGATGTTTGCAGCGGATCGCCAGCGACACCCCGGTCTGGACCGACGCGCCGAGCAGGGCCTCGAAGCGGTGGCGGGCTTCGGGGATGATGCAGGACAGTTTGGGCGCGGTCTCGGGATCGAAGCGCAGCTCGGCATGATTGGCGAGCGAGCGACAGATATCCTCGATCCGGGCCAGGGTAAGGTCTGGCGCGGGCAAGATTGACTTGCCCACGCCGCGCCGGTCGAGGATCACCTGGGCGGGCCGGGTGATCCTCATCTCGATGGTGGCCGGGTCGTCGTAGAACGAGGCCAGCGGCCGCAGGATGGTCGAAATCGCCGAGATCATGGCGATCAGAACGGGCACGGGGGAACGAAGAGAGTCTGCTTGCGCTCGGTGAGCGAGATCGCGGTGCCGCCAATCGAGTGAATATACGGCTCGGCAGCGGGGAACGGCTGCCTGCTGGTCACTTTCGCGGCCTCGCACCACCCAATCCAGGCATTGCCGGGAAACTTGCAGGTGGTAGAGATTTTCTCTCCTGTATCCGTATTGATCCGCTCGATCTTGTGGACGTTCTGCATCGCGGTGCAGAAGTTGAACACCGTCGTCGTCGGGCTATTGGCCCCGTCGTTCCCCCATGTCGTCTCCGAATTCTCTCTGGTAAGTCCATACCACCCCGTCGCCATCGGCCTTGTTTCGACGACGTGCTCGATGCAGACATTGACGGGTCCAACCGGCGTACCCGCGCCGATTGGCTTGGTGTATTCGGTATCGTCGGGTCGCTTCCAATGTTCGCTGCGGGCGGTCTGCCGCCAGGCATTGCAGCCTTCATAGGTCGAGCTGCCGGTAGGAAAATCGGTTGTACCCTGGGGGAGATAGGCCAATTGCGCCGCGCCGGGCAGCACCTGCGAGGCAACAATGGTGTAGGGTTTCCCGGCGTAATCGATCGTCACCGTCGAGAGCGGATAGGCCCAGAGCTGGTCGTCATGATTCTGGTAGCCGGTGATCGTCTGCTGCTGGCGATAGGTGGTCGCCGAGGTCTGGCAGGCGGTGACATACTCGCGGCTGCCGTTGGGGCGGGTGTAATAGAACCGCTCCTGGCCGTAGCTCTGCCCGGCCTCGATGTCGTGGGTCCATTTGGTCGGGTCGGTGCAGCCCTCGGTGGTCGAGATGATCGCCTGCGCCGCGCTGTCCGGGCTGCATTCGGTGATGTAGCGGACGCCCCCGTCGATGGTGATTTGCTTGCGCGATTGCAGGGTGACGGCGCGGCGGTCGAGATCGGTCACCGTGGGGCAGACGTAATTGCCCGAGGCATCGGCATAGACGGTTTCATGGGAGAAGGTGCGGCCGGTATCGGCGCAGGGCGCGGCCTGATAGGTGACGCCGTCCCGGATATAGGTCCACATCGACAGTTCGGCGCTCTTGTTCGCAGCAAAGTCATGGCGCAGCGGGCAGGCCTCGACGCTTTCGGTCATCGGCAAAGCGGCTGATTTGGTGGACGGCGCGCAGCCCCTGGCCTGGACCGAGGCGTTGTTGCGGTTGAGGTAGACCAGCGCCGCCTGCGGCACTGCCTTTGCCGTGGTGAAGTCGAGGAATACCGCGCACTGGCTCTCGTCCTCGCTGATTGCGTAAGGCGTTTCCTCGTCCTTGGCGCATTCACTGGCGGTGTGGGTCTCGCCCGCGTCGTCGGTATAGATCAGACTGTATTGCGGCCAGGCCTTGAGCGCGGTCAGATCGACGATATCGGTCGTGCAGGAGGCATAGGATTTCTTCAACGGGAAGCTGACCTCGGAATCGCGGCACTGGCTTTCGCCGGACAGCACGCCGTCGGTGAAGGTCTGTTCCTTTGACTGACGGATCGCCTTGCCCTGGGCGAGATCGACCCGGATGCGGCATCCCTCGGTGCTGGTGCGAGTCTCGGTGGTGGTTCGCTTGTCCGGGGTGCATTCGCTGATGTAGCGGGCAACGCCGTCGATGGTGATCCGCTGGCGCGATTGCAGGGTGACGGTGCGGCGGTTGGGATCGGTTATCGTCGGGCAGATGTAACTGCCGCTGCTGTCGGTATGGACGGTTTCATGGGGGAAGGTGCGGCCGGTATCGGCGCAGGGCGCGGCCTGATGGGTGATTCCGCCCAGGACATAAGTCCACATCGACCGTTCGGTGCTCTTGCCCGCGGCAAAGTCATGGCGCAGCGGGCAGGCATCGACGCTTTCTGTCATCTTTACGGCGGCCGACTTGGTGGACGGCGCGCAGCCCCTGGCCTGGACCGGGGCGTTGTTGCGGTTGAGGTAAACCAGTGCCGCCTGCGGCACCGCCCTTGCCGTGGTGAAGTCGAGGGACACCGCGCACTGGCTCTCGTCCTCGGTCAGGACGTAAGGCGATTCCGTGTCCTTGGTGCATTCGCTGACGGCGTGGGTCTCGCCCGCCTCGTCGGTATAGATCAGGCTGTATTGCGGCCAGGCTTTAAGCGCGTTCAGATCGACGATGTCGGTCGGGCACGAGGCATAGGATTTCTTCAACGGGAAGCTGACTTCGGAATCGCTGCACTGGCTTTCGCCCGACAGCACGCCGTCGGTGAAGGTCTGTTCCTTTGACTGACGGATTGCCTTGCCCTGGGCGAGATTGACCCGGACGTGGCAGCCCTCGGTGCTGGTGCGGATTTCGGTAGTGGTTTGCTTGTCCGAGGTGGGTGTCGAGGCAATCGTGGTCGGGGTGCGGTATTGCGAGGCAAGATCGTTGGAACGCGACCCGCTGCTGCCCTGACGAACCGTGCTCTCGCTCTGTGATTTCTTTGTCTCCTCCTCCTTCTTTTCATTCTTCTCCTTCTTCGCCAGTCGCTCCAAGGCCGCGACCAAGGCCGATTTCGAGCCCTTCACCTCCAGCGTCTTTTCCGGGAACAGCTCGTTGGCTCCCTTGGCGTCGAACTGTGCCGTCAGGCCCTCGGCCGAGATCGTTTCCTCGCGATCGCCCTTGGTGACGCTGGTCACCAGCACCTGGCCGACGGTCTGGGGACCGGCCTCGACCTTACGGGCGTAGCCCTTGGCGGTGACCCCGGACAGCAGCGCCGGGTTGATCCCCTCGACCGTGCCCAGCGAGAACGAGGCCGGAGTGGGCTGATTGACCGGCAGCGTCACCGCCGCCTTCGGCCAGACCGGCACCGCGACGGTGTCGCTGACGGCGGTAAGCGGAGCCGGAGCGGTCGCGGGCTGGGCCGGATTCTTCTGCGACGCGGCGGCCGGGGTTTTGGCCGCACCTGGATTCTTGGTTGGGACTGAGGCGGTCGAGGCTCTAGCCGTATCTGGATTCTGGGGCTGGACCGGAGCGGCTCCGGCCGGAAGCGGGATCAGAAGAGCGGCGCACAATGCCGCCGCGATGCTGTCGTTACGCATGGCGTCACTCCACGTTTGAAGCAAATTTTGTCCTTGCCATTGTGTTCGCTAATTGCGAACATCGGCTCACGGCAGTAGGACGGACAATGCGGATCACCTGGAAAAAGACGGCGCTGAAGACCTTGCTGAAGATCCAGCCCGCCAAAGCCGCCGACATCCGCGAGAAGCTCGCCGCGTTTGCCGCCGCTCCGGACCAGCCCAACAACAACCTCAAATCGTTGGAGGGGGTCGAAAACGGATACCGGCTGCGGGTTGGCGACTGGCGGGTGTCCTTCACCCTTGATGAAGATGCCGACGAGATCGATGTGTTCGAGGTTGCGCCCAGAGGAGGGGCATACCGATGGTGAACAGAGTGCAGACCCGTCGCATGACCGACCTCGAATACGAGGCCGAAATCGCTCGGTTGACTGCCGAGCGCGACGAACTGGCCTGCTCGGTCGAGCGGTTGGAAAGCGCGTTGGCCGAGGCTGCGCACGCCGCGACGGAGGACGAGGAAAGCTTCCCCGACGCGGTCGTTGAGCGGTTGGTGGCGGGGGAAAACCCGATCCGGGTGTTTCGTGAGCATCGCGGCCTGTCGATCCGCAAGCTGGCCGAGGCGGCGGGGCTGAGTGCGGGCTATCTGTCCGACATCGAGACCGGCAAGCGCACCGGCACCACCGCGACCATCAAGGCGCTGGCCGAGGTGTTGGCGGTCGATCTCGACATGCTGGTGTGACGGCTTATTCGACATTGGCGATATACCAGTCGGTGTCGGGTCGGATCTGGATGCGGGTGCCCTGAGCGACCTTGAGGATCGGGGTCAGGTTGATGGTCTGCTCCAGCGCCGAGGCGGTGATCTCGCCCAAGCGCTGCGACAATTCGGCACTGCCCTGGGACAACGCGCCGCCATCGGAATAGGTGGACGAGGAGCCCAACGCCGAGGACGACGACGAGGAAGACGGAGAGCCGATCCCGGCGGTCGAAGCTCGCACCGCCGCCGAGATACCGGCAAGCAGGAAGGCGGTGCCGTAGCGCTCGAAGAAGCGGTTATCGACCTCGCCCGAAACGCCAAGCGCGCCCTGGACGTCGGTGACGTTGGCCTTGGCTCCGAAGATTTCAGCACGGTGACCGCCGAGCAGAACGCGGGAGCAGCGCAACGGCGCGCGGGTCGAGCCGATCTTGTCGAGACTCTTGAAGGCGCAGACCAGACGCGATCCCTTGGGGATCAGGATGTTGCGGCCGTGATAGCCGAACACGTCGCGGGTGGTCTGGATCACCACCGGGCCGCCGGTCGCGCCATCCAACTGGGTGTTGATGCCAGTTTCGAAGATGCCGCTGATATAGCGGTCGGTGGTGACGATCCGGCTGTTATCGACCGGCTTGGTCGAGGTGATCGAGGCTTCCTTATAGGTCGGGTCCTTGGCGGCGATTCCGAGATCGAGCGGGGCCGGACGCAACGACGGCGTTGCATTGACCGACACCGGCAATGGTACCGGGTCGGTCCAGGCGGCGGCTCCCAGCGCCCGGCTGCGGTAGGCCGATTGCACCGACAGTTCGACCGGCCCCAGGGTTTTGGGCGTGGGTGCCGGTGCAGGCGGGGGAGCCTGGACCGGGGCCGGGATCGCCACCTCGCGGACCACTTCGCGCTCGATCACCACCGGGGGAAACGCCGGGGCTGGCGGCGGCGGAGCCGGTGGCGGCGCGGGCGGCTTATAGGCCCAGACGGCGGGATCGTCGGCGGGCAATGGATCAGACGCCGGAATCGCCGCAGGACAACTGCCCGACAGGGTCATTCCGGCGACCAGGGCCAGATCGCACAGCCAGGACATCAGGAGTTCCCGTTGTACTGGATGCAGAGGAATTTCTTGCCGTTCTTCAG
The DNA here is from genome assembly GCF_000294655.1 of Magnetospirillum molischianum DSM 120. Taxonomy (GTDB): domain Bacteria; phylum Pseudomonadota; class Alphaproteobacteria; order Rhodospirillales; family Magnetospirillaceae; genus Phaeospirillum; species Phaeospirillum molischianum. The sequence continues at coordinate 42,688 of NZ_CAHP01000034.1, forward strand.
CGTGATCAGCGGGTTGACGCTTTCTACGATGAAGGTGCTGCCCTGGACCCTGGAATTGACCAGTTCGTCGATGCCGTCGATGGTGACGTAGGCGGTGGACAGCTCCATCCCGTCCCACTTGTCGCCATAGCGGATGTAGGTGAAGACATCGTCGCGATAGACGATTTCCGGCTTCAGATCGTCGTCGCCCCACAGGCGGTAGTCTTTCCAACCCCGGAGCTTGGCCGGGTCGAAAGCAATGGTGCGGACGAAATCGCCGCCCTCCGGCTTGGGATGAACGAGGTCGTGAACCGCTTTACCCGCCGGGTCACCCGGCTTGGCCGGGACTGCCGAGGCCAGTGTGAGCGCGACCGGCCTGATCTCCTCGGGGGATTCGCGTCCGAGGATGCGGACGATCAGATCGGGGACATGGACCGAGTTGAAGCCCTCGGAGCGGAGATAGAACGGATAGACCGCGCCGGACTTCGTATAGATATTGAGGTTGGTATCAAGGCCATAGGCGGCCGGGCGCACCGCGACCATGTTGGCGGCGCGGACATGGACCTTGAAGCCGGTGGCATCGCCGAGATCGATCTGAGTGATCTCGGCATCCTCGGGCAGCACCAGGGTGGTGGACATGAATTCCCGAGTGCGGACCTTGTAGACACAATCCTCGCACACCCTCGTCGCATAGACTCCGTTGCGCGGTTCGGAGTTGTTCCAGGCGTTTTGAATCTGCCCCCCGGCTCCGACCCGATCCATCTCGGGGAAGTTGCCTTCGGCCTGTCCGACCGCCTGCTGGTAAGCCGAGTCCGGCAACGGCGCGGGCGGAATCGCCGCGACCTGGGGCTGCGGTTGCGGAGCCAACACCGGAGTCTGATAGGACGAAGCCGATGTCATCGGGAGAGAAGACGGCACCTTGCCGGGCGCGGGTGGTGTCGTCGGCACCGGGGGCTGGGCCAGCGACTTGACCGGGGTCTGAGCCAAAGCGGGCGCGGCCGACAGCAGCAGCGCCACCGCCAGAGCAGAGCGAGAGATCATGAATTTCCTCTTTCCTTGAGGGTGAGGTCGAGCACCCGCAGACCGAGGGGGTTCTCGTACTTCTCGTGGTCGCGCACGGTGTGGGGGCGCGAGGTCACCGCGACATAAGCGCGCAGCCGCCTTGTCTCGACCGACTTGCCGTCGCGGGCATCGGTCTGGACAAAATCGACGGCATAGCGGCCGATGCCGTCTCTCAGACTGATCCGGTCGGCGCTCTCGACCACGATCGAGCGGTTGAGTCCGGTCTCGACCGCGCGCTCGATCTCCTTGTGGCGGGCGGCAAATTGTTTCCACCACCCTCCGTCGGAATGAAGGTTGGCCTCGCGCATCCGGTCGCCCTGGGTAACGCGGTCGATCTCCAGCAACAGCCGGACATAACGGCGGACGAAGCTCTCCATCAGCAGATCGAAGCCGGGGGTGTCGCGGGTGATTGGCAGCACCCGGACCAGCGAAGCGGGATCGACCGGGACGGTGCGCTCGCCCGCCGGTTCGACCCGCACCAGCCCGAGCTGGACCTTTTGCACCGGCACCAGCGCCGAGATCGCCGCCGCTTCGACGATAACCACCGCGACCAGACCGGCATTGGTCATCGCGCTCAGTCTGAACATCCAGGCCAGACGGCGGTGCGCCGTTTCAAAGGCATAGGGATCAACGCCACGCAGCCGGTCATGATCGACCGGAGCCGGTCCCACCGGACGGCGACGAAACAGCGTCCTCATCCCCGACCCCAGACGAAGGACGGTCCCTCATAGGGTACCGGCAGGCAGGCGCAGGGCGATTTCAGCATCTCGTCGGTGCCGCTGCCGTCCTTCTGCAACTCGGTCGAGCCAGTGCAGGCCCCCAGCAGCAGCGCCAACCCAATCAGCAGACCCTTCATAATCGCTCTCCTGTCGTAACCATCGGACGGCAAGGCTCAGGCCTTGCTGTCCGGCTTGTTGATGTTCTGGAATTTCTCGACCAGGGAGGCGGCAGTGGCCGCGACGGGGGCCGACATCGCGGCCATGCCCTTGATTGGCAACAGGCCGAGCGGCCCCCACCCCAGCCTCCGGCGGCATCCTTGCCTGCCACCGCGCCTCGCTTGGCCAGAGACCCGGCGGCGGCGGCGCTGCCGCTGATCCCGGCGGTCATGATGCCGCTCGCGGTGTTGGTCAGCATCGTCCCGGCGATCGAATTGGCGATCGACGTGCCCTCGGTCAGCAAGGCGGTGCCCATCCAACCCAGGAACATCACCACCAGGAATTCCGGGTTGGTGATCGAGGCGAATTGGTTGATCCGGTCGCCGGTCAGGTCAGAGGGTTCAAGTATGGAATTGTTGACCCCGAACACGGTCAGGGACAAAGCGGCGGTGCTGGCGAACAGCACCAGGATCGAGGCCAGCAGGGTCTTGGCCCCCGACTGCGCCATGCCGCGTCCCCAGCCAAAAGCGAAGGCCATGAACAGGAACGGCGCGAACACCCCGACCATCGTGGCGCGGAAGATCGCGACGACGACCTGACTGGAATAGGCCACCACCAGCAGCAGGTAGGGCAGCACCAGGATCGCGGCGTAGAGATAGTTCAGGATGTTCATCGCCGACCCGGCGCTGGCGATCGCCGATGCCGCCTGGATCACGCGGGCCGCCGCCATTTCGCCTTGAGCGGCAAGGTCCAGCAGACCGCTCTGGCCAGAGTTCTGGCTGTCTGCTGCCAGCTTGAACACGACGGCGCTTGATTCTCCCATAATGGAGATAGCAGAGCTATAGACGTATGAAATAAGCCCCGCGCCTTGACTGCCTAAAATGAGGCCAGTTATACTTATGAATACAAAGTCTTCGAATATTTTATTAAACGTCGTCATCTGGAAGTGCAATTTCGTCCCAGACAGGACGATCCACAGCCCTGACAAGGAGGTAAACAGAATGAGCATCGGATCGTGCAGCACATCGCCGAGCCGCCCGACAAAGTCCTCGGTCAGGCCGACGTACTTTTCCAGAGGCGCACAGGTGAAGCAGGTATCAACGAGGTCTAGAATTTCTGAATTTTTATCCCCAGGCATTTTTTTGTACTTTCTGTTATTTGCGATGACAGCAAATGCAGGTGTATTAAACTGGGGATACAATCCCGTCGGACCCGAGCAATTCTTTGATTGGAAGTACGCCCAGAAGGTCTGGTTCGACCTGAACACGGCCGAGAGCTATGACGCGGAATGGGCGAAGTATCAGGGTGACTTCAAGCCGTGGCTGGCGCTCTACAAGGCGGATAAGCGCAAGGCGCTCGCCGAACTGAAGAGCTATCCAGAGGCCAAACGGCGCAATATCGAGCGTGGCTACGATATGCAGCTCGCCTACGATGATTGGCGAGATCTGCTCTATATGCGCTGGTACAAAGGTTACGCACACGAGGCATACCGGGCCACCCTCACCAAAAAGAAGGCGCAGACTTTCGACGATTCCTTGGCGATTTGGGTGACGTTCAAACCCTGTGTTCCGGTTCGCTTCCTGAACCAGTGTGGCCCGATCCCCGATTGGCGGGATGACGAAGACAAAGCCAAAGAACAGGCGATGATGCGTAAGGTCGTGGACGATCTCGCGGCGAGAGCCGCGAAGAAATAGCCTTTGCGCGGGCGCTGCCCGCACCCGCTGGGGTCGCCAGGCCCCGGATCCCGTGCCCTGCGTTGACATCCGGGGAGGTCCGGAGGCGCACGCCTCCGGGTGGGGCCGGGGCAACAGCCCCGCGTATCCTCTGTCGGAACCAACGCCCGACAGCCCCGCATACCTTCTGCTCACCGCACCGTTCATTCCTTGGCCTCCGTCACGTCCTTGACGCTGTCGGGAGCGATCCCGGCCTTGATCGCGGCGGCGGAGTGGAGCTTCAGCATCTGGGCGAGGATCTGGGTTTGCGCCGCGAGGGCTCGGGTTTGGGCGATCTCGGTCTGGGCCAGGACGTGGAGGCGGTCCTGGACGGTCGAGGCGTTGCCCAACGCGGATTGCAGGCTGTCGGCGGTGGCGTTCAGCTCTTCGGCCTGTTTCATCTGGACGTCGGCCTGGGCCAGGGCGCGGGTGCTGGTATCGGCCAGCAGCGCGGTGCGGCGGGTATCGATCCGGTTGCGGGCGGCGGCCTGCTCGGTGAAGGGTTTGTCCTTCATCTGCTTGTCGTCGAGGAACAGCGCGTCGAGATATTTGGTCGAGGTGTCGCAGATCGAGCCGAAATTGAGGTCGGTGAACTTGATTCCCCAGCCCGCGCCGTCGGGCATCAGGCAGCGGGCATCGCTTTTGATCTGGCCCTTGATCTTGTCGAGGTTGGGGATCGGCAGGGTGATGTGGGTGATCGAGCCGATTGCGTTCGACACCTCGTCCATCAGGCCGGAAATCTCGTTGAGAAAGCCGACCTGCTGCTTCAACTCGGACAGTTGGGCGAGCTGATTCTTGATCTGCTCCTGCATCGCCTTGATCTGTTCGATCGCCTTGCCGACCATCGAGCCGTCGAACACCGCCATCGCGCCCTGCGCCGCCGGAGCGGCCAGGACCAGGGCGGCGGAAACCAGCAGGGCCGCCTTTACAGATGCGCGCGCCATTGCTCTCCCCATCTGTCCTGGAGTGCCTTGAGCTCGCGCACCGCGTCGGGGCCGGAGCGATAGAACCGCAGCGCCCGGCCGAACGGGGCGAGGTCGATATCGAGCACGGTGGATTCCTCGAAGCCGGTGGCGGCATCGCGTTTGACCAGCAGCACCTTGCGACCCTCAGGCGCTCCGAAGATGAAGCTCTTTTGCTCGTCGTTGAGGTTGAACGGCTCGTAGGCCGAGCGGTTGCCTTGGGGGTTGGGATAGAAGAAGAAGGTCGCGGTGTTCTCGATCACCGCATCGGCGATGCCGGATTTGTGCAGCGCGCCGGGGTCCTGGAACGCCATGCCGACCGATCCGCCGAACTTGCGGTATTCGCGGTACATCACTGCGGCCAGATCGCGGAAGGCGGGGTTGCGCAGCAGGTTGGCGGCTTCGTCGATGAAGACGGTGAAGCCCTTGACCTTACCCTCGCGCGCCATCCGCTCGATTGCCGTGCTGATATGGGCGACGACGGGTGCACCCAGCGCCGGGTCTTCCAGCGCTTCGTTCATGTTGATGCCGGTGAGGAAGGCGCGGTCGAGGAAGCCGGACAGGCTGTCGCGCGGCGCGTTGAAGGTATTGGCGTACAGCCCGGCGCGGCCCTTGGCATCGACCACCCAGCGGGCGAAGCTCTTGCGCGCCTCGCTATGGGCGGGGAAGGTCAGCGGGAAGATCTGGTCGAAGCTCCGCGCTTCGACCGGCAATTGGAAAGCGGTTTCGGTGACATGGGCGAGGATCTCTTCGATCCCGGCGGTCTCGCTCATTTCGCCCAACATCAGCCGGATCAGCAGAGCGAGGCGCTGGCGGTTGATCGGGGTGTCGTCGCAATCGAGCGGGTTTAGCTCCAGGCAGTCGAATGGCTGATAGAGACCGCCCATCGCCTCGACCATGAAGCGGGCACCCTCTTTACTGTCGAAGATGGTCGAGCGGACGCCATCGAACTTCGCCAGTCCGCCGAGCAGATGCATCACCAAGGTCGATTTGCCCGAGTTCGAGGGCGCGAAGACGACGAAATGGCCCAGCGCCTTGGGTGCGACCGAGCATTGGAACTGAAAGCGATAGGCCTGTCCGCTGCCGGTCATGAAGGAGCGCACCGGACCCTTGCCGTATTGGGATTCGGCCAAGCCGGTCGGCGCGTTCTCGAACGGCCACAGGGCCGCGACGTTCTCGACGAATAGCTTCAGCGGCCGCAGCAGGTGGTCACGGTCAGGCAGCCGGTTGAACCACGCCACCGCCGCTCCCTTGGTCTCGACCGAGGCGACAACGCGGCGATCGGCCAGGATGCGGGCGACCTGAGCGGTGAGGTCGTTCAGCTCTGCCTCATCGGTGGCGCGCAGCACGATTGCCAGTTGGGTCACAACCAGGGCGGTGCGGCCCTGGGCCAGCAACTCGATCGCGGCGGCGCATTCTCCGGCGGCCTGGGCCGAACCGAAGGCGCTGTTGGCCCCGCGCTTCAACAGCAGCAGGGTTTTGTCGCGGCCAGTCGGCAAGGCGATCTGGGACAGCTCGATCTCGCCCGGCACCGCCATCAGTTCGTGGAGCAGATGGCCCGAGACCATGTCGGGCCATTCCCGCACCGCGATGATTCGGTGGAGCAGCGGAGTCGGCAGATGGGCCGAGATCGTGCCGTCAGGGGTGAAGACCAGATCGGCGGCGGGCAGATTGGCCGAGATGTTGACCGAAACCGCCCGCAGATCGGCGCGGTAATCACCGCAGATCAGACCGTTGAGGAACCCGGTCAGCGGGCAATCGGCCTCCGGGTCGGTCGGTCGGGACAGACGGCGAGGCCGATAGGCCGCAAGCAAAGCGTGCAGTTTGTCGTCGGCTTCCTCCATCTGGTGCGGAGCCGGGCTTTGCAGAGTCAGATACCAGGAGAACGCAAAGGCCGAGCGGTACAGCGCTTCTTCGGCCGCGCCGATCTCGCTCAACGCCTGCGACGGCCAGGTCGCGGGATAGATCGAGTCCTGGCGGCGCTTGACCCCATACAGGCGCACCGTGACGTCCCGCGCCGCGCAGGCCTGGAGAAAATCGGCGCGTCCCTGATGCAGTGCCGCCTGCTCGATTTCGGGCCTTGTGTCGTAGGCGATCCCGTCAAGGCGAAAGGCGCGCAGCACGCTGCCGGATTTGAGCCGGACGGTGAAGTGATCCGGCTCGATCCGGTCGAGCTCAAGCTCGTGGCCGAGCCAGTTGAACCCGACCGAGCCGAAAGCGATCCGCCGGGCCGCCGGAACCGCAAGGGCTCCGACGGCCACGGCGGCGCTTCCCACGCCGATCGCGAGCGGCCACAGGCTCATACCGACGTCCCCCAGGAACGCGCGGCGGGGGACGCCCCGGCCAGCAGCCATCGACGCGGGGAGACTCCCCAGAAGCCCGCAGAGGCCAGGGCGACCGAATCGACATGGCGGTCACGCCGGGCCAGTCGGTAGGCGAAAGCCAGCCCGACCGCCAGCACCACGGCAAACGCGATCATCGACAGAGCGACGCCGCCCAGCAGGATCGTCAGTCCATAGACCAAAGCCGCCGGGCTGATCGCCAGGACCATCAGCCGAGGCGGCAGGCCGAACACGGTAAACGGCCATTGGACGTGAGTGAACACCACCGAGCGGGCCTTCATCGCCTTAGCTCTGCTTCATCAGATCGATGAACCACAGGATCGCGGTGGGACCGACCGTCACCAGCAGCCCGGCGACGAAGAAGATCCAGATCCGCGACCAATCGAGCCGCTGGGTCATCGCCGCCCACAGGCCGTAACCGACCAGCGAGAGGCCGATCAGAGCCCCGCCGATGGTGACGAGACTGGTGATCAGCGACTTGACCCCTTCCTCTGCCGGCTTGATCCAGTCGGCATCGGCGGCAAAAGCGGGCGCGGCGGCGAGGAGCGCAACCGCGAACAGCGAACGGGCAATCAGTTTGGTCATGGCAAGGGTCCTATCGAACGATGGAAAACAGGATCGTCAGAGCCAGGGCGCACCCGGCCAGACTGAGGGCGGTCAGCACGACCAAGACGCGGCGATGGCTTCGCAAGGCGCGGCGCAGGTCGTCCATCGCCAAAGCCTGCCGCTCGACCAGGGCGAAGGCCTGATCGAGCGAGGCTTTGACCGTCTTGTCCTTGAGGCTGGTGAGCACGGTCTCGACCGCATCGGCGCAGGTCGAGCCGGTGGTGGTGAGGATCGCGGCGATAGCGGCATCGTGACGGCGCAACACCGTCTCGTAATCGCGAAGGAACCCCTGATGCAGCGTCACCAGCATCAACAGCGGATCGTCGCTGCCGATCGCGACACCGTGCTCGCGCACCAGCATCGCCCGCGCGTTGTCGAGACTCATCGCCGCAACCGGCGGCGGGGTGTCCCCCGCCTCCAGCACCTCGCCCGTCTCGGGATCGAAGATCGGGGCGTCGCTCATAGCCGGGCCCGATCCATCTGGGCATCGAGCTTGCGCCACATCATCTTGAGGCGCTGGCGCTCCATGATCGTGGTGTCGGGGCTGGCGTCGATCTCGGCGAAGGTGAGATGCCGCTTCAGCATCTGCTCCATGTCGCGGCCGAACGTCTCCGGCTTGACCGCCGGGATCGTCACCAGGGCATGGACCCGGCCCTGGTGGGTTTTGTAGGCGTTGCTCTCTTCGAAAGTTTTGCCGTTACGAACCGGGCGGCCGAAATACTCGTTGATCCACACCACCACCGGCACATCGGGGATGTTGCGGCACAGGCTGATGAAGCCCTCGGTGGTGTCGGGCAGCGCCTGACCACCAGTGATCACGGTGTGGAAGCGGACCCCGTGCCCGGCCTCGGCCAGCAGAGGGACCACCTCGTTTTGCAGCAGGTAGGAGCAAAGCGGTACGAAGGTGCTGGCCCCGTTATCGACCACCATTACCGGCGCGGACTCATCGCCGTCACCCTCCGCCATGATCCGCTCGACCAACTGGTCGAAGGCACGGGGGTTGATGTCGTCGCCGTCCATGATCGACAGCGCTTCGGCCTTGAACGCCTTGTAGCCGGAAAAGGTGGCGTTGACCGGGTCGGTATCGACGCAGATCGGGGCCAGCCCGTGGACCGAGTAATACTGAGCCAGCAGCGAGGCGATCAGCGACTTGCCGACACCTCCCTTGCCCTGAAGGATGAAATCAACTTGCATGGGTGCGCGCTCCCGTCACCAGTTCTCGTCCAGGTCTGGACGATTGTTGTGGTCGAACTTGGCGAAGTGCGGATCATCAGCTCGGGTGATGTCCGTCCCTGCCGGTTGAACCGGAGCGATCAGCGATGTAGATCGGGGAAGGATCGGTGCGCGACCAGAGCGGCCCGCAGGCTCAGGAGTCAGTAACCTTTTAACCTGAGCGTAGAACTTGCTGAGAGCTACGGAGACTTTTCCTTCGGCTTTCAGCTCAAGCCAGACTTGCCGGGTCGTCACACCGCTTTCAAGCCTCTCAACTATCAAAGGCTTAAGCGCTATGACTTCGCGTTTAGCTTGACCCCAGCGATTGGCTCGCACAATATCCCCGCATCGTGATCGTTTCGGTCACGACTCGGCGGGTGTCCTAGAAACCGCGTACTTTTGGGGACGCCAATCTTCCGAGTGCGTTGATTTCACTATCATTGCGAGCATTGCGAAACGCGACCTTTGCGTCGTTGTTCTTCGCCATAATTTGTCCGCTTTTTCAGCGCTTTCTATAAAACAGCGGAATTGGTAACGATTGAGTCCTATACTCATTCGTTAATGCTGAGACTGCCTCTAGATTCTGGGAAGGCCGGTCATGAAGGTGAAGTTCGTAGTTTGCGCCCTTGCCGCCGCGATGACGGTCGCTATGCCGGTTGATTCGGCTCAGGCTGGCGACAGACACGGCCGCGATCTTGCCCTGGGCCTGTTGCTGGGGGCCGCTGCTGTCGGTACCACGGCGGCGATCATGTCCGCTCCGTCTGGGCCCGTGTATGCCGCGCCACCGCCGGTTTATTATGCGCCACCTCCGCCGGTGTATTACGCCCCACCCCCGCCGGTCGGCTATTATGCCGCTCCACCGCCGGTGTATTACGCCCCACCTCCTCCGCCCGTCGTGTATTACGCGCCGCCACCGCCCCGCTATTATTACCGAGGATACTAGATTTCTCGATCCATCGCGGTCATGTCCAGCGGTCGCTAAGTCGTTGACGCGTTGATGGTATCGAGTTCCGCCCCCCTGCCGACGATTGCCACTATCGTCGGCAGTTTTGTGTGCGGCGGTTTTCATCGGATTCGGTTCAGGCGGCGGCGGATGGTTCCTTATCCTTCAGATCGGCCGCGACTTTCTTGCCGAGGCGGAATTGCTTCGAGAAGTAGTCTTTTACCCTGGTGGTATCGAGGTCGAAGATGCTTCCTCCGGCCTCGTAATGGCGCACGAACACCTTGTTGACGGCATACGTTGCCGCTCCGGCCAGAATCGGCAGTGCCACCGCTCCGGTGGTCTGGCCGACGATGGGGATGAACTTCAACAGGCTGATGACGGTTCCCCCGACCGCGACGGGAAACAATCCGCCCAGCAGCGAAGTTAGAATCGCCTTGCCGCGATCCTGTTCGAATGGGACGCCGTATTCCTTGGACAGCGATTTGATCAGGTCGAGATTGACCGCCAGAACCCCCACGATGTCGGCGATAGGGATCGGGACGAGACCAACGCCGAGCGAGGCGAGGATGTGATTGCGGGCGATGTGTTCAACCCGTTGCTTGCGAGCGCTATGTTCGTCTTCTCCCTCGTTCGCAACGTCTGACGGGGCTGAGGATTCGCTGACTTTTTCCGACATGGCGCAGCTCCTGGGAAGATGCCTCGCGAACGGTTCAGGCGAGGAACGACTTCATTTTATCGTCAAATCGTCGTCCCGTCATCGTGAGTGACGATATTGGCGTGGCCGTTTCCTCTATTCAGACTTCATTGTTAGACATTTAAGCCTAAAAATTGTTAATGTCGCCGCATCCGCTATCATAAAAATAGGGTCGCAAATACGCACCCAAAAGGTGCGGCGGGTTGCGAGAGGGGGCCGATGAGCGGGATGGCGAAGACGGGTATCTTCAGCTTTTTGCAAGGAGAAACCCATGCCCTGAACAAGCGTTTGATTATCCTGACCGCGACGTCTGGCATTGCCAATGCGCTTAATTTGGCTGTGATCAATGCGGGGGTAGAAACGCTGTCGCATGGCGGGCCGCCCTGGCAATATTTTGTGTGGTTTGGCCTGTCGCTCGCTTTATTTGTCTATTCCCTACGTTACGTTTTGTACGCTTCGACCCGGATCGCCGAATCCGCTATTTGCAGCGTGCGAATCCGGCTGGCCGACAAGATCCGCCGATGCGATCTGTTGGCGTTGGAGCAAATCGGCGAGGCCGACATTCATTCCCGGATCAGCCGCGACACCGCCGCGATTGCCCAGGCGGCGCGGCCTCTGTTCGCCGCCGCGCAATCGGCGGTGATGATCCTGTTCACGATGATCTATATCGCGACCGTTTCACCAGTGGCGGTTCTGCTGTGCCTTGCCCTGATCGGCGGCGGGGCCAGCATCTATCTGAAGGATCGCAAGGGCTACGAGGAGGGGCTGGAAAGCGCATCGCGGCAGGAGGACGAACTTTTCAATACGTTGAACGGGCTGCTGAGAGGGTTCAAGGAGATACGGCTGAACGTCCTGAAAAGCGACGACGTATTCACGGATTTCAGCGAGAACGCCCGGCGTGTTCGCGATGTCCGCACCGATGTCATGATCCTGTTCTCGGACAATTACGTCTTCGTCGAGATGTTTTTTGTTTTGTTGCTGGGAGCGATTGTCTTTGTGCTTCCGATCCTGTCGGACTCATTCGGGAGTTCGGTAACTAAGATCGTCTCGGCGGTCCTGTTCTTCTTCGGGCCGCTCGGCAACGTGGTGATGATGGTTCCGCTGTTGTCGCAGGTGAATGTGACGGTGGAAAATCTCCAGCGGCTAGAGGCGTCTCTGGACGACGTTCTGGCGAAGTCGAACGAGCGCATCCCCGTTCCTCCGGTCGATCTCAGTCCGTTCACCACGATCCGATTTGATGGGGTTGGCTTCACGTATGTCGATCCAGACGGCAAGGTCACCTTTACGGTTGGACCGATCGATGGCGAGGTTCGGCGCGGTGAGATCCTGTTCCTGGTCGGCGGCAACGGTAGCGGCAAGACGACCTTTCTCAAGCTGTTCACGGCCTTGTACCCGCCAACGCAAGGTGCGATCCGTGTCGATGGAATCGAAATCGGCCCAGCCAATATTCAATCATATCGCGCTTTGTTTTCGGCTATTTTCTCGGATTTTCATCTATTCGACAAACTGTATGGGCTGCACGCGGCGGCACCCGAACGGGTCAATGCGATGCTGCGGCTGATGGACATCTCGCACAAAACGGCGTTCGCCGATGGGCGGTTCACCAACACCCACCTGTCCACCGGCCAGCGTAAACGGCTGGCCCTGGTGGTGTCTTACCTGGAAGACAAGGAGATCTACATTTTTGACGAAGTGGCGGCCGATCAGGACCCGCACTTCCGTCATTATTTCTACGAGACCTTGCTGCCCGATTTGAAGAAATCAGGCAAGACGGTGGTGGTGGTGTCCCACGACGACCGTTACTTCCACATCGCCGACCGTGTTTTGAGGATGGATTACGGCAGACTGAGAGACGATCTCGCCGACATCGCCACGTTCCGGGAGCCTGGACCATGAAGACGCTTCTTCGCTGGCTCGCCGCCCGAATCCTGGACGTTGACCGTTATCTGCGGCGGAACGCGCCCTATGTGGTGCTGCTGCTTTTTCTATCCGCCTTCTTGTTCGTCGCGATGTTCGATCTGATCGTTATCACGATTCGGCCCGGCGAGTTGGGGGTGCTGTGGCGACGTCTGGGCGCGGGCACTGTCATCGATACCGTTTACCGGGAAGGATTGCATCTGATCCTGCCGGTGAACCGGATGTACGTCTACAACGCCCGGAAGCAGCAGTTCGAAGACACGATCGACACCTTGACCGTCGATGGGCTGAACGTCCGGGTTCAATATTCTGTCCGCTATTTTCTTTCCGCCGACACGCTTCCGCTGCTGCATCAACGGATCGGGCCGGATTACGTCGATGTCGTGGTGCGACCAGAAATCCGTTCGGTGGTTAGAACGGTGTTCGGCCAATTCAAGCCCGAGGAGATCTACACCTCGCAGCGGGCGATCCAGGAGCGGGTCAGCGAGCAATCGCGGCAGCGGTTGGAAGCCCGCTTCATCGCGCTGGATGACGTGCCGATCGAAAGCATCACTCTGCCGCCCCGGATCTCCGAGGCGATCGAGGCCAAGATGGCCTATCAGCAGGTCGAGGGCGAATACGTCTATCGTCTGGCGATTGCCCAGAAGGAGGCCGAGCGGCTGCGGATCGAGTCGAATGGTCTGAAGGTCTTCAATAACACTCTGGCTCAGAGTCTCGACCCGTCGCTGCTGCATTGGTATGGCATCCGTGCGACTCAGGAATTGGCCAAGTCGCCTAACAGCAAGACCATCGTCATCGGCGCGGGGAACAGTGGCCTGCCGATCATCCTCGGGAAGGATTGAGCTTGATGGCGGTGCGGTTCCGATGGGGGCTGGCAACGACGGCGGCTTTGGCTCTTGTCGCTATCCTGACTCTGGCTCCGCAATGGCGCTCGCTCGAAGGGATGGGGGCGCGGCGGGCGGTGGTGCTCGCTCGTCCGCCTGCGGAGATTTTGGTCGGGGTGAGCTGGCCGTTTTCGATCCGACGCGACGGTATGGCCGAGGGTCTGCGACTGGCTCAGGACGAGATCAATCAGGGCGGTCTGGCGGGTGGGATTCCGGTTCGTCTGGTTTTGCGCGACGATCAAGGCGTGTGGGCCGAGGCGCGGCGGATTGCTCTCGACTTTGCCGATACGCCGGCGATGTCCGCGGTGATCGGCTATGACGACATCCGCCTTGCCCTTCGGGCCGCGCCGATCTTCGAGAAAAGCCGCCTGCTCTATCTCCTCCCTGCCGTGGGTAATCCCGATCCGGGCGAAGCCAGCAGCCGCTATGCCATCCGCACCGCGCCCTCGCTCTCTTCGTTCGCGCGTGCCCTTGCTGTTGCCGCCGGGCGACCGGGGGAGTCTCTCCGCTTTGCCTTGATCTGGGACGAAGACGGTCCAGGGAAGGAACTGGCCACTCAGTTCCTGATCGCCCAAAGTGGAATGGGAGGAAACCGAGTCTTTCAGTGGCCCTATCTGACCGGCCGGGCTGATTTTCGTGCGTCGGCCTATCGCTTGCGAGAGATTGAGGCCGATTTAATCGTGATCGCCGGGCCATCGCCCGACCTTGTCGATTTCTTGCGCAAGGCTGACGGTGCCGGACTGATCGCGCCGATCCTGGTTATCGCCGAACCGTCGGACGCGCTTTGGGCGCAGATGGGGACGGCGGCATGGAGGCGGGCGATTTTTCCCCAAATCTATGACGTTGCCGCGATGACGAGCGAGAACCGGGCCTTTGTCGATAAATTCCGCGCCCGCTTCGGCAAAGACCCTGACGCAGCCGCCGCCCAGGGCTATGACACGCTTCGTCTTCTGGCTGAAGCGGTTCGCACGACCGGATCGGCCGAGCCGCTCGATCTCATCTTCGCGCTCCGCCAAAGTCCCGCATGGGCTGGAGCTGTCGGGGAGTATCGCTTCGACCGCCAGGGCGAAGTGCGGGACAGGATTGTAAGGCTTGTTCCCGGCGAGGTCAGCGTGACGAGTTCTCGTCTTGCGCCTGCTCCTGCATCTCCCTGAGAGCGATCAGTTCCTCAAGCAGCAGATGGCGGTCGTTCTCCTGGACGTCTGGAGAATCTTTAGTGTTGGGGATGTGCAGCAGCGCGCCGAGGGCGTGACGCGCCGCCAGCCGTAGCGTCGTGTTTCCCTGCTGCGCCATCCGGTCGATCGTCGCTATTTCCTGCTCGGGATGGCTTTGGAAGGTGGTTTGCAGATAGCTCGACATCAGCAAGCCGTCCCGGTGGAAATAACGGAACAGTTCTTCGTCGCGTGCCGCGATGTCGATCAGCAGCGTATCAATGAACCAGCCCAGCGAGAACTGAGAGACGTTTTGTCCGGCTTCGGTCTGGCGGATGAATTCCGAGACGCTGGTGATGTCGAACACGACCTCAAGCCCGTCCTCATCGGAGTCTTGATGGGAAAACGTGTTAATGCAGCCCGAAGCCGACAGGCACAGGAACGCGGCCAGGACGATCCCGATTGGAGTGGCGACCAGAGCACGCGCCAGCGAGGTGGCTGCGGGTCGTGCCGAAGCGAGTTTCATGAAAAGACCGGTCCACGGAGGAGAGATGTCTATTGTCAGCATACTCTCGAACAGCCGGTCGGAGAAAGCCGTCATCCCCGCGATTTAAAACAAATGGTTGGATCAGCGCGACGAATCATACCAACCGGCCAATGGGGCAAAGCGATATTAGGCCCAGGGCATCCCCTTTTGTCGGAACACCGTGGCGCGAAAGGTCTTGGCCGCCAGCAGGTCGGCCAGACTCCAGGATTTGGAACGGCCCAGGGCTGTCTCGGTCCACACGTCGAACGAATGGCGGGGGGTCAGCGGCCCGGCTCCATCGTTGGCAGCGGTCTTGACCGGGTTTCCGGCCCAGCGGACGAGGCGGGGCAGTTCGCGGCGGAACCAGAAGACGCGCAGATCGGCGTTCAGTCCCTGCCGCAATGGGACTCGAAGGGCGATCATCCCACTGGCGCGGGCCTGCATGGCGGCGGCGGGGGGGAACAGCGACGACAGGCAGGCGGTCGAAACGAAGCCGCGGGGATGGGCCGTCAGAAACCATCGGTCGATTTCGGTTATGTCGGCGGCGGTGGGGCTGTCACCGATCAGCTCGATTCTGTCGCCCACCATTATCGCCGCAGAGTCCGCCGCTACCAATCTCAGGAAATCGGGCGTTCTGGCTCGCAGCCGTTCAATCGTGTTTCCGGGGGCCGCCGGGCCAAGGGGGCCGAGCAGGGCAACGATGGCGCGGTCGATGCCATCGACAAAGCGCAAATGCTCGCCCGCGACAAAGGCGAGATAACCGATGGCGAAGTCGCGTGCGACCCGCACCACCTGATCGCGCACTGCTGGCGGCAGCGAGATCGGGGCGGGATGGTGGCAGGCGATCATGCCCCACAATTTTCCTTTGACGATGACCGGGGCGGAAAAAGACGACCGTATTTTCATGTTGCGGAGGTATTGGAGATGCAGCGGCGAAACACTGCGCAGCATTCCCGATCCCTGATCGAGCGGTGGCGCGGTAGGGTCGAGACCGATTACGTCGATGGGAGCCGTCTCGGTATCGGAGATGAACCGCTGGCGGGTCCGGGCGTAAAGCGCACGGGCATTGGCGGGAATATCGCTGGCGGGAAAGCGCAGCCCGAGATAGCTGTCGAGTGGCAGATCCAGCACTTCGGCGACCACCTCGCCGCTCCAATCGTCGTCGAAGCGATAAAGCAGAACCCGGCCGAAGCCGGTCAGATGGCTGACGATTTCGGCCAGACGGCGGAAATTGGTGTCGGGCTGGCCGGGGCCGGTGGGAGTGCGGATTAGGCGCAGCGTCTCATGCATCCACGGTGTGACGCAGGGCGGCGGCGGGCCGCTCGGTTCGAATTCGAACAGGCATCCCTCGCCTGTCCGCGACACGACCAGATCCCACTGTTTGCCCTCAATGGTTGCTGCATTGGTAAAGAGGATGGGAAGGCCACCCGGAACAGCGGCGGCTCGAATTTCGGACAAGGGGGACCAGATCAACGCGGCGGGAACTGGTTGTCCCAGGATCGATTCGGGCGGAACATCCAGCAGAGGGGCGGCATTCCGGCTGACATGGGTAACGATGTCGTCGGCGTCGCGCACCGCCAGCAGGATACCGCAAGGTTGAATTTGACCGGAGAGGTGCAAAAGCTCGCTTTCGCACGACCGTAGGGCTTGGTCCAGGTTCAGTTCATCACTGGCCATGTCACTCTCCTGGGATGCTACCGGGAGGAGTATGCCTCTTCGTTCTATTCCAATAGCATGAAGCTCTTACCGACAAGAACCGAAAAGGAGAGCCCGCCCGCTGCCGTCGCGGGTAATCGGCCATGAGGGGGCATATCGTTTGGCTCAACCCCTCCGTCTCCTCTGGAAATAGCTGGCAAACCCCGCTAGAAGTAGGCTCATGCACCGCTACGCCAATCCCGCCCGCTTCTTGCGTCTGGCCAAGGCTATCCTGCCGTATTCGTCGGGACTCGCCGTTCTGCTTCTCGGTTCCGGCCTATGGTTCGCCCTGGTCGGATCGCCCGCCGATTATCAGCAAGGCGACAGCATGAGGATCATGTACGTCCATGTGCCATCGGCCTGGATGGGCATGGTCTGTTATGTCGCGATGGCGGTGCTCAGTGCGATGGCGCTGATCTGGAAGCATCCACTGGCCGATCTGCTGGCCCGCGCCACCGCTCCGGTCGGCGCAGCCTTCACTCTGCTCTGTCTCATCACCGGCTCGCTGTGGGGCAAGCCGATGTGGGGGACGTGGTGGGTGTGGGATGCCCGGTTGACCAGCATGCTGATTCTGCTGTTCCTGTATCTGGGCTATATGGCCCTGATCGACGCCTTCGATGACCCCGAGCGCGGTTCGAAGGCCGGGGCGATCCTTGCTCTGGTCGGCGCGGTTAACATCCCCGTCATCAAATTCTCGGTCGATTGGTGGAACACCCTGCACCAGCCCGCCAGCGTGGTGAAGATGGGCGGTCCCGCGATCGATCCCAGCATGCTGCTGCCGTTGCTGCTGATGGCGTTCGGTTTCAAGGCCTATTGGGTGACCGTCCTGCTGCTGCGTGGCCGCGCCGAGATCGCGGCCCAGAAAATCCGCGTCCTGCGCCTTGCTCAGGTTCACGCTTCATCCCGAGGGGAGTGACCGACATATGGAGTCCTTGCACGCTCTCTTCGCCATGGGGGGCTATGCCGGTTATGTCTGGCCGGCCTATGGCATTTCGGTGGTGGTTCTGATTGGCGTTCTGGTGGTCTCGGTGCGTCAGGTGCGCTGCCGCGAAGCCGAGTTGGAGCGACTCCAGGGGCCGCGGCGGGAGCGTCGTGGCAGTCCAGCGGGAGCCGGATCATGACCCGCAAGCAGCGCCGCCTTTATTTTGTTTTGCTCGGTCTGGTGGCGCTGGGTGCCGCCTCTGCTTTGATTCTTACCGCGATTTCCGATTCCCTGGTTTATTTCTATACGCCGAGCGATCTGGTTGGAAAGCCGCAGCCCGAGGGGCGGCGGATGCGGATCGGCGGCTTGGTCCAGGATCACAGCGTCATTCGTGACGGCAAAAGCGTGACTTTCGTCGTTACCGATCTGACCCATGGCTTGCCGGTGACCTATGCCGGGATTCTGCCCGATCTGTTCCGCGAGGGGCAGGGCGTGGTAGTCGAGGGGAAGATGGGAACGGACGGAACATTCCTGGCCGCCGAGGTTCTCGCCAAACACGACGAGAAATACATGCCGAAGGACGTCGCCGATGCCCTGAAAAAGTCAGGGCAGTGGAAGGAACCGAAGGCGAACTGAGCGGCGGGTTTCCAAAGCCGCTCCCGATGCGACGTCTCCGACGAAAGGACTAACGCCCGATGATAGCCGAAACCGGCCATTTCGCCCTGGTGCTGGCTCTGGCCGTCGCCATCGTCCAGGCGTCGGTGCCGCTGGCCGGTGCCCGGCGCGGAAAGATGGCCTGGATGGCCGTGGCCGGACCGGCCACAATCCTGCAATTCCTGTTCATCGCCATTTCGTTCGCGGCGCTGACTCACGGCTATATCACCAGCGATTTCTCGCTGATGAATGTCGCCAGCAACAGCCACACCGAAAAGCCGCTGCTCTACAAAATCGCGGGGGTGTGGGGCAACCATGAAGGATCGCTGCTGCTCTGGGTCACCATCCTGGCTTTGTTCGGGATGGCGGTCACCATGTTCGGTCGCAATCTGCCGCCGGGGCTGAAAGCCCGCGCGCTGGCGGTCCAGGCGATGATCTCGATTGGTTTCCTGCTGTTCCTGCTGCTGACCTCGAATCCGTTCGTGCGGGTCGATCCGCCGCCGTTCGATGGCAACGGTCTCAATCCGATGTTGCAGGATCCTGGTTTGGCTCTGCACCCGCCGATGCTTTATCTCGGCTATGTCGGGTTCTCGATGGCCTTTTCTTTCGCCATCGCCGCCTTGCTTGAAGGTCGGGTCGATGCCGCCTGGGCCCGCTGGGTACGGCCGTGGACCCTGGCCGCCTGGGTGCTGCTGACCGGCGGTATCGTGCTGGGGTCGTGGTGGGCCTATTACACCTTGGGCTGGGGCGGCTGGTGGTATTGGGATCCAGTCGAGAATGCCTCGTTCATGCCCTGGCTGGTTGGAACGGCCCTGCTTCACTCGGCGATCGTGGTCGAGAAGCGCGACGCGCTGAAAAGCTGGACCATTCTGCTGGCGATCATCACCTTCGGCTTCTCGCTGCTGGGGACTTTTCTGGTCCGTTCCGGCGTGTTGACCTCGGTTCACGCCTTTGCCACCGATCCCGCCCGTGGCGTCTTCATCCTGCTGCTGCTGGTGGTGGCTGTCGGCGGTTCTTTGGCGCTGTACGCGGCTCGCGCTCCCTCGATGAAGCTGGGAGGACTGTTCTCTCCGCTCTCACGCGAGGGATCGCTGCTGTTCAACAACGTGCTGATGTCAACCGGCGCGGCGACAGTGCTTCTGGGAACCCTCTATCCGCTGATCTCCGATGCCTTCGATCTGGGCAAGATCTCGGTCGGTCCGCCCTTCTTCAATTCGGTGTTCCTGCCGCTGATGGTGCCGATGGTGCTGGTGATGGCGCTGGCTCCGATGATGTCGTGGAAGCGGGGCGATCTGGGCGGGGTTCTGGGGCGGCTGAAGATCGTCGCGGTGATCTCGGTGCTGGTCGCGGCGGCGACGTGGCAATTGCAAGGTGGCTCGGCCGGTCCGTGGTGGAGCGCCGCCGGGCTGGGGTTGGCCGCGTGGCTGGGGCTGGGGACGTTGGCTGATCTCGCCGATCGTATTCGCCTGTTCCAAGCCCCGGTTCAGGCACCGTTCCGCGCTTTTGCCCTGCCGCGTTCGACCTGGGGCATGATGGTCGCCCATTTCGGTTTGGCGGTGTTTATCGTCGGTCTGACCGCCTCGTCGGCCTGGACCACTGAAAAGGTTCAGACCCAAAAGATCGGGGAAACTATCTCCATCGCCGGTTATCAGGTCACCCTGAAAGGGATCGAGCAGGTTCCCGGCCCGAATTATATCGCCCGGCGCGGAACGTTCGAGATCGCCCGCAACGGCACGGTGATCGCCGAGATGTACCCGGAGAAGCGGGCCTATCGCAATCCGCCCCGTCCGATCACCACGGCGGCGATCCGCTCTGGCATCACCGGCGATCTGTACGTTGTCATCGGCGATCCCGACGGCAAGGAAGGCGGTGAGGCCGGCTATGTCACTCGGCTTTACTTCAATCCCTGCATTCCGTGGTTGTGGGCCGGTGGCCTGCTGCTGATGCTGGGGGGACTGATCAGCCTCGCCGACCGGCGTCACCGGATCGGGGCTCCGGCGCGGGCCAGCCGTTCGTCCGCCGCGTAACGAAAGGGGGCCGCCGATGCGTCGTATTCTGTACTTGCTGCCGGTTCTGATTTTTGTCGGCCTGACCGTGCTGTTCCTCAAGGGTCTGACGATGGACCCGCGCCAGATCCCCTCGGTTCTGATCGACCGCGCGGTGCCTGAAATGGTGCTGGCTCCGCTGCCCGGCCGGGGCGAGGATACCGGCCTGTCCACCGCCGACCTCAAAGGTCGGGTGTCGGTGGTCAACATCTATGGTTCGTGGTGCGTCGCCTGCGTCCAGGAGCATCCGACTCTGATGGCGCTGAAAAAGCAGGGCGATGTGCCGATCCACGGTATCGACTGGCGCGACGATCCCGAACAGGGGGCGGCGTGGCTGAAGAAGCACGGCGATCCCTACCAGCGGGTGGGTGCCGATCCCGCCCCCGGACGGACGGCGGTCGATTTCGGCGTCACAGGTGCCCCGGAAAGCTTCATCGTCGATCGGAACGGGATCATCCGTTACAAGCATACTGGCCCGATTACCCCCGAAAACTGGCGCAAGACCTTGCTGCCGATCATCCGGGAGTTGGAGAAATGAGGCTCCTTGCCCTGTGCGCTCTCCTTCTTGGGCTGAATGCGGCGACGCCAGCCTTGGCGGTCAATCCTGACGAGATGCTGAAAGACCCGGCCCAGGAGGCCCGCGCCCGCGAATTGGGGCGCGAATTGCGTTGCGTGGTCTGTCAGAACCAGTCGATCGACGATTCCGACGCCGATCTGGCCCGTGATCTGCGTCTGATCGTGCGCGAACGGATTGACAAGGGGGATACGGACAACGATGTTCGCCGCTTCCTGGTTGAACGCTATGGCGATTATGTCCTGCTGAAGCCGCCGTTTAAACAGACCACCCTGGCGCTATGGCTGGGACCGCCGGTTCTGTTGCTGGTGGGGGCCGGGATGGTGGCGCTGTTCTATCGCCGTCGTCGCCGGACCAGCGTTCCGCCTGCGGTCGAAGTGCCGCTCACGCCCGAGGAACAGCGCCGTCTCGACCGGCTGATGAAGGAGACCGGCCAATGATTTGGGTTCTGTTCGGCGGACTGACCGCTTTGGCGATGCTGGGGTTGCTGATGCCGCTGTTGCGCCCCGCCGTTGCCGCAGTATCGCGTTCGGCCTACGACATGGTGGTTTATCGCGATCAGCTCGACGAAATCAGCCGGGATATCGAACGCGGTTTGCTGTCGCCCGATCAGGCCGAGGCCGCCCGTACCGAGATCAAGCGGCGGATGCTGATCGCCGGAGAAACCGGAGCCGCCGCGACTCCGGCCGGGACCGAGCGTTCCGGCGGCTGGCCGTCCTGGTTAATTGCGCTGGGGTTGCCGCTGCTGGCCTTCGGTCTCTATGCGCTGCTGGGTTCGCCCAACCTGCCCGACCAGCCCTATGCCGAGCGCGCCGCCGAGATCTCCGAGATCCGCAGTCAGGTAGCGCTGATCGAATCGACGGTGAAACGGCTGGAAGAGAAGTTGAAGGCCGATCCCTCCGATGGCAAGAACTGGGCGATGCTGGCCCGGTCGCAGCGGGCGATCGGTCGGACCGAGGCCGCCAAGGATTCCTATCGCAAGGCGATTCCGCTGATGCCCAGTGCGATCGAGCCGCGGATCGAGCTGGCCGGGGTGCTGATCGAGGAAGGACAGGGGCCGGTGCCCGAGGCGGTCGATTTGCTGCGTCAGGTTCTGGCTCTTGAACCCGATCAGCCCGATGCCCTGTACTTTGTCGCTCAGGCCGAACTGGCCGCCGGGCGTTCACAACAGGCGTTGGCGATGCTGTCCCATCTGGTTACGTTGCTGCCGGCCGGATCGTCGGATCGGGTCGAGGTCGAAAAGCAGATCGAACGATTGAAGTAAGTTTGCATTGATCTCCGGTGGGGGAGGCGAATGCGTATGAATCATGGGGGGGGAGTTTTATGTTGCAAAGCCTCGTCGGCCTTGCTGGGCTTTTTCTTATTACGATTCTCTTATCGGAAAAGCGGCGGCAGGCACCGATCCGTTTGATGGCGGTGGGATTGGCCGCACAGTTCGGGCTTGCCCTGCTGCTGCTGAAGGTTCCTGCGGCGAAGGGGCTGTTTCTGGCCCTGGACGATGCGGTCGAGGCGCTGCAATCCGCGACCCTGGCCGGAACTGCGTTCGTATTCGGCTACATCGGTGGTGGTCCGGCGCCGTGGAGCGTCACCGACCCTAGCGCTGGTTTCGTGTTGGCCTTCCAGGCTCTGCCAATGGTGCTGGTCATGAGCGCGCTGTCGGCGCTGCTGTATCACTGGCGCATTCTGCCGCTGGTGGTGCGGACGGCCTCGCGGTTGCTGCAACGTGTCCTGGGGGTTGGCGGTGCCGTTGGGGTCTCGGCTTCCGCCACTGCGTTCCTGGGGATGATCGAAGCGCCGTTGCTGATCCGTCCTTATATCGCGTCTCTGTCGCGGGGCGAGTTATTCCTGGTGATGACAACCGGGATGTCAACGATCGCCGGGACGGTGATGGTGCTGTACGCCACTTTTCTGAAGGGGGTGATTCCCGATCCGATCGGTCATCTTCTCACCGCTTCGTTGATTTCGATTCCGGCGGCAATCATGGTCGGCAAGATCATGATCCCCGACGACACCCGTACCGGCGCGGCGCGGCTCAGTGACGCCCATTCGTATGGCGGGTCGATGGATGCGGTGGTGCAGGGAACCCTGGACGGGGTGCGGCTGCTGGTTGGCATCTGCTCGATGTTGGTGGTTCTGGTCGCGCTGGTCAGCCTCGCCAATGGTGTCTTGGCTCATTTGCCGCCGGTATGGGGTGAACCGCTCTCGCTTCAGCGGGCGATGGGATGGGTGATGGCTCCGGTGGTGTGGATGATGGGAATTCCCTCGTCCGAGGTCATTACCGCCGGGAGTCTGATGGGGACCAAGACGGTTCTGAACGAACTGCTGGCCTATCTTCAGTTGGCGCATCTGCCTGAAGGTGCCCTGTCCGAACGGTCGCGGCTGATCATGACTTACGGGCTGTGCGGCTTTGCCAATCTGGGATCACTCGGCATTCTGATCGCGGGTTTGACGGTGATGGCACCGAGTCGGCGGGCCGAGATCGTCAGCCTGGGGACGCGGTCGATCGTGTCTGGAACCCTTGCTAGTTGTATCACGGGGGCGGTGGTCGGTCTGCTTCTCTGACACAGTTTATATGCCAGACGTTTACAAGACCGGCTGAATCCTGCATCGTTCCCAAACCATGAGCCAAGGCACGGACTCGACTCAACTGCTTATCATCGAAGATAACCCCGGTGACCGGCGTTTGATCGAAATTGCCTTGGCTGATGCGATGCCGGATTGGTCGGTCAGCAGTTGTTCCTGTCTGGCCCAGGCATTGACCCTGGCACCGTTTAATCGTTTTGATTGTTTATTGTCGGATCTTGGCCTGCCTGACGCCCAGGGGATCGAATCGGTTCTTGCCCTTCGCGCTCATGCCCCCAGCAAGGCGCTGGTGGTGCTGACCGGGTTGGATGACGAGCGGGTCGCGCAGGAGGCGATTCGCGCCGGTGCCCAGGATTATATCGTTAAATCCGACGCCGGTTTGACCATGCTGCCCCGCGTGATCCGCCACGCAATCGAACGCCAGCAATCGCAAAGCGCACTTGAGGCGTCGCACCGGACCTCGCAGGCGTTGCTGGATGCCAGCCACGATGTGGCGATGCTGCTCGACAGCGAGGGGCGGATACTGACCCTGAACGCAGTGGCGGAGAGCTATCTTGGCCGTTCGCTCGACCAACTGATCGGGGTTTCTCTGTTCGATCTGTTGCCCGACAGTCTGGTGGCGCACCGCCTCGGTTATCTGGCCGAGGCGCTGCATAGCTGCGAGACGGTCGAATTCGAGGATACCGACGGTCTGCATTGGTTCGCCAATCGTCTGCGTGCCGTCGCCGGAGAGACGCCGGGGCAGCATCGTTGCGCCCTATTCTCCCACGACAGTACCGCCGAGCGTGCCGCCGCCGCCAAGCTGGCCGAGGCCAAGGACGAGGCCGATGTCGCCAACCGGGCCAAGACCGAATTCATGGGGCGAATGAGTCGCGACATCCGCACTCCCTTGAATGACGTGATCGGTTTTGCCGAGATGATCGCGACCGAGATGCTGGGGCCGTTGGATCAGCCCGGTTACCGCGATTACGCCGAGACGATTTATCGCTCTGGCAGCCAGATTCTAAAGCTGATCGACCGCATCACCGACGTGTCGATGCTGGAAACCGCGTTACTGAAAGATCAGGCGTCCTACCGCGATCTGGTGGAACTGTCGCCCGACCTGATTTGCGTCTGCGTCGATGGGATCATCCGCCGAATCAACGCCGCCGGTCTGGGGATGCTGCGCGCTCCGGCTCCCTCCTCGTGCGAGGGACGGCGCTTTGTCGAATTCGTCCATGTCGATTATCGGGCGATGTTCGAATCCGGGCTGGATGTGCTCTGCGAGGAAGGCCACCCGATGCCGGTCAAGGTGGTGACCTTCGCCGGGCGGGTTCGCGATGTCGAACTGTCGGCGGTGCCGTTGCGGCGCGAGGGTCATACAGCCGTCTTGTTGGTGGGCCGCGACACGACCGAAGTGACGGCGGCGATGCGGGCGGTGGCGGCGCGCGAACATCGTATCCGCGCCATCATGGACACGGTGATGGACGGCATCGTCACCATTGACGAAGAAGGCACCCTGCTTAACGCCAATCTGTCGGTCGAGCGTATCTTTGGCTATTCGCTGACCGAAGTGGTTGGGTCGCATGTCTCGTTGCTGCTGCCCGAACTGGATTCAAGCCGCCTGACGGTGGCCATCCACGATTATCTGTCGCGCAGCTTCGGCGCGGTGGTGGGAGCCGAGGCGGTGGGGCGGCGCAAGGACGGTACCGCGTTCCCGGTTCATATGTCGGTGTCGGAATTGCGGGTCGAAAACCGTCGTTTGTTCACCGGAACACTCCGCGATCTGTCCGAAAACAAACAGCTTGCCCAGAGGGTCGATTATCTAGCCAATCACGACCCGTTGACCGACCTGCCCAACCGCACCGGCTTGGCTGAACGTCTGGGCGTCGCGGTGGTCCGCGCTCGCGACAGTTCACGGATGGTGGCGGTGGTGACGGTCGATCTCGACGGCTTTACCACCATTAACGATTCGCTGGGGCACGAATCCGGGAATCTGGTGCTGCGCGAGACGGCGCGGCGGCTGGCTCAGAATACTGGCCCGGATGGCACTGCCGCCCGCTTGGCCGGGGACGAATTCGCGGTGGTCTTGCCGCAGTTGCGCGATGCGGCCGAAGTGTCGGCCGGGGTTGAACGGCTCCGCGAGGCTCTGAACCGGCCCTATATCATTCAAGGTACCGAATTGACGATTGGTGCCGATATCGGCGTCTCGGTCTATCCGCGCGACGGTGACGACGCGTTCGACCTGCTGCGTAACGCCGAGGTGGCGTTGCACTCGGTCAAGCGGCTGGATGATTCGCGGCTGGGTTTCTTCGACGCGGCGATGTCGTTCGCGGTGACCGAGCGGTTGACGCTTGAACGTTCGATCAAAGCGGCGTTGAAAGCCGAGCAGTTCGAGCTGTTCTTCCAGCCCCAGGTCCGGCTGATCGATTTCCGGTTGGTGGGGGCCGAGGCGCTGATCCGCTGGCGTCATCCCGAACTGGGCATCATCACCCCGGACAAGTTCATCCCGGTTGCCGAGGAAACCGGGCTGATCGTCCCGATGGGAACCTGGGTGCTGCAAAGCGCCTGCCGCCAGTTGCGTCATTGGGATGATCTTGGCCTGACCGGCTTGCGGATGGGAGTCAACATCTCGGGTCGTCAGTTCCGCGAGCAAGATCTGGCCGATCTTGTCGCCGAAGCGATCGCGGAGACCGGGGTTAACCCGGCCCAACTCGATCTTGAATTGACCGAAAGCATGCTGATGGCCGACGGCGAGGCGACGCTGAAGATTCTGCGCGCCCTGGCTCGGCTGGGGGTCACGTTATCGATCGACGATTTCGGTACGGGGTATTCGTCGCTGGCTTATCTGAAGCGTTTTCCTGTCAATACCGTCAAGATCGACCGGACTTTCGTCAGCGATCTGGATCAGGACAAGGACGGAAGGGCTATCGCCAACGCCATCATTTCCCTGGCCCATTCCCTGGGGATGAAGACGATCGCGGAAGGCGTCGAAACCGAGGCTCAGGCGGCGATGCTGGCCAGCCACGGTTGCAATGAAATCCAGGGCTATCTGATTGAACGGCCTCTTCCGGCCGCTGAATTCACCGCTTTCGTCGCCCGCTATGGCGCCAATGGCGGACGAGGGTTGGTCGGGTCGCGGCTGTCCCTGGTGCAAGAGGGAGGGTGACCATGCCCGGTACCATCGTCATCGTCGAAGATAATGCGATGAATATGAAGCTGTTGGAGCAGGCGCTTGGCATCGCAGGCTTTCGCACGGTCAAATCATTGGATGGCGATGGGCTGGTTGATCTCGCATCGGAATTCAACGCCAACCTGATTCTGATGGATATTCAATTGCCGAAGCATTCTGGCGTCGATTTGCTGAAGCAATTGCGCGCCGACGAACGCACGTCTCAGGTGCCGGTGGTCGCGGTGACGGCTTTTGCCGACCCGGATTCGATCGCGGGCTTCCTTGACGAGGGCTTCGATCAGGTCATCACCAAGCCGATCTCGATCCGCAAGCTGCTGGACGAGGTTGCTCGTTATTGCGGTGGCGAATCTGCGGTTTAGGGCCGGCTCCGACCGGGCAAACAGCCCGGTCGTGCCCGCAAGGATCAAGGATTAGATCCAGCGTTTGTCCGCGGTGAAATCGACCGTCAGCCAGTGACCAGGGACGGCTCCGCCAAGTTCGTCGGCGATTTCCTGACGGATCTCGTCGAGTTCGGCAAAACTGCGCGTCATCTCCCCCGAGGGAGCCACCAGACCGATTTCGATGAAATTAACCCGTCCCGCCTTCATGACATGGCTTTCGAACGCGGCAAAGCCATGACGCTCAGAGACGATGCGGGCGGCTTCGCGCGCGGTGCGGTCAAGCTCTGGCGGAGCGATTAACAGGATTTCGCGGGTGGCTCGCCAGACCGTTTGTAGCGGGAGGGGCAGCAGGCTGCCCGCCAGCAACATCAGGACGAACGGATCGACATAAGGGGCCAGATAAGCGTATTCAGCCTCGACCAGCAGGTTGCAGGTGATGAAGCTGATGCAAACGCCCAGGCTGATGACGCCGCCCAGCAACCAGGCGCGGGCGTCGATTCGCAACAATTCTGACTGGATATTGGTTGAACGGATGTGGATGAATGCCGCCATCGTCAGGCAGATCACGCCGCCGATGCCGGTGAAGATGGCTCCCGGTCCGAAATCGACGACCCGTCCACCCGACAAAATTCCATTCAGTCCTTCCAGCACGGCATAAACGCAGGCTGTGACGAGGACCAGCCCGTTGACCAGAGCCACCAGCGGTTCAAGGTGCCAGTAGCCGTATTGGAACAGACGGTCGTCTCCGCGCGCGATCAGGCGCGAGACACCCAGAGCGACCAGGGTCATGACCGAGTCGATCAGGGTGTAGAATGCATCGAAGATGACGGTTCTCGACTGAATCATGAGGCCGAACACAACGCCAGCGATGGCGGTGAGAACGGTGACAGCGATCGAGATGGCAAGAAGCTTCTGTTCCTGCTGCGTAGAGGTTTTGGACATGATGGATGCTTTTTTGCTTTGACGAATCTCGGCGTTGGATCGCTCCCGGATTATGGGAACGAAGCTTTTCCCCTTCGTCGGCATCGGCCACCGGCCCCAACAAAGGTTGAAGCATGATAGCAGATGGCGACAAAGGGTCAAAGATTCACAACCTAGGTTGCATCCATCAAGGAACCTAGGACGATCGTGTTGCCGCCGATCAGGCGGCGCGTGAGGCCGGAGACTCGGTCAGCAGGGCGTAAAGAGCATCGGCATTGTCGGTGCCGCGCAGCTTTTCGCAAACGGCACGGTCACGCAATAGGCGCGAGACGCGGGCCAAAGCCTTCAGGTGATCGGCACCCGCCGATTCCGGGGCCAGTAGCAGAAAAATCAGATCGACCGGTTGCTCGTCGATTGAATCGAACTGGATCGGGCGTTCCAACCGGGCGAACAAGCCATAGAGTCGTTCGAGGTTGGGCAGCTTGCCATGTGGAATAGCAATGCCGTTGCCGACACCAGTGGTGCCAAGCCGTTCCCGTTCCAGCAGGACGTCGAAGATCGCCCGTTCATGCAGTCCGGTGATCTCGGCCGCCCGCCGCGCCAAATCCTGTAGCGCCTGTTTTTTCGACGTGGCGCGAAGGTTTGAAATGACGGCGGACGGAGTGATCAGGTCGGTGATTTCCATGAATCCACCTATTCAGCGGGACTCGAATCCCAGCGGGCACCCCAGGCTAGGCCGGACGCGGGACTATCCCAACGATCAGCACACAGCCCCGCCCCCACGAGTTCCCTGGGGAGGGGCGGAAAATAGTTCCCCCTTGCGTCCGAGTCAAGCGGACTGCCACCCGGTCACATCCCCAGCGATTTTTCGCGCCGACGCTGGACCGAGGAGGCAATGTTCATTGCCTCCCGATACTTTGCCACCGTTCGACGGGCAATGTCGATGCTTTCCGCTTTCAGGATTTCGACGATCCGCTCGTCGGACAGCACGTCTTTGCCTTCGGCATCGATTAACCCCTTGATTCGGTGGCGCACCGCTTCGGCGGAATGGGCGTCGCCGCCATCGGCGGAATTGATCGACTGGGTGAAAAAGTATTTCATTTCGAAGATGCCGCGCGGTGTTGCGATATATTTGTTCGAAGTGACGCGGCTGACGGTGCTTTCGTGCATCGAGATCGCGGTGGCGATGTCGCGCAGCACCAGCGGGCGAAGGTGGCTGACCCCCAGGCGGAAAAAGGCGTCTTGCTGCCGCACGAGTTCGGTCGCGACCTTGAGGATGGTGGTGGCGCGCTGGTGCAGCGACTTGACCAGCCAGTTCGCCGACTGGAAGCGTTCGCTGATATAGGTCTTGTCGTCCTTGGTGCGGGCGCTGGCGGCGATCTTGGTGTAGTAGCGGGTGTTGACCAGCACGCGGGGCAGGGTGTCCGAGTTCAGTTCGACCAGCCAGCCGCCATCCTGGGCGCGGCGCATCAGGACGTCGGGGATCACCAGTGGCGCGACGATGTGGTCGAAGCGCAGCGCGGGCTTTGGGTCCAGCACCTTAATCTCGGCAATCATCTCGGCCAGATCCTCGGCATCGACGCCGCAGACTTTCATCAGGCCGGACAGGTCTCGTCGTGCCAGCAGGTCAAGATGATCGAGCATCGCCGCCATCGCCGGGTCGAGCCGGTTGCGCTCGGCCAGTTGCAGGGCCAGGCACTCCTTCAGGCTGCGGGCGAACACGCCAACCGGGTCTAATCCCTGAACACGGGTCAGCACGGCCTCGATCCGGGCCGGAGCGCAGCCCAGCCGTATCGCCAGATCGTCGAGGTCGCCAATCAAATACCCCGCCCCGTCCAGCATCTCGATCAGATGAAACGCGATCAGGCGGTCGCCCGGCAGGGTAATATCGACGTTGATCTGGGCGACAAGGTGGTCGCGCAGGCTGATCTCACCTGCCGATACCTGATCCAGACTGGATTCGCCATCTTCGAAATCGTGACGGCCGCCGCTGCCGTTGCCGCTCCATTGACCATAGCCCTCCATTCCGACCGAATCGGCGGCGCTATCGTTGTTGAAGACGTTATCGACATCGATATCCATTCCCTCGGTGGCGGTCGCGGCGGTCATGCCGTCGAGGATCGGCGGTTCAGGCGGGGCGGCATCCAGTACCGGCAGGTCATTGGCATCGGCGCGGGGTTCCGCCGCGACTGTTTCGATCGGCCGGTCGGCGTCCTCGCGCTCCAGCAGCGGGTTGCGTTCCAGTTCCTGGTCGATGAAAGAACTCAGCTCAAGGCTGGACAATTGCAGCAGCTTGATCGCCTGCTGCAATTGGGGGGTCATTACCAGCGACTGGCTTTGACGGAGATCGAGGCGGGGACCGAGAGCCATCGGGTCTGTCCCTTTTACAAGCTGAAATGCTCGCCCAGATAGACCCGCCGCACACCTTCGTGAGCGACGATCTCGGCGGGGTTGCCCTCCATCATCACCGAACCGTCGTGCAGGATGTAGGCACGGTCGATGATGTCCAGTGTCTCTCGTACATTGTGGTCGGTGATCAAGACTCCGATATCGCGGTCCTTCAGGTGAGAAACGAGGTCGCGGATGTCGGCCACGGCAATCGGATCGATACCGGCCAGCGGCTCGTCGAGCAGAATGAAGTGCGGCCGCCCCGCTAGGGCACGGGCGATTTCGACCCGGCGCCGCTCGCCGCCCGACAGCGCCATTGCCTGGGCGTGGCGCAGATGGGCGACCGAGAATTCCGACAGCAGGCTTTCCAGATCGTGCTCGCGCCGTTCGCGGTCGGCTTCGACCACTTCCAACACCGCCATGATGTTGCCCTCGACTGTCAGGCCACGGAAGATCGATGCTTCCTGCGGCAGATAGCCGATGCCAAGCCGGGCGCGGCGATACATCGGCAGGGCGGTGATGTCGTTGCCGTCCAGCAGGATCGACCCTTCGTCCGGGGCGATCAGGCCGGTGATACAGTAGAAACAGGTGGTCTTGCCCGCGCCGTTGGGGCCGAGCAGGCCGACCGCCTCGCCCCGCTGCACGCTGATCGAGACGCCGCGCAGGACCGAGCGGCGTTTGAATCGCTTGCCGATGTCACGTGCGACCAGACCACCCGGCCCAAGCCGATGAGCGGGGGGCGTGCTGGGCGACGAATCGACCGGACCCTCGATTTCAGGATCGGCCGGAACCTCGATTTCGGGATCGGAGTCGGGTACGGTCTGCATCAGTGGTTGCTAAAGTCCTCGTTGGAGGGAACCCGGCCGGAAAAGCCCGACCGGCCCTGTTCGTCCTGCTTCTTCGGAGTGAACACGCCCTGAACCCGCGGACTGGCGCCGTTTGTGCCGGGCGGAGCGGGGAACAGCTTACTGATCCCAGTCTTCAGATTGACATAGGCCCAGCCGCCTTCCAACTGGTTGCCGCCCTCGCGGGTGATCTTGACCGAGCCGGTGACGGTGGCGATCTCGGTGGTGGCGTCGTAATCGCCCCGGTCGCCCGTGACGGTTTCGGTGGCGGTGGTCAGGCGGACATGACCATAGGCGTCTGCGCGCTGGAGATCCAGGCTGTCGCTGCTGCCTTTGGCCGTCCCGCTCGCGCTTTTCTGCGCGGTACGGGTCGCCTTGTCCTGGAAATGCGCGGTGATGACATCGGCCCGCAATGTCCGATTGTCGCGGGTGGCGACGGCATCGCCACGCAGCACCGCCATCTTCTTCGCCTCCCAATATTCCAGGCTTTCGCTGGCCTGGAACTGATCGGTGGCGGTGACCAGCCGGGCGGGCGCGCCCTTCAGCACGAATACCGCCTTGTCGAGGTCATAGATCGCCTTGGTCCCGGTGGCGGTATCGTTGGGCGAACGGATCGTTACGGTGCCGTCGGCGTCCAACCGCCATATCTCGTCGCCCTTGCCGCCGGTCTGACGGTAATAGGCGGTCAGTTTGTCGGCATCGACCGACATGGTGCCGCGCGTTGCCTTCGCATTGCCGGTCGCGATGACGCGCAGATCCTCGGAATGCCATTCGATGCCGTTGTCGGCAAAGACCTGAAGCTGCTGGTCGCCGCCGCCCTGGGACATGCCGAAGCCCTGAGCGGCGGCAGGAGCGGCGGCCGACAGCAGGGTCACGGCCAGGATGGGGACGAAGCGGAGCGCGGGACTCATCGCGGGGCTCCCTGGGTCTGGGTCTTGCCTGATTTTTTCGCGGGGGAACCGACTCCGCGCAGCGACATCTGGCTTTTGCCGGTGAAGGTCAGGGTGCGCCCCTTGTTGGTAATGTCAAAGCCAGCCGCGTCGATCCGGCCTTGGGGGCCGTTGCCGGTGATCGGGTCGTTGCCGTGCGCGGTGGAATGGGCAAGATCGATCGTGGCCGAGTTGGTGTGCATCTCGGTACCGGAATCGTGGTAGAGGTTGACGTTGCCGGTCAGGAGAAGGGTATTGGTCGCCTTCTGATATAGACCGGAATCAGCTTCGATCACGACATTGGCACCGCTTGACGTGGTGAAGTCGGCCTTTGGATTGTCAAGGTGGATGGTCTCGCTGCGGCCGTTTTCCTGGGTGGCCAGGTCGGCGCTGACGGAATAAGGTCGATTGCCTTCGTTGATACCGAAATAACGCGGGTTGTGCATGGCCAGGGTTTCGACCTCTTTCGACGGCAGCCGGGCAAACCCGATCTGGAAGCCGTTTTGCTCCATGGTCAGCTTGGGCCACGCTACCAGCAGCGCCAGAAGCACCACGGTCAGCGACGGCAACACGATCTTCATGATCCCGACGAAGTGGGAATAACGGGCGAACGGGCCGGTACGCTGCGGGTGCAGTCGCCGGCGGAGACGTCGGGCGGCCTCGCCCGCGTCGATCACGCCAAACCCGCGCGCAGACAGTCGTGAACGTGCAGAACGCCCACCGGGTGCCCGGTTTCGTTAACGGCGAACAGGCTGGTGATGGTCTTGGCGTTCATGATCCCCAGGGCTTCGGCGGCCAACAGGGTCGGCGGCACCGTCTTCGGGGTGGCATTCATCACCTCGGCCGCGGACAGCGACAGCAGGT
Source organism: Magnetospirillum molischianum DSM 120 (assembly GCF_000294655.1). Lineage (GTDB taxonomy): Bacteria > Pseudomonadota > Alphaproteobacteria > Rhodospirillales > Magnetospirillaceae > Phaeospirillum > Phaeospirillum molischianum. The sequence continues at coordinate 75,525 of NZ_CAHP01000034.1, forward strand.
CGCCCCGCATGTGGCGGCGCAGATCGCCATCGGTGATGATCCCGATCAGCCGTCCATCCGGATCGACGATACCGGCGCAGCCCAGGCTCTTTTTCGTCATGACCAGCAGCACCTCGGTCATTGGGGCGGCGGGCGGCGCCAACGGCAAGTCAGCGCCGCCATGCATCAGGTCCGAGACCCGCAGCAGGCGGCGGCCCAACTGGCCACCGGGATGGAACAAGCGGAAATCGGCGGCGGTGAAGCCCTTGCGCTCCAGCAGGGTGACCGCCAGGGCGTCGCCCAGCGCCAGCATCATCGTTGTCGAGGTGGTTGGAGCCAAGCGGTTGGGGCAGGCTTCGGGGTGGTTGGGCAGCACCAGCGCTACGGTGGCGGCGGCGGCCAAAGTGCTGGCCGCACCCGAAGTGATGCCGATCAGGGGGATATCGAAGCGGCGGCAATAGGCGATGATGTCGCCCAGTTCCGGCGTTTCTCCTGAATTCGACAGCGCCACCACCGCATCGTCGCGTGTGACCATGCCGAGATCGCCATGGCTGGCTTCGGCGGGGTGGACGAAAAAGGACGGACAGCCGGTCGAGGCCAGGGTCGCCGAGATCTTGCGGGCGACATGGCCGCTTTTGCCCATGCCGGTGACGACCACGCGACCCGACACCCGTTCCAGCGCTTCGATCGCGGCGTCGAAGGGGTGGCCGAGGCTTTCGGCCAGAACGCCCAAAGCCTGGGCCTCGGTGGTCAGCACGCGGCGGGCAATGGTGATGGAGTCGGTGACGGCGGCGGTCATGTCAGGGTCCGATAGGCTGGGGCCGGGCCACGCCGGACGGGCGGCCCAAGGCCCCCCTACTATACGAATCCACCGGGGTACGGAAAGGCAAAACGCTATTCTGGTCCGTTTCCTGCATTCCCCGACGGGGACGGATGAAGCGCGGGATCGCCATGTCTCTTCCGTCCCGCACCATTTATCAATGCGCGAAAATGTCTTCCTCAGGCCAGCCGGAAAGATCAAGGTCGGCCCGGTCGGGCAGGAAGTCGAAACAGGCGCGCGCCAGTTCGGTCCGGCCTTCGCGCGCCAGCAATTCGTCAAGACGGGCCCACAACTGGTGCAGATAGAGCACGTCCGAGGCGGCATAGGCGATCTGCTCTTCCGACAGGGTGGCGGCACCCCAGTCCGAGCATTGCTGTTGCTTCGACATTTCGACCCCGGCCAACTCGCGGCACAGATCCTTGAGGCCGTGGCGGTCGGTGTTGGTGCGGGTCAGGCGCGATGCGATCTTGGTGCAATAGACCGGCTGGCAGCGGACGCCGAAATGCCGACGGATCATCGCCAGATCGAAACGGGCAAAGTGAAACAGCTTGGTGACGCCCGGATCGGCGAACAGCCGGGTCAGGTTGGGTGAATTCCAGCGCGGTTCGGGAAAGTGGACGATGTGGGCATTGCCGTCACCCGACGAAAGCTGCACTACGCACAATCGGTCGCGATGCAGGTTCAGGCCCATCGTCTCGGTATCGATGGCGACCACCGGGCCGAGATCGAGGTCGGCGGGAAGATCGTCACGGTAATAAAAAAAGGACACGGGCTGCTCCTGTGATAATCAGGGAGGAGCGGCACCGCGTCCATTTTTAGCCATCCAGCCTTAACCCGAAGGTCAAGGTGATGGTGCCCAGGAGAAGACTCGAACTTCCACGACCTTTCGGCCACTAGAACCTGAATCTAGCGCGTCTACCAATTCCGCCACCTGGGCAGGTAGCCTGCGAACGGCCGCGCCGTCCGAGGCCCAGAGAAATATTCGAGGGCGCTCTCTCTGTCAACGCTGTTTTTTACCTTTCGATAAAATCTTTTTTCCCGCCCTTGAATCTTACCGGTCGCGAACAAGCCGCAGACCAATGAACGGACATTTGACGTCGCTGTCGCTTCGCCTTGTGGTGACGCGGATCTGAGCCGGATAATTCCCCCACGATCCGCCGCGTAGAACCCGCGACAGGCATTCTCCGCCAGTGCGGGCGCTGGAATCGGCGGCGGCTCCCGCATGGCTGTCGTGCCAGCAATCCTCGACCCATTCGTACAGATTGCCGCTCATGTCGAAGAGGCCGAACCGATTGGCGGCCTTGGTCGCTACCGGCATCGTTGCCATTTTCGAGTTGGCGTTGAACCAGGCCACCGCGTCGGGCGTAGCGCCGCCACAATAGGGATCGGCGGGGTTGCCGGCGCGGCAGGCATATTCCCACTCGGCTTCGCTAGGCAGGCGGAAGGTGCCGTTGCCGTGTTTGTTCATCTTGGCGATCAAGGCGTGGGCGTCCTCCCATGTCACCTGATCGACCGGGTAATCGTTGCCTTTATGGAATTTCGACGGGTTGTCCTCCATCAGGCGGCCCCACTGCCCCTGAGTGATCTCGGTTCGTGACAGCCAGAATCCATCGATGCGGCGGGAATGGGCGGGTGTTTCACTTTCCGGGCAGCCGGAACCCGAGCATCCCATCTCGAACGAGCCGCCTGGAACCCATACGAACACAATGCCGGTGGCGGGATCGGTCCACAATGCGCCTGCCGCCGGTTCTGCCTGCGCCTGGGGAGCTGCCGTCAGCCATCCGGCCAGCAGCAGCGCGATCAAAACGGTTCGGATTGCCATGGAATCCTCCCAAATTGGCGAAGGGAGGATCTAACGGCTCTCGCTCCCTTCGCCGCCATGACAATTCTCCATCGCCGCCAGGGCGCGACGGCGGGCGACATCGTGATCGACGATCGGATGGGGATAGGACCGGCCCAGGCTTACCCCGGCTTGGCGTAATATTATGTCCGAGGCTCGCCCCGGCTGATGCAGCCAGCGGTCGGGCAATCCGGCCAACTCCGGGCACCACCGGCGGACATAGCGTCCGTCTGGATCGAATTTCTCGCCCTGAAGCGTCGGGTTGAAGATGCGGAAGAACGGCGCGGCGTCGGCTCCGCACCCGGCGACCCACTGCCAGCTTGCAACATTGCTGGCCAGATCGGCATCGACCAGGGTGTCGCGGAACCAGTCGGCTCCCAGCCGCCACGATAGCAGCAGATCCTTGACCAGAAACGAGGCGACGACCATCCGCACCCGGTTGTGCATCCAGCCGGTTGTCCATAATTCGCGCATTCCGGCATCGACCAGGGGAAAGCCGGTGCGTCCTCGTTGCCATGCCACCAGCAACTCGGGATCGTCGCGCCAGGGAAAGGCGGCGAACTCGCCGCGCAGCGGCTGCTCGGGCAGATCGGGCACGGTGAACAGCAGATGGGCGCAGAATTCGCGCCACCCCAGTTCGGCCAGAAAGCGGTCCAGCCCGTTTCCGCTTCCTGCGGCATCGCGGGCGGCGTGAAAGGCGCGACGGGGCGAAATCTCACCAAAAGCCAGATGAGGCGACAGGCGCGAGGTTCCCGCCTGTCCGGGCAGGTCGCGGGCGACGGCATAGGCTTTCAGCCGTTGATCGAGAAAGATCTGTAAGCGTGCTTCGGCTCCGGCCTCGCCCGGCTGCCAGTCCGCGTTCAGTCCTCCGGCCCAGTCCGGCGCGGTCGGCAGCAACCGCCACGATCCGAGATCGTCGCCGGGCGGGACCGACTCGCAGGGCCGCAAGGCGGCTGGCGGCGGCAGCGGCCGGTCTGGAGGCGGAGCGGCGAGGCAGCTTCGCCAGAACGGGGTGAAGACTCGGAATGGGGTGCCGGAGCGGGTGGCGATTTCCCACGGTTCGAATAGCAATCCGGCCTTGAACGAGCGGACCTCGATCCCATGCCGGGTCAGGGCGGCCTTGATCGTGGTGTCCTGCACTACACCGCGTGGCGTGTAACGGCGGTTCCACAGCACACGTGTCGCGCCGGTCGCGGCGACCAGCGCCTCCAGAACGGCCAGAGGCTCGCCTCGGCGCAGCAGCAACGGCACCCCCCGCGCGGCCAGATCGCGACCCAACGATAGCAATGAGTGGTGCAGCCACCACCGGGTCGCGCCGCCATCGGCTTCGCCTTCCGGTACGCCGGTCTCGTCGATGAACAACGGAATGAGGGGCTGTCCGCTTGCTGCCGCTTCGACCAGGGCTGGGTTGTCGGCCAGCCTAAGGTCGCGGCGGAACCAGACGATCGCCGGTCTTGTCATCGCATGTCTCCTTCGCCACAGTGTCGCGTCCCGTCCGGACCTCGAAGGAGGACTTTAATCATGCCCGTCGCTTCCAGATCAATTTTGCCGCTGACGGCCGTTTTCGCCGTTCTGGCCGTGCCGGCGCTGGCCTCTGACGTCGCCGACGTCGCCCGCGAGGCCAAGCTGCCGGTGGCGGTGGTCGAAACCACTTTCGCCAATATCGATGCTTTTTATGCCGCTCCCAACGGTCCGGCCAACCGGCTGACCAGTGGTCTGGCCAAGGATCTGTCGCTGAAGGCGATCCGCAACCGCGTCTCCAACCTGGAAGACAGCGTGCCGGGGAAGGTCTCGGAGGCATCCGCCGAAGAAAAGCATTCGACTCACCGCGTTGCCGTCCGTACCACGCGGCACGAAACCACCGAGTCCCAGGATTGCGTCGATAACCGGGTCACCGTCATCGTTTCCGAGGAATTGCCCGCGATCAAAGACGGCGCATTTACCTTCGATAGCGTTCATCCGAAGATCAGTACCCAGGTGTGGGACATCGGCTTCTGCCGCTCTCCGCTTGCTGGCGGCGGTTGGTCCGACTGGACGCCTGTGAAGTAGCGCTTTACCGCGCCACCAGTTCTGCGTCGAAGCCCCCGGCGGCGCGCACCGCTTGCAACACTGCGATCCGATCCAGTGCCGACATTCCGGCCTTGGTCAGGGCGTTGAGCAGGTCACCCACGGTGCCGCCCGCCGGCATCGCCACCATTCGGCCGGTTTCGTCGATTTCGACAGAACTGCGCGGGACAATTACCGTCTTGCCGCCAGACGAGAACGGTGCTGGCTGCGAGACTTGTGGGGTTTCCTGCACCCGGATGGTCATGTCGCCATGGCTGATCGCCACCGGAGCCAGCGGGATGTCGAGTCCGGCCACGATGGCTCCGGTGCGGCTGTCGATCACGACGCTCCGGCCCGAGCGGTCGGGGGTCAGCACCGCGTTTTCGGCGGTGGCGATCAGCCCCGCCGCGCCGTCGGGATAATCGGGCGGGACCGCGACCGACACCGCCGCATTGTCGAGCGGCCGGGCCAGTTTGCGTCCCAGCGAGGCGTTGATTGCCTCGGCCAGTCGCCGCGCGGTGGTGAAATCGGGACGGCGGAGCAGGAAGCGAACCTCGCCTTCGGCTCCCAGAGCCAGGGGAAGATCACGTTCGATTGTCGCGCCGCCGGAGATGGTGCCTGTGGTCGGACTGCCCCGCGTCACCGAGGCGGCGATTCCTCCCGCCCACGATCCGGCGGCCGCGACCGGGCCTTCGGCCACGGCATAGATGCGACGATCGCCTCCTTCCAGCGCGGTAGGGACCAGGGTTCCACCCGCCAGCGAGCGGGCATCGCCGGTCGCGGCGACAGTGACATCGACCCGGCTGCCGACGCGCAGACCCGGTGCCAGCCGCGCCGTGACCATCACCACCGCCGAATCGCGGCCGGAGGGAAATGCCGCTCCCGGACCGGGTGGGCGCGAATCGCCGGTGCCGCTTAATCCGACCACCATGCCAAAGCCGGTGAAGCCCGCCTCGGCCATGCCGCCGACGCTGGCGATGTCCTTGACCCGGACCTGTTGGGCGAGAGTGGGCGTGAAAGAGGTGGCAAGCAGCAGGGCTGCCAGCAGGCCCGTCGTCGGTCCAAATCGCATGGTGCTTCCCCTTAAAACTGTCGCCGATATCCTCATCATGCCTTGCCCCGACCGATTCGGGCTAGGATATCCGTATCAGGGTAACGTCGTAGGTCATAGGACCACGGAATTCTTCTCTCGCGATAGGCGAGTGAGTACGATAGTCGTGACCTTTAAAAATAGGTGGGGTGCCAATGCCCATTGGAAAAGCCGACTGTCTGCCGGAGCGTGTGCGGGCAATGATGTTGGCCTTGTGTCAAGGGGCCGATCACGATGTTCCCGCCTTGGCCGAAGATGGGTGTCAGTGTGCCAGCCGTCGCCTGTGCGACCTGTGGTTTGCCTGCGAGGGCATCCACCGTGCCTTTACCCCATCCTCTCGGGGTTGACGGCATCGTCGCCTTCGCCGACAGTGAGCGGATGTCCCTTCCCCTCGATACGATCCTGGAGGGCGATTGCATCGCCGGAATGAATCGGTTGCCTGCCGGTTCTGTCGATCTGGTTTTTGCCGATCCGCCCTATAATCTTCAACTTGGTGGCGATTTGATTCGCCCCAACGCGACCCGCGTCGATGGTGTGGACGAGGATTGGGATCGCTTCGCCAATTTTGCGGCTTACGATGCCTTCACCCGCGATTGGGTCGCGGCGGCGCGGCGGGTGTTGAAACCCGACGGCGCGCTGTGGGTGATCGGCTCGTACCACAATATCCATCGGGTCGGCACGATCCTTCAGGATCAGGGCTTTTGGCTGCTGAACGACATCGTTTGGCGCAAGACCAATCCGATGCCGAATTTCATGGGCACGCGCTTTACCAACGCGCACGAGACCCTGCTGTGGTGTGCCCGTTCGGCCGAGGCGCGGCCGACCTTCAATTACGCGACGATGAAGGCGCTGAACGACGATCTTCAGATGCGCAGCGACTGGATGCTGCCGCTGTGTGTCGGACAGGAACGGCTGAAGACCGATGGGCGCAAAACTCATCCGACCCAAAAGCCGGAATCCCTGCTCTACCGGATCATCCTTGCCACCACTCGGCCGGGAGACGTGGTGCTCGACCCGTTCTTCGGCACCGGCACGACCGGAGCGGCGGCGCTGAAGTTGGGGCGGCATTATATCGGTTGCGAGCGCGATCCCGATTACATCAAGGCCGCTCGCGCCCGGTTGGCCGAGGTTGGTCCCGCCCCCGATCCCGCGTTGCTGGTTACGCCGTCGCGCCGGACGGAACCCCGTATTCCGTTCGGGGCGCTGATCGAGGCCGGGATGTTAAAACCCGGTCAGACGTTGTTTGGTGGAGCGCGGCGGGCGCATGCCGCGATCATCGCCGCCGATGGCACGGTGTGCTGCGGGTCTGTGCGTGGCTCAATCCACAAGGTCGGCGCGCAGGTGCAAGAGGCCCTGGCCTGTAACGGCTGGACCTTTTGGCATTACGAGGACGAGACGGGGGCTTTGCTGCCGATCGATCGTCTACGCGAGCGGATCAGGGCCGAGATATAACTCGCCGCAACCCTTATTTTAAAATTCGGCGATAGGCGCGGGCCAGATCGTCCGCGTTCAAGGCTCCGTGAACCGGCAGCAGCAGAACCGTGTTGCGCAGGGTCATTGCGCCGTCGGCGTGGTTGGGATCGGCGACAACGCGGGGCGGTAGGTCAGGCCAGGATTCGACCGGCAGATGGGCTTGGCGCAAGGCAGCGAATCGCGCCGCCGCCACCTGGGGATTGTCTGCCCGTAGCGCCAATCGATAGGGCACGGCCTTCGATTTGGGGAACAGCAGCCGGACGTCTTTTAATCGGCTGACCACCTTCGACAACGCTTCGGCATTGTCGCGGCGGCGGCGCGTCTCCTCGGCGATATCGGCGGCGGCCAGCAAGCGGCGGGCCATGTCGGACGGGGCCACCGGCGAGGGCGGATCGGACAATGGCGGATCGGCCTCAAACCGCGACAATCCGCTTTGGGGAACGAACCGGCGCAACGAGTCCGGCACGGCGTCCTGGAACAGTCGGTGGTTCAGCCAGGCGCGGTCGTCTCCGGCCATCGGTGGACGGCCCAGCGCGCGGTCGAGATCCGCAGCCCATCCGCTTGCCGCGGAAGACAGGCTGAGTACCGCGCCCTCGGGCAGGGGGAACAGTTTATGCGGGCTGAACAGCACCGCGTCTCCCGCATCGGCGATTCCGGCGGCGGGAGCCAGGGCATGGGCACAATCCTCGACCAGAAAGCAGTCGTGGCGGGCGCACAAGGCGCGGGCGGGGTCCATCTCGACTGGCTCGCCAAACGTATGCACCACCACCAGGATATCGAAGGGGCCGGATCTTTCGGCGGCGTCCCAGTCGATCTGGCCGGTTCGCAGCGAGACCGGCAGGTAGGTTAATCCCGCGCCGGTCTGGCGCAGCGGCTCCAGGGCCTGACTGCAAATCCAGCCGGGCAGGGCGACTCGNGGCGACCGACCCAACCGCTCTGCAATCGCGCGGGCCAGCGCCGCCAGCCCGTGGGCGGAACGGTCGATCAGGCGGGCCTCGTCATCCGGCCGTCGCCACGGCTGGATCAGCGTGGAATCGCTCATGGCGGGGAGCCGGGCGCGTGCCAGCATTCCCTGATCCAGCAACGGCACCTGAGAGATCATCGGTGGATTCCTTCGTACCAACGGCAATCGGGGACCAGAGGCATCGTCTATAGTGCCTCAATGGTCAGGGTTCCGGTCCAGGGAAGCTGGGGGAACAGCGAAAGAACAAGTCCGGTTGCCGGTGCGGATTCGCCATAGGCTAGCCAGCGGCGACACGGACTCGGTAATAGCGGAGCATCGCCCGCCGAGAGATGGAAACGACGACCGCTGGCGGTGGTGAGGATCACCCCCCGTTCGGCTCGTTCGACCGCGCACGGCGTATATAGCCGCCGGATCACGGTGTGTCGGTCGCGGCCATCGATACGGTCGCGGATCTCGACCCGATCGCCCGAAAACACCCAGCGCCGTTCGGCCATCCCAACATGGCGCAAGCGACGAAAGCCGTGGTGGGCCAACGCCACGCCCGCTTCGTCCAGGGCCAGCACCGCCGGCCCGGCGATTTTGTCGCGGAAGGCCGGGGCATAGAAGGGGCGGTTGGGCGGATAGGGATCGGCCCCGTCGATTGTCACAGCGTTATGCGCCGGGGCGGTGGCGTCAGAACCGACTTCAGGGCCGCTGCCGAGATCGATCAGGAGCGCCTCGGAATCGTGATGCAGCTCGAACCCGCCGCAATCCTGATGGCCGTTGCCGGAAAGTGAACACCATCCCTCGGGTGTGGCATGCCATAGCCCGGACCAGAGGCCGAAGCGGGCGGACAGCCAGCCATCGGCGATCGGGCTGGGGCCGGGGAAAAGACTGTCGAGCAGGGCGCCGAGGCGGTCGCGTTCCGGCCGGGGCAGGGTCGCCATCCAGCCGGAATTACGGTCACCGCCGGGCCGCAGGCAGGCCAGATGCGATGGCGGCGCGTCGGGAGCAATCCGTCCGATCAACGGCAGACCACCCGGCAGATAGAGATGGGCCACCTGTCCAGCGGCGGCGCGCAGTCGTGTTTCCAGTGGTGCCGCCTCGGGCCGTCCGTGCGCCGTTGCCGCCAGCCAGACATCGGCCAGCGCACGGGTTAACAGCAGGTGGTAATGGCTGGACCCTTCGTTCAGCAATCCCGACGGACGAAAAATCCGTTCGGCTTCGGACAGGATCAGCCGGGCTCCGGCATCAGTCGCGGTGGGAAGCCCCAGTTCCAGCCCCAGCCGATACAGGCCGCGTCCGTTATTGAACAGGCGGCTGGTGGTGCGACGCTGGCCGAAATAATCGAGCCGCGTGGCGATTGCCGGGCCATGCGCCGCCAATACCTCCAGCGTATCGGCGGCGGGGCCGGGCATTCCGTGAACGCGGGCGAAGGTCAGCAGGGTTGCTGCCCGGTCGGCGGCGGCGTCCGCGCACCATGCCGGTGAGGAATCGGGGGTGCCAAAGCGGCGGCACCACGCCGTCCAGATCGTGCCAACCCAGCGCGGATCGTCGCCGGACTCCATCAGCGGCACCCAGCCGAAATGGTGCAGGCAGCGCCCGATCTCGGGATCGGCGAAGCTGCGGTCGAACAATGTCGCCGCGTCCTCTGGAGCCAACCCGATTTCGGTTCCGGGCAAGTGCAGCCGAATCGGACGGTCGGGTAGACCGGGGGGAAGCGGGGGAAACGATGATTGTGGTGGTTCGGGCGGCAGTCCGGCCCAGGATTCGCCCAGAATCGGCGGGCGGTGAGCGGCAAAGGCCGGTTCTCCCGGTGTCCGACGCAACAGACGCGCCCCCACCCATCGCCGCAGTATGGGATCGGCGCTAAAAGGGCGGGTCTTGCGAAGAAGCGCGGGAAGCATTGTCCTACTTTTTAGCCGAGACCGAAGCCGGAGACCAGTAGGGATCGGGAGACCTGCCGTTCGCCAGGAGGTTCCCCCCTTCGGGCCGGGGCCAAACGGCCCCGGATATCCGAGTCGGGAGGAACCTTTCATCCTGAACGAAAGAGAAAGATCGCTCGTCAGCCGAAGCGGACGTCAACGATCTCATAGGATTTCGACCCGCCGGGAGTGGTGACTTCGACGGCGTCGCCGACATGTTTGCCGATCAGGGCGCGGGCCAGTGGAGACTGGACCGACATTCTGCCGGATTTGATGTCAGCTTCGTGGGCGCCGACGATGGTGTAAGCCACTTCGTCGTCCGAATCCTCGTCGGCCAGGGTGACGGTGGCGCCGAAGCGCACCTGATCCCCGGTTAGAGTCGAGACGTCGATCACCTGAGCACGGGAAATCACGTCCTCTAGCTCGGCAACACGCCCTTCGATAAAGCTCTGGCGTTCACGCGCGGCATGATACTCGGCGTTTTCCGACAGGTCACCATGCTCGCGCGCTTCTGCGATGGCGCGAATCACCGCCGGACGCTCAATAGTCTTGAGCGTCCGCAGTTCATCCTCCAGCTGGGCCAGCCCGGCGGGAGTCATAGGGATTTTTTCCATTAACAAACCCCGGTCAGACGGGACCGTATGGCGGTGCCCCCTGGCTGCCGCATCCTAGCCGCTCCCTAGAACGAAGACCCAAAATACGACTGCAACGGCGCTACATCAAGTGTGCCGCACCGAAGCGCTTCGATCGCCTCGACTGCGGCGCGTGCGCCCGCCACGGTGGTATAGTGTGGAATATTGTGTGTCAGCGCGGTATGGCGGATCGAGAAGCTGTCCTTAACCGCCTGACTTCCCTCGGTGGTGTTGACCACCAGATGGATCTGTCCGTTCATCATCGCATCGACGCAATGCGGCCGCCCCTCCAGCACCTTGTTGAGGATGCCGATGTTGCGAATGCCGTGTTCACGCAGATAGCGGGCGGTGCCATCGGTTGCCATCACGGTGAAGCCCATGCCCAGCAACCGACGAGCGATATCGACCATGGATGGCTTGTCGCCTTCCTTGACCGACAGGAACACACCGCCTTCGATCGGCAGATTGGTTCCGGCCCCCAGCTGACTTTTGGCGAAAGCGCGGGCGAAATCCGAATCGATGCCCATCACTTCGCCGGTCGATTTCATTTCCGGCCCAAGCAGAATATCGACGCCGGGGAAGCGAGCGAAGGGGAACACCGCTTCCTTGACCGCGACATGCTTCATCACCGGGCGGGTGGTCAGGCCGAACGAGGCCAGGGTTTCACCCGCCATCACCCGCGCCGCGATCTTGGCGATCGGAACGCCAGTGGCCTTGGCGACGAAGGGCACGGTGCGGCTGGCGCGCGGATTGACTTCCAGGATGTAGACCGTACCGTCCTTGATCGCGTACTGGATGTTCATCAATCCGATGACACCCAGCGCCTTAGCCAGGGCGACGGTCTGACGCTCCAATTCCTCGATGGTGGCATGATCGATCGAGTAGGGCGGCAGCGAGCAGGCGGAATCGCCGGAATGGATGCCCGCTTCCTCGATGTGCTGCATGATCCCGGCGACATAGACCTGAGTGCCATCCGACAGCGCATCGACATCGATCTCGATCGCGTCCTTCAGGTACAGGTCGATCAGCACCGGATTGTCGCCCGAGACCACCACCGCCTCACGCATGTAGCGTTCCAGGGCTTCGTAGTCATAGACGATCTGCATCGCGCGACCGCCCAGAACGAAGCTGGGACGGATCACCACCGGATAACCGATGCGGTCGGCGATCGCTTTTGCTTCTTCAAGCGAGCGGGCGGTGCCGTTGGCGGGCTGCTTCAGGTTCAATTCCTGCAACAGATGCTGGAAGCGTTCGCGATCCTCGGCCAGATCGATCGAATCCGGGCTGGTGCCCAAGATCGGGATTCCGGCCTGTTCCAGGGCATGGGCCAACTTCAGCGGAGTCTGGCCGCCGAACTGAACGATGCACCCCAGAACCCGTCCGTTGCGCTGCTCGACCTTGACCAGATCGATAACGGTTTCGGCGGTCAGCGGTTCGAAATACAGCCGGTCCGAGGTGTCGTAATCGGTCGATACGGTTTCCGGGTTGCAATTGACCATGATGGTCTCTTTGCCAGCCTCTTCGAGAGCATAGGCGGCATGGACGCAGCAATAGTCGAATTCGATGCCCTGGCCGATCCGGTTCGGCCCGCCGCCCAGAATCACCACCTTGTCACGGTTGGTTGGCTCGGATTCGCATTCCGGCGGGTTGGTGCCGTCGCCCTCGTAGCAGGAATACATATAGGCGGTCGAAGAGGGGAACTCGGCGGCGCAGGTGTCGATCCGTTTGTAAACCGGCTTGACGTTAAAGACCTCGCGGCGGAACGCGGTCTCGGTCAATGTCTTGCCCGACAAGGCCGACAGGCGCTGATCGGAGAAGCCCATCTTTTTCAGACGCAGCAGGCCGGGGGCGTCGATCGGCAGACCGTTGGCCCGAACCTCTTCCTCGGCCTCGATGATACCCTTGATCTGGCCCAGGAACCATTTGTCGTAGAAACAAGCGGAATGAACTTCGTCGATGGTGAGGCCAAGCCGGAACGCCTGGGCGATCACCAGGATGCGGTCGTGGCGCGGCTGGGCCAGCGCCTTTTTCACCGCGTCCTTCATGTCGCCCGCGTTCGAGCCGGGAATCTCGATGTCGTCCAGGCCGGTCAGGCCGGTTTCCATCGAGCGCAACCCCTTCTGGAGGCTTTCCTGGAAGGTACGACCGATTGCCATTGCCTCGCCGACCGACTTCATCGAGGTGGTCAGGTTGGTGTCGGCACCGGGGAACTTCTCAAAGGTGAAGCGCGGGATCTTGGTGACGACGTAATCGATGGTCGGCTCGAACGACGCCGGGGTGACGCCGGTGATGTCGTTGGCCAACTCGTCCAGGGTGTAGCCGACCGCCAACTTGGCCGCGACCTTGGCGATGGGGAAGCCGGTGGCCTTCGACGCCAACGCCGACGAACGCGACACGCGCGGGTTCATCTCGATGACGGTCATGCGGCCGTCCTTGGGATTGACCGCGAACTGGACGTTCGATCCGCCGGTATCGACCCCGATCTCGCGCAGCACCGCGATCGAGGCATTGCGCATGATCTGGTATTCTTTGTCGGTCAGCGTCAGCGCCGGAGCGACGGTGATCGAATCGCCGGTATGCACGCCCATCGGATCGACATTCTCGATCGAGCAGATGATGATGCAATTGTCCTTGCGGTCGCGGACGACCTCCATCTCGTACTCTTTCCAGCCGAGGACGGATTCCTCGACCAGAACCTCGTGCACCGGGCTGGCGGCCAAGCCGCCCGCGACGATCTGTTCGTACTCGGCGACGTTATAGGCGATCCCGCCGCCGGTTCCGGCCAGGGTGAAGCTGGGACGGATGATGGCGGGCAGGCCGATGATGGGCATCGCTTCGCGCGCTTCGGCCAGGGTGCGGACCAGACGCGAACGCGGGCTGTCCAGCCCGATCTTGTCCATCGCATCGCGGAAGAGCAGCCGGTCTTCGGCCTTGGCGATCACGTCGCGCTTGGCCGCGATCATTTCGACGCCGTACTTTTCCAGAACCCCCATGTCGGCCAGCTTCATCGCGGTGTTCAGCGCGGTCTGGCCACCCATCGTCGGCAGCAGGGCGTCGGGGCGCTCTTTCTCGATGATCCGGGTGACGAAATCAGGAGTGATCGGCTCGACATAGGTCGCGTCGGCCAATCCGGGATCGGTCATGATCGTCGCCGGATTGGAATTGACCAGGATGACCCGGTATCCCTCTTCCTTTAACGCCTTGCACGCCTGAACTCCGGAATAATCGAACTCGCAGGCCTGGCCGATGACGATCGGTCCGGCGCCGATGATGAGAATGGACTTGATGTCTGTACGTTTGGGCATGGCTGCGGGTTCCCGGAAATTCTTAATTCAGACACAGACACTATTTCGACGCGGCGATCTTCTCAATGAAGCGATCGAACAGGTAATGAGCATCCTGCGGGCCGGGGCTGGCCTCGGGATGGTACTGGACCGAGAAGATCGGCTTGCCTTCGACCGCGATGCCTTCGACCGAGCCGTCGAACAGCGAGCGGTGGGTAACGACGGTTCCGGCCGGCAGCGACGCCTCATCGACGACGAAGCCATGATTTTGGCTGGTGATCTCGACCTTGCCGGTTGCCAGATCCTTGACCGGATGGTTGGCACCGCGATGGCCGGTATCCATTTTGAAGGTCTTGGCCCCCAGCGCCAGCGCCAGCATCTGATGGCCGAGGCAAATTCCGAACAGCGGCGTTCCGCTGTTCAACACGCCCTGGATCATCGGCACGGCATAGCGGCCGGTCGCGGTAGGGTCGCCGGGGCCGTTGGAGAGGAATACGCCATCGGGCTGGTGGCGCAGCACGTCCTCGGCGGTGGATTCGGCGGGAAGCACCGTCACCTTGCAGCCCGACGCGGCCAGACAGCGCAGGATGTTGCGCTTGGCACCGAAATCGACGGCGACGACATGGTATTTCGGTTCGGTCTGCTGGCCATAGCCGCTGCGCAGATCCCACTCGGTTTCGGTCCAGACATGCGATTGTGCACAGGTCACCTCGCGGGCCAGATCCATGCCCTTCAGGCCGGGCCATTCGGCGGCGATCTTCGCGAGAGCGGGCAGGTCGAACTTGCCGTCGGGGGCGTGGGCGACGACCCCGCTGGGGGCGCCCTTCGACCGGATGCGCCGGGTCAACGCCCGCGTGTCGATGCCGCACAGGCCGCTGATCCCGTGCGAGACCAGCCAGTCGTTCAGCGGCTTGGCCGAACGCCAGTTGGCGGGCTGGGTGATATCGGCGCGCAGGATCAGGCCACGGGCGGCGGGGGTCAGCGTCTCGAGATCCTCGGGATTGGTGCCGACATTGCCGATATGCGGAAAGGTGAAGGTGATGATCTGACCGGCGTAGGACGGATCGGTCAGCGTCTCCTGATAGCCGGTCATCGCGGTGTTGAACACCACTTCGCCGACCTGGCTACCGGCGGCGCCGATACCTTTGCCCCACAGTACTGTGCCATCGGCCAGTACCAGAACCCCGGTGGCGCCCGGCGGGCGCGTCGCATCGATACCCGGCCCCTCGCCGGTGGGGCTGAGTGCGGTGGCGTCAAGGTTCGGCATGTTGGTCCCTTCGTCTGGCGCGGCCGCAGACAAGCGCCGGATCATCTCGCAACGCGCGGGATGCCCGGGGAACAGTTGGGCAGGGTGCGCCCGGTCGGCGGCAGGTGGTTGCGGGGCTTATAAAGAGGGCCAGGGGGGAAGTCAAGTCTTCCCGTGCCCAGGCAAAATACACGGGATTTCAACTGTTTGGCCCAGGGGTGCGGGGCTTTCCTTCGGTGCGGTTTTGCGCTAGCTTGTTTCCTTTCCCGCGAATGAGGGGATTGGAACGGCTGATAGGGGAATACGATGCTGCGGCAGGAGTTGAGTGATGCGCTAAAGACGGCGATGCTAGGCAAGGATGCCCGCACGGTGTCGACGGTGCGGCTGATCCTGGCGGCGCTGAAGGATCGGGACATCGCGGCGCGGCCGAACGGGCTGGCCGACGGCATCCCCGACACGGAGATTCTCCAGATGCTCCAGTCGATGATCAAGCAGCGGCGTGAGAGCATTACCATCTATGAGCAAGGTGGACGGTTGGAGCTGGCGGAACGGGAAGCCGAGGAAATCGTCATTATCGAACGTTTTCTTCCCCGTCAGATGACTGCCGAAGAAGTAAGCGAGGCGATTCGTGCGGTGATCGCCGATATCGGCGCCACCGGCATCAAGGATATGGGGAGAGTCATGGCCGCGCTCAAGGAGCGTCACGCTGGTCTGATGGATTTTTCCCGTGCCAGCGCGGTCGTGAAGGTCGAACTGGGCGGCTGAACAGGCGGAATCCGCCGCGTCCTCCCAGATTTTCGGCGGCGGTAACAGCAGGATCTCGGCCCGATGGCCTTTCCTCCGTCTTTTCTCGAAGAATTGCGGACCCGCCTGTCCCTGGTCTCGGTGATCGGACGGCGGGTCAAGCTGACTCGCAAAGGCCGCGAGCATACTGGCCTGTGCCCCTTTCATAACGAGAAGAGTCCGTCCTTTACCGTCAACGAGGACAAGGGCTTCTTTCACTGTTTCGGCTGTGGGGCGCACGGCGACGTCATCGGTTTCGAGATGCGGGTTGCCAACCTCCCCTTTACCGAGGCGGTGGAACGGTTGGCGGCGGAAGCCGGGCTGGATGTTCCGCGTGCCAATCCCGAGGAACGCGCCCGCGAATCGCGCCGCGCCGGTCTGCACGAAGCGTTGGAAAGCGCTTGTGCTTGGTTCGAGGCGCAATTGCGCAAACCCGGTGGCCGCGAGGCGCTGGCCTATCTGCGTGGGCGCGGACTGACCGACGAGACGATTGCCCGCTTCCGTCTTGGCTGGGCACCCGATTCGCGCGAGGCGTTGCGGTCGTCGCTGATGTGCGCCGAGCTTCCCGAAAGCCTGCTGATCGAGGCCGGGCTATTACGGCGGCCGGAGGGCGGGGGGGCCGCTTTTGATTATTTTCGCGGCCGTGTGATCTTTCCGATCACGGACCGTCGCGGTCGAGTGATCGGCTTTGGTGCCCGCACTCTGGGCGACGGGCAGCCCAAATACCTCAACTCGCCCGAGACGCCGGTGTTCCACAAGGGACACGTCCTGTTCGGGTTGGCCCTGGCCCGCCAGTCAGCGCGCGATCTCGGCGCGGTGGTGGTGGTCGAGGGCTATATGGATGTGATCGCCCTTAGTCAGGCGGGGTTCACCCATGCCGTTGCCCCATTGGGAACGGCGGTTACCGAGGCGCAGATCGAGGAATTGTGGCGTCTTGCCCCGGAACCGACCCTGTGCCTGGACGGCGACAGCGCTGGTCAGCGGGCGATGGCGCGGGCGCTGGAGCGGGCTTTCCCGCTGTTGACGCCGGGGCATAGCCTGCGTTTCGCGATTCTGCCTGGCGGCGACGACCCGGATTCTCTGCTGCGTGACCGTGGCGTGGCGGCGATGGCTCTGGTGCTGGAGCAGGCTCGTCCGCTGGTCGAGGCGGTGTGGCGGCTGGAATCCGAAGGCCGCGCCATTGACACGCCGGAACGTCGCGCCGCGCTGGAGAAGGCATTGACGGAACGTGCAATGTCCATCGGCGATGAAACGGTACGGTGGCAGTATGTCAGGGCCTTTCGCGACCGATTGTGGCAGGCCTTTCGCCCGCCGCGCCCTGTCCCCGCGCCCTGGACCGGCAAAGGCGGTCGTGTCCAGCCGGGACGGCTGCGCGGGCAGGATGGACGGTTGGTTGGCGTCGGTGCGCCGGGGGGGATACGACCGCCCTATGAACGGCAGGAACGGGTGATGTTGGCCCTTGCCTTGGCGAATCCGGGGCTGGTCGAGCCAATTCATGAAGAGCTGGGGCGATGCTTGTTTTCAAATGAGTCGCTTGACAACCTTCGACGCGGGATTCTAAAGCACCTTGGGACCGGGCGCGGGCTTGACGCGGACGAGCTTGCCGCCCATCTACGGGCGGATGGATTATCCCCGGTTCTGGAGTCCTTGCTGGATGCGAGCGAACGGCGAATGCACTCGGTCCGTGGCTACGACAGGATCGAGGACGCACGGGCTCTCTGGAACGATGTATATCACCGCTATACCCGCAAGGATTTGCAGGCAGACGTGAGCGAGGCTAACGCGCGGCTGGCTGAAGAGGCATCGCCGGCTGCCTGGACCCGTTTCCAGGCGGTCAAGCGGCAAGAACGTTCGGCCTCGGCCCGCGACGACGAGGCGGCGGGGACCGAGGCCCCACCGTCCCGGACGGAATAATTAGAAGGTCAGGGGCTGTCGCCCCGGCCGGTTCGGCTCCGTCGGGGGATGGAGCCGGAGACTTCAGGAGTAATGGTTTTCATGGCGACCAAATCGACGAATACGGCGGAAGTCTCGGAGAACCAGGACGAGTCGATGGATGGGCCTTTGCTCGACACCCTGGGGGTCGCCGTCAAAAAGATGGTGGCGCGCGGCAAGGAACGCGGCTACGTCACCTACGACGAACTGAACGCAGCCATGCCGCCCGAGGAAGTGTCGTCGGAGCAGATCGAAGACACGATGGCGATGCTCTCTGAATTGGGCATCAATGTCGTCGAGAGCGAGGACGGCGAAGAAGCGCAGCCCGAAGGCGAAGAGGAAGCCACCGAGACCGAGGGCTATTCCGGTGCGGGCAATGTCGATGAAGAGGATCTGGGTCGTACCGACGATCCGGTTCGAATGTATCTGCGCGAGATGGGCTCGGTCGAACTGCTGAGTCGCGAAGGCGAAATCGCCATCGCCAAGCGGATCGAAGCCGGTCGCGACATGATGATCGGCGGCATCTGCGAAAGTCCCCTGACGCTGCGCGCCGTCGTCGAGTGGCACGATGCCCTGGTCGAGGGCAAGATGCTGCTGCGCGACATCATCGACCTTGACGCGACCTATGGCGCCGGTCCCGGCGGAGAATTGTCCGAAGAGGAACTGGAGCGCGGTCCGGTCGAGCCGATCGATCCCGACGCCCCCACCGTTCCCGGTGCGCCCGCCGCCGAAGGTGAGCCGCGCGATCCCGACCTGCCCGAGGTCGAGGGCGAAGTCGAGGCCGAGGACGGCGAAGAGAACTCGATCTCTCTCGCCGCGATGGAACTCCAGTTGCTGCCCCAGGTTCTGGAGACCTTCCAGGCCATTGCGGCTACCCACCAGAAAATGGAAAAGGTGCAGGAACAGCGCCTTGCCGCTCTGTCGAAGGGCGAGGCAGCCACGCCCGCCATCGAGAAGAAATACGACAAGCTGAAGACCGAGCTGATCAAGCTGATGCAGGGCATTCACCTCAACAATGCCCGCATTGAACATCTGGTCGAGCAATTGAACGGCATCAACCGCCGTCTGATGACCCAGGAAGGCCGCCTGCTGCGTCTGGCCGAATCGTGCCGGATTAAGCGTCCCGACTTCCTCGATGCCTATTACGGGTCCGAACTTTCCCCCAATTGGGTTGAGCATGTCGCGATGCGCGGCAAGCATTGGAAAGAATTCTCGGCCCGTTACGCGACCGAGATTGCCGATATCCGCACCACGATCTCGCGGATTTCCGGCGAATCCGGGCTGCCGATCAACGAATACCGCCGTATCGTTCAGACCGTGCAGAAGGGCGAGCGCGAGGCCAGCAAGGCCAAGAAGGAAATGATCGAGGCCAACCTGCGCCTCGTCATTTCGATCGCGAAAAAATATACCAATCGCGGTCTGCAATTCCTCGATTTGATCCAGGAAGGCAATATCGGTCTGATGAAAGCGGTCGATAAGTTCGAATATCGGCGCGGTTATAAATTCTCGACCTATGCAACTTGGTGGATCCGTCAGGCGATCACCCGCTCGATTGCCGATCAGGCCCGCACCATCCGCATTCCGGTCCACATGATCGAAACGATTAACAAGCTGGTCCGCACCTCGCGCCAGATGCTGCACGAGATCGGCCGTGAGCCGACCCCGGAAGAACTGGCCGAAAAACTCAGCATGCCGCTGGAGAAAGTCCGCAAGGTGCTGAAGATCGCCAAGGAGCCGATCTCGCTCGAAACCCCGATCGGTGACGAAGAGGATTCCCACCTCGGCGACTTCATCGAGGACAAAAACGCCGTTCTGCCGCTCGATGCCGCGATCCAGGCTAATCTGCGCGAGACCACGACCCGTGTTCTCGCCAGCCTGACGCCGCGCGAAGAGCGGGTGCTGCGGATGCGTTTTGGCATCGGCATGAACACCGATCACACCCTTGAGGAAGTCGGTCAGCAATTCAGCGTTACTCGTGAACGTATCCGTCAGATCGAGGCCAAGGCGTTACGCAAGCTGAAGCACCCGTCGCGGTCGCGCAAGCTGCGTAGTTTCCTCGATACCTAGGTTCTTACGGCAGCCTGAATAAGGCTCGGCGACAAAAGGCGAAGGAAAGTATTTTCCTTCGCCTTTTTTGTGCCCCGAACGTCATCGGGATAATTGTGTCATTCGCGCGACATCGGGCGGCATGCCCCAGCATCTTCTTCCCACTCTTCAGGACGTGGCCTAGTATGGGGATCAATGCCTGAAACGGGAGAGCGACGCACATGAAAGTCGGCATCGTCGGAGCGGGCGCGGTGGGCAGTACCGCCGCCTACGCCCTGGTTCTTCAGGGAACCGCCAGCGACATCGTTCTGGTCGATCTCAATGCTAAGTTGGCCGAAGCTCAGGCCCAGGATATCCAGCACGCGACTCCCTTTGCCTGGGCATCGCGGGTTCGCGCTGGCGGCTATGCCGATTTGGCAGGCTCCCAAGTTGTGGTCCTCGCCGCCGGGGCCGCGCAACGGCCCGGTGACACCCGCCTCGACTTGCTGGACCGTAACGCAGCCGTGTTCCGCCAGATCGTGCCCGCCGTGCTCGACAACGCTCCCGATGCCGTTCTGTTGGTCGCATCCAATCCGGTCGATGTCGTCACTGACATTGTTGCGCGCTTATCGCGCCTACCGCCAGGGCGGGTTTTTGGTTCGGGCACCATCCTCGACAGTGCCCGGTTCCGCGCTTTGCTGGCCGAGCATCTGGGGATCGCGCCGACTTCGGTCCACGCCTATGTCCTGGGCGAACACGGCGATTCCGAGGTGCTGTGGTGGTCCGGGGCGACGGCGGGCGGTATTCCGGTTGCCGAGGTTGCGGATCAACTGGGCCGTCCGCTCGATGAAGCCGCTCGTTCCACCATCGACGAATCAGTGCGTCGCGCCGCCTATCGCATCATCGATGGCAAGGGCGCGACTTGGTTCGGCATCGGTGCGGGTCTCAGCCGGATCGTCCGCGCCATCAACAAGGACGAACGGCTGTTGCTGTCAGTCTCGGCGCAGACTCCCGATATCGAAGGCATTCACGACGTTACCCTGTCGTTGCCGCGCATCGTTGGGGCTGGAGGGGTTCTTGAAACTCTCAAGCCCGATTTCTCGGACGAGGAACATGCGGCGTTGCGCCGCTCTGCCCTGTTGCTGCGCGAGGCAGCCGACAGCATCAAACTGTAATTCGGGATGGGCGAAGTTGGGGCGCCGCCCCAACTCCAGACTACTCGGCAACAGCCGGGTTAGGCCGCGCCGGTCAACAGCGGGTCGAGCTTGCCCTCGCTGTCCAGCTTGTAAAGATCGTCGCAGCCGCCAACGTGGCTGCCGTTGATGAAGATCTGCGGTACGCTGCGGCGGCCTCCGGCGCGTTCGACCATCGCGTTGCGCAAGGTGTCGTCGTTGCTGACGTCAATCTCGGTGAAGGCGACGCCTTTGCGCTTGAACAACTGCTTGGCGCGGACGCAATAGGGGCAGACTTTGGTGGTGTAGATGTCGATCTGAGTCATGATCCTCTTTCCCGATTGAGGGCCGCTAAGGGGTGATTGGTCGATATATGAGGGCGGCAGGCCGCTTTGACCAGGAACTCTATCGCACGACCCGGCCTAAGGTCAGCACATCGACCGAAGCGGCCCCGCCACGCAACAGCACGCGGGCGCATTCATTGACGGTCGCGCCGGTGGTCATGACATCATCGATCAGCACGATTCGGCGGCCTTCGGTACGGGGAAGGCTGCGGGGCGGCAAAAGGAAGGCTCCGGTGACGTTGCGGCGTCGGGCATCGGGGCCAAGGTGACCCTGCGACACGGTTCTGCGGCGGCGCACCAGGAGATCGGGCACGGTTTCGACCCCGACCAGCGGGGTCAGGGCCTGCGCCAGGACCGCCGCCTGATTATAGCGCCGCATCGCCAGCCGCCAGCGATGCAGCGGGACCGGCACCAACAGGTCGGCGTTATCGAGCAATTCGGCTCCGGCGCGAGCCAGCCAGCGAGCGAAGGCTGGAGCGCCTTCCAGACGGTCGCCATGCTTAAAGCGCAGGATCAGCGGCCGGGTTTCGTCGTCATAGCGCAGCACGGCGCGGGCGCGACCGAAGCGGGGCGGTGACTTCAGGCACTCGCCGCAGACCATCTGCCCACCGGGATCGATCTCGAACGGTCGTCCGCACACGGCACACAGCGGAGCCGACAGAAAGGCAACCCGCGACCAGCAGGCGGGGCACAGCGTGCCGGGATCGGCCACCAGGGTCTGGCACCGCAGGCAGACCGGCGGCAGGATCGCGTCAATGATAACGCGAAGTCCCTGCCGCAGCGGTCCAATCAGGCTCATCGCCGCCCGAACCGGGCCAGAGCTTCGGCGCGGTCGCGCACGCCGAGTTCAAGTAGCAACGGTGTCTCCAATCCGGCTTGCGCCATGGCGACGCGATCGGCCAGAACCTCGGCCGCCGGACCCTGGCGGAGAGTCCGTCCGTTCGAGAACAGCGCCACCTCGTCGGCGAAGGCATAGGCCAGATCGACGTCGTGAGTGGTCAGCACCAGGGTTGTTCCGGCTGCGGCCAATGCGCCCAGAACCCCTTGCAGCAACACCCCGCCGCGATGATCGAGTCCAGCCAGCGGTTCATCAAGCAGCAGCACCTCGGGTCGCATCGCGACGGCTCCGGCGATTGCCACCCGCTTCTTCTGCCCGAATGACAGTTGGTGGGTGGCGCGTTCGGCCAGATCGGCGATGCCGAGCGCGGCCAGGGCCTCGTCCACCCGTGTCGCGGCCTCTGCCTCGGACAGGCCGAGATTGAGCGGTCCAAACGACACGTCTTCGGCGACAGTGGCGGCGAACAATTGATCGTCGGGATCCTGCATCACGAGTCCGACCCGACGTCGCCATCCCGCCAGGGCGGCGCGGCCGTGGCCCAGTACCACGCCATCGACCAGCACTTCGCCCGCCTCCGGGCGCAGTGTACCGTTGAGATGTAGCAGCAAGGTACTCTTGCCCGCGCCGTTTGGCCCCAGCACCGCCAGCCGCCGCCCGCGACGGACGACCAGATCGAGACCGTCCAGCGCCCGTCCGCCGCCGGTCCAGGAATAGACCAGCCCGCGCGCTTCCAGACTCAACTCCACCATAGACTAACCCCCAGCACCGCCGCCTGGAGTCCCAGCGTGGCGGCGATAAAGCGCAATGAAACCGGCTGCCGGGGCGATAGCATCGGCAGCGAGCCGTCGAAGCCGCGTGCCGCCAACCCGCATTCCAATCGCTGAGCGCGATCCAATGCCCGAGGCAGCAGCAGTGCGACCAGCAGCCCCAGAGACCGGATCGAACGGCGAAAGCCATGCCAGCCCAGCCGTGCGTCCTGGGCGTGGCGGATCGCGGTGGCGGATTCGAGCAGCATGAAGAGGAACCGCCAGATCAGCAGGGCCATCTCGGCGATTTCGGGCGAAAGACCTAACCGTCGTGCCCCCCGGACCAGATCGGGGGCAGGAGTGGTGACGGCCAGCAGCAGCAGGCAGGACAGAGCCGCCGCCGCCCGGATCACCACGGCCGCGGCGGCAGCCCCGCCATCGCGGGCGAGGGCCAGTCCGTCCGGGCCGATCTCGATCGCCAGGGCGAAGGCTCCGGTCAGGGCGAACCCAAGCGGGGCCGCGACCAGCCTAAGCCAGTCGCGCCACGTCACGCGTGCCCCGGCCAGGGCGGCGGTCCAGGCGATGACAAGCACCGCCACCGCTCCCGGCCAGGGCGGCACGGCAAGAACCAGGACCAGCAGGCCCAGGGCCAGCACCGNTTTTTCCGTTGTCGATCGCCGCCGCCACCGGCTGGATTGCGCCAACCGGTCGATGGCGAGGCTCACCGCTCGCCGCGACCGTGACGACGCCCGATGGCATAGCCGACTAGCCCGGCTCCGATCGCGGCCTGCAATGCGAACAGCAGGCTTTCAACCTCTTTCCCCGGCGGTTCCCACACCGGTTCGGCCCAAGGGACATAGGATGGATTGGCAGCGGTGACGGCATTGCGGGCGGCATCGTCGGTGCCGCTGAATTCAGCGTTGGGAGTCAGCGCCAGCGGTGCGGCGACGATCAGTGCGGCCAGACCGAGCAGAACAAGATTGAGACGCGCGTTCATGCCTTCACCCCTTCGGCCTTGAAGAAACCGCGCCCGACCAGGGCGTTCATCACCACCACCGTGACCAGACCTTCGGCAATCGCCAGCGGCACCTGGGTCAGGGCGAAAATGCCGGCGAATTTGGCAAAGGCTCCCATGAATCCCGAAGCCGGATCGGGGAAGGCCAGGGCCAATTGGGCCGAGGTGACGATATAGGTCGCAAGGTCGCCCAGGATCGCGGCGAGGGCGATGCCGACCGCCGCTGGCAGTCCGAGGGCGGACGAGGCTCGCCACAAACCGTAGGCGACCCAGGGGCCGACCACCGCCATCGAAATGATGTTGGCGCCCAGGGTGGTGAGGCCGCCATGGGCCAGCAACAGTGCCTGGAACAGCAGCACGATCGAGCCGAGCAGCGCCATTACCGATGGGCCGAACAGAACCGCGCCAAGACCCGTTCCGGTGGGGTGCGAGCAGGAACCAGTGACGCTTGGCAGCTTCAAGGCCGACAGGACAAAGGCGAATCCGCCAGCGGCCGCCAGTTGCAGCCGCGCCTCGGGGCGCTCGGTGACGATCTTTTTCAGCTTCCACGCGCCCGCCGCCACGAAGGGAACAGCGGCGCAACTCCATGCCACGGCGTGTGTAGCGGGTAAAAAACCTTCCATAATATGCATATCGGGCAGACTCCGTTCGTCGAGAGATCGCGTGTCGTCGCGAAACGGACTCTGGTCAAACCTCCCGGCACACCCCGTCCGGCAGGCTCGCGACGACTCTCGTGATGGCAGGTCTCCTGACTTGCGGGTCAACGGATTCGACCCGGCCTTCCCAACCGGATGAGCGGTCAGTGGCTGTGGGGGTCGGACCCTCTCCGCCTACAGTTGCGGGGGCAGTCCCGGATTTGGCCCCGAATCGGAGCCTTGACCGTGTTCCCATTTTCACCCCGCCGGGATCTTGACCGGCAGGGAACCATCGCCGGTCACTATAATTTCGCCATGATCCCGATGCAAACCCTGACCATGCCTTCTTCCGGTGAATCGGGAGCGAGGCGCAAAACAAGTGAGAGACTCAAGCGCCAGCGACAGAGGCCATATAACGAAACCTGGGCAATCGGCTTATCTGATAGCCCGAGTGCTGCTATTCTGGTGGCCGGACGCCCGACGGAGGTACCCCTTTTGACCCATACCATCGCGATGGTTGATGACGACCGCAATATCCTGACCTCGGTCTCGATGGCCCTGGAAGCCGAGGGGTTCAAGGTGCGGACCTATACCGATGGAGCCGAGGCGTTGCGCGGCCTGACCGCCCAGCCGCCCGATCTGGCGCTTCTCGACATCAAGATGCCCCGGATGGATGGGATGGAATTGTTGCAGCGGTTGCGGCGGCAATCCTCGATCCCGGTGATCTTCCTGACGTCGAAGGACGATGAAATCGACGAGCTTCTCGGCTTGCGCATGGGGGCGGACGATTACATCAAGAAGCCGTTCTCACAGAAGCTGCTGATCGAGCGTATCCGTGCCCTGATCCGTCGTCTGGAGGCCAACGCGGCCGATCCCGACGAGCCGCCGGGCGAAGTGGTGACGCGGGGGCCGTTGGTGCTCGATCCCGCCCGCCATGTTTGCACCTGGAACGGTCGAAGCGTCGATCTGACCGTTACCGAGTTCCTGTTGTTGAAATCGCTGGCCATCCGTCCCGGCCACGTTAAAAGCCGCGACCAGTTGATCGACGCTGCCTATGGCGAATCGATCTATGTCGATGACCGCACCATCGATAGCCACATCAAGCGGTTGCGCAAGAAATTCCGCGAAGTCGATGACGATTTCGCCCAGATCGAGACTCTTTACGGCGTCGGATACCGCTATCGTGAAGAGTGATGACGGTGCCGGGGGACCGGCTCCGCATGTCGAACCCCGCCGTCGCTGGTCGCGGTGGCGCCTGTTGGCTTCACCGCTGACTCGCCGGATTCTGGCGGTCAATCTCCTTGCTCCGGTGGTGTTGGTCGGTGGCCTGCTTTATCTCGACCGTTACAAGCAAGGGTTGATCCGTTCCGAACTGGAGGGGCTGGCGACCCAGGCGGAAATGGTCGCCGCCGCCGTCGGCGAAGGCGCTTTGATCGAAGGCGAGTTCGAGGGGTTGGAATTCAACGCCGAAACGGCTCGCCAAATGGTGCGCCGTCTGGCGGAACCGGCCAAGCTCAGGGTTCGATTGTTCGGTTCCGATGGGGAATTGGTGGCGGATTCGCGCTTCCGCCTCGGTGCCAATGGGGTGGTGCATGTCGAGATGTTGCCGCCGCCCCGTATCCCCAGTTGGTCCGACGAGGTTCGGCAATGGTGGGAGCGAACCGCGCATTGGCTGCGGTTCGATCGCGCCTTGCCGCTATATCGGGACCGGCCACGGGCGCGGGCCAGCGACTTTGCCGAAGTCGCCACCGCCTTGGACGGCCACAGCGGAGCCCAGGTTCGGACCCGTTCGGGCGGCGGGCTGGTTCTGTCGGTCGCGGTGCCGGTCCAACGGTATAAGCAGGTTGGCGGCGCGGTTTTGATCACCGCCGATGGTACGAACGTCGCCCGTGCCTTGTTCCAGGTCCGTCTTGCGATCTTCCAGGTCTTTGCCGTCGCCCTCGGCATTACCATCGCCCTGTCGCTTTATATGGCGGGAACCATCGCCCGGCCGATCCGGCGGTTGGCTCTGGCGGCGGAACGGGTTCGTCACGGCCAAGGTCGCGCGCTTCTGATCCCCGATCTGTCGCGGCGTGGCGACGAGATCGGCGAATTGTCGCTGGCATTGAAAGAAATGACCGAAGCGTTGTGGCGGCGGATGGATGCGATTGAGGCCTTTGCCGCCGATGTCGCCCACGAGATCAAGAATCCGCTGACGTCGTTGCGGTCGGCGGTCGAAACCGCTGCCCGGATCGATAATCCCGACCAACGTCGTCGCCTGATGGCGATCGTGCTCGACGATGTTGGACGGCTTGACCGATTGATCAGCGATATCTCTGACGCTTCGCGCATCGATGCCGAATTGTCGCGGGCCGAAAGCGCGCCGGTCGCGGTGGCGTCGATGCTCGACGCTCTGGCCGACGTCTATCGGATCACGGGTGGCGAATCCGGGCCGTCCTTTACCTTGGAGCGGCCCAAGGACGATCCGCTGATTGTGGTGGGGATCGAGTCCCGACTGGTCCAGGTGTTGCGCAACCTGATCGCCAATGCGATGTCGTTCAGCCCGCCCGGCGGTTCGATCCGCTTGATCGCCGAACGGAGCGATGGGCGCATCCGCATCGTGGTCGAGGATGACGGCCCCGGTATTCCCGACAACAAGCTGGAAGCGATTTTCGACCGCTTTTACTCCGAGCGGCCCGAGGGCGAGAAGTTCGGCACCCATTCCGGGTTGGGTCTGTCGATCTCACGCCAGATTGTTGAGGCACATAATGGTCGCATCCGCGCCGAAAACCGCGATGGGGGTGGTGCCCGCTTTATCGTCGAGTTGCCCGATCGTGGCGCGGTGTAGTCGCGTGGCGTTAAGGGCCGTTCCATTCGCGAGGCAACGGCCCTAATATCCGCGTGAACCACCACCCGCAGGGAGATTCTCGGTGAAGACGCTCGTCCGCCTGTTCGCCGTTGCCACTGTTGTCGTGCTGTCCGCCGTTCCGATGGCCTGGGCCGCCGAGGAGACCTATCCAATCGATCAGGTGCTGGGGCGTCCCGATGCGCCGCTGACCATTATCGAATACGCCTCGACCACGTGTGGGCATTGCGCCACGTCACATAAGACCGTGCTGCCCCGATTGAAGGCGGAATGGATCGATACTGGTCGGGCGAAGCTGATTTACCGCGATTATCCGACTGGCCCGCGCGCTTTGTCGCTGGGGGCGTCGATGATTCCGCATTGCGCTGGGCCGGATCGCTATTTTGGTCTGCTGGGGCTGATCATGGATCAGCAAGAGCGCTGGATGGGGTCGGCCAATCCGCTGGCGGAATTGAAGAAGCTGTCCAAGCTGGCCGGAATGGGCGAGGACAAGGTTGACGAATGCCTGCGTCGCCAGGATCTCGCCAACGCTCTTGAGGCTCGTGCTCACGACGCCTTCGAGAAGCGCGGCATCGACGGCACCCCCGCCTTCATCGTCGATGGCAAGGTTCTGCCCGGTGCCCGGTCGTTCGAGGAACTCGACAAGGCGCTGAAGGCGGCGTCGAAGTAAAGCCCGCTTGGGGGCGGCGGTGCTCCAGTTTTCCCGGTTACGCCTTTCGGGGTTCAAATCTTTCGTCGATCCCGCTGAATTGCGGATTGAGCCGGGAATGACTGGGGTCGTCGGTCCCAATGGGTGCGGCAAGTCGAATCTGATCGAGGCGTTGCGCTGGGTGATGGGGGAAACCTCGGCCCGTCAGATGCGCGGCGGCGAGATGGATGACGTTATCTTCGGCGGCAGCGCCGGTCGGCCCGCCCGGAATATTGCCGAGGTCGGGGTCACTCTCGACAACACCGCCCGCACCGGCCCGCCGCAATACGATCATGACGAAATCGAGGTGTCGCGCCGGATCGAACGAGGCAATGGGTCGGTTTATCGCGTCAACAGCCGCGAAACCCGTGCCCGCGATGTCCAATTGCTGTTCTCCGATGCCGCTACCGGCGCCCGTTCGTCGGGTCTGGTCAGCCAGGGCCGGGTCGGAGCCTTGATCAATGCCCGCCCTGCCGACCGACGTCTGTTGCTGGAGGAAGCCGCCGGGATCGCCGGACTGCATTCCCGCCGCCATGAAGCCGAAAGCCGTCTGAAAGGCGCGGAAGCCAATCTGGAACGGCTTGACGACGTTCTTGCCACCCTGTCCGAGCAATTGCGCTCGCTCCAGCGTCAGGCCAAGCAAGCGGCGCGCTATCGCACCCTGTCCGAGCAGATCCGAGCCTTGGAGGCGCGGCTGCTCTATCTTGGCTGGCTGGAGGCCTTGGCGGCGATCGATGCCGCCCGCATGGCGCTGCGTCAGGTCGAAACCAGTGTCGAGGATGCGACCGCCGCCGCTGCCGCCGCCGTTGCCCGCGCCACGGCTCTGGCCGCCGATCTGCCGCCGCTGCGCGTTGTCGAGGACGACGCCCGGCAGGTGGTGCGGACATTGCTGGCCGAGCGTGAGCAATTGGACGCCGAGGCGGGTCGGATCGCCGAGATGCGGCGCGACCTCGATTCCAGGTTGGCTCAGGTCGGATCGGATCTTCAGCGCGAGCATGCCCGCGCCGTCGATGCCGAACAGACCGTCGCCCGGCTGGAGGCCGAGCGCGATGCTCTGGCCGCTGAAGCCGCCGGAGAGGGCGAAGCTCGCGCCGAAGCTGAATTGCGGGTCGTCGCCGCCGCGACCGCTGTTGCGACGGCAGATCAGCACCTGACGGCCCGGATGGAAGAGGTTGCCGCCGCCGATGCCGAGCGCGCGGCCGCACTGCGCCGGTTGCAGGACGCCGAGGGGCGTCGTGACCGCCTGCGTGACCGGGCTACCCTGGCCGATTCCCAGCGTGCTCAGGTCGAGGCCGAGGCGATCGACCGTGCCGACCTCACCGCGTTGGAAATGGAGTTGGAGGGAGCCGAGGAATTCCTCGAAGAGGCCCGCGCGCACGCCGAATCAACCGATATCGAACGCGAGACGGCTCAGACCGTCCGCGACCGTGCCCGCGATACTCACGCCACCGCGATCGCTGCCCGCGACCGCTTGTATGCCGAGGCCGACGCATTGCGTCAGGTGCTGGCTCAGGGGCGCGCCGCCGGGTTCCGTCCGGTGCTGGACGAGGTTGGTGCAACCGCCGGGTTCGAACCGGCGCTGGCGGCGGGGTTGGGCGAGGATCTTGCCGTTCCCACCGACCCGGCGGCCCCGGTGCGTTGGGATGATCTTGGCCCACCCGAATCCGGTCCGGCCCTGCCTGCTGGTACCCGTTCGTTGGCGTCGTTCGTTACCGCGCCGCCGGTTCTGGCTCGCCGCCTGGCTCAGATCGCGGTGGTCGAGGATGTGGCCGAGGGAGAGCGCTGCCGCCATACTCTGGCGGTGGGGCAGCGGCTGGTGACGGCTCAGGGAGATCTGTGGCGCTGGGATGGGTATACCGCGCGGGCGGGTGCGCCCAGTCCGATGGCGCTGTGTCTGGCCCAACGCAATCGGTTGCGCGAACTCGACGCCCGTTTGGAAGATGCCGATATCGGGGTCGAAACCGCCGAAGAGGAGGCCGGTGCGGCGATCATGGCCGCCGAGCGTGCCGTCGATGCCGAGCGCGCCGCCCGCGATTCCGTGCGTCGGGCCGAAACAGAGGCCGTTCGCGCCCGCGATGCGCATGGCCGTCTGGCCCAGCGCGTCGCCGCCCATGAAACCCGACTGGCCGCGATTGCCGAGCAATGCGCAGCGGCGGCGGATGATCTGGCCGAGGCCGAGGCCGAACTGACCGAAGCGCGGGAGGCCGCCGAATCCTTTCCCGAGTCCGACGATGGGCGCGGCCAGATCGTGGTTTTGCGTGCGACCCTGGCCGAATTGCGCAGCGCTCTGATCGAAGCCCGCGCCAATTTCGACCATCTGACCCGCGAGGCGGCCGACCGGGCGCGCCGCCGCGATACGGTCGAAGCCGATCTGCTTTCGTGGCGGGGGCGGACCGATGCCGTCCGCCAGCATGTCGAGGAATTGGAGGAACGACGCGAGACGGTGCTGTTCGAGATCGAACGGCTGGCCAGTCTACCCGATACCTTCGTGCGTCGTCGTGCCGACCTGCTTGACCGTGCCGATGCCGCCGATGCCGTCGCCCGTGCCGCGACCGACCGGGTTCAGGTGGCGGAAGGGGAGATGGTCCAGGCCGACGCCGCCGCCCGTGCCGCCGAACAGGCGGTCGCCACCGCTCGCGAGGAACGCATCCGTCGCGAAGCCGCCGTTTCCGCCGCAGATCAGACCTGCCGTGCCGTCGCCGCCCGGATCGCCGAACGGCTGGATGTCAGCCCCGAACAATTGCGCGATCTGGCTGCGACCGTTGAGGACGACCGGCCCGACCCGCCCGATCTGCACCGCCGTCTTGATAGGCTGACCCGCGAGCGCGATCAGATGGGGCCGGTTAACCTGCGTGCCGAGCAGGAAGCCGCCGAACTGGAGGCTCGCATCACCACGATGCAGGCGGAAAAAGACGACCTTGTGGCCGCCATCGCCCGGTTACGCCACGGCATCGCCGAACTGAACCGCGAGGCCCGTGACAAGCTGCTGGCTTCGTTTCAGGCGGTGGACCGCGATTTCCGTCAATTATTCGCCCGGTTGTTCGGTGGGGGCCGGGCACACCTTGCTTTGACCGAATCCGCCGACCCGCTCGATGCCGGGTTGGAGATCATGGCCAGTCCGCCGGGTAAGCGGATGCAGCAATTATCATTGCTGTCGGGCGGTGAACAGGCGTTGACCGCTCTGGCTCTGTTGTTCGCGGTATTCATGACCAATCCGGCCC
Source organism: Magnetospirillum molischianum DSM 120 (assembly GCF_000294655.1). Taxonomy (GTDB): domain Bacteria; phylum Pseudomonadota; class Alphaproteobacteria; order Rhodospirillales; family Magnetospirillaceae; genus Phaeospirillum; species Phaeospirillum molischianum. The sequence continues at coordinate 107,047 of NZ_CAHP01000034.1, forward strand.
CGATCTGCGTCCTCGACGAGGTTGACGCTCCGCTCGACGATGCCAATGTCGATCGCTTTTGCACGTTGGTCGATGGGATTGCCGCCACCACCCGCACTCGCTTTCTGATCGTCACCCATCACCGGATGACGATGGCCCGGATGGACCGCCTGTATGGCGTTACCATGGCCGAACGTGGCGTGTCGCAACTGGTTTCGGTCGATCTGGCCCAGGCCGAGGCGCTGCGCGATAAAAGCATGGTGGGGGTCGGGTAGGTCTTTCCTGGCGGAGAGATCCCCCCGTCCCAGCAAGGAAGGGGGGATCTCGCGATTCGCTATCGAATCAGCCAGCGGCCGAGATAATTGCGGATCAGCTGTTCCATCTGCCGATCGATATCGCGGGCCAGCCCATCGGTGATTTCGTACTGAATGCGATCGCGTTCGTTGACGGTCAATCCCTCGGGAATGGTCCGCGACCGCTGGGCGGTGGCAACAACGTCGGCGACGGTCATATGACGGGCGTCGAGGATTTCGACCGCAACCTGAAGGGTGGCGTCGTAGCGCAGTTCCTGTTCTTTCTTGAACGCGCCGGAAAGGCTGGTGTCGGTCCTGAGCGGAACTTCGACAACGCGGGCATCACGGATCACCACTCGTGCCGAGCCGCTGCCGCGCTGCCCCATCGGCCGCAGCCGATCCTGAGCCCAGCGTTCGATCGCCGAGCCGGGCGATACCGGCATCAGGTGTTCGATATTGGGCAGCCGTCCGGGTGGCTGGTAATCGGACAGGATTTCCAGTTCAGCGACGTCAAGGCGGAAAGGTTGACGGTCGGCGAAGCTGATCGGCGGCAGTTTTTGTACCGGCGGAGCGTTCTGGCAGGCGGTAGCTGCCAGGGCGGCGGCAAGAGCCACCGCCAGACGAAGGTGCCTTGCGCGCATCGCGAGGGTTCCCTTAGGCTGGAGGACGTCCGAAGGACATTGTCGGCGGCTGGCTCGCCCGCGTCAAGGCGAGACGGCGGGGACCAATTCTGTCAGCGGAATAACGTGATCAGTGCGACAGAATTCGCAGGTCACCGTTACCCGGCCTTCGGCATCGGCCAGGGACGGCAGTTCGTCGGCGGGCAGCGAAGCCAGCGTCTCGACCACCCGCTCGCGTGAACAGCGGCATCCGGCAACCAGACTGCGCGGATCGAACAGACACAGCGATTCGGCATGGTAGAGCCGGTACAGCAGATGCTCGGGCATCAGCGTGGGGTCTTGCAGTTCGGCCACCGTCAGGCTGCCGAGCAGAATTTCGGCGCGACGCCAGCTTTCCTCGGCCTCTTCGGCCAGCAAGATCGGTGCCCGCCCCGATCCGGGCGGCAGGCGCTGGATCATCACCGCCTGAGCGCCCCAGCCAAGACCATCGGCGGGCGGGCGGACTGCGGTGGAGAAGGCGGTATCGAGCTGTTCGGACTGGCGGAAATAGGTGCCGACCGCATCGGCCAGGGTCTCGCCTTCCAACGCGACGATCCCTTGATAGCGTTCGGTTCCCGCTCCCTGATCGACGGTGAAGGCCAGATGACCTTTGCCCAGCAAGGCCCGTACCGGGGCGGTGCCGTCACTGTTCGTCAGCCGGGCGGCGTCGAACCGGGCCATTGCGCGGAGCCGACCTTCGCTGGTGACGTCGGCGACCACGAGCGGAACCGGGCCATCGCCCTGAACCTGAAGGGTGAACACGCCTTCGTATTTCAGCATCGCCGCCAGAGCAGCGGCCAGTGCGCAGACCTCGGCTAGCAGAGTCGCGACCGCTGGCGGGTAATTGTGACGCGGATCAAGAATCGAGTCGAGCGCTGTTCCCAGCCGGACCAGCCGACCACGCACCAGACCGTCCTCGATCGTGAACGGCAGAACCATATCGGCGGTCGCCGTCGATGCGGCGGCCGAGCCGGTCATGCCAGACACCACGTCAGAATAGCCTTCTGAACGTGCATGCGGTTTTCGGCCTCGTCCCAGACCACCGAACGGGGGCCATCCATCACCGCATCGGTGACTTCCTCGCCGCGATGGGCGGGCAGGCAATGCATGAACAGGGCGTCGGGCGCGGCGCGGTCCATCAGCGCCTCATTGACCTGATAGGGGGCGAGGATCTTGGAACGGTCGTCGTCGCGGCATCCCATCGACAGCCAGGTATCGGTCACGATCAGATCGGCACCAGCCGCCGCCTGGGCGGGGTCGGTCATCAGATCGACCCGGCCGCCGCGTTCGCGCGCCCACGATACCGCCTTGTCGGCAGGCATCAGCGAGTCGGGGCAGGCGAGGCGGATGGTCGCGCCGAAATGTGCACTGGCGTGAATCCAACTGGCGGCGACGTTGTTGCCGTCGCCGATCCAGGCAACCACTTTTCCGGCCAGACTGCCGCGATGCTCTTCATAGGTCATCACGTCGGCCATCACCTGACAGGGATGGGACTCGTCGGTCAGGCCGTTGATGACCGGCACGGTGGCGTAGCTGACCAGATCGTCCAGCTTGGCCGGACTGTCGGTGCGGATCATGATCGCATCGACGAAGCGCGACAGCACCCGTGCGGTATCGGCAACGGTTTCGCCGCGCCCCAATTGGGTATCGCCCCGAGTCAGCACGATGACATCGCCGCCCAACTGCTTCATTCCGGCCTCGAACGAAACACGGGTGCGGGTCGAGGGCTTCTCGAAGATCATCGCCAGCAGTTTTCCTGCCAGCGGGCGGTTAATCGTGCGTCCGGCCTTGTACGCCTTGCCGAGATCGACGAGCTGACGCAAGGTTTGGGAATCGAAACGATCAAGGTCGAGAAAATGGCGGGGGCCGCCAGCCGTGGTCTGGGACGTCATGAGGGGGCCACCACCTCGCTCAGAGTGCGGGAGAGGATGTCGGCCGCCAAAGCGACTTCGGCCTCACGGATAATCAGCGGCGGCACCAGCCGCACCACGTTGTCGCCAGCACCGACGGCCAGCATGCCGTTGTCGCGCAACCGCGCAATCAGTTCGGTATTGGGGAAGCGGGGTTTGATCCCCAGCATCAGCCCCAGGCCACGCACGTCTTCGATCAGGGTCGGGAAGCGGGCGGCAACCGTCTCGATCTCGCGGCGCAACACCTGGGCGATCCGCTCGACCTCGGTCAGGAAACCGGGCTCCAGCACCATGTCCAACACCGTTTCGGCCACCGACATCGCCAGCGGATTGCCGCCGAAGGTCGAGCCGTGGGTGCCGGGGGTCATGCCGCGCGCCGCCTGTTCGGTGACCAGACAGGCTCCGACCGGGAACCCGCCGCCCAGACCCTTGGCGATTCCCATGATGTCGGGTGTGATCCCGGACCATTCATGGGCGAACAGCTTGCCCGAGCGGCCGATGCCGGTCTGAACCTCATCGAAAATCAGCAGGAGTCCGAATTCGTCAGCGGTCTCGCGCAGGCGGCGGAGATAGTCCGGTTCCGCCGGAATAATGCCACCTTCGCCCAGGACCGGCTCGACCAGGATCGCCGCTGTTTCAGCGGTGATGGCGGCCCGTAACGCATTGAGATTGCCAAAGGGAACGTGGTCAAATCCATCCACGATCGGAGCAAAGCCGTCCAGATGCTTTTTCTGGCCGCCCGCGGCGATGGTGGCCAGGGTGCGGCCGTGAAAGGCCCCCTCGGCACAGATGATCCGATAGCGTTCGGGATGGCCGCCGACATGGTGATAACGCCGTGCCGTCTTGATACAGCATTCCATCGCCTCGGCGCCGGAATTGCAGAAAAAGACGGTGTCGGCGAAGCTCGCCTCGATCAGTCGGGTGGCAACCTGTTCCTGTCCCGGCACGCGGTATAGGTTCGAGCAATGCCACAGCTTTCCCGCCTGCGCGGTCAGCGCCGCGACCAGTCGCGGATGACAGTGCCCGAGTGCGTTAACCGCGACTCCGGCTGCGAAGTCGAGATAACGACGTCCATCGGTGGAATACAAATAGGCCCCTTCGCCCCGGTCAAAGGCGAGATCGGCCCGCGCATAGGTCGGCAGAACGACAGCAACCATGGCAGCTCTCCGGAACGCTCCTTCCGCAATGCCGGTATCACCGCTGCGAGAGCGGAATATCCGGCGCGCTCATGGAAAGCGGCAGACTATCGACGCGAATTGGCGTTCTGTCAATCATTGTGACTAGGATGGCGCCGTTTACCTGTCGATTTTCTGTGTTGCTAACTCCGCAGCTTGTAACCGCTGTCGAGCATCTTCCAGGTGACGAGGCCGAGTACCAGATCGGTCAGCGTCACCACTGCGATCCCCACGGCCAGCGATCCGTCGGAATGGCCGATGAAACCGGCGCGGAAGCCGTCAATCATATAGAAGAACGGATTGGCGAGGGCGAAGGCGTGAAAATGCTCAGGTAGCCGTTCGATCGAGTAGAACGTGCCGGACAGGAACGACAGCGGTGTCACGACGAAGTTGGTTACCGCCGCCATGTGGTCGAATTTGTCGGCCCAGATGCCGCCGATCATCCCCAGCAACGACAGCATCAGCGAACCCATCACCGCGTGGAAGACGATCAGCCCAGGCGAATGGATGTGCATTGGCACGAACAAGGCCATCGTCAGGGCGACGACCAGCCCGACCGCCAATCCGCGAGCAACGCCGCCTGCCGCGATTGCCACGGTCATCTCGGCCCCGGTCAGCGGCGGCATCAGCATATCGACGATGTTGCCCTGAACCTTGGCGATGATCAGCGAGGACGAGGTGTTGGCGAAGGAATTTTGCACCATCGCCATCATCACCAGGCCGGGGGCGAGGAATTCGGTAAAATCGACTCCGCCGACCCGAGCCGCCACCGGTCCCAGGGCCAGGGTGAACACGGCGAGGAACAGCAGGGTCGTCACCACCGGCGCGGTGATCGTCTGGAAATGGACCTTGAGGAAGCGGCGAACCTCCTTCATGAACAGGGTCCAGGTGCCCAGCCAGTTGACCGCGCCGTAACGGCGGGGGCAGGGCGGCAGGCCGCGCGTCGGGTCGTTATTCATGTTAGGATCATCTCCATGACCGGCAGGGCCGGGCGGGTTCCGCCCCAGATCACCGCATCCTACATCGAGAATGCAGCGATGCATTATCTTGAACGCTTCGCTTCGTCCAGGGCCAACCTGCGCCGGGTGCTGATGACCAAGGTGCGCCGCTCGCTGGCCCATTGGGGCGGCGAACCGGCCGAGGCCGAAGCCGTCGTCGATGCGGTGCTGCTTCGTCTGACCGGCCTCGGTTATCTCGATGATGCCGTCTATGCCGACATCAAGGTGCGCGGACTGGCGCGGCGCGGCGGTTCGCTGCGTGCCATCCGTGCCACTCTATCAGCCAAGGGCGTCGAGGCGGAAACCGTCGCCGCCGCTTTGACCGAGCTTGGCCCTGATTCCGACCGCGCCGCCGCTCTGGCCCTGGCTCGCCGCCGCCGCCTGGGTCCATTCCGTTTATCTGAAGTCCGTGCCGATTATCGAACCCGCGATCTTGCCTCGCTGGGCCGCGCCGGGTTCTCGTGGGAAGTCGCCCGCGCCGTGATCGATGGCGATGGGGCGGAGCCGGACGACGGGAGCGAGACCGGCTGAGTTCGTCCGCCGCCTGGTCGTCGATGGAGCGAGGCTTGTCTTCCGGCTGTCTATGCCGTGAAGCGTTTGGCGGAGGTCGATCCGTTTCCCGCAATTATTGATAAAATTGTATTCATCGCATGGCGTCAAGTATTTGTGGTGTCTAATGTTTGATCTCGCGCATATCTGCGCTTACAAAAGTGGCAGAGTGTGGTAGGTGTCACCATTAGAACATTTACCCTATCGGAACGCTTTGGTGCTTGGGGGGCTTGATTGATGGCGATCGAATTGCGTCGGATGCCGATCTATGTCCGTCTTGGACTGATCGTTATCGTTGCCGTCGTTATCACGCTTTTCGATCTGGTCGGCAGCCTGCGGCAATTTTCCGAGATGGTGCACAGCGCACGCCTCGACCGGGTGAAGACGGCGGTGGAGGCGGCGCATTCGATCGCCGCCAGCTTTGCCGCACGTGCCGCCAAGGGGGAACTGACCACCGAGGCGGCGCAGGATGCGGCCAAGGCGGCGATTCACGATCTGCGCTACGCCGGAACCGAGTATGTCTTCATCGTCAGTTTGGACGGGGTGGTGCAACTGCAACCCTCCAATGACGGCTTGGTCGGCAAGAACCTGATTGGCCTGAAGGACGTCAACGGCGTCGCTTTCATCGCCGAAACGATCAAGGTGGTTCGTGAAAAGGGAGAGGGGGCGGTCGAGTATCACTGGCCCAAATCCGGATCCAGCACACCCGAGCCGAAAGTGTCTTTTGTCAAGGGCGTGCCGGAATGGGGCTGGGCCATCGGTACCGGGGTCTATACCGATGACATCGCCGCGACGCTGCGGGCGCTGACCTTGCGCGAAGGAGCGCGGGCAGTGGTCGAACTGGCGCTGCTGATCCTGCTTGCCGCGTTGATCGGGCGTGCGATTGCCCGGCCGTTGCGCCGACTGACTACCGAAATGCGGCGTTTGGCCGGGGGCGATCTGTCCGTCGATATCTCGCGGGATCAGGGGGCCGAAATCGGTGAAATGCAGGCGGCGGTGCAGGTCTTTAAGGACAACGCCGTCGAGGTCCGCCGCCTGACCCAGGCTCAGGAAGATTCCCAGCGTCAGGCCGAGGCCGCACGTCGCAGCCTGCTGCTGTCTCTGGCCGAAGAGTTTGAAAAATCCGTCAATCGGGTGGTCGAAGATGTATCGGCGGCGGCGGGGCGTCTCAGTTCGACGGCCGAAAGCATGGCCAAGGTCACCGACGATGCGGCGCGTCAGTCCGATACCGTTGCCGCCGCGACCGAGGAAGCTTCGGCCAACGTCCAGACCGTCGCCGCCGCGACCGAGGAACTCAGTTCCTCGATCACGGAAATCTCGCGTCAGGTCAATCAATCCGCGGCGATTTCGAATGCTGCTGTCGAGGCCGCCCGCCATACCGATGGCATCGTGCGCGGCCTGTCCGAGGCGGCGCAGAAAATTGGCGATGTCGTCAACCTGATTAACGATATCGCGGCGCAGACCAACCTTCTAGCCTTGAATGCCACTATCGAGGCGGCGCGGGCAGGGGAGGCGGGCAAGGGCTTCGCCGTCGTCGCGGGTGAGGTCAAGCATCTTGCCAACCAGACCGGACGGGCCACCGACGAGATCGCTCAACAAGTCTCGGGCGTTCAGGGCGCAACCCGCGAGGCGGTGGCGGCGATCAGCGGGATTGCCCGCACCATTGAGGAAATCAGCCGGATCGGTGCGGCGATTGCTTCCGCGGTCGAGCAGCAGGGGGCCGCGACCCAGGAAATCAGCCGTAATACCCAGCAGGCAGCGACCGGAACAGGCATTGTCACTCAGACTGTCGGCCGGGTCGCGACGGCGGTCTCGGCGGCGGGGCAATCGGCTCAGGACGTCCGTAATCAGGCCGGTCATCTGGCGGGCGATTCCGCAACGCTCCGTCAGGCGGTCGCCCGTTTCCTCGACGGCATCCGCGCCTGATCCGATCGGGTGATTCCCCCAGGGTAAGCGCCGGGCTTGACTTTCGCCCGGCGCGCCCGTCACTCTTCACCAACAGACCGAAGGGGAGCCCCACGCTTAGGGGGCTGAGAGGTCGGCACATGCGCCGGCGACCCTTGGAACCTGATCCGGGTCATGCCGGCGAAGGGATCGGAATCACCGCCATCCTCCCCACTTCGCCGCCCGATCCGCAACATCCGTTACAGGAAAGAGGCGAGGATGTCCGACCAAGCTGTTCCCCCGGTCTCTCCCCGGGTTACCACCGGCCCCTTGCCGGGGTCCCGCAAAATTCATGTCGAGGGATCGCGTTCCGACCTGCGGGTCGCGATGCGCGAGATCGATCTGGCCCCCAGCGCGGCGGAACCTCCGGTTCGTCTGTATGACTGTTCCGGGCCTTATACCGATCCGGCGGTCAGCGTCGATATCACCCGAGGATTGCAGCCGCTGCGTGCAGCGTGGATCGCCGAACGCGGCGATGTCGAGACCTATCCCGGTCGTCCGCACCGTCCCGAGGATGACGGACTGAAGCCGGGCGAAAGCATCGGCGTTCCGGTATTCGACCGTGGTGGGCGCCTGCCGTTGCGGGCCAAGCCGGGATGCCGCCCGACTCAGCTGGCCTATGCTCGCGCCGGGATCGTTACCCCTGAAATGGAATATGTCGCGATCCGTGAGAATCTGCGCCGGGCTGACGCAATCGACAGCGGCCCGCGCGATGGCGAAACGTTCGGGGCTGAACTCCCCGAAATTATTACCCCCGAGTTCGTCCGCTCTGAAATCGCGCGCGGCCGTGCCATCCTGCCTGCGAACCTCAACCATCCCGAAGCCGAGCCGATGATCATCGGCCGGAATTTCCTGACCAAGATCAACGCGAATATCGGCAATTCCGCCGTGGCGTCCTCGGTCGAGGAAGAGGTCGAGAAGATGGTGTGGGCGATCCGCTGGGGCGCCGATACCGTGATGGACCTTTCGACCGGGCGGCACATCCACGCGACCCGCGAATGGATCATTCGCAACAGCCCGGTGCCGATCGGGACCGTGCCGATCTATCAGGCACTGGAGAAGGTTGACGGCAAGGCAGAAGACCTAACCTGGGAGATCTTCCGCGATACCCTGATCGAACAGGCCGAACAGGGGGTCGATTACGTCACCGTCCATGCCGGTCTACGTTTGGCCCATATTCCCTTGACGGCAAAGCGGGTGACCGGGATCGTCAGCCGGGGCGGCTCGATCATGGCGAAGTGGTGTCTGGCGCATCATCGCGAGAATTTCCTCTACACCCATTTCGATGAGTTGTGCGAGCTGTTGACCGCGTATGACGTCGGCATTTCGCTGGGTGATGGGCTGCGTCCCGGTTCGATCGCCGACGGCAACGACGCCGCTCAGTTCGCCGAACTGGAAACGCTGGGCGAACTGACGCATCGTGCTTGGGCGCTGGATGCCCAGGTGATGATCGAAGGTCCGGGCCATGTGCCGATGCACAAGATCAAGGTCAATGTCGAGAAGCAACTGGCCCTGTGTGGCGAAGCGCCGTTCTACACGCTTGGGCCGCTGGTCACCGATATCGCCCCCGGCTATGACCACATCACCAGCGCCATTGGCGCGGCGATGATCGGTTGGTTCGGTACCGCGATGCTGTGTTACGTCACGCCAAAGGAGCATTTGGGGCTGCCCGACCGCCAGGATGTTCGCGAGGGCGTCGTGACCTACAAGCTGGCCGCCCACGCCGCCGATCTGGCCAAGGGACATCCCGCCGCCCGGTTGCGCGATGACGCTTTGTCGCGGGCCCGTTTCGAGTTCCGCTGGAAGGACCAGTTCCATCTGTCGCTCGACCCGGAAAAGGCTCAGGACTTCCACGACCAGCATCTCCCCGCGGACGGGGCGAAGCTGGCTCACTTTTGTTCAATGTGCGGCCCGAAATTCTGCTCGATGAAGATCAGCCAGGAAGTCCGCGACGCCGCCAATGCCGAGGCGGAAGCCGGGATGAACAGCATGAGCGAGAAGTTCCTCGCCGAAGGTGCCGAGATTTATAAGACCGATAAACCGGCGGCGGAGTGATCAAACGGAAACGGGGATGTGGGGCGCTTATGCCCCATATCCCCGTTCTTTTTTGTGGGCATTTGCCCTCAAAACGTGACTTTAGCGCTTGATGCCACAAGCTTTGTCTGCGGCGGCCAAGGCATCGCTGAAGCCGCTGAGGGCGACCGTGGCGGACAGATTGGCCCCCTTGGCGGGGATGGCGCGAAGGCTGGCGTCCTTGCCCTTGCGCATCGAAGCGATGATCGCTTTGTCGGTGGCGGCATCGCGTGCCCAGGCGCGGTCGCCCCGTGTGAACAGGGCGAATTTCGTCGCGCCGATCTGAAACTCGACCTCTGAATCTTTTTTGAAGCCGTAGGTGCCGTTCAGGCTGATCTCGTCCTGGCCCTTGGAGCCGGGACGGTGGGTAACGATCAAATAGGTGGTGGTTTTTCCCTTCTCGCCACCGACAACTTTGCCCGCAGCGGCGGCCAGATAGCAGGTTTTGGCGGCACCATCGCCATAAGTGAAAGATTCCCAGGTTCCGAATTTTCCAAGCCGCTTGGTGGCATCTGCGGCGGCTGCGGTGTTGGCGGCGACGGCCGGGCTGTGGAAGGCAAAGAGTGCGGCCAGGGCGGCGACAGCAAGGCGGAACGTCATGGAATCCTCGTCATGATGTTGATACCCGAACAAGAATCGAAAAAGGGCCCAGCCTCGCGGCGGGGCCCTCTCGATAGTGTCGTACCAAACCCCGAAATTACGGGAGGACGATCTCGACACGACGGTTCTGCGGCTCGCGGACGCCATCGGGAGTGGCGACCAGCGGCTCCGACTTGCCCTTGCCGACGACGTCGATCTGGGCGGCCGGGATGCCGAGCTTCACCAGTTCGGCCTTCACGGCATTGCCGCGCTTGATCGACAGAGCCTGGTTGTAACGCTCGCTGCCGGACAGATCGGTGTGGCCGGTCAGGTCGATACGGGTGATCGTGGTGCTCTTGGAGGTCCCGGCAGCCTGCTGGATGATGCGGGCGGCTTCGGGGGTGATCACGGCCTTATCGAAGTCGAAGAACACGATGAAGTTACGCTTCGCCGCGACCGGCTTGACGGGAACCGGAGTCGGGGCCGGAGCGGGAGCCGCCACCGGAGCGGGAGCCGCCACCGGAATCGGAGCCGGGGCCGGGTTGTTAAACTTGTAGGTGAAGCCGACCAGCAGGGCGTGATCGCGATACTCGTTGTCGATCTTAGTGCCGTTCGCGATGACCTTGGTGTCGTAGTCGAGGGTAGCGAAGTAGCGATACTGCGCCTTCAACTCGACATTGCGGGTCACGTCGTACCCGACACCGGCAAAGCCCTGATAGGCGAACTGCCAATCATTGCCCTTGTAGATGTTCTGGCCATCGACCTTGATCTTACCCGCATCGATGTTGGCGACACCGATACCGGCACCGAGGAACGGATGCCAGCGCGAATCGGGCAGGAATTCGTAGATACCGTTGGCCATCGTGGCCAGGACGGCGGTGTTGCCATCCACATTTATGCTGCCGCGGGGCGTGTCAATTTTGTTCAGGGAGTTGTCGCGATAGCTCAGTTCGCCTTCGACCTTCCACGGGCCGAACGCGTAACCGACCTGACCCTGGGCCAGCCAGCCGATGTCCGACTTCTCCTTGGCACTCTGGCCAAGGGCCTTCATCCGGTTGTCCTCAAGATGGCTGGCACCGGCATCGACGCCGACATACCACTGAGCATGGGCCAAGGTGGGCATCGTCACAGAGACCGCAGCCGCGGCGAGCAGAATCTTAAGGTTTCGCATTTGGGGTAACCTTCCCGAAATAAAGAGGCCGCATTAGCGGACGGCTATTCCCCCGGTTATACCGTGCGTTGGGAAAGGCGGCAAGGAACCGTCCTGTCGTTAGGAGCGGTTCCTTGGCGAGCGTTGCCAATAAGCAACAGTGTGCGGAAAGTACCCATACCCTGCCGCGATAATCGCGGCAGGGAAAATATCGGTACAATCGCCTATTCCGATCGGGTTCTTACCGGATCAGGACCCTGACGGACTTTCCGTCTCGGGCGCGATTGCTGCGGTCTCGGCCTGCGCCTTCAGCCGATGAAGCGCACTGAGAGCCATCGGGATGGTCGCCAGATACAGGCCCCCCAACACCGACAGGGTTAGCCACGGTTCCGTAACCAGAAAAGCGGCCGCCAGTCCGACGAATAAAAGGATCGGCAGCACCCATTTATGCGGAACCCGGACCTTCTTGAACGAGAAGGTCGGAAGCTGGCTGACCATCAGGAACGAGACGCCCAACAGGAAGACCGCAACGATGATCGGCTTGTCGAAGAAGCCGGATCCGAACTGAATGGTCAGGATCAGCGGCAAGAGAACCAGACCGGCGGCGGCCGGGGCCGGAACGCCGGTGAAGAAATTCGATGCGTAAGGCGGAAGGTCGGGTTCGCCGATCATGGTGTTGAAGCGGGCCAGTCGCAGCGCGCAGCAGACCGAGAACAGCAACACCAATGCCCAGCCGAATCCTCCGGCGTCGCGCATCGTCCAGAAATACAGCACCATCGCCGGGGCAACCCCGAAGCTGACGAAATCCGACAGCGAATCGAGTTCGGCTCCGAATTTCGAGGTGCCATGGAGAAGCCGGGCGACCCGACCGTCCAGTCCGTCGAGGATCGCGGCCAGAACGGTGGCGACGACCGCTTCCCGCCACAGGCCGTGAACCGCGAACCGGATCGATGTCAACCCGGCGCAAAGCGCCAGCAACGTCATGACGTTGGGGATGAGCCGCTTTACCGAAAGGCCGGGAATGCGGGGCTGGCGCTTGCGACGGAAAATCATCAGCGAGTCTCGAACGGACGCGCCGCCTCGGTCGAGGCGAGGTCAGCAACCACGGTCTCACCGGCGACGATCGACTGACCGGCGGCCACCAGGGCGACACTGCCCGCGGGCAGGTAGAGATCGATCCGGCTGTGGAGATGGCTGCGGCAATGGCACGCCGAGTCGGTTCCCTTGCCGGTCAGGCAGGCTTTGAGGCTGCACATCTTCAGATCGCATGCCTTGAACGACGAGGTGCAGATCTGGATTTTCTCGCCCTTGAAGACGCGGCGATAGAGCTTGTTGCCCAGTTGCTTGATCGGCTCGACGTTGAGGCGGAGCACGCCGAAACGTTCGCCAGCGGCAACCTTCTGCCCCTCGGTCAGGTCGAATGCGACGTCGCGGGCCACGGCTCCGGCATATTGCACCACCGCGATCTTGGCCCCGTTGGCGCGATCGAGCACGTAGCTGGCGCGGGTATTCTCGGTCTCGGCCTCGGGCTGCGACACCAAATGGAACTGACCTTCGGTGAACACGGCCTTGGACACGGTTGCATCGGTCGGGATGCGGGCGATCTGGACCGCGGCAAGGCTGCGCAGAATGGAGATGCGCGGCAAGGGGGCGCTGCCCAGGCCAAGCTCGGCCGGGGGAACGGCGCTGTCAACCGCGCTGACGGTGCCGTCGGTGGCACCGACGATCAGGCCGTCACGGGTTGGAGTGACGCGCTTCGGGTCTCGGAAGAACCACACGGTCCAAAGGGTGGCGAAGAAACCGAGCCAACCCAACAAACCCCAAATGTGGCCAAGAATATAGGCGGCCACCGCCACGACGGCGACGAACGGCCATCCGGCGCGATTAATGGGGAACGATAGATACTTAGTTAGAGTAGATAAGCCCTGGGTCTGCATTTACACCCTCCGGATCATGGGCCCGGCTTTAATACAGCCGGGACATTGCCCCTATATACCGCCGCGCCCGAGGCTTTTCACCCCGAAAACACTACGAATCACAGGGGGATTGCCCCCGCTCGGGTCCGACGGAAAATGGAATTCATCGTTGGGGAAGAATAAAGACCTGTCCGGGGTAAATCAGGTCGGGATTGCTGATGCGGTCACGGTTGGCGGTGAAGACCGCAGTATAGGCGATCCCCTCGCCATAGACGCGCCGCGCTATCCGCCACAGCGACGTGCCCGGAGAAACCACCACCTCACCGGCACCGGGGCGAGCCAGCGGCGTGCCTGGGGTCCAGGGTGTCTCGATCCGGGCCAGCACCTTGCCCTTGGCATCGACCAGATCCGCCCGCAGCAGATGGCTGTCGCCTGTCGGTCTCGATCCGGCGATCCGCCAGCCACCATCGGCATCGGCCTCGGCACGACCGATGAAGCGGTCGTCGATATAGAGATGGATTCGGCTGCCCGTCGGAGCCTTGCCCGATATGAACAGACGCCCCTTGTCATCGTGATCGACCAGATCGAGCGATAGCGCTCCATCGGTCAACCCGACCGGCCCTTGCAGCAACGTGGTGCCTCCGGTCGGGGCGGTCTTCAGTGCCAGCGCAGAACCTGTGCCGCGCTCGGGCACCACCAGGACCACCGGATCGCCGGATTCCAGAACCTCGCCATCGGGATTGACCGCCCGAAGCCGCAATTCGCGTCCTCCCGGCGGCATCGCCTTGGCGGGCACGAACACCCATTCGCCGCGTGGATCGGCGATGACCCGCCCCAATTCGGTTCCGCCGTCAAGGATGATGACCTGCGCTCCGGGCTGGGCGCGGCCGGCGATGACCGAATTGCCCTCTGTGCCGATGCGAACAACGTCGAAGCTGGGCCGTCGGGCGTCGGGAATGGGGGCGGCGGTGGGGGCGGTCGTCGGAGTGGGCACCGTCGGAGCGGCCTCTTCGCGCTCGTGCTGGAACGCCAGCAACGCCGCGACGATCGCGACGGCGAGTCCGAAGAGAGCGACTAGGGTTGGCCGGGTCAAAGGGGCCTCGACGGCTATGGCAAAACGAGGCAAAGCCTATCAGTTCCCTCTCTCGCTGTCACGGCCATGCAACACCTTCGGACTTTCCTAGACTGGAAAAGGCTCCGAGTCGGTACTACCTTATACGACCCCCAATGGAATTTAAGGAGTGTTCCGATGTCCGAAACCGATTCCTCCGCCGGTCCCACCAAACGGGTCCAGGTCTGGGATTTGCCGGTGCGGCTGTTCCATTGGTCGCTCGCCGCCCTGTTCGCCGTGCTTTGGATCAGTGGGTATAACGGAACGCTTGGCCTCCATATCAGCGCCGGGGCGTTGATTCTCACCCTGTTGCTGTTCCGCTTGGCCTGGGGCGTCGGCGGCAGTCCCACCGCTCGCTTTTCCGGTTTTGTCCGTGGGCCGGGAGCGGTTTTCGCTTATCTCCGCGGGGGTAAGGCTTCCGGGGTCTGGTCGGGTATCGGTCATAATCCGTTCGGCGGCTGGAGCGTTACCGTTCTGATCGGGTTGTTGTTGCTTCAGTCGGTGACCGGCTTGTTCTCCACCGACGATATCGCCACCGATGGGCCGTTGGCCTGGGCGGTGTCGAGCGGGACGGTCAAATCGCTGTCCTCGCTGCACCGGCAAGTCGGCTGGTTGCTGCTGGGGCTGGCCGGGCTGCACATCTGCGCGATTCTCTACTATCGCTTTGGCAAGGGCGAGGATCTCATCACCCCGATGATCGGCGGCGATGCCGATCTGGACACCGAAACCGCCGCTCGTGCGCCCAAGGAGCCTTTCGCCAGCGGGCAAAAGGCGGTGGGACTGCTGATCTTGGCTGCGTTGGTGGTCTACGGCGGTCTGGCGATCTGGGGGAAATAACCCTCAGGTCTTGCCAAGGCCGGGTCAAGAGGTGTAAACGACCCTCTTTCAGCGCGGCACCCCTGGAGGCCGCGCCTTTTGTCCTGTCAGGAGTAAATCCATGTCTGATGCGATCTCTATCGTCGCCGAACCGCGCGATCGGAGCGGAAAGGGGGCCGCCCGTGCCGTTCGCCGCACCGGTAAGGTGCCCGGTGTCGTTTACGGCGAAAAGCAGGCTGCCGTTCTGATCCAGCTCGACCCGCGCGTCCTGTGGGCCCAGTTGAACAAGCCCGGCTTTTTCACCCAGTTGTTCGACATCGACCTCGGCAACGGTTCGCGTGAGCGCGCCCTGGCCCGCGACGTCCAGTTCCACCCGGTTACCGATCAGCCGGTCCACGTCGATTTCCTGCGCGTGTCGGCCGACCATGCCATTCACGTCAAGGTGCCGGTCCACGTCGCCAACGAGCTTAGCTCTCCGGGCGTCAAGAAGGGCGGCGTCGTCAATATCGAGTTGCACGAAATCGAGCTGGTTTGCAGCCCCGATGCGATTCCGCATGGCCTGACCATCGATATCTCTGCTCTTGAGATCGGCCACTCGGTCCATCTGAAGGACATCGCCCTCCCCGCCGGGGTGAAGCCCTATCACCTGTCGCCCGAGGTCACCGTGATCTCGATCTCCGCTCCGACCGTTGCTCCGAGCACGGCCGAGGGCGAAGCGGCGGCTCCGGCCGCTGCCGGCTGACATGCTGTTGCTGGTGGGACTGGGCAATCCCGGCCCGGACTACGCCAGGAATCGGCATAATATCGGCTTCATGGCGGCGGACCTTCTGGCCCGCCGCCATTCCTTCGGACCTTGGCGGTCGCGCTTTCAGGGCGAGACCGCCGAGGGAAGCATCGGCGGCGAGAAGGTTTTGGCGTTGAAACCCGCCACCTTCATGAATCTGTCCGGCCAATCGGTGGCCGCGGCGGCTCGCTTCCTTAAGATTCCTCTGTCCGATATCGTCGTGCTGCATGACGAGCTTGACCTGCCGCCCGGCCGATTGCGGGTCAAGACCGGTGGCGGCGCCGGTGGCCATAACGGCCTAAAAAGCATCGATTCCCATCTCGGCAAGGATTATCGACGGGTCCGGCTTGGCATCGGCCATCCCGGCGACAAGGATCGGGTGGCAGGCTATGTGTTGTCCGATTTCGCCAAGGCCGACGAAAGCTGGCTGCCGTCGCTGCTTGACGCCGTGGCCGAATCCGTTCCGTTGCTGCTGGGCGGTGACGACGCTGGGTTCATGAACCGCGTCAGCCTGTTAACCCAGCCGCCGAAGCCCAAGACGGTACGGCCGTCCACGCCCGCGCTCCCGCCGGGGAATGTGGCCGCCGCTTCGTCGTCCGAACCGCTCCCGCCTCCCGGCGGCGCCCTCGCCGAGGCGCTGCGTGCGGCGATGACCAAACCCTCCACGAAGGATTAGACCCCCATGGGCTTCAATTGCGGCATCGTCGGCCTGCCTAACGTCGGCAAGAGCACCCTGTTCAACGCGCTGACCCAGACCGCGGCGGCTCAGGCGGCGAATTACCCGTTCTGCACCATCGAACCCAATGTCGGCCGCGTTGCCGTGCCCGATCCCCGGCTTGACCAGTTGGTCGCGATCGCCAAAAGCCAAAAGGAAATTCCGACCCAGCTCGAATTCGTCGATATCGCCGGTCTGGTGCGCGGAGCCAGCAAGGGCGAAGGGTTGGGCAACCAGTTCCTGGCTAATATCCGCGAGGTCGATGCGATCGTCCACGTTCTGCGTTGCTTTGAGGATGGCGACATCACCCATGTCGAGGGCAATGTCGATCCGGTTCGCGATGCCGAGACGATCGAGACCGAACTGATGCTGGCCGACCTGGATTCTCTGGAGCGCCGCTTCATTCCGCTGGAGAAGAAGGCCAAGAACAACGACAAGGATGCCAAGGCCCAGGTCGAGGTGATGGCTCCCTTGCTGGCCGCGTTGCGCGAGGGCAAGCCCGCTCGCACCGTGTGCTTCGATGGCGAAGACGAGCGGCGCATCGTGCGGACTCTCGGCCTGATGACCACCAAGCCGGTTCTTTACGTCTGTAACGTCGATGAGGCCAGCGCCGCCAGCGGCAATGAATTTTCGGCCAAGGTCGCCGCCTTTGCCGCCGCCGAGGGCAACAGTCACGTTGTGATCTCGGCCGCGATCGAAGCCGAGATCGCCCAGATCGGATCGGACGAAGAGCGCGCCGAGTTCCTGGAGACCCTTGGGCTGGGCGAAACCGGGCTGACCCGCGTGATCCGGGCCGGGTACGAGTTGCTGCACCTCGTCACCTTCTTCACCGTCGGCCCCAAGGAAGCCCGCGCCTGGACGGTACAGAAAGGGGCCAAGGCTCCCAATGCAGCCGGTGTCATCCATACCGATTTCGAACGTGGCTTTATCCGTGCCGAGACCATCGCCTTTGACGATTTCATCGCCTGCGGCGGCGAAGCCGGGTCAAAGGAAGCGGGCAAGATGCGGCTGGAGGGCAAGGAATACGTCGTTCAGGATGGCGACATTTTCCACTTCCTGTTCAACGTCTGAGCGCGATGGATTGGGGGCGGGGCTATCCCGTCCTCAATCAATCCCGTAATCCTGGATGCGGACGACGTAATCGCCACTGCCGCCAAGCTGAGTCCGCAGAGCCGACGCCTCTTCACAATCGGTGACGAAGGTCTGGATCGCGGACAGGGCGCATTCCTCGGGTTTGCGGCCCAAAGCGCGGGCAGCGATGTAGAGGCGTTGGGCCAGATCAAGGGGGATGTCGATGCGCACCGACAGGCTCCTTTGCTATTTTCTTGATTCTCACACCGGTTCCGACGAAAACCCAGGACCATGAGCTCGCTGTCCGATCATATCGCGCTTCGGCGCACCTTCGCCATCATCTCCCACCCCGATGCGGGTAAAACCACGCTGACGGAAAAGCTGTTGCTGTTCGGCGGAGCGATCCAGATGGCCGGAGCCGTGCGCGCGCGCGGAGAGCAGCGCCGCACCCGCTCGGACTGGATGGCGATCGAAAAAGAACGCGGGATCTCGGTGTCGGCTTCGGTGATGACGTTCGAGCATGAAGGGCTGACCTTCAACCTGCTCGACACGCCGGGCCACGAGGACTTTTCCGAGGATACCTATCGCACCCTGACGGCGGTGGATTCGGCGATCATGGTATTGGACGCGGCGAAGGGCATCGAGACCCAGACCCGCAAGCTGTTCGAGGTCTGTCGTCTGCGCGACGTCCCGATCGTCACCTTTATCAACAAGGTCGATCGCGAAGGCCGTGAGACCTTCGATCTGCTCGACGAGATCGAAAAGACCCTGGCGCTCGACGTCTCGCCGGTGACTTGGCCGATCGGGATGGGGCGCGATCTGAAGGGCGTCTACGATCTGACCCGTGACCGGGTGATCCTGTTCGATCCGGGGCGCGGCGATCACATCGCCGAAATCGGCCTGGACGCCAGCCTGGATTCGCCGGAACTCGACCGTGTGGTCGGTGCGGCGGCGGCAGAGAAACTGCGGGAAGAAGTCGAGCTGGTCCGCGCCGGTTTCCCTGAGTTCGATATCGATGCGTTCCGCGCCGGTCACCAGACTCCGGTGTTTTTCGGCAGCGCGCTGAAGACCTTCGGCGTCGCTGAATTGCTGCGCGGAATCGGACGGCTGTCGCCGGCACCAATGGCGCGCAAGGCGGTCAGCCGTACCGTCGAGCCGGACGAGGCCAAGGTCACCGGCTTTGTTTTCAAGGTCCAGGCCAACATGGACCCCAATCACCGCGACCGCATCGCCTTTTTCCGTATTTGTTCGGGTACGTTCCGGCGTGGCATGAAGCTGCGTCACATCCGTACCGGCAAGGCGATGGCCCTGGTCAATCCGGTGTTCTTCCTTGCCCGCGACCGGGAACTGGCCGAGGAAGCCTATCCCGGCGACATCATGGGCATTCCCAATCACGGCCAGTTGCGGATCGGCGATACGCTGTCGGAAAGCGAGGATCTGAATTTCCTCGGTATCCCGACCTTTGCCCCCGAAGTGCTGCGTCGGGTTCGGCTCGACGATCCGATGAAGGCCAAGCAGTTGAAAAAGGCGCTGGAGGATCTGGCCGAAGAGGGCGTCAGCCAGGTATTCAAGCCGCAAGACGGTTCGACCTGGATCGTCGGCGTGGTCGGGCCGTTGCAGTTCGATGTGCTCTCGACCCGGATCGAAAGCGAATATTCGATCAAGGCCGGGTTCGAGGAGGCACCGTTCGTTACTGCCCGCTGGGTCGCCTGCGACGACGACGCGACGATGCGGCGTTTCATCGATGCCAATAAGTCCAATATGGCCGAGGATCGCGACGGCGGGCTGGTCTATCTTGCCCGGAATTCGTGGCAATTGACCCGCGCCCAGCAGGATTTCGAAACCGTTCGCTTTACCGCGACCCGTGAACAGCATTAACGGAAATTGGACACGGACGACACTGGACGGGGGGCGATTTGCCCCCCAGATAGGATGCGGTTTATCGTAACCCCCGGAAGGCAATGACCATGACTCCCCAGGAACGATCCTTGATCCAGAGCGTCTTTGACCGTTTGGCGCGTCTGGCTGGCTCTCCCAAGGACTCGGAAGCCGAGGCTCTTATCCTCGCCTCGATTCGACAGATTCCCGACGCCCCCTATCAGTTGGTCCAGGCGGTGGTGGTGCAGGAGCAGGCTCTCAACGAGGCCGACGCCCGGATCGCCGAGCTTCAGCGCCAGTTGGCCGAGGCCCAGGCTCAGGCCCGGACCGCTCAACCCGCACAACAGCCCGCGTCCGGCGGTCTGTTCTCCGGCATCAATCCGTGGGGCCGCTCTCGCGTGCCGCAAACCCCCGCTGCCCCGGCTCCGGGCTATGCTCCGGCTCCTCCTCCCGGCTTTGGCGGTGGTCAGCCCGCGTATCCCCAGCCCCCCCAGTCAAGCCCATGGGGCGGCGGTGCTCCATCGGCTGGCGGCAGCTTCCTGCGCACGGCGGCCGGAACCGCTGTTGGTGTCGCGGGCGGTGTCATGCTGGCCCAAGGACTTTCGAGCATGTTCGGCGGCAGTCACGCCGCTGCGGCCGCGGCTCCCAATGTGCCGCCCGCCGCAGATCCCGCCGCCGCCGCCCCGGTGTCCTACGACACCCAGGTTGCCGACACTGGCGGCTATGATGCTGGCGGCGATTACACGGCCGATGGTTTCGACGGTGGCTTCGACGACAGTTCTTACTAATCCTGTGATGGGTGGGTGGGAGTGGTCCCGCCCACCACGTCCATCCGGCTGAAGAACCGGATC
This sequence comes from Magnetospirillum molischianum DSM 120, assembly GCF_000294655.1. Classification (GTDB taxonomy): domain Bacteria; phylum Pseudomonadota; class Alphaproteobacteria; order Rhodospirillales; family Magnetospirillaceae; genus Phaeospirillum; species Phaeospirillum molischianum. The sequence continues at coordinate 127,498 of NZ_CAHP01000034.1, forward strand.
GGCGGCGTGGCGAAGGCGAAGCGCCACCCCTTAGGGTTGGAATGGTCCCGTGCCCCCACCCGCCATTTCCCTAAACCGTCACCGAATCGAAACGAATTAAGGCAGATATTACAGCCTGTTAGCTGGATTGGTTTCCGGCCTTGACACGGGTGGGCCTACCCCTTATGGTGCCCGCGCTTTTGGCACCGTCGGGCCAATGGGGGCTTTTCGAGGATTACGGCATGGCTGACCCCGAGACGACCCCGTCCCTGGAGGAATTCGAGTCCCGTCTGCGCGAGGCGCGGAAACGGGAGGAAGAAGATTCCGGACGGGAGGCGGAGCGCAAGGGCGGCCCCACCAGCATGGGGCTGGGCTTTCGCATCGGCATCGAACTCGTTGCCGGGCTGGTGCTTGGGGTTGGGCTTGGCTGGGTTCTCGACCTGTGGCTGAAGACCGGTCCCTGGCTGATGCTGCTGTTCCTCTTTATCGGAGGGGCGGCCGGTGTCATGAATGTTCTCCGCGTCATGCGCGGCCTGGATCAGACGGTCGGTTTCGGCCAGGCGCAACGGCGCGCCGGACAGGCGCAGGACCATTGAAAGAGGCGTGCAGTGGCTAATCCAATCGAACAGTTCAAGATCCTGCCGTTGGTTCCCCTCAAGGTCGCGGGTGTGGACATCTCGTTCACGAACTCTGCGGCGATGATGGTTCTGGCGGTCTGTCTGACCACCCTGTTCCTGACGCTGTCGGTCCGCTCGCGCGCCCTGGTTCCGGGCCGTTGGCAGTCGCTGGCGGAAATCTTCTACGAATTCATCGCCGGAATGCTGCGCGATAATGTCGGGTCCGAAGGGCGGCGTTATTTCCCCTTCGTCTTCAGCCTGTTCATGTTCGTGCTGTTCGGCAACGTCCTGGGTCTGTTGCCGATCCCTGCGATCGGCTTCACCTACACCAGTCACATCATCGTTACCTTCGCCCTTGCGGCGGTGGTGTTCGTTGGCGTGACGGTGATCGGCTTCTGGCGTCACGGTTTCCACTTCCTGCGGATGTTCTTCCCGGAAGGGGCGCCGCTGGTGACCGCCATCGTGCTGGTTCCGATCGAAATCATCTCGTATCTGTCGCGTCCGATCAGCCTGTCGGTCCGACTGTTCGCGAACATGACCGCCGGGCACATCATCTTGAAGATTCTGGGTGGCTTCGTCGTCACTCTGGGGTCGATGTATATTCTGCCGGGCGTTCTTCCCTTCGCCTTCCTGTCGGCGGTGACGGTGCTGGAAATCGGTATCGCCCTCTTGCAGGCGTATGTCTTCACCGTGCTGACCTGCATTTATCTGCACGATGCCATCCACATGCATTAAAGCCGGCGGCGGGTCCGAGGCTTGATTTTCTGTCCTTGAAGGAGCTTGAGGAACATGGATTACGAATCTGCGAAAGTGATCGGTGCTGGTCTGGCCGCTATCGGTGTGATCGGTTCTGGTGTCGGCGTCGGCTCGGTTTGGTCGTCCCTGATCGCCACTGTCGGCCGCAACCCGTCGGCCAAGTCTAACGTCGAGCTTTACGCTTGGATCGGTTTCGCGGTGACCGAAGCCATCGCGCTGTTCGCCCTGGTCATTTCGCTGATGATCCTCTTCAAGTAGGACGGCGGTTCTCCTCGGAGGACGGGAACGGCGCCGCGCGGGAACTTCTCGGTCGCGGCCCACCCCGTCTTCGGGGGGGAGAAAAAGCTCGCTCGTCCCTCATTCTCCAGGAGCTTCCGGGATGCCCCAGTTCGACCCGGCATTGTTCACGCCGCAGCTATTCTGGCTGTTGCTCACCTTCATCGCGCTCTATGCGTTGATGGCCCTGGTGGCCCTGCCCAAGATCGGCGCCGTTCTTGACGAGCGTCAGCGCAGGATCGACGACAATCTCGACAAAGCCGCGCAGTTGAAGGCTGAAGCCGACGCCGCTGTGGCCGCCTATGAAAAGGCGCTGGCCGAGTCCCGAGCTCAGGCTCAGAAAGTCATTCGCGAAGCTGCCGACCGTCTCGCCCGCGAGGCGGACGAACGCAATCGCGCCCAGGCCACGCGCCTTGCCGCTCTCATCAAGTCCGGCGAGCAGCGTATTGCCGCCGCCAAGGCTCAGGCCCTGGCCAATGTCCGCGCCGTTGCCATCGACGTCGCCGCTTCGGTGGTTGAGCGTTTGGTCGGTCAAGCGGCCGAACCGGCCAAGCTGGAAGCTTCGGTGACCGCCGCTTTCGAGGAGCAGGGCCGATGATCTCTACCGCTTATGCCGCGACCGAGGCCGCCGCACACGCCGGTCCGTTCTATACCGAGGCTCATTTTTGGGTCAACGTCGCCTTCCTGCTGGTGATCGGCTTGGCTTGGCGTCCGGTGGCTCGTGCCATTGCCGCCGCCCTCGACGCCCGTTCGGCCAAGATCAAAGGCCGGATCGACGAGGCCCATCGTCTGCGCGAGGAAGCTCAGGAACTGCTCGCCACCTATCAGCGCAAGCAGCGTGACGCGATGCGTGAGGCCGAGGAAATCATCGCTCACGCTAAGGCCGAGGCCGAGCGTTTGGCCCATCAGGCCGCCCGCGATCTGGAAGTCCAGATGAAGCGGCGTGAGCAGATGGCGCTGGATCGTATCGCCCAGGCCGAGGCTCAGGCGCTGAAGGAAGTTCAGCACACCGCGGTCGATATTGCTATTGGTGCTGCCACCAAGGTGATCGGCGAAAGCCTGTCGGCTGGGCAGCGCGCCAAGCTGGTCGATCAGTCGATCCGTACCTTGCCGGCGAAACTGCACTAAGTAAGGCAGTGTAGGCGAGGGCGGATGGAAATCCGGATCGTCAGGTCGGATAAGAAGCGTTTTCTCGATCTGCTGTTGCTCGGTGACGAGCAGGAATCAATGATCGACCGCTATCTCGACCGGGGGACGTTATTCGTCCTTGACGATTTCGGGACGAAAAGTATCTGCGTTGTTACCGACGAGGGCGAGGGGATTTTCGAGGTCAAGAATCTCGCCACTGCGCCGGACTCACAGCGTCGGGGCTATGGTGGTGCGCTGCTGGAACATGTGGTGGCGCACCATACCGCACGGGGGCGGTGGATGTTGGTTGGGACCGGGGACAGTCCTCAGACTGTACCTTTCTACCGGCATCATGGTTTTGAACCGTCTCACCGTGTCGCCAATTTTTTTCTCGACCATTACGACCATCCGATCTTCGAAAACGGCGTTCAGCTGGTCGATATGATCTATCTGAAGCGGTCTCTCGCTTACGTCTGAGACGAACCGGCCAAGGGGTCAGATCGAGAATTGGTGTACACACCCCCACCAGACCAAACGGAAAGACACTACAATAGGGCGGCCTACCAAATAGGCCGCCCTGTTCTTTTGTGCGTTGGATGTCTTGGAGAAGAAGCGGCGCTACTCGTCGGCACAGGCCCAGGAGCTTACAGCCCGAGTTCGGCGAGGATGCGCCCGGCCGCGATGGCGGGATCGGCTGCGGCGGTGATGGGGCGGCCGATGACCAGGATATCAGCGCCGCGATCACGGGCTTCAGCAGGGGTCAGCACCCGCTTCTGATCGCCCGTTTCGCTCCAGGCGGGGCGAATTCCCGGTACGACCAGGGTGAAATCGGGACCGCATTCGGCCCGGACCGCTGCGATCTCCAGAGGAGAGCAGACAATACCATCGGCACCGTTGTCCTGGGCGAGGCGGGCCAGTCGCCGGACCTGATCGGCGACGGAACCGCAGAAGCCGACCGCTTCGGCAGCGGCCTGATCAAGGCTGGTCAGGACCGTCACCGCGATCACCTTGGGAGGGGCAATTCCCTGCTTGGCGGCGCTGTCACGCCCGGCATCGGCGGCGGCGCGGATCATCTCTGCGCCGCCCGAGGCGTGCAGAGTGGTGATCGAGACCCCAAGACGGGCCACCGAGCGCATCGCGGCGGCAACGGTGTTGGGGATGTCGTGCAGCTTGAGATCAAGGAACAGCGGCAGGCCCGTCTCCCGAATCGCGGAGAGACCGTGAGAGCCGTTGGCGGTGAAATATTCCAGTCCGATCTTCAGCCCGCCAACCTGTCCGGCCAGGGTTCGGGCCAAAGCGGTGGCGGAGTCGGGCTCGGTGGTGTCGAGGGCGACGAAAACGGGATTGGCGGCAGTCATGTCAATACTCGAAGGAAAAGGTGTCTCAGCCGCCGTCAGGACGGCCACGGATCGCGCCGAGCTGGCGTTCGAGGCTTTCGATCCGGCGGGATTTGTCGCGGGATTGGCGGCGGTCCGGGGTGGCGGCGATCCACGCCAGGGTCACGCCGCCAATCAGCCCGATGGCGAGGGGCAGCAGAACGACCAGAAAGGCGGGCAGCGCGATCGGATCGATCGGCAGCGGCCACAGCTCCAGATGCACTGCGGTACGGTTCGAAATGGCGAACACAGCCACCAGCAGGCCCAGCGGCAGACCGACGGACCAACCGAGCAGGCGGTTCATTCCTCGTCTCCGCCCACATTGAGGCGCTCGCGCAATTGCTTGCCGGTTTTGAAGAACGGCACGGTCTTGGACTCGACCGAGACGGCCTCGCCGGTTCTGGGGTTACGGCCCTGGCGCGGGTCGCGCCGTTTGACCGAAAAGGCCCCGAAGCCGCGTAGCTCAACCCGGTCGCCCCGAGCCAGCGCGTCGGCGATTTCGTCGAAAATGGTGGTGACGATGCGCTCGACATCCCGAAGATAAAGGTGGGGATTGCGCTCGGCCAAACGGGCGATCAGCTCCGACTTGGTCATGGGTCAAGGTCCTCGCATGCAATCGGACAATCTCGCAGAAGCATGCCCCAGCCCCCCGTTCTCGTCAAGTCAAGTCATTGAGGCCCAAAGGTTTTTACTTCTCGTCAGCCGAGGGTGTCACCACTTCCCAGGTGCCGTCTCCACCCCGGCAGGCGACCACGTCGCGGACGAAAGCGGGTGGGGTTCCGTCGTCGCCTCCGGTCTGTTGGCGCAGGGTCCGGCAATCGCGGCCACCGGAATCGGTCCAGGCTGCTCCGATCATCGTGACCTGGCCGCGATGATCGCGCAGGCTCCACGGCACCGGCTCTCCGGGACGGGCCGTCTCGGCGGCTTCGATCGTGGCGGCGGCCCACATTCGGCTGGGAGGCGGGTCCATGTATTCGCCGATCGCGTTACCGACCGCCGCGCCGGCGACCAGCCCCGATCCGGCAAAAACCCAGGGATAGCGGGTTCCGATCGCTGCCGCGCGGCCGATTCCGGCTCCTAACCCGGCTCCGGTGACGGTGCCGATCTTCTGTCCATCGGTCGGTTCGGCGCATCCGGCCAGTGCCGTTGCAAGCAAGACCAGTGTTGCCGATGTACCGAGGCGCATCGTCACACTCCTTCGCTACGGAAGGGCCGGGCCAGCAACGCGCGGATTGCTCCGTCGAGATCGGCACCGTGATTGAGAACGGCGTCGATGGCGGCGCAAATCGGCATCTCGATTCCGGCCGTCGCCGCCATGCCCAGAACCGCAGCGGCGGAATGAACACCCTCGGTGACCGAATGGCGGCCGCCGAGGATCTGCTGCAAAGTTTGCCCCTGCCCCAGGGCGAATCCCAGCGAATAGTTGCGCGACTGGGTTGACGAGGCCGTCAGGATCAGGTCGCCCAGACCGGAGAGTCCCATCAGGGTCTCGCGCCGTCCGCCTTGCGCCATCGCCAGCCGGGTCATCTCGGCCAGTCCCCGCGTGATCAGGGCGGCGCGGGCGTTGTCGCCCAGCCCCCGTCCTTCGACGATGCCGCAGGCGATTGCCAGCACGTTCTTGACCGCGCCGCCAATCTGGGCCCCGACCGGATCGTCGGACAGATAGGGGCGGAAGCTGGGGGTACCCAGCGCCTCGACCAGCGCCTGTCCCAGGCCGGGATCGGCGCAGGCCAGGGTGACCGCGGTCGGCAAGCCGCGTGCGACCTCGATGGCGAACGTCGGCCCGGACAGCACCGCGACGGTGGCTTCGGGCAATTCTTCCGTTACCACCCGCTCCATCAGGGCGTAGGTCGAGAGTTCGATTCCCTTGGAACAGATCACCGCCGGAGTGCCCGGCCGCCAGAACGGAGCCAGGGCGCGGCACCCGGCGCGCAGATGCTGGGCCGGAGTCACCAGCAAAACGGCGTCGGCGCTGGCGGCTTCGGCCTGATCGGCGGTGGCGTGGATGTCGCCGTCCAGCGCCACGCCCGGCAGGAACAGGTCGTTGGTTCGGCGGTTATTGACCGAATCGACGACTTCTGGCTCACGCGCCCACAGCGTTACCGATAATCCGGCGCGGCGGGCCGTCAGGGCCAGCGCTGTTCCCCAGGCTCCACCCCCCATGACTCCGATTCGCTTGAAACCGCCCATTTTGATCTATCCCCCGTCTGCCCAGGCTGTCCGGTTTACCCTGTCGATCCGGGCGGAGCAAGCCGGGCGTCGTCGTTATTCCCGGCCGTCATGTTCGTAAAGGCGGCGGACAATGAACAGCGGCCGTCCCTTTACCTCATCGAACACCCGGCCGAGATAATCGCCGATGATGCCGAGTGTCAGCAATTGCATCCCGCCCAGGAACAGAACCGAGACCAGGATCGATTCATAGCCCGGCACGTCGATCCCCCAGACCAGGGTTCTGATGATGCGGAACAGGATATAAAAGAAGGCCAATGAGGAGATGACGGCCCCGATGACTCCCCAGACTCGTAGCGGGAAGTTCGAAAACGAGGTCAGGCCGTCAAAGGCAAAACGCAGCAGCTTGATCGAACTGAATTTCGATGTTCCGGCGGCGCGCTCGCCCTGGTGATAGATGATCTCGGTGTGGTTGAAGCCGACCCAGGCAAAGATGCCCTTCATGAAACGCGAGCGTTCCGGCATCTCGTTGATGGTATCGATCACCCGGCGATCCATCAGGCGGAAATCGCCGACTTCACGCGGGAGCCGCACGTCGGACAGGTGGTCGAACACCCAATAGAAGGCACGGGCGAAGGCCCTTTCTTTCATGCCTTGGCCGGTGCGGGCGTCGCGACGGGCGAACACGACATCCCAACCCTCGCGCCATTTCGCCAACATCTCCCCGATGACCTCGGGGGGGTGTTGCAGGTCGGCGTCCATCGGCACCACCGCTTGGCCCCGGCTGTGGAATAAACCGGCCGAAAGCGCCTTTTCCTTGCCGAAATTGCGCGACAGATCGACGATCCGCAATGACGGTTCGGACTTTTGTACTGCTAGCAGCCGGGCCAGCGTGTCGTCGCTCGACCCGTCATTGACGCAGATCACTTCGACCGTGACGCCGAGGCCGTGCAACGCTGGCATCAGCCGTCCGAACAGCAGCGGAACATTTTCGCCTTCGTTGTAGCACGGGATCACTACCGACAAGACCGGAGCGGAGGCGTCGTCGTTTTTCTGGATCGTCATTCCTGGTTTCCGCCGCTTGCTTCGCTGTATCCAGCATCGCACCGACTGCTGTCCAGAGCAACGCGCGAGCCAGCGATGGCAAAGGTGATCCGCCCGGCGACGGCGACCTTGGGCACCACCAGTTCCGCGTCGGGACCGGCGGCGGCCAGTGCGGCGGCCTCGGCAACGCCGTGACAGCCGGTGGCGGCGAACACGGCGGCCGATGGATGGCGAAGGCGCGGTGTCTCACGCTCCAATCGCTCGGCGGAGAAGTAACAAATGGGGAGGTTCAGGTCAGCGGCGAGAGCGCACAGCGCCGCTTCGTCCCTGCGGCGGTCGAGACTAGCCAGCCCGGTCAGCGCCAGCGGCGACAGCGCATGAGCCGCCAGCATTTCGGCGGCAAGCCGGGCCAGGGCGGTTGGGTCAGGGCCAGGGCGGCAGCCGATCCCCAGCCACAACCCTCCCGCCACGGTCAGGTCTCTCGCGACAAGACAAACAAAGCCTGATCGGCGAACAGGTTGGCGATTCCGGCAGCGCGGGGCAGCGGCAGCACTCGGCCGTCACGATCGAGCGCGATCGCCTTATCGACCCGCACGTTCAGCGCGTCGCACAGGCCGAGGAAGTCGCGGATGGTACAAAAATGAATGTTGGGTGTGTCGTACCACTGATAGGTCAGGGTATCGGTGACCGGCATCGTTCCCCGGAACAGCAAATGGGCGCGAACCCGCCAATGGCCGAAATTGGGAAAGGACACGATGGCGTGCCGCCCGATCCGCAGCATGTTTTCCAACACTTTGCGCGGTTCGTGGGTGGCCTGAAGGGTCTGACTGAGGATAACGTAATCGAACGCGCCGCTGGGATAATCCTTCAGATCGGTATCCGCGTCGCCCTGAATCACCGACAGGCCGTGGCCGACCCCGGCCGACACGCCTTCCATCGACAGTTCGATTCCGCGTCCGTCAACGCCGCGATTGCGCCCCAGCCAGTCGAGCAGCGCCCCTTCGCCGCAACCGACGTCAAGCACGCGGGCACCAGGCTCGACCATCTCGGCGATCAGCTTCAGATCGACGCGCAACGGGCCATTCGCCAGGGTCATCATCGTCCGTACCGCCTTTGTCCGGTGGGCGGCGGCAAGCCTCGATGGGCGGCGGCGCCATCAAGGAAACCGGCCAGGGTGGCGTGAAATTCCGGTTCGTCCAGCAGGAAGGCGTCGTGTCCCTTGTCCGAGAGGATCTCGACAAAGCTGACGTTCGCCGCTACCGCGTTCAGGGCATGGACAACGGCGCGGCTTTCCGGGGTGGGGAACAGCCAGTCGCTGGAGAACGACACCACGCAGAAGCGGGTCCGGGTGCCGCGAAAGGCGTTGGCCAGCACGCCGCCATTTTCTGCCGCTAGGTCGAAATAATCCATCGCCCGCGTGATGAAAAGGTAGGAATTGGCGTCGAAGCGATCGACGAACGTCGATCCCTGATGGCGCAGATAGCTTTCGACCTGGAAATCGGCATCGAAGCCGTAGGTGATGTGCTCGCGGTTCTGAAGGTTGCGGCCAAATTTCTGGTGCAGCGCCGGTTCCGACAGATAGGTGATGTGCGCGGCCATCCGCGCCACCGCCAGCCCGCGCTTGGGCCGCAGGCCGTGGCTTTGATAATCGCCGTCGCACCAGTCGGGATCGGCCATGATCGCCTGACGGCCAACTTCGTTGAACGCGATGTTCTGGGCGGAATGGCGGGCGGCGGACGCGATCGGAATTGCCGCGAACACCCGCTCGGGATGGCTGTGCGCCCATTCCAGAACCTGCATTCCGCCCATCGAGCCGCCGATGACGCAGAACAACTGGTCGATGCCAAGATGGTCGATCAGCCGGGCCTGGACCTCGACCATATCGCCGATGGTGATGACCGGAAAGGACAGTCCCCATGGTCGGCCGGTAGCTGGATCGATCTCGGCCGGGCCAGTGGTGCCCATGCAGCCGCCAAGGACGTTGGAGCAGATCAGGAAATAACGGTCGGTGTCGAGCAGCCGCCCCGGCCCGACCAGATCGACCCACCAGCCCGGCTTCCCCGTGATCGGATGCGGGTCGGCGACATGGTGGTCGCCGGTAAGCGCATGGCAGATCAGAATGGCATTGGAACGGTCGGCGTTAAGGTGGCCGTAGGTGCGGTAGGCGACGGTCACTGGTCCCAACTCGACACCGCAATCGAGACGGATCGGGCGGTCAAGCCCCAGTTCGACACGGTGGTCGGGACTTAGGGCCGGATCGGCGGAAGGGGGTGTATCTGCTGCGCTCATCAGGTTGCTTATCATTTTTCGCGCGGAGGCGGGCAACGAACAGGGCATATCATCATGTCCTAGCTAGGTTCGCCATCCCCCAGAGTCAATGTTTTCTTTGATTTCCAAGCGCGGGGGCACTAAACCTATTCCCCTTGAACAGGATTTCGATCATCGCTTTGCCATGACCCAGGACAGTACCAGCCTCGACTCCCTTCGCCGTGAAATCGACAGTATCGACGAGTCGATTCACGATTTGTTGATCCAGCGTTCCGCGCTGGTCGAACGGATCGCCAATGCGAAGGGCGAAACGATTACGGTGCTTCGCCCCGGACGCGAAGCCGAGATTTTGCGCCGTCTGCTCGCCCGTCATCGCGGGCAATTCCCGCGCATGGCTCTGGTTCGGATCTGGCGCGAAATGATCGGTGCGCTGCTGGCGATCCAGGCCCCCTTCGCCGTCGCGGTCCAGTCTTCCGGGCGCGGTCCCGATTTCATCGAACTGGCCCGCAATCATTTCGGTGTCGTGGTGCCGCTCCAGGCTTGTCGAACTGCCGGTCAGGTGGTGCGCGCCGTTGCCGATAGCGAGGCTTCGGCCGGATTGGTGTCGATGCCCGCCGGAATCGAGATGGCTGACGAGCCTGAGCCGTGGTGGGCCAGTCTGGCCGTCGGCAGCGGAGAAGCCCCCCGCGTCGTCGCCCGTCTGCCGTTCGTCTCGCCGCCGCTTTCTTCCGGTGTGGCCGAGTTGCCTCAGGCGCTGGTGATTGCGTGCCGCGATCATGACGATACCGGCGACGACCGCACCTTGGTCGTGCTGGAGACCGGCCCCGACGTCAGCCGCGACCGTCTGCGCGCCGCCATGGCGGCGGGAGGGCTGGAATCGGCCGGGTTGCTGGCAATTTGCCGTCGCGGCGACGCCTGGCTGCATCTGATCGAGATTCAAGGGCACGTCGCCGTTGGCGATCCCCGTTTGGCGCGGCTGGCCGCCCAGCGCGAGCCGGTGGCTCACGTTTCGGTGATCGGCGGCTACGCCACGCCTCTTCCCCCCGAAAGCATTCCCTGAGCTAAAGAGCTATTTCGTGCCGTAACCTAGGAGTTTCCGCCCGTGTCCGCTCCCGCGCCCCGTCCCGGCATCATGGATGTCCGTCCCTATGTCGGTGGCGAATCCGCCCTTGAGGGTGTTAGCCGCGTCATCAAATTATCCTCGAACGAGGGTGCCCTGGGGCCGAGTCCCAAGGCGATGGAGGCGCTCGCGGCGCTGGCTCCCGAAATCCACCGCTATCCCGATGGTGGAGCTACTGAATTGCGTGCCGCTATCGCCGCCCGCTTCGGCTTCGCGGCGGATCGGATCGTCTGTGGTGCCGGTTCGGACGAATTGCTGGGCCTGTTGTGCCGGGCCTATGCCGGGCCGGGCGACGAGGTGCTGCAATCCGAGCACGGCTTCCTGATGTACGCGATTGCCGCCAAGGTCAGCGGCGCCACCCCGGTCAAGGCGGCCGAGGTCGATCTGACCGCCAGCGTTGATAATCTGCTGGCGGCGGTAACACCGCGTACCAAGATCGTTTATCTCGCCAATCCCAACAATCCGACCGGCACCTATCTGCCGAAGGACGAGGTGGCGCGGCTGCGTGCCGGTCTGCCCGATCATGTTCTGCTGGTCATCGACGCCGCTTATTCCGAGTTCGTTTCGGCCGAGGATTATTCCTGCGGCAAGGAACTGGTCGAGGCTGGCGAGAATACCGTGGTCTGCCGCACCTTCTCGAAGATCTATGCCCTGGGCGGCCTGCGCCTGGGCTGGGCCTATTGCCCCGACTCGATCGCGGACGTGCTGAACCGGGTGCGCGGCCCGTTCAATGTTTCGTCGTCGGCGCTGATTGCCGGTCTGGCTGCCTTCAACGACACCGAGCACTATGCCCGTGCCAAGTCCCACAACGAGGCATGGCGTTCCTGGTTGGCTGACCGGCTGACCGAACTTGGCCTGACCGTGGTGCCCAGTGTGGCGAACTTCCTCCTCGTCCACTTCCCGCACGAGGCCGGGCGCGATGCCGCTGCCGCCGATGCCTATCTGCGTCGCAATGGTATCATCGTCCGGGCGATGGCCAGCTATGGCCTGCCCGACAGCCTGCGTATCACCATCGGTAATGCCGAGGAAACCCAGGCGGTGGCGGAGACCCTGGCCACGTTCCTTGCCGGCGAGGCAGAAGGATGACCGACGAGTCATCCTTCGATACCGTTTGTCTGGTCGGGATCGGTCATATCTGTGCGTCTCTGGCGGTGGCACTGCGTCGGAACGGCTTGGCCCGGCGCCTGGTGGCGTTGGAGATTGACCCCGAGGCTCGTCGCGTTGCCCTGGAGATGGGGCTGGTTGACGAGGCTACCGACGACCCCGCCCGCGCCGTTCCCGGTGCGGGGTTGGTGGTGGTCGGCGTTCCGGTGGGAGCGATGGAGCAGGTCGGTGCCGTGATCGGCCCGCATCTGACCGCGGGAACCATTGTCACCGATACCGGCTCGGTCAAGCAGGCGGTGGTGCGCGACCTGGGGCCGCATATCCCCGACGGGGTGCACTTTATTCCCGGCCATCCCATCGCGGGCACCGAGCATTCCGGTCCGTCCAGCGCCGTTGACGGGCTGTTCGTCGGGCGTTGGCAGATTTTGACTCCGGTGCCCGGGACCGACGAGGCGGCGCTGGAGCGTCTGTCCGAGATGTGGCGGCGGATCGGCTCGGATGTCGAGATCATGGACCCGCAGCATCACGATAAGGTGCTGGCGATCACCTCGCATCTGCCGCATCTGATCGCCTATACCATCGTCGGCACCGCGAGCGATCTCGAAGGCCATCTTCAGCACGAGGTCATCAAGTTCTCGGCCTCGGGTTTTCGCGATTTCACCCGCATCGCCGCGTCCGATCCCGTGATGTGGCGCGACGTCTTCCTCAGCAATCGCGAGGCGGTGCTGGAAGTCATCCAGCGCTTCACCGAGGATCTGACCGCGTTGCAGCGGGCGATCCGCTGGGGCGAGGGCGAGACCTTGCAGCAAAAATTCACCGAGACCCGCGCGATCCGCCGGGCCATTATCGATGCCCGTCAGGCGTGAGGGCGGCGCGGGCCGTCAGCCGCCGGGGGGGTTCCCTCCTTACGCAACGTGAAGCGCACTGGCATGACCGGCACCGATTTTAATCTCGATACCCTCACTCCGCACGATGCGGCGATCGAACTGGACCGTCTGGCCCACGAAATCGCCCGTCATGACAATGCCTATCACGTTCTGGCATCGCCGCTGATCGACGACGGCGCGTATGACGCCCTGGTTCGGCGCAATGCCGCGATCGAGGCGCGCTTTCCCGATCTGATCCGTCCCGACAGCCCGTCGCGGCGAGTCGGCGCACGGGGGGCCGAGGGCTTTGGCAAGGTGGTGCACCGCACGCCGATGCTGTCGCTCGACAACGCTTTCTCCGAAAGCGATGTCGCCGATTTCGTCCAGAAGGTTCGCCGCTTTCTCGGCTTCACGCCCGAGGAGGCGCTGGGCTTCGTCGCCGAGCCGAAAATCGACGGTCTGTCGATCAATCTCCGCTACGAGGGCGGGCGGCTGGTTCAGGCCGCGACCCGTGGCGACGGTACCGAGGGCGAGGATGTTACCGCCAACATCCTGACCCTCGACACGGACCAATTGCCGCGCGAGTTGCCCGCCGACGCCCCCGCCTCGATCGAGATTCGGGGCGAGGTCTATATGGCGAAGGCGGATTTCCTCGACCTTAACCGTCGTCAGGAAGAGTCCGGGGACAAGCCGTTTGCCAATCCGCGCAATGCCGCCGCCGGATCGTTGCGTCAGCTTGATCCGTCGGTGACCGCAGGTCGGCGTCTCAGCCTGTTTGCCTACGCGGTCGGCGATGCGTCCGAACCCTTCGCCTCCAGCCATTGGGGCCTTCTCTCGCAACTGAAGGCGTGGGGCTTCAAGGTCAATCCGCTGGTCAGCCCGTGCGGCACGGTTGCCGAACTGATGGCTTTCTTCCAGGTGCTGGCCGAGCATCGCGCCAAGCTGGATTACGATATCGACGGCGTTGTCTATAAGGTTGACGATATCGACCTGCAACGTCGCCTGGGGATGGTCAGCCGCTCGCCGCGCTGGGCAATCGCCCACAAATTCCCCGCCGAGCAGGCCACCACCCGGCTGGAGCGGATCGAGATTCAGGTTGGTCGCACTGGTGCGCTGACCCCGGTGGCAATTCTGGCTCCGGTCAATGTCGGCGGCGTCGTTGTCGCCCGCGCCACCCTCCATAACGAGGATGAGGTTGTCCGCAAGGACGTTCGCGTCGGCGACATGGTGATCGTCCAGCGCGCCGGTGACGTGATCCCCCAGGTGGTGGGCGTGATCGAGGGGCTGCGGCCCGAGGGAACCGAACCGTTCGTGTTTCCCTCCGTCTGTCCGGTTTGCGGCGCGCATGCCGAACGGCCGACGGGCGAGGTGGTGCGCCGGTGTGTCGGTGGGTTGACCTGCGACGCCCAGGCCAAGGAACGCCTGCGTCACTTCGCTGCCCGCACCGCCTTCGATATCGAGGGGCTGGGGGAAAAGAACGTCGAATTCCTGTGGGAGCGCGGCTTGGTCCGTAAGCCCGCCGATATCTTCCGGCTGGAAGTGGCCGACAGCGCATCGCTGACCCGGCTGGAGAATTTCGACGGTTGGGGCAAGAAGTCGGCCGACAAGCTGTTCGCCTCGATTCGCTCCCGTGCCCAGATCGGGCTGGAACGCTTTATTTTCGCGCTGGGCATCCGCCAGATTGGCGAGGCTACCGCCCGCCGTCTGGCCCGTCATTACGGCACGCTGGAGCAGTGGCGGACGGCGATGGTCCAGATCCGCGAAGGCGACGAGGAAGCCCGCGCCGAGCTGACCTCGATCGAAGATATCGGCCCATCGGTGGCCAAGGATCTGGCTGATTTCTTTGCCGAGGATCATAATCTGGTCGCGCTGGACGATTTGATCGCGGCGATGGCGGCGTTGGGGGGCGGGATCGATCCGGCCCGTAAGATCGAGGCGGCGGATTCGCCGCTGTCGGGGCGAACCCTGGTCTTCACCGGCACCCTGACCCGGATGACCCGCGACGAAGCGAAGGCGCGTGCCGAATCGATGGGGGCCAAGGTGGTTGGACGGGTGACCCGTAAGACAGATTTCGTCGTCGTCGGCGCCGATGCCGGGTCGAAGGCAACCGCCGCCCGCGATCTTGGTCTTGCGCTGTTGTCCGAAGAGGAATGGCTGGCTTTGTGCGGCGCATCCCGCCCCGCTCACGCCGGTCGTCCGGCCCCCGTTTCGGACGCATGAGCGGCGGTCCGCTCACCGCCTACCGCGAGCGGGTGAACGCGGGCGCGATCAAACCCGACATCGCTCAGGCCGTCGCGATCGAGAAGCTGCATGAGCTTCATCTGGCCTTGACCGGCTATCGCCCGGCTTTGGCCGGAACCGGCTGGTTGGCTCGGTTCGGTCTTCGACGAGGGCGGTCTTTGCTGGGCGGCGACCGCTCCCGCCCCTACCAGGGCATCTATATCTTCGGCGAGGTCGGACGCGGCAAGTCGATGCTGATGGACCTGTTCTTCGAGACAGCCACCATCCCCGGAAAGAAGCGCGTTCACTTCCACGAATTCATGCGCGATCTCCATGTCGAGATCCACCGCTGGCGTCAGGCTCCCAGCCGCCGCGACGCTGACCCGATCCCCAAATTGGCCCGCGCCGTTGCTGCCGAGGCGTGGTTGCTGTGCCTGGATGAGTTGCAGGTCACCGATATCGGCGATGCGATGATCGTCGGCCGGTTGTTCCAATGCATGCTCGATGAGGGCGTGGTGATGGTGATCACCTCGAACCGGCCACCATCGGACCTTTATAAAGACGGGTTGCAGCGCGACCGCTTCCTGCCCTTCATCGCTCTGATCGAGCAAAGGTTCGAAATCCTCGAACTGAAATCCGAGCGCGACTACCGCTTGGGACGCAAACGCGGTCTGCGCGTCTTCCACTCTCCTAATGACGAGGCCGCCGAATCGGCGCTGGAGCTGGCTTTTGCCCGCTTGACCGAAGGCGTTGTCGCGATTCCTCACACCTTCGAGGTCAACGGCCATCCGGTTCGGGTACCGCTGGCGGCCGTCGGCGTCGCCCGCTTTTCCTTTGCCCAATTGTGCGGTGCCGCGTTGGGGCCGTCGGATTACCTGGAGCTGGCGGGGCGTTATCACACCCTGATTCTGTCCGACATCCCGATCCTGTCGCCCGCCAATGCCGACAAGGCCCGGCGTTTCGTCACCCTGGTCGATGCGTTGTACGAGCGCCGCGTCACCCTGATCTGTTCCGCCGCCGCGCAGCCGGAACACCTGTATCCCGAAGGCGTCGGTGCGTTCGAATTCCAACGCACGGTGTCCCGCTTGATCGAGATGCAGAGCGAGGGATGGATCGCACGGGAATAAAGCGATTCCGCTGGATTCCGCCCCATCCTTTAGGGTGGCGAAAACCCCTCCGGGTAGGGTATGTTCGAATGGGTCTAGTGATTGCGGACCTGTTTGCTGCAAGCGCGCTGGAATGAACGATATTTCGTAGGTGTTGTCCCGTCGGCAATGTCCTTGCCCTTGGGCTGAAAACCGGGTACCAAAGCCGACCGACGGTGATTGCGGCGGCTGTTTTGCGCCCACCCGTCAGAGCAATTTGTTACCACGTTCGAGGGAATTTCCCATCATGGCTCGCAAGAAGATCGCTCTCGTAGGGTCCGGCAATATCGGCGGCACGCTCGCCCATCTGATCGGCCTGAAGGAACTGGGCGACGTCGTCCTGTTTGACGTCGTCGAGGGCGTGCCGCAGGGCAAGGGGCTGGACATCCAGGAATCGACTCCGGTCGAGGGTGTCGATGTCCGCTATACCGGCGCCAACGACTATGCCGCGATCAAGGGTGCCGACGTGGTGATCGTCACCGCCGGTGTCGCGCGCAAGCCGGGGATGAGCCGCGACGATCTGGTCGGCATCAACCTCAAGGTGATGAAGGCCGTCGGCGAAGGCATCCGCGAAAACTGCCCCGATGCGTTCGTCATCTGCATCACCAATCCGCTCGACGTGATGGTGTGGGCGTTGCAGCATTTCTCCGGCGTGCCCGCCAACCGGATCGTCGGCATGGCCGGCGTGCTGGATTCCGCTCGCTTCCGCACCTTCCTGGCCGAAGAGTTCAACGTCTCGGTCGAAGATGTCACCGCGTTCGTTCTGGGTGGCCACGGCGACACGATGGTCCCGCTGGTTCGCTATTCCACCGTTGCCGGTATTCCGCTGCCCGACCTCGTTAAGATGGGCTGGACCACTCAGGAGCGCCTCGACAAGATCGTGCAGCGCACCCGTGATGGCGGTGCCGAGATCGTCAATCTGCTGAAGACGGGTTCGGCCTTCTATGCTCCCGCCGCGTCGGCGGTGGCGATGGCCGAATCGTATCTGAAGGACAAGAAGCGGGTTATGCCCGTCGCGACCCTGGTGAAGGCCGGTATTTACGGCCAGCCCGACGACGTGTTCGTCGGCGTGCCGGTGGTGCTGGGCGAGGGTGGCGTCGAGCGGGTGGTTGAGATCGCCCTCGATGCCGAGGAGCAGACTGCATTCAATAAGTCCGCCGACGCAGTGCGGGGACTGGTCACGGTCGCTAAAGGCCTGATCGGCTAAAAAAACACAGGGAGCAAACGCGAATGAATATCCACGAGTACCAAGCCAAGCAATTGCTGGCCCGGTACGGCGTCGCCGTGCTGAAGGGGGGGGTGGCTTACACCCCCGCCGAAGCCGGACAGGTTGCCGAAACCTTGGGCGGCCCGGTCTGGGTGGTTAAGGCCCAGATTCACGCTGGCGGTCGCGGCAAGGGCCATTTCCTGGGCGACAGCTCGGGCAAGGGCGGTGTCCGGGTCGTCAAGTCGATTAAGGAAGTCGAAGAGACCGTCAACGCGATCATGGGCAAGGTGCTGGTCACCGCCCAGACCGGCCCGGCCGGTCGCGAGGTCAAGCGCGTCTATGTCGAGCAGGGCTGTGACATTAAGCGCGAGCTGTATCTCGGCATGCTGATCGACCGCGCCACCTCGCGGATTACCATCATGGCCTCGACCGAGGGCGGCATGGAGATCGAAGAGGTCGCCGCCACCCACCCGGAAAAGATCACCAAGGTCGCGATCGATCCGGTCCAGGGCTTTCAGGCCTATCACGGCCGTCAGATCGCCTTCAGCCTGGGTCTTGAGGGCAAGCAGGTCAATTCCGCCGTCAAGTTCATCGGCGCCCTGTACAAGGCGTTCGTCGATCTCGATATGTCGATCGCCGAGATCAACCCGCTGGTCGTCTCGGGTGACGGCGACGTGATCGCGCTCGACGCCAAGATCAACTTCGACGACAACGCTCTGTTCCGTCACAAGGAAGTCGAGGAACTGCGCGACGAGGCCGAGGAAGATCCGGCCGAACTCGAAGCGGCTCGCCACTCGCTCAATTACATCAAGCTGGACGGCTCGATCGGCTGCATGGTCAACGGTGCCGGTCTGGCGATGGCGACGATGGATATCATCAAGCTGTATGGCGGCTCGCCCGCCAACTTCCTTGATGTCGGCGGCGGGGCGACCAAGGAGCGCGTTACCACCGCGTTCAAGCTGATCCTGTCCGATCCCAACGTCGAAGGCATCCTGGTCAACATCTTCGGCGGCATCATGCGGTGCGACGTTATCGCCGAGGGCGTTATCGCCGCCGCGCGTGAGGTCAGCCTCAACGTGCCGTTGGTGGTCCGGCTTGAGGGCACCAACGTCGAACTGGGCAAGAAGATCATGGCCCAGAGCGGTCTGCCCATCATCGCCGCCGACAATCTGGCGGATGCCGCCGAAAAGGTGGTCAAGGCCGTGAAGGAGGCTGCGTAATCATGGCCGTTCTCGTTAATTCCGAGACCAAGGTGATCTGCCAGGGCTTTACCGGCGCTCAGGGCACCTTCCATTCCGAGCAGGCGATCGCCTACGGCACCAAGATGGTCGGTGGCGTCACTCCGGGCAAGGGCGGCACCTCGCACCTTGACCTCCCGGTGTTCAACACCGTCGCCGAGGCCAAGGCCCGCACCGGCTGCAATGCCACCGTGATCTATGTGCCGCCGCCGTTCGCCGCCGACGCCATCCTTGAGGCGATCGACGCCGAGATCGAATTGGCCGTCTGCATCACCGAGGGCATTCCGGTCGCCGACATGCTGGCGGTCAAGCGCGCCCTGGTTGGGTCGAAGACCCGGCTGATCGGGCCGAACTGCCCCGGCGTCATCACCCCCGGCGAGTGCAAGATCGGCATCATGCCCGGTCATATCCATCGCCGCGGCAAGGTTGGCATCGTGTCGCGTTCGGGCACCCTGACCTATGAAGCGGTGGCGCAGACCACGGCTGCCGGTCTGGGCCAGACCACCTGCATCGGTATCGGTGGCGATCCGATCAACGGCACCAACTTCGTCGATAGCCTGGAAATGTTCCTGGACGATCCCGAGACCGAGGCGATCATCATGATCGGCGAAATCGGCGGCGATGCCGAGGTCAAGGGTGCCGAATTGCTGCGCGACTCGAAGATCAAGAAGCCGACCGTCGGCTTCATCGCCGGTCGTACCGCACCTCCGGGCCGCCGCATGGGTCATGCCGGTGCGGTGATCTCGGGCGGTAACGACACGGCCGACTTCAAGATCGAGGCCATGCGTTCGGCTGGAATCGCCGTTGCCGAATCTCCGGCGGCGTTGGGTTCGACGATGCTGGCTCTTCTGAAGGGCTGATCCCGCTCCCCCGGTCCGGCGACGTCGGAATGTCGGACCGGGGCCTATCGGCAATGCCGATGGTTCGAGACGCAGGCCAGGGTGGCGTCCCGGCGGCGCCGCTCCGCCCAAACGTGAAAGGGGCGCGGGCGATCCCCGCGTTGATTCCCAGGATGACCAGGCACTCCGAGGAAATGTCCTTTCTGAGCGGCGGCAACGCCGTTTTTATCGCCGAGTTGTATGGTCGCTATCTTGACGATCCGGCCTCGGTTGACCCGTCCTGGGTCCGCTTTTTCCATGAATTGCACGATGATCCCGGCGCACTGGCGGGAGACTTCAAGGGACAGGGCGCGCTTCGTCGCGACTTGAAGGTGATCGGTGCCGCCGATCCCGATGCGCCGCCCGCGAAGAAAGACGCCAAGGCCGCCGCCACGGCGTCCGATCCGGCGGCGATCCGTCAGGCCCAGCTGGATTCGATCCGCGCCCTGATGTTGATTCGCTCGTACCGGGTGCGCGGCCATCTCCAGGCCGAGCTGGACCCGTTGGGGCTGACCGCGCAGGAACAGCATCCCGAGCTTGACTACCGGACCTACGGCTTCACCGATGCCGATCTCGACCGCGAGATCTTCATCGACAATGTGTTGGGGCTTGAATCTGCCAGCCTGCGCAAGATCATGCAGGTTCTGCGTGATACTTACTGCGCCCGCATCGGCGTTGAGTTCATGCATATCCAGGATCCCGATCAGAAGGCCTGGATTCAAAAACGCATCGAATCGATTCACAACCGAACCGACTTCACCCCGCGTGGCAAGCAGGCGATTTTGGAACGCCTGACCGAGGCCGAGGGGTTCGAACGCTTCCTGCAACTGAAATATACCGGGACCAAGCGGTTCGGGCTGGAAGGCGGCGAAACAGTCATTCCGGCGCTGGAACAAATCCTGAAGCGCGGCAGCCAGCTTGGTCTTAATGACGTGGTGATGGGAATGGCCCACCGCGGACGTCTGAACGTGCTGGCCAACTTCCTGAAGAAGCCGTATCAGGCGATCTTCTCGGAATTTCAGGGCAATGCCGCCCATCCCGAGGACGTTCAGGGATCGGGCGACGTCAAATACCATCTGGGCACTTCGGGCGATCGCGATTTCGACGGCAAGGTGGTGCACCTGTCGCTGGTGCCCAACCCGTCGCATCTTGAAGTCGTCGGGCCAGTGGTGGTCGGCAAGGTTCGCGCCAAGCAGACCCATCGCGGCGATACCGAGCGGACCAGCGTGTTGGGCATCATCCTGCACGGCGATGCCGCCTTTGCCGGTCAGGGGATCGTGCCGGAAACCTTCCTGTTGTCGCAGTTGAAGGGGTACGCCACCGGCGGCACGCTGCACATCATCATTAATAATCAGATCGGCTTTACTACCGCGCCGCAATATTCGCGTTCCGGCCCATATTGCTCGGATGTGGCGAAGGGCTTCCAGGCTCCGGTGTTCCACGTCAATGCCGACGATCCCGAAGCGGTGGTGCATGTCGCCCGGATCGCTATCGAATTCCGTCAGGAATTCAAAAGCGACGTCGTGATCGACATGCAATGTTATCGCCGCCAAGGCCATAACGAAGCGGATGAACCCGGCTTTACCCAGCCGCTGATGTACCGCAAGATCGCCGGTCATCCGACGACGCGAGCGATTTACGGTGCCAAGCTGGTCGCCGAGGGGGTCATGACCGCCGAGGAGGTTGAGGCCGTTTCCGCCGATTTCCAGGCGCTGCTGGAACGCGAGTTCCAGGCGTCGAAATCGTTCAAGGTCAACAAGGCCGACTGGCTCGAAGGCAAGTGGCAGGGCATCGTCCAGCTTGCCGACGAAGAGGAATTCCGCGAGGAAAAGACCGGCGTTCCGATCGACCTGCTGCGTGAGGTTGGCCTGGGGCTGGCTCGGGTGCCCGAGGGGTTCGCCGTCAACCGCAAGGTCTTGCGCCAGCTTGACGCCAAGCGCGAGATGATCGAGTCCGGGGCCGGGATCGATTGGGCGACCGCTGAGGCGCTGGCCTTTGGCACGTTGCTGGTCGAGGGTAATCCGGTGCGGCTATCCGGTCAGGATTGCGGACGCGGCACCTTCTCGCAGCGTCATTGCCGTCTGGTCGATCAGGAGACCGAGGCCCGGTTCGAACCGCTGAATCTGTTGCGTGAGGATCAGGCCCGGTTCGAGGTGATCGACAGCCCTCTGTCGGAAGAAGCGGTGCTGGCGTTCGAATACGGCTATTCCCAGGTCGAGCCGAATTCGCTGGTGATGTGGGAAGGCCAGTTCGGCGATTTCGCCAACGGCGCTCAGGTCATCATCGACCAGTTCATTTCCTCGGGCGAGTCGAAGTGGCTGCGGATGTCCGGTTTGGTGCTGCTGTTGCCGCACGGCTATGAAGGCCAGGGGCCGGAACATAGTTCGGCGCGGTGGGAGCGTTATCTTCAGCTTTCGGCCGAAGACAATTGGCTGGTCTGTAACGTCTCGACCCCGGCCAATTACTTCCACGCCTTGCGCCGCCAGTTGCGCCGCAATTACCGCAAGCCGCTGGTCATCATGACGCCGAAATCGTTGCTGCGGCACAAGCTGTGCGTCTCCAATCTGGACGAGTTCCAGGCCGGAACCCGGTTCTATCGGGTGTTGGCCGAGACCGCCCATTTGATCGCCGATGCCAAGATCCGCCGGGTGCTGCTTTGCTCCGGCAAGGTCTATTATGACCTGCTGGAGGAACGGACTCGTCGCAATCTCAACGATGTCGCGATCATTCGGGTCGAGCAGCTCTATCCCTGGCCCAAGGATGCGATCAAGCATCAGTTGGCGCGTTACCCCAACGCCGAATTGCTGTGGGTTCAGGAAGAGCCGGCCAATATGGGGCCGTGGACTTTTGTCGATCGCCGCATCGAATTCATTTGCGAGGAACTCGACCTCAAGGCGAAGCGGGCGGTCTATTGCGGCCGCAAGGCGGCGGCCTCGCCCGCCAGCGGTTTGTACAAGACTCACGTCGCCGAACAGCAGGCGATCATCGAGAAAGCTCTGGTCGGCGATCAGAGCGATTTGTTCCAGCCGTTCCGCCGCGCCACCAAATTGTCGCGGCTGCACGCATAGAAAATAAAAGACAATAGGATCAAGGGAAGCACCGCCATGTCGACCGAAATCAAGGTTCCCACGCTGGGCGAATCCGTCACCGAGGCCACCGTCGCCAAATGGTTCAAGGCGGTCGGCGAGACCGTTCGCGCCGACGAATCTCTGGTCGAATTGGAAACTGATAAGGTGACCGTCGAGGTGCCGTCTCCGGCCTCCGGCGTTCTGACCGAGATCATCGTTGCCAGCGGAGCGACCGTTGGTGTTGGTGCTGTGTTGGGGCTGATCGGCGAGGCGGGAACCCAGCCGATCATTCCGGCGTCCAAGCCCGTGGCGGCCCCGGCTGCCGCTACCGCGCCTGCTGCTCCGGCGGTGATGCCCTCGGCCAAGAAGATTGCCGCCGATGGCGGTCTCGATCCCGCCGCTCTGGCCGGGACCGGCAAGGACGGTCGGGTGACCAAGGGGGACGTGCTGTCGGCGCTGGCCGCGCCGGTTCCTACGCCTGCCGCTGCTCCGGCCGCCGATTTGGGCGGGCGTGAGGAACGGGTGAAGATGACCCGTCTGCGCAAGCGGATCGCCGAGCGTCTGAAGGATGCGCAGAATACCGCCGCGATGCTGACCACCTTCAACGAGGTGGATATGACCGCGCTGTTCGATCTGCGCAATCAGTACAAGGACGCGTTCGAGAAGAAACACGGAACCAAGCTTGGGTTCATGTCCTTCTTCGTCAAGGCTTGTGTCGCCGCGTTGAAGGAATGGCCGGCGGTCAATGCCGAGATCGCGGGCGACGAATTGATCTATAAGAAATATTACGATATCGGCGTTGCCGTCGGTACGCCCCAGGGGCTGGTGGTGCCGGTGGTGCGCGGAGCCGATCAGTTGTCCTTCGCCGGGATCGAGCAGACCATCGCCGGGCTGGGCAAGAAGGCCCGCGACGGCAAGTTGACGATGGAAGACCTTAGCGGCGGCACCTTCACCATCTCCAACGGTGGGGTCTATGGCTCGCTGATGAGCACCCCGATCCTTAACCCGCCGCAATCGGCGATCCTGGGCATGCACAAGGTGCAGCAGCGGCCGATGGTGATGCCGGATGGCAGCATCGCCGCCCGCCCGATGATGTATTTGGCTCTGTCTTACGACCACCGCATCATCGACGGCCGCGAGGCCGTATCGTTCCTAGTCCGGGTCAAGGACGGGATCGAAGATCCCTCGCGTCTGCTGCTGGAGGTCTAGAACCGATGTCCGATTCTTCCTTCGATCTTGTTGTTATCGGTGGCGGTCCGGGCGGCTATGTCGCCGCGATCCGCGCCGCGCAATTGGGCCTGTCGGTCGCCATTGTCGAAAAGCGTCCGACGCTGGGTGGCACCTGTCTTAATGTCGGCTGCATTCCGTCAAAAGCGTTGTTAACGGCCTCGCACCATTATCACACCGCTGCCCATGGGTTGGGAGCCTTTGGCGTCAAGGTCGCGGGGGTCGAACTCGATCTGCCCGCGATGATGGCCCATAAGGACAAGGTGGTTGCCGACAACACTAAGGGCATCGATTTCCTGCTCAAGAAGAACAAGATCGCCCGTATCCTCGGGGCCGGGTCGCTGGCCGGGGACGGTCGGGTGACGGTGACCGCGCCGGATGGAGCCGTCTCGACCCTGACCGCACGGGCGATCGTGTTGGCGACCGGGTCCGAGGTGACTCCGTTGCCGGGGCTTACCATTGATGAAGAGGTGTTCGTCTCCTCCACCGGTGCCCTGGCCCTGCCCAACGTCCCCAAACGGCTGGTGGTGATCGGTGGTGGCGTGATCGGTCTGGAACTTGGCACCGTGTGGGGCCGGTTGGGGGCCGAGGTGACTGTGGTCGAATATCTCGACCGCATCCTGCCGTTCCACGACCTTGACGTGTCAAAGACGATGACCCGCCTGCTCGGCCAACAGGGGATGAGCTTCAAGCTGGCGACCAAGGTGCTGGCGGGTGAGCGCAAGGGTGACGGCGCGGTTCTGACGCTGGAGCCTGCCGCCGGAGGCGCGGCCGAGACCCTGGATGCCGACGTGGTGCTGGTCGCGATCGGCCGCCGTCCCTTCGTCGAGGGACTGGGGCTGGAGACGGTCGGGATCGAACGAACCGCTCGCGGTTTCGTCAAGATCGATGGCTCGTTCCGCACCAATGTCCCTGGCGTCTATGCCATCGGCGATGTCGTCGGAGGTGCGATGTTGGCGCACAAGGCCGAGGATGAAGGCGTTGCCCTGGCCGAAATTCTTGCCGGTCAGCACGGTCACGTCAATTATGAGGCGATCCCCTCGGTGGTCTATACGTGGCCGGAAGTCGCATCGGTCGGCCGCACCGAGGAGCAGTTGAAGGAGGCCGGAACCGCCTATACGGTCGGCAAGTTCCCTTTCCTCGCCAACGGCCGCGCCCGCTCGATGAACGACACCGATGGTTTCGTGAAGATTCTCGCCGATGCTGCCACCGATCAGGTGTTGGGCGCCCACATCATCGGCCCCAATGCGGGCGATCTGATCGCCGAAATTGTTCTGGCGATTGAGTTCGGCGCGGCAGCCGAAGACATCGCCCGGACATGCCACGCCCATCCCACCTTGTCCGAAACGGTCAAGGAGGCGGCGCTGGCCGCCAACGGGCGAGCTCTTCACGTTTGACGACGACAAGGGGCCGAATATGGCCCCTTGTCCCGACAACGGAACAAGACGACATCAAACCGGCAATCGATCTGTGGAAGATTTGAGGGCCGGCGAGGAACCGGCAATCCGAAATGCAGTTCCTCGCCGCCCTGGTCGATTCGCGCGTCGCAAGGGGGGGCTGCGGGGCGCGCGGATCGAGGTGCCTTTTCCGCCAGGGGGGATGGCGGAGTGGGCGAGACGTTCGGGGAGCAGGGTGGACTGAAACTTCCCGTTCGTCTCTATGTAAATAGACTAATTCTTATTTGATGCATCTGCAACACATTTTTTGATCCCGCGAACGGACCCACCGCCATGATCGTCGAAATCGCCGCCGCCATCTCTGCCGGGGCGTCCCTTGTCACTTTGGTTGCCGTGTTGTGGACGGCGCGGCGCGGTGGCGAGGGGGCATCGGACAATCGGCTGGACTGGATCGAACGCAGTCTGCGTGAGGATTTCGCGGCTCAAGCCCGGCTGGGTCGGGAGGAAATCGGCGGCCAGATTCGTGCCTTCCAGGCCGAGGCCCGTGCTGCCGCCGAGCGCACTCATACCGATCTGCGCCTGCTGATCGAACAAAAGTTGGCAGAGGCGCGCTCGGATCAGGCGGCGCAGGGGCGGGCGTTGCGGGAAGAAGTGGGGGCGGGACTGAAGCAGGTCGGCGACGGGCTGGCGGCAACCCTGCGCGAACGTCTCGATACCGTCTCTAAGGCGGTCACCGAACAGACCCGCACCGTTTCGGAACAGCTCGACCGTGTGCGCGGCGACAATGCCGCCAAGCTGGAACAGATGCGCCAGACCGTCGATGAAAAGCTTCAGGGGACGCTGGAAAAGCGACTGGGCGAATCGTTTAAGCTGGTCAGCGACCGGCTGGAGCAGGTGCATAAGGGGCTGGGCGAGATGCAGACCCTGGCCAGCGGTGTCGGCGATCTGAAGCGGGTGCTGACCAACGTCAAGACGCGGGGCACCTGGGGCGAAGTCCAACTGGGCGCACTTCTGGAGCAGATTTTTCGCCAGGACCAGTTCATGCGCGAGGCTAATTGTTGCAAAGGCTCGGCCGAGCGAGTCGATTACGCGATCCGACTGCCGGGAAAGGGCGATGACGAACCCGAAGTCTTGTTGCCGATCGATTCGAAATTCCCCAACGAGGATTACGAACGGCTTCAGCTTGCGGTTGAACGCGCCGATCCCGAGGCGGTCGAGGCCGCTGCCCGCGCCCTGGAAGCACGGGTTAAGGTCTGTGCCCGTGAAATCCGCAACAAATACATTAATCCGCCCGTCACCACTGACTTCGCGATCCTGTTTCTGCCGACCGAGGGTTTGTATGCGGAAGTCCTGCGCCGTCCTGGCCTGATCGATCTGATCCAGCGCGATTATAAGGTTGTCGCCGCCGGTCCAACCACGCTGGGGGCTATCCTTAACGCGGTGCAGATGGGATTCCGCACCATGGCGATCGAAAAGCGTTCCAGCGAGGTATGGGAGATCCTGGGCGCGGTTAAAACCGAGTTCGGCAAGTATGGCGAGGTGCTGGATAAGGTGCAGAAGAAGCTTCAGGAAGCGTCGAAGACAATTGATGACGTCGCGGTCAGGAAGCGCGCGATCGACCGCCAGCTTCGCTCGGTCGAGGCCGCCCCGGATAGCGGCCTCGCGGCCTTGCTGACATTCGACGATCCAGGCGAGGCGTAGCGCCAAGCTGGACTGATCGGAACGGATCGTCGTGATCAGGGATAGGGTGGAGGAAAAGCGCCTCCGTTCTATCCCCCCGTTCTGAGAGTGCGGATTGTTGCGATCAGTCCGGCCGTCGAGGAATCGTGCGGGGTAACCGGCGTATCGCCTGACAGTTCGGGTAAAATCGCCTTGGCCAGCGCTTTGCCCAGTTCGACGCCCCATTGATCAAAGCTGTTGATGTCCCAGATCACGCCCTGGACGAACACCTTGTGCTCGTACAGGGCCAGAAGCATCCCCAGCGTGCGGGGGTCGAGGCTGCGATAAAGCAAGGTGTTGCTGGGGCGGTTGCCGGGGAACAGCCGATGGGGAAGCTGGGCTTCCAACTCGGCCCCGGACAGCCCGGCTTTGGTCAGTTCGGCGCGGGCCTCGTCCTCGGTCTTGCCGCGCATCAGCGCCTCGGCCTGGGCCAGCACGTTCGATAGCAGCAGCAGATGGTGATTCCCCAGCGGATTGTGCGTTTCCGCCGAGGCGAGGAAATCGCATGGAACCAAGCGGCTGCCTTGGTGGATCAACTGGTAGAAAGCGTGCTGGCCGTTGGTGCCCGGCTCGCCGAACAGGACGGGTCCAGTTGACCACGTTACCGGGTGACCGTCGCGGCTGGTCGATTTGCCGTTGCTTTCCATGTCGAGTTGCTGGAGATAGGCGGGCAAGCGGTGCAGATACTGATCGTAAGGCAGGATCGCGATCGCTTCGGCTCCCAGGAAGTTGGCGTTCCACACCCCAACCAGAGCCAGCAGCACCGGCATGTTGGCCTCAAGCGGCGCGGTGCGGAAATGCTCGTCCATCGCATAGGCGCCGCCGAGCATCTCCTCGAAGCGGTCGAAGCCGATCGCCACCGCAATCGACAGGCCGATCGCCGACCACAGTGAATAGCGCCCGCCAACCCAATCCCAGAACTCGAACATGTTGGCGGTGTCGATCCCAAAGGCGGCGACGGCCTTGGCATTGGTCGATAGCGCGACGAAATGATGCTCGACCGCCGCCTCGCCCAGCGCCGAGACCAGCCAGTCGCGGGCGGTGCGGGCGTTGGCTAGCGTTTCCTGGGTGGTGAATGTCTTCGAGGCGACGATGAACAACGTCGTCTCGGGGGCGCACAGCTTCAGGATCTCTGCGGCGTGGGTGCCATCGACGTTCGACAGGAAGTGCACCGCCAGATCGGGGCGCTGATAGGATTTTAACGCATCGGCCACCATCGCCGGTCCAAGGTCCGAACCGCCGATGCCGATATTGACGACATCGCGAATCGGCTTGCCGGTGGCTCCGCGCCAGGCGCCGCTGCGAACCCGCTCGGAGAATGTCTTCATCCGCGCCAGCACCGCCCGGATTTCGGGCATCACGTCAGTCCCGCCGACCCGGACTGGCCGGTCGGAGCGGTTGCGTAGCGCGACATGCAGCACCGAGCGGTGTTCGGTCAGATTGATCGGTTCCCCGCCGAACATCGCCTCGCGTGCGGCCTCCACCCCGGCTTGCCGGGCGAGGTCGAGCAGCAGGGCACGGGTTTCCCGATCAATTCGGTTCTTCGAATAATCAAGCAGCAGATCGTCGAGGCGAAGGGAGAAGGTGGCGAACCGATCCGGGTCGGTGGCGAACAGCTCGCGCATCGACGGGAGGGCCTTGGGGTCCGCTTTTTCCGTCAGAGCCTGCCAGGCCGGAAGTGTGGTGGGGTGGGTCACGACGTCTCTCCCTACGAGCGTTCAACCGGGGCGGACTGTACTCCGGTTCGGCGTCGCTGTCGCCCGATTCGCTGCCGTGGCAGGGATAAAATAATCGTGACGGCGGGGCGCTTGCGGCCCCGCCGATCCGGTGGTTTACCCGCGCTCGGGGAACAGCGCCTTTAGTTCCTCAGGGCTGGCCGGGCAAACGCCGCGCTCGGTGATCAGGCCGGTGATCAGGCGGGCAGGGGTGACGTCGAAGCCGTAATTGACCGCAGGCGAGCCGTCGGGGGTAACCTGGACTTCGGTGACGGTTCCGGCTTCGGTCTTGCCGAAGATATGGGTCTGCTCGCGGGCCGAGCGCTGCTCGATCGGGATTTCCTTTACCCCGTCGGCGACGGTCCAATCGATCGTCGGGCTGGGCAGGCCGACATAGAAGGGGACGTTGTTATCCTTCGCCGCCAGCGCCTTCAGATACGTGCCGATCTTGTTGCAGACGTCGCCATTGCGGGTGGTGCGGTCGGTGCCGACGATCACCAGATCGACCAGCCCGTGCTGCATCAGATGGCCGCCGGTATTGTCGGCGATCACGGTGTGGGGAACGCCGTGCCAGTTCAGTTCGCGCGCGGTCAGGCTGGCCCCCTGGTTGCGCGGGCGGGTCTCATCGACCCAGACATGGATCGGAATGCCGGCGTTGAACGCCTTGTAGACCGGGGCCAGCGCGGTGCCCCAATCGACGGTAGCCAGCCAGCCGGCATTGCAATGGGTCAGCAGGTTGATCCGTTCACCGCCCGCCGCCTGCTTCTTTGCCCACAGATCGGCGATGATGCGGCAGCCGTTATCGCCCAGCGCGCTGTTCATCGCGGCGTCTTCGTCGCAGATCTCGGCGGCGCGGGCATAGGCGGCGGCGATACGATCCGCGACCGGCAACGGCGACAAGGCGGCGATCATCTCGTCCAGCGCCCATTTCAGATTGATCGCGGTCGGGCGGGTGGCGTGCAGGCGCGCATAGGCGGCGGCCAGACCGGCGTCGGTGGCATCCTCGCGGGTGGCCAGCGCCATGCCATAGGCGGCGGCGGCGCCAATCAACGGCGCACCGCGTACCCACATGTCGCGGATCGCGGTCTCGGCATCGGCCAGAGAGCGGAGGGTCAAGACAACGAAATCGTGCGGGAGACGGGTCTGGTCGATGATCTCGACCCCAATGCCGTCGGAGGCAAGCCAGATGGTGCGGTAGGATACGCCGTCGATTCTCATGTTTTCCCCCGGTCCTGACGAAGGGGGGGACTGTAGCCCATGGTCCCGGCGGTGGACAAGAGGGGGTGGCGGCGAGTAAACGACGGTTCTGCGCGACATAAGGAATAAAGGGAGGTCGGCTCGTGACCATCATCGCCATCGACGGCCCGGCGGCCGCGGGGAAAGGAACCCTGGCCCGGCGGCTGGCTGCTGAACTGGGCTTCGACTATCTCGATACCGGGCTGATCTACCGGGCGGTCGGGATGAATCTGCGTCGGGGCGGAACCGATCCGGCCGACGAGGCGGCGGCCGAGGCGGCGGCTTTGGCCCTGGTGCCCAGCGATCTGGCCGCCTCGGATCTGCGTGGCGACGATGCGGCCCAGGCGGCGTCGAAGGTCGCGGCGATTCCCGGCGTTCGTGCCGCGTTGCTGGAGTTCCAGCGTCGCTTCGCCCACACCCCTCCAGGAGGAAAAGGCGCGGTGCTGGATGGGCGCGATATCGGGACCGTGGTCTGCCCCGACGCCGAGGTGAAGCTGTTCGTTACCGCTTCCCTGGAAAAGCGGGCCGAGCGACGGCTGAAGGAGTTGCAGGCGGCGGGCCGTGGAGGTATACAGAGCGCCGTCCTTGCCGACATGAAGGAACGCGACGATCGCGACCGTAACAGGTCCGTCGCTCCCCTAAGGCCGGCGGATGGCGCCATCGTACTGGATACCTCGGATCTCGACGCCGATCAGGCTTTCGCCCTCGCGCTGTCATCCGTCCGAAGTGGTGTTCCGGTATTACGCTAGACCGGCGTCTGCAAAAGTTTCGCCCGCCGTCCGGGGTTCGCCTGGGCGGTGGGTTTCGTTTGCTTCGGGAGAGCGTCCCCCACGCTTGAAAAGACCGCCGGAGACAACCGGCTGGCCAGTAACAAAACGACTCGAAAGGAACTTCAACTCCATGACCAATTCCCCCATTGACGCGGGCGATGATTTCGCCTCCCTGCTCGACGAGACGCTGGGCGTCGGCGGCACGTTCGAAGGCTCGGTGATCCGTGGCCTGATCGTCAACATCGACGGTGACCATGCGGTGATCGATGTCGGCCTCAAGTCCGAAGGCCGCGTCCCGCTGAAGGAATTCGCTACCGCTGGCCGTGCCGCCGAGATTAAGGCTGGCGACCGCGTGGACGTTTTCATCGAGCGCTATGAGGACAAGAACGGCGAAGTCGTTCTGTCGCGCGAGAAGGCGAAGCGCGAAGAAGCCTGGACCCTGCTCGAGAAGTCGTTCCAGGACCAGCAGCGCGTCAACGGCGTCATCTTCGGTCGGGTCAAGGGCGGCTTCACCGTCGATCTGTCCGGCGCGGTGGCCTTCCTGCCCGGTTCGCAGGTCGATATCCGTCCCGTCCGCGACATCACCCCGCTGCTCGGCACCACCCAGCCGTTCCAGATCCTCAAGATGGACCGCTCGCGCGGCAACATCGTCGTGTCGCGTCGCGCCGTTCTCGAAGAGACCCGCGCCGAACAGCGCAGCGAGTTGATCGAGAACCTGAAGGAAGGCCAGATCCTCGAAGGCGTGGTCAAGAACATCACCGATTACGGTGCGTTCGTCGATCTCGGCGGCGTCGATGGTCTGCTCCACGTCACCGACATCGCCTGGAAGCGCATCAACCATCCGTCCGAGGCGCTGCATATCGGCCAGACCGTCCGCGTTCAGGTCATCCGCTTCAACCCGGAAACCCAGCGCATTTCCCTCGGCATCAAGCAGCTTGACGCCGATCCGTGGGAGGGTGTCGAAGCCAAGTACCCGGTCAGCGCCAAGTTCACCGGCCGTGTCACCAACATCACCGATTACGGCGCGTTCGTCGAGCTGGAGCCCGGTGTCGAAGGTCTGGTCCACGTCTCCGAGATGTCCTGGACCAAGAAGAACGTCCACCCCGGCAAGATCGTTTCGACCTCGCAGGAAGTCGAAGTTATGGTGCTGGACGTCGATCCGCAGAAGCGCCGTATCAGCCTCGGCCTGAAGCAGACCATTTCCAACCCGTGGGAAAGCTTCCTCGAGCGCTTCCCGGCGGGCACCTCCGTTGAAGGCGAGATCAAGAACATCACCGAATTCGGTCTGTTCATCGGTCTGCCCGGCGATATCGATGGCATGGTTCACATGTCCGATCTCGATTGGGAAAAGCCCGGCGACGCCGCCATTCAGGACTTCAAGAAGGGCGATGTGGTCAAGGCGAAGGTTCTCGACGTTGACGTCGAGAAGGAACGCATCAGCCTCGGCATCAAGCAGCTGTCGTCGGATCCGTTCCATGACGCCATTGCTTCGATCAAGAAGGGTGACGTCGTGACCTGCACGGTGACCCACGTCACCGAAAACGGTATCGAAGTCACCGTCGAGGGCCTCACCGGCTTCATCCGCAAGAGCGACCTGTCGCGCGAGCGGTCGGAGCAGCGTCCCGAGCGTTTCGCCATCGGCGAAAAGATCGACGCCAAGGTCACCGCGCTCGAAAAGGGTGCCCGCAAGGTCAGCCTGTCGATCAAGGCCCGCGAAGTCGAAGAAGAGAAGCAGGCGATGGCCGAGTACGGTTCGTCCGACTCGGGCGCTTCGCTCGGCGACATTCTCGGTGCCGCCATGCGCAAGGCTCAGGCGAGCGAAGACAAGTAGTCTTTGCCGCCAAGGCTTGTGCCAGACGATGAAGGCCCGGAACCGCAAGGTTCCGGGCCTTTTTCCTTGGGATCGAATCCTGTCCCGAAACTACACCGCCGTTCCGCCGACGGTCAGCCCGTCGATGCGCAGGGTCGGCTGACCGACACCGACAGGGACGCCCTGGCCGTCCTTGCCACAGGTGCCGATACCGGGATCGAGGGCAAGATCGTTCCCGACCATCATGACGCGGCTCATCGCGTCGGGGCCGTTGCCGATCAGGGTCGCGCCCTTGACGGCGGGTCCGATCTTGCCGTTTTCGATCAAGTAAGCCTCGGAGGCGGAGAACACGAACTTGCCGTTGGTGATGTCAACCTGACCACCGCCGAAATTAACGGCGTACAGGCCGCGTTTAACCGAGGCGAGGATTTCCGCCGGGTCGGCATCGCCGCCCAGCATAAAGGTGTTGGTCATGCGGGGGATCGGGGCATGGGCGAAAGATTGGCGGCGTCCGTTGCCGGTGGCGGCGACTCCCATCAGCCGGGCATTGAGCCGGTCCTGGAGATAGCCGGTGAGGATGCCGTCCTCGATCAGAACCGTCCGGCCCGACGGGGTGCCTTCGTCATCGATCGAGATCGATCCGCGCCGGTCGGGCAGGGTGCCATCATCGACCACGGTGACGCCGCGGGCCGCGACGCGTTCGCCGATCCGACCGGAAAAGGCCGAGGTTTCCTTGCGGTTGAAGTCGCCTTCTAGCCCGTGACCGACCGCTTCATGCAGCATCACGCCCGGCCAGCCCGGCCCCAGAACCACCGGCATTTCACCGGCGGGGGCGGGAATCGACCCCAGATTGACGTCGGCTTGCCGCAGGGCTTCATCGACGCTGTTCCGCCATGTCGCGGCGGAGGTAACGCTGTCATAGCCGACCCGGCCGCCCAGGCCGTGACCGCCAGTTTCCATCCGTTCGCCTTCCGATAGCACAATGCTGACGTTCAGCCGCACCATGGGCCGGATGTCGGCGGCCAGCGAGCCGTCGCTCCGCAGGATCGCGACCGCCTGCCATGAGCCGGACAACGAAGCCGATACCTGGGTCACGCGGGGATCGCGAGCGCGGGCATAGGCATCGATTTCGCCCAGCAGAGCGACCTTTGCTTCGAACCCCATCTGGGTCAACGGGTTGAAATCGGCATAGAGCCGGCGTCCGGTCCCGACCGGAGCGGCGGCCAGATGGCCGGAATGACCGCCGCGAACCGCCGTTACGGTGGCGGCGGCGCGGGCGATCGCCTCTTCGCTGAGGTCGGAACCGTGAGCGTAGCCGTGGGCTTCGCCTGCGACCGCCCGTAAACCGAACCCGTGGGCAGTATCGAAATTGGCGCTCTTGATCCGGCCATCGTCGAGAACCACTGTCTCCGACTGGCGATATTCCAGAAACAACTCGCCGTCATCGGCTCCGGCCAGGGCGTCGGCGACAATTCGGGTCAGACGGGACCGGTCGAGACCGGCGCGGACAAAGAGCAGGTCGTGAGCCTGAGCGGCGTGGGGCATGGGAACTCCGGCAGTGACGGGACGGTGACGTTTAGATGTGGTGATTGGCAGAAGGGCGGGAAGTGTGTAAAGGTTTCCACCTAGAACATCCATCATTAGGGATATATGGGCAATGGCCGAGGCTCTGCCACTCCGACCGATTGCCATGCGCGAGCATGCGCAGCGCCGTATCCTGGCGGGAGAAATCCACGCCCGCCCCTTCGACCTGTTGTCGAGTCCGTTGCGCGTCTCCCATTTGGCGCTGGTCCATGCCGATGCCGCTGCCGAGCGCGCGCATCTGTCGGAATTGCTGGCCGCTAACGGTGCCGAGCTTTTGGCCTCGGAAAGCAATTATTTCAGTCGCGAACTGGGCGGTTTCCGCCTGCGGTGGGAGCGCCACAGCGAATTCTCGACCTATACGGTATCGCGGAGCGATCCCTTTACCGCGCCGTTCGAGGTCACCGCGCTGGATCTGCTGCCGGTCGGCTGGTTGGAAGCGCTGCCGGGAGAATTGCTGGCTGCCGTCCATGTGGCAGCAAACCGGAATCTGGCCGACGATCTGGCACCGCAGTTCGGCGGTAATCCGATGGTCGGCAGTAAGGTGGCTGGCGGCAATGGCGAATTGTGGACCGATTTCCGCCTGCATTGCGACGGATTCGGTCGGGTTATTCTACGCGATTTCGGCCTCAGCCCCAGCCAGACCGGGCGGTTGGTGCAGCGGGTCTTGGAAATCGAGACCTATCGGATGATGGCTCTGCTGGCCTTTCCGCTCGCCCGCTATGCCAATAACGAGACTGGCCGGATCGACCGCGAGCTGGCCGATATCGTTACCCAATTGGCCGATCCCGGCGTGGTGCAGAACGATCGCGATCTGCTGGAAAGCCTGACCCGTCTGGCTGCCGAGGCAGAACAGCTGGATGCCACCACTAGTTTTCGCCTTGCCGCCGCCAAGGCGTATTTCAACATAGTCAAATCGCGAATCAGCGAATTACGCGAGGAACGGATCGTCGGCTTGCAGACGATCACCGAATTCACCGAACGTCGTCTCGGTCCGGCGATGAAAACCTGCGAGGCCGCGGCTCGTCGCCAACAATCACTGGCGACACGGGTATCGCGCGCCGGCGATTTGCTGCGGACGCGGGTCGATATCGCCCTCGAAGAAAAGAACCGCGATCTGTTGAGGTCGATGAACCGCCGTGCCGAGATGCAGCTTCGCCTGCAACAGACGGTCGAAGGCTTGTCGGTGGTCGCGATCACCTATTATTTGCTGGGGGTGATTGGTTATCTCGTCCGCGGGCTGACCGATATCGGTGTTCCTCTTCGTTTCGATTTCGTCGAGTTGATCGCGGTGCCGGTGGTTGCCGGAGCGGTGTGGCTGGGGGTGCGCCGTCTGCGCAAGGCTCTGGCGGATCAGCACAAGGAATAGAGGGATACCCTTCTATTCCTTCTTTTCTTTTTTCGGTTTGGGCTTGGGCAGGCGCGAATCGAGCAGTTGGTGCATCTTGGTGTCCATCAGGAACAGCACCGTTCCCTCGTTATCGTCAGCCATCTGGGCCTCGATCGAGCCGTTAATCCAACGGATATAGTGGGGGGTCTTCAGCGCGGGCGGTCCCCACCGTTCGATCAGGGCGGCGGCAGTCTTGTCGAACGCCTCACGCGGCTGACGTCCGGTCATCTGGAAAATACGCTCGGCCCCGGTTTCGTCCTCGATCGCCATGAACCAGAAATCGGTTGGTGCTCCGGCCAGGATCACCTGACGCTGGACCCAGTTGTCTTTGCCAGCATCGGTGAACAAGGCGCAACGGTTGACACGGGCGGCGACCATTGCGCTGGGTAGAGCCAGCGGGGTGCGATCCGCGCCGTTGGGCCGCTCCTGATCCTGTGAACAGACCAGACGGGTGTTGGCGGGAAAGGCGGCGAAGCGTAGCTGGTTCAGCCGCATTCCGATCTGGGCCAGTCCGATATCGAAGGGACGGGGCGACGGCTCGGCGGCGGCGGGCAGGGCAATGATCAGGGACAAGACCGCCAGCAGCGGGCGCAGCATGGAATGTCAGTCGGATCTGTTCGAGAGTCCCGGCGATTTCAGCAGTTTGCGCAGCCGCAAATCGGCGACGGCGACGGCGAATTCATCCGGGCTCTTGGGGTCGAGGAACATCAGGGTCTCGTGTTGTTCATCCTCCCAAATCAACAGGCTGTCGCCACCCGCGTCGGGCTGGCCCAGTAGATCGGTCAAGGTCGAGGCAACCTTATCCCAGCCGTCGCGGTGAGCCCACAGGCTGACTCGGGCCAGTCGGTGGCGTCCCCCGCCCCCTTGTTCGACAAACAGCAGCCAGAGCCGGGCTGGACCGGCGAGACTGGGAATCGAGGCAAGCTCCCACCCGGCTTCCGAACCGGGCGCGATGATGGTACAGAATTTGACCCGGCTGGGATCGCGGCTGTTATGTCGCTTCAGCAGTTGGGGGTCGGCCAGCTTGGGGGTGCCCTCGTCGGCTTCACAGATCAGGCGCAGACCCTCGGGCAGCGCCATCGTCCGGACGTCTTCAAGCCGGGAGCCCAGGCTGGGCAGGGAGGGGGCAAGCGCCGACAGCGCCCGCTGATCGGCTAGGGCTTCCCCCGGCAGAACCGTGGCCGAAAACACCAACATCGTGGCCAGCCAGAACCGAGCCGGCATGGCGTTTCCTTTCTTGATGACTTCGCGGTCAGTATGGCACGGCATCGCCATGCCGTCACCGGGTCTTGGCTGCGCGTTCATTTGATTTCGTCAGGGCGAGACGGTCGGCCCCAGACGGCAGCGCCGCCATGGGATCGGCCGTCCAGGCGGCGATATCTTCGATCACCCGGTCGGCCTGAAGGTCGCGCAGCAGCATGTGCCACCCCTCGGGATAGAGGGCAGCGCGCTGGTCGTGGCCGAGGCGGGGCAAGACGGCGACGGAATCCCACACCGGATCGGGCGGGATTACCTGATCCTTCTCGCCATACAGCAACAGGGTGGCGACGGGCAGCCGGGCAATGTCGGCCTGGGCCGCATCCATCAGATCAACCAGCCCGTGGATCGCATCGACGCGGGTTTCCTTGATCACCAAGGGATCGCGCGACAGGGCGCGCAGCATCTCGATATTGTCCGAAGGCTGAATCTCCAATCCCCGCCCGGTCAACGTCAGGCCGGGTACCAGGGCGTTACTCAGCCACAAGGCGAACCGCTGAATTGGTCCCATCGCGTCACGTCCCCACACCGCAGGGGCGGATAGGATCACCCCCGAGATCGCGGCGGGCGGCGGAGCCATCGTCAGCGCCTCGATCGCGACCGCTCCGCCCATGCTTTCGCCCAGCAGGAAGAGCGGCAGACCAGGATGTTTGTCAGCTAACACGCGGGCGGCGGTGATCGCATCGGCGGCCATTGCCGCTTTGTCCGACCATTGGCCGGGATGCGGGCCACGCCCGAACCCCCGCTGATCAATGGCATAGGTGACGATGCCGTGGGCGGCCAGAGCCGACCCTGCCGTGGCGAAGGCGTTAGAATAATCATTCATTCCGTGCAGGGCCAACACCACCGCCCGAGGCGGCCGGTCGGATGGAAGCCACATTCGCAGCGGTAACGCGGCCCCGTCGGCGAGGTGGATTGTATCGGCGGTCAGCGATGGGTCCATTTGGGGCGGTCCTGCCGGATTCAGACGCGTGGTGCAGCCGCTCAACAGCGCGATGGACAGGACGGCGGCGACGGCTAGCCGGACCATGGCAGGATGCGACCGCGCATCTTGCGATCAACTTTGACGATGTGTTCGGAAATCCAGACCATCAGGAACGAGCGGATGGTTTCGGCGGTGACCCGTGGATCGTCCACCTGTTCGGCACGAAAGCGCAGGATGAATGCCTCCAGGGTGCGGAGCAGTTCGGTGTGCTGGCGGCGGTTTTCCTCGTATCCTTCGTAGCCGACTTCTCGTTGTGTCTCTTCCTCGCGGGAGAAATGTATCCGTGCGTAGGCCTCCATGCGGCAGAGAATATCGGCGAGCGCCTCGGTGCCGACGAAGGTTCCGGAATGGATGGCGAGATCGAGTTCATGCAGGATCGAGAACAAACCGCGATGGTCTTCGTCGATCTGCTCGATTCCGACCTTCATCCCGTCATGCCAAGCGCCCACCCCGATCCCCCATCCTGTCTGTTGGATTTGCCATAAATCCAACAGTAGTGGCGGCTTCAGCCGAAGGCAATGTCGGCTAGGCCTTAGGCTGGTTTTACCGGATTTTGTTCGGCTCATCGTTGTCGTCGCACTGCGATTTGTGGCAGGGTCTACTTCAACCTCGGGGGGGCTTTCCCGAAGTGAACAGGCGCGATGAGGGGAGCATGTTTTGACGAACGATCTGGCGGACAGAGGCGTTGATCTTGAGGTAAACCAAAGGTTACGCAAGACTTTGGCATTGATTCTGGCGGGGGGACGCGGATCTCGGCTGATGGATCTCACCGACTGGCACGCCAAGCCGGCTATTCCGTTCGCCGGAAAGTTCCGCATCATCGATTTTGCGCTGTCGAACTGCATCAATTCCGGTATTCGCCGTATCGGTGTTCTGACTCAGTACAAGGCGCATTCCCTGTTGCAGCATATTCAGCGCGGCTGGGGCTTCTTGCGCGGTGAGTTCAACGAATTCATCGAATTATTGCCCGCGCAGCAGCGCACCGAGGGGGGCAATTGGTATCGCGGTACGGCCGATGCGGTTTATCAGAACCTCGACATCATCCGCGCTCACCGGCCCGAGCATGTGCTGATCCTGGCCGGAGATCACGTCTATAAAATGAATTATGGCCGGATGCTGGCCCAGCATCTCGCCAGTAAAGCCGATGTGTCGGTCGCCTGCATTGCTGTGCCGCGTGAAATTGCTTCTGGCTTTGGCGTGATGGCGATCAATGCCGACAATCACATCGTCCGTTTTGACGAAAAGCCCGCAGATCCGGCGCCGATGCCCGGTCATCCCGATCTGGCTCTTGCCAGCATGGGTATCTATATCTTCAACGCCTCTCTGCTGTTCGACCTGTTGGAGAAGGATTCCAGCTTCGCGGGCAGTTCACACGATTTTGGCAAGGATCTGATTCCCAGCCTGATCGCGACCCATCGCGTCGTCGCCCATCATTTCAGCGATTCATGCGTGATGCATGACGGAGCCCAGGAACATTACTGGCGTGATGTCGGCACCATCGACGCGTATTGGGAGGCCAATGTCGATCTGACCAAGGTAACGCCGTCGCTTAATCTTTATGACGATTCGTGGCCGATCTGGACCGATCAGCCTCAGGTTCCGCCCGCCAAGTTCGTATTCGATTCCGATGATCGGCGCGGCATGGCGGTCGATTCCCTGCTCGCGGGCGGTTGCATTATCTCGGGTGCGGTGGTGCGCCGGTCGATGCTGTTCTCGAATGTCCGGGTCAATTCCTATTGCCTGGTCGAGGATTCGGTCGTCCTGCCCGGCTGCGATATCGGCCGTCACGCCCGTCTGACCAAATGCATTGTTGATCAGGGTGTGGTGGTGCCGCCCGGTCTGGTGGTCGGCGAGGACCCTGAAATCGACGCCCGACGCTTTTACCGCACCGAAAAGGGCATCACCCTGATCACTGCGGCCAAGCTGAAAGCTCTGGAAAACGGTGAGGCCTGATACCGGCCAAGGGGTCAAATCCAGGGTTGGCCGGTATTAGAGCGGATTTCGATCTGGCTGGGTCAGGCCGAAATCCGCGACCAGCCCGCGCGGCGTCTGAGCAGGGCTGGAACGGCCCGCATCGCGCAAAATTAGAGCCGATTTCGATTGAACGAAATCGGCTCTAAACGCAGATGGCTTTAGGCCAGAGTGGATCAGCGCGCTGGCGGCATCGACACGGCGGGAATTATCGGTGCGGTCTCAACCGCGTCCTGCCGACCGATCCAGATCTGCTGTTGAGGAAAAGGGATCTCGATCCCCTCCGCCTCGAAGCGCTTCTTGACCCGGCGATTGAACTCGCGCGTTACCGCCCATTTTTCGGACGGCACGGTCTTCAGCCGGGCGCGGATCACCACTGATGACGCGTCGAAGCGATCGATACCCTGGACTTCCATCGGATCGATGATCGCGGCCTGCCAGCGCGGCTCGGTCCGCATTTCTGTAGCGATCTCGGACAGAACTTCGCCAACCCGGTCGCAATCGGCACTGTACGACACCCCGATATCGAACAGAGCGTAATTAAAGCCCTTGGTCAGGTTGATCGCAGTGGTTACCGCTCCGAATGGAATGGTGTGGACCGAACCCTGGACGTCGCGCAGACGGATGGCGCGGATCGAGATCGCCTCGACCACGCCGGAATGCTCGCCGATCTTGACGACATCGCCGACGGCGATGGTGTCCTCGAACAGGATGAAAGCCCCAGTGATGATGTCCTGCACCAGCTTTTGCGAGCCAAAGCCGATTGCGATACCGAGCACGCCCGCGCCGGCCAGCAATGGGGCGATGTTGACCCCCAACTCGGACAGCACAATCAGGGTGACTGCGATCACCAGCACGCCCATCACCACGTTGCGGGCGAGGGGCAGCAGGGTGCGGGCCCGACCCGAGCGTTGGAGTTGGTTGCCTTCGGAATCGGTGGCGCTGAGATAACGCTCAATCGCACTGCTGAGGGTCTCCCACAGCACGAGGGCTACCACCAGAACCAGAGTGATGCTGATCGCCGAGGATAGAATCTGACGCCCGGTGGGCGAGGTCAGCAGCTTCAGCGATTGCAGCCCCCAGGTCTGGGCCAGGGCCAGGATCGTCACCACCGCGACCGTGCCGCGCAGCAGCAGGTGCATCACCGGCAGGTAGCGGTTGGCGCGGGCTTCCAGCATCGGATAGCGTTCGCGTACTTCCTGACTGACGGCGAAGCCGCGTTCGATCACGCGACGCAACAGGGAGGCCAGCAGCCCGGCCACCACCAGGATCACCAGGGTCAGGATGGTTGCGCGCAGCATGAAGTCGAAGCCGCCCTTCACCTGCACCGCCCACACCACATAGATCGCCACGACCCACAAGATGGCGAGCACATGCCAGATATCGGCCAGTCGGGTTCGCAGCATCTGGACATGCTGGCCGAACATCGGCTCGTCCGAGCCTCGGCGCAGCAGGCTCGCCACCACCCGGCGGTTTTGCAGGATGAAGATCACCACCAGGGCGGTCATCGCCAGCCCGATGACCTTCAAGGTCAGGAAGGCGGCCCCGGCGGGCATGCCGAGCAGTCGGGGGGCGCTGGCCGCCAGGGGACCGAACACGCCGACGACCGTCACCCGCTGGACCCAGATCTTGGTGTATTCGGCGGTTTCGTCGTCAATCGTCACCAATCGCCGCAGCGGGCTGCGCGACGACAGAACCAACTGCGTTGCCACATTGACCAGCCGCACCGAGACATAGGCCACGATCACCGTTTGGGCGGCGACAATCGCGTTGCCCTTCATATCGAATTGCCAGACGGCGGCCCAGGCACCGAGGCCGAAGGCGGCCAGCGGAGCCAGGTCGCACAACAGCCGAACGGTGAGCGCATGGGCGGCGGGGGCCAGACCCGGCATCACCGGGCCGGGCGGATAGGCCTTGCGCCAGCGGCGGATCGCAAAGGCCACCAGCCGGTCGGCGAAGATGCCAGCGGCCATAATGCCGGCCAGCATCGTCAGCAATTGCCCCATCCGCTGACGGGTCAATTGGTCTGCCAGACGTTGACCGACGGCGGCGGCCAGTTCGGGAGCGTCACGAACGCTGTCAACCGCCTCCATCACCTGATCGCCGAACGCACCGATCTGTTCGGTCAACCGGCCCAGAAGAGTCTCTTCCGGGGCGGTCTCGGTTGCCCGCTGGGCGGCAATCAGAGTTTTGAGCTGGCCGACCAGCCGGGCGCGGGCGGGTTCGTCCTCCAAGGTCGAGACCAGCCGTTCCAGATCGCGGGTGTCGGCTGAGTTGGAGTCTGCCGCGATGGCCGAAGCCGGGCCGGACAGCAGAACCGCCAGCATCAGGAGGGCGAACAGCCGCCTGAGTGGCGTGAGGGGCGAAGGGCGTGACATGAGGGGGGTGTCCTGAGACGGGGAAAGCGAAAGGGGCGGAGTAACCGCCCATGGTTAACGTGAGACGATGCCGCGCAAACGGTCAGACTGGGAATTGCCGACCGCACGGTTGAACAAGATGTCTTGGACGGTCGGATTGCCGCCATAATAAGCCGCATTCCAGGAATGGCGGGGCAGGATTCCAGCTCCGTCGAGCGTCAGCCCACCATACAGCCCGACTGCGCGCGAATAGGCGTAAATATCGGCTCCGACATGCGTAGTGGTTGCCGCTTCGGCTCCAGCTCCGACCACGGTCACCGCGATTCCGGCGCTGGCTCCTGCCTTGAAGCGGTTATCGAGCACCGCCGTCAGACCTCCATCGGTCATGATGACATAGACCGCCTCGGCGTCCTGAAGCCCGATCTGGAGGCCGAAGCTGCCTGCGGCGATCGAGAAGAAGGCCGGATAGCTCCATGCGCCGTCACGGCCGCGGACCATCAGAAGGCCGGTGCCGTACTGCGCGCCAAAGAAGAACCCGCCCTTGACCAGATCGGGAACAATCAGAATCCCTCGCGCTCGGGGGAGCAGATCGTTCATCGATTCGGCCATGCTGGGGTCGGCGCGCAGTCGCTCCACCGTCGTTACCGCCCGATTGACCATTACGCTCTGGTCGGTGACGGTTTGGGCTTTTACCGTCGCCGGAATCAACCAGGCGATCAACGCGAGCGCGATCACTCCCCGCATCGTCGTTCTCCGTATTTTGAATAGATGAGGATACAGCAAGCATGGACGGGGTTAGCAAAAGGTAAATTTCGGCTATTCCCCGTCGTCTTCGCTCCCACTTGCCCATTCACGCACGCGGGCCAGATGGAGGTAATCGGAATATTTCGGTGCGTGCTCGGGATGGGGGCGGGCGGCATAGGGCGTGTTCGGATCGTCGAAGACCGCGATCAGCGCGCGCAATCCGTCCAGCGCTTCGTCGGCCAGGGTGGCGGCGTCGGCTCCGGCCGGACGTTCCTCGCCGCCTGGTTCTCCGCCCTTCAGCCGCCAATAGAGCAGTCGCGCCGTCTCGGCGGCGGGAATTCCGGCAAAGCCGCCTCGGTGGGCGATGGCGGCTTCCAGCGGCAATTGCGGGGCGTAACCGGCGGCAACCTCGCGGATCGTCGGCGGCTGGCCGGTTTTGTAATCGATGAGTTCCAAAGCCCCGTCCTTGCGGCGGTCGATGCGGTCGGCCTTGGCGATCAGGGTGAACGGCCCGGCGGGGGCGTCGATCTCCAATTCTCCTCGGACTTCGGCATGGATCGACTCCAATTCGGGCCGCCGCTCTGCCTCCCGCTCCGCCACCCATCCGGCGATCGCGACAAAGCGTGGCCACCAAAACGCCCACACCGATGGCGACGCGACGGCTTCGGCGAAGACGGCCCGGCCGATTGCGATCAGTTCAGCGGTGGGGTCGGGGGGCAGCCGATGGGGAAATGCGTTGACGAACCGCTCCAGCACCAGATGAACCATGCTGCCATATTCGGCGGCACTGGCGTCGGCATCGATCGGGTCCAGGGCGGTCAGCTTCAGAATCCGCTTGGCATAGATCGCGTAGGGATCGCGCATCCACGTTTCTATTTCGGTCACCGACAAGCGCCGGGGGCGTGCCGTCACCGGCGGGCGGGGGGCGGGCGGAGTCGGACGCACCCACTGGCCGGGGCGGTCGAGCAGATCGTGCCATTCCAGCCACTGGGTCGTATCCTCGACGAAGGAGAGTCCGCAGGCCGTCATGACCGCTTCCAGCCGGGTTAGCCAGCGTGACGGCACCGTTGGCGTGCCCTCGA
The DNA here is from genome assembly GCF_000294655.1 of Magnetospirillum molischianum DSM 120. GTDB lineage: Bacteria > Pseudomonadota > Alphaproteobacteria > Rhodospirillales > Magnetospirillaceae > Phaeospirillum > Phaeospirillum molischianum. The sequence goes on from NZ_CAHP01000034.1 coordinate 171,198, forward strand.
CCCGTCGCGCCCGCGTCAGCACGACGCGAGGGGCGGCGAAGCCCTGGGTGAAATCGTGGGCGGCCAGACCGATCCGGCGTTCGGGCGGGGGGAGTCCGAAGGCGGCCCGCATCGGGCGGCTCATCCACGGGTCGGCTTCGGCCGCGCCGGGCCAGGTGCCTTCGTTAAGACCGCCCAGAATCAAGATGTCGGCTTGTTGCAGCCGTGCTTCCAACGGTCCCCAGATATGCAGACGGGGGTGAGTCTCCCAGGTCGAGCGCACCACCGCTCCGGCCATCATTTCTTCCAGCAACGCCGGATAATGCCGTCCGGCGATGGTGCCGAGCGCCGGAGCCGCCTCGTTCAGTTCAGCGGCAAAGCGGGCGGCGGCCTCTCCGATTTCGCCTCCCCACAACCGGATCGGACCGGGTTGGCCATCGGCGGTTGCCAGTGCCTCGGCGAATTCCAGATGCACCCGCGCGATGTCGGCCAGCGTCGCCTCGGGCGCGGCCAGCAGGGTGACGAACGGCCCCGCCAGGATCTCCAGATCATCGACCAGCGCGGTCAGCGCCGGGTCTTTGTTCTTGAGCGCATCCCGCAGCCCTGCCGTTCCGGTGGCGGGGCGCGGACCGTGCAGAACCGCGATTTCCAGCCGTCGCACCAGGGCACGGAATGCGGCGGGAGAGCGTCCGCCCGCTGCCAGCGGATGCTTGAGGCACGCCAGCATCTCGATCGGGGCGAAATCTTCCGCCGCCATCCGGGCGGAAAGGCGCAGGAACGCGCCCGGCTCGGTCAGATTGAGCGGGCGTCCCGCCGAATCGTCGATACGGATGCCCCAGCGTTCCAGTTCGTCTCCCACCCGTCGGGCCAGGGCGCGGTCGGGTGTGATCAGGGCCGCGGTGCGGCCGGCGACGTCCAGTGCCTCGCGCAGCATCAGGGCGATTGCCCCGGCTTCCTCACGCGGGCCGGGGGCGTCCAGGCGGGTCACGCCGGCCAGAGTCTCGGGCGGCAGCGGTATCAGGTCGCGCCACGCTTCACAGGTGGCGGCGGGTCGCAACGCCTCGGTCAGCAATCGCATCCGGTCCACGCGCGGGTCAGGCGTGGGCAGCAGAGGCTTCACCTCTCGCCGCTCGATTCCTATCCGGGTTAATACCGCCTTGAAGCCATATTGGGGGTGGCCGGGATCAAGCGCCGCCCAGCTTGAATCGTCGATGTCGGTGTCGAGACCGGGGAGGATTACCCGTCCGTTTGGCAAGGCGGTGATGGCGGCCAGTAGATCGGCGATGGCCGGGCGCGATCCGGTTGACCCGGCGGCGATTACCGGATGGGTCGGAGGAGATCGCGTCCAGGCGGCGATCCGGGCCGCGACGATCTGGTTGAGCCGCTCCGAGGGTTCGATTGCGCCGCGTTCGGCCAGGATCGACGGCCAGACCTGGGTCAGGATGGACAGGAAGTTGAGCGTGACCTGCCAATGGGCCGCGTGTTCGTCTGGAACCAGCGCCGCCAATCCAGCCGGATCGAGCCGTTCCGCTCCGATCTCGTCGAGCAATCGGGCGAGTTCGGACGCCAGCCGCAGCGCCTGATCGGGCAATGGGGTTTGGCCGCCCCGGCCCGCTTCCATCGCCAGCACCAGCCGGGTCAGGGTCAGGCGGCGTTCGAGTGCGGGCAGCGCCGGAGCCACTTCCGCCGTTCCGGCTGGGTCGGGTTCGTCGGAATCAAGGTCGCCCAGCGGGGTCAGGCGCGGCAACAGCAGCGGCCGCCCCCCGGTCAGGCGCAGAAAGGCGTCGGCCAGGGCGCGACACGCACGCCGGGTCGGAAGCAGTACCTCCATCCCGGCCAGGACCATCGGGTTGTCCCCCGCCTCGGCCAGCAGATGAGCGGCGAGGGACTCGACGAAAGGCAGGCCGGGCGGAAGGGTGAAAACGGCGGTCACGAGAGGTTCCCTCCGAATCCGGTGTGTTTAATGTCCCCTCCGTTCCTCCCCATCGCGCGATCAGGCCGGATCGGTTTTCTTCTTCGCCGGAGCCTTCTTTGCCGCTGGCTTTTTAGCCGGTGCTTTTTTTGCCGCCGCACCCTTGGTGGCGGGAGCCTTCGCCGCCTTGGCCCGAATCAGTGCAATCGCTTCGTCGAGCGTCAGGGCGTCGGCTTCGCTGTCCTTGGGGAGGGTGGCGTGTACGCCGTTGCACGAGGCATAGGGTCCATAACGACCCTGGTGAAGGGTCACCGGCTTGCCATCCATCTCGCCCAGGGTCTTCAGCGGCGCGGACGCGCCCCGTCCTCCCTTGGGCTGGGCCAGCAATTCGACGGCGCGATTCATGCCAACGGCCAGGACGTCATCATCCTTGGTCAGCGATTTATAGACGCCATCGTGGAGCAGATAGGGGCCGAACCGTCCAACTCCAGCGCTGATGGTCTTTTGGGTCTCGGGATGCGGCCCGATCTCGCGCGGCAGTTCAAGCAGACGACAAGCCAGTTCCAGCGTCACGTCGGCTGGTTCCAGTCCGCGATAAAGCGACACCCGCTTCGGCTTGGGGGCGGCGGGAGCCTTTGCCGCCTTAGGCTTCTTCGGGGCCTTTGCGGCCTTGGCCGTCTTGCCCTTGGCGGGGGCTGCGTCCGGCTCCGGCTCCGGTTCAGGCGCGGGCGGCGGGGCGGGCGGGGCCAGTGCCTTCAGGCTTGTCTCGTCGCCCAGCTGGACGTAATGGCCATAAGGCCCCTTGCGCAAGGTCACCGGCAGGCCGGTTGCGGGATCGTTGCCGAGTTCCTTCGGTCCTTCGCGAACTTCGTCCTCGCCCTCTCCCCCCGAGGTCAGGGGGCGGGTGAAGCGGCATTCGGGATAGGTCGAGCAGCCGATGAAGGCCCCGAACTTGCCCAGCTTCAGCGACAGACGGCCGGTATGGCAGGTCGGGCAGGCGCGGGGGTCTTTGCCGGAGCCGTCATCGGGGAAGAAGTGCGGCCCCAGCAATTCGTCGAGTGCGTCGAGAACCTGGGCGACGCGCAGGTCGCGGGTGTCCTCGACCGAGGCGGAAAACGCCTTCCAGAAGCCGTTGAGAACCGTCTTCCAGTCGATCCGCCCACCCGAAACGTCGTCGAGCTGGTTTTCCAGTTCGGCGGTAAAATTGTATTCGACGTAGCGGCCGAAGAAGCTTTCGAGGAAGGCGGTGACGAGACGGCCGCGATCCTCGGGCACGAAGCGGCGCTGGTCGAGCCGGACGTAATCGCGGTCCTGCAACACCGAGATGATCGATGCATAGGTCGAGGGACGCCCGATCCCCAATTCCTCCAGCCGTTTGACCAGACTGGCTTCGGTGAAACGCGGCGGCGGCTGGGTGAAATGCTGCTCGGCGCGCAGGTCCTTGCGCTCCATCGCATCGCCTTCGGCGACGTCGGGCAACAGCTTTTCCGCATCCTCGTCGTCGGAATCGTCGCGGTCCTCGCGGTAGACCTTGAGGAAGCCGTCGAACACCACCATCGATCCGGTGGCGCGGAACACGACCGCGCGGTTGTCGCCATCGATATCGACCGCAACCTGATCGAGTTCGGCCGACGCCATCTGGCTGGCCAGGGTCCGTTTCCAGATCAACTCGTACAGCCGCAACTGGTCGCGGTCGAGGTGATGGGCGACATCCTCGGGACGGCGCGACAAATCGGTCGGACGGATCGCTTCGTGAGCTTCCTGGGCGTTCTTCGCCTTGGTCTTGTAGACGCGGGGAGCCGAGGGGACATAGGACGCGCCGAAGGTCGCGCCGATTACCGCACGGGCGCTGGAGATCGCTTCGGCTGCCATCTGCACGCCGTCAGTACGCATATAGGTGATAAGGCCGACCGTCTCGCCGCCGATATCGACGCCTTCATACAGGCGCTGGGCCAGTTGCATCGTCCGGGCGGCGGCGAGATGCAGCTTGCGGCTGGCTTCCTGCTGAAGGGTCGAGGTGGTGAATGGCGGGAAGGGATGGCGCTTGGCCCGCTTGCGCTCGACCTCCGACACTTTGTAGGTGGCGATCGCGGCGCGGGCCTCGGCGGCGCGGGCGGTGGCCTCGTTGGGAAGGTCGAACTTGTCGAGCTTGCGGCCGTCGAGATGGGTCAGACCAGCCGATAGCAGCGCCCCCTTCGGGGTCAGGAAATCGGCGCCCAACGTCCAATATTCGCGGGCGATGAAGCTCTCGATCTCGGATTCGCGCTGACAGATCAGCCGCAACGCCACCGACTGCACCCGTCCTGCCGAGCGAGAACCCGGCAGCTTGCGCCACAGCACCGGCGACAGGGTGAAGCCGACCAGATAATCCAGCGCACGGCGGGCCAGATAGGCATCGACCAATTCCTGATCGATGTCGCGCGGATTGCGCATCGCGTCGAGCACGGCGGTCTTGGTGATCTCGTTGAACACCACCCGCTTGACCTCGACGCCCTTCAGCGCCTTGCGGTCTTCGAGAACTCGTTTGACATGCCAGGAAATCGCCTCGCCCTCGCGATCCGGATCGGTGGCGAGAAACAGATGGTCTGCCTCTTTGACCAGAGAGGTGATTTCCTTGACGTGTCGTTCGGATTTGGGGTCGATCTCCCAATCCATGGCGAAGTTCTCATCCGGACGGACAGAGCCGTCGCGGGCGGGAAGATCGCGGATATGGCCGAACGAAGCCACGACCTGGAAATCGCTTCCCAGGTATTTATTGATTGTCTTGGCCTTGGCCGGAGACTCGACGACGACGATTTTCATCCGAACCCAATCACCTTGGCAAGGCCGCCCGGATCACCTGATCAAAAGCGACACCCGATTGCCGGGGTGGCGGTCTAGGCGGCCAGCTAATTCCAGTTCCAGCAGCACCCAAGACACCACGGAGGGAGACAATTGGCACTGGCGGATGATTTCGTCAACCGTCACCGGCGTCGGACCCAAAAGCTCGACGATTTGCGGACGGGCTTGTTCGGCCTCATCCTCCCCCGGCGGGGTCGGTGCGGCAGGACGAAAACCGCCTCGATCCGGCTCTGACAGCGGGCGGCGAAGCAACTCGGACAGCACCGCCATCACGTCATCGACACCGGCCGTCAGGGTCGCGCCGTGGCGGATCAGATCGTTTGGTCCAGCGGCACGGGGGTCCAGTGGCGAACCCGGTACCGCGAAGACCTCGCGCCCCTGGTCGGCGGCCAGCCGGGCGGTGATCAACGAACCGGACCGCGCATTGGCCTCGACCACCACCACGCCCAGCGCCAGCCCGGAAATGATGCGGTTGCGGCGAGGAAAAAAGCTGGCCTGTGGCTCGGTTCCCGGCGGCATTTCCGATACCAGCGTTCCCGCGTCGGCGATTTTCTTCCACAAATCGGCATTTTCGGGCGGATAGACCACATCGACGCCACCCGCCAGCGCCGCCACCGTGCCCGAGGCCAGCGCGCCTTCATGGGCGGCGGTATCGATGCCGCGTGCCAATCCACTCGATACCACCAGCCCGGCCCGGCCCAGATCGGCGGCCAGACGGCGGGCCAGATTGCGGCCGTTGAGCGAGGCGTTCCGGGCACCCACCATCGCCACCGTCGGTTTGTTCAGCAGACTGACCGCACCGATTGCCGAAATCAGCGGTGGCGCATCCTCGGTCTCGGCCAGCAAGCGGGGATAGGCCGGTTCGATCCTGGCGATCAGCCGGGCACCGATCCGCTCGACCGCGGCGATCTCCCGTTCCGCTTCGGCACGGGGACAGAGCCGGATGGCCCGGCGCAAGCCTCCCTTGGCGGCCAGATGGGGCAGGGCTTCCAGCGCGGCGGAGGCCGAACCGAACCGTTCCAACAACCGGGAGAAGGTGCGCGGGCCGACATTCTCGCTGCGGATCAGGCGCAACCAGTCCAGTCGTTCAGCAGCAGAGAGTACACGCGGGGTCGCATCCATCCGGCGAGCATGGCCGAGGGGATAGAGGCGGTCAAGGGCCGGATAGGGCTTGGCGTCCCGAAGATGTTGGTGGGCCATGGCCCACCAACACGATGCCTAACGGGTGGGAACCGGAACTTCGCCGGAATAATCGTAGAAACCGCGCCCGGTCTTGCGGCCCAGCCATCCGGCCTCGACATACTTCACCAGAAGCGGGCAGGGGCGGTATTTGGTGTCGGCCAAGCCGTCATGAAGCACCTGCATCACCGCGAGGCAGGTGTCCAGACCGATGAAATCGGCCAGTTCCAGCGGCCCCATCGGATGGTTGGCCCCCAGACGCAGCGCGGTGTCGATGCTGCTGACCGAGCCGACCCCCTCGTACAGGGTGTAGACCGCCTCGTTGATCATCGGCAGCAGGATGCGGTTGACGATGAAAGCGGGGAAGTCCTCGGCGGCAACCGGCTTCTTGCCAAGGGTCAGGGTCATTTCCCGGACCTGTGCGAAGGTTTCCTCTCCGGTGGCGATGCCGCGGATCAGTTCGACCAACTGCATTGCCGGGACCGGGTTCATGAAGTGCATGCCCATGAAGCGGGACGGCCGGTCGGTCGATGCGCCAAGGCGGGTGATTGACAGCGACGAGGTGTTGGTGGCGATCAACGCCTCGGGCCGCAGGGCCGGACATAGCTTTTGGAAGATCGCCCGCTTGATCTTCTCGTCCTCGGTCGCGGCCTCGATCACCAGATCGGAGTGGGCGAAATCAGCGTAATCGCACGTCGTTTTGATTCGCCCCAGGGTGGCGGCCTTATCGGATTCGGTAATCTTGCCCTTCGAGATAGCGCGGTCGAGATTGCGGCTGATCACCGCAATCCCTTTGGCCAGAGCTTCTTCGCTGATATCGAGCAGGACGATATCGAACCCGGCGGCGGCGCAGACTTGGGCGATGCCGCTTCCCATCTGACCTGCGCCGATGACACCGATATGTTTGATGACGGCCATGGAGACGTTCTCCCGCAAAAGGGGCGTTGGCTGGGATGGGGGGTTAGTCGAGAGCGGCGGACAATTCCGGCAATGCCTTGAACAGATCGGCGACGAGACCGTAATCGGCGACCTGGAAGATCGGGGCCTCTTCGTCCTTGTTGATGGCGACGATGACCTTCGAGTCCTTCATTCCGGCAAGATGCTGGATCGCACCCGAGATCCCGACGGCGATATACAGGTCGGGGGCGACGATCTTTCCGGTCTGGCCGACCTGGAAATCGTTGGGAACGAACCCGGCATCGACGGCGGCGCGTGATGCCCCGACGGCGGCCCCCAGTTTGTCGGCGATGCTTTCCAGCAGATGGAAATTATCGCCCGACTGCATGCCGCGACCGCCAGAAATCACGATCCGGGCGCTGGTCAGTTCGGGACGCTCCGACTTCGACAATTGCGCCTCGACGAAACGCGACAGGCCGGGCAGGCCCGGCACCGCGATTGCCTCGATGGAGGCCGCGCCGCCGCTGGCGACAGCCGGCTCGAAGCCGGTGGCGCGGACGGTGATGACCTTGATCGCGTCAATCGAACGCACCGTCGCCAGCGCGTTGCCGGCATAAATCGGGCGGATGAAGGTATCGGGCGCGACCACCGCGACGATTTCCGACACCTGG
>NZ_CAHP01000035.1 GCF_000294655.1 Magnetospirillum molischianum DSM 120
ATGACTGAAGCGGATCGACCCGAGACCGGGGCGTTGGCACTCGTGGTGTTTTCCGGTGAGTTCGAGAAGGTTCATTACGCTCTGGCGATGGCCGCCGCCGCACTGGCCTGTAACCGCGCCGTTACCCTCTTTTTTACCATGGCAGCCACCCGCGCCCTGGAACGGAGTGCGGCGGACGGACATCCGGGCTGGGCCAAGCTCGCGACGGGACAAAGCGGGCAAACCGCGCCAGACATCGACACCGCCTTTCGCGCCAGAGGCATCGCCGGATTCGAGGATCTGCTGGCTGCCTGCGTCGCATTGGGAGCACAGGTGATGGTGTGCGAGATGGGGTTGCGCGCGCTTGACCTCGGTCAAGATACGCTACGAAGCGACGTTCCGCTCCGTCCCGGTGGCCTCGTCACCTTTCTGGCCGAAGTCCGGGCCGATGGGACAGCCCTGTTCATCTAGGTTTTTATCAATGACCCTCGCCGGGCGCGGGCATCCGCCCGCTTGGCCGCCGCCGCAATGGCGGCTGGAGCGCCTTGCTTCAGATTTAAAAGCGATCAGACGATCGCAGACGTCTCCAGGACCAAAGGCAAGACCGATCCCCTACACATCTCGCTCGGGATCGATGTCGAGGTGGCGTTTGCCATATTTCCCGGTAAAGGTCGGTCCGTCATCGATCTCGACACGAGAGCGGGCCAGACGATCAGCCTGCCCCACCAGACGTTCGTTAAGCTCGAAAAGCTGCTCCCACGACCGCATCACCATCGCGGTCGAACTCAACCAGCTTTCCAGAATAGCCTGTTGGAAGGCCAGGATCGCACTGAACGGATCGGCCATGGCGGGTTCTCCCCTGTGCTCCCGTGACCGAAGCGATCCGGGGCGACTGCTATCGTAGACCGCAGCGCCCCGAGATGCCACCCCCACGCAAACTCGGGTAGAAAATATAGAAGAGATATGCGCCCTTGCGGATCAGTTCGCCTGAGCGGTCTGGTTCTTTTTAGGCGAATTATGCTGCGTTTTGCTCGCCGCCTTGGTCGTCCGGGTCGCGCAATCCGGTATATGATCGGGACGGCCCACCGTTTGACCGGCAAAGGCGATCAGCTGCGGCGGGCTCATCGTCATCACCTGATCGAAAATCTGGGCCCGAGTCTCGCAATAAGAATCGACCTCGTGCACCCGCACCGATTCACGATTGGTGACCTGCGTATTATAGCGATCGAAGGCCGCTGCGCTTTTGAAATGGGTCCGCAGGACCTGGGCATTGTCGGACAAGGTCGAACCGAAACGGCCGACATAACCACCCCACTTCGCATGCAGGGACGAATCCTCGCCCCGGCAGTTCAGTGCCGCGACCTGGAGCTGGTTATGCAGCTGACGCAATTGGGCGGCTTGAATTTGTTCAGGATTGGCACAAGATCCGCCGGTTTTTCCGGTGCTGCGGGCATCGGCGGCGAAAGAGGGAATGACGAAACAGCAGGCGACAGCAAGGACGCGGATCCGATTCACGGCCGACACCTCCAGGGAACAGGGATTAGAAAATCGGCGTCATTATCTGCCGCTCGTCCCCAAGACTCAACTGGCTTGAACCACATGAGGAGATTTAGTGCCGCAATCGCCAAACGGGCGTAGGTGTCCGAGAAATTCGCGCGCCACGGTAGACCAGGAAAACCGGGTAGCATGAGCCCGACAGATTTCGGGCGATAGCTCAAGCGCCGCCCGCGCCGCCGCCGCCAGATCTTCGGACAGCACGCCAACAGGAGCATCGCCCACGACGTCACGAGGGCCGGTAACCGGAAAGCCCGCGACCGGAACCCCGCAGGCCAGCGCCTCAAGCATCACCAGACCGAACGTGTCGGTACGGCTGGGGAAAACGAACACGTCGCCGTCGCTATAAGCCCGCGACAATTCATCGTCACCGTTAACGATGCGGAAATGGACGTCGGGATAGCGCTTCATCAGCACAGCCCGCGCCGGACCATCGCCAACCACCAGTTTCGACCCTGGCAGATCGAGATCAAGAAACGCAGGCAGATTCTTCTCGACCGCTACACGCCCAACATAGAGGAACACGGGACGGGGCAGATCGAACATTCCCTTGCCGCGTGGACGAAAAGCGTCGGTATCGACTCCGTGCGACCATTCGACCGCCCCGGTGAAATCGCGCTCGCGCAGTTCGCGATAGACCGAGGGAGACGGGCACAGAGTCGCCGCCGCAGGCTGATGAAAATATCGGATCAGCGCATAGGACCAATCGAGCGGTAATCCGGTGCGGGCGGTAACGTAATCGGGAAATTTGGTGTGATAGGCGGTGGTGAAAGGCAGCGAACGCTCCAGGCACCAGGACCGCCCGGCCCAACCCAGCGGCCCCTCGGTGGCGAGATGGACCGCATCGGGAGCAAAGGCGTCGAGCATCGCCGCCAGCCGCGTAGCAGGAAACAATGCCAGCGGAATTTCGGGATAGCTTGGGCACGGAATATTCGGAAACGCCCCCGGCTCGAAAATTCCGATCTCGTGGCCCATCGCTTCCAGCGTGGCGGTCAGCGCCGTCAGCACTCGGACCACTCCGTTGCGCTGCGGGCTCCAGGCGTCGGTGACCATCGCGATACGCATCGGCGCACTCTCCCCCAATCCAGACTCGCAGGGTTAGGCCCAGCGGTGCATCGAAGGCAAGTGACGAGACAATGACAGTGAGGGGAACCCCTTATGCCACAGGCAGGGTGAACGAAAACACCGATCCCTCGTTCGGAACGGATTCGACCCAGATCCGACCGCCATGGCGATCGACGATCCGTTTGCAGATCGCCAGCCCGATCCCGGTACCGTCATAGCGATCCCTGGGGTGCAGCCGTTGGAAAATACGGAAAATCCGCTCGTAATAGTCAGTTTCAATCCCGATTCCGTTATCGGCGACGTCAAAGCGCCATTCGTCCGCCTGGCGAGAGCAGGAGATGCGGATATCCGGCGGGCGAGAGGGCAGATGGTACTTCAGGGCATTGCCGATCAAATTCTGGAACAGCCGCGTTATCTGCACCCCGTCGCCCATCACACGAGGTGCCTCGGCGGATTCCTCGATCGTGATCCGGGCACCGGTTTCGGCGATAGCGGAACCGAGATCGCCGATTGCCCGATCGATCGATGACCGGACAGAGACCGGAACGATTGGATCGCCGCCGCGTTCGATGCGGGCGTAGTCAAGCAATTCAAGGACCAGCCGGTCCATCCGGCGGGCACCGTCGCGGGCATAATCCAGGAACTGGCGGCCGTCTTCATCAAGGGAAGCGGCGTGTCGCCGTTCGATCAGAGACAGATAGCTGCTGATCATCCGAAGCGGTTCGCGCAAATCGTGGCTGGCGACATAGGCGAACTGTTCCAGTTCTTCGTTCGAGCGCTGGACCTCGGCGATATGGCGGACGATCCGAGCCTCGGCCTCGGTCTGGTCGGTAATATCGCGCGAGAATACCGCCACCCGAGTCACCCGGCCCTCGCTGTTGACGACGGGATGAATGGTGTTGTCGAATACCCTTCCATCACGGCGATCGACGATCCGGCCGGGATGGCCCGTCTCGATCACGGTCGTAACCACGATGTGGCGTTGGGCCGATACGTCTGACGGAAACAGGTTCCACAGATTGCTTCCCAAGAGGAACTCGACCCTCGTCCCCAGCCGGTCGGCCAGGACGGCATTGCAGGCGAGCAGAGTGCCATCGGCTTCGATCAGCAGCGTCGCGTCGCCCGAACAATTGATCAGTACCTGGATCAGCGCCTGACTTTCCTGCAACACCGCCTCGGCCCGCTTGCGGTCCTCGATCAGACGCAGCGTGCCCTCGCTACCGGAAAACTGGCCGGGGACATCTTCGAACAGATGGGTACTGGCGGAAACCCATACCGCGTGACCGTCTTTGTGGCGCATCTGGAATTCGTAATCGGTGACGGAGCCACCGTTGGCCAACATCGCCCCCAATATCGCCGACCGAAGCTTGGGGTCGATCAGCGCCACACTGGTCGGCTGTCCCAGCAATTCCTCGACGGAATAGCCCAGCACCGTCTCGACCGAGCGTGACAGCATCGAAATCCGGCCGTTCAAGTCCGAGCGGTAAAAAACGTCGGTCATATTATCGAGAATCGCGCGCAGGTCGGATTCGGACCGGCGCAGTTCGTCAGTGACCCGTGACAATTCAGTGATATCGGTCATCGCCCCGACGATTCCGGCGACGGTGCCATCGGCGTCAAAAAAGCGCGCCTTACTGAACAGCATCCGATGCAGGGTTCCGTCGGCGAACCGGATCGGCGATTCATAGCTCTGATGAATATCACCGGCCAACACGTCCCGGTCGGCCTCGACATGAAGCGCGGCCAGATCAGGAGGATTGAAGTCAAAACTGGTCTTGCCGACCAGACAATCCCGGCTGAGACCCAAGGCTTGTTCGAAGGCTTTGTTGACGGTCAGAAAGCCGCCATCGACGTTCTTGGCGAACACCGGCCCCGGCAAAGTGTCGATCAGGGCGTTACGCAGGGCAAGCTGGCTGCGTATCACCCGCCGCGCCGCGTCGTGCTGGGAAATACGGCGTTCCAACGCCTCGGTCTGGCGGGCAACTTGGGCCGACAACGCGGCCGAAACCATCTCGCCATCCATCCGCAGCAGAGCGATGGCGATCAGCAGGTTGCCGAAACTGCTGACGGTATAATAGAGCGCTTGCGCCCCATCCATCGTCGTAAAGTCCGAGATCGGCCCCTCGATCGTCAGCACCGCGACTCCGCGCAACAGCAAGACCACGCTCCACACGCCCAACACCGCCGCGATCAGCGGCGACCCGGCGGCAGGATCGGCGCGGCGAGCCTGAAGCAGAATCCAGGTGGCATGAAACAGGATCGGCACCCGAGCCAACGAGACCAGGGCGATACGGCCATTAACACTGTCCCAAGGGCCGATGGTAACGAACTCAGCGGCAAGGAACAGAGCCAGAATGGCCGCATGAGGCCACCACACCACACGGCGACCAGCCAGCACACTGGCCCCGACATGAACCGCCAATGCCGATAGAATCACCAGGAAATTGCCGAGGATGAGCGCAGCCTCCATCGTCAGAGGATCGCGCAGCAGAACCAGGATCAGACCGACGCCATACAACCCGGTCGAGGCAGCAAAGGCGACCCAGCGGCGATCGTCACGACGGGCCCAACCGAACACCAGAATGACCAGACACGCGGCCAGCGACAAGGTTGCTGCCGAGAAAGCCAGGGTTCCGACATCCAGTCTCAGCATATGACGCTTTCCTTCTAGCCTGGAGTTCCCAGACTACCGGCTGGTCCCGCTTCGCCAAAAGGCCTATGTTACGGTATTATACTTTATCGCTCGATCACTGTTTTGCTCGCACCGCTTCGGCCGCCAGGGCGCGGGCAAAAGTGGGAGAATCGCCTAGCAGACGCAAGGCCAGCGCCATGTCCTCGGGCGCATCGGTGCGCCGGGTCGGGGGGCAAAGATCGCGCAGATGGCGACGCAGGTCGGTCTCCTCCAACCCCACCTGACGCCAGATATCCAGGGTGCGGGCAACCCGGCCCCAATCGCCGCCACGCTCGGTCCCCTTTTGGCCGGGCGAAGTGCACAGAACGGGAAACACCCCCAACCCATGCAGCGCATAGCCGCTGGGAGCGTGAAAGCGCGACCAAGTTAGGGTGATCTCGCCATCGTTAGGCAGACGGATCACGGTCTGGACCGTTCCTTTGCCATACGAATTGGTCCCGATCACCACGGCACGACCGGAATCCTGCAAGGCCGAAGCGAGAATCTCGGCGGACGAGGCCGACCGCCCGTCGATCAGCACCACGACCGGCAAATCCTCGGCCAGATCGCCGGGGCGCGCGGTCAGAACGGCGTTGGCGGCGGGATTACGTCCGCGAGTCGAAATGATCGGGCCGTCGGCGATGAACAGGTCTGCAACCGCCACCGCCTTGTCGAGTAATCCGCCTGGATTGCCGCGCAGATCGAGGACCACCCCTTTCAGCCGCGCTCCCATTCGTTCGCGGGTCTCGCGCAGCTTGGTTTCCAGACTGCTGGCCGTGCGCTGATTGAAGCTGCTGATACGATAGATCGCGATCGGGCCATCCAACGTCTCGGTAACGGTTTTCGGGACGATCAGCGACCGTTGCACCTTCGCTTCGACTATCTTCCCGGCTCGGCGCAAGGTCACGATCAGAGCGCTGGCGACCGCACCGCGCAGGCGGGCAGAGATCTCGGTTCGCTCCAGCCCCCGCACCGGCTTGCCGTCGATCAGAACAATCACGTCGTCGGCCTGCAATCCCGCTCGCGCCGCCGGAGTGTCTTCGACCACATCGACGATCAACGCCTCGCCCTCGACCAACTCGAAACGAATGCCGATGCCGCCAAACCCATTGCGGCTGGCCCGGTTGTCGCGGGCCTCGGCCGCCCCGGCATAGCGGGAATACAAGTCGGCGGTGCCCAGAGCGCCTTCGAACACCGCCCGAAACAATCGCTCGACATCGGCGTCGCGCACCAGCGGCGACACCTCGCCCGCATCCAACGCCACGCTGATCACCAGCCGCGCCCAGGATTCAACATCGTCGGTGGCGGGGGCGGGATAATCGGCGACCACCCGTTCGGCCGTGCTCAACCGCACCCGCCCGCCCTGGAAGGCAATGGCGAATTGCGGATCGATGTCGGCCAGCCCACGCATCGCATCGAGCGCGACGGTCGAGGCCGGAACCTGCTGAAGATGGCGTTCGACAATCGCCGCCAGGCCATAGGCGACAGTTCGTTGCGCTTCGACAACATCCCAACCCGCCTGCGCCGAAAACGGCATGAACAAAACTATCGCGACAGCCAAACACCGCCACCCCGCGCGCCGGGTCACCCCCCACAATACGACAGCATAGACGTGGAGCGTGGACACGGCGACGTCAGTTTCCTTCCATCATCCAGAGACCCTTACTCACCGCCCCCGACGACGGGGAAGCAGCGGCGGACGACGAGGCGGACGAACCGGTCCAGCCCCCTGCCCCGCCAGTCCGAACACCATCGAACCTGTCAGCACATTGGCCTCGCGCAACGAAATATCGATCTGCTGACCGAGTTGGAAGCTCTTGCGGCTGCGCCGTCCGGTCAGGCAATGGCGGGCCTCGTCATGATCGTAGTAATCATCGGGCAGGCTGGAGATTGGCACCAACCCATCGGCACCGCTGCCATCCAGCGTCACAAACAGACCAAAGCGGGTTACCCCCGACACCCGGCCCGCGAACTCGGCTCCAACCCGGTCGGCCAGGAACAGAGTGACGGCACGATCGACCGCCTCGCGCTCGGCGGTCGAGGCACGTCGTTCCGTAGCCGAAATGTGTTGCCCCCAATCTTCATATTGTCCAACCGCATCCGCAGGCAATCCACCCTCGCCCAACCCCAATCCAGCGACCAGGGCGCGATGCACCAGCAGGTCGGCATAGCGGCGAATCGGTGAGGTGAAGTGAGCGTAGCGGGCGAGACCAAGACCAAAATGTCCAAGATTTTCAGGGGAATAAGCCGCCTGCGCCTGCGAACGCAGGATCACTTCGTTGACCAGGGAGGAATGTTCGGTCCCCGCCACCGCCGCCAGGATGCGGTTGAAGTGCTCGGGCTTCATCACCTGCCCTTTGGCGAGCTTGAGGTCGAGGCCGCGCAACACCTCTCGCAGGCCATCGAGTTTTTCCGCCGATGGCTGGTCGTGAACCCGATACATGCAGGGCTGCCCCAGCTTCTCCAGCGTCTCGGCCGAGCAGACGTTGGCGGCAATCATGAAATCCTCGATCAGCCGGTGGCTGTCAAAGCGTTCGCGTTCGACCACCGCCGCGACCCGGCCCTCATCATCCATCACCACCTTGCGCTCGGGCAGGTCGAGCTCCAGCACGCCGCGCTGCTTGCGCGCCCGGCTCAACGATTCCCACGCGCCATAAAGCGGCGCGATCACCGCCCCAACCAGCGGCGCGGTCTCGTCATCGGGCTGTCCATCGCGGGCGGACTGGACCCGCGCATAGGTCAACCGCGCCGCCGAAAGCATCAGCCCGCGCAGGAAGCGGTGACGACGCTTGTGACCGTCGCGGTCGATCCAGAATTCAACGGCAAGGCAGGGGCGTTCTTCGGCGGGCTTCAGCGAGCACCAGCCGTTCGACAGGTCCTCGGGCAGCATCGGCACCACCCGGTCGGGGAAATAAACCGAATTGCCGCGCCGGAATGCCTCGCGATCCAGCGCATCGCCGGGACGGACGTACCAGGAGACATCGGCAATAGCGACCAGGCAATGCCAGCCGCCAGGATTGCCCGGATCGGAATCGGGTTCGGCCCATACCGCATCGTCGAAATCACGGGCATCCTCGCCGTCGATCGTGATCAGCGGCACCTTGCGCAGATCGGTGCGGGCAGCCAGCGGAGCGGGACCGGCGGCGGCGGCCTGCGACAGCGCTTCGGGTGAAAAATCGAACGGGATGTCGTTGGTGTGGATTGCCACCAGACTGATCGAGCGCGGCCCGCCCAGCGGCCCCAGCCGCTCCTTCACCACCGCCTGACGGAGGCCGTACAGCCGACCGGGCAGGATGTCGGCCAGCACGAGTTCGCCGGTCACGGCCCCCCCGCTTTCGCCTTTCGGCACCATGTAATCGGCTTTCTCGCGACGGCTGGTCGGGCGGATTCGCCCCGACCCGTCGGGAAGCGGTTCGAACACCCCCAGCACGCGGGCGCGGGCCTCGCCGATAATCTTGATCGGCCGTCCCTCGAAGGTATCGTCCCTCATGCGGCGCAGACGGCACAGCACCTTGTCACCGATCCCGACCGCAGGCTGTCCGGGACGGAATGGGGCCAGGAAAATTCGAGGCGGCCGTCCGTCCTGCTCCCACACCACAGGCCGGGCCAGCAACTCGCCATCGGAATCGGTGCCGATGACCTCGACCACTCCGGTTTCAGGCAGCGAACCGGGCAGGGAAAAACGGCGGGGCTGGTCGCGGCGCACCGCGCCCTCGCCTTCAAGTTCGCGCAGGATCGCCTTGAGATCGATGCGGTCGTCGCCGCGCAGGCGAAAGGCGCGGGCCAACTCGCGTTTGCCCACCCGTCCAGGCTGGGCGCGGATGAAGTCGAGGATATCTTGTTTCGACGGAACCGGAGCAGGCCGAGGCGCAGGACGCGCCTTGGGGGCCTTGCCGGATTTCGGGGCTTTGGGGGGAAGTTTGCTCATCCCGGCAGGGTATCCCGCCAAGGGTCATCGGAGCAATCGTCCCCTCGTAACCGGACCCGATCGGGGGGTATCTCCCCCCGATCCCCCCCAGGGCCCCATCATCTGGTCAGTGCGCGGGCTTGGACGACAACAGAGCCTTCTTGCCTGGCTTGCCCTTCCACTCAGCCGCGTCGGCGGGAACATCGCTCTTGCGGGTGATGTTGGGCCACTGCCCCGCGTACTGGCGGGCGATTTCGACCCATTCGGCCGCACCGGGATCGGAATCGGGAACGATAGCTTCGGCGGGGCACTCTGGCTCGCACACGCCGCATTCAATGCATTCGTCCGGATTGATGACCAGAAAGTTCTCGCCTTCATAGAAACAATCGACCGGGCAAACCTCGACGCAATCCTGGTATTTGCACTTGATGCAGTTCTCGGTGACGACGTAAGCCATCTCACTCTCCAGTTTCCCGTTCGCCCCACGGACTGTCCCGCCGGGCCTCACCATGGCGAAATTGAGCGATAGCACAGCGCCCCCTAAGGCTCAACGCGCCAGTCGCTAAGGATTACAATCGTCTTTTCCGCCTACACGTTTCGCGTTACCGCAACGGCGTCCGCAGACGAACCGGCTTACGCCGTCCTTTGCGGACCATCAGGTTCAGAACCTCGATCCCCAACGAGAATGCCATCGCGAAATACAGATAGCCCTTCGGGATATGGAAGCCGGTTCCATCGGCGATCAACGCCACCCCGATCAGCAGCAAAAATGCCAGAGCCAGCATTTTGATGGTGGGATGATGTTCGATCAGCCGCGAGACCGGCCCCGACGCCAGAACCATCACCAACGCGGCCAGCAGCACCGCCGTCACCATCACCCACAGATTGTTCGCCATGCCGACAGCGGTAATCACCGAATCGAGCGAGAAGACGATGTCGAGAACGGCGATTTGGGCCGTGATCGCCAACAGACCGGCAGTCGCGGGCGCCGCAACCGACGCGACCGAGGAGGCCGAAGCGACGGGAGTGGCGGGAGTGGCGGCGCGGTCGATCTCGTCGTCCTCGCCTTCCAGACTCCCGTGAATTTCATGGGTGGCCTTGGCGACAAGGAACACGCCGCCACCAATCAGGATGATGTCGCGCCAGCTGACAGGATGCTGCCAGACCGTGAACACCGGCTCGACCAAGCCCGCGATCCAGGTCAGCGAACCGAGCAGCGCCACCCGCGTCACCACCGCGAAAGCCAACCCCAGCCGCCGCCCCAGCGGACGCAGATGCTCGGGCAACCGATTCGAGATGATGGAGAGATAAACCAGATTATCGATGCCAAGTACGATTTCGAGTAGGGACAATGTGGCCAAACTCAGCCAGATTTCGGGGTTGGTAAGCCACTCCATGGAAACGGATCCTCCTCGCTGCGATTCTAACGGCTGAGTGTAAGGGAAAATTGACCTCTTTCCACCTCATGTTAAATAGAGGAAAACCGAGTCACCTAAGACCAACTCATGGGTATCGGTTGCCTGCGGGACGACACACCGATACCATTACCATTCTAGACGAGTCGGCCATTCGCGGCCCGATTCGGGAATGAGGAACCAGGGTGAGCGATAGACTCGAAGCCAGTGCGGCAACAGTTCCGACAGGATCGCTGGAGGAGGCCCAGATACGCCTGAAAGGGCTGGTCGCCTGTATTCCAGGTATCGCCTTCATTCGCCGCCTGTCGCCCAACGGCACGATCAATTACCCCTGGTTCAGCGATGGGGTGCGGGCAATCCTGGGATTTTCACCCCAGACGATGGGGGTCAACGCCAAAGGCTGTCTTCACGTCATCCACTGGGCCGACCGCGACCAGCATGTCGATGCGATGCATCGCTCGGCCCAGACGATGGAACCGTGCCGCGATGAATACCGCGCCATCACCGCCGCAGGCGAAGTGCGCTGGATGCGAGGCCAGTCGATTCCCCACCGCGGCGAGGATGGCGGCGTGGAGTGGAACGGTCTGGTGATCGACGTCACCGACGAACGCCGGGCCGAGTTGCGTCTCGACATGCTGATGGACCATGCCGAGGATTCGATCCTGATCCTCGACACCCAGGGTCGGATCGATACCGCCAACGCCGCCGCCCAACGGCTGTTCGGCCGCAGCAAC
This sequence comes from Magnetospirillum molischianum DSM 120, assembly GCF_000294655.1. Lineage (GTDB taxonomy): Bacteria > Pseudomonadota > Alphaproteobacteria > Rhodospirillales > Magnetospirillaceae > Phaeospirillum > Phaeospirillum molischianum. The sequence continues at coordinate 11,326 of NZ_CAHP01000035.1, forward strand.
GACTCCCTGATCGGCCAACCGCTGGCTGCTTTACTCGCCCCGGAACACCGTCATCCCGAATTGCTCGATTCCGCGGATATCTCGTCGGCCAGCATCGTCGGCGGCGGCCCGCGCGACCTGACCGGCCTTAATCAGGACGGAACCACCTTCGCCCTCGAACTTTCGACCAGCGAAGTCCGCCTCGACGGCCAACGCCTGTTCGTCGGCATCGGCCGCGACGTCACCCGCCGCCGCCAGACTGAAGCCGCTCTGCGCGAGACCGAACAACGGCTGCGCGCCATCGCCGCCAACATGCCGGGAATCGTGTTCCAGCGGGTGCTGTGGCCGGACGGACGACTGGAATTCACCTATGTCAGCGAGGGCTGCCGCTCGGTCCTCGGCATCAGCCCGGAAGATCTGCTGGCTGAACCGGATCGCTTCCTCCAGATGCTGACCGAGGATGAGCGTCTGGCGTTCATGACCGGGCTGGGCCGATCCGCCCGCGCGATGGAGCCGTTCGACGAGGAGATCTCGGTTCTAGGCCCCGATCGCCGCCGCCGCTGGCTGCGCGGACAGTCCCGCCCGACCCGACGCGCAAGCGGGGAAGTGGTCTGGGATGGCGTCATCATCGATGTCACCGACCGCAAATTAGCCGAACAGCGCCTGTCATTCCTGGCCTATCACGATCCACTGACCCGGCTCCCCAACCGGACCGCGTTCCTGGAGCGATTCGAGACCGCCCGCGACGAAGCCAGGCGGCAATCCTCTCTGTTGGGAATCGTCAGTCTGGGACTGGACCGATTGGGGGTGATCAACGCCACCATGGGCCACGATGTCGGCGATCAGGTGCTGATGGGGGTGGCCGATCTGATCCGCGCCTCGATCGGTCCCTCCGACATGATGGCCCGAGTCTCGGGCGATCACTTTCTGTTGCTGCTGACCGGCTATGACAACCGCCGCATTCTTGAGGACGCACTCGACCGGCTGCACGCCCAGGCCCAGACCACCGTCTCGGTCGGCGGGCAGGATTTCGACGTTTCCGCCGCAACCGGTGTCGCCCTGTTCCCCCGCGATGGCGAGGACGCCGAAACCCTGATCAAAAACGCCGACGCCGCCCTGCAACGAGCCAAAGGACAGGGAACCGCCAGCTTCCAGATGTTCACCAAGGAACTGAGCACCCGCGCCACCAAAACGCTGTCGATGCAGAACCGGCTCCGTCGCGCCGTCGATAACGGTGAATTGTCGGCCCATTACCAGCCCCAGGTCGATCTGATCAACGGCGGGATCGTCGGAATGGAAGCACTGGTGCGCTGGACCAGCCCCGAACTGGGGCCGGTCTCGCCCGGCGACTTCATCCCTGTCGCCGAGGAATCCGGCCTGATCGACGTTATCTGCGAGTTCATGCTGGACACCTGCACCCGTCAGACGCGGGATTGGCAACTTGAAGGATTGCCGTCCGTGCCGGTCGCGGTCAATGTTTCAGGCCGTCAGTTCCAATATGCCCGTCGCCTGATCGGTGCCTGTGAGCGGGTATTGTCCGATACCGGACTGGAAAGCCATTGGCTGGAACTGGAATTGACCGAGACGTCGGCGATGCGCGATGCCGATAACGCCATCGCCGTGGTGCAACGCCTGAAGGAGATGGGAATCGGCTGCGCCATCGACGATTTCGGCACCGGCTATTCATCGCTGTCGGTACTGAAGCGTTTCCCGATCCAGAAGCTGAAGATCGACCGCTCGTTCGTGATGGATGTCGCCACCGATCCCAACGACGCCGCCATCGTCGATGCCATCATCGCGATGGCCAAGGCGCTGAAGCTGACGGTGGTGGCTGAAGGCGTCGAGCGGCAAGAAGATCTGGACTTCCTGCGCAAGCTCGGTTGCGACCAGATCCAGGGCTATATCTTCAGCCGCCCGTTGCCCGCCGAAGCAATGCGCGATCTGCTGGTGCGGGGCCATCGCCTCGGCGCATCGATCCAGAGATAATCCGTTAACACCACCTTTGGCCGTAAAAGCCACCCATCCATGCGCCCCGAGCATGCTATTCTGGTCAAGAGGCCAGCGAGCGGAGCCGAGGCGATGCCCCTTCCCCAATGGATCGAAACCCTCAGCGTTGGCGTGCCGCTGATGGATTTACAGCACCGCACGATAATCGACATGCTGAACCGGCTGGCCGGATCGCTGGAGGCCGGGACCAGTGCGATGATCGAACAGGGGCTGGACGACCTGATCGAGTATACCCGGTTTCATTTCGATGCCGAGGAACGGCTGATGCGGTCCTGCAACTACCCAGGATTGGACGAGCACCAGGCTGAGCACCAAAGACTCATCACCGAAATACAGGCACTGCGATGGCGCGGTGGTAACGCCAAGATGGCACGCACAGAAATCATCGAGATTCTGTCAAAATGGGCGATACACCATATCGTCGATAAAGATCTGGCGTATCGCCCTTATATTGTCGCGCCATAAAGAAGGCCGGGTAACGGCGTCAGTACAGGTGCTGACCGCCGGTCACGAACACTTCAGTGCCGGTAACATAGGCGAAATCGTCACCGCACAGCCGAAAAACCGTCCCGGCAACGTCGCCGGTGGTCCCCATCCGCTCCAACGGAATCCGCGGCACCAAAGCCTCGTACTCAGCCGAAATCATCTCGGTGCGGATTTCGCCGGGAGCGACAGCATTGACCCGAACGCCCAACTGAGCCATCTCGGCCGCCATTTCTCGGGTCAGGCCAGACAGGGCCGCCTTCGAAGTCGAATAGGCCGACCCGGCGAAGGGATGGACGTAATGCCCGGCGATCGAGGTGATGTTGACGATCGCCCCCTTGCCCCGATGCAGGGCGCTGGCAAAGCCCCGAGCCAGACGGAGCGGCGCAAAGAAATTCAGCTCGAACACATCTTTCCACCCGTCGATCGGGCCGTTCAAAACCCCCAGGCGCTCTTTATAAGGTGTCTTGGGGCTGACCCCGGCATTGTTGACCAAGGCATGCAGCGGCGCCGACCCCAGGACGGCGTTAGCCTTGGCGATGAACGCCTCGGCCCCGGCGGGGTCTCCCAGATCGGCCGCGATATGACATATCCAGTTGCGGTCGATCTTGCACGCTTCGGGCACCTCGACGCGGGCGCAGGTGATGACCCGCCAGCCTTCAGCCAGAAAACGCTGGGCGATGGCGTGGCCGATCCCCCGGCTCGCCCCGGTCACAACGACGGTGCGGGTTTCGCTGCTCATTGCGCCACACCGGCCGGGCTGACCGGCATCATCCGCAGGGTGGCCGCGCCGCCATCGCGCGGCGTGGGGAGAGCGGCCAACGGTGCCAACAAGGGATCGAGCACCGACACGGCCCGCAGCAGAGCCTTGCGTTCGGCCAGCGAACCACCCGACACGGCTTCGGCCAGAACCTCCCACGGCTTACGCGGCTGAGGGAACTCAACCAGATTGATGGGATCTTGCGGCTTCAGATGGGCAAGTTCGCGGATTGCGGCGACGGCTTCATACCAGCCACCCAGCCCGTCGACCATACCGTGAGTGCGGGCATCTTCCCCGCTCCACACCCGGCCCCGCGCCAGTTGATCGATCCGCTCGGCGGGGATGGAGCGACCTTCAACCGCCTTGCCGGTGAAATCGGCATAAATCGCATCCAGCATCGTGTTAATCCGGGCCTGGGCCTCGGGCGGGAACGGGCGGTTCATGCTCCACATCGCCGCATTGTCGCCGCGATGCAGTTCATCCCAGCTAATCCCCAATTTGTTCCAGAATTCGTCCAGGATCACTTTGCCGGTGAACACCCCGATCGAACCCGTCAGGGTGCCGGGCTGGGCCAAAACCCGGTCGGCTCCCATCGCGACGAAATAGCCGCCCGAGGCGGCGACGTTACCCATCGACACCACGACCGGCTTGCCTGCGGCGCGGGCCAGAGCCACCTCGTGCCAAATCGTATCGGACGCGGTGTAAGAGCCGCCAGGGCTATCGATACGGAACAGGATCGCCTTGACCGACTTGTCCGCGACGGCATCGCGGAAAGCCTCGGCGATTGTGGTGGCACCGAAACCGCCGTCATCGTCGAAACCAGGGCTGGACTCGCCGCGATGAATGGCGCCAAGCCCGGAAATCAGCGCCACCTTAACCCCATGCGAGGACGGCAGGCGCGCGACATAATCGGCGATATCGACTTCCTCGGCGGCAGCATCGCCGGTTCCGGCGACGGCGGCCCAAGCCTCATCCCGATAGCCAACCCGATCGATCAGACCGGCGGCCAGCGCTTCGGAGGGGAGATAAGGCCCCTTGCCGATCAACGCCTGCACCCGCTCGACCGGCAGCTTGCGCCCGCCAGAGATGCCCGCAACGATCTGGTTCGTCCAGGAATCCAGCAGACGCTCCAGAGTCTCGCGATGCGACGCGCTATAGGAGGATTGGGTAAAGGTCTCGATTGCCGATTTATATTCGTGGCGGGCGAAGAACTGAGTCTTGATCCCCAGCAGGTCCAAGGTGCCCTTGACGAACGGGCTTTCGGCAAGCAGCCCGGTCAGCCCGACATCACCCGAAGGCTGAAGCCAGACTTGGCCGAAGGCCGAGGCGAGGTAGTAATCCAGCGTGCCGACTCCCCCGTCGCCCAGAGTTTCGGCGAACAGCACCGCCGGTTTGCCCGAGGCGCGGAAGCGGGTGATGGCATCGCGGAGTTCCTGACCGTCGGCCAGCCCCAGAGAGGCATGCCCCAGCGTCGCGAACAGCCCGACCACTTTACGGTCGGCGGCGGCGGCGTCGATCGCCTCGATAACCTGGCGGAGCACATACGAAGGCTCGCCCGACAGCGCCGCCATCGGATCGCCATCGGGAGCATTGCGAAAGCGCGATTCAAGATCGAGCGTGACGACCCCGCGGTCGGGGGGCGTGGCGACCGTGCCGCCGGTCGCCAGTTGATAGGCGACCAGACCGGTCAATCCGACCCCGACGAGGGTCAGGAATCCAGTAACGGCAAGGAGGATGACCAGGACACGGCCCAGGCGACGCATGCTTTTTCCCTTCGGCAGAACAGTTCGCTATAGGGGAGTATCCCTTCCACCGGGACGAAAGCAACCGGCGCAAGATCCTCCGTCGGGAAACCCCCATATACGCCCTCAGTGTACCTCACTCTTTCGTCGTACCGCAGAGCAAAACGGATGGTGTACAGGGGCGAGGAAATTTTCTAAGCTCCGCCGCGATCATGCACGTTCTTGCCGCCCTCGTGACGGTGCTGCTGTTGGCGGTGCCTTCCTCCCTCGCTTTCGCACAGGAAGATGGCCCGTTGGCCGCTCTGGTGGCGTTGCAACCCCTGCCCGAGCCCACGCCCGACGATATCGACGCGGTGCTGAAGCAGCAATGGCCGGCCTATTACCGTTCGACGGGCGAATTAGGCTTTGGCCCCGATCAGATCCGCGCTGGACGCATCGACCTCGATCAGGACGGGCGGGCCGAGTTGTTTATTTTGCTCGATTCCCCGGATTGGGCCACCGACAGCGGCGGGCCGCTGATGGTGGCGCGCTGGACCGGCAAAGCCTGGGCTCCTGTCGGCTGGAGTTATGCCGAAGCCGAGGACGTCTACCTTACCGCCGAGCGGTCCAGCGGATGGTCCACCATCCGCACGCCTGCCTACTGGCTGCGCTGGGACGGCAAGGCATACCGCGCCATCCCCCGAACCGCCGAAACCCCGGCTCCCGCGCCCTGACCCACTCGAACGGTCAAGTCATAAACCATCCGGTCGGGTAGCGGTAAACAAAACTCGCCGAATACGCTTGTGTTCTTGGAACCGCTAGAACATCCTTGGTTGATCTTTCTACCTACCAAAAGGGTTCCTTCACGGAACCTGGCGCCGTTGCCGGTGTCACTGAGGGTCGATCGATCAGATCCCGCATGAGGCCATGCGGGCTGGACTTGTTTCTACGTGGAGATCCCCAATGCCGACTGGCACCGTGAAGTGGTTTAACAGCACCAAGGGTTATGGCTTCATCCAGCCCGACGACGGCACCGCCGACGTTTTCGTTCACATTTCGGCGGTTGAGCGCGCAGGCCTCAGCAACCTGAACGAAGGCCAGAAGCTGACCTTCGAGACCGAACGCGATCCCCGTAAGGGCAAGACCGCAGCGGTCAATCTGAAGGCCATCTGACCCTCTGGTACAGACCTGACGATCGTGGGCGCGGCCTCATCCGCCGCGCCCCTTGAGGTCACCCTCCCCCGCCACAATCCCACCCAGACCAAGCTGCGATGAGATTTACTCAATGCAGCTTGGTCTCAGATAGCCGCCCGTTCAGGCTCTCTGCTCTTCTTCGGCGGTAATCGCGGCTCCAAGCCCGTTCATCAGCGCGACGAAGCCGGGGAAGCTGGTATCGATTGCCTCGGCCTCATCGACGGCGACAGGACGCTCTGCGGCCATCCCCAGGACCAGAAAGGCCATCGCGATGCGATGATCGAAGTGAGTGGCGATCAGGGCGTCTCCGGCGGGCGCACGGCCCTTGCCGTGGACAATCAGCGCATCCGCCTCTTCCTCGACCACAACGCCACAGGCGGCCAGCCCACGCGCCATAGCGGCCAACCGATCGCTTTCCTTGACCCTCAGTTCAGCCAGCCCGCGCATCCGGGTCGTTCCCTCGGCAAAGGCAGCGGCCACCGCCAGGATCGGATATTCGTCGATCATCGACGGTGCCCGCTCGGCAGGGACGTCGATGCCTTTCAGACGCGAGGCCCGCACCCGCAGATCGGCAACCGGCTCACCGGCCTGGTCGCGACGATTCTCGAAGCTCAGATCGGCCCCCATCTCCCGCAGGGTTTGATAGAGACCGATGCGCAGGGGATTGATGCCGACCCCGGTCAGAACGATCTCCGACCCTTCGACCAGCAGCGCCGCGACGGCGGGGAACGCCGCCGAGGACGGATCGGCCGGAACGTCGAACTGCCGCCCGGTCAACTCGGGAAAGCCGGTAACGGTAATCGCGCGGCCGCCCGTCTCGGTCGCCTCGACCCGAACGTCGGCACCGAAATTGCGCAACATCAATTCGGTGTGATCGCGCGTGGCTTCACGCTCGATCACCGTGGTCTCGCCCGGCGTATTGAGTCCGGCCAGCAACAGCGCCGACTTGACCTGAGCCGACGCCACCGGCGATTCATAGCTGATCGGCAACGGGCTGGCGGTACCGATCACCGCCAGAGGCAGCCGCCCCCCCTCTCGGGTGAAGAACCGTGCGCCCATCCGCGTCAGCGGCTCGGTAACCCGGCGCATCGGCCGCGACCGCAGCGAGGCGTCGCCAGTGAAAAACGAGGTAAAAGGATGCGTGGCGACCAATCCCATCAGCAACCGCGCCCCAGTGCCGGAATTTCCCATGTCGAGCATGTCGGCCGGTTCGGACAGCCCGCCGACGCCACGCCCGTACAGATGCCACCGTCCGTCTTCGTGCCGGGTGATCTCAGCCCCCAGCGCCCGCATGCAGGCCGCCGTGCGCAGAACGTCGTCGCCTTCCAACAGACCGCCGACGACGCTTTCGCCAACCGCCAGCGCACCCAACATCAAAGCCCGGTGTGAAATCGACTTGTCGCCCGGCACCAGCGCCGAACCGGAAAGTGCCCGGACCCGTCCGGAATGCAGCGTCTTCGCCATGATCACCCTCTCTCCTGCCGTCGCCGCCGCCGTTTCGGCGGGTCCAAAGCTCTACCATAAGCAGCGCCGACGGCATAGACCGGCAGCGGTTGCAGTGGCATCGCCGCGAATTGGTTTTGACACAGGGTGGGGAACATGGCAAATGCCCCTCCAGACAGAAAAATCACCGGACAATGTTCTAGGAGGACCGCAAGGTGGCCAAGCCGGAATGGGGACACAAGCGCACCTGCCAAAGCTGCGGCTGCCGTTTCTATGATCTGAAGCACGTGCCGATCATCTGCCCGAAATGTGGATCGACGGTCGAACCCGACGTTCCCTTCAAGGTGCGGCGTGCTGGCGGCGTGCCGATCGAGACCAAAGTGGCAATTCCCGCGGCCGTCGCCGCCGAGATCATCGAGACTGAAGCCGACGATCTGGTCGAAAGCGTCGCCGACGATGACGCCGTCGATAGCGAAGATGCGGCCGAGGAAGATGAAGCCAGCCTGATCGAGGATGCCTCGGATCTGGGCGAGGACGACGACGACATGGCCGAGGTCATGGAACACATGGACGAGGGGCTTGAGGACGAGGTTTAAGCCTCGCCAAACCGGCCTGGAACAGGGCGTTTTCGGAAGATGAAAAAAAGCGTAATTTTTCGCTTGCAAGCTCGGCCCGAAGACAATATGTTCCGCCTCCACCGACGGAGCCCCAAACCCGCCGGTCCGAAACAAAAGGGGCCATAGCTCAGTTGGGAGAGCGCTTGAATGGCATTCAAGAGGTCGTCGGTTCGATTCCGTCTGGCTCCACCAAGATTAAGGGCCTAGCTGAGAAATCAGCTAGGCCCTTTCTCTTTTCAGGTTCGCACAGGGTTCGTAGTCAGGCGAAATTCACGGTGCCTTTCGGTAACGTGAATAGAGGTTTTGACTGACGGAGCCTTCTCCCTGTCACCCCCTTGAAGATACCCTCCCGCCAGTCGCCCAGCGGGGGAGGTGCACCACTGTCTTGCCGATGATCCCGTCAAGCCCGCTCAGGGTGTCGAGGGTAATCGGCAAAGCGATGGCGGCTCTGGTCTGGCTTCACACGATCAGGTCGGCCAACAATCCAGACCTGCGGATGCTTGGTCGCAAGATGTGGCACCGGCTTGAACGCGGATTTCCGAAGGTCGAGCAAGCCGTAGCCGATCTACATTTGATCGGTATACGCCACCTCAAAATAGAGGGGGGGGTACGGCGCGTTCCCCCTCGGCCTATCACGCGTCGATCCGGCGTGACCCCACCGACCTGATCACCCACCAGAATCTACCCACGGATCGCGCCATTGGCCGGTTGGTATAAACACAGCCGGCATCAAGTATGTTCCATCACACTCGGGGAATGAGTCCCCAGGCATCTTGGTCCCGGTCCATTTCGCCCGAGTTCATCGCCGGGATTTCTTAATGGGCAGTCTTCAAGCGAGAGGCAGCCGCATCCAATACAGCTGGTGATCTGATCGCGCAATTCGGTCAGGCTGACTATTCGTTTTTCGAGCATGTCCTTCCATGAATTGGCAAACCGAGCCCAATCCTCTGCCGTCGCTTCGTGATAATGGGGCAGATCGGCCACGGCCTCGCGTATCGTGGACAGGGTAATGCCGGTAAGCTGTGCAACACGGATGATGGCGATACGGCGGAGAACCGAGCGGTGATACCGTCGTTGATTGCCCTCCGTGCGCCAGCCTTGGATCAGTCCCTTGGCTTCGTAAAAGTGGACTGTTGAGACCGCGACACCGCTTCTCTTCGCGACTTCGCCGACCGTAAGGTTTGTTTTGATCGTACTGTCGTCCATTCTTAAAACCTCAGCGTATTCGCATTTCCCCAACCGTGAAGATCGTGAGCGCCAGAGCGACACGATCAATCAGTGGAGGCTTCTGGCGGATTGGTGGGTCTGACGTTGGCGAATGCCTGCTCTCGCTCGCTTGTCTTGCCTGGGCGATGGTCCTTGGCGATCAGCGTGTAGAAGGTGGGCAGTACGAACAGGGTGAACAGCGTACCGATCAGCATTCCCATCACCACGACGATGCCGATGGCAAAGCGGCTGGCGGCACCGGCGCCTCCCGCAAACAGCAGCGGCACCAGACCGGCGACCATCGCCGCCGTGGTCATCAGCACGGGCCGCATTCGGACTTTCGCCGATTTCAGAATCGCGTCGTGCCGGTCGAGTCCCTCGCTGTGCTGGATTTCGTTGGCGAAGGCCACCATCAGGATGCCGTGTTTGGAAATCAGCCCGATCAGGGTGACGAGTCCGATCTGGGTGTAGATGTTGAGCGTCGTGAAGCCGAGATAGAGCGGCAGCAACGCACCGCAGACGGCCAGCGGCACCGTCACCAGGATCACCAGCGGATCGCGAAAGCTTTCGTACTGTGCCGCGAGAACCAGGAAAATGACGATCAGCGCGAAGCCGAACGAGACGGTCAGGCGATTGCCTTCCTGCACGTACTGCCGACTGTCGGCCAGCCAGTCGATAGTCACGCCGGGGCCGCTTGGCTGGGCTTCCATGAACGCCACGGCTTGCCCCATCGTCACGCCGGGTTTCAGCACGCCCGAGAGGGTCGCCGCATTCATCTGATTGAATTGCGGCAATCGATTCGCCTGCGGCACGACATCGATCTTGATGATGCTGGACAGCGGCATCATCGCGCCCGATTGCGCCCGGACGTAGAAGCGGCCCAGCGTTTCCGGCGTCAGGCGATCCTGCTGGAGAACCTGCGGGATCACGTCATAGGATCTGTCGTGATAGTTGAAACGATTGACGTAATTCTCTCCGACCAGCGTGGCGAGGGTATCGGCGATTTCCTGCATGGTGATGCCCACCATCCCCGCCTTGGCGGTGTCGATGGTGATCCGGGCGGACGGGCTATCGAAAGCGAGGTCGCTATCGACAAAGACAAACAAGCCGCTTCGCCATGCCGCCGCTTTCAGGGCGGCCATGTCCTGATAGATAACGCTGAAGTCGGCGGGGGAGCGCAGCACCATCTGAAAGGGCAATCCTCCGCTGGATGCGGGCAGTGCCGTGGGCTGGAACGGCGTCACCGAAGCGCCGTGTACGCCATTGGCCTTCCCATAAAGCAGTTTCTGGATATCGGTGGCGCTGCGGGTGCGTTCGTGCCATTCCTTGAGGACGATGCCGCCAAAGGCTCTGTTCTGGCCGTCGGTTCCGTCAACGAACCAACTGCTGGAAAATTCGGGGATCTCCGTGAAGATGCGGTCCACTTCGCGGGTCGCGACCGAAGTGTAGTCGATACTGGCATATTGAGGCGCGCGGACTGCCGTGTAGACATAGCCCTGGTCCTCCTGAGGGGCCAGTTCGCGCCGCGATCCCATGAACAACACCACGATTGCCACCAACATGGCCGTGGCGACCAGCAGGACGACGGGGCGTATCGACAACGTCCAGTCGAGCGCATGACCATAGCCGGAAGACAGTCTTTCGAAACGATGCTCGACGGCTTTGGCGAAACGGCCTTCGGTGACTTTGCGGCTGAGAAGCAGCGAACTCATCATTGGCGACAGAGTGAGTGCGATGATCCCCGACACCACCACCGAACCGGCCAGCGTGAACGCGAACTCGCGGAACAGACTGCCCGTCAGGCCGCCCATCATTCCGATCGGCGCATAGACGGCGGCCAGCGTGATCGTCATCGCGATCACCGCACCGATAATTTCGCGTGCACCGACCAGGGACGCTTCGATCGGGGATAACCCATCTTCGATATGGCGGTGGATGTTCTCGACCACGACGATCGCATCATCGACCACCAATCCAATCGCCAGCACCATTGCCAGGAGCGTCAGCAGGTTCAAGGAGAAGCCGCACATCAGCATCAGCGCCGCCGAGCCGATCAGCGACAGCGGGATGGTGACAACCGGGATCACAACCGCGCGCGGCGAACCAAGGAACAGGAAGATGATGATCACGACGATCACAACCGCTTCGATCAGCGTCTGCTTGACCTCCGCAATCGAGGCATTGACGAAATGCGCGACGTCGAACGTACTCTTCACGATCAGCCCTGGCGGTGCCGACTTCTGAATCTGCGGAATCAGCTCCATGGCCGCATCGACGATATCCAGCGGGTTGCCGTCCGGTGTCGGCGTGAGGGCGATGAAGACGCCCTTGTGGCCCGAGGCACGCGCACCGCTATTGTAATTCTGCCCCCCCAATTCCAGCGTCGCGACATCGCTCAACCGGACCAATCCGTCCGAACCGGTCTTGATCACCATGTTGCGGAAATCGTCGATGTTCGCGATATCGGTCGATGCGGTGATGTTGGTAACGGTCGCGCTATCCTTCAACTGACCGGGGGCCGCCTGGACATTATTGGCTTTGAGAGCGGCGGCAATGTCGCCGGCGGTGAGGCTGCGGGCGGCGAGTCGGACGGGATCGATCCACACCCGCATCGAAAGGGTCTGCCCGCCCAGAATATCGGCCGCAGCCACCCCCTTGATCGAGGTGAACAATGGCTGCGCAACGCGGGTGGCGAAGTCGGTGATCTGGGGAATCGCCAGCGTATCGCTGGTGAACGAGATGTACTGAACCGCCGAAGCGCCGTCGGTCACCTTTTCGATGACCGGATCGTAAGCCCCTTGGGGAAGGCGGTATTTGACCTGTTGTACCTTGGCCAGAATCTCGGTCATCGTGCGGTCGGCATCGGCGTTGATCACCAGCTTCGCCTTGATCTGGCTTCGGCCCATCGTCGATATCGAGGTCAGATATTCGATTCCGCTCGCCGTCGCGACCGACTGAGCGATGGGTGTGGTGACAAAGCCCTGCATGACGTCTTGGGTTGCACCAGGAAAGCTGGTGTTGACCGTGATCGTCGCACTTTGCAGATTCGGATATTGCCGCACCGGCAATGAGAAAAGCGCACTCAGGCCCGCCAGCAGAATCAGCAGGCTGACGACAACAGACAGGATCGGTCGGCGGATGAACAGATCGGTGAACCGCATGATGATCCTCTCAGGGCGACGGACTTGATACGACCGTCGGCTGGGCGATGCGGACTGCCGCGCCCGGCTGGACGCGGAGCTGGCCGCTGGTGATAACGCTGTCGCCAGGGGCAAGCCCTGTTTCGATGACGATACGGTCGCCGTGACGCTGCCCGGTAATCACCGGCAGAAGCTCGGCCTTGCCATTTCGGACGACAAAGACGCTATCACCCGATGCGCTGGTCTGGACGGCGGTCGTCGGGACCAGAATCGTCTCCGGGCGCATCGGCTGCATGATCCCTGCGGTTACATAAAGGCCAGGGCGCAGGATTTGATTGGGATTGGCGAGTGTCGCCTGAACGCTGATATTGCGCGTGTCCTGTCCGACCTTGGGTTCGATCGCATTGATACGGGCTGGAAAGAGCCGATCCGGGTACGCGTCGGTGCGAACCGTGACATCGCCGCCAAGGCGCAGCTTCGACAGATCCTGTTGCGGCACGGTGAAGTTTACGTAGAGCGGATCGAGCGCTGTCAATGTCGCCAAAGGATCGCCCGCATTGACATATTGGCCCAGATTGACCCGTCTGATCCCGATCAGACCCGCGAACGGTGCCCGGATCGCTTTCTGGGCAATGCGTGCGTCGATTCCCTGAATAGCGGCGTTGGCCTGTGTCAGCTCGGCCTCGCGCTGTTGTAAAAGCTGCTTCGGTTCGGCGCCAATCGGGACAAGCCCAACCGAACGCTCATGCTGTAACCGCGCAAATTGGGCACGCGCTACGGCTTGCGCACGATCCGCCCGTTCCGGCGCGTCGTAGAGCTGTACGAGCGGAGTCCCGGCCGTAACCGACGACCCTGCTTCGAAATGGATCGCAACCACGCGACCCGCGACTTCTGGGGCCAGGGTTACCTCGCGTACCGCCTGTAGCGAGCCGGTCGCTTCGAGCGATTGAGGCAGCGTTTCCGGCTGAACCGTCTGGGCTGAGACTTCCACCGGCGGGGGGGCATGGCCGCCCGCATTCGTTGAAAGCCGGGCACCGCGCCAAAGGTAAATCCCCGTAAAGATCGCGAGAAGGATGAGAGTCGCGAAAACCAACGGCACACGGTACCGCCGAGGCTTAGGCAACCGTTCCAAGGTGTCGGGCATGTCGGCTCCAGATCGGATTTGCGGGCATTCCCAGCCCATGAGAGTGACTCATGGCGCAGCCGTGGGGGGCTTGGGCGCGCAGGCCGACTCCATCCTTACAACCTCAACATTAGTTGAGGTCAAGAGCCTTAATGTCATAAATGGTTGGGGGTGACGCAAAGCACAGCGTTACCGCCGTGGCGAATACAACAGGTGGCGACGGTTGTTCTGACCGTCAAGATGGCTTGGATCATCTCGGCCATCTTGACGGCAGGTTGCATGACAATTGGGCCTTACGGCTGTAAACGGCGGGCTTTCCACACATCGCCGTCGCGGTCATACCGCAAGCGTTCATGAAGCCGCTCGGTGCCGTTGCTCCAGAACTCAATCGATGTGAGACGAAGCTCGAACACGCAATAGCTTGGCGGGCGTGGCAAGGGGCCATCGTTTTTTGCCAGGAGCCGGGCTTCGGCCAGCAATGCCTCGATATCCAGCAAGTCCTCGCTTTGCCGTGAAACGGTTGTCATCGGGTGGGTGAGATACGAGCGCGCCATCCAAAGGGCATCCGCCTTGCTGTCGGGGAGACGTGCGGCAACGCCGTTAAGACTGATCTGCTGGCACGTCTCACGCCAGTACAGAACACCTGAGCAAAAGGGATTCTGCGCGAGATCTCGGCCCTTCTGACTTCCGGCATGCGTGGAAAACAACACGCCATTTTCGGAGATTTCATTAATGACGACAATTCGTGTCGATGGGTGGCTGTTGTGATCGACGGTGGCCAAGGCCAGCGCCTTGGGTTCGCGGACATAGCTTTCGGCTTTTTCAAACCAAGCGCGAAGAAGATCGATTGGATTGTCGGGCGGTGCCAAGAATTCTGGAAAAGGGATTTCGATCATGCCAGTGAGCGATTCCGACATATTCAGTCCCATTGTTAGTCTCCTGACAGATTTATTGATCAAACGAAAGCGATGCACTCTGCGAAAGGAACGCCGTTCCCGGAGACCTCCACCTCCGTTACCCACTCATCGTTGCCTTTGATGCGGGCATACATCCGGGATGGGCGGCCAATCTCGACGCCTTGAAGAATCTCGATCTGGTCACCGTAGGAAATTTGTCCGTGACGCGCCAAATGGATGGCAAGAGGACCGGCGGCGGAGCCGGTTGCGGCATCCTCCACCACTCCGTAGGCGGGTGAGAACATGCGGGTGCGCCAATTCAACCCGGCTCCGGCAAAGCAATTTACGGCGACATCACGGAAGTTCGATAGGGCGCGGTGGTCGGGATGAAGCGCCGACAGCGCCGCAATACTCTCTAGCCCGACGAACACATGTCGCGGGCCATTGCGGTAAATTTCGATCGGAAACGTCGATGACGACACACCAATCGCGGCGAGCAAATCATCCGGTTGATCGAACACTTCCCAAATGGGAACCGGCTGTCGCATTTTGCAAGCGATTACTTTACCTTCCTCCCGCTGAAGCTCGAATGGTACATTTCCCATTTGTGTTTCGATGTGTAATTTAGGCTTTTCGGTCAGGGCGCCAAGCGCGATTGCCGTGCCCAAGAGGGGGTGTCCCGCGAACGGCAATTCATTCACCGGCGTGAAAATACGAACCCACCAGTCACCGCCATTGCGCGGCTTCATGACAAAGGTCGTTTCCGACAGGTTCATTTCTCGCGCGATGCTTTGCATGCGTTCACTTGATAAATCGTCGCTATCAAAGAACACCGCCACGGGATTTCCCTTCAGCGGTTCAGTCGCGAACGCATCAATCACAATATAGCGGCGCATCAACCTTCCCTTTCTCCCGAAACGTTTTATAGGTCAGGGCATGACGCAGCAGAGCCGCGATGATACGAGGCCCATCCTGAGTAAGAACAGATTCAGGATGAAATTGTATCGACGCAAAACCAGGCCCTCGGAGGGCATGCACTTCCCCCGTATTCTGGTCGCGGCTGATATCAACCACGCCGATATTATCATTCTCGAGGAAGTCACGGCCGCTCTGTGCAGCGAATGTATTGTAGAACCCGACATTCTCTTCGGCGCCGAACAGGCCGATCGATTTTTGAACGCCTTGGTTGGGAACCTTTCGACGTTGCAGGTCCAGGCCAAGGCACAAGCTGAGCACCTGATGGCTCAGGCAGACCGCAAGAAAAGGCCGACGATCGGAAAGTAAAGAGCGGATCGTTCGATGAAGAAAACTGATTTTCGGGTGGCCGATATCCGTTGGGTCTCCCGGCCCAGGTCCCATGATGACAAGATCGTTGTCGTCAAAGGATAATTTTTCGCGGAAGCTGCGGACGTCCACGATCAATCCCAAAGACTGTAATTGTTTGGCGAACATCATCGTGAAGGAGTCTTCGGCATCCACGATTATTGCTTTGCAACCGTATAGGTCGTCCTCGGTACGCTGACGCTCCTTCGGGCCGCTCAGCCAGAAACTTGAAATAGGCGCATTCCGACTTTCCAAAGCGGAAAGAACGCGGGGATGTGTGGCAAAGCGGGCTCGGCTCTGGCATTTCAAAGCGGCAATCAGTCCCATCGCTTTGGCGCGTGTTTCAGCGGCTTCGCTCATGGGATCAGAATCGCGCACGATCGTCGAACCTACGGCGATCCGCATCTGTCCCGTGGCGCTGATATCCGCGGTGCGGATCAATATTGCCGAATCGAGGGAACGTCCGCCGGCGATGTCTCGTCCAATCAGCGCCGCCACTCCACTATAATAGGCACGACCCTGTGGCTCATAGCGACGGATCACACGGCATGCGCTTTCCAATGGGCTGCCCGTGACGGTGGGAGCAAACAAAGTTTCCCGAAGGATGTCGCGCACATCTCGGTATGTCAGCCCTTCAATGAGATACTCGGTATGAGCAAGGTGCGACATTTCTTTGAGGTGTGGCCCAAGAACTCGCCCGCCATCTTCGCAAAGGCGGGACATCATTTTAAGTTCTTCATCCACAACCATATAAAGCTCATTGGATTCCTTTTGGTTTTCAAGGAACTCCATGACCTCGTTCAGGTTTGGGCCAGAGGGCGGATAACGATACGTCCCACTGATCGGATTCATCACCGCGAGATTTTCCTGCACGCTGATGTGTCGTTCTGGTGACGCACCAACAAAGGTTCGCGTGCCAGTGTGTATGATAAATGTCCAGTAGGCTCCTCTCTCCGCATTTAGCAGGCACCGGAAGAAAGAGAGCGCATTCGTCAGCGTATAACCTTCAATTTCGGCCATGAATGTTCGCTTGATGACGAAGTTTGATCCTTCGCCGGAGCCGATTTCTTTGCAAATTACATCTTTAGCGATCGATGTATAATCTTGATCGTCAAGATCAAAATGTTCGCCGGTGATGTTGATTTTATCGTTCGGCAATAGATTCAGGGCATCGTTGAGATTGATCAAATCCTGGTCGATGATTTCAAGCGCGAGAAGGGGGGCGCCATCGTCCACCACGTCAAAGCCGCGTTCGACAATCTGTCGATAGGGGATCACGACGAGAAGTTCGTGATGCGGCCCGCCATGCGACGGCCCCGGGAGGGGGAGATCGACGAGGCTGGATGGTTCGGCCATCTTGCCAACAATGACATCGATCATCCCGCCACTATTTTCCTCGGCTCGGTAGAGAAGCGCGAATGGCTGCGGAGATTCTGATAAGATACGCCGCAGCAAGACGTCAGATGTTTCCTTCATCATAAGGCCTCATCGGTAGTAATGACCATGGCGCAACGTCTCGCAGCATATTCCATCGCCATCCAGTGATCTTTCTGACTGAAATCAGCGATGGCATCGGCGACTAAAAAGGGCTGGATATCATTCGAGTATGCGTCAACTGTCGAAATCAGAACCCCGATGTGGGCATACACTCCGCACAGGATGATCTGGTCCCGACCCGCTGCTCGCATTCGTTCGAGTAAATCTGAGTGAAAGAAAGCGCTATAGCGCCACTTTGTCAGTAACCAGTCATCTCGCCGTGGCCTGAGTTCTTCGATGATCTCGCGATCGGCCGGGCTTGCTTGCATGCCCGGTCCCCAGAAATCTTTGAGCAGGCCGCGCTGTTCATTGGTCATGTTGCCGGGTTGGGCGGTATAGGCAACCTGGACCCCTTGTTCCACGCATTTCTGTAGTAAACGGGCGGCATTGCCGACGAGTTCTGCCCGTAAACTCTCGGGAAGAGGCCGCAAGAAGTAATGCTGCATGTCATGCACAAGGAGGACTGAACGACGAGGATCTGGAATCCATTTCGCTCGATTGGCCGGCAAGTCATTGAGCTTTGGCAGTGAATACGCTTCGATGGTGGGGATAGCGTTCATCGCGACAATCTCCGGTCAATAGATTGAAATAATCAGACTCCCTATTCAGACTGATGATCATCAGTCTGAATTTTGGACGTGCTTATGCTTATCCGCGTTAATGTTTCGCAGAGAAGGTGATTGATTCTTCCAAGGCACGCCGATTTTTCAGGAATTTGACCTGATTACGTCGGAATACCTTCGCGTTTAACTTCTGGGACAGGAATGCCAAGCGCACGCAACTGCTGGCAGACGTTCATGAACTCACGGTTACGAACAATCTTTCCGTTATCGAGTTCAAATGAGTGGAGGAAGTGGTTCTCGTAATATCCTTCTGGATATCCGGGAAACAGGATCTTCCCGTGACCGTCGCATTCTACCCAAAAATGATTGGGGTCATCAGTTCCAAATATCTTAATATTGTACCATTCCCAATCGGGGAAGCACTTCAATGACCATACCGCATGCTCTGCGAGTTTATCTTTTCCTTTTATTACGATCGGCAATCCTGTATCTGTGGTCCACAGGCCGCCACAACCATCATCGACAAAAAGTTCGTGTCTCTTGAGGCGGTCTTGTCCCTTTGTGTTCATATATTTCTCGACTGTAATACGGTTCAATTCCCGTATTTTTTCAGAGTCTCCGGGTATTTTAGCCGTGTTTACGCTGTTCATTCTACTGCCCCCCGTCTCAAAAGGAACATTTTCCCATACGGGAACGTTCGTGCGGTTTATTGTTGGGAACTTCATGCCCAAAGAACGCATCTTCTGTGAAACGTCCATGAATTCCCGAACACTTTTTATCTTTCCAAAATTAAGTTCAAAAGAATGAATATAATGAATATTGCAGTGGATTTCCTTAAAACCGGCTTTTTTTATAGTTCCTTGCCCGTCGCTTTCAACTAAAAAGTAATCATCAAATTGTGTCTCAAAAATTCTTACGTTTTTCCATTCCCAATCTGGAAAGTATTCCTCAAGCCAGATGCCGAGCTTGGCCAGCCTCTCGTGCCCCTGAAGAATGAGAGGCGTACCCGTCGTTGTCGTCCAATTACCGCACGAGCCATTCTCTGAAAATAGAGTGTGACGAAGCAGGCGATCCCTGCCCTTCATATTCATGTAGCACTCTACAGCAGACCTATTGATGGATCTGAGTTCCACTTCTTTTTTATTTGATACAGCCTCTTCCTGTTTTTTCATTAATCGATCTCTATATAAATTTGAATTATCTGGCCTCTCAGAGAGAATCTACCTGTCATGCGGAGCATTTCCGCTCCGGTCGCGGGATATCGAGTCGTTCATGAACTGCCCCACTGATACGACATCGCCTTCCTTTGCCATGCACGTTCTCGCTGAGCATCATCCTGCTGTGCCCCCGTCAGCTTTCCCTCTGCTTGTACGGTGCAGAAGCTTGTGAGACTGCTCTTTTAGCGTGCTTCTTGTGATTTTACCGCCATTTACGCGCTTAAAATGCACCTAAAAAACGATATGGCACAATTAAAATCTTGTTACAGTACCTTTCGTTATATGGGCTCTCCAGAAAATAGTCATATTTTACAGCATGTATTGAAGCTATGGCTGTTGCCGCATCACACCCGCAAAAGAGGAAATTATTGCCATGTAAGCGTTATTTTATGAGGCTGGGATCGCCTGATCGGACGCCAAGATTATTAATCCTTGAGATTGCCTTACCCCTGATTTGTTCCCTCAAGGGGCGTCGGTCGCGACCAGTCCCGCTTTCGGCGCGTGGGAGAGTTTCGCCAACATATTGATATCGAGAAGGACTCTATCTCGTTGCGCATCCTGTGGCATAAGGAGCCAACCACGCCACGGGAACCCAGCCGCACATGATACGTTTAGAAAACATCAGCAAGCAAAACAGTCACCGGATCCTCTTCTTCGAAGCTTCCGCGGCGCTGAACAGAGGCGAAAAAGTTGGCCTCGTCGGTCCTAACGGGGCTGGCAAGACAACGCTTTTCCGGATGATCACGGGCGAAGAATCGCCCGACGATGGGCAGGTGGCGATCGAGAAGCAGGTCTCGATCGGCTATTTCAATCAAGATGTCGGCGAAATGTCCGGCCGTAGTGCGGTCGCGGAAGTGATGGATGGTGCCGGGCCAGTCAGCACCGTGGCGGCGGAATTGGCCGGTCTCGAAACCGCTATGTGCGATCCCGACCGCGCCAACGACATGGACGAGATCATCGAGCGCTATGGCGAGGTGCAGGCACGGTTCGAGGAGTTGGGCGGCTACGAACTGGAAGGACGGGCGCGAGAAGTGCTCGCCGGACTTAGCTTCAGCCAAGAGATGATGGAAACAGACGTGGGAGCGCTGTCGGGCGGTTGGAAGATGCGGGTCGCGCTCGGCCGTATCCTGCTCATGCGCCCCGACGCCATGCTTCTCGACGAGCCCAGCAACCATCTGGACCTCGAAAGTCTGATCTGGCTGGAGGAATTCCTGAAGGGTTACGAGGGCGCTCTCTTGATGACCTCACATGACCGCGAGTTCCTCAACCGAATCGTCACAAAGATCGTCGAGATCGACGGCGGATCGCTGACAAGCTACTCCGGCGATTACGCGTTCTATGAACGGCAGCGGGCGTTGAACGAGAAGCAGCAGCAGGCCCAGTTCGAACGGCAACAAGCGATGTTGGCGAAGGAACTGAAGTTTATCGAGCGCTTCAAGGCCCGCGCCTCGCATGCCAGCCAAGTTCAAAGCCGGGTCAAGAAGCTGGATAAAATCGAGCGTTTCGAGCCGCCCAAGCGCCGTCAAACGGTGTCGTTCGATTTCCCGCCCGCACCGCGCTCGGGCCAGGACGTCGTGATCCTGAAGAACGTGCACAAAAGCTATGGCAGTCGGACCATATATCAGGGGCTCGACTTCATGATCCGCCGCAAGGAGCGCTGGTGTGTCATGGGTGTCAACGGCGCGGGCAAATCAACGCTGTTGAAGCTGGTGACCGGCTCGACCGAACCGGATGTCGGGACCGTTGCTGTCGGCGGCAGCGTCAAGATCGGCTATTTCTCCCAGCACGCGATGGAATTGCTTGATGGCGACAAGACCGTGTTCGAGTCTCTGGAAGATTCTTTCCCGCAGGCGGGTCTGGGATCGCTCCGGGCGCTTGCGGGCTGTTTCGGCTTCTCCGGCGATGATGTGGAAAAGAAATGCCGCGTCCTGTCCGGTGGAGAAAAGGCCCGGCTCGTGATGGCGACGATGCTCTTCAATCCGCCAAATTTCCTGGTGCTCGACGAGCCGACCAACCATCTTGATCTTGATACCAAGCAGATGTTGATCACGGCGCTGGCCAATTACGAGGGCACCATGCTTTTCGTATCGCACGACCGGCATTTTCTGGCAACGCTCTCTAACCGGGTGCTTGAGCTGACTCCAGAGGGAATTCACCAGTATAGCGGCGGCTATACAGAATACGTGGCGCGCACCGGGCAAGAAGCCCCAGGTTTGCACAGCTGAGTCTCTCTCATTAACAGTCCACCATCTGGCCTAAATACCATCGGCAGAGCGTCTTCTTTACGATTCACAACATGCGAGCCGCCAATACCAGGAGAGGCGGCTCGTGACATCGCTCTGTCGCGCCGGACGCGGGAAAAGATGCCGTTGCGCCTGCGGCTCGATCGTGTCCCGGCTGTCTCGACCGATTTCTGACCATTTTGGGCCTTGCCTGGGGCTCTTGGGCGATGGCATCATTTTCTCATATAAGAAAATGAGAGTGATGTCCCTCCCATGCTTGAAACCTTCGAGACCGTTGCCAAAGCTGTTGCCGATCCAACCCGCATCCGCATTCTGAAGGTGCTGGAAGGCGGCGAATTGTGTGTGTGTCAGATTACCGCAGTGCTGGATCTTGCGCCTGCCACCGTATCCAAACATCTGGCGGCGCTGAAGGTCGCCGGACTGCTCCAGCAGCGCCGGGATGGCAAGTGGATCTATTACCGGCTCGCCGAACGCGACCTTAATCCCTACGCCCGTGCATTCCTGGCTTTGGTTGCAACCGCGCTCGACGACGATCAGACCATTGCCGTTGATGCCGAAGCCCTGGCTCGGGTTTCTGCGGCTGACCTCGCTGTGCTCTGTGAGCGGGCGCGGGCGACTTTTGTGCCCGAGGAAAAACCATGACCGACAAAATCACCACCGTCCTGGTCCTGTGTACTGGCAACAGCGCCCGCTCTGTGCTGGCCGAAGTCCTGATCAACGCTTTGGGGGAGGGACGGTGGCGGGCATTCAGCGCCGGCAGCCACCCCGCCGGGGCGGTTAATCCGCTCACGCTGGCGGTGCTGGCGGAGAAGGGGCATTCGGTCGAGGGCTTGAGATCCAAATCCTGGGACGAATTCGCCGATCCCGATGCGCCCCGGATCGATCTGATCATCACTGTTTGCGACAATGCGGCGGGCGAGATGTGCCCGATCTGGCCGGGTCGTCCCTCGAAAATCCATGTCGGTTTTCCCGATCCGGCGGCGGCGACCGGCACCGATTCTGAGCGGCTGGCCATTTTCCGTGAGGTCTACGGCCAGATCGAAGCAAAAATCCGCCGCTTGATCGCGTTGGGGCCCGAGCGAGCAGGAGAGGTGTGACGCCATGAATCTGTTCGAACGGTTTCTGACCCTATGGGTTGGGCTGTGCATCATCGCCGGGGTGGCTCTGGGACATTTTTTCCCGGCACTGTTCCATGCGGTCGGTGGGATGGAGATCGCAAAGGTCAATCTGCCCGTCGCCGGTCTGATCTGGCTGATGATCATCCCGATGCTGCTGAAAATCGATTTCGGCGCGCTGACGCGGGTTCGCGAGCAGTGGAAGGGGATCGGGGTCACCCTGTTCATCAACTGGGCGGTTAAGCCGTTCTCGATGGCGTTACTGGGCTGGGTGTTCATTAGTCATCTGTTCCAGCCCTATCTGCCGCCCGCGCAGATCGACAGCTATATCGCCGGGCTGATTTTGCTGGCTGCCGCCCCCTGTACCGCGATGGTGTTTGTGTGGTCGAATCTGTGCAAGGGTGAGCCGCATTTTACTCTATCCCAGGTGGCGCTGAACGACCTGATCATGGTGTTTGCCTTTGCGCCTCTGGTCGGGCTGTTGCTGGGGCTGTCGGCGATCACGGTGCCGTGGGACACGTTGCTGATCTCGGTCGGGCTTTATATCGTCGTCCCGGTGATCGTGGCGCAGATCTGGCGACGGACGTTGCTAGCGCATTCTCCGCAGGCTCTAGCTGCGACCCTGGCGAAATTGGGGCCGCTGTCTCTGGTGGCGTTGTTGGCCACCCTGGTTCTGCTGTTCGGGTTCCAGGGCGAGCAAATCATCGCCCAGCCTCTGGTGATTTTGATGCTGGCGGTACCGATCACCATCCAGGTCTATTTCAATAGTGGACTGGCATATTGGCTGAACCGGCGTTTTGGCGTCGCCCATTGTGTTGCCGGGCCATCGGCGCTGATCGGTGCCAGTAATTTCTTCGAACTGGCTGTTGCCGCCGCGATATCCTTGTTCGGCTTCGAGTCAGGCGCGGCGCTTGCCACCGTCGTCGGTGTCCTGATCGAGGTGCCGGTGATGCTGTCGGTGGTCAAAATCGTCAATGCCAGCAAGGGTTGGTACGACGCTGGACGAACATCATGAAGTTCATGTCTCTTTAGTTCTCGCTCACGACACCACCCCATCCTCATGGAGTGACTCTAAAGATATATTGATGTAGAGTTATTCATAAGCCACATGACCTAGACGTAAGGCGGCGTCAAGTCCGCCGCTGCAACGAGGGGGAGAGGCATGAAGCTGACATCGATCAAAGCGAAAATTGCGATCTTCGCCGGACTCTGCCTGGTTGGAGCCATTTCTGTCCAGGTGATCTACGGCGTTATCACGACTAAAGCTGGCAACGACCTCGTCGTCAGCCGAACGTCGGAAATTCTCGATTCCAAGACTCGCGAGTCGATGAATAATCTGGCCAACGCCCAAGCCGGTTTATTGCGGTCGGAGTTCGATTCCGCCCTGATCGCGGCACGCACGATGGCCCACAGCTTCGCCATGGTCGTCTCGTCTTCCACCGAGGGAGGCATACCCCCTGATATTCGTCGTCGGCACATCAACGAAATCCTGTTGAATGTGCTGAAACAGAATGAGTTGTTCAACGGCACCTATACGGCGTGGGAACCCAATGCCCTTGACGGCAATGACGATGCGTTCCGCAATCGCCGGGAGACGGGAACCGACTCGACTGGTCGCTTCATCCCCTATTGGAACCGGGACCAGTCCGGCAAGATCGCGATGCAGTCCCTGGTCGAGTATGACAGTCGAGACCTTCATCCCAACGGCGTAATGAAGGGGGGCTGGTATATCGGTCCTCAGACCAACGGCCGGGAAAGCGTTCTCGACCCGCTCCCCTATATCGTGCAAGGACGTCAGGTCTACCTTGCCACATTGTCGGTGCCGATTGTTTCCAAGGGGAAATTCCTGGGCGTGGCCGGAGCCGATTTCAACCTTGAATTCGTCCAGAAGCTGGCTCTGGACGTGAGTCGCAGCTTGTTCGGTGGCAAAAATCGGGTGGTGATCCTAAGCAACATGGGGCTGATCGTTGCCGACAGCGCCCGGCCTGAACTGATCGGCCAGTCCTACGCGGCCCAGTCGCAGACGTGGCGAACCGATTTGTCCACCATCCAGTCGGGGCAAAACAGTTCCGAATGGCAGGGGGATACCCTGCGTACCTTCGCCGCGATCCGGTTGGGGAGAACCGAAAAACCGTGGTCGGTTCTGATCGAGGTTCCGCGCGACGTCGTGATGGCCGAGGCCAACACACTGGGGCAGAGTCTCACGGCGCGGGCTTCCAGCTCGGTTATGTGGTCCGCCATCACCAGTGTGATGGTGGCCGTGGTGGCGATTGCGATCATGTGGCTGGCCGCTGGCGGTGTCGCCCGTCCGATCGTGGCGATGACCGAAGCAATGAAGCGTTTAGCTGCGGGCGATAAATCGATCGAGGTTCCCTCGCGCGATCATGTCGATGAAATCGGCCAGATGGCTCAGGCGGTTCAGGTGTTCAAGGACAACGCGATCCGTATCGAGGCGTTGCAGGCCGAACAGACCGAAGCCTCCGCTCGCGGCGCTGCCGAGCGCAAGCAGGCCCGCGAAACTCTCGCCAACAGTTTCGAGGCCAGCGTGATGGGGCTGGTCCGCGAGGTCGCCAGTTCGGCCGAGGGGATGCAAGTGACGGCGCAATCGATGTCGGCGGCGGCCCGGCAGGCCAGCACACAGGCGAATTCGATCGCATCGGCGGCGGATTCCGCCACCGAGAACGTCCAGACCGTTGCGTCTGCCGCCGAGGAACTGTCGGCTTCGATCACCGAGATCAACCGTCAGGTCAGCGAAGCGGCGAAAATCTCCAAGACCGCTTCAGAAGAAGCGGGGCGGACCAACGTGATGGTGCAGACCCTGGCGACGGCTGCCGACCGCATCGGGGAGGTGGTCAAGCTGATCAACGATATTGCGGCCCAGACCAATCTGTTGGCCTTGAACGCCACCATCGAGGCGGCACGGGCGGGCGACGCGGGCAAGGGCTTTGCCGTCGTTGCGGGCGAAGTCAAGCACCTCGCCAATCAGACGGCTAAGGCAACCGAGGAAATCGGTACCCACATCGGCGCGGTCCAGGAAGAGACGCGCCGCGCTGTCGCCGCGATCAAAACGATTGGTGAGGTCATCGATAATGTGCGGGAGATCTCGTCCGGCATCGCGGCCTCGGTCGAACAGCAAGGTGCGGCCACCAAGGAAATCGCCCGTAATGTCCAGCAGGCGGCGCAGGGAACCCAGGATGTGTCGGCGAATATCGGTGGCGTCACCAGTGCGGTGACCACCACCGGACAGGCTGCGGAAACCGTTCTGATCTCGGCGGATTCGCTGACCGGCAGCGCGGATCGGCTGCGTACCGAAGTTGCGAGTTTTCTGGCAGGTATTCGCGGTTAACGCAAAACACAGGGGGCAGGCCCTTCCGTTTTTCTGGTGCGGTATCCAGATTTGGTTCGTGTCCTGCCGCCCTCACCGGGCTAAACCTCGATCTTGACCGAGCCGTCTGCGGGCGGCTCGCACAGCCCTTTGATCCGCAAAGCCACGGAGCGAGCCTGTTCAACTTCCGATGGGTAACGGGTGGCTGTCCCGTCATTGAGAGTCTGGACAATCCGTAACGCCTCTCCGGCCAAGGCATTCATCCGTTGCAGGTTTCCTGTCGCGGCTTCGATGCGGACGGTTTGCAGCAGGGATTCAAGTTGGGATTGCGCCCGGACCAGACGGGTGGCGTGATCGATCCGTGTCAAATCGACTCGGGCGGCGGCCAGTTCGGCCAGCAGGTCTTCGGTTCGGGGGGTGTTGTTGATGCGCTCGACCATGGCCTCGCCCCTGTTTGTCGCGCAAAACAAAATTATCCTTAAACCTTACACGGACTCCATTCTTTGATCCATGCGCGAGAAAAGACCTGTTCGGCATTTAGTGCCTAATAACTCGGTATAATTTGCCGGGCATTTGGCAAAAAATTCTCTATCAACCCATTGTTTAAAAAAGTTATTTTCTCCGCCTGATCGGCGTTGGGCGGCCGTGTAAGCCATTAGACGGAGTGTGCTCATGGATGGGGGCGCCGTCCTGGCGGTGGAGGCAGGCGAATGACGATGATGATTCGATCGACGGGTTCGCGGAAGGAGGGGGCGGTTCCTCCCGAGAGTCTGGACGACGAGATCCTGCTGGCTCGGATGAAGCTTGACGATGGCGATGCGTACCGTGTCCTGGTCGAGCGTCACGTTGACCGCGCCTATGCGTTGGCGCTGCGGATGTTGCGCAATGTCGCCGACGCCGAGGATGTAGCGCAAGAATCGATGGTCAAGGCCTGGACCCACCGTCAGTCGTGGGAGCCGGGCCGCGCCCGGTTCAGTACTTGGTTGTACCGGGTGGTGGTCAACCGTTGCATCGATCTGCGCCGCCTGCCCAGCAACGCCAATATCGACGATGTTCCCGAACCGGCCGAGGATATTCCCGATACGACGGAAACCCTGTACCGGCGTGAGGTGTACAGCCGTCTGGAGCGGGCAATCGGCAAACTGCCCGACCAGCAGCGTGCGGCGGTGACGCTGGCTTATTTCGAGGATTTGGGGAATGGCGAAATCGCCCAAATTCTCGGCACGACCATCAGCGCTGTGGAAAGTCTTCTGAAGCGGGGGCGGCAGGGGCTGCGCCATGCTTTGCGGGGATCGGAAAGCGAGTTCCGTCAACTTCTCGCCGAAGAGTAAAANATCCCGCCTGAAACCGTCTCCCGATCCGTTCCAACCGAGAAGGCCTTCCGAACGATGGCCGGTCCCGCTTCCGGGAACATGAAGGATCAGAAGGAGACATTCCATGCCCGTCATTTCGACAAACACCGCCTCGAACTCGGCGCTCCGTTACCTCAATATCAATTCTGCGAATCAGTCCAGCACTCTGTCGAAGCTGGCATCGGGATCTCGTATCACCAAGGCTTCGGATGACGCCGCCGGTCTCGCTATCGGCGTTCGTATCCAGTCGGACGTGACGGTGTTGAACCAGGCGGCGACCAGCGCCAGCCAGGGCCAATCGATCCTTCAGACTGCCGATGGCGGTCTTGCCCGCATCGGTGACATCCTTCAGCGCATGAAGTCGCTGGCCACGAAGTCGAATTCCGGTACGGTCACCGACAAGGAACGCCCCTATCTCCAGGCGGAATTCAAGGAGCTCCAGGGCGAAATCGACACCATCGCCAAGTCGACCCGCTATAACGGCGTTACGCTGCTTAACAAAGGCGATGCCGACAACAAGTTCGAGGCCGGTGTCGACTTCATGCTGGGTACCTCTGCCAGCGATACGATCAAGGTGACGATCCCCACCGCTGACACCACGACCCTGGCGCTTCCTGCCACCGTGGTCATCTCCACCCAGGCCGATGCGCAGACCACCATTCCGCTGATCGATGCGGCGATTAATATGATCTCGTCTGCCCGTGCCAACATCGGTGCTCTTGAGTCGCGTTTTGATTTCCAGGCGCAGACGATCGCGACCTCGACGGAAAATCTCAGCGCGGCCGGGTCGGTGATCATGGATGCCGACGTTGCGGCGGAAAAGTCGCAGCTGTCGTCTGATGATGTCAAGACCCAGGCGGCTATCGCCGCTTTGTCCCAGGCGAACCAGATGCCGCAGAATCTGCTCAGCCTGTTGAAGAGCTAGGCGGTTTAGGCCGAAAGGTCTGTCGCATCCAGGGCGGTCCGGCAATGTCGGGCCGCCCTGGATGGCGCGGCGGCTTCTTCGTATTCAGAGGGTGATGACATGACAACCAGCGTCAGCGGCACGACTTCCAGCACCAGCACGACAACGAAGACCACCGCATCGCAGAATCGGAACACGTTCGATTCGAGCGCTCTGGCGCAGGAAGGCTACAATAACAAGTTAGCCAAAGCCGACAGCCTGAATGTCAAGGTCACGAAAAACGAAGCGAAGATCGCTGCCTATCAGAACCTTCAGACCCTTATGGCCGCGGTAAAATCTCCGCTCGACACCCTGCGCAGCGCGCCGGGAACTGCGGGTAAAGAATCCGACGCCTTTCTGAACCGATCCACCTATTTGACATCCTCGACCTCGACCAGCGCCAGCAGCATTCTGTCAGCCACGGCCGCCGATGGGACCGAGGTTGGAGTCCATGACATCGTGGTGACTCAGATCGCCAAGGTTGAACGCCTTGGCGGCAGTTCTCAATCCAGTCGTTCGAGCGCCCTCTCGCTTGCCGGTACCTTTACCTTGGGAAGCAAGGCGACAGCGGACGGATTGAGTTCAACCGTTACTCCTGGTGCCACCATCACCATCACCGCCGGCATGTCGCTTGACGACATTGCCAACACCATCAACGCCGCCAAAACATCGACCGGGGTGAGCGCCTCGGTGGTCAAGTCTTCGGACAACAGCTACATGATCGTTCTGGCGGGGGTCGAAACCGACCGTGACATCACCTTGGCAACTGGTTCTGGTGACAACATTCTAAGCAAGCTCGGCTTGATCGACGACTCGGGAAACAAAGTCGCTCCGCTGCAAAAGGCTCAGGGGGCAAAGCTGACGGTTGATAGTGTGGCGATCACCGGCGCAACCAATGAGATAAAAGGCGCCATTGATGGCGTTACCCTGAGTCTTTACAAGGCCGATCCGTTAAATACCTTGTCCCTTGAGGTCGATAGCGACCTCAAGGGGATCAAGACGCAGATCACAAACTTTGTTACCGCCTATAATTCGTTACGTGATTTCATTCTGGTCAATCAGAGCACCAATTCCGATGGGACCGCCGGTACCGATGCGGCCCTGTTTAGCGATTCGCTGTTACGAGAAATCACGACGTCGCTTCAGTCAATTATGACGACCGGCGTCAACGGAGTCTCCCTGGCGACGATCGGGATCACGCTCGACCTCAACAACAAGCTGGTGGTGGCGGATACAACCCTCGATACCGCGCTCAGCAGCTCGCTGTCTTCGGTCAAGTCGCTGTTTTCGTATCAAATGACCAGTTCGTCGCCGGACCTCGAATTATTGACACATGGCGACGGCCCCACTTCGGCCAATTTCGATCTCAAAGTCACCGTTGATGCGGTGACAGGGAAGGTGACCGGGGCTTCGGTCAATGGGGACGAGTCGCTCTTCACCTTCAGCGACAACACCATCAAGGGGGTTGCGGGAAGCATTTATGACGGTCTGAGCCTTGTCTATAGCGGCAAGACCTCGCAAACCGTCAACGTCAAGATCAGCCAGGGTATCGCCGACCAGCTGTACCAGTCGATCGAAACCGCATCAAATACGTATAACGGCCAGATCACGACTGCGGTCAACGACCTTAAGAAGGATAATTCCGACTTGGGCGCCCGGATTACGACGATTGGCCAGAACGCAGCGATCTACCGCGACTTCTTGCTTGATAAGTATGCAAAGGTCGAAGCCAAGCTGGCCAAGGCTCAGTCGGTTCTTGACTTGCTGAAGGCTCTCAACAGCGCTGAAAACAAATCATCCTGATAATCCGAGGGAGGACTCCATGATCCACTCGCAGCAGGCCAGTGCGGCCTATCGCGCCGCCACCATGACCGTGCCACCGCTTCATGCCGTCGTGATGCTGTATGACGGCGTTCTGGTCAGAGTCCGCAACGCAGCCGCCGCCGCCGAACGCGGCGATTGGGACCGGCAGTCCGATGAGATTTCCCGTGCCGTCGATCTGTTGCGTGGCTTGCTTGCCGCGTTGGACTTCGAACGCGGCGGCGATGTCGCGATGCGTCTCCGCCAGACCTATCAGGCCAATATCCGGGCGTTGCTCCGGTCTACCCGTGAGGCCCAGGCCGTGGCGATGTGCGCCAAGATTGAAGATGGTTTGCGTCAATTGCGCAATGCTTGGGCCGAAATCGCCGGTATGCCCGAAAGCCAGCCGAACCGGATGGTCGATCCGGCCTGACCTCCCGAAGTAGTTGTCCCTTTTAATGCTCTCTTAACGCTCCCTTAATGCGCCTGATTTTGTCGTGATGGGAATAATTTGGTGGTAAGGAGATGCTGTATTCTCTATGCGATCTGGGATATATAATAGGAGAAGGCCCGCTCGGGCCATCCTGTTGCCGCCGACGAAGAAATCGAGGCGTTATCAATGACCAGAACGATCACTCTGGAGGAGTTTGTAGATCTCCTCGATCGGTTGGGCGGTGTCCTTACGGATTGGCCCTCTGAATATCGAATTTCCGCTGATGCTTTGTTGGCCCAATCGTCCGAGGCGCGTCAGGCTTTGGCCGAGGCTACGGAGATGGAAGCGCTGTTGCGGAAGGCGCAGCCCAAAGCTCCGTCTGGGCTCATTGACCGCATTCTCGCCGCGTCTGGTGCTCCCGCTCCATCGAGTAGCCGGATAAAACGCCCGGTCGGGTAAGAAAATGGCGATAAACACCGCCTGATCTCCCCTGCGTTCCCGTATCAAGTAAGACACACCCCGCCGACACATGTTGGCGGGTGTTTTCGTGTGTCTGCACGATTGTAACAAAAGACGATTTCAATAGAACAATAAATGGTGCGCCAGATATCTCCGGTGCGTCCGTAGAAGAAATCAGAGAGCGACGGATCGACTGTCGCTGGATTTCTTCAACGGGGTGCGCCATGACCGCATCGGTCACATCCACGACGTCATCCACGACATCGACCAGCACGTCGGCCAAGTCGTCCGGTCTTTCGGCGAATTACGATACGTTTCTGAAGTTGTTGTGCGCGCAGCTTAAGAATCAGAACCCGCTGAGTCCGACCGACGCCACCCAGTTCACCAGCCAGCTGGTCCAGTATTCGAACCTGGAACAGCAGGTTAAGACCAACAGCAAGCTCGACAGCGTGCTGTCGTCGCTGTCGGCGTCAAGCTTCACCAACGGCGCCAGCTATATCGGCTGCGTGGTCGAGGCTGCGGGCAACAGCGTCAATGTTAAGTCTGACGGTACCGTTTCCGCCAGCTGGAACTACGAACTGGATAGCAAGGCATCTTCGGTCAAGCTGTCCGTCACCGATTCCGCAGGAAAAGTCGTCTGGACCGGCAGTGGCGATCCCGCTGTTGGTACGCATGCGCTTGTCTGGAACGGGACTGACTCCAGCGGCAAGGCGTTCCCCGCTGGCGACTACACGCTGAAAGTCACTGCGCTCGATGCGTCCGGCGCCGCGATTGAGACCTCGACGACGATCAAAGGCAAGGTGACCGCAGTCAGTTCAAACGGCGGCAACACGATGCTCGAACTTGGCGGCACCAACGTCAAGTTGTCCGATATCACCCGCCTCGCGGCCTGACAGGGAGAATTGCAATGTCACTCGCCGGAGCGATGAACACTGCCGTATCGGCGCTGAAGGCGCAAAGTCAAGCGCTGTCGATGATTTCCAACAATCTCGCCAATTCTTCGACCACGGGCTACAAAGGCGTTTCAACTAGCTTTTCATCCCTGGTTACTCAGCAATTCAGCACCACGTCCTATCCGGGCGGCGGGGTGACGACGTCGGTTCGCCAGAACGTCGATGCTCAGGGGCTGATTTCTGCGACCACCAACAACACCGATCTTGCGATCGACGGCAACGGCTTTTTCGTCGTCACCTACGGGCAGGACGGCAAAGAAGATTTCTATACCCGTGACGGCGAGTTTTCGGTCAACAAGGAAGGCTATCTCGTCCTGGGAAATTACTATCTCCAGGGTGCCAAGACCGACACCTACGGCAAGATCGTCGGGAATATCGCGAACCCCGAGCCGATAAAGGTCAACATCAACGACAAGCAGGCGATCCCGACGACGACGGAGGCCATCAAGGCCAACCTTCCGTCCACTGCCGCGGTGGGGGCCACCTTCTCGACCTCGATGGAAGTGTTCGATGCCCAGGGTGGGGCGAGCACGGTCAGCCTGACCTTTGAAAAGACTGCCGCGAATGCCTGGAAGCTGTCCTTCGGCAATCTGACCTCGGACGGTGGCGCGCCGACAGGCACGATCTCCCCGACGTCGCTTTCGCTGACCTTTGACGGCAATGGAAAGCTGACTTCGAATGCGACCGAGACGCTCGCGCTGACTTGGACCAACGGCAGCACCTCGCCCAGTTCGATCAAGCTTGATCTGGGCAAGGAAGGCAGCCTCAGCCAGCAGAACACCGGCACGGGCCTGAGCATCACCAGCATCGTCGGCGACGGCGCGGTGCCTGGCAGCTATACCGGCGTCGAAATCGGCAAGGACGGTACGATCTTCGCCAAATACGACAACGGCCTTCAGGTTCCCATTTCCAAGATGGCGATTGCGACGTTCCCCAATCCGGACGGTCTGTCCGCGATGAGTAACGGTATCTATGCGCAATCGTCGTCATCGGGAAAGCACGACATCTATCACGTCGCGGGCGACGGCGGGACCGGGATCATCAAGTCGAGTTCGCTCGAAGCTTCGAATGTCGATACCGGAACCGAGTTCACCCGGATGATTGTCGCGCAGCAGGCTTATTCGGCTGCATCCCAGGTCATCAGTACCGCCAAGGACATGTACAGCTCCCTGATTTCGGCTGTCCGCTGACCGATTGCCGCGAAAGGACGTTTCGATGACCAACAAACCCGATTCAGCTCAGATTATTTCTCTCTCCGAACGCCGCTTCGAGCGTCGGATCGAGGAAATTCGCGAGATTCTTCCTCCCGCCCCGCCGGGGGAAACAGTCGATCCCGATCTCGACGCCCGTCAGCTTGCCGAGATCCTCGCTCAGCAGATTGCCGAACTGCCGGACGATCAGCGTCGGCTGGTTCGTCGCCGGGTTTCCGTTGCCATCGGCGATCTTGAAACCCTGATCGAAGAACTGGAGGGCGATCTTGCCGCTCTGGCCAAGGATCTGCGGGCACTCAACAACCATGACGGTGCAGTGCGGGCTTATCGCCAAGGGTCCACCGCCACTCACGACCTTTGTTCCTGACACAATTGTGTCCCAATCCGAGACAAGGAGCCTCGCCATGCTTCAGACCGTCGCCGCCGATCTTTCGGACCTCGCTCGCGTCGAAACCTCGGCCCATGCCCTGCTCGATGTGGTGACCGAACTGTCCGCCGTGCTGGAAGAGGAAAACCGGCTGTTGGCCGAGGGATTTCCCGCCGGTCTGGTCGGAACCTCGGATCGCAAGGGCGAACTGACGGCCGAATATGCCGATCTGTGGGAGCAGGTGCGTGCCGAGGCCGCCCAGGCCCTGGCTGCCGATCCCGACTTCGCCCGCTCGCTGACGCAGGCGGTGGGCGATCTGCGTCAGGTTGCCAACGAAAATCTGGCGCGGCTGGAAGCGGCGATGACGGCATCGCGGCGTCGGGTCGAGGCAGCACTGGCGGCTTTGCATGAGGATGCCGCCATCGGTGGGACCTACGGGGCCGATGGTGAGACGTTGCTGGCCCATTTCCCGTCCATCGGGACCAACTTTCACGCCTGATTCCAGCCCAGGGCGGGCAGAGATCGCGAAGGGGAGCTGAAGATGTCGCTCAATCTTGCCATGTCCACGGCGTCGCGATCGCTGCGGGCGATCGAAACCCAACTTTCGGTCGCGACGGCGAATATGACGAGCGCCGACGTCAAAGGGTATACCCGCAAGTCCGCGACCAAGGTCACCGAAGTCACGGCGGGAGTTGGTACCGGCGCCACGATCACCGAGATCGTCAGCAAGGTCGATCCCTGGCTGTTGAAGAGCATTATATCCGCGTCATCGTCCAAGGAGGCCTCTGCGGTCACCTATGATTATCTCTCCCAACTGGGGCAGGCTCTGGGGGCGCTGTCGTCGGACAGCAGCAGTGGTGGGACTCTGGCCACGGCTATTTCATCGCTGACGGCATCGCTGACCAAGCTTGCGACCACGCCCGACAGCGCAACTCTGAAAAGCGATGTCGTTGGTGATCTCGACACTGTTGCCGCTGCGTTACGTTCGACTTCCTCTCAGGTGCAGAACCTGCGTCTGAATGCCGATTCCGACATCGCCGACGCCGTTGATACCGCCAATACTGCGTTGAACGCGATCGATGCGCTGAACGATTCCATCGTTCGCGCCCAGGCGTCCGGCCAGTCCACGTCCGATCTGGAAGACCAGCGGATGAACAAGGTGGCCGATCTGGCTGGCGTGATGGGAATCACCTATTTCACCCAGGCGAATGGGGCGATGGTAATCTACACCAGCGGCGGCAAGCCGCTGCTGAATTCGACCGTTCATCCCTTGTCGTTCAAAGAGACAAGCACGATGACCTCGGGCGCGTACTATTCCGATATCCCGCCCAAAGGCAATTTGTCCGGTATCTCCGTTGATGGCGAACCCATCACGGGGACAATCAGAAACGGCAGCCTCTCCTCGTTGCTGACAATGCGCGACAAGACTCTGCCCGGCATTCAAACCGAACTGGACACGATCGCGAAAAGCCTGCGCGATACCCTTAACAGCGTTCATAACGACAGTGCGGGAACGTCCTCTCCCAGTAGTTTGAGTGGCAGTGTCGGGGGCGTGAACGCGTTGGGGATGAGCGGCACGCTCAAGGTTGTCATTACCGATGCGGACGGCAAGGCTGTTTCCAGCGCGGATATCGACCTTTCGACGATTTCCACGGTTAGCGATCTGAAAGTCGCCCTGGATGCGGTGCCGGGTCTTGATGCCTCGATTGATGCCGATGGTCGCCTGAGCGTGACCACAAACCCGTCTTCTACCGGAGTCATTCTGTCGGGTGGGACGGTGTCGTCGGTGAACGGAACCACGCTCTCGGCCGCCAAGTCCCTGTCCGCCGCGTTGGGTCTCAACGATCTGGTGAGCGGCACCGGCGCGGAAACGATCTCGGTTCGCTCCGATATCTTGGCGTCGCCCAAACTACTCGCGACATCAACTCTGAATTCCACCGTGACGGTGGGGAGTGCGCCGGTCAGCATCGGAACCGGAACACGGGTCCAGGCTCTGGCCAATGCCATCACGGCGTCCGGGGTGACCGCCAAGACGAACGACACGGTATCTGGAGTTTCCAGCCGTTTGTCCGCCGCCAAGGAAGAGGCCAGCAGCCAGCAGACAGCTCTGACGACCCTTACTTCGTCATTTTCTTCGAAATACGGCGTCAATATCGATGAAGAAACCGCCACTGTAACGGCGCTACAGAAGTCTTATTCTGCTTCGGCGCAAGTGTTCAGTGCGGCAAATTCAATGTTTGACGCCCTTTTACAAGCGGTGAGATGACCATGGAACGGATATCGACCTTCGGGCTGGGGCGAAACGGTTCTAAGCTCAACGCTGTCATTGCAAACGCGTCTGGCCAATGCCCAGTTGCAGAAATCTTCGGGACTAAAGTCCAGCACATATGCCGAGCTTGGTTCGGCAGATGTCTCTCGGCTGGTAACGGTCGAAGACACGTTGAGCCGGACCAAGGCGTGGTCCGCCAATACCCAGACGGTTTTGGATCGTGTCGAGGTGATGCACAGCACCCTCGGCAGTATCGGCGATAAGATGACGAGTCTGAAAAAGACTCTATCGGCGGCGGTGTCAAATACCGGCTCGGTGCTTGATTATCCAGAATTGGGCCGAGGCATGCTGAATGACCTGAAGAACCTGATGAACACTCAGGTCGATGGCCGCTATCTGTTCTCTGGTGGCCGTACTGACACCGCTCCGGTCGATATTTCGAAACTGACCTTGCCGCCAACCGGCGTCGATCTCAATTATTATCAAGGCGATTCCAGTCTGGCCTCGGTCCAGGTCTCAAGCGATCTGACGCTTACTTATGGCGTTACCGCCAACAATTCGGGCTTCGAAAAGGCGTTGCGTGCCGCCGCGATGCTGACGGATTTGACCGCCGTCCCGATCGACTCGGACAAAGTGAAGGCTGCCTATACCCTGGCCTCCGAGGCATTCAACGATCTTGTGAACATCCGAGGAAACGTCTCGGTGTCCTCCAGTCGGCTGGAAGAGATAAAGAACAGTCAAGACGACGCAGTGACATTGCTCGCCAGCCGTGCCAGCGATTTGAAGTCGGTCGATATCGCCGATATCGCGGTACAGGTTTCCCAACTTCAGACCTCGCTGGAGGCATCTTTCTCTGCTTTGGCTAAGATCTCCAGCCTGTCGCTGGCTAAGTACCTGTAGCGCGCTCCGGCGATCAAGCCGCCGGAACATCGGCCGTTATAGCGGCCAACCCTCGATTTGAGCCGTTGGCCGGTATCGGGCCACCCGTTGCGGCGGCGGCCATCCCGCCGCGCGATCGCACGAGCATCAGCCCCCCCTTTTTTCACGACTAAACCTGTCCGTCACCCTTCGACGCCCCATCCCTTAACTCGCTCAGATCCGTAAACGATGTTGTTCGCCCCTGCGGCAACGGATTGACGAGAGAGGCATTTGCGGCACCCCATCCACACCAAACCTCTAAGGAACCATCAGCACGAGCTGCCGCTCCTTCCTTTTAAAATCAAAAGAAAGGCACTTAAACCTGAGGTTGATTTGTCATTTATATTAATCATCCCCATATCCCACTCAGGCAACAATCCCTGCATTACAGATAAAATTCTTCCATTTTTTACGATAAAGTCGTTTCACGACCAGTCGATCGTCATGCAATGATCGCCTTTGAATAGGAAAAGAAAGCGAACACCGGTCTTACCGACGACCTCACACGGTAGCGGTATCGCCCGGCCCCGCTATCTCCGTTGGTTAAATGCTGCCATCATGACGTCTTTCGCCACAGCCGAGCCGACATCCCCCCTCCTCGTCGCTGTTTGCAATCACAAAGGCGGCGTCGCCAAAACCACCACTTGCGTCAACCTTGCCGCAGGCCTTGTCACTGCGGGTCAGACCGTAGCAGTCGCCGATTTCGATTCACTCGCCACCGCTAGCCGTATTCTCGGGATCAATACCGCCCGAATCGGCACCTACGAGGTGATAACGGGCCGTTGCTCGATCGAAACCGCCTTCCTGCCTACCTCTCAAGCAGGAATATGGGTGCTGCCATCCACTCCTACGCTTCATCTCGCCGAGATCGAACCCGAGGTGATCTCACTCAACGCCGAACGACTGCGCGCACGACTTACCGCCACCGAGCGCTGCGACACCATTCTGATCGACTGTCCGCCATCGCTGGGAGCAATCGCGGTCAATGTCATCGCCGCTGCCGATCTGATGCTAGTACCGGTTCAGCCAACGACCTTCGCCCGTGATGGGCTAGAACGAACCCTCGAGATCTTTGCCGCTTGCCGCTCCACCCAACCTCGCCTTGCCCCGCGCATCCTGATCACCATGGCGGATATCAACGATTCCAGTGTCCGCCGCATCATCGACCAGATCCGCCACGATCACGGCGATCAGGTTTATCCCACCGCGATCCCGTTCGACTCATCGGATAAGGGCCTAGCTACAACCTTTGTTAGCTCTACCGATAGCGCAATTGCTACCGCCTATCTCCGCGCTACCCTGGCCCTTCTACGCGATCAACGGCTGTGCCGCGCCGCCGCCATGCGGCAGCAGCAAGGCGTTTTGGAAATACAGCCCGCTGATACCGCGCAATTGAGTCTGCCGATCCAGCCGCCGGTGCCGCCCGCTGTCGCAGTAGAACCAGCACGCCGCGAAACCGACAACAAAGAGAACCGCGCCCCATGACGCCGCCGATACCGTCTTCCGCCACCCTGCCCCCGGCCCTGCGCTTGCGCATCAAGGCCTTGCTCGATTCCGGCGTGACACCCGATGAAATCGTCGCTCGCCTCGCCGACCCCGATGTCGGGTCGGCTGGACATCGGACGGTGCTATCGACGGAATTGACCGAAGCAATCGGAGCGGTAGCGGCCGAAGCACCGCCTCCTGCCGCCGCTCCAGCGTCTCCGCCCCACCCGACCGACGTTGGTGGAGCAACAGTCTCGCTGGTCAACGATGCCAAGCGCCTGCTCAGCGTACTCGCCAGTTCGCTCCAGACCCGTGAACGCGGTACGGTGATCCAATTCATCTCCGCTCGCCGGGGCGAGGGAGCTTCAACCATCGCCCGCGATTTCGCCCGCGTTGCCGCCCAGAACAGCGACCGCCCGGTTCTGCTGCTCGATCTCGATTGGGCCGCCCCCAGCCAGTACGAGCACTTCCAGCGTGCCGCCGCCAGCGTCGGAGGACTCGGCTCCGAACCTGGGCCAGCGGTCGATCTCGGCATCGACCCGTCGGTTCTGTTGCGTTTTACCGATAAGACCCTGCCGCATCCGTTGGTCCGCACGACCGTTACTGTTCACCGCATCGGCGCGACCGCGCTGTACGTCACCCGCCTCGGCGAGACGGGTGCAGTGACACCACCCGCATCCACCCGCCTCAGCTATCCGGCGTTTTGGGACCAGTTGCGTGCCGAGGTTGGCCTGACGGTAATTGATGCCCCCCCGGTGTTCAGTTCGTTCGACGGCCTCGCCGTCAGTCCTACCGCCGACAAAGTGGTGGTGGTGGTTGAGGCGGAAACCACCCGTATCCCAGTTGCTCAGGAGCTGATTGGCCGCCTGACAGCCCAGGGGGCCGATATCGCCGGTATCATCCTCAACAAGAGAAGGGTTTATATTCCGAAGTTTATTTATCGATGGTTGTAAATTTGCATCTCGAAGAGAAATACACATCTCAAGATACAAATGAACTTAAACAAAAAGTAGACTGAAACACTAACTTATTTCCACAGCGACCTCATATCCATTGAGGGAATATTCCCCCTCAAAAATAACCCTCAAAGATGGCGGGCGCGACCAAGGCGACGAGTCGGATAGATACCGACGCGATCTGGCGGTCGGACGAAAGAGGCTTTTCTGTTTATACGCAACGGCCTATGCCGATAGGACTTGCGGGAGAAATGCCATTCGTAAGATGTAATTTTATGCAAATTTTCCATAATCTGCATTACGATGAGGATATATCGAACAAAGCCATCCTGGGGAAGCCAGTTCAGAGTATTTTCGAATACAGTCTCTTTATTTGTCACGGAAGCGTGATCATATCTCATTGACCACCTCCTATCGGGCTACGAATAGATGACGAAGACCAGTGCAATTGAAATAAGAAAGCTGCAACAACTTGGCTGGCTGGCGGCGACGTTGTTGACACTGCGCCTGGCCGATCTCGCCATCATTCCGCTGAGTGGTCTGCTCGCGCACTGGCTGCGCTTTGGGGGAACGGAACCCGTTTCGCATGGGGAATTGCTAGCGCTGTCCTTCGCCTCGATGCTGGCGCTGGTGGTGTTTAATCTTGGCCAAGCCTATACTGTGCGGTTAGCTGCCAGCACCTGGGCGTTGAGCGTCCGGGCGATCGGCCACTGGCTCCTGGTGTTCCTGTTGGCGCTGGCCACCGCCTTCATGTTCAAAGTCAGCGATCATTTTTCCCGAATCTGGGCCGGGCTGTGGCTACTTCTGGCCGGAGGCGGCTTCGTTGCGGTACGTGCCATCACCGCCGATCTGGTCCGCCGCGCTCAGCGCGAGGGACGGCTGGCGGTGCGAGTGGCAATTTTGGGAGCCGACCAGAACGGGCTAACGATGGTCCGCCACCTTCACGACGACGATGCGGTCCGGGTGATCGGCCTGTATACCGACTGCGGCAAGCAAGCCCAAGCTGCCGGACTGTCGATTGCGGGTGGGTTCAGCGACCTGTTGACGACGATCCGCGAGGGGAAAGTCGATTGCGTGGTGATCCCCCTGCCCTGGAGCGGCAAACAACAGCTGCATCAGGTGATCGAGGCATTACAGGGGTTGTCGGTTGAGGTCCAGATCTGCCCGGAGGGACTCGAGGCCCTGGCCCGCTCCTTCCCGCTGGTGCGCAACGCCAGCACCACCTTGCTTGGCGGCTTGCCGATGATCACGGTGATGCACCGCCCACTCGATGGCTGGAGCTGGCTGATCAAACGGATCGAGGACATGGTGTTGCTGGCGCTGATCGCTCCGCTGGCGTTGCCGCTATGCCTGCTGATCGCGCTGGCCATCAAACTCGACAGTCCCGGTCCGGTGCTGTTTCGCCAGCAACGCGGCGGCTTCAACGGGCGAGATTTCTGGCTCTACAAGTTCCGCACCATGCGACTTGAGGCGTGCCAGTCGGACGGCGCGACCGTGGCCGCCGCTCGCCAAGATCCGCGTGTCACCCGAGTTGGCCGCCTGCTGCGCCGGATCAGTCTTGACGAACTGCCGCAATTCCTGAACGTGCTGCGGGGCGAGATGTCGGTGATTGGTCCCCGTCCCCACGCTTTGTCACACGACCGCCAGTTCGCCAGCGTGATCACCCGCTATTACGCCCGGCTGCGGGTCCGTCCTGGCATCACCGGCTGGGCTCAGGTCAACGGCCTCCGCGGCAGCATTGAGGAAGACGACCACATACGCCGCAGAGTTGATCATGATTTATGGTACATCGAGCATTGGTCTATATTACTTGATTTGCGCATTCTGGTGCTGACGCCGTTCGTTGGCTTGATCCATCACAATGCTTACTGAGTCCCTCCGATGATTCTTGACGCCGATGATCTCCCCCCCGGCCAACCGCTTACCGCCGACCTGTGTCTGGTCGGGGCCGGGGCGGTGGGAATTGCTCTCGCCCTCGACCTGATCGGGTCCGGCCTGTCGGTGATCCTGCTGGAATCCGGCGGCTTCGACCGTGAAGAGGAGAGCCAGGCGCTGTATCGGGGTGATGTCGTCGATCCGCGTCGGCACAGCCCACCCGATCGCTACCGCGAACGGCGCTTCGGCGGGTCGAGCACCACCTGGGGCGGCCGGGCGATGCCGCTCGACCCGATCGATTTCGAGGCCCGCCCTTATCTGGCCCATAGCGGCTGGCCGATCGGTTATGACGATCTGGCACCATTCTATCCCCGCGCCAACCGGCTGTGCGAGGCGGGTGCCTTCGCCTATACCATCGAAACCGCGTTCGACTCACCGCGCCGACCGATGATTTCGGGCTTTTCCAGTCCGCATTTCACCACCAACACCCTCGAACGCTTCAGTTGCCCGACCGATTTCGGCCGCCGCTATCGCCACAAACTGGAAGCCGCTGCCAATGTGCGGGTGATCCTGCACGCCAACGTGGTCGAGATCGAGTTGGCCGCCGACGCCGAGCGAGTCAAAAGTCTCGCGGTGCGGACACTAAAGGGTGGTGCATTCGACATCAGCGCCGGACAGGTCGTTCTGGCCACTGGCGGGCTGGAAACTGCCCGGCTGCTACTGGCCAGCCGCAGCCGCCAGCCCGCCGGGATCGGCAACGGCCACGATCTGGTCGGACGTCATTACATGTGCCACCTCGCCGGCACGATCGGCCGCCTGAAGATCGACGGCCCGCCCGGTTGCGTCTGGAACGGCTATGATATCGCCGATGACGGCACCTATTGTCGGCGTCGGATCGCATTGCGTCCCGACGTGCAGCGCCAGCTTGGTCTCGGCAATGTCGTTGCCCGCCTCCACCATCCCCGCATCACCGATCCGCGCCACCACAATGGCGCATTGTCGCTACTCTACCTTGCCCGCGCCTTCATTCCTTACGAATACGGCAAACGGCTGTATGGCGACGATGCAGTCGGGCTGACAGATCAGTTGAGCCACCTCGCCAATGTCGTCACCGATCTGCCAGCAACAGTCGGTTTCATGCTGCACCTTCTGCGCGACCGCCGACTTGCCGAGCGCAAGTTCCCTTCGATCCTCATCCGCTCGCGCGCAAACCTGTTCAGCCTCGATTTTCACGCCGAGCAGCAACCCGATCCGGCCAGCCGGGTGACGCTGGGGAGCGAGACCGACGTGCTTGGCCTCCCCCGACTGGTGGTAGACTGGCGTTATGGTCAGGGCGATGTCGATACGGTGACGCGGAGCTTGGCTCTGTTCGCGGAAGACATCGCCGCCAGTGGCGTCGGCCGCTTCGAATACGATTCCACCCAGGTCGAGGCCGAAATGATCCGTTACGGCGCTTATGGCGGCCACCATATCGGCTTAGCCCGGATGAGCGATTCGCCGCGCCAAGGCGTCGTCGATCGCGATGGAAGGGTGCACGGCATCGCCAATCTCTACCTCGCCGGTTCCGCGGTATTTCCGACTTCGAGTCAGGCCAACCCGACTTTGACCGCCGTGGCCCTCGGTTTGCGGTTGGCCCGCCACCTGCGCGACCGCACCACCGTCCCAATCGGCAGCACTGCCCCCGTTTTGTTCGGAGTCCCGGCATGAAACGCCGTATCCTGGTTCTCGGCGGCAGTGGCTTTATCGGCCGTCGTGTCGTCGCCGCCCTTGCTGCCACTGACTGGGCCGATCCGGTGGCGGCTAGTCGCCATGGCGACGGCCTGAGCCTTGACGCCACCCATCCCGCTGCACTGGCCGCCGCTTTGCCCGGCTTCGACGCGGTGGTCAACGCTCTCGCCGCCAGCCCGGCGACAATGGTCGCGGCAACCGAGGCGCTGACAGCTACCGCCGCCGCCCAACCAACCCCGCCACTGCTGATTCAACTCAGTTCGATGGCGGTCTATGGCCCCGTCAACGGCCGGGTCGATGAAGCCGCCCCAGTCAGTGCGGCGCTGGGACCCTACGCCGCTGCCAAGCTGGCGACCGAAGCCCGCAGCCGGGCCTATCCCCGCACGGTGATCTTGCGTCCCGGCTGCGTCTATGGTCCCGGCAGCGCACAATGGAGCGACCGCATTGCCAACCTGTTGCACAGCCGCCGTATCGGCGATCTTGGCGCCGGTGGTGACGGCATCGCCAATCTGGTGCTGATCGATGACGTCGTGGCCGCGATCCTTGCCGCGCTGACTTGCCCCGAGGCGGAAGGCGCGACGTTCAATCTGGCGATGGCAGATCCGCCCGATTGGAACAACTATTTCTTCCGCTTCGCCAAGGCGCTGGGCACGATACCGATCGCGCGGCGCTCGGAACGGCGGATGCGGTTGGAAACCAAGCTGTTCGCTCCGCCGCTGAAGCTGTTGGAACGGATCGCGGCGCGGGCTGGACTCGATCCTAACCGTCTGCCTCCGGCGATTCCGCCCTCACTGGCCCGGCTGTGGCGGCAGGAGATCCAGCTCGATTCGACGGCCGCCGAGCGGGTTCTCGGGCTGCGCTGGAGCGGGCTCGATCAAGGTCTCGCCGCAACGGTGAACTCCGCCCAAAGTGATCATCCTGCTGCACCGGCTCACTAACGGGGAAG
The DNA here is from genome assembly GCF_000294655.1 of Magnetospirillum molischianum DSM 120. Classification (GTDB taxonomy): domain Bacteria; phylum Pseudomonadota; class Alphaproteobacteria; order Rhodospirillales; family Magnetospirillaceae; genus Phaeospirillum; species Phaeospirillum molischianum. The sequence continues at coordinate 54,912 of NZ_CAHP01000035.1, forward strand.
CGGTAATGTCTTATCATCCAGACGGGCCGTTCCGGCCTGGACGAAATGAGGGAATCGTGACGAAACTCGGTAGAGGAATGGCAACATTGCTGGTGCTGGCCGCGCTGACGGGGTGCAGTTCTGGGCGCGAGCAATCCCCCGCTGCCGCCGGGTTCCGTCTGATCGGCGATGCGGTGCCGGCCTATCAGGTCGGGGCGGGCGATTCCCTGTCGATTGTGCTGCCCTATAACCCTGAGTTGAATTTTGAGGCCCCAGTCGGGCCGGATGGCCGCTTCACCATGCCAGTGGTCGGTAGTATCCTGGCCGAGGGCCGGACCGTGCCGGAAATCGAGGCCGATATCGACCGGGCGCTGGTCGAGCGCCGCATTGCTCGCAACGCCCAGCCTTCGGTCAGCATCCGCAATTACGCCCCGGTGGTCTATGTCAGCGGCGAGGTCAAGCAGCCGGGAGTGATCCCGTTGCGAGGGCGGATGGATCCGTTGCAGGCGATCAGCGTGGCTGGTGGCCTGCTTGAAACCGCGCGCAACGAGGAAGTCGTCGTGATCCGCCCCGGCCCGGACGGGCGGCCGCTGCTGCGGCTGGTCAATCTCGAGGCGCTCACCGACAAGGGTGACCCCACCCAGGCGGTTGCGTTGCAGCCGCAGGACACCGTGTTCGTGCCGAAATCCTCGATTGCCGTTCTTGATCAATGGATTGACCAGTACATCAACAAGACGCTGCCGTTCAACCGAGGGGTGAACTACACTATCAATAAAAACATGAGCGGCTCAAGCCAATGAGCCCGACAGGGCGGCGGGGTTAGGAACGGTCTTGATGTCGTTCAAAACTACCCAGGGCGAGCCTCCTGAAGAAGAAGACAGCACGACCGCTACCCGGCTGCGCACCGGGCGGATGGTGGTTCTTCTGCTATTGCTGCCGCTGTTCGGCCAGTTCTTCCATTACATGAAAGGTCTGCCCCCGCTCTGGGCGCTGTCGAAGGCCTTCCCGGTGATCTCGCTGCCGCTGGTGATGTTTCTGCGCGGGGTGCCCCGGCTGCCGATGGTCCGCCAGGTGCTGTTCACCTTTCTGTGGATGACCGTGGTTCCCAGCTTCGCGGCGATCTTCTACTTCCACCAGGACTTTTTCCTTGGCCTGACGGCCCAGGTCAAATTGCTGCCGATGCTCTATTTCTTTTCCTTCCTCGGATTGCTGGTGAAGCTACGCCCGAGCCTGGAGGAACTAGAGCGCGCCTTCCTGGTCTGCGGTGCCGCCACCCTGATTTTGCTGGTGATCCTGCGGGTGGTCGTGCCCCATTCCTGGTATAGTTCCCAATATGCGTTTGGGTCCTCCCCGCTGTTCTCGCTCGACAGTCGAGGCGAACGCATTCGGATGCCGATGTATTTCGCGATTATCGCGACCCTGTTTTGGTATCGTCGCTTCCTTGCCACCGGCCGTTTATGGCTACTTCTTGCCGCCTCCTCCGGCTTCCTGCTGACCCTGACCGTGGTGAAGACCCGAGCGATGGTGGTCGGCATGGCCGGAGTGTGTGTTATCAACGCCTTGGTTTTCGCCAGTCCCCGCCGCCGTCTTCTGCTGATTCTGCTGGCCCCGGTCGGACTAATCGGACTGTTCTCGTTCGGCTATCTTGGGACGATGTTCAGCACCGATTCGAGTTCCGGGTTCGATGTGCGCTGGAAGACCATCGTCAAGGCGGTTGACTTCCTCGGCCTCGATCCGGTGCGCTGGACCTTCGGCGTCGGCACCATCAGTCCGGTCAGCACGGAAAGCCTGTTCGCCTATTTTGATCACTTCTTTTTCCTCGCCGACATCACCTGGATCGGCATTCTGTTCGAATACGGGGTGATCGGCGCGCTGCTGGTGATCCTCTATCAATTACGCGGATTGCTGTTCTACCGCCGTCTCACCGCTTTTTACGCGAGCCCCTTCCTCGGCAGCCTGTTCGATTACATCGTCTATGTCCTGCTGATTTCGAACCTCTATCCGCCGACACTGTCCCCCGGCGAGACGGCCGTGATCCTGGCGATTTTCGCCTATGTCTGGCACTGCCACCTGGAGGACGAAGCCGAGGCGCAAGCCGCCGCCTTGGCCGAACACGCCCACGCCGCAGACAGGGAAACCCGCTGACATGATCCGCCGCGCTACCCGACTGATGTTGTGCGCCGCCTTGCCGCTCGCTTTGGCCGCCGCCGCCCCGGCTCCGGTCGAGGTGACGATTGATGCCGGGGCCGAGCGCCGCCCGATCAGCCCACTGATCTACGGGGTCGGCTTCGCCCCCACCGCAACCCTGCGTGATCTTAACCTGCCGCTCAACCGTTCTGGCGGAAACAGCGCTTCTCTTTACAACTGGAGGATAAACGCCCGCAACGCAGGCAAAGACTGGTTCTTTGAAAGTCTGGCTTGCAGCGAGGATATCTTCGACCAGCATGGCGAGGGCTTCATCGCCCTCAGCAAGGCGGCAGGTGCCGAGGCGATGCTGACCATTCCGATGATCGGCTGGGTCGCGCGGCTCGATGCCGGGCGTAAGCCGCTGGCCAGCTTCTCGATTGGCAAATATGGCCTGCAACAGGAGGCCGACCTCGACGGCTTCACCAGCGCTGGCAATGGCATCACCATCGACGGCACCCCGATCAGCGACAACGACCCCAACGACGCCGCTGAACCTTCCAGCCCCGAGGATCAGGCGGAATGGGTGCGGCAATTGGTGGCGAAATGGGGCGGCGCGGCCCATGGCGGTCTGCGCTACTACATCATGGACAACGAGCCGAGCTTCTGGCACGGCATCCACCGCGACGTTCACCCCGAGGGGGCTCACGCCCGCGAGGTCGCCGACAAAGTTAAGACCTACGCGGCGATGGTCAAGGCGATTGATCCCCAGGCCCTGGTCGTGGCTCCAGAGGAATGGGGCTGGGGCGGCTACCGCTATAGCGGCTTCGACCAGCAATATGCTGACACGCACGGCTTCGACCACGCGCCCGACCGCACCAACCAGACCGAGGGGATGGATTACCTGCCCTGGTTGCTGACCCAATGGAAGGCGGCCGGGCACCCGGTCGATGTGGTCAGCGTCCACTATTACCCGCAGGGCGGCGAATATCGCGAGAAGGGCGATGATGTGTCGCGCGAGATGCAGTTGCGGCGCAACCGTTCGACCCGCGATTTGTGGGATCAGAGCTACCACAATCCGACCTGGATCAACGACACGGTGGCGCTGATTCCCCGGCTGCGGCGCTGGGTCGATACCTACTACCATCCCGGCACCCCAATCGCTCTGACCGAATACAATTGGGGGGCTGAAACCACGATGAACGGTGCCACCGCCCAGGCTGACTTGCTCGGCATCTTTGGCCGCGAGGGACTCGACCTTGCCGCGCGCTGGGCCGCCCCGGCACCCGGTAGCCCGACCTACCTCGCCTTCAAGCTCTATCGCAATTATGACGGCAAGAACTCGACCTTTGGTGACCAGAGCGTCGCGGCGCGCGCCCCCGACCCCGACACTCTCGCCACCTTCGCCGCCTTGCGCGCAAGCGATGGCGCACTGACGGTGGTAGCCATCAATAAGCAGATCGACGCCCCGGCTCCGCTGCGGCTGACTCTCGCCCGGTTTGCCGCCGCCGGTGCGGTGGAATCCTACCGTCTCGTTGACGGCAAACTGGCACCGCTGCCGCCCACCGATTACAGCGGTGGAGGGCTTGCCACCGAGTTGCCGCCGCAGAGCGTCACCCTGTTTGTGTTGCGCGGAGCCAGCACCTCCCCCCCAGCCCTCCGGCGATGAGCGCACGGGATCTGTTGCGGGCGGCGGTGCCTGCACTGGCCTCGCGCCTGCTTGATGTCCCCAGCCGCTACGGCTTTCATCTGCTGATCGCCGCTGGACTCGGAGTGGTCGCCGCTGGCGATTTCTACATCGTGTTCAGTCTGATGGTGGCATTGGCCGGGTTGGGAAGGTTAGGCATCGACCGCGCCTTGACCCGTGAGGTGGCGATTGCGATCGCTGCTGGCCGGGTCGGGCAAGCCCACCGCTTGATCCGCCGCGCCGCTGCCCTGGTGACACTACTGTCCGGCGCGGTGGCGGTGACGCTGGCACTGGCCGCCGAGCCGCTGGCCCGGTTGGCGCTACACCGTCCTGAACTTGCCGGACCTCTGGCGCTGGGGGCGCTGGCGATCGTGCCGCAGAATCTCGGCGCAGTCGCCGCCGGGGCATTGGCCGGGCTACGCCGGGTCGGGCTTAGCCAGATGGTCTATTCCTGGCTGTGGCCAGCCTTGTTCTGCCTCGCCACCCCGCTGTTGGGGCTGGCGGTGCCGACCTCCCTTGGGCTGATCGCGGCCTGTTTCACCGTTACCGCCCTGATCGGTCTGGTCTGCCTGCGTCGTGTCTTCCCCCGCCCGGTTCCGGCGTTGTTCCCTGGGCCGCTGCCGCCGCTGCTGCGGCCCGGCCTGTCGCTGTTCACTCTCGAACTGGCTCAACTGACCTTGGCCAGCGCCCCAGTGCTGATTCTCGGCATGGTCGCCGACAGCGCGGCGGTCGGCCGCTTCGCTCTGGCGTGGCGGATTGCCCTGCTCGCCAATATCGTCGTCAGCGGGGTCGCGGCAATGGCCTCCCCCCGCTTTGCCGCTTTGCAGAACCAGGGCGACCGCGCCGGGTTGCGCAGCGCCGCCGCGCTGGCCAGCGGACTCGGCTTCATCCTGGCGCTGCCGGTGCTGCTGGTAATGCTGAGTCTACCAGTTCCATTGCTCGGGCTATTCGGGCCGGGCTTCGAGGCGGCGGCACCGGTCCTGCGCCTGCTCGCACTCGGCCAACTTGTCGCGGCCGCCTGCACCGCCTTACCCGAATTGCTGGGCATGGCGGGAAAGGAAACCAGCCTGCGCCGAATCAATGCCGTTACCATTCTGCTGGCGACCGGAGGAGTCGCCGCGTTGGCACCGCATTGGGGAGCCGAGGGGGCAGCGCTGGCTACCTCCGCCGCCCTCGCCGCCGGAGGCCTCGGGGCCGCCATCGCCGCATGGCGTCAACTTGACGTCGCGCCGTGCCGGGATCTGCTGGAAGGAGTAACGCGATGCTGGAAAAAGGTCTGATCCTGCTGGTCATGCTGGCGTTACCGACGGCGGCCTGGGCCGAAGCCCGACCGCCGCGCTATGACGTCAACGGCTTGTGCCGTCGCCTTGCCAACACCCCCGACGGGATCGACGTCCAACTCGAACAGAAATGCCTGCGCGACCAGAGCGACGCCCTCGACACCGTTAAGCGGCTGTGGCTCGACACCCCGGCCTACATTCAACGCGACTGCGACCTGCGGGCGCGGGCCGATGGCGACAAGGATTACGCTCTGCTGCGCAAATGTATCCGCGATCAGCTCAACCAGACCCAGCCCGATGTAATCCTGCCGACGCAATGAAACCGCGTCGGGCTGATTACCAGCAGCCGGGGATCGCGGTACGAATCACCTCGGCGATGGCGCGCAAATAGACCTCGGCCGGTAAGATCAAGCCGTGGGTGGAGAGCAGCACCACCGCGCAGCCCCCCAGCAGCCAGCGCACGTGCAGATGTAACGGCGGGGTGTCACGGTTCAGGACAGCATAGAGCGCTACCGCAAGGAAGCCGAGGGCCAGACCAGCCAGAACCTCGGCGACCGAATGAGCCTGCACTATCACCCGCGAGACCGCGATCAGCCCGACCAGAGTGGCAGCGGCACCTGCGGTCAACCATCGCGCCGACAGCGGCAATGGCCGGGCCAGCAGCAGCGCCAGCGTGCCATAGACCGCGCCACTCATCGCGACATGGCCGCTCGGGCTGGCCTGGACCCACCCGGCGATGGCCCCGCCGCACGAGCCGAATAACAGCTTGAGCCCGCCCGCGACCGCGCCGCACAGCGCGATCGGCAGCAGCAGGCGCACGGCGGCGCGCGCTTCGCCCCCGATGGCGAGACAAATCGCCACCGTTACCGCCAGTGACAGCGTTACCGCGCTGTCGCCGAAATCCGTAATCACCCGCCAGATCGCCTCGTCCACCCGTCCGTTCCTTGTTGTCTTCTTCCCGTAGACGCCCGCGCTGGGGCCTGATCGGGGATTGCGTCATCCACCAGCTTAGGTCACTCTGCGATCTCATCGGAGTGCCTCTTGAGTTTTTCCGCCGGGATCCGGCGTGGTCGCTGGACTCAGAAGCAAGGCTCCATAGTCTCCGTGCGCAGGGATCATACGGATCGGTCATGCCGTCTCCTCTCAAGATTTCACCTCAGCCCAGGAAGCTCGTCGCCTCGCAGCAGGTTTCGACCCGCGACCTCCTCAACACCTTCTTCTATTACCGCTGGACAGCGGTGTCTGTGGTGCTGATCTTTCTTGTCCTGGGGGGCGCGGTGGCGCTGCTGGTGCCGCCGACCTACCGAGCTGAATCCCGTCTGCTGACCCTGTATGCGGGCTATTATGACATGCAGATGGACCGCTCGACCAACCGCGCCGCGCCGGCCTTCGATCCGACCCAGGTCGTCAATGTCGAGGCCCAGATCCTTTCCAGCCCTGAACTGCACCGCTCCATCGTCGCCGCACGACTCGACCCCTCGTCCGACCCCGAGACCATAGACAAGGACCTGCGGCGGTTTGAAGACCGTTTGCACATTGAGAAGGTTGAAGGTGCCAACGTCATCGATCTGTCCTACGTCGATTCCGATCCGCAGCGCGCCGCCGAGGTGCTCCAGCAACTGATCGACCAGTATTTCCGCCAGCGCGCCGGAGTGTTCTCGGTCGGACGGGTCGAGTTCTTAGTCACTCAGCGCGACAGGGTGCGGGCACAACTCGACAAGGCTAACGCGCAGCTGATCGCCTTCCAACGCAGCAACAACGTCCTCAACATCGATTCCCAGATCTCCAGTTCGGTCGCGCTGCACAGCCTGCTGCGCCAGCGCAGCCTGGAGAATGATAGTTCCTACGCTCAGGATGCGGGTACACTGGCAACCCTGCGCCGTGAGGCCAAGGCCATCCCTGCGACCATCGAGTTGTTCCGCGACAATACCGAGGTGGCGCACGCCGTTGACACCATGCACCTGACCTTGTTGCAGTTGCAGAGCCGTCGCGCCGACCTTGCCGCGCGCTATCTCGACGGCGCCCCGTTTGTGCAGCAGATCGATCAGCAGATTACCGATGTGAAAGGCGCGATCACCGAACGCACCCCGCATTTAATAAGTGCTGTTCGCGCTGGTCATAATAGCTATTACGACACGGTGCAGGACCGGATCATGCGCCTGTCCTCCGACGTTGCCGGTGAACTGGCGCGCAAGGAAGCCCTGGCGAAACAAAGCACCGAAACCGGCGAGTCCCTCCAACGTCTGATTCTTGTCGCCAATCAGTTGCGACGGATGGAGATCGACCGCGACCTGCTGGTTGACAGCTTTAAAAAGTTCTCGCGCGAACTGGAACAGGCCCGGATCGAGCAGAATCAGGTCGATACCGCCAGCAGCACCAACGTCCGCATCATCCAGGCACCACAGCCGCCGACCCGGCGCAGCAACCCGCCATTGCTGTTTGTCGGCATTGGTCTGCTGGTCGGCTTACTGGCCGGGGCGTTGGCGGTTCTGGTGCGCTCGACCTTGCGTGAAACCTTCCTCAGCCCCGAGGAAGTCGAACGTCGGCTCGGCTTGCCGGTGCTGTGCGCGCCGATGGGGCCACCGCCTCCGTCGCCGCCGCTGGTGCGGATACTGAGCGGTCTGCTGCGTCGTTCCCAGCCCCAGCCCGCCGCCTGAGAGGCCCGTCTGTGACCAAACTGAGCGCCATCCTGCCAATCAAGACCCGTGGGCGGCATTACGCCGACAATATCGCCCGCTGCGACATCCTGTTCTCATCGCTGCGGGCCTTCACCTCCCCGGCGACCTTCGACCGCATCCTGGTGGTGGTGCCGCACGATGAGCTGGCCTTGGCGCGAGAATACGTCAAGGCGTGGAGCGACTTTCCGATCGAACTGGTCGATGAATCGGTTCACATGACCGCCTTCACCGAGTTCACCCAGCCACACCAGATCCGCCCCTGGCACCGTCAGCAGATCATCAAGCTGTATAGTCCGGCGCTGATCGACACCGAGTTCTTCATGGTGCTGGACCCCGATGTGTTCGCGGTCCAGCCCTTCACCATCGACGATTTGATCCTCGACGGTCGTGCCTTGACCTATCCCCAGCCAAGGATGCGCGAGCCGCATCTATGGCGACCCTCGGCCCAATTGCTGCAACAGGAGCCGCATCTCGAACGCGATGGGATCTGGTGGACCCCGGCGATTCTGTCGCGCACCCTGGTGCAGGCCCTTCAGCGTCGGTTGGAAGAACTGTACCAGCGCGACTGGATCCGCGTCCTGCTGTCGAACTACATGATCGACTGGACCGAATACACCCTCTACTGGCTTAATGCCGAACGCGAGGGGCTGATCGAACGCTACCACACCCTGCCGCCAGCCGGGCGGCGCGGCCTGCACGTCAATGAGAGCGTGTGGTATGCTGGCAAGGATGGCCGCAACCTCAATGACTGGCAGGCCGGAAAACATTTCGGCCCCGACGGCGATGGCTTGTTCGCGGTGGTGCAGAGCAACACCTATCTGCCACCGGATCGGGTGGTTGACAAGCTCGGCCCCTATTTCCCAATCCGGCTACAGCCTTACCGACGCGATACCGATCCGTTACGCCGTGCCGTGGAGATCTATGCGGCATTGACCCGGCGCGCTTTGCGTCTCTTGCGTCAGGCGAAAGAGCGATGAGACGCGGCGCGGCTCCGGGTTTGCTGCTGACCGTCCTGCTGGCCGCCCCCGCTCCGCTCGCCGCCCAGGAAAGCACCCTGACCCAGGCGCGGATGCAGATCTATGCCGGGCCGTTGTACCGCGATTATCTAGGCTGCCTGACCTGCGGCCAGTACGAGGTGTCGTCAGTGTGGAACGGCTATGGCCCGTATGGATGGGACAATGTGTATCCCGATCATAGCCATTTCGCCCGCTACCGCGCTCCGCAGGGACGCTATTCGGCCTGCGACCGCTTCGCCGCCGAGCCGCCGATCCTGATCGACACCTCGGGTAAAAACTATGGCCGGTTGAATGTCTCGACCACCCGGAGCGACAGTATCTGCGGCCCGCACGGTGCTCAAGGTATCTGCCAGACCCTGACAGCGATGTGCAAGCGCACCGCCGAGACCTCTCCCTGACCACGAGGATCCCCGCGTGACCAGACCAGTTCATGCCTGCCCCCCGCGCATCTTTGGCCTGACTCCCAGTCCGCTGACCGCCGAAGCGGTCGCCGCCCATCTGCTGGCCCATCCCCGCGATGCCGCCAGCGGGCCGGGTCTGGTTGTTACCCCCAACATCCAGCACATCGCCCTGCTGCGCCATGACCCGGCGCTGCGCGAGGCCTACCAACAGGCCGAGATCGTTATCTGCGACGGATTCCCGGTTTATTACTACGCCCGCCTGCGCGGCTGTGCCGTCCCCGGCCGGGTTACGGGGTGCGATGTTGTCGCCGCCTTGTTCGCCGCGCCGGAACGGCTGGCCCACTCCCGTTTGTTCTGCGTCGTTGATCACCCCGACACTGCCGCTGTGCTCGCCGCCTGGGCCGAGCGTCACGGCCTCGCCGACCGGATCGCCAGCGCTATCCCGCCGTTCGGCTTCGAACGCGACGGCGAGTATTGCCGTAGCTTGGCCAAGGCGATCCATGACCACGGCACGACCTTGCTGTTGATGGGAGTCGGCGCACCGCGTAGCGAGGTGTTTGTCGCCCACCACCGCCACCAATTGCCGCCCTGCTGGGCGCTGTGCATCGGTCAGGCGATCAAGATCGCGCTCGGCCTGATCCCACGACCGCCGCAGTTGGTGCAGCGCCTCAATCTCGAATGGCTGTGGCGGCTCGGCCTGGAACCGGGACGGATGAGCCGACGCTATGTTGGCTCGACGATCGGCTTCCTTGCCGCGATCCTTGCCGATCTACGTCGGCTCAGATGAGGATACGCTCGATCTCATCAAGACTCATCTCGTCCCGTCTGCGGTCGTAAATCCGAAGTCATCGACCGCCACGTAATCTCACTCGACGGAATGTTCAACGATGCCCGCTTTACCAGCGAGCAGTATAAGGACAATTGGGTGGCCTAGCCTTGGATTGCTCCGGCAGCCCACATTGGTTCAGAGATTGGCCGTCGGCACAGCACAGGCCCTGTTGAGCCTTGAGATGAGCGGGGGTGTATAGGGGCCTTCTGTGGGGTCGTCCGCATGGACGGCGAATCGGCTAACGCACGGGAACCGCTGCCGCTCTATTGCCGGGTGCCTCCGGCGGACTGGATCGGGCCAGAACGACCCAACTTTTATCCAGACGAACGGTCGAAGCTCACCGCCCTCGCGGCGCTACATCCAAATCTACGAGTGATAACGGTTGATCGCCCAGGCCCCCATCGCTTTGATGAAGATCCGACGTGCCTGTTTCAGCGTTATGGGCTGGCGGCACGGGCGGCGGAGAATATTGGCTGGCTGCTCGGTCCGCTCGAACAGGCCCGCACGGCTAACGCGGAAGTGGCTGCGACCGTCGCCGCGAAAGGCGAATCCCTCCCGTCGATCCCGCTCCTTCAGGCGGTCGAAGCGCGTTTCTTCGACCGCCGCAGTAACCCGTTCCGGGGTGGTCGGCCAAAAAATCCTCGTAACGAACCAGCAGGCGCGGAACCTCTTCGGCCTTCCAGCCAACTCCGGCAATGGCCGCTCCAATCCAATAGCGTGATCGGCAACGCTGGTTTTAATCGATCAACAGGGGCATTCGATTGGATGAAATCGATCAGATAACCGGGGCGGGACGCGGCGGCGACCATAGACAATCAACCCCCAAAATGCTATAGTTTTACAACTATTATATTTAATTTGCAGGGAGGAGCGCATCATGACTGAGCTTTCTTCCGCCACGACCGTGTTACGGGACCCGGAACTGCTGTTCTCACCAGTGAATCATGATCTGGTCATTTTCCAGGTCAAGCAAAGCGCTTACTTTTCACTCGACGAGATCGGTGCGGACATCTGGCGGCGGATCGAATGCCCGGTAACGGTGTCGGCTTTGTGTGACGACTTGGCGACAGAATACCAAGCCGACCGCGCCGTCATTGAGCGGGATGTGCTCGCCCTGCTCACTCAGATGACCGCCGCCGAATTGATTGAACTGCGACTCCCGTGAGTGCCCCCGTCAGACGAGCATCGGACTGGCTGCGCGCCGGCGAAGCCGTCTGCATGCTGATCGCAGCAAGGTTGGCACTATCCGTCTTGCCGGTTCGGGTGGTGTTCCGGTCCTTGTGTCTCACGATAAGCCCCGTGGGCGAGGTGAGACTGGATGAGAAAGCCGTTTCGTCCGCCCGCCAGGTTGGGCTGGCTGTTGAACGGGCCGCTCGCCGTCTGCCGATAGAGACCCGCTGTCTCCATAGTGCCGTGGCAGGCGCCCTGATGCTGCGCCGCCGCCGTCTCCAGGCAACCGTGGTTCTGGGCGTCCGTTCAAATGACGGGTTAAAGGCCCATGCTTGGCTGCTCTGTGCCGGGGCACTTGTGCTCGGCGGGGCACAGGCCCGGTCATTTGTCCCGCTTGCTGCCTTCAGCAGCGGAACAGAGAAAGGGTGATGTCATGACCGCTCACCACCGAGCAGGCAGGGCCAGGGCACCCCGTATGGCGGGCACTGGCCGATGGGCGGACGCTGTTGTCGCTACCGGGTATCGGGCGTTTCAGAATTGCCGAGGGCAACCGGGTCGAGGTTGAGCCTGCCAACGGTGCTGACCCTGGTACCCTCGGCTTGCTATTGAGCGGGCCGGTGCTGGCGGTATTGCTGCGACCGGGCGTCGCGTGCTTGACCCGATCGCTGTGGAGCCGCCCGGCCTACGGCGAGAATCTGGCTGGGGCGATTGGGGCGTTCAGCCAGCTCAGGGTGTGGCCGGACCAAGCCCCCAGACTTCGGCCATCACGCCTTGACTGCCGCTAGAACCGGCGGTTGGCGCGTAACCGGGATCGGCCATAATACAGTAGCGCGCCATCTGGTGTGTTACGGTAGCAGTCATGCACCTTTAGGACCAGCGGCGCGCCGGTATTGCGGGCGGCCATATGGCGATAAGCCAGGGGATGTCGCTTCAATCGTGCGAAGCCTGCGTGCCGTCGTCCTCTTGTTCTGTCAGGCCGCCGCCTAATGCTTTGTATAATCCAATCGCATTGCCGATCTCGTCCCGCTTCAGGTCCAACAGCGTTTGCCGGGCGGCATAAAGCTGGCGTTGCGCGTCCAGCACTTCCAAGCGGCCATCCACGCCAGCACGATAGCGCAGGGTAGAAAGATCCATCCGCCGCTCGGTCGAAACAACCATGCGGACTTGGGCATCGATCTGTCGGCCATAGGTCGCGCTGCCAGCCAGACCGTCGGCCACTTCGCGAAAGGCCGTCTGGATGGTGCGTTCGTATTCGGCGATGGCCTCGGATTTACGGATTTCCGCCAGCCGCAATTCAGCCCGCAACTGTCCGCCCAGGAACAGGGGTTGGGATATCTGCGGTGCGATACTCCAGACCCATTGCCCGTTATCGAACAGACTGCCCAGGGCCGGGCTGGCATAGCCCAGAGAGGTGGTCAGCGACAGCCGGGGAAAGAAAGCAGCGCGGGCCGCTCCGATATCGGCATTGGCCGCCAGGAGAGTCTGTTCCACCCGCCGGATATCCGGGCGCCGGATCAGAAGCTCGGACGGAATTCCCACCGGAAGGTGGGTCCGCACGGCACTTCCGTCCAGCGGCCGAGGGGGCGGCAGATCGTCGGGCATGTCCGCCCCCACCAGCAGGTTCAAAGCGTTGGTGGCTCGCGCCAGGGCACGCGTACGTCCCTCCAAATCGGCTTCGGCGGTGGCGACCTGGCCTTCCGCTTGGGCAATGTCGAGTCCGCTGGTCTGGTCGGCGGATTTCAGCTGTCGAGCCAGGTCCAGGGATTGCCGCCAGTCGGCCAGGGTCCGCTCGGCCAGGTCCAGTTGTTCTTGCGCCAGACGTTCGGCGAAATAGGCGTCGGCCACCGCGCCGACCAGGGCGATATGGGCGGCACGGCGGCCCTCCTCACTGGCCAGATAGCGGGCGAACGCGGCTTCCGACAGCGAACGCACACGGCCGAACAGATCGATCTCGAAGGCGCTGACGCCGATGCCAAGGCTGTGCTGGTTCTGCATGCGAGCCGAAGTGGCGGGATCGGCCGTCTGATCGGCGGCGATGCGCTGACGCGTCGTGCCGCCGGTGGCATTCACCGCTGGAAACCGCGCCGCCCGCTGGATGTTGTATTGCGCCTGCACCGCCTCGACGTTCAGCGCCGCCAGCCGCAGGTCGCGGTTGTTCAACAACGCCAACTCGATCATTCGTTGCAGGCGGGGATCGCCGAACATGCTGCGCCATCCCAGATCGGCGGCGTGGTCGCCATCGGTAACCACCGAAGAGGGAGACGGATACGCCGCAGGCACCGGCAATTCGGGTTTGACCAGCTCTGGGGCCAGCGAACAGGCCGACAGCGCCAAAAGCGGAGGAAGCAGGGTCAATCGCATGGGATCAGCTCTCTTGCGGCGGCTTGGGACCGGAGCGGCGGGCGCGCAGCCAACCCTCCAGCCGTTCCTGTCCGCCGATCACGAAGACAAAGAAGGTGGGAACGAAAAGTATCGCCAGCACGGTGGCACTGAGTATGCCGCCGAATACGCCGGTGCCGATGGCGTGCTGGGTCTCGGCACTGGCCCCCCAGGCGGTCATCAGCGGCACCACGCCCAGCCCGAACGCCAGCGAGGTCATCAGGATCGGACGCAGCCGCAACCGTGCCGCAGTCACCGCTGCGTCTCGCAGCTCCATTCCCTGGGTGTGCAATTGGCGTGCGAACTCAACGATCAGGATGGCGTTCTTGGCCGACAGGCCGATCACCGTGATCATTCCAACCTTGAAGAAGACGTCGTTAGGCATACCGCGCAACATCACGGCCGCCACCGCGCCCAGCAGGCCCAGCGGCACCACCAACATCACCGCCAGCGGGATCGACCAGCTTTCGTAAAGTGCCGCGAGAACCAGGAACACCACCAGCATGGACAGAGCCAGCAGCAATGGCGCCTGGGCCGCCGATTGCCGTTCCTGCAATGACTGGCCGGTCCATTCCACGGCGAAACCGGGGGGGAGTTGCGTGGCCAGCCGCTCGATCTCGGCCATGGCTTCGCCGCTCGACGCGCCGGGAACGGTGCTGCCGGAGATGCGTGCCGAGGGGATACCCTGGTAGCGCACCATCTGTAATGGCGCATCGCTCCATACTGGCGTTACGACCTCGGCCAGCGGCACCATGCCGTTATTGGCGTTGCGCACATAAAGCTTCAGCACATCGTCCACCTGCATCCGGGCTGGAGCGTCGGCCTGGATGATCACCTGCTGCATGCGTCCGGCATTGGGAAAGTCATTGACGTACAACGATCCCAGAGCCGCCGTCAGCGTTTCGCTGATGGCGGTAAACGGTACCCCCAGGGCTTCGGCTTTCTGGCGGTCGATATCGAGACGGATGCCGGTACCCGCAGGCAAACCGTCGGGATAGACGTTTGTGACCACGCTACTTTGCGCGGCCAGTTCCAATAGTTTCGCCTCTGCTGCTTTCAGAGCGGCATGGCCCCGGTTGCCGCGATCCTGCAAGCGCATGCTGAAGCCGGACGATGTTCCCATCTCTTCGATGGCCGGAGGCTGAAGACTCATGACCATGCCCTCGGTGGTGTCGCCCATGGCGGCCTGGGCGAGCATCGCTTCGTCGGCGGCAGTGGCACCGGCGCGTCGGTCCCAATCCTTGAGCATGGTGAAGGCCAGCGCGGCATTCGGACCGGAACCGGAAAAGCCGAAGCCCAGAATCGACATGTTCGATTCGATCCCTGGCCGGGCGGCAACATGGCTCTCGAACTTGCGCACCAGATCGAGCGTGCGTTCCTGCGTGGCATCGGACGGAAGTTGGAACGAGGTCATGAAGTAACCCTGGTCCTCTTCAGGTAAGAACGCCGAGGGCAACTCGCGGAACGCCAGAACCAGCAAGACGGCGATGGCGACAAAAACCGCCATCATACGACCGGAACGCCGCACCAGGGCGGCGATGCGGGTTTCGTAGGACCGGGTCATGCGGTCGAAGCGCCGGTTGAACCAGCCGAAGAATCCACCCTTCACGTGATGATCTGGATCGACCGGCTTCAGCAGGGTGGCACACAAAGCGGGAGTCAGGCTGAGAGCCAGGAAGGCCGAAAATAGAATCGACACCGCCATGGCCAAGGTGAACTGGCGATAGATCACCCCGACGGACCCCCCGGCCAGTCCCATGGGAATGAACACCGCCGTGAGAACCAGGGTGATGCCGATCACCGCGCCAGTGATTTCCTTCATCGCCTTGACTGTCGCATCCTTGGGCGAAAGCCCCTCGGTCACCATCAGGCGCTCGACGTTCTCCACCACCACGATGGCGTCGTCTACGATGATGCCAATAGCCAGCACCATGCCGAACATGGTCAACACATTGATCGAGAACCCGGCCATCAGCATGACGGTGAAGGTCCCCAACAGGGCGATAGGGGCAACAATGGCTGGAATCAAGGTATAGCGGATGTTTTGCAGAAACAGCAGCATCACCATGAACACCAGAACCATGGCCTCGATAAGAGTATGGACGACCTTTTCGATGGAAATCTTGACGAAGGGCGCGGTGTTGAACGGTATGGCCGGGCTCATGCCTGCCGGCATGGTTCGGCTCAGTTCCGTCAGCCGCTTTTCTACACCCGCCGCGGTGCGCACGGCGTTGGCTCCCGGCGACAGTTGCACGGCGGCGACAGTGGCGGGCTTGCCGTTTTCCCAATTGGCGAAACTGTAGGTCTGAGCCCCCAGTTCGACCCGCGCCACGTCGCCTAGAACAACCTTGGAGCCGTCGGCATTGGCGCGGAGCACGATGGCGGAAAATTCCGCGGGCGTCCGCAACTGCCCCTGTACGGTCAGCGGAATGGTCACACGCTGTCCCGGCACAGTAGGAGAATCGCCGACCCGGCCCGGTGCGATCTGGACATTCTGTCCGGCGATGGCTGTGGACAGGTCGTTCATGGACAGGCCGAAACCGATCAGCCGCGACGGGTCCACCCAGACTCGCAACGCCTGTTCAGCACCGAACAACTGCACTCTTCCGACGCCTTCGACCCGGCGTAATTCCTCGATGACGTTGCGCGCCATATAGTCGCTCAACGTCGTCTCGTCGAAACGGCCGTCCTCGGATTTCAGGCTGATCAGCATCAGGAAGCCCGAGGATGCGGATTCAATGTTCAGACCGTTCTGCCGCACCGCATGAGGCAGACGCGGCTCGATCGTCTTCAGGCGGTTCTGCACATCCACCTGGGCCAGTTCCGGGTCCGTCCCCGGTTTGAAGGTAACCGTGATCTGGGCCGATCCAGAGGTGTCGGCCATGGATTCGAAGTACAGCAGGTTCTTGACGCTCGACAGTTCGCGCTCGATCAGGCTCAACACCGAATCGTTCATGCTCTGGGGCGTGGCGCCGGGATAGGTGGCATAGATGTTGACAGTGGGCGGTGCCACCGAGGGATAGCGGGCGACCGGCAATTGTGGCAGGGCGATCAGCCCCAGCAGGATGATGAACAGCGCGACGACCCAGGCGAAGACCGGGCGGTTGATGAAAAATTGCGGCATGTTGGCTGTGCTCCCGGCCTATCAGTGCGTGGCCGTCGCGGTCGGCTGCCAGTCGCGCGGGGCGATGGCGGCGCCGTCGTTCAACCGTTCCAGACCCTCGACCACGATCCGTTGTCCGGCGCTCAGACCGGCGCGGATGCGATAGCGGCGGTCGATCAACTCGCCCAGTTCCACCGGCGCGGCGCTGGCCGTATTGTCCTCCATCGCCACCCACACCTGCGGCTTGCCGCCGATACGGACCACCGCTTGTTGCGGCACCATCAAGGCGTCGTCATAGCTGACGCGCGAGACCCGAGCGCGCACGAACATACCGGGCAACAGGTCGCGCTTGGGGTTATCGACCAGAACGCGCAGCAACACGTCGCCGGTACCGGAATCCACATTGATGCCGGAAAACAGAATGCGACCCTTGACGTCGTAAGCTGTGCCGTTGCTGCGCAACACCGTTACAGGCAGGCCGGAATTGCGGTCGTCCTGCCGCGACGCCAGGGCTTCGCGCACCGCCTCCAGCGAGGACGCGGGCTGGCGCACGTCCACATAGACCTGATCCACCTGCTGGATGCGGGCCATGGGGCTGCTGTCGGTGGGAGCCACCAGAGCACCCTCGGTGACCAGCGCCTGATCGATGCGACCGGCGATAGGCGCGTCCACCGTGGCGAATTTCAGGTCCAACCGACGACGGGATAACGTGGCGCGGGCCAGGGCCACGTCGGCCGCCGCCTGATCCCGTTGCGACACCGCATCGTCATAGGTTTGGCGGCTGATCGCATCGGCCTGCACCAGCGGTTCCAACCGCTGAGTCTGTATCCTGGCCCGCGCCAGGGCGGCCTCGGCGCGCTGCAAGGTTGCCGCCGCCATCTCCGCATCGGCCTTGAACGGAGCCGGGTTGATCTGGAACAGCGGGTCGCCCGCCCGGATTTCCGCGCCCTGCTCGAACAGGCGGCGCTGTACGATGCCGCTGACTTGTGGGCGGATTTCCGCGATGCGCACGGCGGCAACGCGGCCCGGCAGATCTTCCGTCAGATTCACACGGGCCGGAGCGACGGTCATGACCGCGACCTGAACTGGCGGTAGGGTCGCCTCGGGGGTGGGATCGCCGCATCCCGCCAACGCCATTGCGGCCACAATCAGCATCCCGCCGCAACGGGACAGCCGTTCAACTCTCATGCCTCGACCTTTCACGGGTATTCTCCAAGCCACCGCCGCTTTGCGGGGGGATCGCACCCTAGGCGGAGGGGATGGCGTTTCCGTCGAGCATTTGTGGAGATACAATGGAGTTTGAAAAAACAACGCGGACTGCCATGCCCTTTCCGACCGCCGAGCCGCAGGCCCTGGTGCTCATCGCCGAAGACGAGCCAGAAATCGCCGATATCCTATCCGCCTATCTGGGCCGTAGCGGTCTGCGCAGCGTGCGCGCCACCGATGGCCGCCGGGCACTGGACCTGCACCTGTCGTTGAAACCCGACCTGATCCTGCTGGATGTGCAGATGCCGCGCCTGGACGGTTGGCAGGTATTATCCGAGATCCGCCATCGTGGTGACACGCCGGTCATCATGTTGAGCGCAATGGATCAGGACATCGACAAGCTGATGGGGCTGCGGATCGGTGCCGACGATTATGTGGTCAAGCCGTTCAACCCTGCCGAGGTGGTCGCCCGCGTCCAGGCGGTGCTGCGCCGGGCCCGCCCCGGCGGGGAACAGCCGAACCAGCGTTTTATCCGTGTTGGTAGGTTGCAGGCCGACCTGGAGAACCATGAAATCACGATCCGACGCGACGGCGGCGATTCCCCTCTGGCGCTGACCTTGACCGAGTTTAGGCTGATGGTTCATCTGATGCGTGCGCCACGCCGGGTGTTCGGGCGCGAGGAATTGCTGGTCGCCTGCCTGCCCGAGGGCGAAGCGCTGGAGCGCACGGTGGACAGTCATGTCAGTAAGCTGCGTAAGAAGCTGGAGGCAGAGGGACTGGACGGCGTTCCGGTCAGCGTGCGCGGCGTTGGCTATCGGTTGGGAGAGGTGCCTTGAAGGGGACCGGCGGACTGAGCCGTCGCATCATCCGATCCATGGTTTCCCTGGCCCTGGGCACCACCGTGCTGACGGTGATGGGATCCTACGCCTTTTATACCCTGTGGTTCTTCCTCTCCCCGTCAAGCTTTCCCGGTCCCGACGGCGGCAGTTGGTTTCCCACGCCGTTGGAATGGGGATGGATGGCGCTGACCGCTCTGCTGGCGCTGGCGTTGGCGGTGTCCTCAGCGCTCGGACTGGCGCGGCGAATCCTCGTGCCGCTTAATTCCGTGGCCGAAAGCCTGCGTCAGGTGGCACAGGGCGACCTGTCGGTACGGGCCAGCACAGACGACCACTCTTTGGGCGAAGCGGCGCGGCTGGTGCGCGACTTCAACGCCATGGCTGAACGCCTGGAACGCATGGAGCGGGAACGCCAGTTCTGGAACGCGGCCATCGCCCACGAATTACGAACGCCGGTCACGGTGTTGCGCGGACGCCTGCAAGGGCTAACCGAGGGCGTGTTCGAACCGGCCCCCGCGCTGTTCCGCTCTTTGCTGACGCAGGTCGAGGGATTGGGCCGACTGATCGAGGATCTGCGGCTGGTCGGACTGGCGGAGAACGGCCGCCTGGAGGTGCAGCGGGAACTGACCGACCTGTCCAAGGAAGTGGCGGCGGTGGTTCAGGCGTTCGAGCCAAGCCTGGCTGAAGGGGGATTCTCGCTGTCCTGCCTGCTGGAGACCCGGCCGGTACCGTGCGATCCCGTCAGAATCCGCCAAGCCTTACTGGCATTGCTGGAGAATGCGCTGCACCACGCCACCCCCGGCCCTTTGCGCATTCAGGTGCGAAACGAGCACGGGCGGTGCCATCTGCTGGTCGAGGATAGCGGTCCCGGTGTGCCCGAAGTGTTGAGCCGCCAGATCTTCGAAGCGTTCCAGCGCGGCGAGCCTCACGGCCGGGGGAGCGGCCTGGGGCTGGCCGTCGTCCAGGCCATCGCCCGCGTTCATGGCGGCGACGTGACCTGTGGCCCGTCCACTCTGGGCGGAACCGCTTTCGATCTGTACTGGCCCGCTTGAAGCGTATGTCCCTTTCCATCCTTACCGATTGGTGCTTGCCCTGCGGGAAATCGCCATGACGATGGTACGATGAGTCTTAAATCCGCTCAAAGGCCGCGAAGTAGGCACGCTTTTTAGACAGCAGATGCTTCATGATCCGTCCCCCGTGTCTGTCCCAGCGAAGGGGTTCAGCCGTTCACCAACTGCACCTGGACCAACCTGCCGCCGTCCTCGTGGGACAGCAGGAACTGGCTTCCGTCCGTCAGCTTGACATGCCCGCCGATCGGGATGTCCTTCTTGGAGGCGACGTCTTGCATCTGGGGCATCCCCTCGTTCACGAGAAACCAGTCGCCCTGGTGGAGTTGGAAGTAACCCACCCGTTTCTTCTGGTCGGGCGTCAGTTTTTCGTTCGGGAAGACCTTGCGGCTGACGTGCCACGGGAACAGGGACTGGCCGTCCCAGACCATCACCCGGTGGTTGTCGGGTTGGTACGAGCCGCTGTGGCGGCTGGAGTATAGATTGAGCACGGGGAGCTTGCCCTTGTACGCGGCACCACAATAGGGGCACTTGGGCTTGGTCGAGTTGTCGAACACGTACCAACCCATCTCGCAGTTGGCGGAGCAGGGCTGGATCATGTCGATGGTCCGCACCAGAGCGTTTTCCCACTCGTCCGCCGTGGGACGGCGCTGCGGCTCGTGCAGGCCATCGACGAATGCCTTGCGGAACAGTTCGGCCAGCAGCGGCCCCGCGATGGTGTATGGCATCTTGGACGGGTCGCCCCACGGGAGCTGAGCCTTGGAGATCTGGTCGGCCTTCACGCGGTTGGCCGCGTCGGTGGGGTGCTCAACGAACAGGGCCTTCGTGCCCATCGCGAGTTCCTCATCCTTCGTCGCGTCCATGTCATGCACCTTCCCGCCCCGCAGGGGGTGCCGGTAGAACAGGTACATGTAGATCAGGACCGCGAGGGCGTGCCTGTCCGTCAGCGTGGACGGCAGCTTCCGGTTCGGGTCAGACTTCTCAAGGTGCTGGGTGGCGATGACCTCGGGCGCGATGAAGTCGGGCGTCCCGACCACATCTGGCGGAAACTTACCGGGGACGACCAGACCATCGATATCGATCACGCAGGCGTTGCCCGTGGACGGGTCGATCAGCACGTTTTTGTAGGACAGGTCGGAGTGGGCGAGGCCGGCCGCGTGCAAGCGCCGCACCGCCCGGCTGATCATCAGGCAGATCCGGAGGTGGGTCAGCCACGACCCCTTTTCCTGCGGGGCAAGGAATTTCGAGCGGTTGGACGCGCTCGCGAACCACTTCCCTTCCTTCTCCTTTCCCTTGATGCCTAGCATGTCGTTGTTCACAGACCCGTGGGAAAAGAAGAAGTGCTTGGCGTACACAGGGGCCACGACGCCCAAGCGGCCGTCCTTTTCGACGACCGCCGTCGGCCAGCAGAACAAGTCTTTCCAGTATTCGCCGCCTTCCTTCTCGAAAATGCCCTCACGGTACATGCCGACGATGGACTTGAGACGTTCCTTGCCCTGGTAGTCGAGCTGATCCCGGAAGAAGGCGACGACGTAGGAGCGGTCAGGGCTGAAGTAAACATCCTTCATGCCGCCCTGTCCGATGATCTCGTCCGTGTACTCGACCAGCTGCCCGTCCTGGGTCTTAAGCTTAATTACAGTCATGCCATGCTCCTTCAGGGCACCAGGACGGCAAGGGTTCGGTCGTCATGGTTCCCAGGGGACCAGAAGTCCAGCCAATCCAGGAACTGCTTGTCCATTGCCGCGTTCTGCCGGGAGAAGTCCACCGCCGTGGACAGGTCACCGTTCCAGAACTCCACCCATTTCGCCGGGTCCCCGAACACGTTGTCGGTCGGGAATTTCGGGTCGGAGATGCCGTCGGTCATCAGGACGACCGCCGTGAAGTCCTTGCGGACGTCGAAGAAGATCCTCTTCGCCACCTCGTCGAAGCCACCCGAGAACTCGGACTTCTGAAGGAAGCGGGTCTGCCCGGCGAACTCGCCACTGTCGGGCAGCGTGAGGTTCGTCAGGGAGCCGTCGCGAACGTCGAAGACCGCCGCCCCGCCGTCGCCGACCGAGAACCCTGCGACGAACCATCCCTCGGGGATCTTGTGGACTACGCCCACGATGAGGGTGGTCGAGAAGGCGGACGCCTTCTCGACCTTAGAGGCTGCCTCCTCCTCGATAGCCTTGGCTGCGTTGAAGGCGGCGGTTGCCAGGGACTGGTAGAGTTGGCTCTTGATCTGAACGCCCGCGTCGGGGTTGCCCTGCAGGTGGGCGGGGACGAGCTTGGCCAGATGCGGGGTGACGTGATCGTCGAGCAACTTGGGCAGCTCGCGGAGGACCGTATCGACAGCGACCTTAGATCCGCGGCGGGAGTATTTCGCGCTGCCTGCCCCGTCGGCCACCACGGCGATGTGCCAGCCGCCTGGGCCGTTGGCCAGAAGGCCGAAGTCATCGTCGCGGAACGTGCCGTCCTTGGCGTGGGAGCGGCCGCGCTTACTCGCCGCGACACAGAGGAGGTCACCCTCCGTCTGGCCGAAGGCCTCGTCGGGCTTCCAAAACGGGTCGCTGCGGTCGCTGTCCTTGGATACCCAGAGCGATTTCGGGTCGGGGATCACGGCTAGATTGGCTGCGACCTCGCACCGTTTGCCGTGTAGGAGTCCCTGCAGGCGGACGACGAAATCGCCGCTGGACGTGGGGACGCCCTTCAGGAGACCAGAAGCATCGTCCAGGGTCAGGCCAGAGCCGCCGGCGTCCTCCAGCCTCAGGCCCTTAAGCCCGTCGATCTCGACCACCCCTTCGTAGGCCTCGTTCGCTCTGGCGTTCTTCAGATAGGCCGTCTTCTTGACCGTCTCGATGGGCATCGCGGCGATGTTCTCCGAGACTGCGGACCGCACGGGCACGGCGGGGATGCCGCCCGGCTGGGGGACGGAGAGCGCAGGCTCCGGGGCAGGTGCTTGGGGAGCAGCCATAGCCGGGACGGGGGACGACCCTGCATCCAGCGCGGGGCGTTCCGGCGGGTGGGCGTCTCCCTCTGTCCCCAGGGGGTGGGGGGGCGTCTCGGCGGTCATGGGGACCTTCTCAGGCGGGAGGAGAGCCTTGAATTCCTCGGTCGGCACATACTTGGTGGCGCCGGGCATGGGGTCAGGGACGGGGGCGGACTGGATCCCCGACTTGAGAACCGGAAAGGCCTGGGGCCTCGCCTGCTGCCCAGGAGCGGCATCGCTGGGCTGTGCCTCGGCCTGCTTCTTGGCGCGGATCGCCGCCAATTCCTTTTCGTAAAGGTCCATGATCAGGTGAATGCGCCTGGATTCGGGGGATAGCCCCGTGAGCCCTAGGAAACCATCGCCCGGATCGGGGACACCTTCGACCTTCGCCAGTTGCATGAAGTTGATGAGCGTGGCCTTGAGGGCTCGGGACAGCGTGTAGTCTTGGTTCATCCCCGCCCCCTTCCGATGTCGAAGCCCTCGCCAGCCTCGGCCGTGCCGTACATTCCGGTCTTGCCGCACCAAGGGCACGTCTGCTCGCCGCCGCCCTCGACGCAATGAATCCGCCCACAGCCGCACACCGCCATGGCAAACTGGACCCCGCAATGCGGGCAGTTCGGCTGGCCGATCAGGTCGTCGGAGCTGACTGACTGGCCGCTACCGACGCCGTCGGACAGGTCGAAGTAGCTGCTCTTCACCGGGACGGCCGTGTCCAGAGCGTAACGGCGGGTTTTGAGAAGTTGGGACAAGACCGGGTCCGTCGTCTCGATCCGCCCCATGTGCCGTTCATACTTGACCACGTACGGCAGCTTCTTCTTGGAGCACTTGCCGACAAACACCGCGTAGCGATCGTCCACACCCGCGAACGGGGTCAGCCCCTCGGACGCCTCGACAGGGGCGAGCAAGCCCGGTTCGGCCTTGGCGAGGCTGACCTTCCCGTCCTGCCCCGCGCTGACGCTGCGACTCTGGCTCTGGATCGACATCGAGATCCACTTGATGAAGCGAGCGAACGCGTCCGGGGCGGAGTCGTTGAAGACCACCACCTCGTCGGTTATCTGCTTCAGCAGGGCGTGGTCGGCACCGCTACCGATGGACACGGCGACCATGTTGACCCGCTTTCGATACGAGCGATCCCACCGTTCGACGGCCTTCGCGACGTCGTCCGTGGGGTGTCCGTCCGTCAGCAGGAAGACGATGGGCCGCCAGTCGCCCTTGCGGTCTGGGGTGGTGGTGACCACCGTTCGGTCGATCTCGTCCATCAGGTGGGACAGAGCAGCCCCCAGGGCGGTGCCGCCGCCGACGGGAAGCTCCGGGGGGTGGAAGGCGAAGAGCTCGGTGAGCTGTGTCACCGTCCGTGGCTTTCCCGCGAACGCGATCACGGAGAGGAACGCGGTCTCAAGGGCGTACGGATCCTTGCGCAGGGTGGACACAACGGCCCCGATGCCCGCCTCAAGCTTGTACAGGTTCTCCCCGACCATCGACTCGGAGACGTCGACGAGAAAGAAGATCGGCAGCCGACGCATCGTCATTCCCCTCTTAGAAGACCACCTGGATTTCGGGCGGCGGCGGCGGCAGAGCCACGGTGGTGGTGGTCCCCATCGACTTGTTGCCGCCCGAGATCGTCGCCGTCACCCACTTGAAGAAGCTCGTGAACCCGGCGCTGTCCATGGTGTCCAGGGACACCACGTGGTCGCACAGGGGCTGGAGATCCTCCTTGCGGGCCTTAGGGCCGGCAACGCAGCCGATGACGCTGGCGAAGCCGATGGAGCGGATGAGCGGGCACTGCTCCTCGAAGAGTTGGATGTCCGATGGCTTGCCGTCGGACATCACGAACAGGTATGGAGCCCAGTCGCCCTTCTCCTCGGCCGTGGACCGCTTGATCTCCCGGCGGATACGGGCTCCCAGGGTCTCAAGGGCGAGACCGAGGTGGGTCGGGCCGGACTGGGGGGTGGTGATCACCGGCACCTGTAGTTCGTCCAGGGCCGTAAGCGGGACCACAACCTTGGCGTCCGAATCGAACGTGATGATGCTGACATGCACCGTCTCCAGGGCGTGCGGGTCCTGGCGCAGGGCGCTGACCATGACTCGGATGCCCGTGTTGACGGCCTCGATCGGCTCGCCCCGCATGGAGCCGGACGTGTCGAGCAGCAAATAGACCGGAAGCCTTCTCACGCGTCCCTCCCCTCTTCTTCAGGCGGCTTCGTTCAGACCAGAGTGATCTGGGGCGGGGGCGGGGGCAGTTCGCTGATCTCGCTGGACTCGGCCTTGGTGAGGTCAACCTTCTTGGACGAGGTCGAGATCGAGGCGGAGACCCACTTGAAGAACGCGCCGATGGTCGAGGAATCGGCGGTGTCGAGCGACACGACGACTTCGGTGATCTGCTTCAGGATCTTCGTGTCGGCCTGCGGGCCGGCCGCGCAGGCGATCACCATGCCGGTCTTGACCTTGCGGAATTCGTTCAGGCCCTTCTCCCAGTCGTCGGTGGGCTGGCCATCGGTCATAATGAACACGAGCGGTTTCCAGTCGCCCTTCTCCTCGGCGGTGGTCTTCTTGACCTCGCGCTCGATGCACTCTTTGACCACCTTTAGTGCGTCGCCCAGCGAGGTCGTGGAGCCAGCCTCTACGGTCGGGGGCTGGAACGCCATCAACTCGGTCAGCGGAACGACCTGGCGGGCCTTCTCGTCGAAGACGATCACGGACAGGAAGGCGGTCTCAAGGGCGTAGGGGTCGGTCCGCAGGGTGCTGACGAGCATCTGCATGCCGTTGCGGACGGCCTCGATAGGCTCACCGTGCATGGAGCCGGAGACATCAAGGACGAGGTAGACGGGAAGGCGGCGCATTAGCCTTTCTCCTATTTCTTTGCTTGGTTCAGGCCACGTCGATGCCGTACTGGGCGCACATGGCGGCGAGGCCGCCAGAGTATCCCTGGCCGACGGCCCGGAACTTCCAGTCCTCGTTATGACGGTAGATCTCGCCAAAGATCATCGCGGTCTCGGTCGAGTAATCTTCGGAAAGGTCGTAGCGGGCGATCTCTTTGTCCGTCTCATCGTTGACGATGCGGATGAAGGCGTTCTTGACCTGCCCGAAATTCTGCTTCCTGCCTTCGGCGTCGTGGATGGTGACGGTGACCGCCACGGTCTGAACGTCCGCAGGGAGGAGGTCGAGGTCAACCTTGATCGCTTCGTCGTCGCCGTCGCCACTGCCGGTCTTATTGTCGCCGGTGTGCTCGACCGAGCCGTCGATAGACTTCAGGTTGTTGTAGAAGATGAATGCCTTCTCGTTCGGGACCTTGTGGTTCGACCCGAGCATAAACGCCGAGGCGTCCAGGTCGAAGTCGGCACCGTCGGTGGAACGGGCATCCCAGCCGAGGCCGATCAGTATCCTCTTGAGACCGGGCTCGCTCTTGGACAGGCTGACGTTTCCGCCCTTGCTCAACGAAATGGCCATGTTCTTCACCTACCTCCCGTTTCAGGCCAGCACGACCGTTGGGTGGTCGGCCAGCTCAAGCATCGCCCCGTCATTGGGCATCTTCCTGTAGCTCCAAACGCAGCCCTCCACGTCGGCGAGCCAATACCTTCACCCGCCGTGCCTTCTCCGACCCAGTGTCAGGTCGAAGTCGAAGACAGCCACCCTGAAGCATTAGGCCACGTCCTCCGGCTCCCGCTCGGCCTTGGCCGCCTCGGGTGCCTTGTCCTTCTCCGGCCAGGCGAACGACGCGACGATGCCGGCGGCCAGCGTGCCGAGGACGATCAATAGGCTTGTGTTGGCGGAAATGTGGATGAAGTCCCAGCCGAAGACGTGTTCTCCAGACTGGAGCGTCAGCTTGAACGCGATGAAGAACAGCAGGCAGATGACCGCCTTCTCCAAATGCACGAGGTACTTGGTCAACGCCGCGAGCACGAAGTACAACGAGCGGAGGCCGAGGACGGCGAAGATCATGGCCGCGTAGACCAGCAGCGGCTCCTGGGTGACCGCGATCACGGCCGGAACCGAGTCGAACGCGAACATCACGTCCGACGTCTCTATCGCCATCAGGCACAGGAAGGCCGGAGTGGCGAACACCGCCGAGTCCTTGGCAAGCTTGATCGTGGGATCCGACTTGGCGAGGTCCTTCACGATGGCCCGGGTGACGAAGAACCTCTCCGCGTGCAGGCGGGGGAAGATCGGCATCACCTTCTCGGTCATCTTCACCGACCAGTGCTCGGCGTAATCGGTGATCTCCTCGTCGTCCCCGCCGGACTTGAGCATCTTCCAACCCGACCAGGCGACGATCGCGGCAAAGACAAAGCCGACCCAAGGGGCGAGCATGAACAGGCCGGTTCCCGCCGCAACGAAGATAGCGCGGAAGACCAGGGCGCCGATGATGCCCCAGTACAGGATGCGGTGCTGGAGGGCACCCTTGATACCGAACGACGCGAAGATCGCCATGAAGACGATCAGGTTATCGACGGAGAGCGACTTCTCCAGCGCGACGCCCGCGAGATACAGGTCCGCCCAATGCTTGTCGAAACGGAACCAAAGATAGCCGTAGAACGCCACCGCCAGGCTGATCCAGAAGCCGGACCAGAGGCTGGCGTCGCGGACGGTGATCTCCGTGGTCTTCCGATGGGCGAACAGGTCCATGAAGACCGACAGGCCTATGGCCGCGAAGAAGATTATGATCGTCTCGATCGGGAAGCCGAAATGGGCCATAGGGAAGTCCTGGTCAGAGGTTGAAGTCGGAGGGGTTCAGACCGAGCTCGGAGCACATGCGGCGGACGACCGCCATCTCCTTTTCGTCGAAATCGCCGTCGGCTGCACCGATGGCGCAGCAGACACGGACAACCAATTGGGCCTGCGGCTTACCGCGGAACTTGCCCACGGCCTGCATGACCTCGCCGACGCCGATCGTGTTGTCGAACTCGAACTTCTCGACGTACTTCTGGAAGATCTTGATGACGTCCCCGGAGTCGAAGACCTTGAGCTGGTCGGAGGTCTGCAGGAAGCCCATCATCTTCTGCTTCTCCTCCGACGAAACCTTGCCGTCCGCGTAGGCGACTAGGGCGCAGCCGGCGACCACGGCCTCAAGCAGGTCCTTCGACTTGAACTTCGTGATCTCAGTGTTCATCGCATCCCGGGCCTCGGTGACATTCTTCTTCAGCCAATCCGCGAACGACATCTGTGTTCTCCTTCAATTTTTCGAGCCGGCGACCCAGCGGAGGCCCCAGCGATATGCCTTATCCATGTCCAGATGACCGCGGAAATACTGCTCCTCCTTGGTCACCTTCAGCTTGCCCTTGTCGTTCTCGATCAGGGCGATGGCACACATCCCCTGTCCGGACGCGGGATTGTCGAGCCGCACCTCAATGTCGTGCTGGCCAGGAACTTTCACAGTCGCCACGCCGTCGGCGGCCGCCCAGTTCGGGACGCCCTCGTAGATGAACGCAAACACGAGGATCCGTTTGATCTTTGACAGCTTGTCGCCATTGATGCGGATATTCTCTCCCTGGGCGATTGCCCCGGTGCGGTCGTCGCCAGCGTGCCGAATGAACGGCTCGCTGCGGTACTCGCCCCAGGCCTCGCCGAGCGCCTGGATGACGCCCTTGTCGCCGTCCTCCAGCTCCCAGAGACAGCCAAGGTCGAGATCGATACCCTTGTTCCCACCCAGAATCCTGCCCAGGAAGCCGCCCTTCTTTTCAGGTCTCTGGTTCCAGTTCAGGTTGAAGACAATCTCGCCGAAGCCTTCGCCAGCCTTCTTCTCAAGAGAGACGGACTGGCCCCGTTTCTCCAGGGTGACCTTGGTTAGGCTGACCGGCTTGGGCGCAGGTGGTGGCGGAGGAGGAGCCGGTTTCTCCTGCACGGGCGGAGGCGTCGAGGCATCGTCAGCGACGTCCACACCGTATTGGCGGGCCAATGGGGCCAAGCCGCCGACGAAGCCCTGCCCGACCGCCCGGATCTTCCATTGGCCGTTCCGGCGGTACACCTTGGCGAGGGTGATCGCCGTCTCCTTCATGCCCGCGACAGGCAGATCAAAGCGGGCGACCTCATGACCCGAGGACGGGTCAACGAGGCGGGCGAACACGCCCGTGAGGCTGCCGAAGCTCTGCCCACGGACCTGCCCCTCGTGGAGGGTCACGCAGACGTCAATGGACTCCACGTCGGCCGACACCTTGCCGGGCTCGACCTCGAACGCCTGCACGTCTGAGGCAAAACCGGTCGGGGGGGAAGGCAGGAAGCGGACGGACCCGTCCGGTGAGGATTGAGCCCCGTAGAAGACGAAATACCCATCGTCTGGAACCTTCCCGTCCGCCTTGACCATGAAGACCGAGGCGTCGATCTCCATCCCGGCCACGGACTTTGGCTCCCATCCGACCGCGACCAGTATCCGGCTACATTCGGGGATGCCGACATTCGCGCCCGGCGTCAGGACTACCACCGCCATTCGTCTCCCCCCCTCTCGCGGCCCTTAGAGGGCCGACTGGATCGTCGGCATCATGTCGTGGAAGGTGCGGCCGGTCGTCTTCTCGCCGATCGCGTGGATCTTCCACTCTTCATTGTGTCGGTAGATCTTGGCCATCACCAAGCCGGTGTGGGAACCAGCCTCACCGAGGGCGAATTTTGCCAACTCCTTGCCGGACACTTCGTCCACCACCCGGCAGTAGGCGTTCGCCACCTTGTCGAAGGACTGGCCGCGGAACGAGTTGACAGTGAAGACCAGCGACTTGACGGTCGCAGGCAGTTTCGACAGGTCGACCTTGATAGTCTCATCGTCGCCGTCGCCCGCGCCGGTGAGGTTGTCGCCGGTGTGGACGATGGCACCACTCATGCCCTTGAGCTGGCGGAACCAGATCTCGTCCACTTGCTTGCCGGTCTCATCGAAAACTAGGCAGGACGCATCTAGGTCTATGTCCTCGTTGCCGCCGAAGAGGCCTCCGAGGAGGCCTCCCTTCTTGGCGACATCCCAGCCGAGTCCCATGAAAATACGGGTCAGGGAGGTGCCGTCCTTGGACAGGCTGACCTTCTGGCCCTTCGTGAGAGAGACGGTCATGTCGGCCCCCTTAACCGATGTTGACGCCGAAATTCTTGGCGAGCGGGCCGAGGCCGTCGGCGAAGCCCTGGCCTATGGCCTTGAACTTCCACTCGCCGCCGTTGCGGTAGATCTCACCGAAGATCATCGCCGTTTCGGTCGAGTAGTCCTCAGACAAATCGTAGCGAGCGATCTCCTTGCCGTCGGCCTTATTGACGACCCGGATATAGGCGTTGGCGACCTGGCCGAAATTCTGCTTGCGGGCCTCGGCCTCGTGAATCGTCACCGAGAAGGCGACCTTCAGCACGTCGGCGGGAACATTGGACAGGTTGATCGAGACGACCTCGTCGTCGCCATCGCCCGAGCCGGTCTGGTTGTCGCCTTGGTGAACGATCGAGCCGTCGGCGGAGGTTTTGTTGTTGTAGAAGATGAAGTCGGCGTCGCTACGGACCTTCCCCCCTTCGTTCAGCAGGAATGCCGAGGCGTCGAGGTCGAACGCAGAGCCGTCGGTGACACGGGCGTCCCAGCCCAGGCCGACGTCGATGGCGGTGAGGCCGGGGGCCTCCTTGGTCAGGGAGACGTTACCGCCCTTCGACAGCGAAACAGCCATTGGATAACTCCGACATTGTCGTTGAAGAAAGAAACCAGGAAAAAAAACCGCAAAAGATCCTCCGTTCCGGAGGCTGCGCCAAGGAACACGCGGCCACCGAAAGTTGATGGATTTTCGCAGTCCCGGTAATCGAGTCAAGCCGTATTAGCGTTTCGGTAGCACATGAGGTTTCCCCTCCACGGCCCCGACGATACCCCTCAGGACGCGGCGTATTACCGGCATACGCCCCTTGCTATACGACGTGTGGACATGGCCGACGGGGCCGGAGCGATGTGGCACCGCCATCTCCTGGCATATACAATCTAACCGTGTGGCGATTATTGTCAGGGGGACAGGAGTTGAAGGTCAAGCTCAACCCAGGGTTATCGAACACCGACGACGCGCTCGACGTTCGTCCATAGGGTGACCCATTCCAACCCGTGTCCGCCCCCAGCAGAGGCGGAAGGCGGTCTCGGAGCGCAGGGACGCCTTCGAGTCGGAGGACGTCCTCGTCTAGCTGATGGGCGGGCCGGAGGTCATGGGCACGGTCGACTGCAAACACGAGATCAACGGCGAGCGTTTGAACTTCCGCGCTCGCTTACTACGCCGAACGATCTTCTGTGCCCATCAGTACACACCCATTAAGTACGTCACAAAACCACCGGCAGCCTGTCCAGGAACGTCTCCTTCCCTTCGACGCCGTAAACCTCGGACCTCTCGACGATCGAACGGGCCCATTCGGAATGGGTGGCTGGCTCGCACATAACCCCGTCCACCTGGAAAACAGCCGGCGCGTCCCCATCGAGCACCCGCCGCGCCATTGCCAGGTCCGCGTCGTAGACCCTGTAGTGCCTCTCGATCCGGGAGACCTGGGATGGATGGATCGCCGTCTTGCCCACCAGCCCGTGCTCGACGTCGCGGACGACCTCTTCGTTCAGGGTCTCGGCGTCGCCGAAATCGTCGAACACGGGGGCCGTCAGCGGGAAACCGAAAGGCCTGAACGCCGCAACCAGGGACGCCACCACCGGTCCCGCGGCAGTGTCGTAAATGGTCCGCCTTGGCCGACGGCGGATTCCGAGCAGGTTCAGCAGGTCGTTGCCACCGATCCGGACCGCGAGGATTCGCTTCATGATGGCGGGCTCGGACATGGCCGCGCGCAGGTCGGCGATGGCCGCAGGGTCGAACGCCTCCTTGGTCTCCACGGTCGGCATCATCAGGAACCGCTCCGGGACCATGGCCGCGTAGGAGGCTAGGCTGTCCCGGGTAACCTTGGGCAGGACGAAGCCGTCGATCCGCCCGACCCCCGTCATCTCCAGGATGCGACCGAGTACCTCGGCGTTCCGGGGTCGGATGAAGACGAGGGGATGCTCCGTCGCGATCTGCGGAAGGCACTCCCTCAGGTTCCCCAGGGCGGCCTCGACCTGGCTCGGCTTGATGCTGTCCTCGGTGCAGAGGATGACGGATTTGAGTCCGGGGTACCGCTCGCCGTTGGCCACGGCCGCGAGGTCAGGGCGGGTGGCGGGCACGTAGAGGCTCGCACCGAGGCGAAGATGCGAGATGGTCATGCGTCCCCCAAAGTCTTGATCACGGCGCACGCGCCGTACGGAAGGCCGGGATCGGCCTCCACCGCCACGCCTCTTTCGGCCGCGAGGAACATCAGGTGCCCGACGTCGCGGGCGTTAGGGTCGCGGATGAACAGCCGTTCCGGCATCCGCCGCAGCAGGGCCCGCGTGGCCTCGCCGATACCCGGCTTGATCCTGTTCCTGTCCTTCGCCCCTGTCTGGACGAGCATCGACTCCACGAATGCCGTGGACACTGCGGCGGTCCGCGACCGCTCTTCGCGGCTCCACGACGCCGGCTCGGCGTTGTGGAGGCAGGCGAGCACGTCCTCCATCTGGTCGTCTACGTACCAGCGGCTCAGGTCCATGTCTGCGAGGTAGTCCAGCACTACGCATCCGTGGAAGTCACCCGGCCCGACCACCTCGTCGTTCAGAACCGTGCGGCTGACGAGCCCCGAGACGACGCCGTTCAGGATCGCAGAGGGGATGACATAATCTTCGTCGCCGGCGGCGAGGTCGGCCACGCCCGCAAGGTCGGACAGAACGCACAGGGGGGCCCCGGCAAGGTCCGGAATGTCGTTGGAGATGGCCTTGGCGAGCTCGGAGCCTATCGCCCCCTTGCCCGTCCAGCCATCCACGAAGACCACGTCCGACGCGGAATGTCTGCCAAGGATCGCCCGCATGGCCACCAGATCGATGCCCCTGTCGCGGATGATGGAGATCGAGTAGTGAGTCGCCTTCCGCCCCAACGCGGCGAGCGCCCGCTTCAGCAGCACACCGACGGGCGTTCCCGCCCGGGCAAGACTAACCAAGACGGTCTCGTCGGCTCCCCGCAGGGCCAGCGCCTTCGCCAGTCGGGCGACGTCGCGACCAACGCGGGCGCGATTCACCTCGAAGGCCTCGCGGAAGGCGCGCATATATTCGCGCGTCGGGGCCCTCTCCGGGGCGAGCATCTCGCTGTAATGCCTCCGGCCGCTCTGGATCGCCGCCTCCTTCTCCTCGACGTCGACGCACGGCAGGACGACCGCCTTGAGTAGGAACGTGACGTCCGCGGGGTCGTAGCTCCCGCTGAACCCGTCCTCCAAACCCATCATTCCTTTTCCCCCGTCCAGGATGCCGCGAGCGGCGTCTGCCAGGATAAGACGGACACGATCTGGGATTTACTAGGGGCGACCGCGTAATCGCACAATTCCATGAAGCCGACGTCGGTCAGACTGTCACCGACGCCGACGGTCAGGACGGGTCCACCGCCCACGAAACGCTCCAGGAAGAAGGCCACCGCCGGGGCCTTCCCCAGGAACGGCGGCAGCAGGGCCATGTTGTTGCCGTTCAGGTGGATGGTCCAGCCTTCCGGGACCGCAGGCGAAACCGCAGTGGCCAAGCGGGCCATGTCCCCGCCATCCACAGCGTTGTGCTTGACCGAGATATACAGAGGCAGCCCGGCGTCACGGATGATCCGGTGGCGGACGTCCACGCGGTGGTCGGCGGCGGCGGCGACCGTGCCCAACAGCCCCTCCATGACGGCTTCCGTCCCGCCAGCGGCGTCAGCCATGCGCCCGTGCCACTCGGGCTCGGGCTTGCCGTCAGCGTCCAGGATCACGCCGCCGAACGAGCAGATCGCCCGCATGCCCAACGGGAGCGTCACTCTCAGAAAGGCGTCGATGCTACGTCCGGTGACGGGGACGACCAAGGCGTCTTTGGCGAGCCAGTCCAGGAAGGCCTCCTGGCGGCCGCAGCGGAACGACAACGGGTTGCCATCCCGATCCACGGCGGCGAGGCGGTCGGCATGCGGGTTCTTCCGCTGGGTCTGGAAAAGGGTGTCGTCGAGGTCGACAAAGACGACGCGCCGCATGTCAGCCTCCGGAGTTGTTGAAGAAAACGGGTTCGGCCCCGAGGGCCGCGATGAGGCCTTCCTGGGCGGTCTCGGGCGGGGTCTCGTAGCAGACGAGAATACGGTCGTACTGCCTGGGGCGGACGGAATAGAGGAAGTTGGGGATGCCATCCCGGTATGCGTCGGGGAATTCAAGTATCCCGTGAACGTCGTTGCCCTCCATAATCGGCGAGCGGGTCGTCGCCTGCACCATGACGTCCGCCCCCATCGCCGAGAGGCGGCGGGCAAGCTGGAACGGAGGATAGACGAACTCCCCGGTGCCGAGCACCAGAATGCGTTCCACGGGCTTCGCCTCAATCGCCGTCACATGATCCGGCAACGGGTGGGGTTCCCGCAGCCCGGTGCGGCCCCAGTTGACGGGGATCAGGGAATCCTTGAAACCGCCATCTCCGGTCACGTCCGGCATCCTCGGCAGCGGGGCGTCGGAGGGGACGAAGGAATAGTGCCCCTCCAGCAGGGAGACGAAGTCCGTCCGGGCGGGCATCGCATCACGGATCTCCTCCCGCCTCACCTCGCCCATCCAGTCGGTGATGGTGACACAGACGATCCGGGACAGGCCCGGCATGTGCCGCCGACACGCCTCGGCGAGGGCAACGAACGTCGATCCCGTGGACGCCTCATCGTCCACCAGGACCAGTGTCCGGCAGATCGCGAACAAGTCGGCGTCTGCGGGGTGGGCCGGTTCGTGGATCAGATGCCCGGTGGCATGACTGTGACTCTCCTCGAAGGTCGAGAGCAGCCGGTGGCCCGCCAAGTGGTAGCGGGTCGAGTGGATGAACAGCAGGTCGCCCCGTTTGGACATGGTCCGCCAGGCGTCGTGAACGCCGTGCCCGAGTGCAATGGCCGTCTCGGCCATCCCGACCACGACGGCGGGGCCGGGAAGACCAGCTGGCAGCCTCGCCGCCAACCTGCGGTGGACCATACGCATGGTGGCGGGCCGGACGGGAATATGGCGGCCCAGAACGCGGCTGACGAAAAGAAACGGACGCTTTGGGTTCCTGCGGCTAGCAAAGCCACACAAGGCGTCGAGGGGCAGGTCACCACGGTCCACCGCCACACGAAGCTCGCCTCCGGCAAGTTTGACCGAGGCGGCCCTGGGAGGTTCCATGGCGGCCACGGGCCGACTTCGGCAGTCGGTCGCCAAGATGGTGTCCATGGCCTCCCCCTCGGCACCAGCAGTGCCAGCGTCTTTGATCTGGATTCGGCGTTTTTTAGGTAGGTTTCCAGCACCAAAACGCTAACAAAACGGCCGAAAGCAATCAAGGAGACCTACGGACACCGCTCCGCGGTCTCTGTCCGTCGTCCGTCGGTAATCCCCCCTTCAAGGCGGCATCGCCCGCACCATCGGCTGGGCACTGGCAGGTGTGACGTATAGCGTCACACTGAGCCGCACCACGGGGGACGAATACGACCCCAGCACCGTGAATGTAACCCCAGGGGTCACTAAAGACCTTCAAGGCCAAGGGGCTGATTGAGAATTAGGGCGCCTATTAATTGGCGAACCAGTTGGTCGCCGCAGGGGATCGCCGCGTCTCGATTGTGGCAACCGCCCTGAAGACTGACCCGTCCCCTGGCGACACCTTGACGGCAGACGGTCAGACCTGGACCGTCATCGCAGTATCGTCAGACCCGGCGAAGGCCGTGTGGGTTGTTGCTGGTTCGCTGATGGATGCCGCCCCCGCTCAGCACGGATTGGGGCGGCGCTATCGGCAAACTGCGAACACATGACTCAATGCCATCACAAAATATATTTTTGATTGATCACGTAGATATGAAGACGCAACCTTTAAATAGTGACCCAAAACATGGACCGCGAAGATGGCGAGTACGATTGGCATTCGAGTTTATCGCATTGGCGTGAATGAACGCGGGAATAGCGCCCTGCTCCCGTTAAACAGCAACAACCTAAAAACTTCAGCCCCTAAATTCATCTCAAATTTTATCAATGAACATGCCGCAGTTATCAAAAATAATGAATTAGAACGAACTTGGTACTTTGAGATAAAAATGAAGATAGCATCGGAAGCAGCCAGGGCTACTTTCACTACAGAACATTTGGTTTCGAGAGCAACCTTATTGATACAAAAAAGCCGCAATTATCGCAGATAAGGTAACAGATGTTGAGGAAATACCTCTTTATTGCGAATTCCGGTGTCCAGAAAAGGGGAAATTCGGTCTAGTTGCATTTCAATTTTTCCAAGGCCGCTCATGCATCAACCTCGTCATGTCGTGCATGAAGGACCGCTTTGAAAAAGCAAACCCGGGGCACGTTCTATCATTCAAAAAATTACAGCCGAATGATGTGCGCGGTAGCGCATACGCCTCTGCACCTGTCAGGCAATTGCAACTGGACACTTCCGGAAACCAGCCTTGACCGGCCGATGTAGCAGTAACGGGGGGAGTGGTGGCCCGGGTCATTGAGATGAAGACCGTCGTCAAGGTGCATCTGCCTTCCGCCACCCCATACCAGGATATCTTGCGCCTCGTCCTTGGGCGGCTGCCGCGACTGGTCACCTGACCGACGGGGCGAAGTGCCCCAGACTCCCACCCGAAATCCTCAACCCGCCAGACCGAACCACACCACACCCGATCCCTTCGATCGGCGACGGACGGACGCGCCTCTACACAACCTGAAGAGGAGTGGCATGGACATCGGTAGGGAGGGGCTGGGGCAGAGATGAATAAAAGCTGATAGTTGATGTCGTATTGGCTTTCCGCCATCGACTCCACACCTCTTTTATTATTATAGGTATATAATTTATCATCTATAAATACATTGAACACACCCAAATCTCCTAAAAAATAGTGAATTACCCTTAACATTAGCGTTATATAATATAAGCAGTATCCCCTCTTGGATTCTGGTTGCCCGCGTCCCATCATATATAAAATGGATAGGGGGCCTTTATGCCAGGCACATCGATTGGGCGATGCTTGGTATTGACAAAAAGGAAGGGGAGCAATGAAAGCTCTGAACAATCTTAAAATTCCGATGAAAATCATACTGGCATTCGCCGTGGTGATGGTCGTCGTTGTCATCAATACCGGGGTAAGCTTGGTAAAAATGGCGGCAATGGATCAGGCGAGCGAAGAAGTTATCAACAATCTTATGCCGAGTGCGACCGCTCTGGGGGGGCTGGAAACACTGGTTGTGGAGCATCGACTTCACGAACTTGCTCATGTAATCGCGACGACTACCGACGAAATGAAGAAACAAGAGACCAACATAAATAATAGACGAAATCAGATAGCTGAGATTCTTCGCACTTATACAACGATGATTATTTCACCAGAGGAACAGGAGATTTACGATAAATTCTATCGAAGCTGGGAAATTTACATTCCAGCCTCCGAAAAAGCGCTCGACCTGTCCCGCCGCGGCCTTAAGCAGGAAGCCCGTGCAACCCAATTGAGCGAGGGGCTGAGTACGTATGGGGAGGCCCGCAAGAATCTGGTCGCCGCCATCACCTTCAACACCAAGACCGCAGGAACCGTCGGTCAGGAAGCCAAGAAAAGCTATCATCAGGCCCAGATCACGGCGTTCGTTTCGCTGGGGTTGCTTCTTGCCCTGATCGGGCTGCTCGCCCTTGGTTTGCAGAAAAGCGTTGCGGCACCGATTGGCGAGATGACCGGAGCGATGCGCCGACTTGCCGATGGCGACAAGACGATCGAGATTCCCGCCCGCGACCGGGGCGACGAAATCGGGCAGATGGCTGAAGCGGTCCAGGTGTTCAAAGACAACGCCATTATCAGCGACCGTATGGCCGCCGAGCGCGAGGTGGAACAGTCAACGCGCGAGGCGCGCGGCAAGCGGATCGAGAGCCTGACGGGCGAGTTCGACCGCGCCATCGCCAGCGTCGTCGATCTGCTATCCGACTCGGCCAGCCAAATGGAGCAAACGGCCCAGGGGCTGACCGGAAACGCCGAGCGCGCCAATCACCAGGCGGCAACCGTCGCCGCCGCGACCGAAGAGGCGTCCGCCAGCGTCCAGACCGTTGCCAGCGCGGCCGAGGAACTGTCGGCGTCGATCATGGAAATCGGCCGCCAAGTTGAGCAATCTGCCCGCATATCCTATACCGCCAGCGAAGAGGCCGGACGCACCAACGACACGGTACGCGGTCTGGCCGAAGCGTCGGGACGGATCGGCGTGGTCGTCAATCTGATCAACGATATCGCGTCGCAGACCAATCTGCTGGCTTTGAACGCGACAATCGAGGCGGCCAGGGCGGGGGATGCTGGCAAGGGATTCGCCGTCGTCGCGGGAGAGGTCAAGCATCTCGCCAACCAGACCTCCAAGGCCACCGAGGAGATCGGCGCCCAGATTGGCGCGGTCCAGACCGCCACCGGCGCGGCAGTGACGGCGATCGCGGGAATCGTCAACCGGATCGAGGAAATCAAAACCATTGCCGGAGCGATCGCGGCCGCCGTCGAGGAGCAGTCCGCCGCCACCGCCGATATCGCTCGCAATGTTCAGCAGGCGGCGCAGGGAACCAATCAGGTGTCATCCAATATTGGCGGCGTGTCGCAATCTGCGGCAGAAACCGGCGAGGCCGCCGCGCTGGTTCTGACCTCGGCCCGTACGCTCAGTCGGGAATCCCAGCAAATGAAGGCCGTCGTGATCCGTTTCCTCCAAGATGTCCGTTCCGCCTGACGGCGGTTCCGGTTTGTCCGGCGATCGTGGCGTAGGGCCGTCGCCGGACGCGGCTGATCCGTTGGCCGAGCCGATGAGACTGTGCCCGTACGGCATTGGTAGGAGACCATGTTACCGGCTCGCAGATCGACCAGTCGAAGAGACTCCTACACGGTGATCGCGACATGGACGTAGACGTCAAGATCGCGCGAGGACAACAACAGCAGACCCGGGTTCAGGTTCCTGGTGTCACGAACGAGCGTCTCCAGGAACGCCGTCTCGAAGCTGCCGCCAGCATAGTAAACACCGAAGCGCGTTCTCGCGCTCTTCCACGGATCGGAAAAACGGCTGGGCGCATGGCCAAAGCCAAGCGGATCGGGATGAGAGTCACGGAAAATGTGGTGCCAGACGCCGCCAGCCACGGCCACAACGGCACAGAAGCCAGAGGATGGGGGGATCGGGACACAGATATCAGGCGAACGCGCCGACGGTAACGTTGGAGGCGACGGCCAACACGTCGTCTCCCCGTCCGCGCTTCAGAGCGTCGAGGGCACGGCAACCGCCCAATTCGGGATGGCTTTGCAGCAGGAAGCGATACACCGCCCAAGAATCCTCGCCCAGAATCGAGAACAGGCGCGGCAGGGTCGGAAGGAGTTGCCGGTTCTCCAACACCTGCCATTCCGGATAGCGGATGCCACGCTTGGCGAAATCGACCCCCAACACTTGGTGGCGCTTGCGCTTCAGACGGACACCCTCGCTGGACATACCTAACCACTCCGCCATGGCGGCGGTGCTCAACATCTCCGGGGCGGCCAGCAAATCTCGCTTGACGGCATCGCCGCGCGCCTTGGCCTCACGCAAAGTCCGTTCGAGCCCCTGCTCAGGCGTTTCGTCGATGACGGCCCGGTCGTCTTCCGGCTCGAAGGTCGCCAGGATTGAGGCGGAACCACCCTCTGCCACCCGCCTAGCATCCGTCCGGCTCAAATGGAGCCTCGCCAAGCGAACACCGGAGATGCCTTCCTCTCTTGAGGGCTTTGGTCACCTGCGCCATCTCGACGGGGCTCATGGTGCGCAGGGCGACCAACGCCATCCCCTCGATCTCGGCCGGACGGCCTTCCCGCGAGAACGGACGGCGGGGGGGCTGTGATGGCTTCGGGACTGTCTGTGTCATGGGCACCTCGCATCTGCCGACACTTTAGCCCACTTCGCCAAGTCTTCCCCTCTTCGCAGCATCACTCGATCCCCGGGCGGTATTCGAACCGGTCGGCGGCCTCGTGACCGGCGTGATAGGCGGCCCTCAGCACCCGCTTGCCCCGGCCGACACTCCGTTTTTCGAAGGTCATGCCAAGCCGGGCCAGTTCGTCATCGACCAAAGCCGCCTTGATCGGCACCAGATCGCGGCCGGTCGAGGCGCGCATGGAGGTCCCCCGTTCCTCATGCAAGGCGGTCAACTTGGCGGCGATGCCGTGGGCGAGACCGGTCTGGAACGAGGTGGTGGCGGCGGTGTTCCCGGTCGTAACCACGTGTTCGACAGCAACGGCCCGGATGGCCGCAT
>NZ_CAHP01000036.1 GCF_000294655.1 Magnetospirillum molischianum DSM 120
GCGCCATCTCGACGGGGCTCATGGTGCGCAGGGCGACC
Organism: Magnetospirillum molischianum DSM 120; assembly: GCF_000294655.1. Lineage (GTDB taxonomy): Bacteria > Pseudomonadota > Alphaproteobacteria > Rhodospirillales > Magnetospirillaceae > Phaeospirillum > Phaeospirillum molischianum. The sequence goes on from NZ_CAHP01000036.1 coordinate 39, forward strand.
AACGCCATCCCCTCGATCTCGGCCGGACGGCCTTCCCGCGAGAACGGACGGCGGGGGGGCTGTGATGGCTTCGGGACTGTCTGTGTCATGGGCACCTCGCATCTGCCGACACTTTAGCCCACTTCGCCAAGTCTTCCCCTCTTCGCAGCATCACTCGATCCCCGGGCGGTATTCGAACCGGTCGGCGGCCTCGTGACCGGCGTGATAGGCGGCCCTCAGCACCCGCTTGCCCCGGCCGACACTCCGTTTTTCGAAGGTCATGCCAAGCCGGGCCAGTTCGTCATCGACCAAAGCCGCCTTGATCGGCACCAGATCGCGGCCGGTCGAGGCGCGCATGGAGGTCCCCCGTTCCTCATGCAAGGCGGTCAACTTGGCGGCGATGCCGTGGGCGAGACCGGTCTGGAACGAGGTGGTGGCGCTGCGGCGTTCACTGGTGTGGTGCTGGGCGTAGAGGTCCCCGGCCTTAAACCGGTCGGTTTCCGTCTCGAAAGCTTGCCGGACCAGATCGTACAGGTAGCGTGCCCCCGCCACATCGGCCGGCAAACCGAAAAAGACATAACGGATCTCGCCCGTCGGCCCGGTCTCCCGCCAGACCCGGCAGTCGCAGAACCGGCCGACCGCCGGGACACAGACATCGATCGGACCGGAACGCTTGCGGCCGGTATCAATCCCGGCCCCCTCGCAGGACTGGCCCTTCAGTTCGACCTCGCTGAGGCTGAGTCCGTAGCGGTCGAGCAGGTCCGCCACCTTCTCGGCGGCAGCCAACGCCTCCTGCTCGGTGCAGCCCTTGTCGACAGTCTTTTCCCGCAGCCCCTGGATCCGCCCGAGCACCTTGTCGAGTTCGTCCGTGCTCGCCGTCCCGCGCGAAGGCGCGACCTTAACCCGGCGGCGCAAGTCACGGAACAGATCGCGGGCCGCAGGCGGCGCCTCGTCGTCGGCGATGGCCTGATCAACGAGGGCCACAACCGCGTCGAGCGAGCCCGACAACCCGGTCACCCGCCGCCGCTCGACCGTCTCCATCTGAACCAGGGCCAGGGTTTGATAGGCCGAGGCCAGTGCCTCCCGTCCGACCATGCGGGCGGCTGCAAGACCTATGATAACATCGACAATATCGCCGCCACCGGACATCTCGCGGACGGATTGCGTCTCCGTCGGCGAAAGCTCCCCGTCGGCAGCCTCCAGCGCGAAAGCGATCTGGTGCAGCAGTCCGTCTTCGGGCAGGAAGGGAAAGTCGTCCGGCACATCGGAGGGCGGGCGGTCAAAACCGGGAACCTGGGGAACGCCATGGCGAACGGCGTGACGATAGAGGGCTTCGGCGCAGCGCTGTTCGGCAAGGCCTCGCCCGCCCGGGCGGATGAACGAGCGCGCCAGATCGAGCATGACCTCATCAAGCGGCATGACCGGACCGGCAGCCACCACGATATCCGCCTCGATCGGACAGACCCGGACCGCGACAGACAGGCCGACGCAAACGGAGGAAATGTTGTCATCGACCCAGTGCAGTCTCTCGCCGGTCGCCAAGTCCAGACTCATGAAGCCTGAAGTCGGGAGAGCGGTCTCGATCCGCAACAGGCGGAAGCGGGAGCGCCGCAGGGCCTCGATCGCCATGTCGTCATCGGGACCGGCAGGCTTGTGCTGGCGGGCGAAGCGGTCCATCGCGGTCTGTCCGCTCGCACTTGGCGCGAACAACACCACGGCTGTCGCCAGCAGGAAGGCTGTGCCAAGCAGACGCAGGACCTCCGCCTCATCCGGGGGCGGCGGCAAACCGACCAGCCAGTGCTTGGCAGCGCTCTCGATCTTGGCCTTGGGCAGAAACTCGGTCGCGCCCAAGCTGATGGCGGCGATGGTGCCCCGCAAAAGCTCGGCCCGCCGCACAGGATCGGCACCGGCGGTCTCCCGTTCATTTTTGTTCGAAGCCCGGCGCATCCGTCCCCCTTCCTCGGCTCGACAGCTTGCCTCCCAAGCTTCGCCACCTGCAGCCCATCCCCTCCAACGGAGGGCAAACGATGCCTGATCCGCTCAGGTCTGTCATCGGCGAAACGGCTGAGCGCGGAGTACCGATGGCCGAGAATGCCATGCGGACGGCAAAGCGCTGGCATGATAAACGGCGCCTCCGCCGGCGTCGCGCCGAACACCCCGGCAGGTCATGATCTGGTTGGGGTGCACGTCATACTGCGGAACCAACTCGGCCAGCGTTTTGTCGCCCTTGATGGCCGCCAGGGCCACCTTCGCCTTGAAGGCCGGTGAATGGGTCCGGCGCGCACGTCTCGTCATGGTCCTTTCTCCTGCGCGGCATCGTCGCCGCTTTCAGGCCGGAAATCCACTTATCGCCCTGTCCGAATTTCCCAGGCCGGCTCTCATAGCGAGAGAAACCTCTCATACCGACCGTCCTATGAAATGATTTTTTTGATCCATGGGTAGAGGCAGAGGGTTTTGATGCGCTGAGCATCTGAGGCCAGGGCATTCCAGACATCACAGCATGCCTGGATGATAGCCTCCTGATCTGGCCAGGCCTGGAGGGACAGGAACCGCTCCCGCAGGTAGAGCCAGATGCGTTCGACGGGATTGGATTCTGGAGAATAGGGTGGCAACGGGACCAGTGTGATGTTGCCAGGAACCGCAAGGGTGGCGCTGGCGTGCCAGCCGGCATCGTCCAGAAGCGCTTGGCGCTCCATGACCGCCAGGCGGGCCGCCTCGGCCCGGCTCAGCCGGTCCAACGCATTGGCAATCGCATAGGCCCGCGCCGCTGCCGAGCTATGCGGGAATCTGGGTGACGAGCCCGATCAGGCGGCGGTTTGAGAAACGGCCTCGGGGTTCTGGACACCGTCAATGAATTTGATGCCACTGATGAGCTTGGGCAACTGATTTTCGCCCTTGAGACGACGCCAGGTTTTGGCGGCGGCCATGACCAGCTTGAAGACCATCAGCTTGGCGGTCGTCGCCGACAAAGCCCCCTTGGTCCGGACGGTGCGGTGCCGGACGGTGGCAAAGACGCTTTCAATGGGATTGGTCGTGCGCAGATGCACCCAATGCTCGGCGGGAAAATCGTAGAAAGCCAGCAAGGGGTGACGGTCCTTTTCGAGGCATTCGACCGCCTTGGGATATTTGGCGCCGTATTTGGCGGCGAAGACATCGATGGCTTTCTCCGCCGCCGCCCGGTCGGGCGACATCCAGATCTCGGCGAGGTCCTTCTTCATGCCGGGCTGGACGGATTTGGCCGCCTTGTTCAGGATGTTGCGGGTCTTGTGCAGCCAGCAGCGCTGTGGCGGGTCGAGGGGAACACCTCGTCCATCGCTTTCCAGAAGCCGAGGGCGCCATCACCGATGGCCAGTTCCGGAGCGATGGCCAAACCGCGAGCCTTCAGATCGACCAGCAATTCCCGCCAGCTTTGGGTGCTCTCGCGAACGCCGACCTGGAACCCCATCAGCTCCTTGCGACCTTCCGGGTGGCGCCGATTAGCACCAGGTTGGACCGAAGGTTGATTCAACCTTCGTTCCAAC
>NZ_CAHP01000037.1 GCF_000294655.1 Magnetospirillum molischianum DSM 120
ACATACACATAGCGGCGCGCTGACAGGTCACGCTTCTGCCAGCGTTCGTATTCGCCCGACCACTCCGCCGTCAGCCGGGAAATCACTGCGGGCGACAAGCCGGGGGCCTCCTTGCCGAGCAGAGCCGACAAGACCTCCTGGAAGTCGCCGGTCGAAATTCCGCGCAGATACAAGGCCGGCAACAGTGCATCCAGGCTCTTGGTCCGCCGCGCCCAAAGCGGCAGGATCGCCGAGGTGAAGCGGATCTGGTCCGCGCCGCTGGTGGCGCCCCGGTCGCGGAGCTTCACCCGCGACACCGCCACCGGTCCGATCCCGGTCTGGAGGCTCCGTTCCGGGCCATGACCGTGGCGCACCACCCGGTCACGCCCATCGGCCAGCTTGCAAGCTTTCATCTCGGCCAGGAAAGCTTCGGCCTCCTGTTCCACCGCCTGGGCCAACAGACGCCGCACCCCTTGGCGCAGAATCTCGGTCAACGGGTCGTCAACCGCGTCGGGCTGACGAAGGCGAACCACGGTGCTATCTTCCTTCATGGCGTATCGCTCCTTCCGGGAGGTTCTGGCTGGCTGGTTACCCGCCTCGATACGCCGCCCTCTTCAGGCCGTCATCACCCATTTTCCCGCATAGCTCGCCGCTGCCCGCCCATGGCCGCAATGCCGAGCCCAGGCACGAAGCTCCGATGCAGTGAGGGCATCCGATATTTTGAGACCTACGTACGTCACTGTTCCCCTCCATCTGAGGAGGACAGTGAATCATACCCCGGTACTCGTTGGAAGGTAGCCCTCCGGTCAGGGCCGCCTTTTCGGGTGTCATTTGATCTGAGGTAATTTGGCATCGCTGCAAGCACCGGTGTTTGCAGCACTGCTAAAGACGGTGCGATGGCTCAGATTCATGTGATGACGGGTGTTGAGCGTCGGCGCCGGTGGAATGACGATCAGAAACGGGCGATCGTTGCGGCGGCCTTTGCGCCCGGCGCGGTGGTCGCCGATGTGGCGCGGCGTGTGGACGTCAACAGCGGGCAGATCTACCGATGGCGACGTGAGCTGCGGTCTGAGGTGCGGGGATTTGCCGAAGTGGTGGTGACCTCGAGCACGTCTCCCCTATCCGGGTCGAGCGAGGCGGCGATCGAGGTGACGTTCGGGGGAGAGATCCGGGTTCGCATCCCATCATCGATACCGCCCGACTTGGCCGCCGCCGTTATGGCGGCGATGGCGCGGCGATGATCCCGGTTCCGGGCAATGTCCGGGTGTGGCTGGCGGTGGGGCGGACCGACATGCGACGGGGCATGAACGGTCTGGCGTTGCAGGTGCAGGAAGCGCTGGGGCGAGATCCCCATGGCGGCGACCTGTTCGTGTTCCGCGGCCGCAGCGGATCGATGGTGAAGATCATCTGGCACGACGGGCTGGGGATGTCGCTGTACGCCAAGCGGCTGGAACACGGCCGGTTCATCTGGCCATCGCCGGCCGACGGGGTGGTGGCGATTTCGTCGGCCCAGCTCGCCTATTTGCTGGACGGGATCGACTGGAGGAATCCGCGTCACACCTTCCGGCCAAAAAGCGCGGGATAGGCTGAAAAGGCATCATTTTTTACGAGTCATCGGCCTGATTTTTTGATTCAATCAGGGGATGGAACGCCGCTTTGCCTCTCTCCCGGACGATATCGACACGCTGAAAGCGGCGCTGCTTCGGGCCGAGGCCGAATTGGCGGTGGCGAAGGCCAAGGCCACCGAGGCCGAGCTCGCCGCCGAGCAAGCCGTCGCCAAGACCACCAACGTGGCGCCGTTCACCCGCAAGCGGCCGTCGCGCCAGCCCTTTCCCGAGCATCTGCCCCGCGAGCGGATCGTCGAGCCGGCGCCGGCAACCTGTTCCTGCTGCGGCGGGACCCGGTTGCGCAAGATCGGCGAGGACATCACCGAGACCCTGGAGGTGATCCCCCGTCAGTGGAAGGTAATCCAGCGGGTGCGGGAGAAATTCAGCTGCCGCGACTGCGAAACGATCAGCCAGCCCCCGGCGCCGTTCCACGTCACCCCGCGCGGTTGGGCCGGTCCCAGTTTTCTGGCGATGATCTTGTTCGAGAAATTCGGCCAGCATCAGCCGCTCAACCGTCAGGCCGAGCGCTATGCCAAGGAAGGCGTGGCGCTCAGCCTGTCGACGCTGGCTGATCAGGTCGGCGCCGGCTGCACCGCGCTGGAGCCGCTGCTCCGCCGGATCGAAGCCCACGTCCTGGCTGCTGAGCGGCTGCATGGCGACGACACGCCCGTGCCGGTGCTGGCCAAGGGCAAGACCGATACCGGGCGACTGTGGACCTATGTTCGCGACGACCGCCCCTTCGGTGGACCGGCGCCCCCGGCGGCGATGTTCTATTACTCGCGCGATCGAAANGGCGATCATCCCCAGACACATCTGGCCCCCTATTCCGGGCTGTTCCAGGCCGACGCCTATGGTGGGTATGGCAAGCTCTATGCGCCGGAGCGAAAACCGGGGCCGATTCTCGAAGTCGCCTGTTGGGTCCATGCCCGCCGCCCGTTCTTTGCTCAGGCCGATCTGGAAACCAATGCGCGGCGCAAGGCCGAGGGCAAGACCAGTGCCGTGATCTCGCCGCTGGCGTTGGAAGCGGTCCGGCGCATCGACGCCCTGTTTGAGATCGAACGGGCCATCACCGGCCAGACGCCCGACCAGCGCCGCGCCGTTCGCCGGGACATCAGTGCCCCCCTGGTCGCCGATCTCAACACCTGGCTGACCGAGCAACGCGCCAAGCTGTCGCGCGGAATTGCAGTGGGCAGAAAATCTTGGCTCTTCTGCGGTTCCGACCGTGGCGGGCAACGGGCGGCGGCGATGTACAGCCTGATCGTCACCGCCAAGATGAACGACATTGATCCGCAAGCCTGGTTGGCCGACGTCCTGGCGCGCATCGCCGGGCATCCGGCTCACCGCATCGACGAACTCCTGCCCTGGAATTGGGGGCGGGGGCATGTGACCAGGGAGACGATTGCCGCATGACCGACCCAACCCCGATCGCCCGGATCAAGGTCGTCCTTGACGATGTCGCGCCGACGGTAATGCGCCGTCTGGAGATTCCGCTGTCCATCAGGCTGGACCGGTTGCACACGGTCTTGCAGGAGGCGATGGGCTGGACCGACACTCATCTCTACGAGTTCCGCATCAAGGGCATCGGTTTCGGCATCCCCGATCCCGATTGGGGCTATGGCGGCGGCCCGCTGGATGCCCGAAAAACCACGCTCCTCGACGTCATCGAAGACACCGGCGCCAAGTCGTTCAAATATCTCTATGATTTCGGCGATGGCTGGGAGCATTCGGTCAAGATCGAGCGCACCGCGCCGGCCGCCGACGGCATCCTCTATCCCCGCCTGATCGAAGCCTCCGGCCGCTGTCCTCCCGAAGACGTCGGTGGGCCATGGGGCTATCAGGAAGCCCGTGAGGCTCTGGCCGATCCCAGCCATGAGCGTCATGAGGAAATCGCCGAATGGTGGGGCGCTGATCCTCTCGACCTCGACACCATCGACATTCCCGCCATTGAGGCTGAAATCGTAAAGCTGGCCCGGCGCTGGAACAGAAAACCCCGCACCAAAAAATAGCCGTGACGCCCTCTATCGATCTGGCATTACGCCAGATCACGCGAGCGCGGAGAAGGGGGCCCTGACCGGATGGATACCCTGGACACCTCCGGAACCCGGCCTTGAACGGCACAGAGCCGGCCTGAGAAATTCGGACAGGGAGATTAAGTGAACGGACTTCCTGTCCATGCTACAGCGTGCCCGGCTCCCCCTCTCCTCGCCCATCCCCTCCTGCGGCGTTCCCGTCGCCAGCCGTAGGTTCCCCGGTGGTTTTTCCCTTCCCCCCCGCAGCCGGGCTGGTTCGACGGCATCAGCCGTGATCGCCCCATCCTGCCGCGCGCGCGGGCAAACCCCCGATCGCTGGCGAGGAACGCCGCCAGCATCGGCGGGATCAGGTCGACGACGACCTCGGCCTGGCCGTAGGCCTGACGATAGGCCTCGGCATAGGCGGCGAGATCGCGGGCGAGGTCGCGGGCGAGGTCGGGACTGACGGTGATGACGATGCGGACCGGGGTGCGGTCGGGCAACTTGCCAAGCTTCAACATGACGACCTCCGTTCAACCCCGATAGGGGCGCAGGATCAGATCCTTGTGGACGATGACGCGAAGCGGCCAACCGGGACGGACGGTCAGGGTCGGCTGGACGTTAAGATTTTTCTCGGTCAGACGCTGACCGGCGCGGTCGGCGCTCTGCTGGGTCGATTCGCGGATGGCGCGGACCAGATCGCCCTCGTTCGATCCGAAACTGAGTTCGGTGCCGACCCCGAGCAAGGTGGCGAGAGCGATGCCGTCGGCGACCGAGGCCGCCGCCTCGGCCGCGGCGTTATTCCGTTGCAGTGCAATCAGGGTCCCCTTCGGATAGGTCCAGGAAATCGCCGCCATGCTGGTGCGAACGGTGCTTTCCAGTTGGAGATGATAGAAGCGTCGGTCGGTGGTGATGATCAGATTGGTCCGGAGCCCCGGCGCAAACGGCTTGACCAGGACATGGACCCGCCGCCCCTCCCCCGCCCCGCTGGTGGTGTCGCCGGCCGACACCGCGGTGAGCTGTTCGCCCGGCTCCAGCCCGATGTCGCTGACCTGTTCGGGCGCGGCATAGAGGCGATAGAGCGCCCCTTCGCTGTAGGGATGACCTGGATCGCGTTGATGTAGCCATGGGCCGAAGGTTCCTGCAGCGCCGCCCGGTTGGCGGCGGCAACCCGCAATGTCGGCTTCCGCTGGTCCGGCTTGACCGGCTCGGGCAGTGGCTGAAGCTGGCCGGGCAACGGCAAGGGCGTCGGGATCTCGACCACCTCCACCGGACGGGGCGGCTCCGGCGCGATGGTGGCCGGATGGAAAGCGGCGCCGTCATAGGCAATCGCCGGCGGCGGCTCCTTGGCGGCGCAGGCGGCCAAGGTGAGGACCAAAACAATCATGCTGATGGGAGCGCGTTTCATGGCGATTTCCCTTCCGGTTTGCTGATGCCGGGATCGAGGTCGCGGGTCCAGGCCAGGGCGGTGACGTAGAGGCCGAGCGGGTTCTTCCGCACCGTCTCGGCGGTGCGCGGCGGCTGGATCACGATCGACAGAATCGCGGTCCAGCGGCTGGTGGCGGCAAGGCTGCCGCGCTCATAGAGCTGCTCGGTCCATTTGACCTGGAACGAGGACTCGGAGGCCCGCACCACGCTGGTGACCTGGACCGAGACGGTACGGGTGCCGATCTGGGCGAACGGATCGCTGGCGCGGGCCTGCTCGGTGAGGAACAGGGCGGCACAGTCGGTGACGAAATCGTAGGCCTCGAGCCAGTTCTGGCGCACCAGCACCGGATCGGTGGCTTTGACGGACCGGGTCGGTGTTATCGACGTTGGGGCGAGACCGGGGAAGAGGACGCCGACCAGCCCTGGGGGAGACCTTTACCTCAGAAGCCATTCGTGCCAGCCTTTGCCGGACCACACCCGTTTTGGCAGCGATCCGACCATGCGACACCCGACACTCTCCGGTATTGCCCGTCACTGCGGCTGGATTGTCGCTCTCAGCCTGACTTGGCTGGGGCTTTCACTTATAGGCGCGAGAGCAGACGGACGCTCTGCGGAGTCACGTCAGTATCTTGGGGAAACGTCGGGAACACGACTTCATTCGTCGCGTCCGCGGGCGCAAGCATTCGCTGATTCGGATGCTCCGCGGTGGCTGCGATCGGCACTTGCCAAACAGTCTCTGACGATTCAAGACGATCCATGCAAGCGCCGGGAAACCCTGATTTTCCAGCACAAGAGAGAGCCAACCTTTGTCGCCGCCACTTGGTCGTGCGGGAGTGTCTATGATGGGTATCTGAGTATTCATCGTGTCCGCGGTGGAAACCGACTTGAATTGGTCTATAGCCTTCAAGGGGGGGAATTGACCATCGTCGAGCCATCGGGACGCGACGTCATCCCTGACCATGCCGCACTCTTGTTCGTGGACGAGGCGTCGGGCGGCAGCGGCTACGAAGGATATCGGCACCATATCTTGCGGTTGGCCGGGGATGTCGAGGATATCACGCCTCCGTTAAGGACGGTTTGGTCCGAACTCATGGATGACAAACTTGTCGTCATGTCCGCCGATGATCGCTGGGCCAATTTTTTTTATGGCTGTGGTCAATGCGGCCCTCTTATTCCGGTCATTTCGGTTTGGATGAACGGGCATTTTAGAGAGTCCTGCCGCATCCATCCGGAAATCATCGAAGCACGCCTGAACAATTACATCCGGGACGCGGCAGAGGCGGAAGCGAACGGCGCGTTCATTTTGGACGTTGCTGAACTCAAACTGAATGTTGCTTTGTTGCTGCTGCAATTGGGACGAGGGGCGGACGGCCGTGCCGCATTTGACTCTCTTCTGGCGTGGCTTGGTCAAAAAGCCGCAGAGGACGGCACCAATGCCGATTGGCCCAAGCGGATCGAGGCCGCCTTGGGATCGACCGTTGCCGAGGCATCGCAACCGACCGAGTTGCAATGCCCTTTGACAGCCGCACGGGGGAAAGGGAGTCACCCCGGATTCGAGGAAAGGGTGAACCGATTCCGCCCAAAATAAAGGATGGGGCATCGCGCGACCTATGCCCGGTTCCTGCCCCACCATGAACCGCGCCCTATTTCATTGGTCGATAGTGATCGATACGGTCGGCTTCATAGCCATGGGTCGCAGCATCCCGCAAATCTGCCAATTTATTCAATAATTTATCTCTCGATTCTGGATTGGCTGCCAGCTTGGTCACGGCACTGAAGGTGGCGCTGTCCACGCTACCACTTTTTTGTATATCGGCATTGCCGTCGACACCGCTGATGGCTGCCCTAATCAGGTTGGCGCCTCCGGTCGAGCCATGACGGTAGAGGGTGTCGGCCAATGCGGCCGCTGTCTGCGGGTCACCGACCGTCTCCAATGCGGCACTGCCACCGACTTTACGAAGGCTGTTGTCAAAGTACCAGCGCATGATGCCGGCCCGTTGATCGGCGGTCAGGTCCTTTGGCTGCCTAACCTTGTCCAATCCTGGAACGGCACCGGCATTTTGTGCATCAATCAATGTCTGTCGAGTGATACCCGATGATGCTCCGCTTGCGGGATCAACGGCATTGCCACCTTCCGCCGCATAGATTTGGCCATAAACGAATTTCTCATTGTCGCCAGCTCCGGGCAATTTTCCGACCGACGTGTTGAAGCCCACCCAAGCGCCTGGCTGAGACTTGAATGTGTCCTTTTTCCAGTCCGGCGGAGACTTCGCGTCACCAATCCTGGGATCAAAGCGGGCGTTTGTCCGCTCGCTGGCATCGGCGACCTGGATGGTGTCGCTTTCTTTTGGATCGAAGGAATCATCCTCCTGATGCGTGTTGTAGATATCGATCCACAGCGGCGTCAGGCCTACCTCGGCCGGGGGTTCGGTCTTGGCCGCAGTGAGGCCGGCGGCGCCCATCTGCGTGACGAACTTCGCCGCCGAGGCCGGATCGGCGTTCGCCATCCTGTCGTGGACTGCCGACAGTTCCGCCCTGGTGCCGGCGGGATCGGTCTTGGCCTGACCCTGATAATGGGTGACGGCGTCGGCATAGTCGTTCTTGCGCAGCAGCACGTCGGCCATATTGCCTGCCGCCCAGGGATCGGCGCCGGCGCTGGGGCCGAAGGGCGCGCCCGGCTGGTTGACTGTCCGATCGGACCCTTCGCCGCGCCCCGGATCGCCGCCCCGGTTCAGCCCCCCGGCAGTCTGGGTGGGATCGGTATCGTCGTCCAGGCCGGTCAGCTTCGGCAGTTTGGGCGGGTCGAAGCCTTGGCTCGGCTGCGGTCCCTTGGCGAAACCGTCGGCAGGATCCCACAAAAGCCCGCGATTGTTTTCCGTGGGGGGTATGGCCAGATCGAGCAGACTGGGCCGCCGCCGCCGGTTGATGCCGAAGGGGTCGGAGGGATCGGGGATTGGGAAGAGGCTGTCACCGCCGACAAGCGGCTGATCGCCGGGCAGGATCGCTCTTTGACTGCCCCGCCGCTGGGCGGCACCGCCGGGAGTGAGGGGGTCGTCTTCGGACTCGAAAAACATGACGGGCTCCTTGGGATGGGCGCGCGGCATCACCCGCCCGAGCCATAACCGGGGCGGCAATCCTGCGCGAGGGGTCGAAACGACAACGCCCGGAACCGCTGGGGACGGTCCGGGCGCAGTTCGGATGTTGATACCCCCTTGTACCACAGAGAAGAGGCACACAAAACTCTTTTGTTCATTATATGTTCCAGAAACGAAGAACGACTCGGGATAATCCTGGGCCGGGATCCACGCGGCGAAGGCGAGATAGCGCATGATGCGTCGATGTATCGCGGGCTGCCGCCCGCCCCCGCCTGGGGCACGGCCCCAGACCCGGTTGCTGAAAACAAGGGAAGGGGTTCGGGGAACACGTCCCCGAGCGGGACCGGGCGGCAGCCCGGCATCTCCGTGACCGCGTAATCGCCGTTGCCGTCGAGCCCGGTGACCTCGGCGATGGTGTCGAATCGCGGGCGGGCAGCTCGGCGCTGACCACCGGATTGCCGGGATGGATCTCGGCCCGGACATGGCTGGCGACGAGGCGGATGATCCGCTCCACCTCGGCCGGAGCGAGACGCACGCCGGTATCGACCCGCCCCTCCCCCAGCCGATCGAGCCGCAGCGCGCCGTCGGGATTGACCATCACCTCGATCACCAGCGGGTCGGCCAGGGCAGCAGCGATCGCCGGCCCCATCGCGGTGCGCAGCATGGCGCGGCGGCGGCCCTGGGATTCCGGATTGGTCATGATGGTTCCCCCTCCTGATCGCCCGACAGGGTGCGGCCGCGCCGTCTCCTGGCGGCTGACCATGACGTGGCTGAGCCACGGCGCCAGCCGGTGGCCGGCGTAATTGCGCTGGGCGCGCAGTTCGGTGGCGGTGCCGAGCGCGTCGGAAATCCGCTTGGCGGTGCGCTCGTCATTGCTGGAGAAAGCGATCCGGACATGGCAATTGTCGAGAATCGCGTTGTTCTCGCCGTAGGCCTTGGAGATCTGGTTGAGGCTCTGGGCGATCAGATAGGCGCGGATGCCGTAGCCGGCCATGAAGGCCAGCGCGGTCTCGAAGAAATCGAGCCGCCCCAACGCCGGAAACTCGTCGAGCATCATCAGCAGGGCGTGCTTGCGCCGCTTGGCCGGATCGCCCTCCAGCCGCTCGGTGAGGCGGCGGCCGATCTGATTGAGCACGAGCCGGACCAGCGGCTTGGTCCGCGAGATGTCCGACGGCGGAATCACCAGATAGAGCGACACCGGACGCTCGGCATCGACCAGATCGGCGATCCGCCAGTCGCAGGCGACGGTGGTCGCGGCAACCACCGGGTCACGATAAAGGCCGAGAAACGACATCGCAGTCGATAGCACGCCGGAGCGCTCGTTCTCGGATTTGTTCAAAACTTCGCGCGCCGCTGACGCCACCACCGGATGGACCTGGGGCGCGTCGGGGGTGCCGAGATGGTTGGTCTCCATCATCCGGCGCAGGGTGGTGGCGAAGCCGCGGCGGGGATCGGACAGGAAGGTGGCGACCCGGGCCAGGGTCTTCTCCTCCTCGGCATACAGCACATGGAGGATCGCGCCGACCAGCAGGGAATGGCTGGTCTTCTCCCAGTGGCTGCGCCGCTCCAGCGCGCCTTCGGGATCGACCAGGATGTCGGCGATGTTCTGGACATCGCGGACCTCGTCAGCGCCCTTGCGCACTTCCAGCAGCGGGTTGTAGCGGGCGGAACGGGGATCGGTCGGGTTGAACAGCAGGCAATGCGAAAACCGTCCCCGCCAGCCGGCGGTGAGCTGCCAGTTCTCACCCTTGATGTCGTGGATCACCGCCGACCCGGTCCAGGACAGCAGGGTCGGCACCACCAGCCCGACGCCCTTGCCCGAGCGGGTCGGCGCGAAGGCCATCACATGCTCGGGACCATCATGGCGCAGATAGCGGTTACCCAGCCGGCCGAGAAACACCCCGGCCGAGCGGAACAGCCCGGCCCGCTCCACTTCCCGGGTGGTCGCCCAGCGCGACGAGCCGTAGGTGGTGACCAGCCGGCTCTGCCGCGCCCGCCACAGGGAGCCGGCGATCGCGGCGGCGCAGCCCAGGAAACCGCTGGCCCCGGCCAGCATCCCCGCCTTGTCGAAGATATGCGGCGCATAGGCCTCGTAGGCATACCACCAGGGGAACAGTTGCCAGGGGCGATAGATCGGGGTGGCGAACAACACCAGCCAGGGCAGACCGAGCTGGGGCTGATAGCCCAGCATCGCCGCCGCCCATTGGGTCGCCGACCACACCCCGAACAGGGTGATGGCGAAAACGACCAGGATCTGGCCGATCAGCAGCTTGGTGGGGGTCATGGCGGCCTGTCCCGAACCGGTCCGGCACTGTTGCCGGGCGCTCGGGACAAGGGTCAGGCAGAACCCCGGAATCGAAAATCGCCTTTAGCTACGATGATTTACGATCAACCAGACATCCTGCCCCGTGTGCCGGTAACGACCCATCACCGGCTTCGGACAAGACGGAGCCCTTGTCGAACCGGCTCCCATTGATTATCTTCCGGTGTGTCGGAATGTTTTTTCGAGGATCGCCATGCGCGCCAGTCTGCTGACCCCGAGCGAAGCTGCCATCGTCGCCAGCGTCACCGTCCGCGACATCAACCGGGTGATCGACGAGAAAATCCTGCCCGCAGCGCTGTACACCGTGGATGACGGTCGACGCGTGCAACTGGCCGCCTGCCCGCTGGTGGGGTTCTACTTTCGCGCTGCCAAGGCCCTGACCGCCGAAAAGCGCCTGACGTTGATCCACAGCTTCTCCGAACGCATCACCGGCGACATGGCCCGCCACCCGTTCGTCGGCTGGAATAAGGCCGACTGGATCGTCCGCGACGGCTTCCTCTCCGTCACCCTGTCGGACTTCATCGCCGACGCCGACGATCGCTCCACCCGGCTTGAGGCGACGCGGGCGATGGTCGTCGAGGATCCGGGGATCTTGGGTGGCAGCCCGGTGATCCGCGGCACCCGCATCCCGGTCTACGATCTGGTCGCCTCGGTCGCCGCCGGACTTCCCCGCGAGCGGATCCTGGCCGCCTATCCGGGGCTGGACGAAACCGCTCTCGATCTGGCCATCCTCTACGGTGAGGCCAATCCGGTGCGCGGCCGACCACGCCGCTTCACAATCCTGCCGCCGGACGCCACCCTCTCCGCCGAGCGCACCGTGCCCCGGCGTCGCCGGGCATGAGGCTGCTGATCGACGAATGCCTGAGTGAGGATCTCGCCAAGCTGGCCCGTGAACGCGGCCATCTTGAGGCTTCCCATGTCCGTTGGATCGGCAAGGGCGGCGCCAAGGATTGGGAGCTGATGCCGGTGATCCTGGAGGACGACTGGACCTTTGTCACCAAGAACTCGATCGATTTCCGTGGCCCGGCCAACGCCCCGGGAGGCAGCGGCGAATATGTCGACATCGACCTGCATGCCGGGCTCATTTGCCTCAACGGCCCGGTCGGCATGGATCTCGACATGCAGGTGGAACTGTTCGAGGTGGCGCTCGACGACCTCGACACGCAGTCCGATCTGGTCAATCAGGTGCTGGAAATCACCCTGAGCAGCGAGATCGACGCGGATATCCGGATCGTGCGCTACGCGCTGCCGGCTGAAGGGCGACCGGTCACGACGGAGGAGTCCTGACGCTTCGTTCGCGTGATGCAATTTCGGCCCCGCCGAGTCTGGACGCTGAGGAGTTGGACTTTTGAGAGACAGCAACCTTGCCGCGTTTGGCGGCGGCGCGGTTATCGGCGCGTTGAGTGGCCTGATTGGCCTGATTGGCCTGGGTGGGCGTTACGGCTGAAATCGGATGCGTTGCCTCGGATGCACGTCCCCCCTGCTGGCCGGCGGGCCAACGTGGGCAATGAGCCCCTTGTTCCTTCGATGGTGGAGTAAGAGGTTCCGACGATTGCCCGCAATTCCGCGATGCTGTTATGCTTATGCCTTATTGCATGTTCTGGAGCATACCATGGGTGTGAGTTCGGGACGGACGGCCGTATGCGTTCTGGTGGTGGCCGTGGGCGCGGTTCTGGTGCAATGGCTCCTGCCGATTGGCATCTGGTCCATCTTGGCGGTGGCTGGCCTTGCGGCGGGAACGGTTTGTGGGGGGACGTGCGCCAAAGACATTGGCCACCCTGGCCATGGCGTTGGAACGACTTGCCGTGGGCGATTCCAGCGTTCGCCTCGATCCGGGCAACGGTGTGTCGGTCGAGACGGTGCTGCGGGAGATCAAGGCCGTCTGATCCGGCTTCGATCCTGGGGCACTCCAAAGTTTCAAGTGCCCCCCTTTCCCACCCCACACGGAGACGAACATGCGCCCACTGGACGCTCTTTTCGGACAGGCAGCCTTCGGCGAAGGGGAGGAGTACCGGAAATTCCAGTACCGCTTCACCCTGGCGATCCTGATGTTCAGCGCGGTGGTTACGGCGATCTTCCACCTGTCGGTCCATCACGGTCTGGCGCAGTCCGACCCCACCTACCTGAATGTCTCGCGGGCGTTCCTGGCGATCAGCGTCGTCTTCTACATCGTGTTGCGCGGCCATCCGGCCCGGCTGGGACTCGTCGCCTGGACCTATGCGGTACTGGCGCTCGGGTTGCACCTGACGACGTTCCACCTCAACTCGCCGGACGAACTGCGGATCGTGTGGGTGATCCTCAACCTCGCCGGGGTTTATCTGGTGCTCGGCCCGAAGGCCGGAATCGCGGTGACGGTGATTTCGGTGGTGGCGATCGTCGCCACCAACCCGCTGCTGCCCCACCCCTATTCGCCCAGCGCCGTGGTCACCTTCGTGATGGCGATGATCTATCTCAGCGCCTTCTTTCATTCCTTCACCGCCAAGTCGATCTCGTTCCACCACGCGATGGTCGAGGCGAACCGCCGGCTGGCAGAAATGGCCGATCACGACCCGCTGACCGGCCTGTACAACGCCCGAGCCTATTACCGCCTGTGCGACGCGACGCGCCACCAGGCGCAACGGACCGGGAGTCCCGTCGCGATGCTGTTCGTCGACCTCGACCACTTCAAGAAGATCAATGACCAGCATGGCCACGAGGCGGGCGACGCGGTATTGCGCGCAACCGCCCAATGTCTGCGCACCAGCTTGCGGCAGAGCGATCTTGTCGGTCGGATCGGCGGCGAAGAATTCTCGATCACCCTGCCCGACACCCCCCTTGATGCCGCCCGCCGGCTTGCGGAGAAATTGCGCGAGGACATCGAAGCCCTTATGCCCGACATCGGCGCAACCCGTCTGAAGATCACCGCCAGCATCGGGGTGGCTGCAGACCGCAAATTTGCCGCCAGCGTCGCGGACCTCCAACGTCAGGCGGATGAAGCGATGTACGTCGCCAAACGACAGGGGCGCAATCGGGTCACCTATATCGACGACATCCCGGTGACCGATCCGGCCTGAATCCGGCCCCTGACCCGAGCCCAGATCACATGCGTTCTCACGACACACTCGGCCCCGCCGCGCTGGCGGCCGAAGCTCCAGGAGATATCGTCGCCGCGCAGGATGCCGGAGACCTGCTTGCCGAGATGGGGATCGAGCACCGGGCGCCACGGCACCAGGGTGAACTCCCGGCTTTTCTCGATCAGCGCCGCCTTGCCGCCAGCGAGATCGACGGCGCGACGATAGACGCCCTCGACCGGCTGGCCAGACTTGGTTTTGACGAAGGCGAGACCGAGCTCGTTGGAGAGTTGGCCGGCGACGAGGAGCAATTCGCGACGGCGCAGCACGTCGAGCATGTCGGCACGAAACACGATGCGGTCCGGCTCCTGGCGGGCCAGCCCCTGCTCGATCAGCCATTGTCGCCGTTGGGCCAGGGCGTCACGCACCTCGCGGCCGAAGCCGCTATCGCGCAATGGTTCGGGCGTTGCGGCGACCAGTTCGCGAGCGAGCCAGGTCGGACCATCGGCGGCAATCTGACGATCCAACGGCAGCGCCGACAGGATTCGCACCACCACCGGGGCATCCTGGGCCTGCCGCCGCTCGAACGCCGCCGCCCGGTCGAGATGATCGGGCGCGATGATCCAGGTGCCGTCGGCCTCGCGCGTCACCCCGCCGGTCAGCCGTCGCATCGCCTCCAGCCGCCGGAGATGGGTCTCGGCAAACGCCTCGCTGGCGGTTGGGTCATGGCGCAGATGGATATCGATGCCGTACCGCCCACCGTGCGCCGCCGCGATGTCGGCGATGGTGTGATCGGCGGGACGAGGCTCGACCGGTCGGGGATCGAGCCGCAGGATTGCGCCGTCGGGAATGGGCGCGATGGAATCGCCCTTGCCGATCTCGACATAATGGGTACGGCCATCGACCGCATCGACGATCAGGTAATGGCGGTCCTTGATCTCGTCGGCCAGTCCCCGCGCCACCAGCCGGCCGACGATCGGTCGCGTCGGTGGTGCCGCCGGATCGTGCGGGACAAGATCGGCACCGGAGCGAGCCAGCCCCTTGGCCGTCATCTCGCGGCTCATCGTCTTGAGGATGTCGCCGCGCTCGCCCATCCGGCGCAGGGTGGTCTCGATGTCATCGGCCAGCCGCCATCGCCCCGGCGCGACTTCCTCGGCCAGACCAAGCCGCTTCAGCTTTTGCAGACGACCGGCGCGCAGGCTCTGCTGGAAGGCATCCGTGTCGGTGGACCAGACCAGCCGGTCGGGATCGACATCGCGCAGCAGGCGGCGATCGATAGAGGTCAGACGCACCTGCTCGATGTCGTGCCGCAGCCGGTTCTCGATCTCCAGATCAGTACGGGGGCCAAGGTCGAGGGTCACCAGATCGGTGGCCCGCTCGCGCAGACCGGTGGTGATGTACTCCCGGGCGATCACCAGATCCTGGTCCCGGTCGTCGCGCCCCCGGACGATGATATGGCTGTGCGGATGGCCGGTGTTGTAATGGTCGACCGCGACCCAATCGAGCCGGGTGCCGAGATCCTGTTCCATCTGCGCCATCAACCGACGGGTCAGCGGCTTCAGATCGTCGTACTGGTCGCCGTCCTCGGGGGCGACGATGAAACGGAACTGGTGACGGTCGCCTTCGGCGCGATCGAGGAAGGGCTTGCCGTCAACCCGGTCCTGCTCGGCGCCATAGAGCTGCCCGGGCGCGCCATCGCGGGTCACACCGTCGCGCTGGATATAACGCAAATGGGCCTTCGCTCCGGCGACGCCTTTCCCCGCCAGTTTGACGATGCGGGATTTGATCACGACGCGGCGGCTGCGAAAGGCGGCATGGCAATCGCGTGAGACCAGCATCCGGCCGATGCCGGCACTGCGTCCGATCTGGCCGCCGTGAAACTTTGACGTCCGGGCGCCCGAACTCTGCCCACCGGCACGGTTGGCCGCCGCCAGAACCTGATGCAGAAATTTGCGGCCGCGCGTTCCGCCCCCGGCCCGGATCTTGCCGAGCTTCGGCTTGAAGTCGTCATCCTGATTCATGGTCGGCTCTCCTGAGACTATATAAGAATCAAGGCGTTGGCTGGGTGCCGTCTCGCGACCGTCCGGGTCTATCTCGTGAAATAACGATGTGCAGACAATGACTTGGCGTCTCGACGAGACATCCCTTTAATCTTGCCTTCCATCAAACCCTGGTAAGCGTCCGGCTGTTGCACGATTGTTCTCCCTCCTCATGACCCGGCAGATTGTTCTCGACGGTGTTCAACGAGGATCTGATGAGATGCAGCAACGATCACGTTATGACAGCAAAGCCCATCGAACTTTCTGGTCGGTACACATCGAGGCGTGGCGTCGGAGTGGCCTCTCGCAACGCGTCTACTGCGACGAGCACCGTCTGTCGCGGCCGAGGTTTTCGAACTGGCTGAAGCGGTTCATGGACGAGGAAGAAATCCGCCAACACGCGGAAAGCCTCAGGAAATTGCACCAGGAACAGCGCAAAAAGCAGGGCGGCAAGCGCGTGCATCCCCGTTATGGCGCCCGCACCGACATGAATTGCCGCGCGGTGCAGGCGTTCTGGGCGATGCATGTCGAGGCAATGAATTGGAGCGGCATGCG
>NZ_CAHP01000038.1 GCF_000294655.1 Magnetospirillum molischianum DSM 120
CTGTAAGGCGGGAGGTACATGACTTGGGCGCCGACGGCCTCGATGGCGGCGCGGACCCCGGCGAGCTTGTGAGCGGGCAGATTGTCCATGACCACGATGTCACCTCGGGTCAGGGTCGGCGCCAGCACCTGCTCGACATAGGCCAGGAAGGCTTGGCCGTTCGTCGCGCCGTCGAGAATCATCGGCGCGGTCATGCGCTCAGACGAAGACCGCCGACGAAGGTGGTAGTTTTCCAATGCCCATGCGGCACCGGCGCCCGGCACCGCTCGCCGCGAGGGGCACGCCCGCGGAGCCTCGCCATCTTGGTCGAGGCTCCGGTCTCGTCGATGAAGACTAGGCGCTCGGGATCAAGCTCCGGCTGGAGATCGAACCACTCATGTCGCCGCCGCAGAACGTCGGGCCGTTGCTGCTCGCTGGCGTGCGCCGTTTTTTTGAAGGTCATGTCGTGGCGGTCCAGCAGGCGCCATACGCTGCTCGGGGCGATCTTGCCCCCGTGTACCGCTTCCAGGTGGGCCGCGATCTCGGCCAGGGTGATGTCGGGAGTCTGCTCTACCAGCCCCAGGATCTCTTCGGCCAACGCCTCCATCCGGTGCGAATGACGGTCGCCGCCACGCGGCCTCGACACGGCGTGTCCTTCCGATCGCCAGCGGCTCACCCATTTGATTGCTGTCGAGGCAGCAACCCCGAACCGCTTCGCCGCCGCGCGGCATGATTGACCGCTCTCGACCGCCGAAATCAGACGCTGCCGAAGATCCGTGGAAAGGGATGTCGCCATCAGGGCTGGCCTCCTTCACCAGCCCCAATCTTGAATCATACTTTTCCCTAATTGGGAATCCCCAATGATTCCATATGAGTGGATGATGCTCTAGTGCACTGACGCAAACAAGGGATTCCCTGGTGGCGTTGGTTGTGGGATTCTGGGGCCATGGCCCAGACAGTCAGCGTTATCGTCAATACCGAGGACCGCAAGCGATTGGCCGCCGTCATCGGCGACCGTAATCGTCCCCTCAAGCAGGTTCAGCGTGCCCGGATCGTGATGCTTTCGGCCGAGCGACAGCCGGTGCATGAAATCGCGCGGCAAACCGGCGTCAGCCGCCCCTCGGTCTGGCGCCTGGCAGCGGCGTTTCGCCGAAAACGGGGTTGATGTTCTTCTGCGGGAGCCGAGCCGCAAACCCGGTAAGACGCCGCTGTCGGCCGAGACCGTGTGCAAGGTTGTGGCGCTGACCTGCACCGAGCCGCCCGGGGAAGTCACCCACTGGACCGGCCGCGCGATGGCCAAGGCCATCGGCATTTCGCTTCGTGCCGTGCAGCGGATCTGGGACGCGCATCGTCTCCAGCCCCATCGACTGCGTACCTTCAAGAAGTCCAAGGACCCAGCCTTCGCCGCCAAGGTGGAGGATATTGTTGGCCTTTACATGAACCCGCCCGCCCACGCCATCGTCGTGTCCATCGACGAGAAGAGCCAAATCCAAGCCCTTGACCGCACCCAGCCCGGCCTGTCGCTGAAGCCCGGAAAGTGCTGACCCATGACCCATGACTATAAGCGCAACGGCACCACCACCCTGTTCGCTGCCCTCAACGTCCTCGACGGCACCGTGATCGGTCGCTGTATGCCCAAGCACACCCACCTGGAATTCATCAAATTTCTCAACGCCGTCGATCGGGCCGTTCCGGCAGGGAAAATCATCCATGCCATCGCCGACAACTTGCTACTCACAAGCACCCCAAGGTCAGGGAATGGCTGGCCGATCTCCGCGCTGGGTTTTCCATTTCACGCCCACCTCGGCCTCATGGCTCAACGCCGTCGAGGGATTCTTCTCCATCATCACCCGCAGACGCATCCGGCGTGGCGTCTTCAAGTCCGTCGCCGACCTCCAAGAGGCAATCCGACGCTACATCAAGGAGCACAACCGATCTTCCAAACCCTTCGTCTGGACCAAACCAGCCCAGACCATCCTCGAAAAGCTCAGACGGCTGCCGGTATCTTTTGAATGAGTCGGTGCTCTAGTGTCCTGTTTTCTAAATCCATGTCATTCTTACCCCCGCATTGTGGGAGGCAGGGATGGCGCGGGGCAGGGCATCGTCGATCGAGCTGAGTGACGCTGAACGGGTGGAACTTGAAGGGCAGGTTCGGCGGCGGACAACGCCGCAAGGCGCCGCGCTTCGGGCGCGGATAGTGCTGAGGGCGGCGGATGGAGTGCTGAACACGGTGATCGCCGAGGAACTCGGCATCGGCCCGCACACGGTCGGAAAATGGCGCGAACGATTTGCCCGTGATCGCCTCGACGGACTGTCTGACGAGCCCCGTCCTGGGGCGCCGCGCACGGTGAGTGACCAGGCCATCGCCGAACTGATCCAGAAGACGCTAGAAACGACACCTCCCGACGCCACCCATTGGAGTGTGCGGACGATGGCCCGAGCGGCACAGGTGGCGCCCTCGACCGTTCATAAAGTCTGGCGGGCGTTTGGCTTGCAGCCGCACCGGGCCGAAACCTTCAAGCTATCGACGGACCCGCAATTCATTGAGAAGGTCCGCGATATCGTCGGCCTGTACCTCAACCCACCGGAGCGAGCGATAGTCCTGTGCGTCGATGAAAAGACCCAGGTTCAGGCACTTGATCGCACCCAGCCTCTGCTGTCGTTGCGTCCTGGCCAGGCCGAGAGGCGGAGCCACGATTACAAACGCCATGGCACCACGTCACTGTTCGCCGCCCTGGATGTCGCCATGGGCAACGTCATCGGCCGTTGCTTCCAACGACACCGGGCGGCCGAATTCCGCAAATTCCTCGATCTCATCGAAGCCAGCGTTCCCGCAGATCTCGACATTCACGTCGTCATGGACAACGCCTCAACCCACAAGACCAAGCTCATCCGGGACTGGTTCGCAAAGCGGCCGCGATGGCATGCCCACTTCACCCCGACATCGTCGTCGTGGATCAATCAGGTTGAGCGCTTCTTCGCCCTCCTCACCGACCGCCAACTTCGGCGCGGCGTTCACCGCTCCACAGCCGAACTGGAGGCCGCAATTCGCGTTTTCATCGACACCAACAATGCCGATCCGAAGTCGTTTCGGTGGACCAAAACCGCTGACGACATCCTCGCCTCCATCCAGCGCTTCTGCACGAGAACGCTGGCCGAGCAGGGGAAGGTTTGACGCGAATTTCGGAATCAGTGCACTAGAGCATCATCCACTCATATGGAATCATTGGGGATTCCCAATTAGGGAAAAGTATGATTCAAGATTGGGGCTGGTGAAGGAGGCCAGCCCTGATGGCGACATCCCTTTCCACGGATCTTCGGCAGCGTCTGATTTCGGCGGTCGAGAGCGGTCAATCATGCCGCGCGGCGGCGAAGCGGTTCGGGGTTGCTGCCTCGACAGCAATCAAATGGGTGAGCCGCTGGCGATCGGAAGGACACGCCGTGTCGAGGCCGCGTGGCGGCGACCGTCATTCGCACCGGATGGAGGCGTTGGCCGAAGAGATCCTGGGGCTGGTAGAGCAGACTCCCGACATCACCCTGGCCGAGATCGCGGCCCACCTGGAAGCGGTACACGGGGGCAAGATCGCCCCGAGCAGCGTATGGCGCCTGCTGGACCGCCACGACATGACCTTCAAAAAAACGGCGCACGCCAGCGAGCAGCAACGGCCCGACGTTCTGCGGCGGCGACATGAGTGGTTCGATCTCCAGCCGGAGCTTGATCCCGAGCGC
>NZ_CAHP01000039.1 GCF_000294655.1 Magnetospirillum molischianum DSM 120
GTATCTGGCGATGTCGGGGCAATTGTTGGACGCCACAATCGTGGCCACCCCCAAGCAGCGCAACACCGATGGCGAAAAGGCGGCAATCAAGGCGGGGCAAATTCCCGACGCTCGGAAGGACAAGCCTGCCAAACTGCGCCAANAGGACCGCGACGCCCGCTGGACGGTGAAATATTCGAAGGCCAAGCCGCGCGAGGACGTCCAGCCTCAGGTCGATCTGGCCGTTCCGTCTTCCGGCTATAAGAACCATATTTCGGCGGACCGGGCGCATGGGCTGATCCGCAAATGGCCGGTGACCGCCGCGGCAGCGCATGATGGTGCTAGAGCATCATCCACTCATATGGAATCATTGGGGATTCCCAATTAGGGAAAAGTATGATTCAAGATTGGGGCTGGTGAAGGAGGCCAGCCCTGATGGCGACATCCCTTTCCACGGATCTTCGGCAGCGTCTGATTTCGGCGGTCGAGAGCGGTCAATCATGCCGCGCGGCGGCGAAGCGGTTCGGGGTTGCTGCCTCGACAGCAATCAAATGGGTGAGCCGCTGGCGATCGGAAGGACACGCCGTGTCGAGGCCGCGTGGCGGCGACCGTCATTCGCACCGGATGGAGGCGTTGGCCGAAGAGATCCTGGGGCTGGTAGAGCAGACTCCCGACATCACCCTGGCCGAGATCGCGGCCCACCTGGAAGCGGTACACGGGGGCAAGATCGCCCCGAGCAGCGTATGGCGCCTGCTGGACCGCCACGACATGACCTTCAAAAAAACGGCGCACGCCAGCGAGCAGCAACGGCCCGACGTTCTGCGGCGGCGACATGAGTGGTTCGATCTCCAGCCGGAGCTTGATCCCGAGCGCCTAGTCTTCATCGACGAGACCGGAGCCTCGACCAAGATGGCGAGGCTCCGCGGGCGTGCCCCTCGCGGCGAGCGGTGCCGGGCGCCGGTGCCGCATGGGCATTGGAAAACTACCACCTTCGTCGGCGGTCTTCGTCTGAGCGCATGACCGCGCCGATGATTCTCGACGGCGCGATGAACGGCCAAGCCTTCCTGGCCTATGTCGAGCAGGTGCTGGCGCCGACCCTGACCCGAGGTGACATCGTGGTCATGGACAATCTGCCCGCTCACAAGCTCGCCGGGGTCCGCGCCGCCATCGAGGCCGTCGGCGCCCAAGTCATGTACCTCCCGCCTTACAGCCCCGACTTCAACCCCATCGAGATGGCCTTCTCGAAGCTGAAGGCTTTCCTCAAGAAGGTCGCAGCCAGGACCAAGGAGGGTCTCTGGGCGGCGATAGGCGACGGCATCGGCACCTTCACACCAGACGAGTGCATCAAATATTTCGCAGCCGCAGGTTATGACCGCGATTGAACGGAAAATGCACTAGCAGCCGGGTGAATTCGTCGAGGGTCAGGCTTCGCAAATCGAACATCTGATGGGTTGTGTTAACGGCTGGCATAGGGATGTCTCCGATCTGTCGTGTTTCGTCGGGTTCCGGTTGCGTGGTCCGTGGAGCTCGTGCTGTGGTGCGGATCGCCGGGGCTGTCCTTGATGGCGCGGCAAGGCCCCGTCTGGGAGGGGATGTTCTCCGATCATGGTCGGGCGTTCTTTGTGGTCTGTGGG
>NZ_CAHP01000040.1 GCF_000294655.1 Magnetospirillum molischianum DSM 120
CGCCCAAGTCATGTACCTCCCGCCTTACAGCCCCGACTTCAACCCCATCGAGATGGCCTTCTCGAAGCTGAAGGCTTTCCTCAAGAAGGTCGCAGCCAGGACCAAGGAGGGTCTCTGGGCGGCGATAGGCGACGGCATCGGCACCTTCACACCAGACGAGTGCATCAAATATTTCGCAGCCGCAGGTTATGACCGCGATTGAACGGAAAATGCACTAGCAGCCGGGTGAATTCGTCGAGGGTCAGGCTTCGCAAATCGAACATCTGATGGGTTGTGTTAACGGCTGGCATAGGGATGTCTCCGATCTGTCGTGTTTCGTCGGGTTCCGGTTGCGTGGTCCGTGGAGCTCGTGCTGTGGTGCGGATCGCCGGGGCTGTCCTTGATGGCGCGGCAAGGCCCCGTCTGGGAGGGGATGTTCTCCGATCATGGTCGGGCGTTCTTTGTGGTCTGTGGGGCGCGCAGGGGCGTGGTTTCCGCATTGGCGGCACGGAGCTTCTTGATCGCCAGCGCTTCGGCGGCCGTCGGTCGGGCTCGCCGATCCAAATCTCGACCAGGTCGCGGGCCTGGTCGAGATTTGGATCGGCGCAGCGCCTGTGGCTGTTGTCTGTGGATCAGAATGCATCTGAGCGGCTGAGGTGGTGATGTTGCCCTCGTGGGCCCGCCATGTGTGCTGTCCATCCAGCAGCTGGGGGAATTCGTCTCGGGTCAGGCGGCTCCAATCGAGCCCTTGGACGGTAGTGTTAACGGCGAGCATCCCTGCGCCGTCGCGTTACGTGAAACCACCCACCTACCCATATCGAAGCTGGTTAGCAAAACAGAGCGAAGCGTCGATATCGAGTATTCAATGTAAAAATACAGTAAAATATCCGTGTAACAAATCAAGAAATCATATAAAAGGTAATAAACAACCGAATGCGAGTCAAAGTCAATTAAACTGTAATGCGAAATAGTAAAAATTAAATCAAATTCTAATCACATTAAATAATATAGTAGCACGCATATGTATAGGTAACACTTGCAAGCAATATACAGTACACGGAAATAATAAGCAGCGCCAACAGGTAACACAACGCAGAGGCAGTTAAGTCGGGTAGGTTAATGTTATATACTC
>NZ_CAHP01000041.1 GCF_000294655.1 Magnetospirillum molischianum DSM 120
GGTCATGTCGGCGATCGAGCATTGCCGTACCGCCGCACTGGGCGGCCACGTCGAAGTCTGCGAGGACTGCGGGCATGGGCGGGTCGCCTATAACAGCTGCCGTAACCGGCACTGCCCTAAGTGCCAGGGAACCGCCGCGCGGAAATGGTTGGAGGATCGGGAAGCCGATCTGCTCCCCGTGGGCTATTTCCACGTCGTCTTCACGCTGCCGGACGAGGTCGCCGACATCGCCTTCCACAACAAGGCGACAGTCTACGATCTGCTGTTCCGCGCCGCATCGGAGACAATGCTGACGATCGCGGCGGACCCGAAGCATCTGGGGGCGCGCATCGGCATCACGACCGTCCTGCATACCTGGGGGTCTGCCCTGACGCACCACCCCCATGTGCACATGATCGTCCCCGGCGGCGGGATCGCTCCCGACGGGCGATGGGTGTCGTCCCGTCCGGCTTTTCTTCTTCCTGTCAGGGTGCTGGGCGCGCTGTTTCGGCGGCTGTTTCTCATGCGCCTGATCGCGCTTTACGATGACGGCCGGCTCTCTTTCTTCGGGCCCATGGCTCATCTGGCCGAGAAGCGAGCGTTCTTGCGGCATCTCGCTCCGGTCCGGAAGAAGCGCTGGGTTGTCTACGCCAAGCCCCCCTTCGGCGGTCCCGAGGCCGTGCTCGCCTATCTGGCGCGCTATACCCACCGCGTCGCCATCTCGAACCGCCGCTTGATCGAGTTCGACGAGAACGACGTCACGTTTCGCTACAAGGACTACCGACGCGACGGTGCCGACCAGTTGCGCGTGATGACTCTTTCCGCTGACGAGTTCATCCGCCGGTTCCTGCTGCACGTCCTCCCACGAGGATTCCACCGCATCCGGCATTATGGACTGCTTGCCGCGTCCTGCCGCAAGGCCAGCCTCGAACGCATCCGCACGCTTCTGGCCGTCGCCCCGCCGACCGTCGCCGATATTGCGGAAGCCCCCGTCGATGCCGTTCCGCCATGCCCCTGCTGCGGCGGGCGCATGGTGATCGTCGAGGTTTTCGAACGGGGGCACCAGCCCCGCGCGCCCCCTGTCGGCGCACTGCCGAACCGGGAGAACCCGCCATGATCCGGCATGGCTTGACCGTCCCAGGCACTCGAACCGCCGCGCTTCGGGTGACGATCCCGCATGGGCCATTCTCTGGAATCCCCGCCGAAAGAAGGGGTTTCGGCTCCTCTTTCCACCAGAATCGTGGCATGACAGACGGACGTTGCGGCCTCTTCGCGCCAACCCGACCTCTTCCGGTGGCCCGTCGCGACACCCCCAGGATCAGCCGCAAAACGAAATCCCCATAGGCCTGTGCTCGAACCTCGCGGGTTCGTTCCTCGGGGACTTTCGTACGCCTCACGGCGCCCGAAACTCTTCACGGAAGGGGATGGGCGGGTTTTGAACGCGGAACGGGTGAAGCGGGCGATGCCGGTGGGCAGGAGCTTCGTCAGGTATTGCGCCCAAGCCGTCCTTCGGCGGGGCGCTGCCCATCCATGTTCGGGACGGCCTCAATAAGAAGGGTCTGGACACCGTTACAGCGCCAATAATGCTTGCAACCCATTCACAAATTTCCTTAAATCAATCAATGAGCGCACTCATCATTCCCTGCTATATCAGGACGCGTTGGGACTTGTCCTGTGTGAATCGCTTGCTCTACAGCGTAGAGGCGCAGTCAAAGCCCTTCGACAAAGTCTATGTCGTCGATGACGCCAGTCCGCTGAAGTACGGGGTCAGCAGGCCAGGCGTGGAGCATATTGTCCTGGAGAAGAACGGTGGGCCAGCCGCGGCCAGAAACGTCGCGATCGGCAAGGCATTGGAAGCGTGCGTCGAACACCTGCTTTTCACTGATCACGACTGCATCCTCGATAAGGACTGGAATCAGCACATGACTGATTTTCTGGTCGAGACCAACTTCGCTGCTGTCGGGGGAATGACCTATTCTTGGGGAAAGACGCTGTTGGACCATTACCACGACATCAACGGGACGCTCGCCGGTAAATGGCTTCTACCGGACCGAAAGGAGCTCTGGTATATGCCGTCCCTAAATTTCGGCATGAAATCGTTTGCGGCGAGGGAATTCCCCTTCGATGAACGCTTTCCGACTGCCGCCGGCGAGGATGTCGATCTTTGCCTGCGTCTTCGCAGCAAATACCGCATCGGCTTCTGCCCCTCGGCCAAGCTGTGGCATGACTACGGTTACAAGAGCACCCTTACGGGTTTCGGGCGTTTCCTGTGCCTATTCAAAAAATACAAGAGCTCCAGCGCGACGCTTTATGAAGGCCACACCGTACTGATGTGGGACTCATCTGAATCCATTTACCAGGGAAACATCATTGAGCCTCATCTATAGCCTTAAGGCTGGTCAGCCTAACTTCACCCATGGCTTCCAAGATTACCTGGGAGAGATCATCCCGTTCTCTAAGCGGATCAAGAACCCGCTCCTCAAGGTGCCTTTGGTTGCACTTAAGTCATTCGAGTGGGCGATCTACCGCTGGTACAAGACGCCAATCCGCAGGTTCTACGGCGTTAAGAGCAACGAGCTGATCTATATGATCACCAATGCTTGTAATGAAAAGTGCCCAAAGTGCGGCATTTGGGAGCGGCCAGAGCCGAAGAGCCACCACCTCCGGATTCTGCATTTCCTCAAGTGCCTCAACCGCCTGCATCATAACCTCTATCAGGTCACACTCACTGGTGGTGAGCCCCTGCTCTTCAAGCGCGATGTAATGCTGATCGCAGAAGAGGCTAAGAAGCTCGGCGTACCGATGGTCACCATTACCAACGGTCGTACGCTTGATGAGGCATTCTTACGGCGCTACAAAAATCTCGGCCACATCCTTGTCATTTCAATCGATTCGGTCCAGCCCGAGAAGTGGAACCAGTTCCGGGGCACCAAGAGCTTCGATATTGTGATGCCCAAGATCGAACTAGCAAAATCAATCCTTGGCGATCAACTGCGCGTCCAGTCCGTGCTCTCACGCGAGACGGCCGAAGAGGTTCCGAAGGTAATCGAATAGTGCAAGCAGTATGGCATCCAGTACAATATACAGCTTTACCAGGACTTTGGCGCGAACAATTGGAGCGAACTTGTGTCCCAAAAGGAAACGGTCGCTGACGACACGCCTTGCGCAGCAGGCAAGAATATCTGCATCTACCCTAATGGTGATGTCGTGAAGTGCTTCGACCATCGCCGGATACCTTCGGCCGTGCAGCCATTAGGCAACATCGCCGAGCTCGATATTATAGAGATATTGTGCACAAGGCGTTCCACCGAGGTCTCCAAGATTATGAAGACTTGCAATCTTCCCTGCAAGGCGATGTCCTGCAACAAGCCGCAGATGCTACTGTTCCAATGATCGCGCCACGGGTCGACGTCATCATAATCCGTGGAGCCCCTGGAGTCGGGAAGTCGCAGGTGGCCAAAGTCCTTGCCGGCCGCTTTCCTAAGGGCGCCAAGGTGGAAGTCGATGCCTTGCGCAAGATGGTGAACTCAGTCAGGTGGACCGAGCAAGATGAGCACATCAAATTGCTTGGACTTGCAGCGCGAGTCACGAGCGAGTTAGCCAGAATGGGATTTCGTCCGGTGGTTGTCGTCGATACATTTAGCGGCGATAAGGTCAACGGCTTCCTCCATGCGCTCAAGCAACATGACGCCCAACTCCACGTCGCCCTGTTTGGATTAACTGCGGCAGCTGAGATCCTGGCCCAAAGACTGAACGGCCGTCCGCAAGATCAGTTCAAGGATTTTGAAATCGCCTGTCAGCTGAATGCGGACGTCGTTAAAATACGGCGGTCCGAGGAATTGCAGGTTGATACTTCTGCGCTCAGTCCTGAACAGACGGCAGACCGAATCATCAGTGCGCTGCTCGGCGATTTGGCCCTCACGCCGTAATTGCTCACGGGGTTGGCAAAAGGGCTTGCGCCGAGGCGTGGAATATGGGTCAACCGATGAATGAAGTCTCCGATCCGCTACCGCCTGAGTGACGCCGATAAGGACGCCTTGCTGTTAGAGCAGGCGGCGTTGATCGAACGTCAGGCCGCCCGGATTGCCGAGTTGGAAGCGGCGCTGAGCAAGCCGAAGAAGACCTCGTCGAATTCTCATTTTCCGCCATCCAAGGACGGCCCCGGTCGGAAGAAAAGTTCGCCGCACGAGGACCGGTCCCGGAAACCGCGTCCGTCACGCCCCGGGGTATCGCGGCCATTGGCCGAGGACCCGGACAAAACCGAGCGCCGCCTGGTCGAGGTCTGCCCCCATTGCGGGATGCCGCTGTCGGCGGATCGGCAGCGGTGCCGTCACCGCTACGACCACATCGACCTCCCGGTGATCCGCCCAGTGGTGACCCGAATCGAACTGTTCGGCGGGCGCTGTGGCGGCTGTGGAC
>NZ_CAHP01000042.1 GCF_000294655.1 Magnetospirillum molischianum DSM 120
CTGTCGGCGGATCGGCAGCGGTGCCGTCACCGCTACGACCACATCGACCTCCCGGTGATCCGCCCAGTGGTGACCCGAATCGAACTGTTCGGCGGGCGCTGTGGCGGCTGTGGACGTCGTGCCCGGGCCGAGGTGCCGACGGGGATGGGAACNCCGGGAACGCCGTTCGGACCGGGCGTCCGTTCCCTGCTTCTGTATCTCCACCACAGCCACCATGTCGGCTTCGAGCGATTGTCGCGGATGATGAAGGACCTGTTCGGGTTGGCGGTCTCGGAAGGCGCCATCGCCAATGCTTTCCGTCGGGTCCGGACCGGGCTGGACGAGGCACGNGCGGCCATCAAGGCCAAATTGCTGACCGCCCGGGTGATCGCCTCGGATGAAACCACCACCCGGGTCGATGGCGTCACCCACTGGCAGTGGGTGTTTGTCTCGGATCGGGCGGTGCTGCACGACATTGCGCCGCGCCGGGCCAAAAGCGTCGCCGAGACCGTGTTGGGCGACTACCGCCCCGGGGTCTGGGTGTCCGACCGCTACGCCGGACAGCAGGATCTCGCCCTGGCCCATCAGGTCTGTCTCGCCCATGTCCTGCGCGACGTCCAATACGCCATCGATTGCGGCGACACCGTCTTCGCCCCGAAAATTCGTGATCATCTCCGTTGGGCAATCCGTGTCGGCAAACGACGAACAGAGCTCAAGGACTCTACGCTGGTCGCTTATGCCGCCAAGGCAGAGCGCCGCCTCGACACCCTGCTCGCCATCCCGGTCGCTCATCCAGCTGGGCAAATCCTCCAGCGCCAGATCAAGGCGTGGCGAACGAAGTTCTTCGTCTTCCTCACCGATCGCGAGGTCCCGCCCACCAACAATGTGTCCGAGCGCGAGATTCGGCCCTCCGTCGTTTTCCGCAAGGTCACCAATGGATTCCGCTCCGACTGGGGTGCCCAAGTCCATGCCGGATATCGGTCTGTCACCGGCACGGCGCGCCTCAAGGGCCAGACTGCCCTTCAGGCCGTTCGTGACCTCGTCAATGGCACCTTCGTCGTCGCCTGACAAAATCGACGCCAACCCCGTGAGCAATTACGATCGCCGAGGCGGTCGATCTGGTGGTGTTCATCGCCGGGCGTGGCACCGGCCGCCGGATCGAGACCATCGCCGAGGTCACCGGGCTCGACGGCAACGGCGATTACGCGGTCAGGGAGATGCCGGGCTGCCGCCCGCTCCCGCTCGGGGACGTGTTCCCCGAACCCCTTCCCTTGATTTCAGAAACCGGGTCTGGGGCCGTGCCCCAGGCGGGGGCGGGCGGCAGCCCGCGAGACATCGACTCATCATGCGCTATCTCGCCTTCGCCGCGTGGATCCCGGCCCAGGATTATCCCGAGCCGTTCTTCGTTTCTGGAACATATAATGAACAAAAGAGTTTTGTGTGCCTCCTCTCTGTGGTACACAGGGGGTATCAACATCCGATACTGCGCCCGGACCGTCCCCAGCGGTTCCGGGCGTTGTCGTTTCGACCCCTCGCGCAGGATTGCCGCCCCGGTTATGGCTCGGGCGGGTGATGCCGCGCGCCCATCCCAAGGAGCCCGTCATGTTTTTCGAGTCCGAAGACGACCCCCTCACTCCCGGCGGTGCCGCCCAGCGGCGGGGCAGCCAAAGAGCGATCCTGCCCGGCGATCAGCCGCTTGTCGGCGGTGACAGCCTCTTCCCAATCCCCGATCCCTCCGACCCCTTCGGCATCAACCGGCGGCGGCGGCCCAGTCTGCTCGATCTGGCCATACCCCCCACGGAAAACAATCGCGGGCTTTTGTGGGATCCTGCCGACGGTTTCGCCAAGGGACCGCAGCCGAGCCAAGGCTTCGACCTGCCCAAACTGCCGAAGCTGACCGGCCTGGACGACGATACCGATCCCACCCAGACTGCCGGGGGGCTGAACCGGGGCGGCGATCCGGGGCGCGGCGAAGGGTCCGATCGGACAGTCAACCGGCCGGGCGCGCCCTTCGGCCCCAGCGATGGCGCCGATCCCTGGGCGGCAGGCAGCATGGCCGACGTGCTGCTGCGCAAGAACGACTATGCCGACGCCGTCACCCATTATCAGGGTCAGGCCAAGACCGATCCCGCCGGCACCAGGGCGGAACTGGCGGCAGTCCACGACAGGATGGCGAGCGCCGATCCGGCTTCGGCGGCGAAGTTCGTCACGCAGATGGGCGCCGCCGGCCTCACTGCGGCCAAGACCGAACCCCCGGCCGAGGTGGGCCTGACGCCGCTGTGGATCGATATCTACAACACGCATCAGGAGGATGATTCCTTCGATCCAAAAGAAAGCGACACCATCCAGGTCGCCGATGCCAGCGAGCGGACAAACGCCCCCTTCGTCGCCAAAGCCGGTCCGGACGAAATCATTCAACGCGCCAAGGCCAATGGCGGGTGGCTGTCGACCGGCGGCGACACCGCCATCAATGGCGGCAAGGAATGCGTTGCCCTGATCAAGGCCGTCGTTCCCGAGGTTGGCGCGACGAAAACCTGGTACCGTGGTGAAGACATCCAGGGTGATGGCAATCCGCCGCTCAAGCCCGGCACCGCCATCGCCATCGCCAGCGGCTGGAATGCCCAGGGCGGCTACGACAGCAAGAGCAGAGGCAATCACGCTGCGATCTTCGTGGGCTACAAGACGAACGAAAATGGCCAGCCCGGCATTGAGATTATCGATCAATGGGCCGCGCGGTCTGATCAGCCGGGGCAACGAGGTCGAGAGGCACGAATGGCCGAAAGAAACTGGATTCCGCTTGATCAAGCACGAAAGTATTCTGTAATAAAAAGGAAGTAGTGTGTGCTTTGAGCGGGCGGCAGCCATAGGAGGCGAGTGGTGGCGAGACGACGCAAAGTCCTTGGTACCGTCACGGCTCTGGCCTGCATGGTTGCCGTCCATGCCTACGCCTATGACGAAAAAACAGGTATTGATGAGTATCGGGTGGAGTGCCCGGCTTTTTGGTATGGCCCGAATGGCCTAACTAAACCGCTGACCTATGCCCTCGAATGGCTTGGGCCGTTCGAGGCCATTAGCGCACCGGATTTTGATATCAGTCGTGCCCCATTCGGGGGGCTACTGATCGACTGCGCTTATGGCGACAAAGACAATCTCTCACCCTTCCGGATCACGGTCCAGGTTCCCGGTAAGGCCAGAGTATGCTTTTCCAAAGGCCACGGAGCAAAACCTGGCCAGACCAAGGGGTTCGTCTGCCTGACCAAGGTCGACGATGGCGGCTTCCTTGGGCCGGTGAAGATGTTTGTGGCCGAACCGGTCAGCCGGCGCACCCGGCTGTCCGGGTTTGGTCTCCGAACAAGCAAGGCGGATGTCTTCGCCGTGGCGGAGCGCGACGGCTGGTCGATCCTCGGTCAGAGCGACGAGGATCTCTCCCTCACCCGCGAGGGGCGTGACATCCGGATCCTGATGGGGGCGGATGGGCTGACGCGAGAGATCATCGAGATCATCTCCGACGACCCGACACTCCGCTCGGCCCTGTGTGATGGCGTGGTGACGCGGTTCGGGCTGAGGCGCCGGTGGCCGCAAGGAGACGATGTTTGGCCCAGCTTCAGCGATCCGGGCGTCACCATCGAAATCCACAAAAACGCCAAAGGCATGGCGTCGGGCGTCCATCTGATCGATGGTGCGGCAAAAGCCAAATGAAGTAGCGGCCACAAGGGTGATCGGGTCAGAGTCTCGATCAATACGCACCACGCGGTGGTGATAACCCGCGTAATGGGCAGCCTGCCAAGATCCACTGGATCCCCATCGGGAACCCGCGCCGGGACGGTGGAACTGCGCATCCCCAGACTGCGCAAGGGCAGCTACCTGCCGTGCTTCCTGGAGCCGCGCCGCCTATGCCCGCTTCGGTCTCAATGACCGCCAGATCGAGCTGATCGCCCAGGCCATTCCCAAGCGGCACTACTACCTGCAATCCCGGCGCGGCAACCGGCTGTTCGACCTCGCCCTCGGCCCGGTCGCGCTGGCGCTGTGCGGCGCCTCGTCGCCTGACGACCAGAAATTGATCGACCGTCTGTCGGCCGCGCCGGACTCGTTTCTCGA
Source organism: Magnetospirillum molischianum DSM 120 (assembly GCF_000294655.1). Lineage (GTDB taxonomy): Bacteria > Pseudomonadota > Alphaproteobacteria > Rhodospirillales > Magnetospirillaceae > Phaeospirillum > Phaeospirillum molischianum. Next base: position 4,078 of record NZ_CAHP01000042.1, read on the forward strand.
GTCCTGGCTGGTCGCCAAGGGGCTGCCCTGGGCGGTCGATCTGATCCGGGAGTACGTCCCATGACACTCATTATATATGGAGTGGTTCCGCAGGGTGGGGTCTCCGCCCCACGCCCCGACCGGGAAGCCGGGCTTCCCGGACCCAACCCATTTTGGGGGTCTGGGGCCTCCAGGCCCCAGCGGGTCATGGGCAGGGCCCATGTCTTTGCCGCCGTGCTGGTCCTCTCGCTGCTCGGCCCTTCGGCACGGGCGCAATGGGCGGTGTTCGACGCCTCCAACTTTGCCGAGAACGTGCTGCAGGCGGCGCGGTCGCTCGAGCAGATCAACAACCAGATCCGCTCGCTGCAGAACGAGGCGGCGATGCTCGAGACGATGAACCGCAATCTGCGATCGCTCGACAGCTCATCGCTGGGGCAGATGACGACGGCCCTGTCGCGGATCAACGGGCTGATGAGCCAAGCCACGGGATCACCTTCACCCTCGACGCCACCGATACCGCGTTCCAGCAGCAATTCCCGTCGCAATACGGCGCGGCGATGACCAGCGATCAGTCGCTGGCGGCGGCGAGGACTCGCTGGCAGAGCGCGATGAGCGCCTATCGCCAGACGATGCTGATCCAATCCCAGGTCAATCAGAACGTCCAGGCCGACACCGCCACTTTGTCCGATCTGGTCAATGCCAGCCAGGGGGCGGCCGGCAGTTTGCAGGCGCAGCAGGCGGCCAATCAGCTGATCGCGCTCTCCGCCAAGCAGCAGATGCAGATCCAGACCCTGATGGCGGCGCAGTACCGCGCCGAGGCGCTCGAGCAGGCCCGCAAGGCCCAGTCGGAAGCGTCCGGGCAGGCGGCGACGGCGCGCTTTCTTGGTTCGGGGACCGCCTATTCGGGACGGTGACGCAAGATGGACGATCTCTCGGTCATCGACAACTTCATGGCGGCGTTCAGCCACGCGATCGACAGCGGCTTCGGCTTGCTGTCGGGCGATGTCGCCTCGTTGACCACGATCCTGATCGGAATCGATATCGCCCTGGCCGGGCTGTTCTGGTCAATGGACGGCGAGGCCAACATTCTGTCGCGGCTGATCCGCAAGATCCTCTATGTCGGCCTTTTCGCCTTCTTCCTCAACAATTTCAGCAGCCTTGCCGACATCGTCTATCGCTCCTTCGCCGAACTGGGTCTGCATGCCAGCGCCAACGCGCTGACCGCTGACGATCTGCTGAAACCCGGCAAGCTGGCCGGGATCGGCTATCAGGCGGCGTGGCCGCTGTTGAAGCAGGTCAGTGCCCTGATGGGCTTCACCAGCTTCTTCGACAATTTCCTCACCATCGCCGTGCTGCTGATTGCCTGGCTGATCGTGATCATCGCCTTCTTCATCCTGGCGGTGCAGATATTCATCACCGTGCTGGAATTCAAGCTGACCGCGCTGGCCGGGTTCGTGCTGGTGCCGTTCGCGCTGTGGGGCAAGACCGCCTTTCTGGCCGAGCGGGTGCTGGGCAACGTGATTGCGTCGGGCGTCAAGGTGATGGTGCTGGCGGTGATCGTCGGCATCGGCTCGGGCTTCTTCGACCAGTTCATCTCCGCGCTGCAGGGCCAGGAGCCGAATATCGGTCAGGCGATGTCGCTGGTGCTGGCGGCGTTGGCACTGTTCGGACTCGGCATCTTCGGCCCCGGCATCGCCGCCGGGCTGGTGTCCGGCGCGCCGCAACTCGGCGCCGGGGCGGCGGTCGGCACTCTCGGCGCGGCAGCCGGGGCGGCGATGTTGGTCGGTGGGGCCGCCCTGGGTGGGGCCGGGATGCTGCGTGCCGCCGGAGCGGCCGGTCTGTCGGCGATCAGGGCTGGAACCGCGATGGGGGCGGCGGCCTCGACCGCCTATCAGATGGGGCAGGCGACTTCCGGGGCCGGCGGAATCGGGGGCGCCGCCGCCGGTCTTGGCGGCATGGCCCGGGCTGTGGGCGGTGCGGCGGTGCAGAGTGTCCGCTCGCTGGCGGATCGTGCGACGGAATCCCTGTCGCAGAGCGTCCAGGCCGGGCGCGAAAGCGGTTGGCGCGCCACCGGGGGCGGTCCGATTTCCGGCGCGGCCGGTTCTCCTCCGTCCCCCCGTTCGTTCGACAACGCCCCCCAATGGGCCCGTCAGTTGCGGTCCGAGCAGGCGTCGCGCGCCCATCGCCATGCCGCCCTGCAGGCGATCAAGGACGGCGACCGTCCCGGCGCTCCCGCCAATCCCGATCTCTCCAGCAAGGATGTGTGACCATGCTGTTCCGACGATCCCTCCAGCGTTACGGCGAGACCCCGGTGCCGGTGACGCCCATCAGAAAGCGGCGCAGCTCTGGGACGAGCGGATCGGCGCGGCCCGGGTTCAGGCGCGCAACTGGCGGCCGATGGCCTTCGGCGGCCTGAGCTTAAGCCTCGGCCTTGCCGGCGGTCTGATCTGGCAATCGGCCCAAAGTCGCGTCGTCCCCTATGTCGTCGAAATCGACACGCAGGGGCAGGTGCGGGCGGTCGGGCCTGCCATTGAGGCCTACCGGCCCAGCGATGCCCAGATCGCCTGGTATCTGGCCCGATTCATCACCAACGTCCGCGCCCTGTCGATCGATCCGGTGCTGGTGCGCCAGAACTGGCTCGAGGCCTACGATTTCGTCACCGACCGTGCCGCCCTGTTCCTCACCGAGCAGGCCTGCGCCAGCGATCCGTTCGCCCAGATTGGCACCCGCACCGTCTCCGTCCAGGTGACCAGCGTGGTGCGCGCCTCCGAGTCCTCGTTCCAGGTCAAATGGACCGAGCAGCTCTATGAGCGCGGCAGCCTTGCCGCCACCAGCCGCTGGACCGCGATCCTGTCGATCGTGATCCAGCCGCCCCGCACCGCCGAGACGGTGCGCAAGAACCCGCTCGGCCTCTACGTCACCGCCCTGGCCTGGACCCGCGACCTCGATCCCGGCGCCAGCAAACCGGAAGGGAAATCGCCATGAAACGCGCTCCCATCAGCATGATTGTTTTGCTCCTCATCTTGGCCGCCTGCACCGCCAAGGAACCCCCGCCGGCGATTGCCTATGACGGCGCCGCTTTCCATCCCGCCACCATCGCGCCGGAGCCGCCCCGTCCGGTGGAGGTGGTCGAGATTCCCACCCCGCTGCCGTTGCCCGGCCAGCTTCAGCCGCTGCCCGAGCCGGTCAAGCCGGACAAGCGGAAGCCGACAATGCGGGTTGCCGCCGCCAACCGGGCGGCGCTGCAGGAACCCTCAGCCTATGGCTACATTAACGCGATCCAGGTCTATCCCTACAGCGAAGGGGCGCTCTATCGCCTCTATGCCGCCCCCGAACAGGTCAGCGACATCGCGCTCGAACCGGGCGAGCAGCTCACTGCGGTATCGGCCGGCGACACGGTGCGCTGGGTGATCGGCGACACCACCAGCGGCACAGGCGAATCCAAACGGGTCCACGTCCTGGTCAAGCCGTTTGCGCCAGGGCTCAGGACCAACCTGATCATCACCACCGACCGCCGCTTCTATCACCTGCAACTGGAAAGCACGGTTCGCACCAGCATGGCGGCGATTTCCTGGACCTATCCGCAGGGGACCCTGATTGCACTGCAACGCCGCAATGCCGAAACCGAGGCGGCAACCCCGGTTGCCGACGGCATCGCCCTCGAATCGCTGCGGTTCCGCTACGCCATTTCCGGCGACAGCCCGCCCTGGCGACCGGTGCGTGCCTTCGATGATGGCGCCAAGGTCTATATCGAGTTTCCCGCCCGGCTTGATCAGGGTGAGGCGCCGCCTTTGTTCGTGGTCGGGCCGGACGGCGAGGCCCAACTGGTCAATTACCGGGTGCGGCGCAATTACTACATCGTCGACCGGCTGTTCGCCGCCGCCGAACTGCGCCTGGGCACCGATCCCCAGCAGGTGGTTCGGATCAGCCGAACCGATGGCGTGCCGAAGAGCGGGGGCCGGTCATGAATACGCATGACGTCACCGATCAGGCCAAGTCCGATCCTGAATCCCTGGTGCTGCGGGCCCCGCCGCGCAACGTACTGCGGTTCAAGCGCGCGTTGCTGATCGGCATCGCCGGGGTAACCTCGGCGACGATCTTCGGCGTGACGTGGTGGGGGCTGAAAGGTTCGGCACTCAGGATCGGGCAGCAGGCCCAGGAACTCTACAACACCGATCGCAAGACGACCCCGGACGGACTTGCCGCCCTGCCGGGATCGTATAGTCAGATCAAACCGGACACACCACCCTTGGGGCCGCCCTTGCCGGGTGATCTCGGGCGGCCGATCCTCGAGCATCAGCGCCAGATGGGACTCGTGCCTGGAGCCGAGCCGGTCGATCAGGCGGCGGCGGCCGAACGACAGCGGCTCGCCGCCCAGGCGCTCAAGGCCCGCGAGGCCGGGGTGATGGTCCAGATCGCCACCCGGGCCGGCACCGGCATCCGCCATCGCCGCCGCTGCGGCGCCGATGGCGGATGCCGCCCAGACGGAGTCAAATCGGTTGGCGCTCGATCCCGAGCGCGATCCCAACGCCCAGCAGCGCAAGCTCGATTTCCTCGGCCAGAAGCCGGAGGCGGGGATCTACAATCCGCATGCCCCGCAGCAGCCGGCCTCGCCCTGGCAATTGATGGCCGGCAGCGTCATCGCCGCCAGCCTGATCACCGGGCTCAACTCCGATCTGCCCGGGCTGGTGGTGGCCCAGGTGACCGAGAACGTCTATGACAGCGTTACCGGCCGCACCTTGCTGATCCCGCAGGGAGCGCGGCTGATCGGGCGTTACGACAGCGTCGTCGCCTTCGGCCAGTCCCGCGCCCTGCTGGTGTGGCGACGGATCATCCTGCCCGATGGGACCTCGATCCAGGTTGAAAACCTCCCCGCCAGCGATGAGGCCGGCTACACCGGGCTGGCGGACGAGGTCGATTACCATACCGGAACCCTGCTGAAGGGGATCGTCCTCGCCACCCTGCTCGGGGTCGGCACCGAGACCAGCACCGGCGCCAACGAGAGCGATCTGGTCCGCGCCCTGCGCCAATCGACCCAGCAGAGCGCCGATCGCGCCGGTCAGCGCCTGACCGAGAAGAACCTCAATATCCAGCCGACCCTGACCGTCCGTCCCGGCTGGCCGCTCCGCGTCATCGTCCACAAGGATCTGATCCTGCGCCCCTACCGGGGCTGAACGGAGGTCGTCATGTTAAAACTTGGCAAACTGCCCGACCGCACCCCGGTCCGCATCGTCATCACTGTCAGTCCCGACCTCAATCGCGATCTCGTCGCCTATGCCGACGCGTATCGCCAAGCCTATGGCCATGCCGAGGCCGTTGCCGACCTGATCCCCTCGATGCTGGAGGTCTTCCTCGCCAGCGATCGCGGTTTTGCCAAAGCTCGCAAGGATGGGGTGATTACGGCTGATGCCGCCGAACCGGCCCGGCGGCGGGGGCGGAAGGGAGCCGCGCCGGATTCGATCCCGCCGAGAGGGGAGTCTGGATAAGCATGAACCGTAACCAAGCCGCCAAGCTGTCTATACGGACCAGGCCACTTCATGATGTGCTGCGGGTGGTGATGGCGGCGGCGAAGAGATAGAAATTTGATCTCTTGACCTACATTGTCCGGAGGCTGCCCCTAGGTTAGGCTTGCTGCCCTGTCGCGTGGGGCCTGTTGGAGCGTTCAACTGAATGGTTATGTCGGCGCAACGCTGGTCGGCTATCGCCGAATCGGAATTCAAATGGGAGCAAGACGCGCTGGCGTTTCTGCGCGACCATCTTCCAGATATTGATCCTTGGCACGTTTGGTCGAATTTCGAGTTCATCGACGACCAGGGGCGGGTCAATGAAGTTGATGCCTTGGTCCTCTCGCCGAGAGGACTGTTCCTGGTTGAAATCAAGAGCCGTCCAGGCCGGGTTGAAGGAGATGCCCATAGCTGGACCTGGGTGCAAGATGGCCGTACCAGTACGTATGACAATCCTTATTTACTCGCCAACCGAAAGGCTAAACGTCTAAAGAGCCTTCTCGATCGCCAAGACGCGTTCCGACGGGCGCGGTTGCCCGTTCCTTTTGTCACTGCTGCTATCTTCTTGTCATCGCCGACTAACGATATTTCCGCGCTACCACTCTTCGTTGCCACCAATGTGTTCAATCGCGGACGGCCGGGGACTGTGCATGATGAGGGCATCATCGCTGCGTTGACCGGCTTGGTCGGTCCCGGTCGGGAGCGCAATCCTAACGGTGACCCCGCAGTCAGGCGAACGATGAAATCGGCCATGGAGACAGCGGGGATCCGCCGTTCGCTCCGCCAACGCCGCATTGGCGATTACGAGTTGGAGCGGCTGATCGAGGAAGGGGACGATTTTCAGGATTTCCAAGGCCATCATGTCGCAGCCGATGTTCGCCGCCGCATCCGCATTTTCCAAACGCCTCCGGGACGCTCGCGCGACGACGTGTTCAAGGCGGTGGCGCGCGAGTTTCAAATTCTAGAGGGGATCAGTCACCCCGGCATCCTGCGCGCCAGCGATTTTAAGGATACCGAGCGCGGTCCCGCACTGGTCTTTGATTTCGACCCCAAGGCAGTTCGCCTGGATTTCGTCCTGAAAGAGAAGGCTCTGGTTGATCGGCTGGACGTTGATCAACGCCTGCATCTTGTCCGCCAACTAGCCGAGACGATCCGTTACGCCCACGATAAGCGGCTCACCCACCGCGCCCTAGTGCCGCAGAATGTCCTGGTCCGCGATGTCGCGGAGCGGTTTCCTCGGTTACAGGTGATGAACTGGCAGTTGGCAACCCGCGAAGCCGGCAGCACCGGCGGCACGCTGCAACAGACCCTGGGTACGATCCATCCGGGAGACCATGTTGATGATCCGGCCAAGGTCTACATGGCACCGGAAGCGCTTCAGCATGCCAGCCCACCGATTCTGGCCGACATTTTTTCGCTGGGCGCGATCGCCTATCACATTTTCTCCGGCCAGCCGCCGGCCGGTTCGACAGTGGAATTGGTCAACAAGCTGCGCCAGGGGCAGGGTCTTATGGTGGCCGACGTCATGGACGGCGCTTCGGCTGCGCTGGTCGACCTTATCCGCCAAGCCACCCATCCCGACGTCAGCCGCCGTCTCGATTCTGTCGAAGAGTTTCTGGCCATGCTGGCCAAGGTTGAGGATGCCGCCGCCGGACAAGCCGACGAGCAAGTCATCGATCCGGCGCAGGCCAAGGCCGGGGATCGGCTCGACGGGGGCTTCACCGTCATTCGCCGCCTGGGGCGGGGAAGTTCCGCCGACGCGTTGCTGGTCAATAGCGACGGGTCCGACGAGCAACTGGTGCTGAAAGTGGCGATCGACTCCGCCTACGCCGACAGGCTGGGGGCCGAGGGCGAGATCATTGCTCGCCTGAATCACCAGAGCATCGTGCGTCACCGCCAAACTTTGAGCATTTCGGGTCGCACAGCCTTGCTGATGGAATTGGCTGGAGACGAAACATTGGCTGTCCGGTTGCGCCGGGGCGAGCGGCCTTCCCTCGATCTCGCCCGTCGCTGGGGTGAGGATCTCATTTCCGCCATCGATTACCTCGATGAGCAGGGCATCGCCCACCGCGACATCAAGCCCGACAACATCGGCATCCGCTCGAACCGCAAGAACACCCTGCATCTTGTGCTGTTCGATTTTTCCCTGTCGAAAGGATCGCTCGACAACATCCGCGCCGGAACCCGACCCTATCTGGACCCCTTTCTCAGCCTGCGGCGTCCGCCACGCTGGGATCTGCACGCCGAGCGCTTTGCCGTGGCCATCACCCTCTACGAGATGCTGACCGGCAGCATCCCCATCTGGGGCGACGGCGCTTCCGAACCGGCGGTGCTCGATTGTGAAGCGACCCTGGAGCCCGAGCGCTTCGATCCACAAGTGCGCGATGGCATGGTGGCGTTCTTCGCCCGTGCGCTCCGCCGTTCGCCGCTCGAGCGTTTTGATAATGCCGAGGAAATGCTGAAGGTCTGGCGCCAAGTGTTCGAGGACATGCGCACGCCCGTGGTCAGCGATGAGTCCTTTGATACCATTGCCCGGCGGGTCACTGTCCAGACACCGGTGGCGGAACTTGGGCTAGGTGTGGAGGCGCTCGATGTGCTCACCCGCATGGGAGTCGAAACCGTCCGCCAGCTTCTGGGGGTGTCTCGCCTCAAGCTCCGTTATCTCAGCGGCGTCGGCGATCGCATCCGCAAGGAAATTCGCCTCAAGGCCAAGCGGTTGGCCCATCTACGGCCGGAGCTGGTTCCCGGTGGAACCACCAGCCAGGACGAAGCGCCCTCGCTGGCTGGCAGCATCGACCATCTGGCCGCCTCGCTGCTGCCGAAGCGGCCGGCCGGAGAGGACCGCGCCGAGGATCAAGCGGTCTCCACTTATCTCGGGCTCGAAGAAGCGTCCGAGCCGTGGCTTGGCGTCGGCGCGGTGGCCGGCCGGACCGGATTGTCACGGGTGGCGTTGGCCGAGAGTCTGCGTCAGGCCCGCAGTCGGTGGCGGGACAAGGCCCCTCTGGCCAAAGTCCGAGACGATTTGCTCCGCCTGCTCGAGCAAGAGGGCAAAGCCGTCACAGCTATCGAGGCCGCCCGCGCCCTGTTGCTCCAGCGAGGCTCTTTGATAACCGACGACAGGGAGCGCATGCGATTGGCCCAAGCCGTCGTGCGGGCGGCGGTCGATGCCGAAGAGATGGGAGCCGAACCGCGATTCCGCTGGGTTTCCACTCCTACGGTGCCGCTGATCGCCAGTGACACCGTCATCGCGTCCGCTGCCGTGGCCTTGGGAGAGGCCGCCGATGAACTCGCCAGCCTCGATCCCTTGGCCTCGCCACAACGCGTGCGCGAGCGTTTGGTTGAGGGTGCCGGCCCCGATCTGCTGGCCGTCGCGGCGCCGCAGCGCTTGGTGCGTCTGGCCGTCGCCCTGTCGGCGCGCGCCGCACTATCGACGCGGCAGGAAATCTACCCACGCGGCATGCCCGCGGATCAGGCGATTCGTCTTGCCCTGAGTTCGTTGGTCGGGCCCGCCATGTTGACGAGGGACCAGATCTGGGAGCGTGTCCACAGCCGCTATCCGGAATCCCAACCCCTGCCGGACCGGCCCGCCCTGGATTCCTTGTTGCGCGCGGCCGGAGCCGAGTTGGACTGGCGTGAGGCGAGTGCCAACGGCCCCGCCGGTTATTGGCGGCGAACCATGGGCTTTGATCCGTCCGGTTCTGCCCAGACCCAATCGCGTCTGGGCACCTTCGCCCCACCGGATGAAGAGAGTCCGGACTTGGCAGACGCCCGTAAATTCGAGGAAAAGCTGGTGCGCGTCGTGGCGGACGGCGGATTCCTGGCCCTGGCCCTGGCGCCACGCCGGGCGCTGGCGGTGGCGCGGGAACTGGAGCAGCGATTCGGCATGATCCGCTTCAGCATCGATGCCCTGCTGTTGAGGGCAATGAAGGCGACCGCTGAAACCAACGAGGTCGATTGGCTGATCGTGCGCGAAACCGATGCCGCCGGTCCCACCACGGCCGAATGGCAGCACCTCAAAACGCTCGCCGACATGGCTTGGCCCCAGGTTGAAGCCGTTCTCCGTGCCGCATCAGGTCCGGTGCTGCTGACCGATGCCGGCCTGATCGGGCGCTACGATCTTGTTTCCCGCCTGGACGTCCTTCGCGGAGATTGCGCCACAGCCACAGGACCGACCGGCATGGTGGTGCTGGTGCCGATGATGCAGCCCGGCATGCCGGCCATCGAGGGCAAGCCGGTGCCGGTGATGCCGGCGCAATGGGCGATGGTGCCGGAGGCGTGGGTGGAGAATCGTCATCGGGCGGGGCGGGCCGCGTGATGGTAGAAGGTAGTGACCTCACTACCTTCTTTCTTGCTCCTGCGTCTCTGCGGCCTGATACTGCCTGTGACCCCACGCATCCAAGGTGTTCCCATGCGCAACATTTCCGCCGCCGATGCCAACCGCCATTTCTCTCGCATCCTGCGTGACGTGCAGGCGGGGCAGACGGTAACGGTTACCTCGCGCGGGACCCCCGTCGCCACCATCCGGCCGACGGGTGCCGGTTCCCCCAACCAGTGGCAGGCCAAACAGGCGCTGCTGGCGCGGCTTCGGGGGCAGGCGACCGCCGGTATTTCCTGGAGTCGGGACGAGTTGTATGACGACGGGACCCCTGCGTGATCGTCGCGCTGGACACCAACGTCCTGGTCTATGCCGAGGGCGTCAACGACCCTGTGCGTCAGGCGCGCGCCCTGGACCTGATCGCCGTCTTGCCCGAGGGCGCCGCCATCGTGCCCGTCCAGGTGCTGGGTGAATTGTTCCGGGTGCTGACCGCCAAGGTGAGGCGCCCCGCCGCCGAGGCGCGGGCGGCGGTGCTGTCGTGGCGCGACGCCCTGCCGGTCCATGACACCACCGATCAAGCCCTGCTGTCGGCCATGGATCTGGTCGCCGACCATGGCCTGCAAATTTGGGATGCTCTCATTCTGGCGGTCGCGGCCGATGCGCGCTGCCGTCTGCTGCTGTCCGAGGATTTGCAGGACGGCTTCACCTGGCGCGGTGTGACGGTGGTCAACCCCTTCATCACGCCCTCCCATCCCCTGCTGGCCGCACTGCTGGCCCCCTCTCGATCCTGAAGATTTCGCCATGATCATTCCCGCTGTTCTCCTCAAAGACCTCAAGCGCCTCGTTCGTGTCCTGGAAGACGATATCCGGGATGGCCTGCCGGGGACGGCGGCGGATGCACGGCTGCACGGTGAATGGCAGGCGGCGAAGGAGGCCGGGCGCACCGCCGCCACCTATGAATCGTGGCGCGAAGAGGAGATCACCCAATCCGCCGTCCATTGGGTGCTGGGCGGCGTGTTCCTGCGCTTCATCGAGGACAACGGCCTGGTCGAGCGACCGTGGCTGGCGGGGCCGAACCCGGAGCGCATGGCGCTGGCTCGTGACCGCTACGAGGGGTATTTCCGCGCCCATCCGCATGAATCCGACCGCGACTACCTACTGGCCTGCTTCACCGAGGCGGGACAGTTGCATGGCGCGGCTGCGCTGTTCGACACGCGCCACAACCCGGTGTGGGAACTGCCAGTCTCTGGCGATGGCGGTATCGCGCTCATGAATTTCTGGACCAAGGCCGACCCCGATAGCGGCCGGCTGGTCCACGACTTCACCGATCCGGACCTGTCCACCCGCTTCCTCGGCGACCTCTATCAGGACCTGTCGGAGGCGGCGCGCAAGCGTTATGCCCTGTTGCAGACCCCCGAATTCGTCGAGGAATTCATCCTCGACCGCACCCTCACCCCGGCCATCCAGGAGTTCGGCTTCCGCGAGGTGCGGCTGATCGACCCCACCTGCGGCTCGGGCCACTTCCTTTTGGGTGCTTTCCACCGATTGGTGACTGAGTGGAGCCGCGCCGAGCCAGGCCGCAACATCCGCGATGTGGCGCAACGGGCGCTGGACGCGGTGGCCGGTGTGGACATCAACCCATTCGCCACTGCCATCGCTCGCTTCCGCCTGCTGGTGGCGGCGCTGAAAGTGTGCGGCATCGGCAGGCTGGCCGACGCCCCCGATTTTCGTTTCGAGCTAGCAGCCGGTGACAGCCTGCTGCACGGCAAGCGGTTCATGGATATCCGAGGCGTCCAACTCAGCCTCGACCCGCATGACGGTGTCACCCATTACTTCCACACCGAAGACCGCGACGACCTTGATCGTATTCTCGGGCGGCAGTACCACGCGGTGGTGGGGAATCCGCCATACATCATCGTTAAGGATAAGGCGCTGAACGACGCCTACCGCCAGCGCTATAGCACCTGCCACATGAAATATTCGCTTGGCGTGCCATTTACCGAGCGCTTTTTTGATCTTACCCAGGCTCAGAACGGCCATTCCGCCGGGTTCGTAGGAATGATCACCGCCAACAGTTTTATGAAGCGAGAATTTGGCAGCAAACTGATTGAGGATTTTCTCCCGCGTGTTGATCTGACCCATGTGGTTGACACATCTGGTGCATTCATACCGGGCCATGGAACGCCAACTGTCATCTTGTTTGGTAGAAACCGTAGACCTCTTTTGGGTGACGTCAGGGTTGCAATGTCGATCATCGGAGAAAGCACTGAGCCGTCAAATCCGGCGGAAGGACCTGTCTGGCTCAGCATTTTAAGCCAGATTGATAGCGCAGGGAGTGAAGGTGCATTCGTGTCAGTAGCGGACATTGCAAGGATATCGCTCTCTAGACACCCGTGGTCACTCGGGGGTGGTGGGGCTTCTGATTTAAAACAAGCAATAGAATCGGCTGCGAAGTGCACCTTAGGTGAATATCCCGCAAATTCAGGCGTGATGGCTCTCACGCTCGAGGATGAGCCATTTATTGCTGACGACATGGTGTTTATTCGGAATGGAATTCCAAAAGAATTCATCAAGCCTTACCTCACTGGTGCAGATGTAAGAGACTACGCCTGTGGCGAAGGCAATAGCATTGTGTTTCCATATGGCCGTGACGTAAATCCATTTCTGGATGAAAGTATATTGCGCTGGCTGTGGCCACATAAGGCCAGTCTTGCAAATCGTATTATGTTCAGGAGAAATCAATTACAAAGAGGCCTTCATTGGTATGAGTACGGGATGTTTGTTAAAACTCGCTTTGGTGAGCCGGATGCGATTAAATTTGTATGCGTCGCGACACACAATCATTTCTCTGCGGCGAAATTTGAAGCCGTCTGCAATAGACATGCACCCGTAATTTCCGCTCCAGATCATGATTCTGCTGTCTGGATGTGCGCGGAGTTGAATTCATCGACAGCAGCATTCTGGATGCGATCTGTTTTTCACAATAAGGGTAGCCAAGGAATCTCGGAGGGCTTCAAAGCTGAAGTCTGGGAACGCTTCATCGAGGTTGGCTCTACAGGCCTGCAATCCTTCCCCCTCGCCGAACCCTACCCCCTCGACCTTGCCCGCGAACTGGATTCCCTGGCCCAGCAGCTTTCGGCAACCCTGCCCGCTGCCCTGCTAGCGGTCGCCGTGCCGGCTCGCGCCCAATTGGATGCGGCCCGTGAGCGGGCGCTGTCTATCCGCCGCCGCATGATCGCGTTGCAGGAGGAATTGGACTGGCGTTGTTATAAACTCTACGGCGTCGTCGATGGCCACGAGGCCGAAGGGCTGGAATTCGGGTTGGAGGCACCGGAAGTTGACCTTGGCCAGCGCGCCTTCGAAATCGTCATGGCCCGCAAGATGGCGGCGGAAGAATTAGAGACCACTTGGTTCGCCCGCCACGGTTCCGTCCCCACCGCCGAGATCCCCGACCATTGGCCGGTGGCGTATCGAGCCGTGGTCGAGCGCCGCATCGCCCTAATCGAGTCCCACAGCCATATCGGCTTGGTGGAAAAGCCAGAATACAAGCGGCGTTGGCAGTGGAGCGACGGCGGCTTCGAGGCCGGCTGGGCGGAGCGCGAGCGGGACGCGCTGGAACGCTGGCTGCTCGACCGGCTGGAGGATGGGTGCTATTGGCAGGGCGGCCCGGCGCTGAAATCGGTTAATGCCCTGGCCGACATTGCCCGTGCCGACGATGATTTCTGCCGCGCTGCCGCCCTGTACGAAGGCCAAGACCATCCCGATCTCGCCACCCTGGTCGCCCGGCTGGTGGCCAAGGAATCGGTGCCGTTCCTCCCCAGTCTCCGCTATGCCGAATCGGGGCGGCGCAAGCGCGCCCAGTGGGAGCAGGTGTGGGACCTCCAGCGCCGCGAAGATGCCGGCCAGGATGTGGGCACCATCGACGTGCCCCCCAAATACAAGCGCGAGGACTTCCTCAACCCCGATTTCTGGCGCCTGCGCGGCGGCCTCGACGTCCCCAAGGAACGCTTCATCAGCTACCCAGGCGCCGAGAAATCCGCCGATGGCGGGTTGATGGTGGCTTGGGCCGGCTTCGACCACCTCGCCCAAGCCCGCGCCCTGGCCGGCTTCTATCACGAGATGAAGGATGTGGAAGGCTGGGACGCACCCCGCCTGATCCCCCTGTTGGCCGGTCTCGCCGACCTAATCCCCTGGCTGAAGCAGTGGCACAACGCCTATGACGCGGATTTCGGCCAAGGCCCCGGCGACTGGTTCACCGCCTTCCTGGCCGAGGAAGCCCGCACCCTGGGGGTGACCGCCGACGACATCACCGCCTGGGAACCGGCGGCGAAGGTCAAGGCGAAACGGGGACGGAAGGCGAAGGCGACCGACCAGATTACGTTGGAGGATTTGGGACTTTAGGGTTTCGAGCCGGGAAACGCGGCCAATTCCCTCTCGATATAGCGCTCCAACCGCCGGATTTGCCGGCGGATCTGGGGTGCCTCAAGGGCGTCGGCGGATCGACGGGCATAGGACGAAAAATTCCTGACCGGAAGGGACGTGAAGCGGCGCCGTAGAGTCTTGGTGTAGATCTTGTCTGCGGTCCCGGCGGCGATTGCTTCCTCACCGGCCGCCTTAATGCGCTTCACGCTCTTGAGCAGCTTGCGCCATTGGCGAGACAGCGAACTCTGCCGGATAGTTGCCTCGTCGGGCGACAGGTTGAAGCCGAGATACTGTGCGTGGTCAACCCGGCTCGGATCGAATAGGTGACGCTCGGTCTTGTCGTCATTGACCGTCAGCTTTTCAGCCACCATGCAATCCTTTACGAATTTTTCGGCATCGGTAGCCATGTGCTTGGGGCAGACGATCAGGATATCATCGGAATACCGGCGGTATAGGGCTCCGCGCGCCGCGCAATAGGCCAGCAGAGCAGCGTCGAAATCGATCATGTAGAGATTTGAGAAGGCGCTGCTGATTGGCGTGCCCTGGGGGATGCCGCAATCCTTCTTGTTGCCGTTCAAGGGAATGCCGGCCGCGATGACCTCGGTAATGGTCGCCAGTGGCGCGCGGCTGCGGCGGTTCATCCGTTCGACAAAATCCGGGTGCTTCTTCAGTTCATCAACGTTGATATAGGTGAAATGGGTAACCTGCCGATAAACATTGTACCAGTCGGTCGGCAGTTCGGTGACGCCGAGGATGCGCTTGAGGCGGCCTTTCAGCAGGTGATGGTCGAGACTTCCGAAGAAGTCACTGACATCGAAGCAGAGAATTGTACAGGGTGCCTGCGTTCTTGCGAATTCCAAAACATCTGCGGAAAAATCATAATTGGCTTTGGCCAGCTTGCGGTACGCAATAACGCAATCCGACAGACCTGCCGCACTGTAGCAGGCGTTCAATGCCTCGCCCAGTTCCTGGGCATAGCGAGAGAGAATACAGGCATCCCGGTGAGACGCGTACATGATGTCCCGCTTTTTGACATCGGTCTTGCCCTTGGCACCCGGTTTTTCCTTCGGAGGCGGCCGGTAGCGCTTCGTTTCCTTGACGTAATGAAGGAGGGGCAGAAACGAATGGCGTGCGACGAAGTCGGGGGACTCGGCGTTGGCCGCATACGATGGCCCCACTGGAGCATCAAGGTGCCGATACCCTCTCGGCTTGAACCAGACAGGCTTCACGCACGTCCCCCAAGTTGCAAAGTTCGGGAGGCTAATCCTGACCCTGAATCTCGACCTTTCAGTCGAACGCCCCCCGAACGCACGCCGCAATCCGCCAGTCTATTCCTGGTGTGTCACATCAGGTGTCCACCAACGCGGGTCTCAGTACGCAAAGCGGTATAGTGTAGCCGTGGAGGTCCGAGCGATGCTCAGTGTCTCGATACTACGTCACCTCGCCGGGATGATGCGTCTCCGCATCGTCTGCGCCGGGATCATGCAACAGCTTGATAGTTCCAACGACCGTGCCGGCGGCCAATCCCGACGGCCTGCAAAAGATGGTGTTGCTACCACGTTCGCGCAAGCCTCCGGTCGCGAGTTTTTTTGTCGACAAAAACTTGCCACATTCCGCCTGATGGCCTGCGGCATGTCCGATATTGGCCACCCCACCTTGTTCCAGACGGAAAGTCGTGGCACAACTGGGGCTTGTCTATCAAGGCGCACTGTGAATGACCCTGATCCGCGACCTCATTGCCATCCCTGAACGGGTTCACTCGGGCGATTTCGTGCTGCAGCTCTCTGACGGCCTGACCCGGCCCGAGGAAACGGTGCGCGACTACGTGGTCACGCCGCAGCTGAAAACCTGCTTCGATGATGCGCTGGCTTTCATCCGATCCGCCATCGACGGCAGGAAAAGCAAGGCGTGCTATCTGCATGGCAGCTTCGGCTCGGGCAAGAGCCATTTCATGGCGGTGCTGGATTTGTTGCTGTCGGGGAATCTCGCCGCCCGGTCGATCCCCGAACTGGCCGAGGTGGTGGTTCGGCATAATGAATGGACACAGGCGCGCCGGTTCCTGATGGTGCCCTACCACATGATCGGCGCCACCAGCCTCGATGCAGCCGTTCTTGGTCAGTACGCCGAACATGTTCGTAAGCTGCACCCTGAGGCGCCGGTTCCCGGCTTCTATATCGCAGAATCGATGTTCGAGGATGCCCGCAACCTTCGGACGACCTTGGGTGACAACGAGTTTTTCGACCGGCTGAACGAGGGGCACGTCGCCACCGGCGGATCGGGGTGGGGCAAGATTGCCGGCGGACAGGGGCGCTGGGACAATGACAGCTTCGCGCTGGCCATGCTGGAAGGCCCCGGTGGAGAAGAGCGCCAACGGCTGATCGGCGACCTCATCCGCCAGTTCTTCCGTCAGTACGCCACCGTTGCTCACGACTTCGTGTCGTTGGACGACGGCCTGTCGATCATGAGCAAGCACGCCAAGTCGCTGGGCTATGACGCCGTCATTCTCTTCCTCGACGAGTTGATCCTGTGGCTGGCTACCCGCGCAGCAGATCCCGCCTTCGTATCCAACGAAGGAGCGAAGCTGTCCAAATTGGTCGAAGCCGCTAATGCCGATCGCCCCATTCCGTTGATCAGCTTCGTTGCCCGCCAGCGCGATCTGCGGGAACTGGTCGGCGACACCCTGGCCGGGTCGCTGCAGCTTCAGTTCAACGATGTGCTGCGTTGGTGGGAAGCGCGCTTCGCCAAAATTAATCTGGAAGACCGCAACTTGCCCATCATCGCTAACAAGCGGGTGTTGCGGCCGGTATCCGAAGAAGCCCGCGCCACCCTTGCTGAGGCCTGTGACCAGACGCTGAAGGCGCGCCAGGACGTGGTGGAGACACTGCTGACCTCCACCGGCGAACGCGACATGTTCAGGTTGGTTTATCCGTTCAGCCCGGCTCTGGTACAGACGCTGATCGCGGTGTCGTCGGTGCTGCAGCGCGAGCGCACCGCACTGAAATTGATGATGCAGTTGTTGGTCGATCGCCGGGCCGACCTTGAACTTGGCCAGCTCATTCCCGTCGGCGATCTGTTCGATGTGTTGGCGACGGGCGATGATTCGTTCTCGGACGCCATGAGCATCCATTTCGAGAATGCCAAGAAGCTGTGGCGGATGAAGTTGCTGCCGATCCTGGAGCGGCAACATGACATCGCCTGGGACCAGCCGGAGCCCGCCGATCGCGCGCGAAACCTCAGGAACGATGCCCGCCTGCTGAAGACGCTTCTGTTGGCCGCTCTGGTGCCGGAAGTGGAATCGCTGAAGGTGTTGAACGCCGTTCGGCTGGCAGCCCTCAATCACGGCACGGTGAAGTCCCCTATTGCCGGTGGAGAAGGGCGTGTCGTTCTCCAGAAATTGCGCGGCTGGGCGGCCGAGGTGGGCGAGATCAAGATCAGCGACGGTGATAACCCCACCATCTCCGTCCAGATCACCGGCGTCGATACCGACCCCATTATCGATTACGGCCGGCAATACGACAATCCGGGCAACCGCCGCCGCAAGATCCGCGAGGCCCTGTTCCAGGAATTGGGGCTGGAGGTTTCGGGAGATCTCTTCGCCACCTTCGCCTTCACATGGAGGGGCACCCGGCGGGAAATCCTGATCGGCTATGACAATGTCCGCGAGTTGTCGGATGATCGCCTGTCGGGGGACAGCGACCGCTGGACGGTGATGTTCGACTATCCTTTCGACAGCGCGAACTATTCGTCGGCCGATGATCTGGTACGACTGTCGTCCTTCCGGGAGCGCGGGCAGGCGGCGGCGGTGCTGGTCTGGCTGCCGTCATTCCTCAGCCAGAAAGCCCAGGATGAGCTGGGGCGCCTGATTATCGTTGAGGAATTGCTCAAGGGTGATCGCTTCAACGAGGCGGCCCGCCACCTCTCGCCGACCGATCGCGAGCAGGCACGCTCCCTGCTTCAGAATCAGCGGAGCCAGTTGCAGCAGCGCCTGCGCACCTGCCTGCATGCTGCCTATGGTATCGAAAATGAGCCGCGCGACGCGCTTGGAAGCTCGCCGATCGATCCGGCGCAGCAGGTGCAGTCGCTCGACGAGACCTTCCAGCCAATTCTCCCGGTGGGCCGGGATCTCAAATCGGCGCTGGAGCAGTTGTTAGGACAGTTGCACGAATATCTCTTCCCGGCGGCCCCACGCTTCGAGGCCGAGGTGAAGGCTGCTGTGCTCAAGAAGGTGCAGATCGAGGTCGAGAAGGCATTGTCGGAATCGGAGCATCGCGTCCTGGTGGCCGACAAGGGGATGCGCCAACTGCTGCTAGGGGTGGCCGGCCCCCTGAAGCTGGGCACCATGGGTTCGACCCACCTTACCCTCGATGTCCTTTGGCGCCAGCATTTCAGCCGATGCCAGGCCGCCGATGGCGTTGAGACGATCACGGTGGCGAGTTTACGCCGATGGATCGACGTTCCTGAGCGAATGGGCCTGCCAAAGGATGCGCAGGATCTCATTATTCTGACCTATGCCGGCCAGACCAATCGCACCTTCTTCCTGCGCGGAATTCCCTTTGCCGCCGGATTAGGGACTCTGGCCGACGATGCCGAACTTCGTGAGCAGGCATTGCCGCCGCAGGTGCAGTGGGATGAAGCCGTCGATCGGGCCTCCAAGCTCTTTGGCCTGACCATTCCGCGCTTGCTGAACGCCGCGAACGCGCATCACCTGACCGAGGAAGTCAGAAAGAAGGCGCGCGACTCTCGGCCTGCCATCGACGCCTATGCCGCGAGCTTGGCAACACGTCAGTCCGTCTTCGGCCCGGCGGCTTCGCCGCCATCAGACGTTAGGGCGCCTGCGCGCCCGGCCGGAACGACGAATCGGTCTATCACCGCCAAGTCGTGCCAGGCACTCCTGAAGGCACTTGACGAAAGTGCCGACGACGCTTTGATCCAGCGATTGGCCGAGGCGTCGCTGCAGACCTCGGACACCGCTATGGCGCAAACCATCAGCCGGGCACAGGCGCTGGATGAGGTTCTGCGCGGGGATGCTTGGCGCGTATTTGAAGCATTGCGCAAGCTGTCGGACGAGCGTGCCTCAGAGGCTCGTACAATCCTCGGACGGCTGGCGCAGGCCCTTGGTGCCGACGAGCATGTCGTCGCCCTGCGTTCCAGTATCCAGGACGACCATGGCAAAGCGGTCGAGTTGCTGACCGCATCTACGACGGCGCAGGCCCCATCACCACCACCTCCTTCTGCCCCACAACCGCTAAAGGGAAGGGTCATCGAGAAAAATGTGGTCACCGGAATCAAGGCGGCTGAGGTCCGTTCTGTGCTGACGGATTTGGCTGATCGCGTCGCCCGCGAGCCGGCCAGCCGTTTGGACATTTCCTGGACCCTGGTCCGGGACGAGGATTGAGATTGTGACGGTTGGCGCCCTTTCCCCCCAGCGCATCGTCGGCCAGGTCGATTGGGTCCTGAAGAAGCGGCGTGATGCCCGTTTTATCGCCATCCGTTCGCCGTCCCGTGGGGCTTGGCCACCGCACCTGGATTGCGGTGAACGCCGTTTCCAGATCCGGTGGTGCAGTTCTCCCCTGGAAATGCGCGAAGTGCTTTCCGAAACGACGGAGGACGGTGTCGTCATCCTAACCGACTTGCAGGAGACGGATCTGGGCGGCGATGTCCTCGCCCGACTGTGTCTGGAAAGGCTGTTCTCTATCGAGAGCTGGCGCATGTTGGGAGATGCCTTTCAGGCAAGGAAACTTGATCCCCGGCTGCGGGGGTGCGACTGGATGGCCGACCTGCTGCTGGAATATCGTCCGCCCGAGGGCTATGCCCCAGTACCCGGCGGCATTCTCGATGCCGACACCGCGTGGCGAACATTGCTGTCCTCCGTGCTGGGTATTGCCGAGGCACGGCCGGATATCGAAACGCTGCTGCACTGGACGGTCGTGGACGATGGGCCATACCGGTTCGTGCGGTTGCCCGATGCTGCACAAAAGGGGATTGCCGGTTATCTGCGTGGTGTCTGCGGCGCGGCTGGTGAACTGATCATTGACACCCTCTTGGCAGGAAATGGCGGTGAGGCGGTCGCACTCGGCCTGGTCTGCGAGGTGGTGTTTAGCGACGGCTGGACAAATTCCGATTTGCTCTCTGCTGCGGTCCGGCTGGAGCCATTGGTGGGACGATCCCAAATTCCCGCCCCGGCGGCTCGTCTTTGGGCGCAGGCCGCCATCCGCGTAGCTCGGAAGCAGCCGCAATTCTCACGCGTGATTTTTCAGCAGGCAGAAGATGTTCTCCGGGGTATCCATGCCTTTGATCATGTTGTTCATAGCAGCATGCTCCCCGCAGCGTTCGATGTTCGACTCAGTGAGGCGGCTGCAGCCATCGGACCCGTCCTGACCGGAGGGGGGAGTGGGGAAGCCATGGTCCGCGCCGAGCAGGCTGCATTTCGTGTCTTCGAGCACCACCAAGCGGCGCTGCAGCCCCTGCGGGGCGAACGCCTGCGAATGGCATTGCGGCTGCTGCGTTGGGTTGCTGCGACCAACGCGAGCGAGGCATCAAATTTTGAGGATATCGCGCTCGCCTATGTGGCTGAAGGCAGCTTTGTCGACTGGGCTCGCACGGCTCTGCTGGGCGGGGATGACCTTGCACCGGTTTCCGCTGTTTATGTCCGTCTCGCTCAGGAAATCCGGGCGAGGCGGGAACGCCAGAACCAGGCTTTCGCATCGGCGCTTGTCCAGTGGAACAGGCAAGCCAGTCCCGTCCGGTCTCTGACCCCTGTTGAAGCCATCTTGGATCGCGTGGTTGTGAGCGCGGCATCCTCGGCGCCAGTGCTGTTGCTGTTGCTCGATGGCATGAGTTTCCCGGTGTTCCGCCAGCTTGCCGGGGATCTGGCGGATGAGGGGTGGAACGAATTGGCCGTGGATGGTGCCCCGCTTCACGCGGCAGTCTCGATCATTCCGACGGTCACCGAGGTGGCCCGGGCGAGCCTGCTCTGTGGCAGGATATGCCAAGGCGCGGCTAACGTTGAGAAGAGCGGGTTCGCAAACCACCCCGGCCTTATGCGGATTACCAAGAGCGGCCCGGCACCGATCCTATTTCACAAGGGTGAACTCAGCAATGGTGGGGCACTGGCCGACGTGGTGCGCGCTGCGCTAGCCGATGCCCGCCATCGCGTCGTCGCTATCGTCTATAATGCCGTCGACGATCATCTGTCGGGTGCCGATCAGGCACGGCCACGGTGGTCGTTGGATGATATGCAGTTGCTTCGCCCCATTTTCCACGAGGCGAGAAATGCCGGTCGCATGGTCGTGATGACGGCGGACCACGGGCATGTGCTGGAGGACGGCAGTCGACAAGCTGGCAAAGGGACGGGTGATCGGTGGCGCCCTATGGATGTTACCGCTGACGGAGAAATGGCGTTTGCGGGCGCGCGCGTCCTCTCGCCCGACGGAGCCAAGGAGGTGCTGGTTCCATGGAGTGAGTTGCTCCGGTATGGCGCGAAGAAGGCCGGATACCACGGTGGTGCAACACCTCAGGAGGTGCTTGTACCTCTAGCTGTCTTCTCTGCCGCCAATGACGCTCCCCTCTGGGAGTTTTCCCCTCCGGCCACCCCTGAATGGTGGAATTCGGTGCCGTTGTCGATGGAAGTGCCGACGCCCAAGCCAACAGCAGAAATACGCCGTCGACCCAAGAAAGGACCACTTGCGGCCAGCCAACCGACCCTGTTCTCGGAGCAGCCTCCCCCCAATCCGACATTGCCGGAAAGCGGGTCTCCATCCCCTGACGCTGGCTGGATCGGTAGGCTGATGACCTGCGAGATCTACGAGGCTCAGTGCAAACTGGCTGGCAAGGGAGCGGCCCGCAACGAGGACGTTCGCGCCGTACTTGCGGCCCTGGAAGCACGGGGTCGGTTGCCGCGGACCGCGCTGGCGCGGCAGATCGGAATTCCTCTTTTCCGCCTAAACGGCCTGCTGTCCAATGTCCGCCGCCTCATCAACGTCGATCAGTCCCCCATCCTTGTGGTGGACGATACGGGAGACTGGGTCGAACTTGATGTGAGGCAACTCGCCGCTCAGTTTGAGATCAAGGTGTGAACGCATGCTGAGCCCCCGCCGCAGAACCGAGATCATCGATGCCCTTCGCCGAGGAACCGTGCCGAAATCCGGCCTCGACGTTCTCGCCGTGGGCATGGACCGGTTCGAGCGCGCTCTCGATAGCGAACTGGAAACAGTTTCCCTGGGTGGGGCGGCCTTCAAAGCAATTCGAGGAGAATACGGATCGGGCAAGACATTCTTCGGCCGCTGGTTCCAGGAACGGGCACGATCGAAAGGCTTTGCCACCAGCGAGGTGCAGATCTCGGAAACCGAGACACCATTACATCGGATGGAGACGGTCTACCGGCGCCTGATTGAACGGCTGGCGACAGCCGATATGGCCTCTGGTGCGCTGCATTCAGTCATCGATGGCTGGTTTTATCGTTTGGAGGAAGATCTTCTCGCTGCCGAACCAGCGCTTGGCCTCGATGCCGAGAGCCTTCACCAGCGTTCCGTCGACCTGATGGAACAGCGGCTGTCCGCCGTCAGCCGAACCGCCCCCGCCTTTTCCGCAGTGCTGCGAACCTATCGCGATGCGTTGCTAAAGGGCGACGCGCAACTGGCCGAAGGGCTGTTGGCCTGGCTCGGCGGTCAGCCCAACGTCGCAGCCTCGGTCAAACGGGCGGCTGGCATCAAGGGAGAGATCGATCACTTCGGGGCGGTCAATTTCCTCGCCGGATTGCTGACCATCCTGCGCGATTCCGGCTTTGCCGGCCTGGTGCTGGTGCTCGATGAGGTCGAAACCCTTCAGCGGATGCGGGCGGATTCCAGGGAAAAGGGATTGAACGCGCTGCGTCAGTTTATCGACGAACTGGACGCCGGACGTTTCCCAGGCCTGTACCTCGTGGCGACCGGCACGCCCGCCTTCTTCGATGGCCCCCAGGGTGTTCAGCGGCTGCCACCACTGGCTCAGCGTCTGCATGTCGATTTCACCACTGACCCTCGCTTCGACAATCCCCGCGCACCGCAATTGCGCCTCAAGGGATTTGATCTCGATCTCCTTGCCGCCGTGGGAGGAAAGGTCAGGGATATCTTCAGCGATCAGTCCGTGAAGGTGTCTCGGGTGCGCTCGGTGGTCGATGACGACTATATCCTGGACCTAGGCCGCGCTGTTGCAGGTGGCCTAGGGGGCAAGATTGGTGTCGCTCCACGGCTGTTCCTGAAGAAGTTGGTAGGGGAGGTCCTCGATCGTGTCGACCAGCATGACGATTTTGACCCGAGACAGCATTACGCCCTGACGCTGGCCGACAACGAGATGACCCTGGCCGAACGCGCCAGCGCAGGGGCTATGTCTGTCGACGATGTCGAGCTCGAGATGTGACCCCGTTCGAGCGCCTCCATCCCTCACTCCAATACCACATCGTCAATACGCTGGGCTGGCCGGGCTTGCGTCCGTCGCAAGCCGAGGCGATCGAGCCTGTCGTAACCGGAAAGAATGCCCTCCTGCTTGCTCCCACAGCAGGCGGCAAGACCGAGGCTGCATCGTTTCCGATCCTGTCGCGGATGCTGACGGAGAATTGGCGAGGGGTCTCCGTCCTATATGTCTGCCCGATCCGTGCGCTGCTCAATAACCTGGAGCCAAGGTTGGCGCAGTACGCCGGCCTAGTCGGGCGGCGGGCGGCGCTTTGGCATGGCGACGTCGGCCAAGGGCAAAAGCGGAAGGTCTTGCGCGAGCTGCCCGATTTGTTGCTGATCACCCCGGAATCCATCGAGGGGATGCTCGTCTCTCGCCGTGTCGAACACGAGGCATTATTCGCGGGCCTACAGGCGGTGGTGGTCGATGAACTGCACGCCTTTGCCGGCGATGATCGCGGTTGGCATCTATTGGCAATCATCGCCCGGTTGGAACGGCTTGTTGGTCGACCATTACAGCGTGTCGGGCTGTCTGCTACCGTCGGCAATCCTGAGGAATTGGCCGAGTGGCTCACGGTTGGTCGGCCAGTGGTGGTCGCAGGTCGGTCGACCGTATCGACGGACGCCGACGTCACGCTGGACCATGTCGGGTCGCTAGACAACGCGGCGCTGCTCCTGTCCCGCCTTCATCGTGGCGAGAAGCGACTGGTATTCTGCGACAGCCGCGGGAAGGTCGAACAATTGGCGGCCGGACTCCAAGCCGGCGGGGTAAGAACCTTCGTCTCCCACTCGTCTCTGGGAGCCGATGCTCGCCGGCAGGCGGAGGAAGCCTTTGCCCGCGAGCGCGATTGCGTCATCGTTGCCACCAGTACGTTGGAACTGGGCCTCGACGTCGGTGATCTGGATCGGGTCGTTCAGATCGATGCTCCCTCCACGGTATCGTCGTTCCTGCAGCGAATGGGGCGGACCGGGCGGCGGCCGGGCAGCCGCCGCAACTGCCTGTTTTTGACGACCTCGGAAAAGGCATTCCTGCATGCGGCAGGACTTGTGAGATTGTGGAGCGAAGGCTATGTCGAGCCGGTCAAACCGCCGGCCACTCCCTTGCATCTCCATGCCCAACAAATTATGGCGATGATCCTACAGGATGGCGGCTTGCCGGAGAGTGAAGTCCAGCCCCGTCTTGCCGGTGCATTCGGTGCCGTTGACGAGGGTGACACCCGGGCCATCCTGGGCCACATGCTGGTGACGGGCGTGTTGGCGAGCGATGGCGGGGTCCTGGGGATCGGTCCCACGGGAGAAAAGTTGTTCGGCCGCAGGAATTTCCTGGAATTGTTGGCCGCCTTCACTGCCCCGTCCATGGTCACGGTCATGCACGGTCGCCAGGAACTGGGGCAAGTCGATCCGGTCTCCCTGACGGCGAGGGCGGACCAGCCATCCGTCCTTCTCCTCGCCGGGCGTCACTGGCAGGTCGCCTCCATCGACTGGCGTCGCCGCATTGCCTGGGCAGAACCGGCAGCAGGAGCCGGCAAAAGCCGATGGTTGGGCAGTTCCCGGGCTTTGCATTTCGACCTCTGTCGCGCGATCCAGCGCTGTCTGGCGGAAGGGCAGGTGCCATGCACGTTGTCGAAGCGAGGGACCACACGACTGGCCACGTTGGTCGAGGAGTTTTCCTTCCTAGACGGACGGGCGCAAGCCATCCTCGCGGAGGAAGGCAGCATCCACTGGTGGACCTTCGCGGGTGGGCGCGCCAATGCGGCACTTGCTTTGGCAATCGCGAATGATCAATGCCGCGTGCGCCGTTCAGACGATTTTGGCCTTGATCTCGATGGCCATCCACCAAGTCTGGATGCAGCAGACCTGACCAACGCATTAGAAAATGCTGATGGCGTAGATCTCGGCCATGAGATTTCTGGGCTCAAGTTCTCCGCCTGCCTGCCTCTCATTTTGGCGCGTGACGTAGTTCTTCGACGTCGATTTGATCTCGATGGTGCGATGCAGGTCGTTGTGTCGAAAATTTCGTTTTGATGTGCGATCATTTATTTCACCCTAATCCCCGCATAACGCCGCGTGCAGTTTCGATCGGCATGATCAGGACGCGCGGCCCAAGCGGGGAGGGGATGAACCCGAGTCGTCGGTAGAATTCGACTGCCCCGTCGTCGATGGCATGCACGATCACGGCGCGGACACCAGCGATGTCCGAGGCGGCGAGGCAGCGGCGCAACGCGTCGGACACCAGGGCGCTGCCCAGGCCCATTCCCTGCCACGCCTGATCGATGGCAAGGCGACCGATCAGCAGCAACGGGATTTCGTCCGGTGTTCCGGACCGAAGTCTTGCGCTGGGTAGGACGAGCCGCTGCTCCATCGCGGTGGACAGCGCGTAATAGCCGACCACCCGCCCCGGAGGATCGGCGTCACAGACGACATAGGTCCGGGCCGACAGGCCTTCGCTGGCAAGCGCCCGACGTTTCAGCCAATCGTCCAGAGGCGGGTGCCGGCCGTTTTGGAACGCGGCCAGATCGTGGCTTGGGGTCAAACGCTCTGGCGAACGCACGCGCCGGGCCGGATCAGGCCCCCCTTTTCCCGGCATTACCGCTCCCAGGGCGCCGGGCGGGTCAGACGCTGACGGACTTCGTCGCTCGGCGCGGCGGGGGCGTCAAGGAGCGCCAGGAACTGCGCGTGTGCGTCGGGCTCCAGCAAGAACACCCGCTGATCCAGCAACGTTTCCTCCGCCTGACGCCGGGCACTGTCCAGCATGAATTCCGACAGCTTTTGTCCGCGCAGGGTCGCTGCTCGGTTCAGCAGCGCCTTGGTTTCGGACGAGGCGCGGATCTGAATCATGTCGCCCTTGCGGGAGAGACTTCTTCCTGTGTGCGGTTCGGCGGACGTCATGGTGCACCTCTCAATCTGAGACTCACCCTATCAAGGATGTACTGACATCGTCAACACGATGCGGACTATCTCGCCGATTTCCTTTGCCCTCTGGATTTGTGTTTTGGGGCACCCAGCAGGGCGATGCCGATCGTATCCGACACGCGTCCGGCGGCACGTTTGACTGGATCATTGGCAAGATGGGCGTAGCGGGCGGTGGTCTGGACCTGACTGTGGCCGAGCAGCTTGCCGATCATCGGCAACCCTTCCCCCAGCGCCAGGGCGCCGCTGGCATAGGAATGGCGCAGATCGTGGATTCGGACATCGCTCAGGCCGGCCTTGTCCCGAATGCGTCGCCAGGGGTGTTGCAGGTCGGTCAGCCGGGAGCCGGGCTTCTTGCCGGTAATGACAAAGGGGTTGTCGTCCAACCTCTCGATGTCGTCCAGGATGGCGGCGGCGGTTTGGCCGAAATGCACCACCTTCGCCCCGGTCTTGGAGTCGGGCAGTCGCAGTTCCCGGGCCCTGGTGTCGACGTACTCCCATTTCAGCGTCATGATTTCGCTCAGACGGCAGCCGGTCAGCATCAACAGCCGGATCGCGGTGATCGCCGATTGGGTCTCGGGTCCATCGGCCTCGGCCTCACGCAACGCCGTGCCGAGGGCGGCGAACTCGTCGGTGCTGAGAAAACGCTCACGCTTGCGCTCGACGTATTTCTTGACGTGCAGGCATGGATTGCTGCCGTCCGGCCGTAATCCCCACACCTCGGCGAGATTGAACATTTTCGACAGGACGCCGAGGGTCCGGTTGGCCTGGTAGGGGATGTGGCTGAGCGATTGGTGCATTTCCGCGATGTCGCGTCGCTCGATGTCGGTGACCTTGCGGGTTCCGATTTTCGGATTGATGAACAGCTCGACGGAACGCTTGTATTCGGCCTGGGTGCTCGGCTTGCAGCGCACCGCGACATGCTCTTTGAGGAAGCGCTCGCCCAATCCCTTGACGGTCGGGGCCTTCCGTGCCTGATCGAGTTCCAGGGCCAGGGCGGGGTCGCGGCCAGCCTTGGCTTCGGCGAGAATCTTGTGCGCCCGGATCCGGGCCTGCTCTGGCGTGATGGCGCCATGGGGGCCGATGGTGATCCGGCGCAGACGCCCCTTCACCCGGCTCATCACCATGTAGACCTTGCGCCCGCTGGGCCAGACCCGCAAGCCGAACCCTTTGAGCTCGTCGTCCCAGTGCATCGATTCTGTGTCGCCGGGAGCGATCTGGTCCACCACCCGCTTGGTCAATTTCGCCATCGAACCCCTCCCACCCGCGTCGCCCATCCTCAACCTGAAGGTCGGGTACAGGTAACGCATAGGTAACAGTAGAGAGCCGAAATCATGATGGGAAAGGGTATCATGATCGTAGGGTGTTTGGAATAATACTGTTTGATATCAGTATATTGTCGTATTTGCACGCAAGTGAGCGAAGGTCGCTCGGTGATGATTTATCAAACTCATAACCTGAAGGTCGCAGGTTCAAATCCTGCCCCCGCAACCACTGAAACCGACACTCCCGAGCCCCCAAGGCCGGGAGTGTTCGCGTTTTGGGCCGTCCATTCGAGGATGGCGGCCAAATCTCCATACAGCACCGCGTCGATCTGGCCGCGCTTGGGGCCGGGCGTCAGCGTAATCTTCTCAATCAGGCTCCGGATCGCGTCGGCGGCTTCGTCGCGTTCGTCGGTGTGGGACAGTGCCTCGGCGAGGCGGGCCACCTTGCGGACGTAGATGTCGGCGACGTTGGGGTGAATGTCGGGGATGTCGGCGGGGGCCTGGGCAAGGCGCGCGTTGATCTCGTCTTCCCGGGCTTCCAGTTCCCGCAGGCGGGCCATTACGGCACGGCTGCCGCCGCCGTCCTCGACCTGGGTGACAAGTTCCTTGATGGTGCGGGCGATCTTGTCCAGTTCGCGGCGCTCGGTCTCGCCATCGGCGCGGCGCGTGTGGTTGCGGCGGTTGGTTTCCTCGACATAGGCGCGGATCGCCTCGGCGGCGGCCTCTGGGGCCATCAGGCGGTCCTTCAGTCCGATCAACACCCGTTCTTCCAGGGCGTCGCGGCGGATGGTGCGGCTGTTGGCGCAAGTTCCGGTCATGATGTGGGTGGAGCAGCCATAGCGGTCCTGGCCGCGCAAGGCGAAGGGACCGCCGCAGCAGCCGCAGACCAGCAGGCCGGACAGCAAGGAGCGCGGCCGGTGGGTGGCGTTGAGGGGATTGGCGGCCCGTTCGGCGGCGCGGGCGGCGAAGGAATCGCGCACGGCGGTAATGACGGTGGCGTATTCCGTCGCCAGGGATTGTTGCCGGGCCTTGGCGGCCTGCCACAGCGTGTCGTCGATGATCCGCAACTCGGGCACCTCGGTGACGATCCAGGCCCCGGGCGGATTGATCCGCGACACCCGTTTGCCGGTGGCAGGGTCCTTGACGTAGCGCTGGCGGTTCCACACCAGCCGGCCGATGTAGAGTTCGTTGTTGAGGAAGCCGGTGCCGCGCTTGGCGTGGCCGCGCAGGGTGGAATCCGTCCACAGCGTGCTGTCCGGTCCCGGGATGCCCTCGTTGTTGAGGCGCCGCGCGATGGTGCGCGGGCTGATGCCGACGGCGAAGTCGCGAAACACGCGGCGCACCACCTCCGCTTGGGCCGAGTTGACGGTCCTTTCCCCCCTTACCGGCTCGCCGGCCGCGTCGAGGCGTTTCACCACGTCGTAGCCGTAGCACACAGTCCGCCGCCGGCCTTGCCGGCTTCGACCCGGCCGCGCAGGCCCCGGTGAGTCTTGGCGGCGAGGTCCTTCAGGAACAGCGCGTTCATCGTCCCCTTGAGGCCGACATGGAGTTCGGAAATTTCGCCCTCGGCCAGGGTGACGATGGTAAGGCCGGCGAAGGTGAGATGCTTGAACAGGGTCGCCACGTCGGCCTGGTCACGGGAAATACGGTCCAGGGCCTCGGCGACAACCAGGTCGAACTTGCCGCACCGGGCGTCGGTCAACAGGGTCTGAATGCCGGGGCGCAGGATCGTGCTGGCCCCGGAAATGGCGGCGTCATGGTAGCAGGCGGTGACGGTCCAGCCCTGGCGTGCCGCGTGTTCCCGGCAGATGCGGAACTGGTCTTCAATCGACGCGGCCCGCTGAGTGTCGGAGGAATAGCGGGCGTACAGCGCAACACGGGGCATGGCAATCACTCCATGATCAGACGTGGGTCTCGCCGATGACGCGAATCCGACCCTGCGCGCGATTGCGCGGTTTCGTCTTGACAGTGATCTCGACATCCTGGCCGAGCGCTGTCAGCAGCCGCATCAGTCGTTCGCTGGAGAAGTTCGCAAGCCGCCCGTTGATCAGGGCCGAGACCTTCGGCTGATCGATGCCCATGAGGGCGGCGGCTGCGACCTGGGTCAGGCGCCGACGCTTGATGACCTGCCGGATATGGCTTGCAAGTTGGGCCTTGGTCAGTTCTTCCTCGGGCTCGGCCAAGCCGATATCGGCGAACACGTTGCCGCTGCTTTCCGTTACCGGGATTTCGGCTTCTCGCTCTTTGACCATTGCTCGTAATCCTCTTTCGCTCGTTTGAGCCGTTGGTCGATCAAGTCCAGTTCGGCCTTGGGCGTGGCGATACCGCGTTTGGATTTCTTCTGGAAGGCGTGCAGGACATAGACCGCATTGGCGAAGCGCACGGTGTACACGGTACGGAAGGTGTCTCCGTCGAAGTCGTCCACAACCTCCAACACGCCAGCATCGCCAAAGCCTTTCAGTGGCTTCGCATAAGGGGCTTTGCGACCGATCTGCGCTTCCCAAAGGGCGCCGCCAACCCGCCGCCGCGTCTCTTCCGGAAAACCGCTCAGATCTTCCTTGCTGGTGCCGACCCAGCGCACGGGCTTGGGCTGATTGACGCTGGAACGTTCCGCCATGACTTCTAACCTCTCCTCAGAGTATGCCTTTTCGGGCATAAGGTCAAGTCCCTTTGCGGCGAGGCAATGGGAGAAAGGGGGCAATGCAGGATGCGGATGGCCGGCGGAAGGGGCTGCGCCCAGCCCCATTTTGCCAAGCGGGCAGGGCAAAATCTCAAGGCACGTCGTCATCCCGGTTGTCGTTGGCGGCCGTGATGCGCCGCTCGAAGTCATCGCGGGCCATCTGTCGTCCGATCAGCCGGGCAAGGCGCAGGACCACGGTGTCGATTCGTTGCCAAGCGTTCCGCTCCGCCTCGCTCATCCCTTCCAGGGAGTCCGGTCTCTTTTCGCTTCCCATGGCAAATCTCCAGAGACTTACGACTCCTCGCCCAGGGCCTGGGCTTCGGCACCGGGGGCGGGCAAAGCGGCGGCATAGATCAACTGGTGGCGGATGAAGCGGGCGAGGCTGTGGCTGATGAGGAAGGATTCGCTGTTACCGCGTTCCACGGCGCGGGCGATGCGGTCGAGCCGGACCAGAATGCGTTCATCGACCTCGGGTGCTGCCCGCCGGTTGAGATAGGTTTCCACCATCTCCAAGAGCAGGTCGGAGCGTGCCCGCTTCTGGCTTTTGGCCATCTGGGTGAGGCGCTTGCTCAACTCGTCGGGAAGAAAAAGCTGGTGGCGGGTCTTGCCCCGGATCATTGCGCATCCTCCGGTTACAATCCTTTCTCAAGGATGCGCCGTAACCTGGGATGAGCGTGATAGCCTTTATTCTGCGCAATGGCACGCTCTCGCGTTTACAGGGCCGGTCCGCCGCGCCCGCGCCCGATGGTCCAGTCGATGGTGTCGCCTCGGTCGATGCCGGAGATATGGCGGCCGATATGCCGCTCCAGGTCCCTCCGCCAGGGCACCAGGGTGAATTCCAGCGATTTCTCGACCACGGCATAGCGCCCGCCCGCGCTTTCGACCGAGCGGCGGAAGATGCCCTCGACCCGCTCGCCCTTCGCGGCTTCGACGTAGGGCAAGCCGATCTCGGCGGACAATTGCTTGCCCAGGTGCTGGAGTTCTCTGCGCTGGAGTTGGGCGAGGATGTCGGTGCGGTAGATCACCTCGTGGCCGTCGCGCTCCATCAGCTTCTGATCGATCAGCCATTGTTGGCGTCGCACCATCGCCTGATAAACGTCCCGGCCGAAGCCATGCGAGGCGAGCGGTTGGGTTTCCTCGTGGATGATGCGGCGGTCCAACCATGTCGGGGCGTCGGCGCCGATCTGGCGTTCGATGGAAATGGAGGACAGGGTGTCGATGGCGACGGGACGAAGCGCGGTCAATTTCCGCTCGTAGGCTCTTACCCGGTCGAGGTGATCCGGTTTGATGATCCAGGTGCCATCCGCCTCGCGTTCGACGGCACCCGTCGCGCGCCGGATGGCTTCCAGCCGGCGGACATGAGTCTGGGCGAACGTTTCCGAGGCGGTGGGGTCGTGGAACAGGTGTCGCTCGATGCTATAGCGCCCGTCGTGAGCCCTCGCGATCTCGGTCACGGTGCGGTCCACCGTGCGAGGTTCGGTGGTGGCGTTGGAAACGCGGAGCACGCTGCCCACGGGGAAGCTGCCCTCGGTCTCGCCGATATCGACGTAATGGCTGTACCCGTCGATGCCGTCGAGCACCAGATAACGGCGCACGCCCATTTCGTCGGCCAGCCCGCGCGCGACGACGCGGCCGATCACGGGCGGGCTGTCGGGATCATGGACGAGGTAGTAGTGCGGCGGGCGGTCGAGCCCGGCCTCGGTCATCGCCCGGTGCATGGTCTTGATGATGTCGCCGCGCTCGCCCATGCGGCGCAACACGTCTTCGGTGTTCTCCGACAGCGACCAGGAGAGCGGACCGTCCGGGGTGGCAAGGCCCATCCGTTCGAGCCGTCGTGCCCGCGCGATCAACAGTTGGTGATGCCTGCGGCCGAAGTCGGTGGTGGCCGTATCCAGGCGCAAATCGATGACGCCGTCCTCGGCGCGTTCGATCAGCGTCTTGTCGAGGCGGGTCAGGCGCTCGGCCTCGACTTCCTGTTCGAGCTGGCGTCCGACCTCCAGTTCGGTTTGGGGGCCAAGATCACGGGTCAGGATTTCGCTGGCGCGATGACGGATGCCATGGGCGATGTAGTCGCCAGCGATGTTGAGAATCTTGCCGTCCTCGGTGATGCCGCGCACCACAATATGGACATGGGGATGGCCGGTGTCGAAGTGCTCGGCCGCCACCCAGTCCAGCGTGGTGCCGAGGTCGGCTTCCACCTTCGCCATGACATCGCGGGTGAAGGGCATGAGGTTGTCGTAGGCGGCGCCGTCCTCGGGCGAGAGGATCATGCGGAACTGGTGGCGGTCGTCGGCTCCACGCTCGGTAAAAGCGTCGCGGTCCACCTCGTCGGCGAAGGTGGAAAAGAGCCGTCCCGGCTCGCCCGCGCGCGTCACCCCGTCGCGTTCCAGATAGTGCAGATGGGCGTGGAGGCCGCCAGTGTTCCCGCCAAGCTTGACGATGCGCACCTTGACGGTGACTCGGCGGGGCCGCACCCGCATTCCCGACGCCCGGTCGAACGACCAGCCCGAGCCGCGAGGAAAGGTCGCTGCGATCTTGGCACCTCGGCCTCGCGCATTGAAGCGTCCGGTCCGGGGCGTCCGGGGCTTTGACGCCAGACCGTGCAAGTGCCGGGGATTGCCGCCGGCCTTTGCTAAGCGGGGCAGGATTTCGGCGCGCAAGCCCTTCGCCGCGTGCCCGCCATCACTGCGGGGGCGGCCGGGACGGTAATCCCCCCTGGAAATAAGGGGGTGGGGACGTAGAATTTTCTCGGTCTTGCGAACGAGGAGATTCGGATGAAGAAGAGTCGGTTCACGGACGCCCAGATCATGGGGATCCTGCGTCAGGCGGAGGACGGTATCCCGGTCCTGACGCTGTGCCGCGATCACCAGATGAGCAGCGCGACGTTCTACAAATGGCGGGCAAAATACGGCGGCATGGACGCCTCGATGATCTCGGAGATGAAGGGGCTTGAGGACGAGAACCGGCGGCTGAAGAAGATGTTTGCCGAGCTCAGCATGCAGAATGAATTGCTCCGCGAGGCGCTCGGAAAAAATAACCCGGCCATCCCAGCGCCGGGAGATGGCCGAGACAGCCGTGGCGCGACGAGGGATCAGTATCGCGTTGGCGTGCCGGACGTTTGGGCTGAGCGAGACGTGCTATCGCTACAGCCCGAGGCTCTCCGACGAGAACGAGCAGATCGCCGACCTTCTGATTGGGCTGACCCAGGCCAGAAAGACCTGGGGATTCGGCCTCTGCTTCCTGTATCTGCGCAACATTCAGGGGCATGGCTGGAACCACAAACGGGTCTATCGGATCTATCGCGCGTTGGAACTGAACCTGCGCATCAAGCCCCGCAAGCGGCTCAAACGCGACAAGCCCGATGAACTGACGGTGCCAGACGCCCCCAACCAGGTCTGGTCGATGGACTTCATGGCAGATCGTCTGGAGGACGGCCGGGCTTTCCGGCTTCTCAACGTGCTGGATGATTTCAATCGGGAGGGGCTCGGCATCGAAGTCGATTTCTCTCTGCCCGCCGAACGGGTCGTGCGTGTACTGAACCAGATCATCGAATGGCGCGGCAAGCCGGGGGCTATTCGGGTCGATAATGGCCCCGAATATATCAGCGGCACGCTGATGAAATGGGCCGAGACGCACGGCATCGCCCTTCAACACATCCAGCCCGGCAAGCCGCAGCAGAACGCCTATGTCGAGCGCTACAACCGGACGGTCCGGCATGAATGGCTGGGGCAAATCCTCTTTGAAACCATCGCGGAGGTACAGGATCACGCGACAGAATGGCTCTGGACCTACAACAACGACCGCCCCAATATGGGTATCGGTGGCATCACGCCCGCCCAGAAACTGAAATTGGCCGCATGAGTTCTATGTCCAACCCCCGCTAAAAATGGGGGGATTACCCAATTGTCCGTCAATTCGATCGCCCAAACCGGCCGATGGGATGGCCGGATGCCGTCGAAAATCAGCTCTCGCGCAAGGTGAAGGGCGCGTATTTTGGCTCGAAAATTGCGGCGTTTACCTCGGCGAAATCAGCAATACGCGACACGGGATTGCCATGATGACGGTGTTGCCGCAACCTTGTTGCTGTCGAAAACTCACAACCAATTTCGTTCCAGGATGGGGCCGTCGTGTTTTTTTGAGCGGCCTATGTCTGCCGCAAACGGCATGGCCACACGGCCCCCAAGCATCGAGGCAGTGTGGCCCAACTGTTAGACCATATCCATCTCAGAAAATGAGGGAGCAAAGATACTCAAGAAACAGCCTTAATCGCTCGGTAATTGATGTGTATTCTGGTATGTATAGTGATGCATAACTTATGCAGGGGAGATGTAGTCTCTTGTTGTTTTGATCGCCAAGTGGAGCTCACGTTCACTGCATCCAAAAAGACTTGCTGCGGTGTCGCGAGAAATCAAACCATTGTCCAATGCGCAAACAATGCAATAAGCGAAGCGACCGCGACGCGATATTGGAACGCTCTCTGGCTGAAAAAGGGGGACAGCCAAAGACTCTCTTCCCTCCCATTCACTGAAATCTGGATTGCGAATTTTTATATGGTCTGCATCTATCTGATGGTTGCTTGAGTTCGCCAAGTGATACCCAGCAGCCATTCTGCCGATCCCATATTTTGCAATGATGCTCTCAAGTCCCGTGCTCCCCTCACCGGCGGTCCTGAACTCATTTATAATGGCCGCTCCCGGAGCTAGAAACTCAATCGCAAAGGCGTTTGCGCGGCGCTCTACATGGTCGAGCGAAGTCTCTCCCACGTCTTTGTTAATGAGATTGTAGCCGTCGATCGTAATTTTTTGTAATTTTTCGTCGGGATCCCATAGAAGGTGGCCGAGTTCATGGGCCATCGTCATGCGGCGGATCAATGGATTTTTATTTTCTCCGGTCACATTGATTACTATGCCTCGATGATCTCCTGCGGCAACTGTTGCTCCGGCAAATGATGAGTGGAGCTCAAGTTGTATAACGGGAATCCTTAACCAATCCTCGATTACTTCTTTAATCGATAAGACGGGATCGCCTTCTTTTATTCCTAGTATTTTTCTTGCTTTTTGCGCAAGCTCATAACCAACTTTGTAATCTGGGTGCCATTTATCCCCATAATCTGGTTCTGGCGAGAAATCGCCCCTAGGGTCGTTGCGATTTCTCTCGTATAGAGCGGAGATTTCATTTTGCTTCTGGATGGTCCAGGCGGCTTCCGCAAGGCGGAGTGCCGTATTCTCCGTAAACTTCACGCTATCGCTGGAGCGCAGCTTCCTAAGACGAATTCCTAAAGTGTTGGCTTCTGACGAATTAATATTCTTCCCAAGATAGTCTTCATTGAGTCCAAGTGTTCTTGATATCTTTTCCAGGTCTCTAAATGAAACTTGCCTGCGTTCTTTAAATCTATTAATGCTTTCGTCCGTCCAGTGAATTTTTTTTGCGACAAAATCAAGCTCTAATCCAAGGCTATTAAGTTGATTTTGGATGGAGCGGTAGGGTTCGTCCTTGTTCTCAAGAATGGGTGTTGATAGTTTGTCCGCAAGGTGCTTCAGGGTATTCCAGCCGAAGAGGCGCAGTGCTTCCTTTGCATTGATTTTGCGTCCAGTTGCATTTTCTTTATAAAAAGACAATTGGTGCTGACTTCGGACGAACTGCGTTTGAGACGTGGACGCACGCTCTTCCGCTGTTTCTCCGTTGCTATCCGCGCCAAACACGGCCTTCAGCTCATCTACCGTCATATTGGGGCCTCCCAGGACGGCGCTCCGAGGAGAACGGAGTTCGGAACTGACGCATTGTCTATGTCAAAGCCCATCGACGCCACGTGGTATCCAGACTTCCTAAGGGAATCGACAATGACGCAAAATTCTTCGTTTGATGAAGCGCCGTATCTTCCTGAATTCGCATTCACTATTATTTTGTCTTTCTCAAAAAACCAAAGTTCACCCCCGGAGTGAGCTTGTTTTCCTCCTGTCAGATTGGAATGCTTTATGCATTTTCCTTCTAAAGCCTGTCCCCAGGGGCAGGCCTCAAGTGCGATCGGAAAATCTTCGGGTCGGATTACCCAAAGGTAGCGAGACGTTTCTGCAATTTTGGATGTGGTCGGCATCGATGTTATGCAGGGGAACCGTTCGACTGAAGCGGGAGCGCATGGGAACTCATGCATCCCATCCGCCATTTTTATTTGGATAGTCTCATCCGAATTGTTTGGTTCTCTCTGCATAGGTTTTACCGGATATTGCGCACGATATGTCTTGAGCATATCCGAAGGGCTAACGACAATTTCCGTATCTAAGCACTCAGGCAACATTCCGCACTCCACACCTATAGGGGGAAAAGGCTACCCCATGCCCCTATTTTTGTCATGTGAGAATCTTTGCGAGATATTGTCGCACATCCGTTGTCCCCTCTCCGTTATCTCGGCCAAGGTATCATACTCCCTCCTGATCCATACTTCAGGCTTCAGATTGAAGTCGTTAATGAATGCCTTTCTCGGCCATTGCCCGCCCCCGCAACCACTTTCGTTATAACTCGCTCCAATGCGAGATCTGATCCAAACCCCCGCAAGCTAACTCCTTGCGGGGGTTTCGTTTTTGACGTTTGCCATCTTCCTCTCGAGGAATTTCTGGCGGTGTAGGCGATAGCTTAACCAACCCGCCATTCTGTCCAAACGGACGGGGCCACCTCTCATCACCGATTTACCCGTCAATTCCCGCGAGGAGGCCATCGAGAAACTCAATTGGTATGCTCTGCGGTGGAAAATCGAGGTGTTCCATAAAATCCTGAAATCAGGCTGCCCGGCTGAAGACGGCCGAACGCCTGGTGAGATTGATCGCCGTCTTCTGCATCCTGAGTTGGCGGGTGTTTTGGATGACGATGCTGAACAGATCATCGCCGAGCGCAGATCCCGGTGTCGCCTTGACCAAGGAGGAGGCTGTCCTGCTCGACCGTCTGGTCCTCGACAAGCCGGCTGCGCATGAACCGCAAAAAACGCTCGATGCGTATTTGATCAAAATCGCTCGGCTTGGCGGTTACCTCGCCCGAGCCAGCGACCCTCCACCAGGAAACATGGTCATGTGGAGGGGCCTCTCCCGCCTGACCGATATAAAACTGGGCGCCATGCTCGCTCTCGATGGACTTGTGGGTAATTGAAAGCCGGTGTGGGCCGTCTTTTCGGCCGTGATTTAATCTGAGGTAATTTGGCATCGCTGCAAGCACCGGTGTTTGCAGCACTGCTAAAGACGGTGCGATGGCTCCGGTTCATGTGATGACGAGTGTCGAACGTCGACGCCGGTGGAATGACGATGTGATCCTGAGCATCCTCGCCCGCCGTCACCAGCCGCCCGTTCTGCCCAGCGTCATCACCCCCAATGCCCTGCGGCTGACCATCGAGTCCTTGGCCGATTGCGGCCGTTACGACAGCCTCTGGAGGGTCGCCTGATGGATCGTTCTGGAGGCCATGAGCGAGCTCAAGCTCTATGGCATGCGCGCCAGCTTCGATGAGATCGCCGGAAAGGGGCTGGTCTGCCGGGACGAGATCTATCCGCTTCTCGCCAGCCTGATCCGCGCCGAACGGGTCCATCGCCAAGCCAAGTCGATCAGCTATCGCATGCGCTGCGCCAGGTTTCCGGTCTTGAAGGATCTCGACAGCTTTGTCTTCGCTGACACCCCAACTCATATCTTCCTTGGTAAGTATGCCTATATCATGGGATTAATGCAGTCACTAAACCAAGCATTAGTGACTTGCATAATACTATAATAAATAGATTTTCCGCCGAATTAGCCATGATTTTTTGCTTATTTTTGTAAAAATCTCCGATGAATGCGGTATTTTGTGCAAAAAGAAGCTGAAATTACATCTTCGATACTTGTTGGGGCGGAAGCGGCTCGAGATGCTCTCCAAGCCAGGGCTGTTCAGTTCTCCCTATGAGACCCCGTACCCTCCGCCCGCCGAGCGGTAAGCGTTAAACGGCAGATCAGATCTATGGCAGCGGGGGTGGCGATAACGCAGTCCAACATGGCGGAAACCTCAGGAAGACTGAAATCCCTCCTTCAGCATGATCCGCATCGCATGTTGGACAAAAACCAGACCGTCTTTGGCCTAATCCCCACAGGCTCCGTCCACCGTGGAGGGCGCAACGCCATTTTCCCGCAGGTAAGCGATAACGTCCTTTGCGGCGATGGCGAAGCCAGCGCTGCTGGCCTGCTGGACCGAGACATTGATGTAGGTGTTAATGCCCACAACCCGGCCGCATTGATCCACCAGCGGTCCGCCGCTGTTGCCACCGGAGATTGGCGCAGAATGGGCGATGGTCAGTAAACGGTCTCTGTTCTGTAAAGCCATCACCGTGCCCTGGCTCATGGCCAATTCCGGCATGGACTTTAGGTCGCCCTTCAGCAGGGAGCGGAAAGCCATGTCGTTATCCAGCAGCAGGCCGGGATAACCGGCGGCCACCACTTTCTCCAACTCCTCGACCTTGTCGGTCAGGGTCAGAACCTGAGCCACGCCCGGCCCTTCGACCTGTAGCAAAGCATAGTCGCGGGCACCGAAGCCCTGTCCGGCCACATGAGTCAATATCTTGGCCGGACGGGGACCGGAAAGCCCCTGGCCGATGACCACCACCTCGGAGCCTTTGCTGGTCTCCACCACATGATTGTTGGTCACAACCAGATTGGGGGCGACGAAGAAGCCCGAACCAGTCCCGTGATCGGCGATCACCAACACCACCGCTTTGTGGAGCCGTTCCACCAAGTCCTGACGATCCAGAGCCTTGCCATTGGAGACCGGTTGAGGCGACGCCTTGTCTGGTGCCTGATAGGCCTTGTCAGCAGAAGGCTGGACCGCTGAGGAGGTGGGATCGGACATCAGCAGGGCCTGAGCCTCGACCGGCGTGGCGCAAGGATCTCCCTTGAGCATGGTCTGCAGCTTGCCGACATATTCCTGTAGGGCCTGATTGCGCTGCTTCTGGGCGGCGACTTCGGGGCCGGCCTCGGCCATTGCAGGCAGGGACAGGCCAAGTAGAAACGCCAAACATACGGCGAGCTTACGATCCATCATGGCCATCCCCGCTTCCATCCTAATCAGCGATGCAAGGCCATATCGACCTGGCTCTCAAGAGCCTCTTTCTCCTTTTGCAAGGTATCAAGGCGGGCCTTCTTCTCGGCGTCGGGCGTGAAGCTGTCCTGCTTGACCGTATCGACCTTGGCCTGAAGTTCCTCCACCTGCTGTTGCAGGTCGACGACGTCCTTCTTGGCCTTGGCCTTGGCGCTATTGGCCGAAGCCAGCTTCTTGCGAATGGCCGCCAGATCCTTGTTCATAGTGGCCAGTTTGGTTTCAGAGGCGGTGCGCTGGGCAGCGACGGCGTCGCGTTCGGAATTGGCGCGGTCCAGGCTGCGCTGCTGCTGAGTGTTCTGATCCTGGGCGTCTTCCAGGGTCTTCTTACGCTCGTCCACCCGCTGGCTATAGGTGCCATCGGTCAGGTTCTTAACCCCCGAGAAGAAGCCGCCCTTGGCCGGATCGTCGTTGGTGGCGCATCCCACCAAAGCAAAAGACAGGGCCGCGATGCAGACACCGGCGCGCAAAGCGTTGCTGTTCATCGTCATCCCCTTACCCGACGTTCGAAACTTTGCGGCGCGTCACCAGACTGCTCAACTGATCGTCCAGTTGGGCAATCTGCGTTTGCAAATTCTTGATCTCGCCGTCCATCTTGGCCCGCTCGGCGACCGAGGTTCCGGCCTGATTCTGCTTAGCGTTAGCCACATATTTGTCGCGGCGTTCCTTCAGAGAGGCGATGGTCTTCTGCAGATAGGCTGTATTTTCATCCACATGGGCCATACGGCTCTTGGCCTCGGCCATGGTGATCTTCTTGGCAGCCAGATCGGCATCGATCTGCTCGATACGGCTGCGGTCCGTGGCGATGGTGCTGCGCGCCGTCTGAATCAGCGCGGCCAGACGCTCGTTGTCCTTATGGACTTCGTCGATCTGGGCGTTATAGCGCTGTTCGGTGTTGGCGTACTGCTCCTGCTTGTTGGCAACCACGGCTCCGGTTCCGGCGCCGACTGCAGCACCAGCGGCACAGCCAACGGCGGCTCCCTCGCCCTTGCTGTTCTTACCTGCCACCAAAAGGCCAAGCAGCGTGCCGGCGATGCAGCCAACCACCGCGCCCTCGGCCACGGTCTGGTTGAAGGTGTTGGCCTGTTGACGCAGGCGCTGCTCATCGGGAGACAGCTGACCATTGGGATCGGCCCCTGGCTTATTGCCATCGGTGGCGCAAGCCGCCAGCAGGAAGCAGGCCGCCACAATGGCGGAAACGGGACGAAGAATGGACGCCTTGATCATGTGATCCCCCGGCTACATCGTGTTCCAATTTTTAAGCCACAGATTGCGGGCAACCTTGTGATCCTTTCGATAAGCCGTCAAGTGGCCCATGTGTTTTTCTACGAAAGGCTTCAGTTCAGCCAAGCCCAACCCTTGCAATTCCACCTGGAGAAGGTCGTACTGCTTGCGTACCACCTCTTCGCCATAATCATCGGCCGTGCGAAGAAGAGTATCGGCATAATAGCGCAGGATATCGTCGAGAACCGTCTGTTCTTTATCCAATTCGTCCTTGAAATTTTTGGTGCGAGGGTCGTCGGCCTGACCGGCATCGACGCGGGTTTTGTAGATCTTGGCCAGCGTTTCGACGGCCTTACTGTCATCGGCAAGTTTCCGCCCCAGGAAGGCCCCCAGACGCAGACTGGTACGCACCGCGCGGTCCCGTTGTTCATCCCGTGAGGCAATATTGGCGCGCAAGGTAAGGCTTACCGACTGCAGACGGGCCTGGGTGGCGGGGTCGGCCACCGACTTCGCGATCTTGGAGAGCTCCTCCACCGGATCGGCGGCAGGCGTCGCGGCGGCAGCCGAGACGGCGCCCAGTTTATCCCAGGCGCCCTGGACCTCTTTCAGCTTGTCGGCAGAGGTCAGCACCGGCCCGGCCACCACCAGACGAAAGCCGGTTGTCTTCGAACGGCGCGGTCCCTCGCCGTCATAGAGCGGCAGTTCCTGGCGATAGGAGCTGCGGATATCCTGCTCGGCGGTCAGATAATTGCCGCCCCGCACCACAAAGCCGCCGGGCTGGCCGTGATCGCGGGACAATTTGTTCAGGCGATAGGGCTCCAGCACGATCTGGTCCACATTACCCAGCATGTCGAACAGCCCGAGCGAATTGGGCTCCAGCAAGCCGACCAACTGCAGCTTGCCGTTGGCCGACTGGCTGCCGGCGTACCAGACCTGTTTGGACAGGCCTTCGGTCATGGGCGGCAGACGATCCTGGAACTGGGAGGGCGAGACCTTCATGCCGCCACGGGCGGCGAATTCCCACTCCACCTCGGTGGGCAGACGCAGATAGCCCACCTCGCCGCCGTCCTTGGGCAGCTTGGCCAAGGCATTCTTGCGTAGCCATTGACTGTAACGGTCGGCGAAGGAGACGGCGTCGAACCAGCCTATCTCCACCTTGGGCATGCGCTTGACCAGGGACGGCGTCGGGCAGTCCCCCTCCATCATTGCCGCCCATTGCAGGTCAGTAACGTCGTATTTAGCCATCAGGGTGTAGCGCAGAGTCTTGCCCGCCGGAAAGGCTCCGGCCACATAGGCGTTGTGCGCCCCCTCGCTGTAACCTCTGCCCTCGTCGGTCCCGCCGATGGAAATGGGATAATCGTCCAGGGGCCCGTTGGAAGGCACCTCGACCTTGCGGAAGACCATGCTGCCGCCGCAGGGCATGGGTAGCACCACGTCGTCGGCCAGAGGCTTGGGGTTGACGTATTTGTCTTCCCAGGCCGGAGCGTCGGCGGCCTGAACAGCCGTGGAGGTCAGCCCCAGCAGGGCCAGACTAAAGATCGCGCAGGCTTTCTGCCGGATCGATGAGCGATGCACGGTAGGCTCCTATGGTGGAAGCGGCCAGAACCAGGACCGCCGTCGCCACAACGGCGATGACGGCATAGAGCTGCGGCAGGCGGCAGACGAATTCATTGTCGGCCAGATTGCTGGATAAAGCGTGGTTGAACAGGAGCGAAACGCCCCAATAGGCCATCAAGGACAAGGCACAGCCGATCAGGGCCACCAGCAGGGCCTGGGTGGCGGGAAAGGCCATGACCGCTCCCCGCGAAAAGCCGATCAGACGGATCAGCGCCAGATCCTTGCGCTTGCGATCCACATTGGCCCACAGGCTGGCGGAAAGGGACAGGCCGTAGCCGATCACCGAGATGGCGGCGATGACCCCGAAGATGAAGCCCAGTACCCGATCAATGCTTTTGACCGTCTCGATCTCGGCGGCATGGGTGCGCACCTCCATCCCTTGCGCGCGCAGACGGTCGGCCAGAGGCCCCACATCGTCCAAGCCCTTGGCGAACAGCCGGGCGCTGGCGTAACTGCGGGGGCCTGTTGGCGGCGGCGGATCGTTCTCGGACGCCCCCAGCAATGGTGCGGCGAAACCGTCACGGAAATCCTCGGTGGCCACCAGAAGCGGGTTGAGTACGAAGACGCCATCCCGGCCAAAGGCGCTTTCCGGCACCACCCCGGCCACGGTCAGCACGAAGCGAGCGACCTGACGCTCGCCCTTGACGGTGCGGGCCACCACGGCGGTGACATGGCCACCAGCCACCACTCCCAGGCTTTGCGCGGCAGACTGGCTGAGCAGCACCGATCCGGGGCCGAACAAAGGCGGCAGCTTCGGCCCCAGCAGGGGATCGCCGTTGGCGGTGGGGATCATCTCGACGGCGGTCAGAGCCATGCCGCCGCCGGCCATCAGATCAAGGGTGGCCGAGAGGGAGCGGGTACGCGGCACCAAGAACCCCACCTCGGGCCGAGCCTGCAACGCCTCGAACCATGCCGGCTCCAGCCGCCCCGAGCCCACCAGAAGAACCTCCAGGTTATGGGGATCGCGCAGGAGGCGTTCGCTCATGGTGGTGATGACGCCCATCTTCAGGCCGAACAGCACCAGCAGCGGCGTCAGAACCGCCGCCAGGGCCAGCACCAGACAGGCGGTGATGCGCCATTCATGGAGAAGGTCTCGCCAAGCCAGCCCCATGGCGGTGAAAAGGGTCGAGCGGATGCGGGGAGCGACAGTCATGGCTTCAGCTCCGAAAGCGGGTGACGCCACCCGCCAGCTCGGCCTCGATACGGCGCAGACCGTAGCGTTCCATCAAAGCCCAATCATGGCTGACCACCATGGCGCTGACGCCCATCTTGGTCACCAGCTGAAGCAACAGGGTCATGACAGTATCGGCGTTGGCCGGGTCGAGGGACGAAGTCGGCTCGTCGGCCAGCAACAGGGTCGGCCGATGCGCCAAGGCGCGGGCGATGGCCACCCGCTGGCGTTCACCGATGGACAGAGCCCGCGGCAATTTGTTCAGCAAGGGCTCCAGCTTCAGCGCCGTGACCAAAGCCTCGGTCAGACCGTCCTCGGGTAGCCCCAACAAT
This sequence comes from Magnetospirillum molischianum DSM 120, assembly GCF_000294655.1. Lineage (GTDB taxonomy): Bacteria > Pseudomonadota > Alphaproteobacteria > Rhodospirillales > Magnetospirillaceae > Phaeospirillum > Phaeospirillum molischianum. The sequence goes on from NZ_CAHP01000042.1 coordinate 48,022, forward strand.
TTGCGCGACAAAGCGATATTGCCCCGCACCGATAGAAAGGGCAGCAGGCCGCCGGTCTGCAAGACATAACCGATGCGAGACGCCCGCATGGCTGCCAGGATGTCGGACTTTCCTCTCCGCCATAGGCTCGCCACATCTTGACCGTCGAAGCGAAACCCCCCTTCCCCGGCTTGAGGACGCAACACCAGCCCCAGCAAGTCCAACAAGGTGCTCTTGCCACAGCCGCTGGGTCCGGTGATCGCCACCGCCTCGCCGCCATTAAGGCTAAGGGCGGGAATCTCCAGGCGAAAGGCTCCAGGCCCCGAACCGCGCAGGCAGGTCAGGTCTCGGAGCGTCAGCAGACTCACGGCAGAGCATCCAGGGGCACCGGATAGACCGCTTCGCCCGGATCGGCGCCGCCGTCCAAAGCTACCCAACGATCCACGTCGTCATGGTAAATCTGATAGAGCCGCAGCTTGCGCTGCACCTCGTCCAGGAAGGCCTGCTGCTGGCTGATGCTCCAGCTGGACCAGAGCTGCTGGTCGATATCCAGGATCTTGCTGCGATAGGGCAGGCCGTCGAGATATTCGCCCATCAGCCCCAGATCGGCCAGTTTGGTGGCATTGGGATTGTTGATGGCGTTGGGATCGCGCCCCAGCACCGCCGCCGCCGAGCGCATCTTGGCGAAGAAGTCGTTGGGCGACAGCTGGGCCGCCTGCCCAACCTTGAGGATGCTTTGCAGCACCTGCTGCATGTCGGACAGCTGGTTCTTGGTCAGCAGCACCCGCACCTCGGTGGTGGGCACCTCGGGCTTGGCCAGATCGCGGTCGGAAATCCAGGCGTTGAACAGCGGCGGGGTGGTGGTGCCTTCGGTGCGGCCCAGATAGGCTAGCTGCATGGCATAGCCCAGCATGGCGGCATCGCGGCGCAGGCGGTCCGAAGAATCCTTGGCCTTGGCCTTGGCCTTATCGCCTTCGGCGGTGGCGCGGGTGTAGGAGGCGTCGGCGGTAGTGGCACTACCGGCCACGGATTCGCCGCGATAGGCGGCATTGACCTGATCGACGATGGCGTCGGCCAGAGTATCGACCATCTGGCCCATCCCCTCCACCGAGCCGCCCTCGACGGGATAATAGAGGGGTTGGGACAGCAAGGGATGAGTGGTCAAGGCCTTGTACTGCGCCTCGGCGCCGGCATGGTCGGGCTTGCTCTCGTCGGTGCGCAGATGCAGGGCGTAAAGGGCCACGCCGCGATGCTGGGCCTCCAGCCTGATCTGCTCGGCATCCAGATGGGTGCCGGACAAGGGATCATTGCCCTTCAGGGAGCCTGCGTCGGTAATCAGCACCACATAGCGCCCGCCGAAGCGGGTCCAGTCGATGCCGGTCAAGGCAGTCATGACGCCGGAATAAGAATCCTCGTCCACCCGGGCCGAGGAAACAGAGGCAGCCTTGACGTCGGCGACGCGGGCCAGGAAATCATTGCCGTCTTTCACCTGGGTGGGATCGGCATAGACCTTCGAGACATAATCCAGCTTGGGCACCGCCTGGATGTTGGAGCGAAAGGCCACCAGCCCGAACTTCACCCGATCATTCAACCCGGCCTTGCCGACCCGGTCATAGATACGCTTCACCGCCGCGCGGACCCGGTCGATATAGGGGTTCATGGATATGGTGGAATCCACCACGAACACCACCGAGGCGCTGAAGTTGCGCAGCACGCTGGCGTGATCCTTGGCGTCGGCGGCAGGCTTTTTGGACTCGTCTTGGGCCGAGACCGAAGCCACCTGCAGCACCCGCACCCGGTTGCCGCTGCCCGTCAGGGTTTCCTCGGCCTGAATGATCGGCAGCAGGTAGAAATGCTTCGAGATATCCACATAGGTCTCGGGCTCCACCGCGACCACGCGAGGATCGCCCTTGCCCGACAGAGCCGCCTTGCGCAGGGGCGACAGGACGGTATCGGGCTTGTCGGCCTCGACGATGGGCTGAAGATCCTTGCGCTCCTTGAACAGCAAGGAGCGTTCGCGACCCGCCGGATTAGTAAAGGCCAGAGCCATCTGCTGATTCCACGGCAGGGTCACATCGTCTTGCAGCCAGCCATCTGCATGCCCCTTGGCGGTCAGCCCCACCTCCAGCCAGGTCTTGTCACCCACCGCCTTACGCGAATAGACATAAAGCCGGGTCATGGCTGGCTGCTGCGCCCCCGGCCCATCGCCTGGCTCCCGCTTCAGCGAGGCGCCGGGACGGGTCAAGACCCGCTGATAGAGGGTTTTCTTGCCATCCATCAGCAAAGGTGTGTGATCTGCGGCGAAAGCCGGAATGGCCAGTCCCAACAGCATAACGCAAAGGGTGATGGAGGCCAGAATGCGCATGGGGATGCTTCCTTATTTCACGGCATCCAGAGCGGCCTTGGCCTTGGCGTCGCCGGCGGCGGCGGCCTTGCTGAGCCAGTCGCGGCCCTTGTCCCGCTGGAAGCCCGAAGGATTGAGCTGCACCAGAATCTGCCCCAAACGACGCTCGGCCTCCACATTGCCGGCCTGAGCGGCGGGCTCGTACCAATAGGCCGCTGTCTCGGCGTCGGCCTGGGGCATGGGGCTGGTCTTGGCGGTCCAGGTCTCGGGGTCATACATATGGCCCAAAGCCATATTGGCCTCCTGGCTGCCGCTCCGGGCGGCATGCTGATAAACCAGCATGGCCAGATCGAGCTTATCCTTGTCCGCCAGCTTAGCGGCGGCAGCCAAGGCGTCGGCGGAGCTGGGATTGGACTGGATGAATTTCGCCACATCCTCGCGGCTGTTGATCTCGCTCGGAGCCTGCGTCACCGGAGCAGGATTGACCGGAGCCTCTGCCATGGCCGTGGCCGGCGGCGGGGTCTCTCTCTTGTCGCCCTTGAACAGGAAAAAGCCCGCAGCCGCACCAGCCACCACCAGAGCGGCGACAATGCCGCCGATGATCAGCCCCAGGGGCGGCTTGCCCTTGGGCACAATAGGAGGCTCAACCGGCTGCATCGACAGACGATCCTCGACCGGAGCGGTCAGCACCATTGGTTCCGGCACAGGCTCCTCGTGGACGACCCGATCCCCTTCGCCGGCCGGCCGGCTGCCCGAGGCGGAAGAGGGCAGCAGGCCACGCACAGTGACGCCGCCGAAGTCATTCAGGCCCTTCACCTTCAGGCGCAAGATGCAGTTGGGCGGCAAAGAGGCGATGGGGTCCACCATTTCCGGTCCCACCGGCACCACCACGCCGGCACCATCGGCCCTGGCGTTCAGGGCATGCCAAGCCTCGGCGTTCTGCCAGCCGCCATCAGCTCCCAGGAATTGGCCCTTCTGGTTCGACTGAATCGAAACCTCCAACGGACCGGCGGCAACCGGCGCCCCTGCGATGCGCAGCAGCCCATAGCCCGGGCCGCGGTCCCGGTCGAGGCCGAGTTCGATCTTCAAAGCCATGTCAGGCCGCTCCACTGCTGGCCGGAGCGTGACCCAGGGTCGCTCCGGTAATCTGCTCCAAAATTACCCCAAGCCGATCGTTCTGCTCGGGAGGGATCTCGCTGCCCGCCGCATGTCCAGCATTGCCAATGGCCGTGTTGCGGAAGGCCTCGAACCAATCAAGGATATAAATGCCAGAATAGTTCAGCTGCTTAGGAGTCAGCTCGGGCAAGGCCCCAGACTTGACCGACACCACTGGACTGAAGACGCGGCGTTCGGCTCCGTCTGGAGAGGGAATGCGAGGATCGCCCTTGGGGCGCTCCGCCAGCGGCAACCGAGAGAAGCCGAGATAATCGACGAAATCGGTGATCAGGGTGTCGGCCACCAAGACCTGCTGCCCCGCCAGCTTGTTGCGGGTAGCGGCGGCATGCTCTTCGGCGGCCTGTAGGGCCGCGACCATCTTTTCCTCAAGGCGATAGCGCATGGCTCCGGTGATCACCTCTTCGGCCACCGCCTGTAGGATGTCGGCGGGTAGCCCCAGCATACGCAGCAATCCGTGATCATCGGGCAGCTCGCGCAGAGTGCCGATCCAATCGCTGATCACCGCCCGGCTGAAGCGGGCGGCGCGACCACTGCCGGCGGCGGTACCCAGCACCGGAGCCGGAGAGGGTTTGACCTCCTCGGTGCCGAACCCGAAATCATCCAAGCTGATCAGCCCGTCATCGACGGGCAGAACCATCACCTCTTCCGGCTCCGGCTCGACCACCAGCTGGTCGGCCCGCAGATAGAGGGAGCGTACATGCTCGGCAGTTGGCTGTAGGGCGTGCAAGAGCGCGCCGAAGGACGTAGGCCGCTGGCCCAAAGCCTTCAGCACCTTCTCGACGATCTGTTTCTTGCGCTCCACCTCGTCGGCGCCGTCGGCACGGAAATAGCTGCCCAGTACCGAACTGGACAGATCGAAGCAGAGGCCCTCCACCTGCTCTTCGATGCGGGAATATTTGGCCTCGGGGATAGCGACCCCCTCCAGATAGGAGGCCAGACGCCCCATGCCGCCGTCGTTCAGAGCCATCATGGCATCCCAAGCGGACTCCGGCTCGCGCACATGCTTGCGTACCGCCTCCACCTCGGAGAAGGTTCGACGCATCATCGCCATACGCTGCACCTGACTTTGCGCGATGCCGATCTCGGCCCCCAGCTTTCCATCGGCAGTCTCGATGATGCTGGCCGCCATGCTGGGCTTGCGCACCAGGAAGATGTTGTTGAAGGGGTCATTGCCCGACCAGTTGGACAGCCATTCCGAACCGCGGAACCGCTCCAGCAAAGCCGCCGTCAGCATACCGCTCCAGCCGCTGCGCAGATTGTCCTCGGACTCGCCCGGCGACAGGGCCAGGCGCATGTCGAACTTGGTAATGGCCCAGGCCAGACCGGGACGGCGCTTGGCCCTCTCCTCGGCGGATCCGCCCTGGGTGGCCCGCACCCATTTGTCCAGGGCTGGGCCCAAATCGTTGATGTTGTTCTGCTCGCTGGACGCACTGCACATCACAAGGACGTTCATTTCCTGATCGTCGGTGTAGCGTTCGAACAGATAGGCCACCTTGCCGCGCAACAGCAGAGCCGCCATGGGATCGTCGCCATCCAGCTTTTGGCGGATCTTGTCCATGGATTCCTCGCACAGACGTCCGCGATAGCCGGGAAAGTCGAGAAGATCCACCTGCTCCAACAGCTTGGCCTGGGGTGGGGCCTCAAGGGCGAAGACCATCTCGACGGTCAGAGCCGCCAGCAGCGAGCGGGCCAGTCCCACCTCGACGCCGGGCTTGCCGTCAAGGATGGGCATGACCCCCAGTCGGTCATGGTCGTCCTGACCGAAGCGGTTCAGAATATCGACGTTCATGATGCTGTTGGTCTGCACCCATTCGCCGGCGGACGATTTATTGACCAGGGCGGAGATGGGTGCATCCACCATACGGGGATGGCCAATGCGGTCCAAGCCTTCGCGCAGACGCAGGTAAGCGCCGGTCATCTCCGGGATATCGCCCCACAGGATGGCGAACAGCTGGGCCCGGTCAGCGGCCTGGAGATAGGGCGCCAGTTCGATGGCGGTGGGCCAATAATCGCCCTTCAGGGCCTCGGCCAGCTTGGAATGGCGCTTCTCGAAATAGTCCTTGATGTCGACCACGTCGTCTTCGCTCATGCCCCCGGTGTAGCGGGGCTGACGGCGGCCCTCCAGTTCGAATAGACGGCTGCGGATACGGGCGGCGTCCAGGTCGAACGACACCTTGGTCTGATCGAAGTCGTTCATGAAACTATTGCCCAGGATCTTCACCAGATCCGCTTCCGAGCAAAGCATCAGTCGCACCGGATAGCCCGGCGTGGTCTTAGGCGGCGTGCGGGTGAAGCGGGTCACCAGACCGGTAGCCTCCTTGCCCTTGCCCGGCGGATTAACGTGGCGGATGAAGTTCAGCCGCTCGCCGTCCATCAGGGTGTCCAACTCGCCCTTGTCGTCGCTGGCCAGGGACGAGATCAGGTAGGACTTGCCGGCCTGGGAAATGCCGAAGAAGCCAACCGACATGGGCCGCCCAGACGAAGCGCCCAAACGGCGCAGCATATTGCGGCTGCGACGCAGGCGGTCAATCAGGCCATCGGCCTCGCGGTCAAGCTGGGGCGAAACGGCGCGAACCTCCTTGACCCAGGACACGGCGGAATCGACGCCCTGTACCATATCGAGGCAACGCTTGCTCAAGGATTCGGGGGATGAAGTCACGTCACGTCTCCTTAGCGAACGATGCTGCCGGTATCGAGCCAATAGCTGTTCTCGCCGATGCCTGCGCTGTTCAGCGTATTCAGCCTGATCCTCAGAGCCGAGGGCGAGACCATGCCGCCCTCATTGGTGGCGACCCTGGCCACCGCGAAGGTCTCACGGTAGATGGGCTTGCCGTCGGGACCGGGCGGGCCGAGACGGCGGGTTCGCTTCAAGGTCACAGACAAGACGTTGCCCTGCTCGCTCTTTTCGGAATCGCGCCCGTAAAGCTCGTCCCTAGCCCGGCTGTTGTCAGCCGAGAAATCCAGCATATAGAGCGGACTCGCTCCCCAGCGGGCCGAGGACAGCTGGCGGAAGCCCAGAATCATACGACCGCGCATCTCAAAAGGAGTTTCTGGCAGCTCATAGAGATCATCGTCCAAATCGACATCACTGTAATAGACGTCGCTGTCCTTGATGGTCATGTTCTGATCCAAAAGGCCGATCTTGCGCACTGTCGACTGGATGCGAAAGGCATTAGAGCGGAAGAAGAAGTTCGGCACCCGTCCCTGTCCCAGCACGCAAAGCATGGCCCCCACCGCCGCCGTGGTCTTGGGATCGTCGATGCGCTCCTGGCGGTGGAAGGGATACCAGCTGCCGGTGCGGAAATTATGCAGGGGCACGATGCGATCCGGCGGTAGCGGCAGCAGAGCGCGGAACAGGGCCTGGATGCCCGGCAGCTGCGAGGGCCTGCCGCTGATCAGCAGCACGTCGCAGTCATAGAGATAGACCACCTCGCACAAGGCGCGGATGGTCTTGCTGATTTCGAACTCGTCCTCCAGGAACAGCTTGTGCAGCCGCCCCAGATCGATGGGCAGTCGTACCGACAGCAGATCGAAGGTCGGAGCCTGCGCCCCCAAGACTCCGCGCACCCCCTGGGCAAAGAAGGCCAACACCTCTTCCGAGGGACGATCGCCGGAGGGGATCAGATCGCCGATATTGGCCGCCAGAGGCGTCGCCCCCGAGGCCGGGTCGTAGTTCTCATATTCCTTCAGGATGCGCAGAGCCAGCGGATAGAACACCTGCAAGGACAGCTGCTGACGCAGCACCATATGCTGAACGATGCCGGCCTCGGCGCCCATCAGCTTAGAGAGCAACGGCCCCGGATCGGACAGCCCGGCTTCCTTCAAAGCAGTGGTGATGGCCGGCACCACCATCTTCTGGATGACCTGCAAGACGATATCGTCACCGGCCACCTTGAAGCCGTCATGGAAGCGCTGGCGCGGATTGATATAGACGTTGGCCCCGCGCCCGTCGTCGAGCACATAGTCGGTCACTACCAGATCGGTGGTGCCGCCGCCAATATCGATCGAGGCCACCGTCAGGGTCTTCTGATCGTCGCCAGCGCGAGGACGGCGCATGACCTGGAAGAATTCGTTGGGACGGCCGCCGAAATGGTTGACCGCCTGGGAATAGAGATAGACAGCCTGGGCGGCGGTGGCTTCGTCCCACTGGGTCTTATAGGTAGGCAGCGGCGGCCATGCTAGTTCGCGGCCATCGCCGTCGATAGAATCTTCCGCCGGATGCCAGCCCAAGGACTTCCACACCAGACCGATGGCCTGACGCATGCGCTCCTCGAAAACCTGCCGCTCGGCCTTGGGCATGGAGGGCGGAACCGTCAGGATCACCGACCGGAGCTGGCGGGCTGTATTGGCGTGGCTCTGCTTCATGCGCTGGCCGGGGCTGTTGCATTGGCCCAGGGCTTGAACCAGCACTTCCGCCAGCATAAAGGTCATCAGCGAACTGCGACTGTAATGAGGCATAAAGACCTGATAGCGGTCTTCGGGGGACAGAGTGAACAGCGCCTCGCCCACATCATTGATCAGAGCGCCGAAAGGTTGGGCGGTGGCATGGGGCTCGCTTTCTGACTTGTTGAAAGCGTCGTTGAAGCGCCAGCCCGGCTCATAGCGGTCTTCGTCCCATAGATAGCGCTTAGGGCTGGACAGGCCGGTGGCTCCCTCGGTTCCCCGGCGGCGGGCGGCCAGACGGGTGGCCTCGGGGCCGACCCGGGCGATGGTCGGCCACAGGAAAGCGTCATTGCGGCCCGAATGGCAGGACTGATCCACCTTACCGAACACCGCCTCGGCGAATTCGATACGGCTCTCAAAAGGATCGGCATAGACCTGATGGGGCCGCGTCAGATCGCGTAGCTCCATAGCGTAGCGATGGCTCATGCCGTCGGTTTCCTGAGGATGGTCCTCGATCAGAATGCCGCAGGTACGGGAATTGCCGACATCCAGGATCAAATCCACCTGGATGGGCTTTTGCAGATCGCCCTGACGGTTGCTGAGTATCTTGATCTTGGGCAGACGCAGCTTCGAGCCGATCAGGGCCAGCAGGTTCAGGTAATGGGCCTTGTGGGCGCGGAACTTGCGCTCCTGCTTCTCAATGTCTTCGGGGCTAAGGCGCAGCTTGGCCTGGGCACGGTCGCGGAAGACTTCGCCCAACCAGTTGGAAACCCAGGACTGTTCCAGGAACCAGCCCATGTCCTGGCCCTGCCAGGCCAAGGCGAAGCGGGCGCCGCCGGTGATGTCCGACAGGGTGGGGGCCAGATAGGCAGCCCCCTCGATATCTCCCTCGGCGATGTTCGTGTCGAATGACAGCACCAGACGGTGGGTATTGCCCTGCTCGTCGCTTTGGCCGGGAGCCAGGGATATCAGCCGGGCCCGCGCCCAATTGGTCGGCCCGGCCACGAAGACTGAGCTGTGCTGGCGCAGGAACGGCACCGGCAGCCACAGATCCTCCAGCAGCTTGACCGAGTCCTCCATGGTGGCCTCGAGATGGACTTGCGCGCTTTCACGGCTGCCGGGCAGGAAGGTCTTGCCGCTGGCCTCGTCATAGGCCAGTCGGGCCACGGTTTCGCCCAGTCCCAAATTGAACTGGCCGGGCATTTCCTTGCGCAGATCCAAGGTCAGGCCGAAATCCATGAACTGGACGCCGGTCCGCATGATCAGCGTGGCGTCTTCGCCGAATTCGATAAGTTGCGCAAGCATCTGCTATTCCCCAATCGTCACGGCCCCAAGCGGGAACCGAACACGTCCTACTTTACAATCTCGACCCGATAGCCGTCTTTGGTATTGGCGTTCTGCCCCTTGCAGTCGGCTTTGCCATTCTTGCCAGGAGTGCATTCAACCCGAGAGCGGTCGAACGTCCGGCCGTCAGGGCAGACCACGTCGCCGCTCTGATCGATCATCAGCTTGCTGCCGACCATGGCTGCGGTGGCTCCGGCGGTACAGGAGGTTCCATCGCTGCGGTGGATGGTCGCCGTCCCCTTGCCGTCCTTAAAATCATATTCCATGTCCAGAGGTCGCCCGGTATCGCTGTCCATAAGGCCAGTCCGCGAATGCCAGCGGCCGTTCAGGAAGGAAGTATTGCCGTTCTTGGCAGCTTCGTCCGGAATGGTCAGCGGCGGCTTGTCCGGGCGCGGCGGAACCACCGGCGGCAGGGTCTTGGCGTCAGCAGACTTGTCCTTTGGGTCCTTCTGGTCAGGGTGCTGCGGAACCGGAGGTTCGCTCTTGTCCTGCGGCTGGTCTTTCTCGTCCTTGGCGTCAGGCTGCGGCGGCTTGACGGAACCCTCCGTTCCGATAGGAGGCACGACCTGATCATCGGAACCAACAACGCCACCAGGAACCACAATCCCCGGCTCCGTCACCCCCGGCACCACCACACCGGGAATAGAGCCATCCGGACCCTGCGCCTGAGGCAGAATCAGACTGGCTCCCGGTACCGAAGCCACCCAGGCTGGCAGCGGCACCGCGCAGCTGTTCAGCCCGAACAGCAAAAACAGCAGCAACAACAGAAGGATCAGGGGCAAGAGGAGCCAGCGCAGGCAGCCCCAACTCCTTGATGCCGCCACCAACGGGACCGCCACTACCGCAGCCGTGGCCGCCGTCGCAGCAGGGGTGGCTGTCGCCAAAGACAAATCGCGGATGACATGTCCGCCGGGCGCGGCGTGCAGCAGTTCGAAGCCCCAGAAGGTCAGCACCGGGCGCCCGCCCACCAGATGGATGTGACTTTCGTCGGGAATATGCATGGCCAGGGGCAGCATGCGGGCGAAGATTTCCGGAGCCGTCTCGCCCCTGGCATTGCCCGCCAGCTGTGACCGCAGCTGGGCGCTATGGCCTTCGAAGCGGCTGCGCATGCGCTGCATGGCGTCAAAGGCCGCCGTTCTCTCCTCTGCTGTGGCTGCCGACCATGGCACCACCGGACCGTCGAAAGGAGCGTACCAATCAACCCGGTTCCCAGCCTCGTTGATCTGGGGAACGGCCAGCATTTCCGCCGCTTCTGGACCTAATTGACGGCGAACCGTGGCTGACAGCTGCGCCGACGCGCCGAACACCGGATTGCCTAAAACCCCAAGCGCGTTGTATTCGCGCAAGCTGCCACTGCGTAGAAGCGGAGTGCCCATCGTCCCCTGCCTTTATAGCTCTTTCCGCCCCGAAAGGCCTGTTGTGTAACCATCACGGCTTGCACCCCGGACCGCCCATGGGCTGCTCCGAGGACTTACGCACCAATTCAGGCAATTCGTCCACCTTGCGCATTTTGTAGACCTTGCCGCCGCTTGGGCCAACCACGCAGGCGCTGCTACCCTGGCCAGCGCCATTCACATCGATGAAGTTGATCTTCAAATTAGGCTTCTTTTGAGCCATAGCCCGAGCCGCCGCGCAAGGATCGCCCCCACAGCTTTCGTCGCCGTCAGACACCACGATCAGCACGCCGGGAACGGAATTTCCATCCATCATGTTCGCGGCGCGTTCGATTCCTCGAGCCAGGGGCGTTCCCTCATGCGGCCTCACGTTACTTAGAAGTTCGCCCAGGCGACCACGCTCATTGGGAGCAAAGAACTTGTAATTATCGGCCCCCTGACATTCGCCAACCACCACCAGCCCCACATCCACGTCGGAAGGCAACTGGGGCACGGTTTCCAGGATCGACTGTCGGGCAATGTCCAGACGGCTCTTGCCATTGGGCTGGATCATGCTCTTCAGCCGCATCAAGGCGGCACGGTCTCCGGCGCTGGCGCGACGATAGGCGTCCTCGATCTCCGAATTCGGAATACCGGCGGCGAAGGCCATGCTGCCGGACGCATCCAGCAGCAGCACCACCTCGGGCGCCTCCCACTTCTGGCGGGCAGGCGGGCAGTTCTGAGATTGCTTCTGGGGGGGGGGAGTTTGGGCCTTAGCCTGGGGCTGGAGCTTTGGCTCCGGTTTTGGCTCGGGCTTAGGCTCCAGTTTCTTCGGCTCGGCCTTCGGTGCCTCCTCTGCCTTGGGCTCGACCTTGAGAGGGGCGGCCTGAAGATTGGGCTTGGTGATCTCGGTCTTCGGCAAGGCCGGCGGCGCTTCGGCCCGTGGCTTTTCCTCCGGCACCGGGCAGGACTCCAGCCGCTGGCGCAGTTCCTTGCGCAAAGCCTCGGCTTGGTCGCGCAAGCGGCCTTCCTCGTCCTTCAGTCCGACGAGATCGGCCCCAGCCTCGGTCTGCCCCGCCAGCGGCAGGTCAAACAATCCGCAGCCGCGCAGGCCAAAGAGCAGTCCCAACAAAAGCAGCAGCAGCAAGGCCAGTATCAGCCAACGCAACCATACGCGCCGCCACCAGGGCAGCCCCGCAACCACCGCAGCGGCAGCCAAGGGAGCAACGACCGGCGTCGGCGCCGCTTGCCCCCACATCACCACCACGGGCTGCCCACCGATGACGAAGACATGCTCGGGTTTGGGCTGGACGGCGGCGCTTCGCAGGGCTTGAACAAGATTGTGCTGAGACGGATCGGCTTCCATTTCCATCCGCTCCGCCAGATTACGCAAGACCGCCAGCCGCTCGGCCAGCAAGGCCTCGGCCTGAGCGCGAGCGGGAGCTGCCAATTGGGTCAGGGGAACCGGCTGGTCGGACAGATCCGAATACCATTCGATGGTTGCGCCATCGGCTGTCGGCATGGGCATGGCCAGCACCGAGGCGATGATCGGCGGATGATAGCGCCTGATCAGCGCATCAACCTGCGGATGCCATGAGCCGGCGGGCTGCCCCCCGATTACAATCGGATGATATAGGGCGGCCTCGACGCGAGTAACACGAAGACGATGCCTCATTCTGGCGCCAACAAGGAAAAAGTTCGTTGCGGGCCAATTTGATAACATACTAAAAAGCGTCAGGCTACACGGCAGCTAAATTTTTCTATAGAAGGTTGCCGCATACCCCTTTCAAGGGAGCGAGCATGACTATCCGAGCAGTACAGCTAATCGAAAAGAATACCGTTCGGGAATATAGTTTCGTAGGCAATTGCGGCGAAGCCGTCACCACCAACGCCGAAAAGCTGCTCCAGCTTTTACGCCAGCGACGGGACGAGACCACGGCCGCCCTCTTTGCTCTACCCCGCTTCGACCCCATGCGCCAGAACGTCATGTGGTTCGGGCAAAGCACAGGCTCCTTGGAACCCTTCGGCGAATTGAGCGACGAAGAACAGGCCCGTTTTCTCGACGATCTCACCGTCATGCGTGAAAAGCTGCAGTCCTTAAGCGCCGAGATTCAGGCCGACGCCCGCAACCACAAGGGCGAGGCCAAAGTCTACGCCCAACTCTTGCCGCTCCTGCTGAACTTCCCCAAGCCGGTGGAATATCATCTGTTCCGCCTAAACGGACGGCCGGTCGTCATCAATTGGGGCATGAACAAGGGATCGGCCATCGAAGCCGCCGACACCGTCGGCCCCTTCATCGAAAATTGGCACAAGCGCCTGGAGGACCGCCGCCGTCAGGCCTTGGAACAGGCCGAGGCCAAAACCCGCGAGGAAAGTTTCCTGGGCCGCCTGACCCGCGCCGGCGCCAAAACTGGCGCGGTGACCGTGTCGCTCTTATGGAACGACCGCAACGATCTGGACCTGAGGGTGCAATGCCCGAATGGTGAGGAAATCTCCTTCTTCAACAAACAGGCCTGCGGCGGTATCCTGGACGTCGACCGCAACGCCCACCCCTGCGCCCTCACCGACAGTCCGGTTGAGAACATCTGCTGGAGCAAACGCCCCAGCCAAGCCGGAGAGTACCGAGTTCTAGTCAACCATTTCCGCCGTCATGATGAGCGGGTCGAAGTCAGCCCCTTCACCCTGCGAATCCAGAAGAACGGCAAGGTGAGCTTCCACTCCGCGGAAGCTGGCCTGGGAGAAACCAAGCTCGTCACCAGTTTTCATATCTGATCAGAGCCGAGCCTGGAGTTATCCGGGAGCATGAAAACCATGCCCCCTGGAGACGAAGAAAGCACCTCTCGACAGGTCAGCGCTGTTCCCCGACTGCAGGTATTCCGCTAAATAGCGGCGCGATCTGGTGTGGACCATAAAAGGACCATTGCCAGTTTTCGGCTGCGATTAGGTCTCGCCCACACTCGAAAGTTTGGGTATCCATAACGACTTCCGCCCGAGTTGGTGGGCTCCGAACGGGTTCGCCGACATCCCCCCGCCGCACTTGATCCGCCCCTCACGACGGCGTCTCCTGCGGTCCCCGCGCTCTATGGGTCCCCGGGTCCCCATTCTCCAATTCGCCCCCTATATCGTCGGCATCGACTGATCCAAGGATGACGCCGCCACTATTACCCCGAACTCCTTCAGTATCTCCGGGTGATTTTTGGAGAGTTATCTCTCTATTTTCGGGTTGGAAATCAACTTATCCAGATAGATCGTAGCAATGACTAAATGTAAAACGTCATCGCCGTATGAATCTTCCACGAATTTGTAATCATGCTGCAATTCCTCCATTTCACGTTCCATCCCAGGGCTGTTCAGTTCTCTCTATGACACCCTGTATCCGATAGCGTTGCCGATGTTAAGCGCGTTTACATGGAGTTCTCGGGCGATGTTGGTGATGCCGTTGGCCCGCAGGATGTTGAGGGCGATGCTGCGGAAACGGGCGAAATGTCCGGGTTTTGTGCGAATGCGGGCACTCCATCGGCCGTCACCGCGTGGCCCGGCTGATGCGCGAGAATGGCCTGAAAGCCTTGCAGACGCGCCGTTTCAAGAAGACCACCGACAGCGAACACGGCGGACCAGTTGCCCCCAATGTCCTGGATCAGGATTTCAGTGCTGAGCAAGCCAATGAGAAATGGGGCGCCGACATTTCCTAGTCGTCCGTGAATAACCCGAAGCCCGGCCTGTCACCTGGGTTTGGGGCTGTGGCGAAGTAATCGAATTTGCCAGATTCGGCGTCGTGTCCCCCCGATTCCCGGCAAATTTCGTATCCCAACCTTGCCCCTTTACGCCCCCCATCGGTTGTGATTGCATTCTCTCAGAGCCGCTCGGGGAGGAGAGATGACGCCGCACAAGAGACCGCCGCAGACCGAGGGCGACCTGTTCCGGTCGCGGCTCGACCAGATCATCAACCTGCGCCACGACTTGGTCCGGCTGGCGGGTTTGGTCGCCTGGGGCTTTTTCGACGAGCGGTTCGCGCCGCTTTACGCGGAAACGGGGCGCCCGGGTGTTCCGACCCGACTGATGGTGGGATTGCACCTGCTCAAGCACATGTACGGCCTCTCCGACGAGGCGGTGTGCGATCGCTGGGTCTGCGATCCGTATTTCCAGTATTTCTGCGGCGAACCCTTCTTCCAGCACGCCCTGCCGGTGGATCGCTCTTCAATGACCCGCTGGCGCCAGCGCATTGGCGCCGATGACCTGTCGGCCCTGGTGCAGGAGAGCCTGGCCGCCGCCCACCGGGCCGGCGCGCTTCAGGCCGACGACATGGAGCGGGTGACGGTCGATACCACCGTTCAGCCCAAGGCGGTGACCTTCCCGACCGACGCCAAGCTGATGCAGCGGGCCCGGGAAAAGTTAGTGGCCCTGGCCCAAGAGTGGGGCGTCGGCCTTCGCCAGAGCTACGCCCGCGTCGGCAAGAGGGCGGCGATGAAGCAGGGCCGCTACGCCCACGCCAAGCAGTTCAACCGGGCGCGCCGCGAATTGCGGCGGCTGAAGACCTATCTGGGGCGGGTGATCCGCGACATCCGCCGCAAGATCGCCGGCAACGAGGCCCTGACCGACGCCTTCAAGCGCCCCCTGTGGCTGGCCGAACGGGTGATGACCCAACAGCGCCGCGACCCCTTGCCGAAGGTCTATTCCCTCCACGCCCCCGAGGTCGAATGCATCGGCAAGGGCAAGGCCGCCAAGCCCTACGAATTCGGCTGCAAGGTCACCGTCACCACCACCAATCGCCCGGCTGCCGGCGGTCATTTCGTCCTGCATATCGATGCCCGCCACGGCAATCCCTATGACGGCCACACCCTCAAGGCCGCCGTCGAGGCCACCGAAGCCTGGACCGGCGTCACCCCGCGCCGCATCTATGTCGACAAGGGCTATCGCGGCCACGGCCTCGATCGCTTCAAGGTCTGGATCTCCGGCAACAAGGCCCCGACCAACGCCATTCGCCGCGAACTGCGCCGCCGCAGCGCCATCGAACCCGTCATCGGCCACATGAAAAACGACGGCCTTCTCGGGCGGAACTTCCTCAAGGGAAAGAGCGGCGACCGCATCAACGCCATCCTCTGCGGCGCCGGACACAACTTCCGCCTCCTGCTCCGCTGGCTGAGGCTTTTGTTGTCCATGATCCGGGCCGTCCTCAGGGCCGAAAGGCACAACCTGAACGCTCAGCTCGTCTGATCCCGGAGGGCTGAACCGAATTTTTCACGGACGACTTCCTAGAGCATTTTCCGTTCAATCGCGGTCATAACCTGCGGCTGCGAAATAGTTGATGCACTCGTCTGGTGTGAAGGTGCCGATGCCGTCGCCTATCGCCGCCCAGAGACCCTCCTTGGTCCTGGCTGCGACCTTCTTGAGGAAAGCCTTCAGCTTCGAGAAGGCCATCTCGATGGGGTTGAAGTCGGGGCTGTAAGGCGGGAGGTACATGACTTGGGCGCCGACGGCCTCGATGGCGGCGCGGACCCCGGCGAGCTTGTGAGCGGGCAGATTGTCCATGACCACGATGTCACCTCGGGTCAGGGTCGGCGCCAGCACCTGCTCGACATAGGCCAGGAAGGCTTGGCCGTTCATCGCGCCGTCGAGAACCATCGGCGCGGTCATGCCGCTCAGACGAAGACCGCCGACGAAGGTGGTAGTTTTCCAATGCCCATGCGGCACCGGCGCCCGGCACCACTCGCCGCGAGGGGCACGCCCGCGGAGCCTCGCCATCTTGGTCGAGGCACCGGTCTCGTCGATGAAGACCAGGCGCTCGGGATCAAGCTCCGGCTGGAGATCGAACCACTCATGTCGCCGCCGCAGAACGTCGGGCCGTTGCTGCTCGCTGGCGTGCGCCGTTTTTTTTGAAGGTCATGTCGTGGCGGTCCAGCAGGCGCCATACGCTGCTCGGGGCGATCTTGCCCCCGTGTACCGCTTCCAGGTGGGCCGCGATCTCGGCCAGGGTGATGTCGGGAGTCTGCTCTACCAGCCCCAGGATCTCTTCGGCCAACGCCTCCATCCGGTGCGAATGACGGTCGCCGCCACGCGGCCTCGACACGGCGTGTCCTTCCGATCGCCAGCGGCTCACCCATTTGATTGCTGTCGAGGCAGCAACCCCGAACCGCTTCGCCGCCGCACGGCATGATTGACCGCTCTCGACCGCCGAAATCAGAAGCTGCCGAAGATCCGTGGAAAGGGATGTCGCCATCAGGGCTGGCCTCCTTCACCAGCCCCAATCTTGAATCATACTTTTCCCTAATTGGGAATCCCCAATGATTCCATATGAGTGGATGATGCTCTAGCGCAGCAGGCCATCTCCGGGTGGGGCGCCCAGCCTTGAGGTTCTCGCAACTCTATGTGAACGGCGAAGATCGCACGACCGAACTCAATGAGATTGCCAGGATCATCCGCCTGGAAGAGTTTGTGCCGGGGCGCTACAGCAGCCCTGCTGCTCATCCAGCTGGCGACGTCCTATCTGTCCGGCGGGCTGAACTACCTCAAGGTCATGCGCGAGATCGACGCGCTGGAGCACGGCCAGCCGACAACCACGAAGCCGCCGACCATGTTCAAAGGCCCCTTTCTGTGAGGGCTGTGGCACACAGCACTACTTCGCCGACGGCATGGGCGCCATTATCAAGAACCTGATCAACGGCACGAACCGGCACGGGTTGCCGTGGATCGAGGAGCGTGCCCGCCAAGTCACCGAATCCGGCGAGGAGTATTATCTAACCGAGGAAGACGCCTCCCGCATCGCCCACGATGCCGTCATCGGCAATTGGGAACGGCGGTCGGCCGGGCGCCAGTTCACGGGCGAGTGGATCATCTATGCCCAACACGAAGGCCGGAATTACTACCTGTGCCTGGCCGACCACAATGACGGAGACGACCGGATCAGGGCGCAGATCGACGAGATCTGTGTCGCTGAATTTCCGTTCTTGAAAGGCCTGCTCGCGGCGAGCTAACCCTCGCTCCATCCGTTCGTCCTGATCCTTGGTGGTGGCACTTCCTTGGCCTTTCGGGACGGTCAGAGGGTGGCGCTCCGACCGAGGAGACGCAGTTCGTGCAGCGGAAACGGCTTGCGTGTGTCATCGCTGAATTGGGCGTGGACCTGGCGCAGCCGGTGGGTCAGCAGCGCGAGAGATTGGAAATCATCATCGGGCTGGCAGAAGACGACGCAGATCTCATCCAGCTGCATTAGCTGCCGCACGGCGTCATCCCGGCGCATGTTGCTGTCCTCGGTCAGATGCCGTGAGATGACGGAGTTTCCCTTCACCGTCTTCGCCGACCGGGGCGCAACCTTCAGAGCGTAGAAGGTCCGCTCGGTGCCTTCCCAAGCGAAGAAACCGGAGACGTCCTTGTTCTCTCCCTCATGATAGTGCGTGGGCTGCTTCTTTGGATCCGGGCTGACCCTGATGATACGGGTGTTGGGCAGCTTGCTCGGGGTGAAGGTTTGATTGGTGACTGGCAGGTGATCGAAGATCAGCTTGCCGTTCTGCAGTCCCGGCCACTTCTGGGCGATGGTCTCCGCCTCGGCGATCACGGCGCAGGCACCGTGGCTATCGATCTGCTCCAACACGTTGGCGAAGAAGGCCCCGTATTTCTGCTCGGTCTCGTCGTCGCGGGAGCGGCCGAACTTGCCGTAATTTCCTGACAGGATACGGAGACCGGCCTCGGCATAGGGGATCCACTCCGGTTCGCCGTTCTCGGTAGGCACCGCACATTCGAGCGCCCCTTGGCGAACACGGGCAGCCAGCGGGAAAGCATGGCTGGCTCGGCCACCGCCCACTATCTCCTTGTTCAACTGGATCACCGTGATCGCGGCTGGAGCGTAGTCGAGGGTTTCGTCATTGGTCGGCACCACGCCGAGCATGCGGACGCAATCCCGCACCGCCATCCGATACTTATCCGTCGCCTGTTCGGCTTCGACCAGGACCACCTGGGGAAGGATGCGGTGGCGAGCGAGTTCCCGCTTGGCCATCGCGTAGGGATCCGTCCAGGAGTCCTCCTTCAGTTCCGCATTCATCTCCAGGATCGCGCACGCCACGGCGGCGCCATTGCCACGGACTTGCCTTACGTGGTCGGTCATTGCCTCTTCGACCGTGCGGTTCCGCTCATCTTGCTTGTGGCGCCGCACCTGGGAAATCTGGGCGGCGGTGCGGCCAATCTTTTCATCCTCGGTGACTTCGACCTTGGGCAACTTCAGGCTCAGCGGACCGGCGGAGGAGGAAATCACGCTGATGGACAGCTGCTCGTCGGCCCAGCGCAACGTCGCGCCCTCTCGTCCGGTCGGCTCGCCGAAGAACTTGATGATTTCCTCGACGACGGCGGTCGGCGTGCCGTCCAGTTGATGAAGAACGAAGAGATCAAGGTGGTTGTTGGGATTGCCGAGGCGAGCAAGCGCCTTCGCCAACGCCTTGCGGCGATCGACATGCTCGCCCTTGTCTCCGAAGGGCTTCTCGACACCCAGGCTACGCCTCAGCCGGGCCAAGGCGCCGACGCGCTGGAACCCGGCCTCGGCGAAAGCACCATCGAGCGAATTGGCCATGTCCATGCGATCGAACCAACCGACGCCGCTTCCGCCTGGGAGATAACGGTCGCCGTGGACATTGCCGAGGCGGGGTAAGGCCCATAGCCCCTGATCGTTGGCGACCGGCGAGACGACATCGCCGCCGTCGACCTTGTTGCTCCCGGACAGGCGGCGGACCAGATCGAGGACTCGTTCATCTTCCTTGTGATTCCAATCGGCCACGATAGAGCGCTCGGGTTTGGTCTTGTTCTGCCTCGGCCGGAATTCGAAGGACGAATGCTGATAACAGGGCGCCATGTCATCATCACCCATCTGACCGGGGATGAAGACGTCCATGCGCCGGGTCGGATCCGAGTTGGTTGACCAGCGGCTAATTGTGCCCCAGTTCCGGATCGAGGGCCGGGCCAAAATGTGGATGCCGGGGCGTTCGGGGAAGGTTGCGGCTGAGACGGTGATGACCTCCGACCAGAAACAGTCGGGTTTGTTCGGGTCACGCTTGGGCGGAAACGCGACCAATTCGAGGCCCTCATACGGAGAGGCCTGGGCGGTCTCCAAGACCAACAGCTTGGTCTCACCTGACCTGAAGGTGATTCGCTTCCCCGCCAACGCTCGGGCGGCATGCGCGGTCAGGGCGTCGTACAGCATGCCGTCCTCGGGGACGGCACAGGCGCCGGGATGCTCCTTCAGCTTGGTCGAAACCTCGAAGGACACCCAGTTGGCCCTGTCGGCCACCGAAGCCGCAATGCTTGCGCGGATGTCCCCCGGCTTGTTGGGGTACAGAATGCCCAGCCACATCGAAAAGGCGGCTTGGACCTTGGAGCGCAATGCCTCGTCACCCGAGCGGTCGCCCAGGAAAAATAGATGAAGCCGCTTGCCGCGCTCCACCCGGTCGTAATCGTGCTTCATGAAGGCGACGTCTGGGACCAAGGTCGCTAGAATTTCAGACAGACCCTGGAGAACAACGGTGATCGGATCGCTCTCTCGGTTCGTCTTCTCGCGGCACCACTGGGCCAGAATCTCATGCGCCGAAGTCGGCATCTTGTACCGGGTCAAGACCAATTGCTCGACTTGGCCCGTGGGCACCCAGGCAGAGAGTTGAAGCGTATCAATATTAGCCATGCTTGAGACCCTCCGTTTGGCACAAGGCCCGGTAGAACGGTTCGTAGAGAAGGCGGGCGACACGATGTTCGTTCGGGTTGCTCTCGGGATCCATCGCCAGCTTCAACTGATGGATCGCCTGAACCAGAGCACTGGTCTTGCCGTTGTCGATGGGGGCGTTGTCCTTCCAGTCGAAGGACAGGGGCGCAAACTTGTAGTCGACGAAACCGATGAAGACTGGACATCCGCCGCGAANCCCCCGCCCGATCGTCTGCCAGAGCGGGGTTAGCATGTCCCAGGCGAACTGCGCCTTGAATTCGCCAGGTAGGTTCTTGTAGCCACCCCGGAAGTCCAGGCTGTAGCGGACGATGTTGGTGGCCGCGTAGCGCATCCGCCTTGCCCGGGCACCCAACGTCTCCGGGCGGTCGACCGGCTTCAGGCCCTTGTCGAACCTTTCCAAAGCGAAGCGGTTCAGGCGCCCGATGATTGGGCCAAGGTCATCAGGCCGGGGGTGGGGGCGGTGTAAGAAGTAGATGGCAGAAATGGCGGCCTTGCCGTGGCTATTCAGAATGTTATGGCCCCGCGCCACGATCTGCATTGGTGCAACCAAGATCGTTTTCTCGCCCTCTTCGCCGAATTTTTCGACCAGGGAGCGAGGCAGCGGCCGAGCCAGTCTCGGCCCGGTGCCCACCGTCTGGTTCGCATCATCGCCCCGGTCTCGGACCAGGCAGAACACCTTCCAGTCGGCAAAGCCATTGGTCTCCAGCGCCTGCATCAAGGCGTCGGCCACGCCCGCTGCATCCGCATAGGAGTTGACGACCAGCATCGCCCGGCGGCGGTCGGCCAGATCGTCGGCGCCCCAAGCCTGTTCCAGCCGCCGCCACTGCCTTTCGAAAAGGTTGGAGTCGTCTTGCCGAGCAGCGAACTTCTCGGCGATGAAGGCCAAGTTCTGGCGCCGCTCCTTCTCATTGGCACCCGAGATCACGACTTGGTTGCCGTCGCCGTTCCGGATGTTCACGAGGGCAAACTTGGACTTCTTGATCGCCTCCAACTCGGCCTCGGGCTGGACCAAGACGCCCTTGACCGGCACCTGGACGTCGAAGGTGGGAGAGGCGCTATCGATGGGCCTTTTGACCTCTGGATCGTAGCGCCGGGCGCTGCCGCCAGCCCAACTGGTGCCGGACAGCATCAAGACGTTGGGACCGGCCTGCCCCTCGCCCTTGAGCAGATCATGGAGGTGGGTTAGCAGATACCGGCCGACGCCCAAGTGGTTGATCATGGTGAGCTTGCCGCCCAATAGGTTCGCGCGCTCCTTGCTCGGCTCGTCGTACAGCAGACCGAAGATGGATCCTGCAGGATTGCTCGGCAGTAGGCTGCGGTAATGGCGGATCAGATTGTTGGCCTGGGTCAGCAGTTCCGCGTCGCCGATGCCGAAGTCGTCGGCGACGGCGGGCTGAGCTTTGACCAGCCAGTTGTAGTGGGCCAGCGCGAGTTCGGCGACCACCGCCAGGAGGACCACCAGCGTGTTCGAGCGCCGTTTTACCAGGACGACATCCCGTGTGGCCTTGTCGGCGCCGTTGCCCGAAAGAAGCCGGATGTCCTCCTCGGACAACAGGCAGAACGGCTCCAGCCGCTCGGTGAGCATGGTCTCGGCCATGGGTAGAATGTCGGCGTAGTAGTCGGCGAAGAGGACTTGCCGGGCGAGTTCTTGAAGCGCGTCGGCCGCTGTCAGAAAGCGAGGATCATCAAACTCCAGCCTCTCGCCGCGACTACCTTCCTCGTCCTCGGCTACGCCCGACATGGGGGAGAACTTGGAAATGGCCGAAGCCACGCGGATCAACTGGAGGAACTCGGTCTCCACCTCTTCATCAGTCCGGCTGGCGCCGGACTCATCGATCTTCTTGCGCCAAAGCTCATAAAGCAGGCTGGCGGCAGTGAACGGGGCGTTCTGATACACCTTGCTCAAGGACGCCTGCTCATTCTGCAACATGGCGTAGATGTCGCCGACTAGGCGAAAGAAGGTGTAGAAGTTGTTCTGCCAGCGGGCGTTGGTCGCCTTGCTGAATTGCAGTCCACTTTTTTCCCGGAGCTTCTCCGATGACCTCGTGCTGATCGAGGGCGCATAGACATCGCGTTCGTCGCCCATGATCTGCGAACGGGGTGCGAATGCGTCGTCCAGGGACTTCTGAACCGCATCGGCCTCGTCGATGATCACCAAGTCGGCGACATATTGAAGCAACTCCGGTATCGTCAGATGGTGATCGGTCGTCCACTTGTCCGGTGTCATGTGGACAAAGGCCTGCGGTGTCATGATCAACACCTGCGCGTCGACCGCCGCCCTTTGTTGGTCTTGCGCGGGACACGCCGCCCAGAGTGGACACGAACGCGCCCTACCGTCATCGACGAGTTCGCTGGTGGCGCCGTCGCCTCCCTCAACCTCGTCGTCGGGAACCTTCTGGTAGATGCGGTGGCACTGCTTCTCCTTGAACGACGGGAAGCCGACGTCACCGGCACCGCCACGAATGACCTGCGGATCGGAATTCTGAAGCCCGTCCAGCGGACATGCGACACCGAAATTCTGGGAGATGTCGCCGAGCGACGACAGTGCCCATCCGGTGCTGCTCAGCCCCTGCTGCCAATGGATCGAGTTGAGGTGGCGTTCGCGGTTGTAGAGGCTGGATACAACCGTCGCCTTTACGTCATGCTTTCGCAGGCGGGCAGCCAGAGTGGCACCTTGGATGGTGTCGGTGACTATGATCGCAATCCGCTTCCCGGTCCCACCCTTGGCCAGGGCGAAGATCAAGCCCATCACCAAGGTCGACTTGCCCGAGGAAAGCATTCCGACCAAGTGGTTGGCGCCTTCCAGCGTGAGCGTCTCACCGTCGAAGAAGCCCGGCGCCAACCCTTCGAGCTTGAGCGTCTTTTCCAATCGGCCAGCTAGATGCAGGGGAGGCAAGCTGGAGGGCCAGTCGCGCTGCGCCTCCTTCTCATCGACCTGCCTGGCAATAGCCTTCATCGGCGAGCCGTACCTGGATGGGTTCCTGGGCGGTCCGGGCGGCGAGGAAATGTTGCTGCACCGTCCGGTCCTGAACCGGCACCGAAGGAATGTCGTAGGAAAGCAGGGTCCGACCGCGATCGACGCGGACACGCGCGGCACCAGGATCGGCAACCTTCAGTGCCCGACGAACCCACGGCACTTGTTGGCGCAGGGCTTGGGAAAGGTGGGCAAGGACGCTGGGTGGCGCAGCGGCGCGGAGTGCGGGCTTGCGGCCCCGAATTTCGTAGCAGCGCATGGTCTCGGGAAGTTGAGCGTGTGTTCGGCAGGCATCCATCCAGGCCGAGATGGAGCCAAACCGCCCGCACAGGTGCCGAAGACTGGAGAGCGCCTTTTCGAGGTGGGGATTATTGGCGGCTCCGGGTACAAGGGCAGGGTAGCCGAGCATCAACGAGGGGACTGCGGCAATATCCTGATCCGGCAGGAATTCGGCGACAGCTGCCAGGCAGAGTTCCGTCATTCCAAGCGATCGGAGTTCTTCCTTCGACAGTCTCGCAGCCGATGGATCGACCGCCTTGAGCAGGTCCTTGTACTGGTCGATGAAGTCGTTGTCGGTTCTCATGCCGCCTCCAGTTCATCGATCAGACCGGAGACGGTCTGGAGGGCGACCGTGGTCTTGCCGAGCGAGGCGCGAAAGGCTTCGAACTTTGCCTCGAACCGGGCATCGACCTCAGGGATGTAATCCGGAATCACCAGATAGCATTCGTGGTCGGCGGTGAATTCCTTGAAGCCACTGAAGCGGGCGGCCAGGGTATTCGGCGAGAGGTAATCCTTCACGTCAATGGCGAGATGGCGCCCGCTGGCCGAAGTCGCCACCAGGTCAACGCGGTCGAGATTCGGCCAGAGTGTGGTCTGCCAACCCTTTTCGCGGAAACGCCGTTCCAATTCCAATTCGGCCCGACCAGGAAGGCACCAATAGGTCCGAAAGGCACGGCGCAACTGCATCATGCCCGGCCGGTAGCGTCGAGTGTCATGAACACCGGCATTGGCACGACGAATGGCCTCGGGATCACGGCATTCGGTGTGAAACCGGGTCACACCACTGTCTTCACCGACCCGTCGCAGGATAGTGCCGGAGATGGTACAGATGGGCAGTTGGCCATTCACGGCGACCGCATCAGGGATGCGCTGGTAGAAGGCTTCGACGATTTCATCGACACGTTCGACATCGGCCAGCCCAGGGTTGGCGATAATGGTTGCATACCCGGCGACGACCGGATTCTCGATCACCGTGCGGCGCCAAATCCGATAAAGGTTTTCGCCGTCCACTCGATCACGGCAAATGCCCATCAGCATTTCATAGCCGATGTTTTCCTCGATCTCGCGTTCGGGATTGCCGCTGGCCACAGCCAGCTTACGGCAGTCGGTGGAGATCTCGCCGTCCTCAACAAGGCGTGCGGCGAAGAATTCGTCGGCCTTGTCCCACGACATGTCGGGAACCCAGCGAAACAGCGGTTCCTTGGCCAAGGCCATGAGCCGGTCGAGGTCGGTCGGCCAAGAAGCCGTCTTGGCGGTGATGTTCCGGGCGGCGCCAAGGTCAAAGGCACGACGCAGTTCGGCCGGATAGGGGGAAGACAAGAAGCCCTTCTCGTCGATCTGCGCCTGGACCTTGAGCAGGGCGGACGCAAACATAGCCACCAGCGTCCGGTCGTCGAAGCTCGGTGAACTCGGCAGCTCCAGCCGCTCAAGCCTAAGCCAGATTTCGTCCGGAACTGCTGTCTCATCTTCGAAGTAGCGGTATAGGGTGGCGCGCCCGATCCCCAAGCCTTGAGCACACGCCGTCTTCCAACGACGGCCATTGCCGAGAACCTCAGCGAAAAGGGCTTGGCACCTTACTTGGAAATCTGAGAGCTCGATGGGCATGCGCCACCATTCGTTCCACATGTATCACGCAGAACGATAGTGTCTCATATGTCTCGCCGCAAGACATTTCGACGCGTAACACGCAACCAAAAGGACTTATCGGAGAATATATAGGGCCTCGTTGCGGCAGTAACACACCACATCTGGATAATGAGGTGGCCGTGCAGCCTTGCTGCGCAATGGATTTCTAGCTTTACTACCGGGATCGCCGCCGGAACAGCTTGGGCAACATTCCAATAACAGCCGTCATCCGCCTTTCACCCCAGACCATCGATGCGCTGGCCGAGGTTATTTCTGGCGGCAGCGCCAATGATCCCACGCCACCGGTCGGCCGGTATCGTAGCGGACCGCAGTTGGAGGAGTTCATGCGGGCCTGCAACGTCGAATTTCGCGCGGGCCGCCGACAAGCGGGTCCGTTTCGTCGGCATCGAGATCT
This sequence comes from Magnetospirillum molischianum DSM 120, assembly GCF_000294655.1. Lineage (GTDB taxonomy): Bacteria > Pseudomonadota > Alphaproteobacteria > Rhodospirillales > Magnetospirillaceae > Phaeospirillum > Phaeospirillum molischianum. Next base: position 73,609 of record NZ_CAHP01000042.1, read on the forward strand.
TTGAAGCCGCCGGCGGGGTGGTGCAGCGCGACCTGTTCGAGCCCGATGGCGGCGGCTGGCTGTAGGACCCGGCCCTGCTCGACCGGCTGGCGAGCGAAAAACTCGCCGCCGAGGCCGAAACAGTGCGGGCCGAGGGGTGGAAATGGGTCGAGGTTGCTCCCGATTTTCCCTATGGCCATACCGCCCGGATGCGGCGGCTGATCGGCACTCCGATCCCGTTGACCGAGGCGGATCAGGCGGAGCGGGACCAGCTTCAGGCCGAGTATGACCGCTTGCGGGTCGATCGCGGTTATGTCCGGCCCGAGCCCGTCCCGGTGCCCGATGCCGAAGGGAGCGTTTCGGTCCAGGCCGGGACGATTCCGCTCGCGGTCGGCGCCACGAGCGTGACTGCCGATCCGTCCGAGGAGGAAGACGGCCTCAAGCCGCTGCCGGATCGTCTGATCACCGAATTGACCGCGCATCGGACCCTGGCGTTGCGCGACGCCCTCGGCCGTGCCCCGGGCGTCGCCTTCCAGGCGGTTCTGCACGCGTTATGCCTGCGCGCGTTTTACCGCCGTGGTGCCGAATCGTGCCTGGAAATCGAGACGAAGAGCGCGACCTTCGCCGCCCAGGCGCCGGGGCTGGCCGACACCGCCTCCGCCAAGGCGATCGACGCCCGCCATCAGAACTGGCTCGGGCAGTTGCCCGCGGACGCCGCCGATCTGTGGGATGCGCTGACCGGGTTCGACGGCGACAGCCAGGCGGCGTTGTTTGCCCATTGCGCATCGCTCACCGTCAACGCCATGCATGATCCGTGGAACCGCCGTCCGCGCGGTCTCTCTCACGCCGATCGCCTCGCCCGGGCGGTGGGGCTCGACATGGCGGCGGCGGGCTGGGTGCCGACCGTTCGACACCTATCTCGGCAGGGTCACCAAGGCCCGGATCCTGGAAGCGGTGCGCGAGGCCAAGGGCGAGGATTCGGTGCAGATGATTGATCACCTGAAGAAGCAGGACATGGCCCGCGAGGCCGAACGCCTGCTGGCCGGCAGCGGCTGGTTGCCGGAAATCCTGCGCTCTTTGTCCGAACCCGGGCCGCAGCCTCTATGTCCGCCAACCACCTCGCCGCTCTTGAATTCCCGCCCGGTTTGGTCCGCCTGTATGTCGCCCGTGACAACGATCCTGCCGGTCGCAATGCGGTGGAGCGGCTGATCGCACGCGGGGCCGCCCAGGGGCTCGAGGTCCGGCCGCTGCTGCCGTGGGGCGGGGATTTCAACGCCGATCTGCTGCGCTTCGGCCCCGATTGGCTCCGGGGGCATCTGGTCGGGCAACTCGTCCCGGAAGATGCGCGGCGGCTCCTCGGTCCTCACGATCGGGACTGATCGGGGGCGTGTGTCCGGTCTTCGGGCTGAGTAAAACGGACAGGGGGGACTCGTGGGCGCCCCGATACGCCTGGAGCCGCGGCCCACGGCCTTCCCGTGCGGGGGATCTGCCAGGGCGCGGACCGGGAGCGCAAGGACCGCCCCGCTTGCTTTCTTCCCCGGCCTGCGGCCTCCTCGCGCGGCAAGAAAGCGCGGGCCGCTCCTCCTCCGCCGTTGGCTTCGGCCCTCCGGGTGCGCCCCCGGTTCCAGCCCTGGCCGGCGATCCCCGTGAAGGACGCGATGGGCGCGGTCCCAGCGACGAGGAGCCCGCCATGACCACCAACTCCCTCCCGTTTCTTGATCCCGATCCCGAGAGCGAACCGGAAACTCACGCCCAATCCGCTACCGCCAGCCTGCTCGATGAACTGACCCTCTACTTCTATCGCCCCGGTCAGGACGAGCCCGATCCCTGCCCGAGCCCGAGACAGTGCGGGGCGAACTCGCCGGCATCATCGACTCCCTCGCCGCCCTGCTGGCCGACACCAGACTCGAGGACGATCTCGCCGACCTGCTGTGGTCATTCGTCGCCATCTTCCACCGCAAGATCGACCGGCTCGAGCGCGATCTCGACGCCAATGAATAGGCGCAGAACCGCTCCCGGCTGGAACAGAACGGCTCGGAGGTGCGCTCGGTCGAACTGGAGCGGCTGATCGAACAGGGCCTCGGGCTGATCGAGCGTCGCAACGCCTTCGAGTTCTTCCGCGACACCGCCGCCGACCGCTACGAGGCGGTTACCGGTTCTTCCTGGCGGCCGCGCGTCGGCTCGATGGTCAACCATCGCGCCCTCACCGTCGCGGTGATCGACAGCCGGGACTTTATCGCCGCCCGCCACCGCGCCGACCCCCAGCTGCTGTTGCCTCCGGGGGTCCGGATCGCCTTCACCGGCGGGGCCGAGTGGCAACGACCATCGCCGTATCTGGGACGTGCTCGACCGCGTCCGGGCCAAGCATCCCGACATGGTGCTGCTGCACGGCGGCAGTCCGAAGGGCGCCGAGCGGATCGCCGCCTGCTGGGCCGACTCGCGCAAGGTGGCGCAGGTGGTGTTCAAGCCGGACTGGACCCGGCACAAGAACGCCGCCCCCTTCAAGCGCAACGACCAGATGCTCGAGGTGCTGCTGATCGGCCTGATTGCCTTCCCCGGCTCCGGCATCAGCGAAAACCTCGTCGACAAGGCCCGAAAGCTCGGCATCCCGGTATGGAAGTTCGGCTCCGAGGGCGGCGCGTAAGCGCCGCTTCGGGCAGAAGCGGTCGCTTGCGTCGGGGTCTTGCTATGGCAAAGTTGGGCCTGAGGCGGAATGTCTCCTCTCCGATGGGGAAATAGGGTAAGCGGACGTGGCGCGGGATGCGGTGACCGCCGCTGGCATACAAGCGGGGAAGCCGGAGGATCGGGGGAGTAGAGCGCTGTGGGTGGTTGAAGGGACCCAGTGAAGAACAAAAGACAAACATCATGTTGCCGTCTCGTCGTTCCTTCTGATACGATTGCTCATCAACACACCAATTGCGCCCGGCACCAGCCATGGTTCCGGGCGTTTTCATTTTCCACCCCAGATCAGGCGCGCCGCCGGAGCCACGACTCCGCTTGCAGATGATCTGCGCCCGGACGCTCGCATAAGGAGAGCCATCATGAAATATCCGTTCGCCCTGACCGAGGCCAATCTGAAGACCGCCATGACCGACCCGCGTTACACCAACTCGCGTCACCCGGAATCCCAGTCCTGGCGCGACATGGTGTCCCAGGGCTTCGCCACCCTTTATCCCGATGGGAACCTGCGCGGCGACCACACGGATGCCCTCCCCCGCTTCCAAGACGCTGATGGACATATCTACGCCTCGGACGGGACCAAGGTGGCGAGTGGAAGGGGACGGCAAAGCACCGTGCGAACCATGGAATGGCGCAATGGAGAGAGCTATGCTGGAATCTGGGTGACGAGCCCGATCAGGCGGCGGTTTGAGAAACGGCCTCGGGGCTCTGGACACCGTCAATGAATTTGATGCCACTGATGAGCTTGGGCAACTGATTTTCGCCCTTGAGACGACGCCAAGTTTTGGCGGCGGCCATGACCAGCTTGAAGACCATCAGCTTGGCGGTCGTCGCCGACAAAGCCCCCTTGGCCCGGACGGTGCGGTGCCGGACGGTGGCAAAAACGCTTTCAATGGGATTGGTCGTGCGCAGATGCACCCAATGCTCGGCAGGGAAATCGTAGAAGGCCAGCAGGGGCATCCGGTCCTTTTCGAGGCATTCGACCGCCTTGGGATATTTGGCGCCGTATTTGGCGGCGAAGACATCGATGGCTTTCTCCGCCGCCGCCCGGTCGGGCGACATCCAGATCTCGGCGAGGTCCTTCTTCATGCCGGGCTGGACGGATTTGGCCGCCTTGTTCAGGATGTTGCGGGTCTTGTGCAGCCAGCAGCGCTGGTGGCGGGTCGAGGGGAACACCTCGTCCATCGCTTTCCAGAAGCCCAGCGCGCCATCACCGATGGCCAGTTCTGGAGCAATGGCCAAACCACGAGCCTTCAGATCGACCAGCAATTTCCGCCGAGCATTGGGTGCATTTGCGCACGACCAATCCCATTGAAAGCGTCTTTGCCACCGTCCGGCACCGCACCGTCCGGACCAAGGGGGCTTTGTCGGCGACGACCGCCAAGCTGATGGTCTTCAAGCTGGTCATGGCCGCCGCCAAAACCTGGCGTCGTCTCAAGGGCGAAAATCAGTTGCCCAAGCTCATAAGCGGCGTCAAATTTATCGACGGTGTCCAGAGTACCGAGGCCGTTTCTCAAACCGTCGCCTGATCGGGCTCGTCACCCAGATTCCAGCATAGCTCGGCACGTCCTCGTGACGCTAAAGATTGGGGGCCGACTCTTGAGAAAAACGGATTCACTCCCGTTGATGAGGGGACATACCGCCCCGAGAAAGGGGATGTGGCGGTCATCCAGCCCTATCCCGGCGGCAACGAGTCGGGCCACATCGCGGCCTACGACGGGAAGCAATGGATCTCCGATTTCAAGCAAAGAGATATGTGGGGAGGTCATGGCTACCGCACGCGGCAGCCACCTCATGTCGTCTATCGTCGCGGCAATTAGCATTGTGATCGCGCTGGGCTTTAACCCAGCACGGGCGCAATCAAACGGAACGGGGCCGGATTCTGTGGACTCTGCCCCGCCACCCCAAAATGGCTTTCATCAGGCCGCGTCCGATGCGGAACTCGCCCTGGACCACATCATCCGCCTCTCTGACCACGACGACAGCCTGTTTCTCTTCATAACCAAGCGTCCCGACCGCGATAAAGATCGCGACAAGAAATACACAGCCCTATTTTCAAAGGAACTGATGAAACGCGTCGCGGACGTGGAGCGTCGCTTTTTGAATAAAACATGTAACGGTGTTTACGATGGCGAGATTTGCGGCCTTGACTATAACCCGATCACCTGTGTGCAGGACTATAGCGACGTCGGATACGTCTATAGAACCGAAAACACAGGGCATGGGGCCGCCGTTGTTTCCCTCAAATGGCCTCGGTTGCCAGGGGTCGTTGCCACCTACCGCATGATCCGTTCGGGCAATCTCTGGATCATGGATGGCGTTTCCTGCGGGCCGAACACAAAATTCAATATGAAATAAGGGAGCAGAGGTAGCCCACGCCCAGGCAGCGTCAACGCAGCCCCCCCCTAACCGCTCTGCCCGGTTAAACCCTATTCGGGCCAAAACCAAAACCCCGCCACCGCTGGCGCGGGGCCATACTGGCTATTTAAATAAATAAAATGGCGCACCCGGGAAGACTCGAAGGTCCTGCCACGAGATTGGTAGTTTGACGTCCTGAGATGTTTCTCGTTGTCCGCTATCGAGCAACGAGAAAATCATCATTTTTGGCCGCCATGAGGCGCATCCGAACTGGATCGCTGGGACGCTGATATCGCCGAAGCGTCGCGCCGCTTCGCCATTCCCGAAGCGTGGATTCGCTCGGTGATCCGGGCGGAAAGCGGAGGCCAGGCCGAGCGCGATGGAAGCCCGATCACCTCGCCGGCCGGGGCGATCGGGCTGATGCAGTTGATGCCTGACACCTATCGCGAGATGCGCGATGCCCACGGTCTTGGTCCCGATCCGGCCGATCCGCGCGACAACATCCTGGCCGGCACCGCCTATCTACTGGCGATGTTCGACCGCTTCGGCCAGACCGGGATGTTCGCCGCCTACAATGCCGGGCCGGGGCGATACGAGCAGAGTTTGCGCGGCCGACCCTTGCCCGCCGAGACACGGATTTACCTCGCCACCATCGCCGAAAGCCGACCGGTGCCGCTTTCGGGGACTCGTCTGTTCGTTCCGTTGCACGCGTCCACCATGGGGACATTGACGCCGCCATCGGGGGGCCTGTTCGTGACGCTGACCACCGCTTCGGGCAGCCAGAAATGAGCGGCGGACTTCAATCGGAAGCAGGGGCCTCATCTCGGCCTCATGATTTTTCCGGCCAGGGCGACGGGGCGTTCAAGGGTCGAGCTATAGCTCGACGGGTCCCGCCCCACGCCCCGCTGCGCGGCGCCTGCGGCGTCCCTGACCGCCCCGTCTCCGGCTGCTCCTGGGAGGTGTCCTCGCTCAGGAGGACATCATTTCAGGAGGGTGCCATGTCGCAGACCTTCGTTCATCCGCACGCCGAATTCGATCGTTTTCCGGCGCTGGCCGAGGAATTCGGCGCCGATGTCATCGCCGATATCATCGCCGCGGAAGCCGCCGATTTCGCCTGGGACAGCCGCTTCGCCGAACGCAATCTCGGGGCCTGGGACGGCTTCGAGGACGAGGAATTCGACGCCGGAATCGTCCGCATCATCGGCTATTTCCGCAGCCGCTACATCGTTGCGACCTGCCTCGTTGATGCCAATCGGCGCGTCCGGGCGCTGCTGAAGCAGCGTCATTTCGACAGCTTCGAGGACGCCGAACAGGCGTTCCTGGACGGCGGGGGGTGACCCTCGTCGGGCTGGTTTTCCGGCCCTATTTCTAAGTCTCGGTCCGGAGAAGAGAGCGTAGGACAGCGCAGATGGAACAGGGGGAATCAGGGTTGTAAGCGTGTGGTCTGGACACGGGATCAGGTATTGACGTTCTGCGCGGCTTTCCATGCCCATGGCAGCAGTTTGTCGAGCCGGTTGACGGGATGCCCATTGAGCATGCGGGTCAATATGTCGGCGAGATAGGCATAGGGTTCGACGTCGTTCATTTTGCAGGTCTCGATGAGCGAGCCGAGGATGGCCCAACGTCCGCCTCCGCCCTCGGACCCGGCGAAGAGATGATTTTTGCGTCCCAAGGCGACGGGACGAATGGCGCGCTCGACCGGATTGGTGTCGAGTTCGATGCGGCCGTCATCAAGGAATCGGGTCAGCGCCGGCCAGCGTGCGAGGGCATAACGAATAGCGTCGGCAAGGGGGCTCTGTGCCGGCACAAGGGGCAGTTGGGTATCGAGCCAGAGGCGCAATTCCAGAATGAGCGGCTTCGATTCCTGTTGCCGCACGGCCAATCGATGGGGTGGAGGATGTCCCCGGACCTTTTTCTCGATGGCATAGAGTTCGCTGATGCGGCGCAAAGCCTCCAGGGCGATCGGCGATTCCGTACTCTTGGCGACGTCGTAAAAGTAGCGTCTGGTATGACTCCAGCAGGCGGCGAGGGTGACCTCCTTTCGTGCCGTCAGCGTCTCGAAACCGGCATAGCCATCGACCTGCAGAACACCTTTGAAGTCGGCCAGATGGGTCTGCGGGCGTTTGGCTTTGCGGTCGGGTTCGAAGAGATAGACGGACGCGGGCGGATCCTTGCCGGCCCAACCGCGCTGGTCACGGGTATAGACCCAGAAACGGCCGGTTTTGGTCCGGCCACGGCCGGGATCGAGGACCGGCACCGGCGTATCGTCGGCGAACAGGAGGCTGGACGACAAGACGCTGGTCTTGAGCCGGGTGTGCAGCGATTCGAGCCACCAGCAAGCGCCGCCGACCCAGCCTGCGAGCGTCGACCGATCGAGATCAAGCCCGAGGCGGTCATAGATTTGCGCCTGCCGATAGAGCGGCGTGTGGTCGCAATATTTGCTGACCAGCACTTGGGCGATAAGGGCGGGCGTGGCCAGTCCACCGGCGATCAGGCGCTCCGGGGCGGGGATCTGGACCGCGTTGTTGCAGGTGCGGCAGGCGTATTTGGGCCGGCGAATGCGCAGGACCCGGAAGCGGGCGGGTACCCAATCGAGCATCTCGCTGACGCTCTCGCCGATGCTGTGCAGGGGGCCGCCGCAGCATGGACAGACCGTGTCCGGAAGGTCGAGGATCTGGTCCTCGCGCGGCAGATGCGCCGGCAACGGTTTGCGCTTCGGCCGTCTCTTCTCCGGCTCGGCCGCCGGAGCGGGATGCTCTTCACGGATGTGGCCGATATCGCCTTCGATTTCCTCGAGAGCCAACTCGAACTGATCGGGATCGAGACGTTCGGAGCGACGGCCGAACTGTGCGCGCTGGAGCTTCTTGATGATCGAGCGCAGCCGTTCGATCTCCTGCTCGCGGGTCTCCACCGCCGTCGCCATCTCCCGCACCAATCGGTGCAGAAGGTCGATGTCCGAGGGCAGGTTTTCGAGATCAAAGCGCATGAGAAATTCTACCAGAATGCGCTTTCTGGTCCAAGCTTAAGTGCTGATTCAGAACGTGTTTCTTCCGTCCTTCGGTCGTCGTCAGCCGGCCAGGGAGGGTCGCCAGGTGCGTTCCGGCGAGCGCCAATCGATGCCCTCGATCAGCATGGCCAACTGGGCCGGCGACAGCGTCAGCGTGCTGCCGGGATCTTGCATCCTCGGCCAGACGAACCTTCCCCGGTCGATGCGCTTGGTGAACAGGCACAGCCCGTTTCCATCCCAGAACAGAATCTTCAGGGTGTCGGCCTTGCGGCCACGGAAGGCAAAAAGATGGCCGGAAAACGGGTCCTTTTTGAGGTGCTCCTGAACCAGGACCGCGAGTCCGTCCATGCCTTTGCGCATGTCGGTGTGGCCCAGCGCCAGATGCACCTTTACCCCGGCGGGAACGATCATCATCGGCAGGCCTCCATTTCCAGAACCTCGCGGCAGACCGCCGCCGGATCGCTGCCTTCGGGAACGAAAACCCGTCTTCCGTCGGGCAGGTCCACAGCCATCATCCCGCTCGGAGGCTGCAGCAGATCCTGCAGGATTACCGGCAGAGACGCTTCCCCGGGCACGCCATCGGACTGCATGACGGTCACCAAATCCGCTTTCTTCCGGCGTGTAAAACCGAACTGGACGCGCCAGCGGAAGACCATGCTCGTCACGATTCCATGGCGTCGGCAGACCTCCGCCACGCTCACCCCGGGCTGCTCCGTTTCCAACACGATCGATCGTTTTTCCTCGTCGGAAAAGCTCCTCCGGTTGGCTCGGCCATCGGCCTCGCACGCGTCTGTCAAGGGGAGTTTCGGCAGGGAAACCTTAGCAGCGCTGCTCCCATCGCTGCTTATTTGGGGGCGGGCACTGGGATGAAGATGCGCCCGCCAATCGATTTCCACCTCGCCGTCCTCCAAGCGGTTGCGCCATCGCCGCAGGCTGGTGGGGGACAGATTGAGGGCCGCGGCATAATCGCTCAGGCGCATGCCGCTCCAATTCATTGCCTCGACATGCATCGCCCAGAACGCCTGCACCGCGCGGCAATTCATGTCGGTGCGGGCGCCATAACGGGGATGCACGCGCTTGCCGCCCTGCTTTTTGCGCTGTTCCTGGTGCAATTTCCTGAGGCTTTCCGCGTGTTGGCGGATTTCTTCCTCGTCCATGAACCGCTTCAGCCAGTTCGAAAACCTCGGCCGCGGCATAATCGCTCAGGCGCATGCCGCTCCAATTCATTGCCTCGACATGCATCGCCCAGAACGCCTGCACCGCGCGGCAATTCATGTCGGTGCGGGCGCCATAACGGGGATGCACGCGCTTGCCGCCCTGCTTTTTGCGCTGTTCCTGGTGCAATTTCCTGAGGCTTTCCGCGTGTTGGCGGATTTCTTCCTCGTCCATGAACCGCTTCAGCCAGTTCGAAAACCTCGGCCGCGACAGACGGTGCTCGTCGCAGTAGACGCGTTGCGAGAGGCCACTCCGACGCCACGCCTCGATGTGTACCGACCAGAAAGTTCGATGGGCTTTGCTGTCATAACGTGATCGTTGCTGCATCTCATCAGATCCTCGTTGAACACCGTCGAGAACAATCTGCCGGGTCATGAGGAGGGAGAACAATCGTGCAACAGCCGGACGCTTACCACGGGGTGGTGTAAGGCAAGATTAAAGGGCTGTCTCGTCGAGACGCCAAGTCATTGTCTGCACATCGTTATTTTACGAGATAGACCCGGACGGTCGCGAGACGGCACCAAGCCAACGCCTTGATTCTTATATAGTCGCAGGAGAGCCGACCATGAATCAGGATGACGATTTCAAGCCGAAGCTCGGCAAGATCCGGGCCGGGGGCGGAACGCGCGGCCGCAAATTTCTGCATCAGGTACTGGCGGCGGCGAACCGTGCCGGCGGCCGATCCGCCGCGCCCAAACAGCGCTTCCACGGCAGCCAGATCGGACGTGGTGCCGGCATCGGCCGGATGCTGGTGTCGCGCGATCGCCATGCTGCCTTTCGCAGCCGCCGCGTCGTCGTCAAATCCCGCATTGTCAAACTGGCGGGGAAGGGCGTCGCCGGGGCGAAGGCCCATCTGCGTTATATCCAGCGGGATGGCGTGACTCGTGATGGCGCGCCCGGGCAGCTCTATGGTGCCGAGTCGGATCGGGCCGACGGCCGCGACTTTCTCGACCGCGCCGAGGGCGACCGCCACCAGTTCCGCTTCATCGTCGCTCCCGAGGATGGCGACCAGTACGACGATCTGAAGCCGCTGACCCGCCGGCTGATGGCGCGGATGGAGCAGGATCTCGACACCCGGCTCGAGTGGGTCGCGGTCGACCATTACAACATCGGCCATCCCCACAGCCACGTCATCCTCCGGGGGCGGGACGAACGCGGCCGCGACCTGATCATCGCCCGGGACTATATCGCCACCGGTCTGCGGGAACGCGCCGCCGAGATCGTCAGCCTCGACCTCGGGCCGCGCACCGAGCGCGAGATCGAGGACCGGCTGCGGCGGGAGGTCGAGCAGGAGCGCCTGACCAGTCTCGACCGCCAGCTGCTGCGCGACGCCGGTCCTGACCGCTTGGTGCAGGCGGGTGTCGACGACGCGTTCCGGCAGAGCCTGCGCGCCGGTCGTCTGCAAAAGCTGAAGCGGCTCGGTCTGGTCGAGGAGGTCGCGCCGGGGCAATGGCGGCTGGCCGATGACCTCGAGACCACCCTGCGCCGGATGGGCGAGCGCGGCGACATCCTCAAAATGATGAGCCGCGAGATGACGGCCAAGGGGCTGGCTCGATCCGGAGCCGATCTCGTCCTGCATGATCCGGCGGCACCACCAACGCGACCGATCGTCGGCCGGCTGGTGGCGCGAGGACTGGCCGATGAGATCACGGATCGCCATTACCTGATCGTCGATGCGGTCGACGGCCGCACCGTAAGCGTCGTCTGATGGCTGCCTTGTTGGTGGCGCCGTTATCGGCCTGAATATCGCGCTCGGATCGAGCGTGGCGTGACTGGCAGTGGTGGTGCTTATGACCGTGGGGGCAGCAAGGGCGTCGTTCACGTCTCGGAACATGACCGTTCGCCACCAGCGGGCGGTGGGGGCCAATCCTCCGGTCAAGGACGCAAGTCGTGGGAGAGCAAGGGCAACGGGACCTTCCGCCAGAAGATCGCCGAGGCGGAACGCAGTGCCGAGCACGCCAATGACGGTTATGGCCAGCGCCATCCCGGTGGTGCCCTGGGGCGCTATCAGATCACCCCGAACACCCTGCTTCAGACGGGGTGGAAGATCGGCGGCACCTGGACGGACAAGGCACGCCAGCATGGCGTGACCTCGGACGACGATTTCCTGAACAGCCCCGAGGCGCAGGAGGCGGCCATGTCCGACATCATGCGCGAGGCCGAGCTCCAGGCCGATTCCAAGGGCCTCTATGGGCATTCCGGCAAAACCTACAACGGCGTTGGCGGCAAGACGGTGAAGATCACCGACGGCGGTATTGCCGCTGCCGCTCATCGCCACGGCGCGGGCGCAACGAAGAACTATCTGCGCCGACGCGCGAACGGTCAGCAGGCGAAGACGCCCGAGGACCGGACCCGCGACAAGCAGATCGAGAAGCGATTGCGGGATTTCGAGAACGCCCCCTACACTCGCGGCAACTGGTAAGGGTGCTTGAGGGGGATTGAACCCGTGCGTCTGTTCGCATTGTCCATGACCGTGGCCGCCACGCTGCTGACCTGTCCCGCCGGTGCCGAGCAAGCACAGGAACGGAAAGTCGTCTTTTCCCCCGCGACCACACCCGAGGCCCGCGCCTTCGTCGAGACCTGGCTGCCCCGGCTGTCGGGCCTGGGCTCCGAGGAGTGGGCCTCGCGGTTGGATCAGGGCCAGGTGCGCTGGGCCGAGATCGACATCGACCGCGACGGTACGCCCGAACGGCTCGTCATGGCGACGACACCGCAGGATTGCGACCAATACGGCTGCCAGACCTATGTGGCCCGGTTCAGCACCGGGCGCTGGCGGCTGGTCGATGCGGAACACATGCCCGAAGCCGACGTCGGCATTCCCGAGGCCCGGCGCGGCCACTATCATTCGTTACGACGCGGATCGTTCACCACGCTCTTCACCCTTGAAGAGGGCAAGGACGTGACCTTCCGCACGCTCGCCAATGACGCCGAGCGTGCCTTCGCCCGCGACTGGCTGAGCCGGAACGCGAAAGACCACGAAGCGCCCGCGTTTTGGCGCAAGGCCGTGGACGAAAACCGCATCCGCATCGCCACTGCCGACCTGAACGACGACGGTGTGGTGGAACGCCTGCTGATGGTCGCCGACCCGGCCTGGTGCGGCACGGCGGGGTGCTCGACGTTCATCCTCAAGCACGAGCGCGGTAGATGGACCTGCCCGACCGAGACCAACATGCATGAGACGGTGGGGGTGTTGGACGAAAAGCGCAACGGCTGGCACCGGCTGATCGCGGGCACCGCCGTGCTGACCTTTGACAAGCACGGACGTGTGCTGGAAAGCGTGGACCCGGCAACAGGAGAGGTGGTGCGGTAATCCCGTGGCTCACGCACAGCATTGGGCAAAAGTATATCCCTGGGCCGCCGCCTCGGAAAGGCAGTCAAACCCGACCCGATTATTCTCTGCGATCTTTTCGATGTTCGCGCATCCATACCTATGCAGTGTGTGCGTCTTGGCATTCCCCGAAAACGGAAACAAGCGTATCCACCTATCAGGTGGCGTGACATGGGGAAAATGCTTCCGCATTTTCTTCCCGCTGAAGGCTTTGTAGGTCTTGTGCTGGTCATTCAACATCGCCTCGAACGACCCTTTTGGGAAGCCGATGCGATCCTCTAGCCCGGATTATTCATCCGGCTCCGGGTAATTGCTCACGGGGTTGGCAAAAGGGCTTGCGCCGAGGCGTGGAATATGGGTCAACCGATGAATGAAGTCTCCGATCCGCTACCGCCTGAGTGACGCCGATAAGGACGCCTTGCTGTTAGAGCAGGCGGCGTTGATCGAACGTCAGGCCGCCCGGATTGCCGAGTTGGAAGCGGCGCTGAGCAAGCCGAAGAAGACCTCGTCGAATTCTCATTTTCCGCCATCCAAGGACGGCCCCGGTCGGAAGAAAAGTTCGCCGCACGAGGACCGGTCCCGGAAACCGCGTCCGTCACGCCCCGGGGTATCGCGGCCATTGGCCGAGGACCCGGACAAAACCGAGCGCCGCCTGGTCGAGGTCTGCCCCCATTGCGGGATGCCGCTGTCGGCGGATCGGCAGCGGTGCCGTCACCGCTACGACCACATCGACCTCCCGGTGATCCGCCCAGTGGTGACCCGAATCGAACTGTTCGGCGGGCGCTGTGGCGGCTGTGGACGTCGTGCCCGGGCCGAGGTGCCGACGGGGATGGCACCGGGAACGCCGTTCGGACCGGGCGTCCGTTCCCTGCTTCTGTATCTCCACCACAGCCACCATGTCGGCTTCGAGCGATTGTCGCGGATGATGAAGGACCTGTTCGGGTTGGCGGTCTCGGAAGGCGCCATCGCCAATGCTTTCCGTCGGGTCCGGACCGGGCTGGACGAGGCACGCGCGGCCATCAAGGCCAAATTGCTGACCGCCCGGGTGATCGCCTCGGATGAAACCACCACCCGGGTCGATGGCGTCACCCAC
>NZ_CAHP01000043.1 GCF_000294655.1 Magnetospirillum molischianum DSM 120
GAAAAGTTCGCCGCACGAGGACCGGTCCCGGAAACCGCGTCCGTCACGCCCCGGGGTATCGCGGCCATTGGCCGAGGACCCGGACAAAACCGAGCGCCGCCTGGTCGAGGTCTGCCCCCATTGCGGGATGCCGCTGTCGGCGGATCGGCAGCGGTGCCGTCACCGCTACGACCACATCGACCTCCCGGTGATCCGCCCAGTGGTGACCCGAATCGAACTGTTCGGCGGGCGCTGTGGCGGCTGTGGACGTCGTGCCCGGGCCGAGGTGCCGACGGGGATGGCACCGGGAACGCCGTTCGGACCGGGCGTCCGTTCCCTGCTTCTGTATCTCCACCACAGCCACCATGTCGGCTTCGAGCGATTGTCGCGGATGATGAAGGACCTGTTCGGGTTGGCGGTCTCGGAAGGCGCCATCGCCAATGCTTTCCGTCGGGTCCGGACCGGGCTGGACGAGGCACGCGCGGCCATCAAGGCCAAATTGCTGACCGCCCGGGTGATCGCCTCGGATGAAACCACCACCCGGGTCGATGGCGTCACCCACTGGCAGTGGGTGTTTGTCTCGGATCGGGCGGTGCTGCACGACATTGCGCCGCGCCGGGCCAAAAGCGTCGCCGAGACCGTGTTGGGCGACTACCGCCCCGGGGTCTGGGTGTCCGACCGCTACGCCGGACAGCAGGATCTCGCCCTGGCCCATCAGGTCTGTCTCGCCCATGTCCTGCGCGACGTCCAATACGCCATCGATTGCGGCGACACCGTCTTCGCCCCGAAAATTCGTGATCATCTCCGTTGGGCAATCCGTGTCGGCAAACGACGAACAGAGCTCAAGGACTCTACGCTGGTCGCTTATGCCGCCAAGGCAGAGCGCCGCCTCGACACCCTGCTCGCCATCCCGGTCGCTCATCCAGCTGGGCAAATCCTCCAGCGCCAGATCAAGGCGTGGCGAACGAAGTTCTTCGTCTTCCTCACCGATCGCGAGGTCCCGCCCACCAACAATGTGTCCGAGCGCGAGATTCGGCCCTCCGTCGTTTTCCGCAAGGTCACCAATGGATTCCGCTCCGACTGGGGTGCCCAAGTCCATGCCGGATATCGGTCTGTCACCGGCACGGCGCGCCTCAAGGGCCAGACTGCCCTTCAGGCCGTTCGTGACCTCGTCAATGGCACCTTCGTCGTCGCCTGACAAAATCGACGCCAACCCCG
>NZ_CAHP01000044.1 GCF_000294655.1 Magnetospirillum molischianum DSM 120
GGGCGACTACCGCCCGGGGTCTGGGTGTCCGACCGCTACGCCGGACAGCAGGATCTCGCCCTGGCCCATCAGGTCTGTCTCGCCCATGTCCTGCGCGACGTCCAATACGCCATCGATTGCGGCGACACCGTCTTCGCCCCGAAAATTCGTGATCATCTCCGTTGGGCAATCCGTGTCGGCAAACGACGAACAGAGCTCAAGGACTCTACGCTGGTCGCTTATGCCGCCAAGGCAGAGCGCCGCCTCGACACCCTGCTCGCCATCCCCGCCGCTCATCCGGCCGGGAAAATCCTCCAGCGCCAGATCAAGGCGTGGCGAACGAAGTTCTTCGTCTTCCTCACCGATCGCGAGGTCCCGCCCACCAACAATGTTTCCGAGCGCGAGATTCGGCCCTCCGTCGTCTTCCGCAAGGTCACCAATGGATTCCGCTCCGACTGGGGTGCCCAAGTCCATGCCGGATACCGGTCTGTCACCGGCACGGCGCGCCTCAAGGGCCAGACTGCCCTTCAGGCCGTTCGTGACCTCGTCAACGGCACCTTCGTTGTCGCCTGACAAAATCGACGCCAACCCCGTGAGCAATTACACAGAAACAGCCCCGCTATATAGATAAGCCATGTTATCAATTACGCTATTGCTTCATTTGCCCTCTTGTGAGCATCAATCAAAATACACAATTCATTAATTTCGGCTTTAGACAAGGAATCCATTCTTTCTTTAATTAATGTTTCAAATAAATCCCATTCTCCGAGTCGAAATGCTTCAATAGCTTCTGCTGTTAGCTTCATAAGATGAAAGGCGGCCACCAAGTACCTTGTCTTTTCATTGCTTCTTTCGACTGAAAATGATTTGATGTCTGTTTTATAGCTTTCTCTAAATTTTCTCTCAATTAGACTTGGGTTGAGAGAGAAATCTTCAGCAGCTTCTGCAATTGCGGTGTCAGGGGCAATCCCTGATAATATCTCTGCTTTAACCTGTTGCAGTGCATCAAGAATAATTTTGGTGTCCATGTGCAATCACCATTTACTCCGGATTCCCCAGATAGACGACCTATCTGCACTTGATTGACACCAAAATAATCAGTTTCCGAGCCAACCGGAAGATGGAATGCTCGATGGAGGGTACCATCGCAGCGTGATCGACATCTCGACCGCCCTGACCGCCCACCAGGGGATCAGCCTGTCGGAGGTGATCGCCCAGCGGAAAGGACCGCCACGGAACGAATAGCCTCGGCGGGCGCTATGGTGCGCACCGGCAGGGGTATAGGGCTGGGTTGCAACACGGGTGCGCGCGGGGTCATTGATTGCGTCCGGGCGCAACGGCAGCGTCGGTTTTCCCGACAGGGGCATTCGTGTAACACGATCGGCCAGTCACAGAAACAGCCCCGCGTGACCGCCGGGGCTGTTTCAGATCAGGGCTTGAGTTTCTTGCCGTAGCGGCCTTTGGCTGCCTCCAACTGCTTGTCCAGTTCGCCCGCCAGCACCGCGTCACGGATTAGCGTCAAGGTGGGAACGAGGTTGTCGGCTGCGCCGACCTGCACGGTGGACAGCTTGGGCTTCAATTCCAGCCGCTTGTTGCCGTAGCGGATTTCCACCAGATACCCGCCCTTCTCGTCTCGCCAATACCACGGCCGGAAGCGCACCGGCAGGTCCTTGAGAATTTTCGTTCCCGTCTCCTCGTCCTGCACCCAGCTTTGCCGCCGCCGCTGGAACAATTCACCCTTCAGCATCGCTTCGGCCGCTTCGATCTGCCGGTTCAGCGCATCAACCATCTTGGCCCGCATGGCCGCTTCCGGGGTGTTCGCGCTATTCCGCTCGACCGCCACCAGCTTCAGCTTCTCCAGGTTTCCCATTTCCATCTCCATGACAACCATATGGAGAATTTACAGCCTGATGGGCGACAGCTCAACTTAAGATAGCGTTATGTTGGAGCGGTACATTGAATGATCGCCCTCGTCTGCTGTTGCGGGCGGAGGGCTGACAGCTTCATCGCTCAGGCAAGTCTCAGAGATGGTCGTTTTGGTCGGCTCCGTGGAGCGGCCTTTCCTCTGTCGCCCGTACCATAGTACCTGACGGCCACACAGGCGATCCGTAAGTATCTGAAAATGAACGATAAAAAAGTGCAATTCCGGCACTTTTCAATGTTCGATTGTGCTTGTGGTAGTAAATTGAATGTGGTGTCTTGTTGTCACGGCGGACGAAGCGCCGGAATGAAACAAAAATCGGAGGTTATAAAATGTCGTACAGTATTAATAAGCTTGGCGCTGACTGCGATAGCATCTCTGCTGCGCTCTCTGACTGGGAGTGCACCCAGCTTGCGGCCAGCAATGCCCGTCTTTACGCAATTCTCGCAGATTGCTACGCACTCTATAAACTCGTCAATGCGAACGAAGACAACCGTAAAGCTGTCACGCAACTGGCCGAGGACCGGGGTATTGCGGTCGGCAAATCAACCCATACGGCCATCAAGCTGATCAAAATCATCTTCGGCCCGGAACCGCGTTGGCGTGCAAGCGCGTATGCCCAGGTGCTGCGTGTCGCCGAAGGCCAGGGCGTTGCGTTCGCCGATTTCGCGACTTGGCTTGATGCGGCCGGTGGCGTTGAGGCCGTGCGTCGTGCCGGGCCAACGTCAAGCCGCGACCCCAACAAAGCGGCCAACGCCTACGAGGCCGGCGTTGCCAAAATTCAGAATATCGGCCCAATCGGTACACTCGCGCCGCATCAACGCATCGCCGAGCGCAACGCCTACATCATGTTGCTCGGCTATGCCGAGGCGGACGGTTCCGTCACGATCTTCAATGTTGTCGGTAAACCCGACAGCGATCAGATCAACACCCACATTCGCAGCATCGGCAATTCCAAGTCGATTGTACCGCACATCTCGCCTGAAAAAGTTGCCGTGGCGAAAGCCCAAAAAAGTGCACTTCAAGCCTGCATCGACGCGGGACGGCTTTCTACCGCTAACTCGCATGTCGCGAATTAGTTTTACAAGCGCGGGGCGCATTTTCGCCCTGCGCCAATCTGGAGGAGTTATAAATGTATAAATTCTTAACTAAGCACCAACCCTCATCGCTTGATCAGATTATTTTCCCAGACATGGCGACCGAGCTTAAGTTTTCCAGCTATGTCGATGGTTACGGTTTTGATCATATTCTCATGCATGGTCCGCACGGCACGGGAAAAAGCACGTTGGCGCGGTTGCTGCCGAAACTCATCGCCTCCGACCTGAAAGATGGCGATTTCATGTTTTTTGACGCAGCCAAAGACGGCAGCGCTACGCGGTTTCGTGAGCTGGCGGACAGCTTTTTCGCGACCACGGCGTGGAACGATACCGGCTACAAATTTTTCGTCATCGACGAGGCTGACAGCCTGTCGGCTGAGGCAAAGCGGCTATTGCGTGGTATTTTCGACCGTGCAAACGGCAACACCATGATCATGGTCACCAGCAACGACTTGTCTAAAATTGACCCTGGGATTGTTGATCGCTGCAAGGTATTCAACTTTTCCTGCAGCGAGCCTACCTATCAGCTCTACCGCGCGCAGCAAATCCTGCAAGCTGAAGGCGTTGATATTCCCGAGGCTGTGTTGTTCGACTTCATCAAGGTGCACGGCCACAGCATCCGTGAACTGATGCGCAGCCTTGAGGACATTGTGCAGGCCATCCGCAGCAAGGACCAGCCTGCTCCGCAAGCGTAGGTTTTCCCGACATTGCCAACACATCGCCCCCAGCCAAACTGGGGGCGTTTGTTTCACGCCCTCTTTACAGCTCCCTTAGCCCCATCCATACTAACGGCCTTCGTGGCGCAGGAGATTGGTATGGCGAAGAAGCCGAAAGAGTGGTGGTTAAGCCAAAAGTTCGATATTACCGAAAGTGTCGTGGCAATCATATTCTCAGCGGACAACAAAAAGGCAATGGACATCGCTGACAAAATTTTAGAAACAGATGAGACCATATCTTTCTTTATAGATAAGGAAGGCTTTGTTCGTGGCGTTGTTGGCTACGACCCCAGCGAAACGGATGTTGATGATATAAAAAATTTCATCGCCGATCAGCTTGCCGAGATGTGGGACGAGTAGGGCTGTGATGTCTCGTGCGCTTACAGCCCCTCGACCGCCGCCCGCATCATATGGTCGTTGACCTCGATATAGCGCTGGGTGGTGCTGAGGTTGCGGTGTCCGGCCAGGGTCATGATGACTTTGGGCGACACGCCCGAGTGGGCCAACCGGGTGATAAACCAGCGCCGCCCCGAATGGCTGCTCGCTCCGTCGATCCCCGCGTCCTTATATATACGGCCGAAAAGCTGGCACAGGGTGTTGGGCGAGAATGCCGTGTCCTTCTGCGTCATCAGGAACGGCGAGTTCCGGTCGCGTGTCGGGAAAACCGACAGATAGCGCTCGAATTCCCGACGCAGCTTGCCGTTCACGAACACCGCCCGTGCCTCGGCCCTCTTGGTGGTTTCCGCCCGCAGGATGATTTGGTCCCGGATGCGCCCTTCGCCATCCAGCACATCGCCGATGGTCAGGGCCGCGATTTCACCGACGCGCATTCCGGCATAGAAGCTGAGCATCACGGCCATGCGGTTGCGGGCTGCGTGGCGCTGGGAGGCGACCAGGGCGATAACCCGCTTCAGTTCCGCCTCGCTGAGCACCTTGGCCTGTTTCATCTCGAAACCTCATATAATAAGTCCCTGCACGGAAATTATTATATTGCCGGTCGATGTGTGGCCGCATCCGAAGAAATTGGCCTTACGGAATAATAAGTTAGAGCAGAATATAAGGAAACATGCGTTTTCTTACGTTTCGGCCTGGGCGGATTTACGCGCTTGCGCCAGCAGTTCGCCCTGGCGCTTGCGCGCGGTGTCGTTCGCCTTGGCGACCTGTTCGCGCTTCTTCTGAAGTGTGGCCGCCTGTTTCATCCGCTTGGCCTGATCGGCTTTCGTGTCCGCTTGCCGCTTCAGGCTGTCGCTGTATGGGGTGGCCGTGGCCTCTTCGGCCATAAACTCTCGAAATCGCATCTGGTGGCTCCTGCTGGTCCGTGTCAGCAGGTATTTATCAGTGCGCCGATTGGTGGCATCATCTCTTTGTGGATGGGGCCATGACTGCTTCGCACCTTGGAGCGGTCGTTTGGGCTGGACTGATTTTTCCCACAAAATCGTCAATCATTATAATCACGGCTGGTATCATCTGCCCCAAGGTCGAAGTTTTCCGTGTCGTCAGCCGCAAAAACGACAGAGGCTTGAAAGTGAAAGAGATGTGATGGGTTACTCGATATATGCCGCCCAGCCGAAAGGCAATGCAGCAAGGCCATCAACTCCCAGATCCAGGTCTCCTGAGTTGCAATGCCGAGCAACAAGATGGAAGAGATCGTTGTTCGCCTTCTTCAATTCGTCCTGTCCGAACTCCTTGGCGATGATCTCCAGCACCCCATGCGTTGAGAAAAACGCTGCGGTGAATGCTGCAACGAAGTGCGAGAAAAATAATGCGTCATACGCCTCCCTATTTGTCGGCCTATTAACGCCTCCGGTCCAAAAATAAGTTGTTCCAAAATAAGATCCATGAAGTATTTCCGACGAATGTCGATAAATTGAGGCGGCTGCGCCTGAAATACCTACGGTCATGTTGCCAAATTTTTTTCTTATACAGTCAATGCGCGCGCCAAGATTGTCGTCCGTCCAATCTTTCTCCCGGCCCTTGCTGGTGCTGAACTCGGCCAATGCCTCTTGCAATCCCGGTATATCCTTGGGGTCGGGAATAGGACCGTTCCAAAGCACAGAGAAGCCAAACCCTCCCATTTCCCCTTGGCGATGGAGGTCCCGGAAACCTTTTTGGAGGGCGTGGCGCTGTGCCTTCTCAGCCATGTGATTGCCACCAGCAATGATATACGCCACATTGATACCCGTCTCTGCAATTGATCGAGCGATACCAAAGCAGTCTCTGACCGACATGCCGAGTTCGTCAGTCAGGCGGATGAGACTATGTATTGAAGTTCCCATGGCCTGAAGCATCAGTGAAACTGTGTTCACGACACTTTGCGCTTGGGACAATTTTTCATGTTCAGTTACGCCATGCCCATTCACCAAGGCATGAATTGCCAAGTCGATGAGACGCATCTGGGCGGCCAAGGCTCCTCGAAGAACATCCTTGGCAGGGGTTTGCTGCGTATTTCCGCCCACCGCAAAGCCACCTTCATTAAGTTGTAATCGCGCCGAGATTAACACGCCTATTTGTCACGGCCTAAAAAAACTCTGTCAAATCAGTGAAATCGTAGCCCTCAGAGGAGGTTTGCTGACGGGAAGCGATGTCGAAAGGCCCTTATCAACACCGTATGGGTTCAAGCCTCTTCCTCTGCTCCCAGCCCTCATCTCCGTTCAACCCGTCGTCGGTTTTCCCGACAGAAATGGCGGTTCCCGCGTCGGCCATTCGTGTAACACGATCCGAACTGACCGGATGGGAGCGTCTGTCGTCTCCCGTATTCGGTCCCTTCCTGTATCCCAGGGCCATATCCGTTCATTGTCCGGTCTGTTGAAAACCTATCCAAGAAACTCTTCAAGAGCCCTTCGAGCTGTGTTGTTGGTGGTTTCTCTTCGGCCTAGTTGATCTCTGTGATAGCTGGCGACCTCTTGATCGATTTCGTCGATCTCTCTGATTGGGTATTTGAGATAATTTACAATGTGGCGTTGCCAAGAAGCCACATTTCCCCCCCCACTGCCAAACTAACGGAGGACATCTATGATGTCCTGGCCGGTGAACTTCCCCGTGGAAGCGCCTGACAGTGGGGGAGAGAAGACGTTACCCGTCGCCGTGTTAATTCGCTTCAGTTAAGGCGACACCCGAATTCCTTACCTGTAGAAGCGTCTCTCCTGAGCTTTACGCTCAATGTGGTTATGCGATTGCAAGCGACTACGGCGACGCTTAACACTCGCGTCTGCGCCAAGTCCTATATCGAAGGCTTAATCCGTCGTGCATTCCGCACTCTCGCGCACAGACCGTAGTCTTAGTCAGACAGCGTGCTACTCTGCTGACTAATCCTTTCTGCGCTGGTTTAAAGTTTTCCCCTTGCATCTCGAAGTTGCCCTACTGTCGTTTCGGGCACTCTATCTTTTAAGCGCCGCCTACTTCGTTGTGTGGATGCTATATGGGCCGTCACCGGCCATTGCTATTTATACTCAGTTTTGGCCGGTCTGGAAATTTTTCTGAAAAATTTCTGCCTCCTTGATGGTCCGTCCCGGCTGCGCCCTGCTGGTCGTCGGTTTTCCCGACAGAATGGTGCGGGTGAGGTAATCGGCCAAGCCGTCCCATTCAATCCGCTGCCCCTGGAAGCCGATCTCTACGGTTTTCGTCGTCATCACAATTCTCCTTTCTGATCCGCGCTGTTCCGCAAGTGTATTTATGCCAAATGGCATAAATAGCTGCGCAGAACACCAAGAGGGAGAACGAGATGGACATTTACCAAGCTTACGGGGAATTGAAGGCACAGGGCCTGACGCGGGACCAATATGATTTCAGCAGAAAATGGCTTGGCCGTGACCGCAGCTATCTTTCCAGCTTGAAGGCGCGCAAGCGCCCGGCCAGCCCGGAGACGATGATACATCTGGCAACGGCACTAACCCGCGCAATGGTCGCGGCACTGGCCGAACGACAGATGGCGCAAGCGGAGGTGCTGGATAGGATTAGCGGAAGGGTTTGGGCAGGAATATTCATGGCGGGAGCGGGTGTATAGCCCGCACAACCGTCCCTTCGCATCTTGCAGGCGCGCCATCCTACGAGAGTGCCATAAATGGGCACTCCATGCGTTCGTAATGGGTCATGCATGGAAGAATGCTTTCTACCTGTGGTAAACAGATGGGGCCGCCCCTGCTGAAAGCGACCACAATGCAGTTCCTCCACAACGATCTTGGTTATCGGAAAGAAGGCGAAATCGTCGAAGTTTCGCTCGCGAGCGCCGCGAACGTCCGCCTGATGGACAGTTCGAACTTCTCCGCTTATCGGGCAGGACGTCAGCACAGATATTACGGGGGATATGTGACGAGGACGCCATGGCGGCACCCCATTCCCAGTTCCGGCCACTGGCATGTAGCTGTGGATCTTGGTGGACACGCCGGCCGTGTGGGTGCCTCTGTCCGCGTCCTTCCCGGAATCCTTCCAACGGCGCGGGAACCTTCCCTGTCGTCGGTTCCTTCCCTCTATCAGGGGCGTTCCGATGCTCCTCCCGGCTCAGGCATGTATGAGGAGGATCGCGAGTATGACGTATTCATCTCGCACGCGAGCGAGGACAAGGACGAAGTTGTCCGCCCCCTTGCCCACGCGTTGAGCGCTGCACACCTTTCGGTGTGGTACGATGAGTTCGAGTTGAGGATCGGCGACAGCCTCCGGCGGAAGATCGACAAGGGCCTAGCCACCAGCCGGTTCGGCATCATCATTATGTCGGACACCTTTTTCAAAAAGGGCTGGACCAATTACGAACTGGACGGCTTAGTGACGCGCGCCAACACCGGCGAACAAGTCCTGCTACCGATCTGGCACAACGTGACCAAGAAGCAGGTGATCGAATACAGCCCCTCGCTAGCCGACAAGCTGGCGCGCAGCACGGCGACCCACACCGTGGAAGAAATTGCCGCCGAGATCGTCGAGGTGATCCGGTCGCGTTCTTGACACTCCACTACTTACGTCGGAATCTGGGCTTGGCGGCGCATCCCTGATCTGTCGTGCGTGCTCTCGGAAGCTGCGCGAGCGCTTGCGCTGGGCGACAGCGGCAAGCCGAGA
This sequence comes from Magnetospirillum molischianum DSM 120, assembly GCF_000294655.1. Classification (GTDB taxonomy): domain Bacteria; phylum Pseudomonadota; class Alphaproteobacteria; order Rhodospirillales; family Magnetospirillaceae; genus Phaeospirillum; species Phaeospirillum molischianum. Next base: position 8,760 of record NZ_CAHP01000044.1, read on the forward strand.
CACTGGATAGGATTAGCGGGAGCGTGTGGCAGGGTATTTTCCTTGCCGGAAGTGCATTGTCTTAATGGAGATGGCCGTGTTGTCTAGCGGATGAGCGACAGATGCGCGGACGGTCTGCACGGTCAATTTATATCAGTCGGCCTTGTGGCGCTCAGGCCCAAGCTCAGGCGCGGAAATACATAATGAAATCTGGCACATTATTAGCGGTTTCGTTAGCAGTTCCCATTTCGTTCTGCACCACGCATTGATTTATAATGGAAATTCGGCCGGACTGCCGTACTCTGACTCCGCCAGTCTAGGTTCGAATCCTAGTCCCCCAGCCATCGCTTGCTAAGCAAAAACAACGACTTAGGCCCCTACGTGGGGCCTTTTTCATGTCTGTGGCCTTCTTCGACCTATCCCCGCGAATTCCGGCCGATTTACAAGAGGTTGCCGGTATTCCGCCTTATATTCCCGTCCTTTCCGGGCCGTTCCGTGCAACACGGATGCAACACGGAAAGGGGCGTTTGTTCTCTCCATGTTCATGCTTCCGGCTGAACTGTCGGAGCGGTCGGGGCGCTGGGTTGAGGGGGCGGCTTTTCGGCCTCGGGACGGGGGTTCCAGCCCTCGATTTCACGCACCTCGTTGCGGGTCAGGATGTCATTGCGAACCGCGATCTCGTGCGCCTTCCAGCGGGCGGCATAGTCGCCACGCATAAAGCCGCTCAGGTCGAATTCCATTGACCGCGAATCGCCCTCGGACAGGACACCTCGCGAGAATTCGGCTTCCAACTTGCGCACCCAGGGGCCAATGGTGAATTGGGCGAACCATCGGCCCGCCGCCTCGCTGTTGGTGAAGGTGTTGTGGGTGTAATCCTGAATGATCGGCGGCGGCACCTGATAGAGCCGGGCGATTTCCTCAACACTGAAGCGCCGACTTTCAAGGATTTCGGCATCCTCCGGGCTGATCGTGATCTGGCTCCACTTCATGCCCCCTTGCAGGATCAACACCTTGCCATGGCGGGCCGCTCCGGTATGCACGTCGGCCAAGCCCTCGCGCAGATCCTTTAACTGATCGGGGGACAGCTTTCCTTCAACTGACAGGGCACCGCTTGGGAACACGCCGTTGCGCCACAACGCCCCGCTGGCCTCCTGAAGGGCGATCCCAGCCCCCACCACCTCGGTTGCCCGCGACAGACGGCTTCGCCCCAACAGACCATCGTCGGAGCGGTCGCGCAGGTGCAGAACCTCCCCCTGCAACAGGCGCCGCAATCGTCCGGTGGCACCCCAGATGCCCATTTGCTCGGTCACATCATAGGCGAGACGCCCGGACGGAAGCAGTTGCACCGATACCCAATCCCATGGGATCGGGCGCAATTCGACCACGGCACCGCGCGGATCGGTGACGATCTCGGCAAGGCCGTTGCCGCGCAACAGGGTCGAAGCCACCAGCCATTCAACGAAATCCGGCCAAGTCTGCCAGGGGTTCGGCCCCCGGACAACTAGACGATTCAGGGGGTGGCTGCGGTCGATGTCACGCCCGGCTTCGCCCTCGCGATAGACATAGGCGGGCAAGCTGGCGATTGCCGTCGACACCGCCGAAACACAGGCCAGCACCGCCGACAGGTTTTCGGCGGTGCGGCTGTTGACAGGGTGACCGGTCAGGGCAATTCCGGGCAGATCGCCGAAGCCACCGGCTCGGCGCTCGAAGCCGAACCGTGAGGCGATGCGGTCAAGGAGTGACATGGATTGTCTCCAGATATCGCCGCGCATGATCGAGGTGGGGTGTTGCGGCGCGGGCCTGGACCACGGTGCCCTCATAGGCTGGCCACGCTGAGACGACCGAGATTTCATGAAGGATCACGGCGCGCAGCTCGCGGCGCTTGCCCTGCCACCGTTCGCCTTCCTTGGGCACGGTGAAGCCGAACGACATGCCCCCCAAATCGCCGCGTTCGGCCAGCGCCAGCACGTCGCGCCCGGCCTGGGTATCGGGCAGTTCAAGGCTGAACGACAGACCGCGCGGGTCTTCGGCAAGCCGCAATGTGCCGGATCGGGTGCGGGCCAGCACCTTCCCCGGATCGTGATCGACCAGCGCCAGCACGTCGCGGGTGGGCGAAAGGGCGCCACGGAAGGCACCCGGCAGAATGACTTCCACGAAATCGGCGATTCGTGCCTCGGTGCCGAAGGTGGCCGCGTAGCCCTCCAGTCGGCGCCCGGCGGCGCGCAGGTCCATCGGAACCGCGCGCCGCTCCAGGCCGGAAGGTCCGGCCATCAGGCAGCGATATCCTTGCAGACGGCGAAGCTTTCCGGGTGCCGTTTGGCGAGGTCCATTGTCAGCATGGCCCGGATCGAGACGTTGCCCTTCTTGTAGGCCGTTGACTCGAAGGGATTCACCAGCAGGTCGAAGGCGGACCAGTAGCCGATGAGCAAATCCGACCAGTTGGCGTAGATCGCCGCCGAAAGGGCGTTGCCAGCGCCGAGGGTGGACGGAACCACGTTCGAGAACGCCCGCGGCTGATTCTGGAACACGGTATCCAAGCCAAGGGGACGGGCGTTTGCGTCCATCAATTTCGCCGCCAACTTCTTCACCTTGGTGTTGGTCAAGAATGCCATCGTGCCCGCAACATTGGCGTCCTCGATCTCGCCCACCATGTCGGCGAACGTCAGGTAAAGGCCCTGCGCGCCGGTATTGAACGAAACGTCCGATACCGTGGCGTCCGCCAGGATGCCCAGCGGCTGATTGTCGGTGCCGGTGCCAGCCACCGCCGCCCGGTCTATGGCCTCGGCCAGGATCGCCGCGAAGTCGTTGCGGACCAGGGTTTCAAGGTCGGGGCTGGTCTGAAGCAGCGTGTTGCGCGAAAGCTCGGTGATGGTGCCGCAATGCTTGGGCGACAACGTCACCTTGTCGTGTTCCTGGTCGGACTCGGGCAGGGCCGTGTTCTCGGCCACCCATCCCGTGCTGGCGGATGATTTCAGCCGGGGAATCTCGACGTTGCCAACCAAGCCGTTCAGCACCGTAGCGCCAAGCTGGCCGACCCGCAGGGCATGGCGCAATCGGTCGATGTATTGACCGCCCAAATGGTCGGTGGCGATCAGGTTCGAGCCGGGACCGCCTGCCGGGGCCGTCGTGGTGTTCACGCGCTGCTCGAACACCACATTCGGAACCAGGATGCCCTGCGGCGGGCGTCCCGAACGGCGGGCCAATTCCTGGGAAATCTCACGCTCACGCCCGCCGTCCCGATTGAGGCCGGGCACCTGGGACGCGATCGCTCCCAGCAGGGAATAGGACCGGCATTCGGTATCAAATCGATCATCGCCGGTTCCGCTGACCGGCTGGCCCTGCATCCTGCGGTCGGCCTCGTCGATCATGGTCTGGCGGCTGATCGCCTGTTCGGTGCGTTCGAGCGAAGACCGCAGTTCGCCGAAACGTGAAGCTTGCCAGCAATGGGGCGTCGTGGCCGTCTCCTTCACCTTCTCCCTCGGCTGTCCAGCGGCCATGCTTGTCGTGAGGTTCGTGAGGAGGCCGAAACAGGGGGCCGACAAAAGCTGCGTGCTATATATAGCTTGGCCAAGCCGTTCTTTACCGTTTCCCGAGGGATCATGACCGACATACACGAAGACCGACTGATCGCGCTCGAATGCCGCCTTGCTCATTACGAACGGATGGCCGAGGAGATTTCCGACGTGATGATCAGCCAGGGGCGGATGATCGATGTGATGACCGTCGAAATCAGGCGGTTGCGCGCCCGGTTAGGCGAGATCGAGGCTGGAGGCTCGTCGCGCATGCCCCAGGACGAGCCGCCGCCGCCCCATTATTGATCGGCGGTTTTGCTGAGGTTTCCGGTTGGTTTTGGAAAAAGTTCTGAATTTTGTTAAGAAAGCGGTTGACGGCTTGGTTTAGCGGGCTTAGAAAGCGCGCCTCGCCGGGACGAACCGATTGGTTTGAAGCGGCGGGGGTCGGCGGGTTGACTGGTTGTGCCGCGAGGCAGAAAAAAAGCAGTTGACACGGTGATCTGGTCGGGATAGAAACCGCCCCTCGCTGCGACGGACCGAAAGGTTCTGAAGCGGCGGCGAAGACCGAAAACGGAAATCGCCGCGAAGCGAAAAAAAGAGATTGACACGGCCGGCCGGGCCGATTATAAACCGGCCTCCCCGCTGCGGTGGGGCCCGCGGTGAAGCGGGACGGAAGTTGGGAACGACTTCCTGCTGTTTGACAAGTGAAGAGACAGGAAGGGATGCGCAGGCGGCGCCGGGTCTGGAAAGACCGGAACCGGCCAAAGTCTAGTGCATCTTGCAAATGCGTGATGTAAATTGCTTTGGACGAGCTCTGTTCCGTGCCTTGGGCACGGAAGTCAACTTGAGAGTTTGATCCTGGCTCAGAACGAACGCTGGCGGCAGGCTTAACACATGCAAGTCGAACGAAGGCTTCGGCCTTAGTGGCGCACGGGTGAGTAACACGTGGGAATATACCTCTCGGTGGGGAATAACGTCGGGAAACTGACGCTAATACCGCATACGCCCTTAGGGGGAAAGATTTATCGCCGAGAGATTAGCCCGCGTCCGATTAGCTAGTTGGTGAGGTAAAAGCTCACCAAGGCGACGATCGGTAGCTGGTCTGAGAGGATGATCAGCCACACTGGGACTGAGACACGGCCCAGACTCCTACGGGAGGCAGCAGTGGGGAATATTGG
>NZ_CAHP01000045.1 GCF_000294655.1 Magnetospirillum molischianum DSM 120
CGCGTCTCGGCCCATTTCATCAGCGTGCCGCTGATATATTCGGGACCGTTGTCGACCCGAATTGTCGCTGGCTTGCCGCGCCATTCGATAATTTGGTTCAGCATCCGGACAACCCGTTCTGCGGGCAGCGAAAAATCGACTTCAATGCCGAGCCCCTCCCGATTGAAATCATCCAGCACGTTGAGAAGCCGGAAAGCCCTGCCATCCTCCAGACGATCCGCCATGAAATCCATCGACCAGACCTGGTTGGGGGCGTCTGGTACCACCAGTTCGTCGGGCTTGTCGCGTTTGAGCCGCTTCCGGGGCTTGATGCGCAGGTTCAGTTCCAACGCGCGATAAATCCGATAGACCCGTTTGTGGTTCCAGTCATGCCCCTGGATATTGCGCAGATACAGGAAGCAGAGGCCGAACCCCCAGGTCTTTCTGGCCTGGGTCAGCCCGATCAAAAGGTCGGCGATCTGCTCGTTCTCGTCGGAGAGCCTCGGGCTATAGCGATAGCACGTCTCGCTGAGCCCAAACGTCCGGCACGCCAACGCAATACTGATCCCTCGTCGCGCCACAGCTGTCTCGGCCATCTCCCGGCGCTGGGATGGCCGGGTTATTTTTTTCCGAGAGCCTCCTTCAGCAATTCGTTTTGCATGCTGAGCTCGGCGAACATCTTCTTCAGCCGCCGGTTCTCGTCCTCCAGCCCCTTCATCTCCGAGATCATCGAGGCGTCCATGCCGCCGTATTTCGCCCGCCATTTGTAGAACGTCGCGCTGCTCATCTGGTGCTCGCGGCACAGCGTCAGGACCGGGATACCCTCCTCCGCCTGACGCAGGATCCCCATGATCTGGGCGTCCGTGAACCGACTCTTCTTCATCCGAATCTCCTCGTTCGCAAAACCGAGAAAATTCTACGTCCGCATCCCCTTATTTCCAGGGGGGATTACCAAAACCGATGATCTCGACCTCACAATACCGCATCAGCGCGTCGTAGATGTGGCTACCCGGCCCCAAAGTCTGGGCGCCGACATCAATGATGCGCGGCCGGCGCCCCAGTCGGCCATGAGCCTTGGCGGCCAAAACTGCGCGAGGGTGGTTGAGTTTGAATTCATCGCTCTCAAGAATGCCGCGCACCGCCACCGTCACGTCTTGCGATGAACGGATTATCGTCGGCGTATTGACCATCGCCGCCGGCTCGGGCTGACGGCCGAGAAGGTAGCCATAAAGCGCGCGGGTAAGCGCCTCGGGAGGGTAGGACCAGAGGGTCTCATCAGGCGACGAGATCGACCGCGTTTCCTGTCCGGGATTGCCGCTATATTTTTCGATCAGTCGCAGCCGATCGTCCTCGGAGAAAAAATGGGAGAAAATCGAGCCTTGGAAGATAGACTCGCACACTTTGCGGGGCAGCCGGAAATTCTCGGTATAGTGTCTATAGGTCTCATCCAGATTGGCCCGCTCACGAGTGAGCGTGAAAGCCGGATCAATGGTCTGGCGGATATAGTCCGCCAGACTGTCAAGCCGATCGAACCGGTATAGAACGACCGTCACATCGCCTTGACGCATCAGGCTGTAACCACGCTCCAAATCAACGGGCTCGGTCAGGATATCAAACCCAACCGCAGCTTCGATCGCGGCTCGAGTCTCTTCGAAACTATAGCGAACCCATGGCGCCACCTGGGAAATATTCCGGACCAGCTCGTCCCGTAGGGCATCATTCAACGGCAGGGAGAACTGGCCGGCCAGACTCAGATACCAACCGACGGGGTCTCTATAACCACAGAAGATATGCAGCGGCCCCCGCCCCAGGGCGCGACGATAGCGGAACATAACATCCAGCGTTATTCCCGCGTCACGCAGAATGTTTCCGTTGGGAAAAGCCTCATAGGTAGTCGGATCGTTGTGGGCGTGAAGAACCTTCCGGCCCAATCGTTCGAAACCACGCTGAAGCGCCGTCGTACCGCATTTCGGCGGAGAAATGACAAAAATATCGATCTCATCCAGCGCGTTAATCGGACCAACATCCGGGTTTTCAAACTTTACATCGCGGAGAATGGTGGACAGGTCACGCCATAATGCAATCTCAGCGTTTATCTCTATTAACACAGAGCCGCCCCCCATTTTATCCGGTCAAGCTACTCGTCAACCATCCGCAGGTCTCAGAGCAAAAACTGGAGGATGGTTAATCAGGGTACAAGACCGTCTGTCAACCGAATAGTCGTGAAATTTTGACGGAATTTCTCCTATTTTGGCTGGATCCGGCCCAGCCCGGGCCGGCCGAGCAATAGATCAACCCGGCGGAAATGCTCATCCCAGGTCGCAGCCTGAAACCTAGCCAGACGGTCAAGCTGGGCCGCCCGCGCCGCGCTGTCCGGCGCACTGTAATCGAGTACGCGTCGATACCAGCCCGGGCCGTCGAGTGGATCGAGATAATCAGGAATCGTCCCAGCGATTTCGGAGAAGACCGGCAGCCCGTAGCCTTCCTCGAACGAGGGAAACAGCAAGGCCCGCGCATGGTGGAAATAGGTCGACAGGGCCAGATCAGAGTAGGCCGGGCATGAGGTCAACCCACTCACTGTCCGAGATTTAACATTGTCGCCGACGAGTAAACCGACGAGGTGATGATGTTGAAGAATGCCTGCATCTCGGCAACCGGAGCGATCAGCAAAGATCTGTGAAAAGAGACTTGTGCTGTTGCAGCGCCTGTTGCTGCCGGGACAGTGCGTCGATGACCTCAAGGATCGGGATCTCCGGGGCCATGTCGGAAATTTCGGCATTGCTCGAACCGGTTAGCCCGACCCAGCAGCCCTTGAGAGTACTGCACCCGGCCAGGGTTCCCACCAGCAACGCAGCCGCCGCCAGCCGGAAGCATCGGATCGAGCAGACGGAGGCTTCACCGGGAGAGGCTCAATAAGGCGCGTAGGACTTTTCTTCGACCAAATCGGAGCCGAGCAGATCATTGACCCGGCGCTTGATCGCGGCGCGGCGGTCGTTGGTGATGTAGACCAAGCGGGCGAGGCGGATGAAGGTCTCGCCGAAATCCTGGGCACGTTCGCACCCCCGGATCTCGTCCTCGATCTCCCACAGGGATTCGTTGACGGTCCTCAGTTCGTCGGCGAGATCGGCCAGCCCGACATGGTTGGAGAAGTCGCGATCGCGCACCGTCATCAGGGCGTCGAGTTCGCGGCGGACATTGGCCAGCTTGGCCGGATCGCTCAGACGCTCCATCTTGATTTCGAGGATGGTGATTTTGTCGATGACCTCGCCCCAGGACACGGGCACCAGAATGGACATGGCGAACCTGCGAAAACTTGCGGAGGGCGATTTCTTAACAGATATCACCCTCCGCCCCAAGCCCCATAAGCGCTAAGTTAATGCAACAGTTGGGACTTGGCTTTTTCGTTTGCGTGGCGTGTCAGCCATGATGCAGTGAACTCTGGCTGGAGCGGCGAGGAGGTCGGCCCAGGATCAGGGTTACGGCCAGTAGAGCCAGTGCTTTATAGACCCGCCATGCGGCCGGTTCGGCCTGAACGCCACGTCGCCACCTGCTGCCACAGAAAAAACACCACGATACACAACTTTAGTATTAGTTTCCTCGGGCCACATCTGATGAATTTACAATGTTAGGCGCGCACCAGAACGGTGTAGCCAGCCAGCTCCACATATTTCCATAGGCCGTTGTGTATTTCATCTCCGATGGCGGCCTCAAGCTTGAGGCGGAGACGGGCGAGCATGTCAGGCTGCTCCGTGGCTGTTGTCATGTAGAGCTTATTTTCGAAGAAGCAGAGCGGGGCGATCTTTACCCTTGGCGCGCGCATAAATTCGAAGAAACCCTCGGTGACACCGGGCCAGAGCACTGCGAAAAAATCGTCCAGAATAACCACGCCACCTGACACCATCACGTCATTAGCGATCATCAGGTCGTTCCACGCATGAACGCGGGTGTGCCCGCCATCGACGGAAAAGAGGCGCACGGGATTTGGCAGGTAGCGACCGGTCGCCGCGCCGCGCATCTCCAAGCTATCGACTTGTGTCACGACGAAATCGGCGGGATTGTACCAGCGGGCGATAGCAGCTTCAAAAATACCGCGCGAGCCTTTTCCAGAGGCGTCCACATTAGCGCTCTGGTTCTCGAACACATCGAAGGCGCGTATGGTCTCGCCGGACCGACGAACGGCCGCAAGCAGCATTGTGAAAAGCCCATGGTGAACACCGATTTCAACGATGTCACCAGAGATCCCTATATCCTGCTGAACGGCGTCAATGCACCCAACCATAAGCGGTTGACGCTGAGACACCCAACCCTAAAGCGAACCTGCGATTTCGGCTGTAAAGCGATGAATTAATTTTACCATCAATCTTCTCCTAAATGTTAATTAATTAAAAAATCACATCATCCTGTCAAGCAGAAGGATAGAGATGACCCCAGGAAACTGAACAGGACGCCAATACATCTCCTATTGCGACTACCGATGATTGAGCGATGAGAAAAGTGACGAGAAAGCGGTAAGGCGCGGAGTTCTCAGATGATCGAGGAGGAGCATCCCGACCTGTTGATCGCCCGGCAATACGCGTTGCTGCGGTTCAGCCGCTCGTCGTTTTATTCCGCCCCCGGAGCGAAACGCCCCAGACAAAAGCGGGACGCAGGCCAAGGTTCTGAGCGACCTCGGCGGCAGTACAGGGAAGAGGGATCGGCCAAAGGATGTCTCCTCTCATGACAGGTCGGGGGGAATCATCCCACTGCCCCCAGGCCCGGTCAAGCCGGGCGCATAGCGCCGACCGGCCCACAGACGCAGCCATTCAACTCGGATCACGGTCCAGGGCCGCGCCAGTATCTCGCGCCCCCACCCCAGCCAGCCCTCGTATCCAGGCCATTCCGGCCGCCTTGCCGCCACCCCGGACACGCAAAGACCAAACCGGCGGAAAATATAAAGAGCGCGGAACAGATGGACGGAATCGGTGACCACCAGAATCCGCTGCCAACGATGAGCGGCCACGATCGGACGGCACAGAAGGGCATTGCCGATCGTGTTGCGCGAGGCCTCCTCGACGAAAATCCGTTCGGGCGCGATTCCGGCGGCAAGAGCCAGATCGCGCATCACCTGTGCCTCGGGGCGACAGTGGCGAACAGGACCGCCACTCATCAGCAACGAGGCGACTTGCCCCGAAGCGGCCAGATCGACCGCACACGCAACACGGCGAGCCAAAGCCGGGCTAGGGGTGCCATCGGGAGTAACCGTTGCCCCCAGAACGATCGCGACATCGAAAGACGGGGCAGGCGCAGGCATGAAGACGGCATCTCCAGGGCATATAAGAACAAAAGTTACAATTTCGTACCATAACCGGGGCGAAAGATCTTGAAACGACGTTTCTTCCTGCCGGGTTCCGACGTATCCTGCGCCCGCGTCACGCCGGCCGGGGGGCCGACGCCGCGCAATCCTCCCCTGAGTCATGGGAAAAGGCCAAGATGAGCGAGACCGTCAAATATCTGTTGTCCGAAGACCGTATCCCCAAGGCCTGGTACAATCTGGCCGCCGATCTGCCTGTGCCGCTGCCGCCACCGCTTCATCCCGGCACCGGCCAAGTGATCGGTCCGGACGATCTTGCTCCTATCTTCCCCAAGGCGGTGATCGAGCAGGAGGTCAGCACCGAACGCTGGATCGACATTCCCGAGCCGGTGCGCGACGTCTACCGTCTGTGGCGGCCTGCGCCGCTGATCCGTGCCCGCGCCCTGGAAAAGGCGCTCGATACTCCGGCCAAACTCTATTTCAAGTACGAGGGTGTCAGCCCTGCCGGAAGCCACAAGCCCAACACGGCGGTACCGCAGGCGTTCTATAACAAGCAGGAAGGCATCACTCGCCTCTCGACCGAAACCGGAGCCGGTCAGTGGGGCAGTTCGCTCGCCTTCGCCGGATCGCTGTTCGGCATCGAAGTCGAAGTGTACATGGTGAAGGTTTCCTACCAGCAGAAGCCCTACCGTCGCGCTCTGATGGAAACCTATGGCGCCACCTGCATCGCCAGCCCGTCGAACCTGACCCAGGCCGGGCGCGATATTCTGGCCAAGGATCCCAATTCGAACGGTTCGCTTGGCATCGCCATTTCCGAAGCGGTCGAGGTCGCCGCCTCACGCAGCGACACCAATTACGCGCTGGGAAGCGTGCTGAACCACGTCTGTCTGCATCAGACGATCATCGGCGAAGAAGCGATTTTGCAGATGGAGATGGCTGGCGACCAGCCCGATATCGTCATCGCCTGTACTGGTGGCGGTTCGAACTTCGCCGGTCTGGCCTTCCCCTACATCCGTGAAAAGATCAAAGGTTCGAAGGTGCGGATCATCGGCGTCGAGCCCGCCTCGTGCCCCACTCTGACCCGTGGCCGCTATGCCTATGATTACGGCGATACCGGCAGGCTGACCCCGATGGTCAAGATGCATACCCTGGGTTCGACCTTCATGCCTCCGGGGTCGCATTCCGGCGGGCTGCGCTATCATGGGATGGCACCGATGGTCAGCCATGTGAAGGAACTGGGCCTGATGGAAGCCCGTGCCTATCACCAGACCGAGTGCTTCGCCGCCGCCGCCCGTTTCGCCCGCGCCGAAGGCATCGTCCCCGCCCCGGAATCGTCGCATGCGATCAAGGGCGCGATCGACGAGGCTCTGCGCTGCAAGGTCGAAGGCCGCGCCGAGACGATCCTGTTCAACCTGTCGGGCCACGGCCATTTCGACATGCAGGCCTATACCGATCACTTCTCGGGAAAATTGATCGACCCGACCTTTAACCAGAGCGCGCTCGACATCGCTCTGTCCGAACTGCCGAACGTCGGTTGAGGCTGTCCCCATCCTCCCCGTCATGGGAGAGGATGGGGATTCAATATCCAGAAACGACAACGCCGCCGTTCCTTTCGGAACGGCGGCGTTGCCAATAATAACCTAAGCGCCTGATTACTTCAGGGTCTTCAGGTAAGCAATAACGGTCGCAACGTCGGCGGGGTTCTTCAGACCGCCGAAAGCAGCGCCCATCTTGTTGCCCGGAATGGTTTCCTTCGGATTGGCCAGGTACTTGGTCAGCATCGCTTCGTCAATGGTCATGCCGGAAGCCAAGTGAACCGCAGAGTACTTGTAGTTCGGGGCCAGACCGACCTTGCGGCCATACACGCCCGCCAAGCTGGGGCCAACGCCGTTCTTGCCGGCTTCAACGCTATGACAGGCCTTGCACTGGTTGAAGGCGGGCGGAGCGTCGGCGGCGGTGGCGGCGAAGGGGGCGGCGAAAAGGGCGACGGCAGCGGCCAAGCCCAGCTTTCTGAAGGTAAACATGAGGTTATCTCCCGTTGCGCAGAATGTTGGTGGCGCGAAGACCCGGTTATCCCTTATGACTGTGACAAATTCAAGTGGGGAGTGGAGTCGCGTGTGGGGAACGGCCAGAACCATCGAGTAGGACACGTCCTGCCCGAGTCTTCCCCGTTCGCCGATGCCCGCGCCGGGCGCGTAACCGACAATGGATCGGTTGCCGCATAAACTCCAGCCACCGGGGGGAAGTGGCCGGAGCGAATTGAAAAAACGTCTATTTTAGGGTTTTCAGATACTCAATCACGGACTTGATTTCGTCGGGACTCTTGAGACCCGCGAACACCATCTTATTGCCAGGAATAACCGTCTTGGGATCGGCGAGATACTTGGTCAAGGTCGGCTCGTCCCAGGTCAGGCCGGATTTGATATGCGGATCAGAGAATTTAAACCCGCTCATCGTTCCAGCCTTGCGCCCGAACACACCCGCCAGACTGGGCCCAACCCCATTCTTGCCAGCATCGACGCTGTGACAGGCCTTACACAAGGTGAAAGCTGCGGGCGCATCGGCAGCAGAAACCAGCGAGGGGACCGACAACAACGCCGCTCCAAACACCAAACCAGCAATCCTGTTGACCCTCATAACGCCCTCCTCAATCAACGCGACAAAGCCCCTACGAGCTATGTGGTAATTGTTTCCCAAGATTGAGCCTATTTCAAGTGTTCCCGAGATAGAATCCGTTAATTTACGTCATATAGAGGAAATTACTGATATGCAGCGGTCCCCCTTGCCCATTGATGGCGTTTTGTGCGCTCTGCGCGCAACTCTAGCCTCGGCACCCGGTTTGGTGCTGTTGGCCCCGCCGGGCGCGGGTAAGACCACGCGCGTGCCACTAGCCTTGCTTGACGAGCCGTGGCTGGCCGGACAGCGCATCGTGATGCTCGAACCACGGCGACTGGCGGCACGGGCCGCCGCCCGGCGGATGGCGGCTGAACGGGGCGAAACGCCGGGTCAGACGGTCGGCTGGCGGGTGCGGTTCGACTCGAAGGTCGGGCCGGAAACCCGAATCGAGGTGGTAACCGAAGGCATTCTGACCCGAATGCTCCAAGACGATCCCTCTCTGCCCGGTGTCGGACTGGTAATCTTCGATGAATTCCACGAACGCTCGCTCCACGCCGATCTCGGCCTCGCCCTGGCGCTTGAAGCGCAACAGGGTCTGCGCGACGATCTGAAGCTGATGGTGATGTCGGCGACCTTGGAGGGTGGGCCGGTCGCGCAGCTGATGGGCGGCGTTCCGGTGATCGAGAGTCCGGGCCGAGCCTTTCCGGTCGAAACCCGCTTCCTGACCCGCCCCGAGCCACGCCGTTTCATCGACGAGGCCGTGCGCGCGGTAACCCTGGCGCTGGACGAGACCGAGGGCGACGTTCTGGTTTTCCTACCCGGCGCGGGCGAAATCAGACGGGTCGAGTCCAGGCTGGCCGAACATCCGGCGGCGGCAGGGGTGACGGTGGCTCCACTCTATGGCGATCTGGCAACAGAACGGCAAGACGTCGCGATCGCCCCATCCCCCGAGGGACATCGCAAGGTCGTTCTGGCCACCGCGATCGCCGAAACATCGCTGACGATCGAAGGCGTCAGAACCGTTGTCGATTGCGGCCAGTCGCGCGTGGCGCGCTTCGATCCCGGCACGGGAATGACCCGGCTGGTCACTCAAGCGGTTTCGCGATCGGGTGCGGACCAGCGGCGGGGACGCGCCGGACGGCTAGGACCGGGCGTGTGCTATCGGCTATGGTCCGAGGCCGAGGACCGCGCCTTGGCACCCTCTCCGACCCCGGAAATCATGGCCGCCGATCTGGCCCCGCTGGCGCTCGACCTCGCCCGCTGGGGCGTTGCCGACATCGCGAGCTTGGCCTGGATCAATCCCCCGCCCGAGGCTCACCTCGCCGCGGCTCGTGACGTCCTAACCCGACTGGGCGCGGTCGATTCAACGGGACGGATCACGGCTCACGGGCGGGCGATGGCACGGTTGCCGCTGCATCCCCGTCTCGCCCACATGATGCTGAAAGCACAAGACCTGAGGCTGGCCGGGCTTGCCTGCGATCTGGCGGCGTTGCTGGAAGAACGCGATATGCTGCGCGCCGGACGCGATGGACGCGACGCCGATCTACGCCTGCGTCTCCAAATCCTACGCGGTGGAGAAACGCCCGATCCACGCCACGGTCTGGTGCTGGACCGGGGGATTCTCAGCCGGGTCCGTCAGGCCGCCCGAGACGCACGGCGTCGTTTAGGATTGCGCGGTGACGAACAGGCTGGGCACGAAAGCGATGCCGGTTTACTGCTGGCCTTCGCCTATCCCGACCGCATAGCCCGCCGTCGTCCCGGCGGCGAGCCGCGTTATACCCTCGCCAACGGTCAGGGAGCCGCCTTTTCCACTCCCGAGCCGCTTGCCGCCGAATCATGGCTGACCCTGGCCGAGTTAGACGGCGACCGTCGCGAAGCCCGGATCTTCCTGGCCGCTCCGATCACACTGACCGAAATAGAAACCCACTTTGCCGACGAGATCGAAACGGCGACCGTGTGCGCTTGGGACAGCCGCGAGCAGGTGGTGCAGGCCCGCCGTCAAAAGCGGTTGGGACGCCTAATCCTGGAAGACAAACCCTGGCCTCAGGCCGACCCAGCCGACCTGGCCGCTGCGATGGCCGAAGGGGTGCGCGAAATGGGGCTGGCCTGTCTGCCGTGGACATCGGAATTGGAGGGGATGCGTCGCCGCCTCGCCTTCCTGGCCACGCATGCCCCCGAAGCGGGCTGGCCCGACCTCTCCGACGCTGCCTTGCTGGAGGGGCTTGAGGTGTGGCTGGCTCCGTTTCTGCCCGGACTTATCCGACGGAGCCATCTGACCCGGCTCGATCTTGGCGCGGCGCTTGCCGCACTGATCCCGTATGATCGCCGCCGTCAACTTGACGCGCTGGCCCCGACCCACGTCACGGTGCCATCGGGTTCACGCCTGCCGATCGATTACAGCAGCGAAACGCCTGTTCTGGCTGTACGCCTACAAGAGATGTTCGGCTGCGCCGATACACCCCGGATCGCGGACGGACAGGTAAAGCTGCTGTTGCACCTGCTCTCACCGGCGCGACGGCCAGTTCAGGTGACCCAAGATCTCGCCAGCTTCTGGGCTGGTGCTTATCGACAGGTTCGCGCCGATCTCAAGGGGCAGTACCCCAAGCATTGGTGGCCGGACGACCCGATGCAGGCCGAACCGACCGCCCGAACCAAGCCGCGCAGGGCCTAATCGCCCTGCCCTTTATACCGGCCAACCTTGGATCTGACCCGTTGGCCGGTTGTATTACTTAACTGGATCGACGAACTCGACACTGCCGTGCTCGGCCGGGGCCGCCTTTCCGCCAGTGCCAGTGCCCTTACGCGCCCGAACCGACGGCGCGGCTGGCGGTGCCACAGGAGCGGCCTCGACAGCACGACTTGCCTGTTGCCCCTGTCGCGCGGCAAGGATCGAAGCCTCGCGGCTCTGGCGGTACAAGCTGCGGATTGCGGCATACTCGTCAAGCGAACTCCGCCGTAGATCCTTCATCGGATCGAGCAGATTGGTGCGGGTATCAAGAACGTCGGCACCTGTCTGGACGTTGTTGATGACGTTTAGACCGTTGGCCGACATCACCGCTCCGGTAGGAGATGCCCAGAACTCGGCGACTTTGCCAGTGCCGTCGCGCAGATTCGACGGACCGAACAGAGGCAACATCATATAGGGGCCTTCCCCGATTCCCCACACCGCCAGAGTAACGCCAATATCGGTCTTATGGGACTTGGCCCCGCCACTGTCGGCGACCGCATCGCGGGCACCCAGCAGGCCGAACGTCGAGTTGATCAGAAAACGGCCAAGCGAATCGGCGGCGGCACGGGGGTTTCCCTGCAACAAATCGTTGCCGGCGACATACGGCTCCTGAAGATTAGTCAGGATGTTATGGACGGCGTCACGAAACCAGTCCGGCGTATTGGATCGATAGGATTCGGCAACAGGAACCATCACCGCGTCGTCCAGCGCCATGTTGACGTCAAAGATGGCCCGGTTGGTCGGTTCCAGCGGATCGTTCAGGGACTCCATCTCGGCCCGTTCGTCAGGATCGTCAGGAAGAGTCGTGCAGCCGGAAAGCACAGCGAAAGACACGGCGGCAACCACGGAACAGAAACCAAACCCTCGACTCATGACGACCCCCAGCTACAACCGCTGACGCACGAACTCTAAACCCTGGGGTTTCGTTCGCATGTCGAAGAGCGAGAGTCAACAATTTCAAGCCCAAAGGACGGGCAAATCGGGCTGGCACCTCTCCACCTAACTTCAGGTACGCCCCCGATGCCGGACGGCACCGGGGGCGTATTTTTTAAGATCAATACATATGCTGACCACCATTGACGGATATAGTCGATCCCGTGATAAAATCAGCATCGTCAGCTATCAAAAATAGAACTGCCCGAGCAATGTCGTTGGCCCGGCCAAGGCGACCGGCGGGAATCTTGGCGATGATCTTCTCAAGTACCGGCTGCGGAACGGAACGAACCATATCGGTATCGACATAGCCCGGCGCGATTGCATTAACGGTAACGCCGCGAGCCGCGCCCTCCTGAGCAAGGGCTTTGGTAAAGCCATGGATGCCGGACTTGGCGGCGGCATAATTGGACTGCCCATACTGCCCCGCCTGACCGTTGATCGAGCCGATATTCACGATACGGCCGAATCCCCGCTCACGCATCGCATCAATCACCAAGCGGGAGGTGTTGAAGCAAGACGTGAGGTTGGTGCGGATCACGTCGTTCCACATCTCGGGACTCATCTTATGCAGAGTCGCATCGCGGGTGATGCCGGCATTGTTGATAACGATATCGATCGGACCGTGCTCGGCAATAATGGCCTTGATCGCCGCATCGGTTGCAGCGAAATCACCGATATCCCACTTGACAGAGGGAATACCCGTTTCTGCTGTAAAAGCATGCGCGGCCTCGTCATTGCCGCCGTAATTGGCAACAACACGATATCCGGCAGATTTCAGGGAGGTGGAGATGGCGCGCCCGATACCGCGCGTGCCACCGGTAACCAGTGCCAAACGACCCATGGTGATTCCTCCTTAACGTCGTTTCTCGATTCGGCTGGCTCTTAATGGCCATGGTCCGCCCAAAGAGCGAACGGACGTCGGGGGACGGACCCGACGTCCGAAGGCATCACCGCTCGACGCAGAGCGCGATGCCCATTCCTCCGCCGATGCACAGGGTGGCAAGCCCCTTGCGGGCATCGCGACGGCGCAGTTCGTGCAGCAGCGAGACCAATACGCGAGCCCCCGACGCTCCGATCGGGTGACCAAGCGCGATCGCGCCACCATTGACATTGACCTTATCGGTATCCCACCCGATCGAACGATTGACCGCGATCGCCTGAGCGGCAAAAGCTTCGTTGGCTTCGATCAGATCCAAATCGTCATGACGCCATCCGGCTTTTTCCAGCGCCTTGAGCGAAGCGGAAACCGGGCCGATACCCATTACCTTTGGATCGACCCCAGCGGTAGCCCACCCCGCGATTCGGGCCAGCGGCGTCAAACCACGCCGGGCCGCTTCGGCCCCGCTCATCACCACCAGGGCGGCAGCGCCGTCGTTAATGCCCGACGCATTTCCAGCGGTAACGGTGCCATCCTTGGCAAAGGCCGGTCTCAGCCGGGCCAGCACCTCGATCGAAGCCCCGAAACGGGGGAATTCGTCGGTATCGAACTGCTTTTCCTCTTTCTTGACCGTAATCGGAACCGGAACGATCTCGTCCTTGAAGCGGCCGGCCTTGATCGCCGCTTCGGCCTTGACCTGACTGGCCAGAGCGAACTCGTCTTGCTGCTCGCGAGTGACACCATATTCACGAGCAACATTCTCGGCGGTAACGCCCATGTGGTAGTTGTTGAAGATGTCGGTCAGGCCGTCATGGATCATCGTATCGACGAAATTAACCCCGCCCATCTTGGTTCCGCCGCGCAGAAAGGCAGAATGTTGAGCATTGGACATGCTTTCCTGACCACCGGCGACAACGATTGAGGAATCGCCCGCCTTGATCGCCTGGGCCGCCAGCGCAACCGCGCGTAGCCCCGATCCACAAACCTGATTGATGGTGATCGCGGTGCTTTCCACCGGCAAACCGGCGGCCAGAGCGGCTTGGCGCGCTCCGTTCATTCCCTGCCCGGCCGTCAGAACCTGCCCCAGAATCGCCTCGGACACTTCCGCCGCGGCAACCCCGGCACGGTCTAGCGCGGCGCGAATGGCGATCTCACCCAATTGAGCGGCGGAATGGGAAGACAATGACCCGGAAAAGGCCCCGATCGGGGTGCGAACGGCGGCGACGATAACAATATCAGTCATGAGCCTTGAGTCTCCCTTGTCGAGCACGGGGTGTCCGCGCAACCTCTGATAAACAGAACCGCTATTATCGTAATACTGCCTTGATCACAGATCATGCAACACCGTATCGTTACGGGTATCGACGGATCCAGCGGACCAATGGACTAAGCACATCGGTTCGGGTCCGCGGCCCCGTCAGCAATCCTACGTGGCCGCCTGCCACCATCCTCACCCGAGCCCCGGCGATCCTGCCGGCAAGGGGCAGAGCCGAATCCGGTGGCACGATACGATCACGGCCCGGCACGATCGCCAGGGTCGGCACCGTCACTTCCTCTGGCCGCACGGGGCGACCGTCGATCAACCAGTCTCCCCGTGCCGGAGCATTGGCACCGTACCACCCGAACAGGCATTCGCGCGCCACCGCCGCCGCCAGCGGAACACCGTCATTGGCCCAATCTTCCAGCGCGACGAAATCTCGGGCGCGGGCGCTATTGGCTTTCAGGAGGGCAAAAGCGGAAAATTTTCGCGCTGCCAGTCCGGGATCGAGGCTCGCGAACAGCGCCTGAAGCAAATCGACTGGCAAGCACCCGGCCGCCCCAATCACCGCCCCCAGAGATGGCTCCAGAATCCGCAGCAATTGAGCCGTTTCAGCGCGTCCGGCGGCGAAATCGAATGGCGTCGCCAGCAGAACCAGTGCCGCAACGCTGTCACGACGTCTTTGCGCCAAGGGAAGGGCCAGCAGCCCCCCCATGCAATAGCCGACGAGAACAGGAGGTCGGCCACACATTTCCGCCACCCGGTCCACCATCGGCTCCAGCCGATTGAGAACGTAGTCGGTCAGGGTAAAGCCCTGTTCTTCCAAGCCGGGGGCGTCCCAATCGACCAGGAACGGAGCCAGCCCCCGCGCGGAAAAATAGCGCATCAAGCTGTACCGTTCCGAAAGGTCGAGAATATAAGCGCGGTTAACCAGCGACGGGATCACCAGCACCGGAACGCCACCATTCACCCCCACGTCGGCGCGGTAATCGAGCAAACGGGTGCTGCCGCGATGCCACACCACCGGGGGGGGCAGCAGGTCGCGGCGATAGGGATGGCGACGATAGGCTTCGATCCCAGTCAAGAAAGCGGCGTGACGACGAACCGCCTCGGCGACTAGAGCCGTTTCGAACTGCGCGAGCGTTTCAGGACCGGCGGCGTCGAGGCTTGCCTTCAGAGCGTTCGCCTGTTCGGCCAAATGCGGCTTCCAGGACAACGACCCGTTCTTCCAAAGCGGCAAGGCGGAGAGCGAGCCGAACAGGGTCGCAAGATGGGTCAGCAGGTGGAGCGGCAACGGGCGCGGGCCGATCCTGAGGGCGGGTGACGGAACCGGGCTGAGACGTGGGCGACGCTGCCGACTCATCCGTTCTCGCCTTGTCGTTGTTCGGGTTGGTTGTTGTGCCCCCCAGCCCCGCGGCCTCAACCATTGCGGTGGCGCAACTGGTCATCATCGCCACACCCCGAGCAACCGCCTCGGCCATCGCCGGGTCGGAAGACAAGGCCGCCACTTGCTGCTGCCACAAATCGAGATAGCGGCGCGCCAAGGTAGCCGCATCCGGCGACGAATCCGTCATGCCCGGAGTATAACAACGTGCCCTCGATTTGACCACGCCCCTGATTAAGAAAGGGGCTGGATGCCAATCGACGCGGATAGGATCAATCTGTTAAGATGGATCAATGTCAGGGCAATGAGGCCCTGTCGTCACAATCGAGATGAAGAGCCAGATGTCGGAGACCCAAACCGCCGCCAAGGCGCCCATCACGATCAAGAAGTATGCGAATCGCAGACTTTACAACACTGCGACCAGCAGCTACGTGACGCTTGATCACTTGTGTCAGATGGTCAAGGATAACCAGGATTTCGTCGTCTACGATGCCAAGTCGGGCGAGGATATCACCCGGTCGGTCCTAACTCAGATCATTGTCGAGGAAGAAGGCAAGAACGGCCAGAATTTGTTGCCGATCAGTTTTCTGCGCCAGTTGATCGGCTTCTATGGCGATTCGCTGGGCGGGCTGGTGCCTCGCTATCTCGAATACAGCATGCAGGCGTTTTCCCGGAACGAAGAACAGATGCGCGATTACATGCGCACGTCTTTGGGCGGAGGGCTGTTCCCCTTCAACCCGTTCGAGGAAATTACCAAGCAAAACAAGGCTTTCGTCGAGCAAGCGGTTAAAATGTTCTCGTCCTTCTATCCGCTCCCCCCCACTCCCGCCGCCGAACCCAAGAGTGACAAGCCGCGGACCGAACCACCCCGCCGTTAACACCTCCCCTGTCCAGAAGGCCATTGATGCGCCGTCTGTTCGCCATTCTGACATTGATATTGTCGCTGGCCGTCCCGGCGGCTGCCTCGGCGCGCGAATCGTTGACCATCGGTATCTCGCAATATCCGATGACCCTGAACCCGCTGATCGATTCGATGCTGTCCAAGACCTACGTCCTGGCCTTCACGCGACGCCCGATCACGGCCTACGACGCATCATGGTCGCTGACCTGCCTGCTGTGCGAGACTGTGCCGACGATCGAAAACGGCTTGGCGCGGATCGAGACTCTGCCCGGCGGCAAAAAAGGGATCGCCGTAACCTACGTGCTTAAATCCGACGCGAAATGGGGTGACGGCACCCCTGTCAGCAGCGCCGACATCGCGTTTACCTGGGAAGTTGGTCGCCATCCCCGCTCTGGAGTCTCGAACAGCGAGATTTTTCGTCGCATTACCCGCGTTGAAATCCACGATTCACGCCGATTTACCCTGCATTTCGATCGGGTAACCTTCGACTTCAACGTGGTCAACGACTTTCGACCGCTGCCAGCCCATATCGAACGCTCGCGGTTCGAATCCGCCCCCGAGGCGTACCGGACTCAGACCGCTTACGATCAGGATAGCACCAATCCCGGCCTCTATAACGGACCCTACCGCATCGCCGGGTTTGAGCGAGGCTCGTACATCCTATTGGTCCGCAACGAATATTGGGCCGGGCAACGACCGGCGTTCGACCGCATCCAGATCCGCACGATCGAGAATAGCGCGGCGATGGAAGCCAATCTTCTGTCCGGCGGCATCGACATGATCGCGGGCGAACTCGGCTTGCCGCTAGAACAGGCTTTGGCGTTGGAGAAACGCCAGGGGAACCGTTTTTCCTTCATCACCCGCCCCAGCTTGGTCTACGAGCATATCGACCTCAATCTCTCTTCCCCCATCCTCGCCGACCGGCGGGTGCGCCGCGCCATGCTCGCCGCGCTCGACCGCGAAGGACTGAGCCGGCAATTATTCGACGGTCGCCAGCCGATCGCGACATCGATGGTTCCGCCTCTCGATTCCGTGTTCGCGGAAGATTTACCGACGACGAAATACAATCCGGCCGCTGCCGCTGCCTTGCTCGACGACGCCGGGTGGCGAATCGGCCCCGGTGGAATCCGGGTCAACGCCAAAGGCGAAAAGCTGACGTTAGAATTGCTCACCACCGCGGGAAACCGCTCGCGAGAATTGGTGGCTCAGGTGATCCAGGCACAATTGCGTAAGGTAGGGATCGAATTGACCCTGCGCGGCGAGCCTGCCCGAGTGATGTTCGGCGACACCGTAACCCGCCGCAAGTTCCCTCACCTTGCGATGTTCGCTTGGTACTCGTCGCCCGAGAACGTCCCCCGTTCGACCCTGCATTCGTCTCAAATCCCCAGCGCAGAAAACAATTGGTCGGGCCAGAATTATCCTGGCTACGCCAACCCAAAGATGGACGCGCTGCTCGACGCGATCGAGGCGGAAACGGATCGGCCCCACCGCAAGGCATTGTGGCGCGACCTACAACAGCTTTATGCCGAGGATCTCCCCAGCCTGCCCCTCTACTTCCGCGCCGATCCCTTCATCCTGCCCAAAGGGATGAGCGGCCTGACCCCGACCGGACACCAGGATCCCAGCCCGTACTGGGTCGAGCAATGGCGCTGGGACTGATCCGCCCGGTCCTCTCACGCCTGGGCCAGTCCGTCTTTGTCCTGTTGGCGATGTCGTTCATCGTTTATGGCCTGATGGGGGTAATGCCGGGCGATCCAATCGACCTGATGATCGCAGGAGACCCTCGCCTGACTGCCGAAGACGCGATTCGGCTTAAGGCTGTCTACGGCCTTGACCGCCCCTGGACCGAACGCTGGCTGCGCTGGCTGGCCCAGGCGATTCAGGGGGAATTCGGCTATTCCCGCCTATACGCCCAGCCGGTAGCCGAAACGATGGCTCCAGCACTCGTCAATACCGCCCTGCTGATGATATCGGCTCTGTCCATTTCACTCGCGGTCGCATTGCCGCTGGGGGTATGGGCCGCGCGTCGGCCTGGTTCACCCGTTGACATGCTGGTCAATCTGCTCGCGTTTGCGTCGGTCTCGGTTCCGGTCTTCTGGTTGGGGCTGATGCTGATTGTTCTGTTTGCCGTCAGCCTCGGCTGGTTGCCCGCCGGAGGGCTGCGCACGGTGGGCGGACCAGACAGCTTGAACGACCGCCTCATCCATCTTGCCCTTCCGGTCGCCACCCTGGCTCTGGTCGGACTGGGCCAGTTCGCCCGCCACATGCGCGCGGCGATGATCGCCCAGGCCGGAAGCGACTATATCCGCACGGCACGTGCCAAAGGATGCTCGCCCGTCCGGGTCTTAGTGCGCCACCAATTGCGCAATGCCCTGCTGCCGGTCGTCACGATCGTCGCCCTGGAGATCGGAGGATTGTTCTCCGGTGCCCTGGTCACTGAAACAGTCTTCGCTTGGCCGGGGATGGGGAGACTGATCTACGCCTCGGTGATGGGCAATGATTTCAATCTGGCTCTGTCTGGATTGTTGCTAGCGACAGCGATGACCCTGGTCGGGTCGATTCTGGCCGATCTTGCTTACTGGCAACTCGATCCCCGTGTGCGTGGGCGATGACCGCGCCACTATCCCTGTGGGCCGGAGGAGGCCTGTTGCTGCTGCTGATCCTGGCAACGCTGGCGGGACCGATGATGCTGCCCGATCCCGAAGCGATGGATCTGGCGGTAAGGCTGGGCTCTCCCTCGACAGATCATCTTCTCGGCACCGACGAATTGGGGCGCGACATCGCGGCGCGGCTGGTTCAGGGTGGCCAAGTGTCGCTGGTGGTCGCGGCGCTGACCGCGACCCTGGCAGCATTGTTCGGCACTGTGATTGGATTGCTCTCCGGTTATTATGGCGGCCCGCTCGATTCCGCGCTGATGCGCCTGACCGATGGAGTCATGGCGTTACCGCTACTGCCGCTGCTGATCATTCTGGCCGCTGCCGATCCCGCCCAACTGGGAATGCCGCCTGATATCGCCACCTCGGAACCCGTCGCGGTGGCACGGCTGGCCGTGATCATCGCCTGCGTCAGTTGGACCGGCGTGGCCCGGCTGGTGCGGGGATCGACGTTATCGACGCGCGCCCGCGACCATGTTCGGGCGGCCGAAGCGCTGGGTGCCGGGCCGGTTCGAGTGATGGTCCGCCACATTCTGCCCGACGTCGCTTCGCCGGTAGTGGTCGCCGCAACCCTGTCGGTCGGCCATGTCATCCTGATCGAAAGCGCGCTGTCGTTCCTGGGGCTGGGGCTGCGTCCACCCCTGGCTTCGTGGGGCAACATGCTGACCGGAGCGATGGATGTGGTTTGGACGGCCCCAGCAATGGCAATTTGGCCGGGAGCAGCGATTTTCGCTACCGTTCTGGCCTTCAACCTGCTGGGCGAGGGGTTGCAACAGCGTCTATCGCCAGACCTCTGCCGCCGATAAAGGCAAAAGACGGCGAGCGCAAGCCGCTTGAACTACTTCTTTCGCCGAATACGAGGCACGTCGCCATAGCTGGGCACCCGCCAGCCGAAGCGAAGAGCACTGCCACGCACCGCGAAGGTAAGCAGGAACGCGAGCCAGGCCGAGACAACCGAACTGACTCCGCACGAATACAAAACCACCTGAGCCGACGCTCCGAAGAAGGCGGCGGTGGCATAGACTTCGTTATGGAACATCATCGGCTTGTCACCGGCCAGAACGTCGCGGAGGATACCGCCGAAAGCGGCGGTTATGACCCCCATCGCGACAGCCACCGCTTCCGGCACACCAGCAGCCAAAGCTTTTTGCGTTCCGGTTGCGGTGAACAGAGCCATCCCCAGGGCGTCGGACCATAGCAAAGCGCGATGGAGCGGACCGACCAGCCGAGCCAGCCAGAACATCGCGATGGAAACGACAACACTGACGATCAGGTAATCGGGCTGACCGACCCAGAACACCGGCCGAACACCGATCACCAAATCGCGCAGTGTCCCACCGCCTATAGCGGTGGCGGTGCCGAGAACGGCGAACCCGAATGGATCCATCCGTTTCTCGGCTGCCATCAACGCGCCGGAAACCGCGAACACCGCTACACCCAGCAGTTCGACAAGATGCAGCGCAGCCCGAACGGTCTCGGCGTCCGTCATGCGGCATACGTCCGATTGATTGCGCTGATCACAGCCCGCAACGATGCCATGGTAATGCCTCCATCAAGAGCGGCTCCGTGGATGCCGATACCGTCCGGGGTTGCCAGTTCGACATAACAAGCGGCTTGAGCATCGGCTCCGCTACCGACGGCATGTTCATGATAATCGCTCAGGGAGAGCTTGAGGCCCAATCCCTTTTCCAGAGCCTGAACGAAGGCCGCGACTGGACCCGCGCCCACGCCTTGGAGCACGACCTCCTCGCCATCTTTAAGCAAGGTGACGGTAATGGCCCGCCCCGGCCCCTTGCCCGCCGCAACGGTTGAATAATCAACCAGCTCAAGCCGGCCGGGACGGAGGTAGGTGTCGGTAAAGGCCTCCATGATCTCGACCGGAGTCAACTCGCGTCCGTCGCGGTCGGCAATCGACTGCACCACCCGCGCGAACTCGACCTGGAGCGAACGCGGCAATTCAAGCCCGTAATCGCGTTCGAGCACTGCGGCAATGCCGCCCTTGCCCGACTGACTGTTGATCCGAATCACCGCTTCATAACTACGACCGACATCGGCGGGATCAATCGGCAGATACGGCACCTCCCATACAGGGTTGTTACCCTGACGCCGTGCCGCGAATCCTTTCTTGATCGCGTCCTGGTGCGAACCGGAAAAAGCGGTATAGACCAGATCGCCGGCATAGGGATGGCGAGGATGGACCGGCAACCCGGTGCAATGTTCGGCGACGCGGCGAATCGCATCAATATCGGACAGGTCGAGCCGGGGATCGACCCCTTGTGTGAACATATTGAGCGCCAGGGTAACGATATCGACGTTGCCGGTGCGCTCGCCATTGCCGAACAACGTTCCCTCGACCCGGTCGGCTCCGGCCATCACCGCGAACTCAGCCGCCGCGACTCCGGTGCCGCGATCATTGTGGGGATGAACCGACAGGATCAACGAATCCCGGCACGAGACGGTATCGCAGAACCATTCGATCACGTCTGCATATTGGTTGGGAGTCGACATCTCGACTGTCGCGGGCAGGTTGCAGATCATCCTCCGCTCAGGTGTCGCCCCCCATTCCTTCGCCACCGCCTCGACGATCTCGATCGCGAAATCTGGCTCGGTGCCGGTAAAGCTTTCCGGCGAGTACTGGAAGGTAATCTCGCCCTCGGGCCGGGCGGCGGACAGATCGCGGATCATCCGCGTCCCCGACAAAGCAAGATCAATGCATCCCTGACGGTCGAGACCGAACACAACCCGACGCTGCACTTCCGACGTCGAGTTATAGAGATGGACAATGCATTTCGGCGCACCGCGCAATGCCTCGAACGTGCGATTGATCAGTTCGGGCCGGGACTGGACCAACACCTGGATCGTAACGTCATCGGGGATATGCCCGCCTTCGACCAAT
Source organism: Magnetospirillum molischianum DSM 120 (assembly GCF_000294655.1). Classification (GTDB taxonomy): domain Bacteria; phylum Pseudomonadota; class Alphaproteobacteria; order Rhodospirillales; family Magnetospirillaceae; genus Phaeospirillum; species Phaeospirillum molischianum. Next base: position 21,520 of record NZ_CAHP01000045.1, read on the forward strand.
ACCCGGATGAAGTCGTAGTCGGTTTGCGAAGCGGCAGGAAAACCGACCTCGATTTCCTTAAACCCCATCGCGACCAGGGCCTGCCACATTTTCATCTTGCGGTCGGAACCCATCGGATCGATCAGCGCCTGATTGCCGTCGCGCAGATCGACGCTACACCACATCGGCGGTTCGGCGATGTGGGCGTCGGGCCAGCGGCGGGATACGGGACGAAGAGCGGGATACGGGCGGTACTTTTCCTTGGCGACGGGCATCATGGCCTCGTCCTCCTGTCGTTTGTCGTCATGTCGATAAGGTGAAAAGCGCAGCGGCGTTCACGGCCACCGGGCGGCCACGCAGGTCAGGCCCGGCGGCCGCTGGCTAGTCGCAGTCGCAACAAAGCCTTCGCCGTTACAACGACGAGGAAACGACCGGACCCAAAAAAACGAGAGGAAGACATGATAGGCACCGTTCCGACTAAAACCTGAAACGCAAATCATCCCGGCGCCGAAATTACGACACCGGGCGACTAAGCAGCAGGACGGAAGCGTTGCGAATATCCATAGCACCACACTGCCGGAAACGCGCACCTCCGTCAAGTCACCTGATTCACACACACGAAACTGGACACCTTCGGTCACAGAAAGAAGGGAATAACTATATTCGCCTAAGGATAAACGTCCCAAACCAAAGGGCACCACCACCCAGCAACGCGTCACAGGCAGACAATACCCGCATTAATTTACAAAAATCGCAACGAATGGTAATCTAAAGACCAGCCTCCCTTTTGCGACTGGTTGGGGTGACGGAAAATTCGATACATTTTATTACAGAAATAAAAACGATCAATTTCCTCCACAGTTGACAAAGATCGGATCTTGAATCTAAGGTTATAGGGATTATGTCATACCGATGAAAGCCGGATTATCAATAGGTCGCTAATATAAACGCTATCGGCCAGAGGCGGTATGACATCGCAAAGGGGGAACCGATGAGTCTGAATGAAGACGCAGAGACCCTTGTCTTCTCGGGTGATTTGGCTCTCCCCCGAGCTGAGGAAATGCGAGACACCTTACTTGCCGCGCTCGATGGTGGGCGGTCGGTGGTAATCGACATTTCCCAAACAACCGAACTCGATCTCAGCACGATTCAACTGATCCTGGCTGCCCGCCTGAGTGCAGAGCGTCGGGGGGTATCGTTGCGGCTGAAAAGCCCGGCGGACGGTGCTCTGGCCGCAACCTTGCTGGCGGCTGGACTGACCGGAGGCCCGCTCTCCACGGACAGCCAGTTCTGGACGGAAGGCACCTAAGCGATGGCGAAGACAATCCTGTGCGTCGATGATTCTTCCAGCATGCGCCTGATGGTCAAGATGGCCTTGACCGGAGCGGGCTACGATGTGATCGAGGCCTGTGACGGCAAGGACGCCCTGGGAAAAGCCCAAGCGGGCGGCGTCAGCATGGTTCTGACCGATCTCAATATGCCAAACATGGACGGTCTCAGTCTGATCCGCGCGTTGCGCGCGCTCCCGACATACAAGGGAGTGCCGATTATCTTCCTGACCACCGAATCCGACGAATCCAAAAAGGCCGAGGCCAGGTCCGCCGGAGCCACCGCCTGGATCGTCAAACCGTTCCAGGAAAGCCAGTTGTTGGGCGTGGTTAAGAAGGTCATCGGGTGATGGCCGCCGGCGCCGATCCCACCCAAGCTTTCCGCGAGGAGGCCTCGGATTTGCTGGCCGAGTTGGAAACGGCGCTGCTCTGCCTGGAAGAATCACCCGACGACCGCGACCTACTCGACACCGCCTTTCGCGCCCTGCACACGATCAAGGGCTCGGGGGCGATGTTTGGGTTCGAGGCGGCGGCCGGCTTCACGCATCACCTGGAAAATGCGTTCGACATGGTTCGGCGGGGGGTGATCGCCCCCAATTCAGCCCTGATCGGCGTCGCCCTGGCCGCCCGCGACCACATCCGCACCCTGATCGAAGCGCCCGAGCAGGCCGATCTGGTGCTGGGCGAGCGGCTGCTGCACCAAGTCGCCGCGCTGACCGGCGGAACCGATACCGCCACAACGGCCTCCCGCCGCGACGAGCCACCCCCGCCTCCCGTTACGGCGACATGGCGCTTTCGCTTCCGGCTTGCTCGGGACGCGATGGCGATGGGCACCAACCCCTTGCGTCTGCTCGACGAAATCCGCGATCTGGGCGAATGCACCATCACCGGACTGACCGAGGCGGTGCCGCCGCTGGAAGAGATCGATCCCTATGGCTGCTACCTCGCCTGGGATGTCGTCCTGACCACCGACCAGCCCGAATCCGCGATCGAGGACGTTTTCATCTTCGTCCGCGACAGTATGGAGCTGACAATCGAGCGGGTCGTCGATCTCGACCCGCGCCTGGGCGACATTCTGACTCGACGCGGCGACGTCGATGCCGAGACGATCGAGGACATCGCCGCCCGTCAACCCAAGCTGGGCGAGTTGCTGGTGCAGGACGGCGCACTGAGCGAAGAGCGGCTGCATTCGGCCTTGGCGGAACAGAAACATCTC
>NZ_CAHP01000046.1:2500-5918 GCF_000294655.1 Magnetospirillum molischianum DSM 120
CTTGTCCCTGCGTATGGAGCGATCAAGCGTCAAAAGGGCATTTCGTGGATGCCTTGGCACTGAGAGGCGATGAAAGACGTGGCACGCTGCGATAAGCCATGGGGAGCCGCGAGCAGGCTTTGATCCGTGGATTTCTGAATGGGGAAACCCCACCGTAAGGTGATCCTTCACTGAATACATAGGTGGAGGAGGCGAACCGGGCGAACTGAAACATCTAAGTAGCCCGAGGAAAGGACATCAACCGAGACTCCGCTAGTAGTGGCGAGCGAACGCGGACCAGCCCAGTGCTGGTGCTTACATAATCTGAACCGTCTGGAAAGTCGGGCCATAGCGCGTGATAGCCGCGTAAGAGTAAACCGAGCATCAGCCTCGAGTAAGGCGGGACACGTGAAATCCTGTCTGAACATGGGGGGACCACCCTCCAAGGCTAAGTACTCCTCAGTGACCGATAGCGAACAAGTACCGTGAGGGAAAGGTGAAAAGCACCCCGACGAGGGGAGTGAAAGAGTTCCTGAAACGGAATGCCTACAAGCAGTCGGAGCGGTCTTGAACCGTGACGGCGTACCTTTTGTATAATGGGTCAGCGAGTTAGTGTATGCAGCAAGCTTAAGCCGGTAGGCGTAGGCGTAGCGAAAGCGAGTCTGAATAGGGCGCTGAGTTGCATGCATTAGACCCGAAACCGGGTGATCTAGCCATGGGCAGGTTGAAGGTGGGGTAACACCCACTGGAGGACCGAACTCACGTCTGTTGAAAAAGACGGAGATGACCTGTGGTTAGGGGTGAAAGGCCAATCAAACTCGGAAATAGCTGGTTCTCCGCGAAAGCTATTTAGGTAGCGCCTCGGACTTATACCATCGGGGGTAGAGCACTGGATGGGCTAGGGGATCCCAAAGATCTACCAAACCTAACCAAACTCCGAATACCGATGAGTACTATCCGGGAGACAGACATCGGGTGCTAAGGTCCGGTGTCAAAAGGGAAACAGCCCAGACCGCCAGCTAAGGTCCCCAAGTCATGGCTAAGTGGAAAAGGATGTAAGACGGCCAAAACAACCAGGAGGTTGGCTTAGAAGCAGCCATCCTTTAAAGAAAGCGTAATAGCTCACTGGTCTATTAGCTGTCTCGCGCCGAAAATGTACCGGGGCTCAAGCCATGCACCGAAGCTGCGGGTGTGCACATCGTGCACGCGGTAGCGGAGCGTTCCGTAAGCCTGCGAAGGCGTCATCGTGAGAGGCGCTGGAGGTATCGGAAGTGAGAATGCTGACATGAGTAGCGATAAACAGTGTGAGAAACACTGTCGCCGAAAGTCCAAGGGTTCCTGCGCAAGGCTAATCCGCGCAGGGTAAGCCGGCCCCTAAGGCGAGGGCGAAAGCCGTAGTCGATGGGAACCACGTTAATATTCGTGGGCCTGCTGGACGTGACGGCCTCCGTGTATTGTATCCTCTTATCGGATTGAGGGTGCAGTGAAGGGGGTCCAGGAAATAACGCCAGCGTATAGACCGTACCCTAAACCGACACAGGTGGACTGGTAGAGTATACCAAGGCGCTTGAGAGAATGGTGTTGAAGGAACTAGGCAAATTGACCCCGTAACTTCGGGATAAGGGGTACCCTCTCCCGCGCAAGCGGTTGGGGGTGGCACAGACCAGGGGGTGGCGACTGTTTACTAAAAACACAGGGCTCTGCGAAGTCGAAAGACGACGTATAGGGTCTGACGCCTGCCCGGTGCCGGAAGGTTAAAAGGAGGGGTGCAAGCTCTGAATTGAAGCCCCGGTAAACGGCGGCCGTAACTATAACGGTCCTAAGGTAGCGAAATTCCTTGTCGGGTAAGTTCCGACCTGCACGAATGGCGTAACGACTTCCCCGCTGTCTCCAACACCAACTCAGCGAAATTGAATTCTCCGTGAAGATGCGGAGTACCCGTGGCTAGACGGAAAGACCCCGTGCACCTTTACTACAGCTTTGCAGTGGTACTAGGATGTGGATGTGTAGGATAGGTGGGAGCCTATGAAGCATTGGCGCTAGCTAGTGTGGAGGCAACCTTGAAATACCACCCTTCTGCTTCCTGGTATCTAACCGCGCCCCGTGAACCCGGGGCCGGGACCCTGCATGGCGGGTAGTTTGACTGGGGCGGTCGCCTCCCAAAGAGTAACGGAGGCGCGCGATGGTGGGCTCAGGCTGGTCGGAAATCAGCTGTCGAGTGCAATGGCATAAGCCCGCCTGACTGCGAGACAGACAAGTCGAGCAGAGACGAAAGTCGGTCATAGTGATCCGGTGGTCCCGCGTGGAAGGGCCATCGCTCAACGGATAAAAGGTACGCCGGGGATAACAGGCTGATCTCCCCCAAGAGTCCACATCGACGGGGAGGTTTGGCACCTCGATGTCGGCTCATCACATCCTGGGGCTGGAGCAGGTCCCAAGGGTTCGGCTGTTCGCCGATTAAAGTGGTACGTGAGCTGGGTTTAGAACGTCGTGAGACAGTTCGGTCCCTATCTACCATGGGTGTTGGAAACTTGAGAGGACCTGTCCCTAGTACGAGAGGACCGGGATGGACGCACCTCTAGTGTACCGGTTGTCGCGCCAGCGGCATTGCCGGGTAGCCACGTGCGGACGAGATAACCGCTGAATGCATCTAAGCGGGAAGCTCCCCTCAAAACAAGGTTTCCCTATCAGAGCCGTGGAAGACCACCACGTTGATAGGTGGCGTGTGGAAGCGTGGTAACACGTGAAGCTAAGCCATACTAATCGCTCGATCGGCTTGATCGCCCATGCGCGGCGGCAAGCCCGACTATCTAGAACGCTAAATTGCACGCGGTTTACTCAGATCAGAAATAAGTTTCCTTCGACGACCTGGTGGTCATAGCGAGGGCCCCCCACCCGATCCCATCCCGAACTCGGACGTGAAACCCCTCTGCGCCCATGGTACTGTGTCTTAAGGCACGGGAGAGTCGGTCGCTGCCAGGTCTTCTAAGGAAACTTATACCTATACACAACGACATCCCCCAGCTCCACTTCTTCTCTCTTCTCGCGGGGTGGAGCAGCCCGGTAGCTCGTCAGGCTCATAACCTGAAGGTCGCAGGTTCAAATCCTGCCCCCGCAACCAGTCGATAAGCCACTGATTCTGTTCATGAATCAGCGGCTTTTTTGATTCCAAAATNACCCCCAAAACCCCGCCGTGGAAGCGTCGTGGAAGCGCCAGGGGGGAAAGCCGTGGCGTGGAAACGGCGGACGGTCCGTGAAATTTTTTCCGCTGCGCGTGGCAAATCAGCAACGAAATCGGGATCGCTGCGGTAGCGCAGGCCACCGGCATTGCGCCCAGAACCATCGGGCGGGGGCTGAGGGAACTTGGCGGCGGATGCGGTCATGGAAGGGGACGGCGTCCTGGGTGCGGCCGAACTCTAATCGGCGATGGCCTTTTGAG
>NZ_CAHP01000047.1 GCF_000294655.1 Magnetospirillum molischianum DSM 120
CGCGCCAGCGGCATTGCCGGGTAGCCACGTGCGGACGAGATAACCGCTGAATGCATCTAAGCGGGAAGCTCCCCTCAAAACAAGGTTTCCCTATCAGAGCCGTGGAAGACCACCACGTTGATAGGTGGCGTGTGGAAGCGTGGTAACACGTGAAGCTAAGCCATACTAATCGCTCGATCGGCTTGATCGCCCATGCGCGGCGGCAAGCCCGACTATCTAGAACGCTAAATTGCACGCGGTTTACTCAGATCAGAAATAAGTTTCCTTCGACGACCTGGTGGTCATAGCGAGGGCCCCCCACCCGATCCCATCCCGAACTCGGACGTGAAACCCCTCTGCGCCCATGGTACTGTGTCTTAAGGCACGGGAGAGTCGGTCGCTGCCAGGTCTTCTAAGGAAACTTATACCTATACACAACGACATCCCCCAGCTCCACTTCTTCTCTCTTCTCGCGGGGTGGAGCAGCCCGGTAGCTCGTCAGGCTCATAACCTGAAGGTCGCAGGTTCAAATCCTGCCCCCGCAACCAAAAATATAAACGAATTCAAGGCGTTAGCTCAAAAAGCTAACGCCTTTTTCGCGTCCCAGTCCCGCCACAGGTAACACATAGGTAACGGACGAAAGCGTATTTGCGGCGGCCAGCCCCAACTGCCGCCCCCGCTTGACCGCAGGCCATCAGCCAGTCAAGGCTGGGCCGTGTGAAATATGATGATGCGGCCCATCGGCTTCGGCCTCGCTCGAAGCCTTCTTCCGTGTCTTGACGCTTTCGCTGAAATCGTCACATCTTTCTGCAGCATTTACGACCTTTCGTGTCAATGTATGACTCAATCGCTGGTCTGGCTGACCACTCACTTGTTTGTTCCCTTCCGCTTGAAAGATGTATCCAATGCCTGACTATGGAGGATCGCCAACCGCTGAACTGCGGCGCAACCCGCGACTCGCCTTGCTGCTGGTGGTCGTAGCGCTGTTCGGATTGTCCGGTTGCTCTAAAACGCAGGCATGGCTGGGGCTTAATGGTACTTGGCTACCGTCGACTGGACCAGGAGCCGTGCAGCTAAAAGAGCAGGTTGAGGCGACGCCTATTCCTGTAATCGCCATAACCAAGGAAGCGGCCGAGCGGCAGGTGACGCTGCGACAACGGCTGACGTTTGCTGAGGCATTGCCAGAAAAGAACAGTCTCAACGCCTATGCGGTTGGGTCCGGCGATGTACTGGAAGTTTCGGTGTGGGAAGCCCCGCCGGCGGTTTTGTTCAGTTCCGCATCCCTGGATTCGCGCAGCGGCACAGCCACGGCTAAGGTAACGACTTTTCCAGAAGAAATGGTCGCCGCCGATGGCTCGATCAATGTTCCTTTTGCCGGGGCGGTCCCCGTAAGGGGGCTGTCTCCTGCGCAGATTTCCGCGGAAATCGTCCGACGTCTGACGGGGAAGGCCCATCAGCCCCAGGTGATGGTGCGGGTGATTCGGAATGTCAGCTCGAACGTTACGGTTATCGGTGAGGTTGCTCGCAGCCTGCGCATGCCTTTGACCGCCAAGGGCGAACGACTGCTTGACACCCTGGCCGCCGCCGGAGGAGTTCAGCATCCCGTTGGCCAGATGACCATCCAACTTAGCCGAGATGGCCAAGTGCTGTCGATGCCGCTCGACAGCATTATCCGCGACCCCAAGCAAGATATCTCCCTTCAGCCCGGCGATGTAATCACCGCATTATTCAAGTCCAACAATTTCACCGTCCTGGGGGCTTCCGGCAAGAACGACGAGATTCAGTTCGAAGCTCAGGGGATATCTCTCGCCCAAGCGCTGGGACGTATCGGTGGATTGATGCCAGGGGCGGCAGATCCGAAAGGGCTATTTATCTTCCGATTCGAGGAGCCTGCGGCGCTGCCCGATGCCAGCAAGAAAATCTCACGAACTTCCGAGGGTAAGGTGCCGGTGATCTATCAGGCGGATCTGAAGAACCCAGCCACGTTCCTCGTGATGCAGAAATTCCCGATGCAGGATAAAGACGTTGTCTATGTCGCAACCGCTCCGGCAGCAGAGTTGCAGGCATTCATCAACATCATCACCTCGTCGGTTTATTCAGCGAACACAATCGCCAACGTCGGAAACTAAGCATCAATGAGCACTCCCCCTGTACTCATCGACATGACGCGACTGGTCGGTCGCTGTTTGCAGGGGAAGCTGCCAACAGGGGTTGACCGGGTTAGCCTCGCCTATATCACTCATTTTCGCGAGCGCGCCTCGGCTCTGATCCGCTATGGGGGACGTTGGCTGATCCTGGGGGCCGACGCATCGAAGCAAGTTNTTGATGAGGTGCTTGCCCCAGAAAAAAAGACCCCACGGCGGCTGAAATGGATTGTCAGCCGCGCTTATCTGCTGCCGATGCAGTCCAATCGACCAGCGATTCTGCTTAATACCGGCCATAGCGGTCTTGAGAAGCCGGACTACATCCGTCGCATTCGTCGCGCTTCTTATTCGCCGGTCTTCTTCCTTCATGATCTAATTCCGATCACCCACCCTGAATATTGCCGCATAGGGGAGGCGGATAAGCATCACCGCCGCCTGGATGCAATCCTCTCGGTCGGGGCGGGGATTATCGTTAATTCCACGGTGACCGAGGCTGTGCTTACTCGGTACGCGGAAGAACGTGGCTACCGGATGCCCATTTGCACGGTGGCTCCTCTTGCCCCTCCCGACTGGCCGACGCCAGCGAGGGCACGGCCCTTGGCTTCCCCCTACTTCGTCATTCTCGGGACGATCGAGCCGCGCAAGAACCACCTGTTGCTGCTTCAGATATGGCAACGACTGGCGGAGCAATTCGGCGATCAGGCACCTCGGTTGATGATCATTGGTCAGCGAGGGTGGGAGTGCGAACAGGTTTTTAACCGGCTCGACCGCTGCGACAAGTTGCGCGGCTTGGTGATCGAGCACTCACGCTGTTCCGATGCCGACCTCTCGACAGCCCTGCACCATTCCCAGGGCTTGCTGTTTCCATCATTCGAGGAGGGCTACGGCTTGCCTTTAGTGGAGGCGCTGGCCGCTGGGGTGCCCGTGATTGCTAGTCCGTTGCCAGTTTTTCGGGAAATCGCTGGGGATTATCCAGATTATCTCGATCCTCTCGACGGGAATGGCTGGCTGCAACGAATTCTTGATTATGCGGCTCCAGACAGTCCCGAGCGGGAGGCGCAGAAACAACGGATCGCTGAGTTTCGTTCTCCGTCATGGCGGCAGCATTTCGAGCGGGTCGATGCCCTGTTAGAGAGAATCGGATAACGGCAGGGCGTTGGCATGCAGGTTACCCGAGGCTACCGATGGAAAAACTGCGTTGAGCAAACGGTTGCGGTATACGCGAAATGCACATGAGTCAGGTGACCGGATCTCATCGCGTATTGCGCGCTCTAGCAGAGCGATCAGCTTTTAAATGAGAGCGTGTTTCACGCATGCACGAAGGAAACATCTTGTCTGAAGAAGATGTCGGGTTATCCGGGCTTGGTGTGCTGCGCCTTTCCCCATGGCAAAGACGAACTCTTGGCAAAGTCGTGGCCCCATCTCCTCTAGAGTTTGCCACCGCACTGGACGATCCAGCGCTGCTGGAACGGGCGGCGCATGGTTTGCGCGCTATTGTTGAAGAGGGGGTGGGTGGTGTCTGGTGGGAGAAAAGCTGGTCTCCCCCTGCTGATGGGGGGCGTCCTGACGTTTTAGTGCTGATTGAGTCGGCTGCGGAGGAATGGTCAGACGCGGCGGCCTCAATTGATCGGATCTACACCCCGGATCGTCTGCTGGTTGCCGTCCAGCAACGGGGACCGATGCCGATCAGTTTTGCGGAGATACTGGACCGCTGGAGGCGCCACGGTGCCACGGTGCTAACTGATCCGCACGACCCCTGGTCTCTGTTTCCCGCAGTTCAATCAGTACATTCCTGCGGGGGTTCCACCGGATTCCTCGCCTTGCTCGCAGGGAAGAGCGTGGTCTGCCACTGTCCAACCTTCTTTTCCGGTTGGGGGCTGACCCAAGATGCGCTTGGGGTGTCATCCCGTTCCCGGTCTTTGAGTCTGATCGAGCTCTTTGCCGCCCATGCTCTGCTCGGGACCCGCTATTACGATCCGTATGACGGCCAGGAATGCTGTTTCGAGGAGGCTCTGGCTGTTGTCCGTCGTTGCCGTGCCCTCGACCGGATCAACCGTGGCATTGGCGTCTGCGTCGGTATGGCCTTCTGGAAGCGGCGGCGCATTGCCGAATTCGTGCGCACATCGGCGGGGAACCCTCGGTTCACCCAGCGGGCGCGCCGGGCCGTCGCCCTGGCCCAAGCTCAGGGGCGTGGGATTGCCGTGTGGGCCTCGCGTGAGCCGCCGGCCTTGGCATCCCTGGCTGCCGCCGCTGGGGTTCCTCTGATCCGGGTCGAGGACGGCTTCATCCGTTCGTCCGGGCTTGGAGCCGATTTTATTCCCCCGGCCTCGATCACCCTGGACGCATCGGGGCTTTATTACGATCCATCCCGTCCCAGCGATCTTGAGCGTCTGCTTGAGACCATTACCCTCGATGAAGCCACTCAACAACGGACGCGCCGGTTGATCGAGCTGATGGTGTCCCGCAATATCACCAAATATGCCGGTGGCGCCGCCAGTCTTCCAACATTACCGCCTGGGCGGATTCTGTTGGTTCCGGGGCAGGTCGAGGATGATCGCTCTGTCTTGTTGGGCGGAGCTGGCATTACCAGCAATCTCGATCTGCTGCGTCGGGTTCGTGCCGCGAACCCCGAGGCTCGGATTCTCTACAAACCTCATCCCGATGTCGATGCCGGACATCGCCGTGGTGCGATCGTGGATGACGAAGCCTTGCTCTACGCCGATCTGATCGTGCGGAGTGGGGCGATGGCGGATCTGATCCGCGCGATTGATGAAGTTCACTGCCTGACATCACTCGCCGGGTTCGAGGCTTTGTTGCGTGGCAAGAAGGTCACTGTTTATGGCCATCCTTTTTATGCGGGGTGGGGGCTGACCACCGATGTTTCTCCGCCGCCGCGCCGCCGCCGCCAGCTGACATTAGAGGAACTGGTGGCTGGTACTTTGCTGTTTTATCCTCGCTATCTTGATCCGTTGACCGGGATTCCCTGCGGTCCAGAGACTGTGATCGCCCGTTTTTCCGACAGCACTCTGTGGCGGCCGGGTTTGCTGGTGCAAGTCCGACGGATTCAAGGGCGGTTTCGCCGCTGGCTGTCCCGAACGTGTCGGTCAATCATACGGAAATGATCACGGGGAGGGCGCTGTCGCGAGAAGATCTCGATCGCCCTCCAGCCGGGGGAGGCTATTTTCCACGGCGATCGCAATACCCTCGGGGGTATAGAAATTTCCATTGATCAGGCATGCGGCGCGTACCACCGCTATAAAATCCTCGAAGAGGGCGAGGTCAGGCGATGATGCCTCGCGCCAGAACGCCTGTAGCGGCCCGGTAAAGGTCAGGCCAGGGATGTTGTAGATGGCTCGCCCCAGGCAGATCACCGGCCGCCCCCGCTCCAGCGCTGTCATCCCTACGGTACTATTGACTGTGACGATACCTCGCGCCTGATCGATCAGGGTGTTGAGGTCGCCACCGTCGATGAAATGCACCCGCGTATCGATTCCGAGCGCCTTGGCGCGTTGGCCGATGCGACGACGGTAGTTGATCCAGCCATTGTCGAGGGGGTGGTTCTTGATCACCAAACGTGCCGTCATTGGCGCATCGGCGGCGAAGGACTTAAGTACGGTCTCGATCGCCGCCATCATCCCACCAAAGCGGGAATGAACCCTGATCTGAGCGTCGGTATCAAGCTGTAGCGGAAACAGGTAGAACGGCGTTCCCTCTGCTTCCAACGTGCTGACGACACGCAGTGCCTGGGCCTGACGCCAGCGTAGCGTCGCCAGGCGGGTGGCCCAACTGGCATATTCCGCCCAGATCGGATAAGGCCGATGGGTGCGGTAATCGGGATAGCGCTTTGGGGCCAGGTAATTGGTGATCTGCCAGCGGAAGTCATACCAGATCCGCCTCCACAGACCCGTTCCGACCGGACGGGGTGTCGGCGTCGGTGGCAGATCTCGGGCGGTTTTTCGGTACCAGTCCGCATTGCTGGGAAGGCGGGAATAGCCATTGACCCCTTCGCGTTCCAGGGTAACCCAATGCGGGCGCAGATAGCCTTCCTCGAACACCCAGATCGCGGCTCCTCGCTGCCGCGCCTGCTCCAGGGCGGCGCGGTGCAGTGGGCGACAATCTCCGAACAAAATAACGGAATCAATCCCTCGTGCCGCCATCTCGGCGGCGATGAATGCGCCGAATCCGCTTTCGCCGCCTCTCCAGTCGATTGCCTGCCAGTCTCCCCAGAAATGACGGTCGCCGCCGCAGACATTGATTCGGGTGACCGCATGGCCACGCTGGACCAGTGCCTCGCCCAGGCGGCGATAAAACCAAGTCGCGTTTCCCTGGAGGAATAGGAAATGATGGTGGGACGAGGCCATGGATGGCTCCGAGGGTAGGGGACACACGGTTAATCGGATCAGATGTATTGGTCCTCGACCGGGCCGACTTTGTTGACCTGATTGAAAATCGCATCGAGCATCAGGCGGTTGAGGGTATCGGCGCTGATGTCGAGTTGGCGGGGATGTACCTTCCCAGTGCGCCATACGATGTAATCGGTGCGATCGTCTTCGTAGCCCACGGTTCGGAAGGCTTCGGCCAGTCCGGGTAGATGGTCTCCGAACATGCTGAACACCGCATCGCCCTCGCGCGTCTCCAGGAAATCGACCAGACGCGCCGCCATGCGGTCGGCATTGGCGAGGTGATGCAGGTACAGGCCGAGTTCGGGCGAGCCTAACGGTGTTTCGAGGTCGGCTGGCGCGACAACCTTGTCGAGGCGGCCCTTTTCCCAGCGACCATGATTTTCCATGGTGATGGCGAAAACGAAAATCGGGTTATTTTCGTTGGCGATCAGGTCCATCACTTTGTCGGCGACGGCGTTGTCGCTGACATAGGGACCGAACAGTTCGGCCCCTTCGAACGCAGTGATGTCAACGAACTCGTCGAAGCCAAGATTGGGATAGACTTGACCGCGATTGAAGAAATCTTCGTGGAAGGGGTGGATGCAAATCGTGCGATAGCCAAGCTGGCGCAGGTGATGGGCCAGGGTCCAGATCGGGCGATGGCATAAATGCAGGAAGGGGTTATAGCGATGCACCCCCAACGCCTCGGCCGGCAACCCGGACAGGAAGGCAAATTCTGTGCGCATGGTATTGGCGCCCCAGGCGGGGACGCTGAGACGGCCATGATATAGAGCGGAATCGCGGAGCATGTCCCAATGCGCCAGGACCCCGCGCTGGATCGAGGGGTCGAGTCGGCGGGCATCGAAAAAAGATTCGCTCTGGATCGCGACCACGGTTTTGGGCAACGGCCATACCGCTTTGATCAGCGGCGAGGGGAACGCCGGAAGATCCGGTCCCCCCCCCTCCGTCCCATCGCGTTCCCTGGCTCGTCGAGCGCTGCTGGATTGGGCCTTACTTTTGGTCAGGTCAGGCTCGTTGGCCAGGAAGAAATAGATGATCAGGCACACCACCAGCGGCAGGCTGTCCATGTCACGCTGCACGTCGGTGGAGGGACCAAATTTTCTCAGGAGTTGTAAGAATGCTCCCCGAAAGACTCCACGAGTGCACGCATGAATCATCCCGAACAGGAGAAAGAAATATAACAGCGTCGGAACCAGATCCTCGGCCGACTCTCGCTTGATGATTGGAGCCTCAAGCGAAAATCCGCAGAAGATCGTCGCCGGGATCGCTACGCAAATCACGATCGATCGCACGACGCCGATATGGCGGATGTAGAGCGCGGGGTAGACGAAGACCTGGCGCAGCAGGGCAAAATCGGAGAAGGACAGCGGCTCCTTCAATTCTCGGAACTTGACGTTGTTGATGGTGACGATGATTGCCAGGGTCGCGCAGGTCGTCAGCGCCGAGAAGAATGGCCGGTAACCAATCATGAAGATGGTGAGATAGAACATCACCACCGGCATCACCGACAGGAGCGCCATGCGGCGGAACAGGGGCGATGCCTTGGCGCGAGGCTCGATCAGGGTGTCCATGACCAGCATCGCGAGGATCGTCGCTGCAAGGCAGATAAAAAACAGGATCACCGTTTCCCCTCCTTTCCCCGTTCAGGCCAATTCCGGATGGTCTATCCGTCCCGTGTCTTATTCCTGGTTCCGCTAAGGTTTTGTGGTCTCGCCTGTGCGCGACGCCGACGAGGCCCGTCTTTGACCGCCTCTCATGAGGGCGGTTGAACTGGTGACCGCAGGTTATTCCTTACGATTGCCGGTCTTACTCTTCGCGGACGCTGAACGCGAACAGGGGTAAAACTAGGTCCGCGGCCCAGGGAGGGAGATGCGCCAGCAGACGGGTGCCGAACGCCAAAGAGAAGGGGAAGGCGATCCGTGATCGCCCTTGCGCCAGTCCGGCGCGGATGATGGCGGCCGCCTGATCCGCATCGATCTGCAATGGCTTGTGTCCGACGACACGAGCGCTCATCGCCGAGCGGACATAGCCGGGGCTGATGGTGCAGACCGCGATACCCTCGGGCCGGAGCTTGGCCCGCAACGCTTCGCCGTAGGTTTCCACCGCCGCCTTGCTCGCGCTATAGGCCGGGCAGAACGGCAGACCTCGCCATGCGGCCAGCGACCCGAGCAGCGCGATCTGGCCTCGTCCGCGTCGTCGCAGGCAACTCACGGCGGGATCGACCGTGTTCAGGGTGCCGCCGAGATTGACGGCGATGGTTCGTTGCGCATCCTCCAGGCTTTCGTTGCGGCCGTCCGGCCGTTCGCCCGAGGAGATTCCGGCATTGGCGATCACCAGATCAAGCGGTGCCCAGGCGTCGAAATCGAGAATCAAGGCGCGCATCGCCTCGCTGTCGGTGATATCGGCGATCTCGGTTCGGACTCGTGCTCCCTTGGCCGCACAGGCTTCCGCTACCTCCGCCAGCCGTCCGGTATCGCGTCCGGTCAGAGCGAGGGAAACGCCTTCGCGTGCATAGGCCTTGGCGAGGGCACCGCCAATCCCGCCTGAGGCTCCGGTAATCAGAATCGCCTGTGGCGTGACCGGATTCATCCTATTGCCTGTTGAGGCGAAGCCGTCAGCAATGGCAACGGGGCCTGCATCAACAGCATCGGTCCCTCGTGCATCTGTCGATCGAAAGGTTCAATCGCAACGCGGCCGACCACGTCAAATCCCAGGGAACGGTACAGATTGCAAGCAGAGAGGTTACCGCTCCAGGCGTGTAGCGTCAGTGACCTTATCCCACATTGTTCGGCCGTGTCGCCCAGGGTCTGCAACAGCAACCGGGCCAGCCCTCGCGACCGGAACGCGGGGTCAACTGCCACGGTATTGATATACCAGGAGAGCGGCAGCCGACTTTCGAAGAGGGGGCGCAGCGGTTGCAACCGCTTTTTGGGGATCAGGATCTTGGCCATTGTCGGCAAGCCGTATTCGTCGGAGGGATAGGCCAGAACCATCGCCGCGATCCGCCCCTGTTCCTCAGCCAGCAGGGCGTTGGAGAAATGCAGGCTGGCGTTGGAATCGCTGACCGCCATCCGCAGGACATCGTTGGCTTTCACCCCCGGCAGCACACCCTCGAACACCTGTTCGAAAATGCCCGCACCGGCAGCGACAATGAAATCGGCAATGAACGCGATGTCATCTGCCGTGCCGAACCTGATGTCCATCTCCGTTCCTTCCTGTTTCACCCAAATCCGCTTTATTCCGTCGGTGTCACAGGTCTTCCTTGGGCGGCTTTATCTCGGCCAAAGCCTCGGCGATCATTTCGACCGCTTGGTGGATTTGGTCTTTGGAGTGGAGGGAGGAAATGAACAGACGCAGGCGGGCTGCGCGCTCCTCAACCGCCGGGTGAATGATCGGTGGCGTTTCCATCCCTCGTTCATGCAGCATCGCAGCGAGGCGGGCGGCAAGAACCGACTGGCCGAGAATCACCGGCACCACGTTGATCCCCTGCGACAGCCCGGTATTCAGTCCCCGCGCCTTTGCCAGATTCAGGAACAACTGACCGTTGGCGCGCAACGTCGCGACCCGTTCCGGTTCGGCCAGCATGATCTCGATCGAGGCGAGGGCCGCGGCGGCCATCGGTGGCGGCAGGCCAACACTGTAAACGAAGCCCGACGCCGTAAGCTTCAACAGTTCGATCAGCGCACTGTTGCCTGCGATATAGCCGCCGCAGCTGGCGAAGCTCTTCGACAGCGTTCCCATCCAGATATCGACATCGGTGGATGCCAAGCCGAAATGCTCGCGGGCACCTCGTCCCGTTGCCCCTAGCACTCCCATCGAGTGGGCTTCGTCAACCATCAGCAAGGCTTTGTGGCGGCGCTTGATTTCGACGAAGCGATCGAGTGGGCAGATGTCGCCATCCATGCTGTACAGGCCTTCGACCACGATCAGCACTTTATCGAAGCGCCGTCGGGATTCAGCCAGGATCGCGTCGACTGCCTGCCAGTCATTGTGGGGGAAAGCCTGACGGGTTGCCCCCGACAGCATTGCTCCCTGCATGACGCTGTTGTGCACCAGACGGTCGTGCAGAACGAGATCCCCGGACCCCAGCAACGAAGCGATCACGCTGACATTCGTGGCGTGGCCGCTGACGAACGCCACCGCATCGTCGGCTTCGTGCAATTCGGCCAACCGGACTTCAAGCGCGCGGTGGATCGGCCGTTCGCCCGACACCACCCGGCTTGCCGAGGCCGAGGTGCCATACCGTTCGATGGAGGCCATCGCGGCGGCATTGACCCGAGGATCGCCATTGAGCCCCAGGTAATTGTACATGCCGAAATTCAGCAAATTCCGTCCGTCCACCACCGTGGTGGCACCGCCGTAACTGTCATGCTCGCGGAAATAGGGGTTTGGAATCCCGGCATTTTCCGCCAGCGTGCGCTGAAGATGCAGCCGGTAATATTCTGGAAACTTGTCGAAGCGGTAGGCTGATTCGGGAATCTGGTCGATGACGGCCCGGACGTCGTTATCCTTGGCCGAGCCATTGCTGGTTCCGCGCTTTTCCAGCGCACGTTGTAGCATCTCTCGCTTTTGTTCTTGCGAGAGGCCGGCGAGGGAAGGGGTGTTTACGGTCATGATAGGAGCTTGGCCCCTTCCGCCAGTTTTGTCTCCAGATCTTCGACCACCTCGCTGATATCTTCCGCGCCGGTGTCCACGGCATGGGAACGCAGCAATTCGGTGACCATTCCGGTCTCGACGGTTGTTTCTGTGGCCCCGGTTCCCAAAAGGTGTTCGCGCAAATACCCAGCCAACTTCATGATAGTGGTATCCGGGGTGATCGCCATGGCAGAAAGTTGAATTCCTGTTTTTTCCTCGATCTGCATCCGTAATTCAAGCGCCATCAGCGAATCCATCCCCATATCGAAAATCGGTCGCTCGATTTCGACCTTATCGGCCGACAGCCGCAGGACATGGCCGATCTGTTCCGCCAACAGTTCGGTCAGGAATTTCTGCAACTCTTCCGGGGGCATCGATGCTGCCAAAGCCCGGAAGTCGATGCTGTCGCCAACGCTATCCTCGCTCCCGGCCCCGACCACCGCGCGGAAGCGTGGCGCGGTCAGCGCGGGCAGGCCGCCGCGAAGGGTCCGCCAGTCCAGGTCGGCGACCGTCACGACGGCTGGACCCGGCCGTTCCAGCAACCGTTCCAGCCAGACGAAAGCCTGGGCCGATTTCAGCAGCCGGACGCCCATCCGCTGTTCCAGTGTTTCCGCCACCGTGACATTGCGAGTCAGGTAACCGGCATCGCCGATCGGCCCCCAACCCACCGCCAGAGCCGGTTGGCCAGCGGCGCGTCGCGCCACGATCAGCCGCTCCAGGGCGAGATTGGCGGCAACATAATTGCTCTGGCCGGGATTGCCGAACAGGGTTGTCACCGACGAATAGACCACGAAGAAATCAAGCGGCACATCCAGGGTCGCCTGATGCAAAGCCCACGCTCCGGTCAGCTTCGGTGCCAGAACCCGATGGAGTCGCTCTGGAGTCATGGCCTCGACAGCGCCATCGTCGAAGCAGGCGGCCGCATGAATAAGTCCCTTTAGCGGCGAGGGACCGGCGGCGATTTCGGACACCAATGCTGCCACCTGGGCGGGGTCACTGACGTCGCAGGCCCGTTCGTCCACCCTCACTCCGGCGTCTCGCAGCGCCGTTACCGTTTCCTGCTCGGGGCCGTCTTGGGCGGTGCCCCGCCGAGAGACCAGCACCAGCGACCGCGCGCCCTTTTCTGCCAGCCACTGGGCCGTAGACAAGCCAAAACCGCCCAGACCGCCGGTTACCAGATAGCAGGCGGTGGGATCGAGCGGGAAGGGCGAGCGAGAGATCGCAACAGGGGTTTCTTCTCGCTGAAGCGGCGGCAACACGACAATTTTACCGGTGTGCCGGGCCTGCTGCATGTGGCGGAACGCCTCGATCGCCCGCGGTGCCGTGAACTCCCGGAACGGCAGCGGATGGAAAACTCCTTGAGTAAACAGGGCGATCACCTCGCCGAACAATCGCCGGGCGAGG
Organism: Magnetospirillum molischianum DSM 120; assembly: GCF_000294655.1. GTDB lineage: Bacteria > Pseudomonadota > Alphaproteobacteria > Rhodospirillales > Magnetospirillaceae > Phaeospirillum > Phaeospirillum molischianum. The sequence continues at coordinate 12,566 of NZ_CAHP01000047.1, forward strand.
TCTGGCCGTGCTTCCAGCAACTGGTCGGCGTCGATGCCGAAATAGGACAGGTTGTTCCGGAACGGACGCAATCCGATCGACGAATCCGCATAGAAATCGCGCTTGCCCAATTCCAGGAAGGAACCGAACGGGCGCAGCACAGCCAGACTCTTGTGAATCGCCTCGCCCGCCAGTGAGTTCAGAACCACGTCCACGCCTTCGCCGCCGGTCATGGCCATCACCTGATCGGCGAATGCGGTCGAACGGCTGTCCATGATGTGGTCGGCGGGCACCCCCAGCAGAGCGACGATCGAGCGCTTTTCCGGTGACCCGGCGGTGGCATAGATCTCTGCCCCGACGTGGCGGGCATACTGGATCGCCGCCATTCCCACCCCGCCAGCGGCGGCATGGATCAGGATACGGTCGCCGCGTCCCAGCCGGGCGAGGTGGGCGAGGGCGTAATAGACGGTGAAGAACACCGTCGGCACCGTTGCCGCCTCGGCAAAGCTAAGTGCTGTCGGGATTGGCGCGACCGCCGTGGTCCGAGTGGTGACGTGACCGGAGAAGCAGGAGGGGGCAAAGAACAGCACGCGCTGCCCCACCGTCAAATCCTTGACTTCGGCACCGACACGGGTGATGACCCCGGAACCCTCCATCCCGATGGTCGCCCCGGCGAAACCGGCCTCGACCGCTTCCTCCGGCAAGAGCCCCATCGCGAACATCACGTCGCGGAAATTGAGTCCGGTGGCGCGCACCTCGATCTCGACCTCGCCAGCGGCGGGGGCGATTCGTGCCTTGCTTTTCCAGCGCAGATGATCGAGCGAGCCGGGAGTGAAGGTCAGTGTCGGGGTGCTGCTGTCTCCCGCCGCCACTGTGTCTTCCGCGAGATCGAGCCGTTCGACCCGGAAGCCGAATCGTCGTCCCGCGCCCAACCTCACCTCGCTCTCGCCGCCGGTTGCCGCGCCCAGCACGATTTCCCGCGCCAGATCGATGATCCCGGCGTCGGCATCGAGATCGATCTGTCGCAGATCGATTTCCGGGCGCTCGTTGCGCACGACCCGGCCAACTCCCCATGGCACGGCCTGTTCCGGCCTCGCGGTGCCATCGCTCATCGCCTCGCGGGTCACCAGGATCAAGGTCGGGCGGCGGGTGTCTCCCTCGCGTGGGGTCCAGCCCTGCGCCGCCGCCAACAGGCTCCAGCCGCGCCGGTTCGCCAGCGCCAGCGGCCCGGTTTCCGGGTCAGCATTCTCGCCGAGACCGCCGAGGTCGATCACTCCGGCTGGTGTCTCGTTCCATATCGCGGCCCAGCCTTCCGGCTGGTCGGGCGGGTCCATGACGATTTGCGCTGCGGAGCCGAGGCTGGTCAGAGCCTCGACCAGCGCCTCCGCGTGGGCCGTTTCCGCTGTTCCGGCCACGATCAGCCAAGGCGCACCCCCCGCAATGGGGGTGGCGAAATCCGGTGCTGATTCCGACTCGGGACGGCGCGCGGCAAGCACCAAGGCTCCGGCCACTGGGGCCACCATCGCCTCGTCGAGCGCCGCCGCTGTTGCCGCCTGAGTCAATTCCTCGGCAGACAGTGGCCTGCCGCTCCACGTGCCGTCATCGCGCATCCGCCACCAGGACGAAGTGCCACCGAACGCCAGATCCAGCCATGCCGCCGGAGCGGGTTCGGAAATCACCACCGCCCCGCCGGGACGAACCAGATGGGCGATGCCGTCCAGCGCCATTGCCGTGCTGGCGGCAACGTGCAGGATTCCATGTCCGACCACGAGATCGACCCCGCCAGGTTGGGGCAACTCGTCCCGTGCGGCTTCAGCCATCATCAGATCGATCCGGCAGACCCGCACCTCGGGGCGATCGGCGAATTCGGCGCGCAGATGATCGAGCGCATTCTCGTCGATGTCGGATACAACGAGGTCGAAGTCTCCCGGAGGCAACACTCCGAGCAGACGCCGGGTCAGGCCGCCCGCGCCCGCGCCGACTTCCAGGATCGCCAGTCGGCGTCCGGGCGGCCATGCCGCGGCGAACCGGGCGGTGGCGTCGGCGACCGCGTCGGCACCGGCAGCCAGCGTCGGCGACGCCTCGTGGAAGTGGGCGAGTGTGGCCGCCGTCGGGGCCGTTCCGTCCAGCTGTTCGCCCCGCAACAGTGCGGGCAGGGCGCTTGCGCTTCGTCCCAACAGGGTCAATTCCGCCAGGGCATCGAGATGGCTGGCGAGCGTTCGCCGCCACGTAGCGTCAGGATCGTTCCCATCGGTCCCAGCCTCTGGCCGCGCCGCCAGTTCCAGCACGCGCGACAGCAACCCGAACCGATCGAGGTCGAGGTGGACCAGTGCCGCGGCTTCGATCGGACTCATCGCCGGATCAAGCCCCAGCGCCATCACGGCTTGCCGGGCCTGCTGTGCGGCCAAACGATCGAAATCTGCCGTCAGGGGATTGATCGCAGGCGGTGGGAACAGGGCGGTACGTGCGGCGGCAACGGCCTGCTTCGGCACCGCGAACGCCATGACCGGCGGCAAGGGATGGGACCGTTCGACATAAAGCGGGGTCGTTCCCTCGCTGCTCCGCTTGAGGGCGGCGCGTTGGAACCGGAATCCATGGATCTCGGCGAGAACCCGTCCTTCGGAATCGATGACCGTGAAATCGGCGACCAGTGATCGGGTTCCGGCCCGTACCAATCTGATCCCGCACCGCACCGCGAGGCCGATCACCGGGTAAAGCAGGAAGCGCTGGAATCGCACCGGAAGGTAGGCCAAGGGCCTATGGTTGCCGAGGCGACTGGCCGCCAGGTCGAACAGGCCCTGAAGACAGCCGTCGATCAGAGCCGGATGCAAACGAAAACGATCGAACCCATCGATAATTCCATCGGGGATCGTCAGTTCAACCCAGGCGGTATCGTCATCGATTGCGACCGTCGATACCGTCTGGAAGCAGGGGCCGTAATCCAGGCCGATCCGTCGCGCGAGGGCGTAATGCGCCTCGGCCTCGACCGTCACCGCCGTATTCGGGCAGGTTGGCAAGGGGGCTGGTGCGGGCAGATACCCCGGCCGGGACAGTCGGGCGACGACATGCAGCAACCAAGGCTCGTCCTGCATCCGGGTGCGGCTCTCGATGCGCAGCTTGCTCTCGGCCGCGCTCCACGTCACCCGCATCATCTTCGACCGGCCGGGGTCCAGCACCAGCGGACGGGAAATCTCGAAGGCTTCGATATCGGCTTGCTCGCCGGGGAAAAGGCACGTTGCCGCTTCGATCAGCACTTCGAGGAAGCCGGTGGCCGGGAACAGCACGGCTCCGCCAACGACATGATCGGCCAGGAACGGGAACAGGGCGGCGTCGATCTGACGCTCCCACAGCGGTTGATCCGGGATGACGCGGGTTCCCAGCAGGGAACCTTCGTCCTGCTGCCAGAGCGGTCCCCGCGCTTCCGGCGTATGCGGGTGCCAAAAGCGCTCGCGCTGCCAGGGATAGGGCGGCAAATCGACTGGGGCACCGGGACGGGGAAGCAACTGGGAGAAGGCAATCGGAGCACCCAGCGTATAGGCGCGATCGACTGCCAGCGAGACCCGTTCCGCCTCGCCGCTCTTGTTGCTGGTGACGAACATCACCTGACCGGGCTGGTTGCTGGCGCGCAGGGTTTGCCGCACGTAGGATTGCATGATCGGATGCGGGCCGATCTCGACGAACACCGAGACCCCTTCCTCCGCCATCCGCGTGATCGCCTCCCGGAAATAGACCGGCTCGCGCAGATTCCGCCACCAATACTCGGCGTCGAGACGTTCGCCATCGATCCGCGCGCCGAGCACGGTCGAATGGATCTCGACCCGCGCCGGGGCCGGTTGCAAATTGGCCAGTCCGACGAGCAGATCTTCACGCACCGGATCGAGCAGGTGGCTGTGGAAGGCGTAATCCAGCTTCAGCACCCGCACCGTCAGCCCATCGCCGGTCAGCCGATCGGTCAAGGCCAGCAGCGGATCGGTCTCTCCCGACAGGGTCAGGCCATGCGGGCTGTTGTACGCCGCGATCTCGACCTGTCCCGCCAGTGGGGCAAGATACGAAGCGATATCGCCCGAGGGAGGCAACTCAACCGCGGCCATCCGCCCCAGGCCCTTGGTGCGCCCCTGGACCGCGCTGCGGGTGAGGATCAGCTTCACCGCCTGATCGAGGGTCAAGGCTCCGGCACAATAAGCTGCGGCAACCTCGCCGACGCTATGGCCTGTCACGGCTTCGGCGACCAGTCCCCGCGCGGCGAGGCTGGCGACCAGCCCGGCCTGGAACGCGAACAGCAGGGGTTGTGCCACCTCGGTATCGGCAAGGCGGCTATTCTCCGGGTCGGCCTGCATCTCCGCGATCACCGACCAGCCCGCGATCTGCTGGATCAGCGTATCGATCCGGTCCACCTCGGCACGGAATACCGGGTCTTGGACCAGCAGAGAGCGCCCCATTCCGGCGAACTGGGCACCGTTCCCGGAAAAGACAAAGCCAACCCGACGGCGGGTCGGTGACACCACTTTGCCGGAAACGATCCGCTCGTCCCGCCCGGTTTCCGAAAATTGCCGCAGATGTGGAATGGCGTCTCCGGCATGGACCACCAGACGGTGGTCGTGGTGATCGCGTCGTAATGCGGTGGTGTGGGCGAGGTCATACCAAGCCGGGGGTGACGTGCGCTCCAGCAGGTCGGCGATCTGCCCGGCCATCGCCCGCAACGCCGGTTCGGACCGTGCCGACAGCACCAGCGGCGGCTCGGATTGCCCCGGCTGCGGGGGTGTCGTCGCCGGTGCGGGCTGGGGATATTCCTCCAGGATCACGTGGACGTTGGCACCGCCGAAGCCGAAGGAGTTGATGCCAATGACCGCTGGATGGTCGTCATGGCGGGGCAGGGGAGCCAGCGCACGCGCCAAGGTAAGGTTCATGCCCTCGAAATCGATATCCGGATTGGGAGTCTCGATATGCAATGAACGCGGGATCTGGCCGTGCTTCAGCATCAGCAGGGCCTTGATCATCCCGGCCATCCCCGAAGCCGGTTCCAGGTGGCCAATATTGCTTTTGACCGAACCAATCGGCAGGGGACGTCCGGCAGGACGGTGGCAGCCGATCGCCCGGCCGATTGCTCCGGCCTCGGCCGGATCGCCGACGGCGGTACCGGTGCCGTGGGCCTCTATGTAGCTGACCGCAGCGGGATCGACACCGAACCTCTGGTAAACCTGCCGCAACAGGGCTTCCTGCCGCTCCGACGAGGGCAGGGCGATTCCCGAGGTGTGGCCGTCGCAATTGGTGTCGGCCCCCCGAACGATCGCCAGGATACGGTCGCCATCGCGTTGGGCCTGGGCCAGGGGCTTTAGTACCAGCACCCCGCCACCCTCGGCGCGGACATAACCCGCGGCCAGCTTGTCGAATGCCCGGCAGCGGCCATAATTCGATAACATCGACGCTTTGGAAAAGCCGATGAATGGATAGGGACTGAGCAGCAGATTGACGCTGCCGACCACCGCTTGCGGAACCCGGCCCGACTGTACCGCCTGGAAGGCTTCATGCATCGCCATCATGCCCGAGGAGCAGGCGGTATCGATCGCCATGCTCGGGCCATTGAAATCGAAGCAGAAGGAAATGCGGTTGGCTGCGATCGATAGCGTCGAACCCAGCATGAAATAGGCGTTGGCCGAGGACGGATCGTCCTGGCGGGCGTTGGAATAATCCATTCCAGAGATGCCGACGAACACCGCCGTGTCGGTTCCGGCCAGGGTAGAGGGGCGTTGCCCCCCTTGCTCCAGCGCTTCCCAGGTCAGTTCCAGCAACAGACGCTGTTGCGGGTCGATCTGCTCGGCCTCACGAGGGGAAATACCAAAGAAAGCAGCGTCGAAGCCGGACAAATCCCCCAGCACCCCAGCGGAGAAGGTGTAGCTCCGTCCGGGTTCCGCTTTGTCGGGGTGAAAGAATGAAGATTGATTCCAGCGCTCAGGCGGAATCGTGCTGACGACATCCCGTCCTTCGGTGAGGATCTTCCAGAAATCGTCTGGATTTGATGCGGCAGGGAAACGGCACGCGCAACCCACAATGGCGACTGTATTCTTAAGAACCATAGATTCCATTATGTATTTCTTTTGCAGATGGAGCGTGAAGTGGGATGCGTATTTTTTTAAAAAATACTCTGATGTTGTCCTTCAGCTGGCCTATGAGTTTTTTCTAAAAAATGAAAGGGAGTTTGGGCCTCAAAATATTTATTTTTGTCTGAGGCGTAATCAATAGAGCGTCTCGCGGATCAAAAATTGTCTTTTTTCGTCATGTGGGGTGCATAAATTATGATTTGTTGCATTATCAATTAATATGACGTGATTCGCCCATGCTGCTACCGAGACGGGGACCCGTCAAGATATGCCTCAGTTTCTCGTCGAGCAATCTGATCGCATCTCGATCAGATGGGTATGGCCCTGCGGGAGGCGGGGCATGTCTCCATATCAAGCCAGATCGTGGGGACGAGCCTAATTTTGCGCACCCAAGCCGCGCAATACTCGTGACGAGAATCGGGTGAGCAAGACGGCGCGTTTCGGCGGATTGAGAAATAAGCGGGCCAAATTACGGCACAAGGCCTGTGATACGCAAGGATGGAACCGCTCTGCCGCTCTACATCCGTTTGATCGGACTCGCGCAGATTGGGCGGTCTCGATGGCGAGACGATTCGTTAACATTCAGTCAAATTTAAGCCGACGGACAACTGCAAAGCCATCTGTGCGGATTGCGAATGAAATATCAATTAAAGATTGTTCGTTACGCGGGACGTTCTTCGGCTGTTTAGGTCATCTGACCGACTTTATCGATGAAGGTCCGCTTGGTATCGAGGTCAAGCCGAAGGTTGCGCCAAATCATTTGCCGCGGAAGGGCAAGGTGGGGCCTCCTCCAATGAGGGCTGCGTGGCTTCTTTTTCAGCGCGTTCCCTTGTCCGTAGAACCTCATGCAGGGCGGTGATGCTGTTGATCTCGCCCAGCTCCCGGTAGAAGTCGAAGGCTTCATCCATGTTGTCGAAGAGGCTGAGGTGACCTTTGATCAGGACACCCGCGCGCTGGCACTGGGTGCGGATGGTGTGTTCATCGTGAGAGACCAGCAACAGCGCCCGATCCGCTCGTCGTTCGAACAATTCGTGCTGGCATTTAGCGTGGAAGCGGGCATCTCCCACGGCGATGATCTCATCGACCAGGAAGCCGTCGAACTCAATCGCCATGGATATGGCAAAGGCCAAGCGCGCCCGCATTCCCGAGGAATAGGTCTTTACCGGTTCGCGCAAAAAGCGCCCAAGTTCGGAGAAGTCATCGACGAAATCAATCTTCTCGCGATAATCTACCCCGTAGATTCTACAAATAAACTTTAGGTTGTCGAGGCCGGTCAGGCTTCCCTGGAACGCTCCACCGAAGGCGAGCGGCCACGACAGCTTCATCCCCCGAAAGATCCGCCCCTGGGTCGGCTGTTCGGCACCGCTGAGAATCCGGATTAGAGTCGATTTGCCCGATCCGTTACGGCCAAGAATGCCGATCTTCTCGCCAGGATGGAGGGTCAAGTTCAGATTCTTGAGAACGATGTGCTGGCCACCGCGAATCGGATAGATTTTGCTGATGTTCTCAAGCGCTATCATTCTGGCTGAACTCGCTTCTCACAATCCCGCACCAAAACCAAGCCGACCATCGTCATGATCAGATTGATGCTGGCGAAATACAGAGGATCTTCCATGGTGATCGTGCTTTTTCCAAAATAGCCATGGCGAACCATTTCGGTACCATGGACCATCGGCAGCCATAGCACTATTTTTTGAAAGCTTTGTGGCAACCAGTGGGCCATAAACATCGCCCCCGACAGGGGAAACATGATGTAGGTTGCGACGTGCCAAAGACGCTCAAAGGTCTCCGAGCGTTCCGAGATCGAGCCGACGATGAAGCCTAGAGCTAAGGCGAACCAGCCGATCAATCCCCACCCTGCCGCGACGGTTACGATGTCTTCAGGCCAGTCCATCGCTCCGACCAAAGCAAAGAATATAGTCAACAGGATAAGGGATCCTGTGGCGCCAATGAGTTCCAGCAATATCCTGGCCATAAAGATATCTATGACCTTAACATTGCGGTGATACATTAAGCTGAGATTGGGTTCGATTGCTTTGGCGCAGCGAGAGGCCGTATTGCGCCATCCCAGGACACAGGAATAACCGGTTACCGCGAAGGCGATGACCGGGATATCTGCAACGGTGTGCATCTTCACCGTCGCCCACAGGCCCGCGACACCGAGTGTGAACAGCATCGGCTCTCCGACCATCCAAAGGAGGCCGATATTGTGTCGGCCATAACGAGTGATTGCCTCTCGTAATAAGAGGGCTCCAATCACTCGCAGTTGGATCGCGGCGGCTCGTCGCAGAGAAATAGGGACAGGAGCCATATCAGTCCTGATGTTCCTTGATGCCTGCGGTAACCATCGTCAAGATTAACCAGAGCATCAACCCGACCAAAAAGACCGCAACGATGCTTCGGATACGTTTGGGTTCCAGAGCTTTGTCCGGAATGTTCGGCTCAACGATACGTTCCAAATACAACTGCTTGCGCAGAGCTTCGTTGTGAGCCTGTTCAAGTGTGCCGAGCGCTCCTGCAAGTAATTTTTCAGAAAATTCTTTATCAAGTGAGAGGCGTTGGTAATCTGATGCCTTGCTGGCTAAGGAATAATCGCCGCCAGCGATCTGATCGGATACTTTCTGGATCTCATTTTTTAGAATTTCAATCCGTTTGTCCATGGATGGGATTTGAGGATTGTCTTTGGCAAGCATTTGCAGCTGTGTCCGCTGCGCGATAGCGGATATCAGTTCATCCTGAAGCCTGGATATTTGCTGCATTGGAATCTGGCTCTGCTTTTCCGGATCGATCACTCCGTGGCGATTCCGATAATTTGCGAGAGCTACAACAGCCGCTTTATTCTTTGATTGTGCATTTATTACCTCTCTCAATGCAAAAGAGATGAGGTCTTTTCTGGCCCGTTCGTTAAGTTTATTAACGAGGTCTTCGCTTAGATCTAACAGAAGTTCGTTCGCAAATACGGCTTCCTGACCGTTGAATGCCCGAGTTTCCAGAGTGATGATCGACGAATCGGCACCAATGGTTACATCAATATGCTTCAAATAATATTTGAAGAGCGTCTCGAAGCTGTCGTCTGGGATTATTCCAGCAAAGCGACTGAATATATCAATGTCTTTGCTAGAAAATGTGCGGCGAAGATCGAGTTTTTTATCTAATTCTATTAATGCATCGCGCGACATGATGTATTCGCGCACGGTATAGGTGTCGTCTTGCGACTGACTAAAGCTACTTCCTTTTAAAAGGAGGCCAAGAGCGGACGATGATTGCTGGGATGGCTTCCGGATGATGAAGCGAGATTCCGAGATATAAACATCGGACGCAATTGCCCCATAATACAACGTCGCCAAGAGAGTCGGGAGGAGGACAACAGAGACAAAAAGGATATTAACCCGTCTGAGCGCTGCGGTCATCGATGACAGGATAGAACTCGTCTCGCTGCTGGTCGGAAGTGGCAAAATCATACGATTGTCCCGATCAGGCTCTCGATCTCCGCGACTCGTCTCGAGACCTCACCTAAGTCTCTCCGGCTTTCAACGTTGAGGCGGAGTAGCGGCTCGGTATTGGAGGCGCGCAGGTTGAAGCGCCACTGATCGAAATCAAGGCTAAGGCCATCGGTTTCATCGAGAGCCGGATTGGCCGGAGCATAGTGCTTTCGAACCCGTGCTAACGCCGTTCCGACATCGGCGACCTGGAAATTGATTTCGCCGCTACAAGGGTAGGCCGCGATTCGCTCTCCAACGAGTTGAGACAATGGTTTGCCGCTACGACTCAGGAGCTCGGAAACCAGTAACCAGGGAATCATCCCGCTGTCGCAATAGGCGAAGTCGCGAAAATAGTGATGCGCGCTCATTTCGCCGCCATAGATCGCGTTTTCCGCCCGCATCCGTTCCTTGATGAAGGCGTGGCCGGTCTTCGACTGGATCGGCACGCCTCCGGCCTGTCGAACGATGTCTATGGTGTTCCAGGCTAGGCGCGGGTCGTGGATGATTTTCTCCCCTGGTGCCTTGGCCAGGAACGCTTCGGCCAATAGACCGACGATATAGTATCCCTCGATAAACGTGCCGGTCTCGTCATAGAGGAAGCAGCGGTCGAAGTCGCCGTCCCAGGCGATCCCCATGTTGGCACCATGTGCCCGTACTGCCTCGGCGGTTGCGTGGCGATTTTCCGGCAATAGCGGGTTGGGAATGCCATTAGGAAAAGTGCCGTCGGGCTGCTGATGAATTTTGATGAAGGAGATCTGAGCTCCCCGTGCCTGTAACGCCGCTTCCAGGGCATCAACCACCGGGCCGGCGGCACCGTTGCCGGGATCGACCACCAGCGTGAGCGGCCCAATCGCCTTCGGCTCGACATAACCGAGCAGATGTTCGACATAGGCATCGCGCAACGAGCGCTTTTCCAGGGTGCCGCGCTGTTCTGGTGTTGGCCACTGGTTGGTCTCGGCCAGCGTTTGGATTGCGCGCAGACCGCTATCGCCACTGATCGGCTTTGCTCCGCGCCCAACAAACTTCATGCCGTTATAATCAAGCGGATTGTGGCTGGCGGTAACCTCGATGCCGCCATCGACATCAAGGTGGAAGGCGGCGAAGTAAACCTCCTCCGTTCCGGTCAGGCCGAGGTCGATCACGTCGGCTCCGCTCTTCATCAGCCCCTCGGCCAGGGCCTGTTTCAGGGATTCGCTCGACAGTCGGACGTCCGCACCAACCACGACACGTCGTGCTCCGAGGTGGTGAGCATAGGCGCGGCCGATGCGGTGGGCAATATCCTCGTTCAACTCATTGCCGAGTTTGCCGCGAACGTCGTAAGCCTTAAAGCAGGTCAGGGTCATCAGCAGCGCCCATATAAATCTTCATACCGAACGATATCGTCTTCGCCAAGATAATCGCCGCTCTGGACCTCGATCATGGACAAATCGAGGATGCCAGGGTTTTCGAGTCTGTGAAGACAGCCGGCGGGAATATAAGTGGACTGGTTGGGGCCAACCAGCATTTCTTTATCCCCATTCGTGACCTTGGCCATTCCGGCCACAACTATCCAGTGCTCACTTCTGTGGTGATGTGCCTGCAAGCTGAGTCTTGCGCCAGGCTTAACCGTTATGCGCTTTATCTTGTGGCGTTCCCCTTCATCAAGCACCGTGTAGGTGCCCCACGGACGGTGCACGGTTAGATGCATCTTGTGCGACTCGTGGTTGCGGCGTTTCAGCTCGGTGAAAAGCCGTTTGACGTCCTGGGTTCGATCCTTATGAGTGATCAGAACGGCGTCGGGGGTATCGACGACGATCAGATCCTCGACGCCAAGAACCCCGAACAGCCGTCCCGCACTCTGGATGAAGCAATTCTTGCTGTCTTCTATCAACACGTCGCCTTGGAGGCGGTTGCCGTTGGCATCTGCGGGGAGCAGAGCACTGAGGGCGTCCCACGAGCCGATATCGCTCCAGCCGATGTCGCAGGCCACCACCGCGCCCCGCTGCGATTTTTCCATTACAGCGATGTCGATTGACGTGTCGCGCACGCGTTCGAACAGACGAGGATCGAATTCGATAACCCGCTTGTCCTTCGTCGCGGCCATCGCGGCCTCGATGCTGACGCGCGTTGCCTCTAAAACGTCGGGGCAATGCTCGGCAAGTTCCCGGAGCATGGTGCCTGCGGTGAAGCAGAACATCCCCGAATTCCAGAAGAACCGGCCCGAGCGGACAAATTCCTCCGCCTTTTCCAGAGACGGTTTTTCGACGAAGCGGAGGATATCGGTTCCGTTCGCCTCAATGTAACCATAGCCGGTTTCCGGCGCGTCGGGCTGGATTCCGAAGGTGACGATTTTTCCGTTCCGTGCCAAAGCTTCCGCCTGCGCAACCGCCCCGGCAAAGGCAACCGGGTCGGTGATCAGATGGTCGGCGGCGAGTATTAACTGAACCGTGTCTTCGCCATGTGTCTGGGCAACATAGAGGGCGCTGGCGGCGACTGCTGCGGCGGTGTTGCGTCCGAATGGCTCAAGGATAAAAGTGAGGTCGGGCTTGGTCCCTGCAAGCTGGCGAATTTCGGACTCGACCCTGAAGAACAGGCTCTGTCGGGTGATGGTGATAACTTCCCGCACGTCCGGCAAGCCCGCTCCCAACACGTAGCTTTTTTGCAGCAGAGTCTGGCCGTCTGGCAAGGCAATGAACGGTTTCGGGTCCAATTCCCGCGAAACCGGCCACAAGCGTGATCCCGAACCCCCGCACAAAATCGTTGGAACCAACACGACCACCTCTCTTTTCGCTTTGTTGCCGGGGTGAGGAACGATCCTCAACGGCGTCCCCGCCTCGGTTACCCTTGGGACGCCGGTACTGTCACGCCCTCCATTAAAAATTTCAAGAGTGGAGCTTCGCTGGAATGGTCATATCGCTGGAGGCGGGCGGATAAATCCAGCTGGGGAAGTAAGCTAATAATTTAAATTGACGGAGATAATATTTTTCAATTATGCCCTGTATCGGGTGTCTCTTGATCTTATCCGTTTAATTTTTAGCATATATTAAAAATTAGGTGTTATTCTTTTATAAAAGTTATGTACAAAGCGTTCCTTATTAATAATAGGGCGTTGCGATTTTGTTCGTTTGTGTTTTAATTTTTTCTATTTTATCTCGATGAGAAGCCGATGCCTTCTTTGATCGGAAGGGCTTGGGTTGTGTCGTTGCTGTGAGGTCTTGCCAAGGGGCATATCATCACGGCTGCACCTCATCAATGATGATGATGCTGTGTTTCGCAGCCTCTCTAGGATAGTGCCGCCAGGATCAGCATCAATCCGCCGGTGATATGAATGCCGAGGGTCAGACGGATGGCGCTGAGTTGCGAGGGCCGGTCACGCATCATCATCGGGGCTGCCGCCAGCGCGACCAGCATCGTTATCACCGGAGGCAGCGTGGCCCAGGCGGGCAGGTCGGACAGCCAGCCCAGGCCCAACTGCAACGCCGAGGCGGTGGCCTGGACCCCCAGATAGAGCGATGGCGCCCGTTTAATGCCGAGTCGGACCACCAGGGTTCGCTTGCCGGCGGCGGCGTCAGGGCGGATGTCGGGGATTTCGGTGCAGATCAGCATCGCCGCCGTCCAGCAGCCGACAATTGCCGCCGCGACCAGTGCTTCAAGGGTGAAATGGCCGCTTTGCAGCCATGCGGCAAAGGGGACCGGAAGTCCAAACGCGATTGCCACCGTTCCCTCGCCTAATCCGCGTGCCGCCAAGGTCATTGGCGGCAGCGAATAGGCCAGAGCCAGAACGAAGCAGACCAGGGCGAACATCAGAGCGACCGGCCCCTTGACCATCGTCAGGATGCCGCCCAATCCGCCCCCTACCGTCATCAGGATCGCCCCCCACACCGCCATCGAGCGGACGGACAAACGCCCGTTCTGGATAAGGCGCGAGCCGCCGGTAAAAGGCTGGATATGGACGTGATTGAGCCGGTCTGCGCCGTTGATCTCGTCGCCGACGTCGTTGACGACATTCCCCCCCGCATGCAGGCAGACAGCGCAGGATAGAGCCAGCAAAAACAAGGCCGGGTGGAAGTTTCCCCCGCCATGAATCCCCCACGCGGTCCCCACCGCGACGGGGACGGCCGAAGCGTGGAACGAAAGGGGGCGGGTCGCTTGAAACAGGGTACGTGCGAGATCCGACATCGACGCTCACACTGACACCGGCAAACCAAAAACAGGAAGAGCAGAGACTGTAATCACGACTGAATGTGTGATTAGCGTGTAACTTAGGTATGTAGGTGCTATCCGTGCATCTGGTGTGATAAGGAATTTCACAAGTGCGGTGAAGCCGATATATCATCGTGCCGCAATCATCGGGCGCACCCGCGCCCGGCGACCGATGGCGACGTTGGGCACGGGCCCCGGCGCTTTCGGACGATCCGCGAATGGGCTGCCGGGAGGACCCATCCATGCAGGCTCTGGTGGCGAAAGTGATGGACAAACGGCTGATCGATCTGCTGGATCTCTGGCGGGCGGCAGGACCGATCGCAGATCCATCCGCCCGTTTCTCAGCCCATGCCGACCATCTTCTGGTGATCGACATCGATACGGCTGGCAATCGCTATACCCATTACGGCCGGGCTTTTGTCCGTCATTTCGGGGCCGATTTGGCTGGCTGTGTCATTGATCGCCTGCCCGCCGACATCCTGCCCGCCGACCGGCGCGGCATGCTTGATTTCGATTACGCCTATGCCCGTCGGGTCAGGCGGCCGCTGTGGCGTTCCTATACCGCCATGTTCGATAACGGCGCGCAGGAAGAAACGTGGCAACGGCTGGTTCTTCCCGCCGGAGGGGATCGGCTGGTGGTCGGTGCCTATCCGGTGATGGTTCGCCATCATGAAGATCCCGGCGCGGAATTGCTGCGGATGGTGCTCGACCGGGTGCCGGTTGTGCTGAACGACGACGACGGGATTGACGATCTGGCGCTGTCGCTGCGTGCCTTCTGCGATCACCAGATCCATCTGGCCGAACTGGAATGGCGGGCCACGCGCGATTCACTGACCGGCATCGCCAATCGCGCCCATTTCCATCATCTGGCTGGGATGGAATTGGATCATGCCCGACGGATGGGGCGTCCCTTCACCGTTCTGGCGCTCGACCTGGACCATTTCAAGCGGATCAACGATCGCTGGGGCCATGCCACCGGCGACACGGCGCTGCGGGCTTTTGTCACCGCGTGCCGCCAAGCCCTACGCGAAGGCGATATCCTGGGCCGGATCGGCGGCGAGGAATTCGCCATCGCCCTGCCAGGCACCGGCGGTGAGGGAGCCCGGCTGATCGCCGAGCGTCTGCGTCAGCAGGTTGAGCAGGTGGTTCTGCGCACCGAAAGCGGGGAGACCTGTGCGATGACGGTCAGCATTGGCGTCGTCTCGTGGACGGAACGAGCGCCCGCGTCAGTGTCGCCGGACGATATTGCCGCGATGCTGAACCGCGCAGATACCGCGCTTTACCGCGCCAAGGACGGCGGGCGGAATCGGGTCGAGGTCGCGCCGGAAGAGTGATCCCGGCGATTGGAACAGAATGGAGCCGAGTGTGCGGGACGGATTGTGGGTGTTTGCCTATGGGTCGCTGATGTGGCGGCCGGATTTTCCCCATGTCGAGGTTCTGGCGGCCCGGTTATGGGGATTTCATCGCGCCTTATGCATCCTGTCCAACCATTACCGCGGTACGCCGGAACGGCCGGGGCTGGTGCTGGGACTCGACCGAGGCGGGTCTTGCCTGGGCCGGGCGTTTTGGGTTGCTCCCGACGATGTTGAGGAAGCGCAACGACGCCTGATCGCCCGCGAAATGATCGGCGGGGTTTATCGGCCGTGCCATCTACCCACACGCCTTAATGACGGGCGGATGGTCTCTGCCTGGGCCTTTGTCGCGGATCGCGGCCACGATCAGTATTACCGAGCCGCCGATCCCGCCGCGCTGGTGTCGCTGGTGCGTCAGGGGGTTGGCCATGCCGGGACCAGTCGCGATTATCTTGCCGAAACGGTGGCACATCTGACTGAACTCGGCATCGCCGACAGCGCGCTGCATCGCTTGCTGTCGAAGGTCGATGCAGGTTGCTAAAGCGTGCTGCCTTAAATCGGCATCACGCTTTAGGCTTTCATCAATGTCCTTCGCCAGGCGCGGGCCTCCGCCGCAATGGCGGCTGGAGCGCCTCGCTTCAGGTTTAAAGCTCGGCGCTTCTCGCTAATCCAGTTGGTACATCAGCGCCTTGAGATAGGCGCTTTCCGGCAGCCAGGGATGAACCGGGTGGTCGGACGAGGCTCCGGCGGAGCGGATGATGCGACCGGAGCGCCCAGCCTGTTGCAGGCCGCGTGCGGTTTCCAGGGCAAAAGCCTCGACCGGCATGTGGTGCGAACACGAGGCGCAAAACAAGAAGCCGCCGGGTTCGACCAGGGCGGCGGCAAGGCGGGTCATCTTGCGATATCCCTTGGCCCCCGCGCCAAGATCCTTGCGCGATTTGACGAAGGCGGGCGGATCGACCACCACCACACCGAACCGCTCTCCCGCTGCGGCCAGCCGTTCCATTTCGGCGAAGGATTCGGCGCGGACGGTTTCGACGGCGACCTCGTTCAGTTTCGCCGCCTGGGCCGCGAGAGCCAGCGAGATTTCCGACCGATCGATTGCGATCACTTCACGGGCACCGGCGACCGCCGCCTGGACCGCGAATCCGCCAGCATAGGTATAGACGTCAAGGACGCGCCGTCCCGGCGCGACGCGGGCGACGGCGGCGCGGTTATCGCGCTGGTCGTAGAACCAGCCGGTCTTTTGTCCTTCCTGAAGATCGGCGACGAAGCGGCAGCCGTTTTCTTCCAGTTCGACCGGGCCGTCGATGGCACCGGCGACGACGCGGTGTTCGGGCTGCAATCCCTCATGTATGCGGGCCGGGCTATCATTCACCAGCACCACGGCGCGGGGCGACAGCAGATCGTCGAAGACCGCCAACAGGTCGGGGAGCAGACGTTCCATCCCGGCGGTATTGGTCTGGACCGCCAGCACGTCGCCGAAGCGGTCAACCACGAGGCCGGGCAGGCCATCGGCTTCGGAATGAACCAGTCGGTAGAATGGACGGGGGAACAGAGCCTGACGGAGGGTCAGGGCGGCGGACAGCCGAGCCGACAGGAAGGCCCGGTCGATTTTTTGGGTCGGATCGCGCGACAGCAGCCGCACTGAAATCAGAGAATGAGGATTGAAGGTCGCGATCCCCAGCCGTTCGCCGCCGGCATCGATCAGGGAGACCAAGCCGCCGGGTGGCAGCAGCCGGGTTTCTGCGGTCATCTCGATTTCGTTGGAGAAGACCCACGGATGACCGGCGCGCAGCCGCTTCGAATGGCCTTTGGCCAAAGTCAGGGTGGGAAGGGGAGTGGTGGCGATTTCGGGGGGGTTGTCTGTATGCGTCATGCAAGGCACTGTAAGGCTCCCGACCGCCGCCGCCAAGAGGCTGATCTGCGGAAGGATGATGCCTTACCCCTTTTTGGTGTATATCTTGAGGCGCAGGGGCTTCCCCTCTTCCGCTTCGATTCGTCGGAAATCAGGAGTTCCGCATGGGACAAACCTACGATTCTTCCCCTTATTGCGAAGCGGCGATCCGCAAATTCACCCTGGCGGCTGTGGTTTGGGGCATTCTGGGCTTCCTGGTCGGCGATTTTATCGCGTGGCAGTTGGCCTTTCCCGTGCTTAACCTTGACCTCGAATGGACCACATTCGGTCGGTTACGGCCAGTTCATACCACCACGGTGATTTTCGCATTCGGCGGCAATGTGTTGATGGCGACTTCGCTGTATGTCGTGCAGCGCACCTGTCGCGCCGCTTTATTCGGGGGCGAACGGCTGGGGGCGGCTCTGTTCTGGGGCTATAATCTGTTCCTGGTTCTGGCGCTGATTTCCTATGTGCTGGGCTATAGCCAAGGACAGGAATATGCCGAGCCGGAATGGCTGCTCGACCTGCTTTTCCTGGTGGTGTGGGTGCTCTATCTCGCCGTCTTTGCCGGAACGCTGCTGAAGCGGCGCGAGCCTCATATCTATGTCGCCAACTGGTTCTTTCTGGCGATGATCCTGACCATGGCGCTGCTTCACATCGGCAACAACCTCGCGGTGCCGGTCAGTTTGACCAAAAGTTATCCACTGTTCGGCGGTGTCCAGAATGCAATGACGCAATGGTGGTACGGGCATAATGCGGTCGGCTTCTTCCTGACCGCCGGTTTTCTTGGGATCATGTACTATTTCGTTCCCAAGCGAGCCGAGCGACCCGTCTATTCCTATCGCCTGTCGATCGTCCATTTCTGGGCGCTGATCTTCCTGTACATTTGGGCCGGCCCACATCATCTTCACTATACGGCCTTGCCCGATTGGGCCCAGACCCTGGGAATGACCTTCTCGGTGATGCTGTGGATGCCGTCCTGGGGCGGTATGCTGAACGGGCTGATGACGCTTTCGGGTGCCTGGGACAAGCTGCGCACCGATCCGGTGATCCGCTTCATGGTTACCGCCGTTGCGTTTTATGGCATTGCGACCTTCGAGGGGCCGTTGATGGCGATCCGGTCGGTCAATGCATTGTCGCATTACACCGATTGGGGGATCGGCCACGTTCATTCGGGGGCGTTGGGCTGGGTTGCCTTCATTTCTTTCGGCGCGATCTATTTCCTGGTGCCGAAGCTGTGGGGCAAGTCCGAGATGTATTCGTTGCGTCTGGTTGGGATTCACTTCTGGATCGCGACCCTGGGCATCGTCCTCTACATCGCCGCGATGTGGATTTCGGGGATCATGCAAGGTCTGATGTGGCGAGCCTATGACAGCTATGGATTCCTTGAATACTCATTCATCGAGACGGTCAAGGCGATGCATCCCTATTACGTTATCCGTGCCATCGGCGGGGTGCTGTTCGCGGTCGGAGGTCTAGTGATGGCCTACAACGTGGTGCGGACGATTTTTGGCGAAGACACGGTAACGGCTGCCGTGCCCGCGCCCAGCCCGGCCCGTTAAAGGAGAACCCGGACGATGTCGCTGTTCAAACATCACGCCCGGATCGAGACCAACGCTCTGCTGCTGACGATCGGTATCGTGGTCACGGTGTCGGTGGGGGGGCTTGTCGAGGTGGCCCCGCTGTTCTCGATTGAATCGACGATCGAGCGGGTCGAGGGGGTGCGCCCCTATAGCCCGTTGGAGCAGGCTGGACGCGACATCTACTTGCGCGAGGGCTGCTACAACTGCCACAGCCAGATGATCCGTCCCTTCAAGGACGAGGCCGAGCGTTATGGCCATTACAGTCTGGCCGCCGAGTCGAAATACGATCACCCGTTCCAGTGGGGGTCGAAACGTACCGGCCCCGATCTGGCCCGTGTCGGTGGGAAATATGCGAGCGATTGGCATGTTCGCCATCTGATCGATCCGCGTTCGGTGGTGCCGGGTTCGGTGATGCCCGGCTACCCCCATCTGATGCGGCCGCTTGATTACAGCGATATCGGCGTCCGGCTGCGGGTGCTGCGGTCGGTCGGCGTCCCTTATAACGATACCCAGATCGATGGTGCGGCCCACGATTTGGAAGAACAAGCTCTGGCCGATCCTAACGCGGCTCCGCCTCCCGTGATGGCGAGTTATCCCAAGGCCCGGCTGGGCCGCGCGGTCGAAAGCCCCGAGAACGGGCCAGTCACTGAGATGGATGCACTGGTGGCGTATCTTCAGGTGCTGGGAACGATGGTCGATTTCACGCAGGTCGATCCCGCCTTGATCCGCCGCTGACCGAAGGGACACGCCAATGCCGTCTGCCTTTGTCGATGAGATCTTGAGGCCGTTTTGGGGGCTGTGGTTGATGGCCGTTTTCATCGCGATCATCGCCGCTGTCTATTGGCCGGGCAATCGCAAGCGGTTGGAAGAACATGGCAGCATTCCGCTGCGCGACGACGAGGAGCAGGAGAGCGCGCCATGGCACCGGTAGAAAAAGACCCTGTCACCGGCCGCTACACCACGGGCCATGAGTGGGACGGCATCCGCGAGCTGAACACGCCATTGCCGCGCTGGTGGATCATCGTTTTTTGGGTCAGCGTGGTGTGGTCGATCGGCTATTGGGTGCTGATGCCAAGCTGGCCGTTGCTGAACGGCTTTACGCCGGGCTTGCTGGGCTATTCCTCGCGCGCCGATCTGGAAAGCGAAATCGCCGAGCAGAAGGCGGCTCGTGCCGTCTGGCTGAATCGGATCGAATCGTTGCCTGCCGCGGCGGTCGAGGCCGATTCCGAACTGCTGACCTATGCCCGCGCCGGAGGACGGATCGCCTTTGAGGAAAATTGCGCTCCCTGCCATGGTGTCGGTGGGGTGGGAGCCTTTGGCTATCCGACTCTGGCCGATGACGAATGGCTGTGGGGCGGTACCATCGACGAGATCGAGCAGACGATCAAATTCGGTGTGCGCAATTCCAACCCCAATTCGCACCAGAGCGAGATGCCGAAATTTGGAGCCGACGGCATCCTGACACCCCAACAGATCGAGCAGGTCGCCGATTATGTTTTGACCGTTGCCGATCGCGCTCCGGTGGCGAGTCTGCCGGGTGCCGAAATCTTCGCCGAGAATTGCGCGGTCTGCCATGGCGAGGTCGGAGAAGGGAACAAGGATATCGGCGCACCGGCCCTTAACAATCAGATTTGGCTTTATGCCAGCAAGCTGGGCAACCAGAAACCCGAGGTCCGCGCGGCCGAGATTCGCGCCACGGTGATTTCTCAGGTGACCCGGCCCCGCCATGGTGCGATGCCGGCTTGGTCCGAGCGGCTGGGGCCGGGCACGATCCGCATGCTGGCGGTTTACGTCCATACTCTGGGAGGCGGACGGTGACTGAGCCAGAGGGCAGTTCTCTCTATGCCCGCTCCGAAACCGTCCAGTCCCGCTCGGTTCGTGGACGATTTCGGTCCTGGAAATTTCTGGCGATGGTGGTGTTGCTGCCCTGGTGGTATCTGGCCCCGTTCCTGCGCTGGAATCGTGGCCCTGGCGCCCCGGATCAGGCGATCCTGATCGACATGGGGGGGCGGCGGGCTTATTTCCTCGGCCTCGAAATCTGGCCGCAGGAAGTCTATTACCTGACCGGAATTCTGGTCGTCGCCGCCATCGTCCTGTTCCTCGTCAGCGCGTTGTACGGGCGGGTCTGGTGCGGGTTTCTGTGTTGGCAGACCGTCTATACCGATCTGTTCGTTCAAATCGAGCGGATGCTGATCGGCGACCGGACCCGTCGTCTGGCACTGGACCGCGCCCCCTGGAATCTGGACAAGCTGGCTCGCAAGGGTGCCGTCCATCTGCTCTGGATGCTGATCGCCGGATCTTGCGGCATTGCCTTCGCGCTGTATTTCGGCAATGCGCCAACGATGTTGCCCGCCATCCTGACGGGGCGCGAAAGCGTGGCGATCTATGGCGCGATCGCTGTCGTTGGCGGCTTTTGCTATTTGCTGGCTGGTTTTGCCCGCGAGCAGGTTTGCCTGTACATGTGCCCTTATTCTCGCTTTCAGGCGGCGATGTTCGACGAGCATTCGCTGATCGTCGGCTATGAAGCCTGGCGGGGCGAGCGGCGCGGGCGCTGGCGCAAGGGGCAGACGTTCGAGGGACGCGGCCATTGCATCGATTGCGGAGTCTGCGTGGCGGTCTGCCCGACCGGAATCGACATTCGAAACGGTTCGCAACTGGGCTGTATCGGCTGCGGTCTGTGCATCGACGGTTGCGATGCGATGATGGACCGGGTTGGGTTGCCGCGTGGACTGATTACCTGGGATTCAATCGCCAGTCAGGCTGCCCGCGCACGGGGGGAGACTCCCCGGCATCGGCTGGTGCGCCCGCGTACCCTGGTCTATGGCGCGATTCTGGCGCTTTCCCTCGGGGTGATCGGTTGGTCTCTGATCGCGCGGACCACGACCGAGATGACCATTCTGCACGAGCGGGCATTGCTGTATGTGCGCCTTTCGGATGGATCTATCCGTAACGGCTATGTCGTCAAGGTTCAGAACAAGGTGCGGTCGGAACGGATCTTCGATCTGCAAATCGAGGGGCTGGAGGGGGTTCGCATGTCGGTGATCGGCGGCGGCCCACCTCTAAAGGTTGCGTCGGATTCAGTCGGCAGCTTCACCGTGTTCGTGACTGCCGCCGCCGGGATCGCCACGGGACGGCGGGTATCCCTGGCCTTTGTTTTGCGCGATCTGAAAGACGGTAGCGAAACCCGCGCCGAATCTCTGTTCGTCGGGCCGGACAGATGACCGCCGACCGCCGCCCCGGCTGGTGGTATCCCTATATTTTCGTCGCCGTCTTCGGGGTGGTGGTGGCGGTTAATGCGACGATGGCTTGGCTGGCGGGCAGCACCTTTCCCGGTCTCTCGGCCGAGCGGGCCTATGACAAGGGGCTTGCCTACAATCAAGCGCTGGAGGCGGCGAGACGGCAAGAAGCGCTGGGCTGGTCCGTCATGACGATGACCGATCCGATTCCCAATGGGTCCGGGATCGTCATTGCCCAGACGTATCGCGACCGCGATGGACATCCGATCGACGGGTTGCAGGTTCGGGTCCATCTGTCCCGTCCCGCCGTCCAGAACGACGACCGCAATGTCGTTCTCAGCCCGTCCGGTCCCGGCGATTATGCCGTTATCGTCGTCTTGCCTTTGCCCGGTCTGTGGGATCTTCAGGCGGTAGCCGAGGGTGGCGGAGTGAGTTACCAAAGCTTCCGCCGCTTCGTCGCGCCGTGACCGGCCCGGCCGCGCTCTGCCGTCATTGCGGTTCGCCGCTGGGGGGAGAGAGCGCGGCGGTCGGCGGTTTTTGCTGCGCCGGGTGCGCCGCCGCCTATGAGCTGATCTCGGCCCAGGGGCTGGATCTCTACTACCGACGCCGTTGTCTCGATCCCACCGCCCAGCCGCCACGCCCCGACGGCGACGGCGTTGCCGCCGCTTTGTCCGATCATGTCACCGCCCTGCCGGGAGGCGAGTCCGCTCTGTCCTTGATGGTCGATGGCGTCCAATGCGGCGCCTGTGTCTGGCTGATCGAATCGCTGCTGACCCGCCAGCCCGGCGTGACCTGGGCCAGGGTCAACCTCACCACCCGGCGACTGGCGTTGCGCTTTCGCCCCGAGGAGAACGATCCGGCCGCGATTCTCGCTCCGGTGTTCGCGGTGGGCTACCGACTGGTGCCATTCGATCCCGACCGGCTGGAATCCGACGATCTCCGCCATGAACGGGGGCTGTTGAAGGCGATGGCGGTGACCGGATTCGCCGCCGGAAATGTCATGTTGCTGTCGGTATCGGTCTGGGCCGGGCATGCCCAAGGGATGGGACCGGCGACGCGGGGGTTGCTGCATTGGGTGTCGGCGCTGGTGGCGCTCCCAGCGGTGGTCTATGGCCTGCGTCCTTTTGCCGCCTCGGCGCTTGGAGCGCTGCGGGCGGGGCGAACCAATATGGACGTGCCGATCACTATCGGCGTCGTGCTGACCTCGGCGATGAGCTTGTGGGAGACCGTCAACGGGGGGCCGCATGCTTACTTCGATTCGGCGGTCAGCCTGCTGTTCTTTCTGTTGATCGGACGCTATCTGGAGGCGCGGGCCCGCGGCCGGGCACGGTCGGCGGTCGAGCATCTGCTGGCGCTCGATGCCCGCGCCGTGCTGGTGATCGATTCCGATGGACATCGGAGGCTGGTGCCACCGCGCCGGGTGATGGTGGGGCAGACCGTTCTGGTGGCGGCGGGCGAGCGGGTAGGGATCGACGGCGTGGTAATCGATGGCCGTTCCGACATTGAATCCGGGCTGTTGACCGGAGAAAGCGTGCCAATGGCGGCCGGTCCGGGCAGTCCACTTTACGCCGGGACGATGAACCTGACCGCGCCGTTGCGGCTGCGGGTCACGGCGGTTGGCGAGGACACGCTGTTGGCCGGGATCGTCCGCATGATGGAGGTCGCCGAACAGGGCCGCGCCCGCTATGTCGCCTTCGCCGAACGGGTGGCGCGCTGGTACGCCCCGGTGGTGCATCTGACCGCTCTGGTCACGTTTATCGGTTGGATCGTGCTGGCGGGGATGGCGTGGCAGCCGGCGCTGCTGATTGCGGTATCGGTGCTGATCGTCACCTGCCCCTGCGCTCTGGCTCTGGCGGTGCCCGTGGTGCAGGTGATCGCCAGCGGACGGTTGATGCGGCGGGGCGTTCTGGTCAAATCGGCGACGGCGCTGGAACGGCTGGCCGAGATCGATCATGTCGTCTTCGATAAGACCGGGACGTTGACCGCCGGGCGGCCGGTTCTGCGGCCAGAGGGCGGCTGGAACGCCGACGATCTGGCGGTGGCGGCATCGTTGGCGGTAGCGTCGTCGCATCCGCTCGCCCGCGCTCTGGTGGCGGCCTGTCCCGATGTCCGTTCCGCCGAGGCGGTGACCGAGCATCCCGGCCAGGGATTGAGCGGATGCGGGGGAGACCGGCTCGGCTCGCGGGCCTTTGTCGCCGTCCTGGAATCCGACGAGGCCGACGGGCCGGAATTATGGCTGGCCCGGCCGGGCGAGACTCCGGTTCGCTTCGCCTTTGCCGATCGTCCGCGCGCGGATGCGAACGACGCGATTGCCGCTCTGCGGCACCTGGGGCTGTCGGTCGAATTGCTGTCGGGCGACCGTCGCGTCATCGTCGCCGCGTTGGCGGATACGGTTGGAATCACCGATTGGCGTGGCGGCTGCGATCCGGCGGCGAAGGTGGCCCGGCTGACCACGCTGGCCGCCCGTGGCCGCCGGGTGCTGATGGTCGGTGACGGTCTCAATGACGCTCCGGCCCTGGCCGCCGCCCATGTCTCGATTTCGCCCGCCAGCGGCGCGGATATCAGCCGGGCCGCTGCGGATCTGGTCTTCCAGGGAGAGCGGCTGGCTCCGCTGGTCGAAGCCATCGCGGTGGCGCGTCAGGCTCGGACGTTGACCCGGCAGAACTTTGCGCTCGCACTCGGTTATAATCTGCTGGCGGTGCCGTTGGCGATCAGTGGTGTCGTTACGCCCCTGATCGCGGCGATTGCCATGTCCGCCTCGTCGCTGCTAGTAATTGTGAACGCCCTACGTCTGTCCGGCGGGAGGCGGTGACCGATGGAAACCCTTCTGATGCTGATCCCTGTCGCCCTGATCCTGGGCTTGCTCGGGTTGGTCGGGTTCCTGTGGTCATTGCGCTCTGGCCAATTCGACGATATGGACGGTGCCGCCCAGCGCATTCTGTTCGACAACGACGACGACAAAGCGCCGCCGCCGCCTGGGCACCGACAAGAAAAAGGGAGCAACAGGTGAGCCGCGAAATCACAACCCGGCGGGTGACGACCCGCGACATCCGTGCCCATAAGGGTGGCGAACCGCTGGTGGTGTTGACTGCTTATACCGCCCCGATCGCCCGCCTGCTCGATCCGGTCTGCGACATTCTGCTGGTCGGTGATTCGCTTGGCATGGTCGTCTATGGCATGGAGACAACCCTGGGGGTGACGCTCGACATGATGATCAACCATGGCCGCGCCGTGGTGACATCGTCGTCTCGTGCTTGCGTGGTGGTCGATCTGCCGTTCGGCAGTTATCAGGAAAGTCGGGAACAAGCCTTCCGTGCCTCGGCCCGTTTGCTGGCCGAGACCGGCTGTGCCGCGGTCAAGCTGGAAGGCGGGCGCGAGATGGCCGACACCATCGCCTTTCTGGTCGAACGCGGCGTCCCGGTGATGGCCCATATCGGGCTAAAGCCCCAGATGGTGCATGCGATCGGTGGATTCCGCGCCCAGGGGCGTAGTGAGCTTGAGGCCGAGGCGATCCGGGCTGACGCTCGCGCCGTCGCCGATGCAGGTGCTTTTTCCGTGGTGGTCGAGGGGACGGTCGAGCCGGTCGCCCGCGCCCTGTCCGCCGAGATCGATATCCCGACCATCGGCATCGGCGCTTCGCCCGCCTGTGACGGTCAGGTGCTGGTGATTGACGACGTGTTGGGACTCTTCGACGATTTCACCCCGAAATTCGTCAAGCGCTATACCGATGTGCGCCCGGCGATCCGCGCGGCGGTAGAAAGCTATGCCGCCGATGTCCGGTCCCGCGCCTTTCCCGCGCCGGAGCACTGCTTCGGCCTGCCTCGTAAGGAGGGTTGATCGATGAGCCATGAGGTAGACATTGTTCGCGCCGTCGCCGATTTGCGCAACCGCGTCCGCTATTGGCGCGACCAGGGGTTGGGCGTTGCGCTGGTGCCGACCATGGGGGCGCTGCACCAGGGGCATATGAGCCTGATCTCGCACGCTCTGGAAGTGGCTGACCGGGTGGTGGCTTCGATCTTCGTTAATCCGATTCAGTTCGGTCCGGGCGAGGATTTCGCACGCTATCCCCGCCAGGAGGCCGAGGACGCCGCGCAATTGTCCAAGGCCGGGTGCCATCTGCTCTTCGCTCCCCAGGTCGCCGAGATGTATCCCGATGGCTTTTCGACCCAGGTCCGCGTTACGGGGCTGTCCGAGGGGCTGTGCGGAGCCGCCCGTCCCGGTCATTTCGACGGGGTATCGACGGTAGTGAGCAAGCTGCTGCTTCAGGTTCAGCCCAGCGTCGCCCTGTTCGGGGAAAAGGATTATCAGCAATTGGCGGTGATTCGCCGGATGGTGCGTGACCTCGACATTCCGGTGTCGGTGCGCGGGGTCGAGATCGTCCGCGAAGAGGACGGGCTGGCTCTGTCGTCGCGCAATGCCTATCTGACCGCCGAGCAGCGCGCCATTGCTCCGGCGCTGTACCGGGTCTTGTGTGCGACCGCCGAGGCGCTGGCCGCCGGTGGAGCGGCGTCCGATCTGTGCCCTGCTGCGGCGCAATCCCTGGTGGCGGCTGGGTTCGATTCGGTCGATTACCTCGAACTGCGTGAGGCCGATACCCTGGCCCCGGTCGAGTCTGTCGTCCGTCCGTCGCGGTTGCTCGTCGCGGCTCGTCTGGGGACGACCCGTCTGATCGACAATGTTGCGCTGACGCCATAGGACGAAGTTTCCGTCTGCAATGGCGGTGGGGCCAGCGGCCGCAAGTCTTGGCTTGCGGGTCGCGGCCTTTTACCAGACCAGACGCGTCAAGGCCGCGCGGGGGCGGTCGCCGTGGCGGCGGATCAGGGCGTCGAGGCGGGCCAGATCGGGCTGTTCGCCCCAGGTAATGCCCAGTTCATCGGCATGAATGCCGCCGACCACCAGCACCGAAGCGATCCCGGCCTTGCGGGCGCCGCGAATATCGGTGTGCAACGCATCTCCGATCGCGAGAATCCGGTTCCGGTCGGCGATGCCGAGTCGCTCCAGGGCGGTGTCGTAGATCGCTGGATCGGGCTTGCCGCGTTCGATCACCACGCCGCCCAGCGAGCGGTAAATGTCGCCCAAGGCTCCGGCGCAGGCGATACGCTTTCCCTGACGGATCACTTCGCGATCCGGGTTGGCGCAGATCATCGGCAAGGCGCGGGCACGGGCGACGGTGAGAATCGGGCGGTAATCGGCGGCGCTTTCCCCTAGATCGACCGGCCCGGTATTAAGAACGAAATCGGCTTCGCCCAATTCGACCGCTTCGTAATCGAGATCGTCGAAGATGTTACGGTCGCGCTCTGGCCCCAGGTGATAGAGCCGTCGCCCCAGCGTAGCAAAGTCGGCCTCGTCGCGCCGTTCGAGCGCCTGATGCACCGCATCGCCCGAAGACAGCGCTTCGTCATACATGTCGCGGCCGATCCCCATTCCCGACAATTGGGCGATCAGGGCGGTGGAGCGACGGGGCGCGTTCGACAGCAAAAGAGTCCGTTTACCTGCGGCGCGTAGCGCGGCCAAGCACTCGATAACGTCGGGGTAGGCGACGACACCATCGTGGATCACGCCCCATAGATCGAGAATAACGCCGTCATATCCCTCGACCAGTTCCGACACTCCGGCGGCCAGGACGGTCATAACGGTCTGCTTTCGCGTAGATCGGCCCCGACCGCTTCGGTGATCGAGGAAAAGCCGTCGCGGAGCAACAGGTCGTGCATCTCGCGTTTGATGCGGGTGACCAGACCGGGACCGCCGTAAATCAGGGCGGAATAGAGCTGAACCAGCGACGCGCCGGCCCGGATCTTGGCATAGGCTTCCGAACCCGAGGCGATGCCGCCCACACCGATGATCGGCAGCTTGCCGTGGGTCAGTTCGTACATTCGCCGCAGCATCGCCGTCGAGGAGGCAAAGAGCGGCGCGCCGGACAGGCCCCCCGTCTCGGTCGCCTGGGGCGAGCGCAGCCAGTCCGGTCGGGCGACAGTGGTGTTCGAAACGATCAATCCGTCGAGATCGCCAGCCAGGGCAACGGCGGCGATATCCGACAGATCTTCCCAGGCAAGGTCGGGGGCGATCTTCAACAACAGCGGCGGGGCCGCCTTGGGCATCGAACGGATCAGGGCGGCGCGGGTGCGCCGGACCAGCGATTCGAGTTGGTCTCGTCCCTGTAGCGCCCGCAAGCCGGGGGTATTGGGGGACGAGACATTGATGACCAGATAATCGGACAATGGGGCCAGCCGGGCAGCGCCTTTTTCATAATCGGCGGCGGCGTCCTCGGTGGTTTTGTTCTTGCCCAGATTGGCGCCGACAATGCCCCCTCGGCTGCGTCGCGCCGCCAGTCGGGCCGCGACCGCCTCAAGCCCCTGATTGTTGAAGCCCATTCGGTTGATGATCGCCCCATCGGCGTTCAGTCGAAACAGGCGGGGGCGCGGATTACCGGGTTGCGGCAGTGGCGTTACCGATCCGATCTCGACAAAGCCGAAGCCCTGGGCCAGCATGGCATCTGGAACCTCGGCATTCTTGTCGAAGCCCGCCGCCAGACCCACCGGGTTCGGGAAGCTCCGCCCCCACAACCGGACCGCCAAGGCGGGCGGGTCATAGGACGGTTGAGCAGGAACAAGACCGGCCTGGAGCAGGCGCAGGGTCAGGCCATGGGCGGTTTCGGGATTGAGCAGGCGAAGCAGGGGGCCAGCCAGGCGGAAAAGATCGGGCATTCGTGTCCTCGAACGGCGGGCGGCGCATAACGGCGGCGGACCATAGCCGATGGCGCTGCCAAAGGCCAGATGTCCCGCGCGGGGAATAAAGTTAGCCACATTGCCTCAATTACGGTGTTATGGCGAATCAAGGGGCTCAAGGTAAGCGTCTAGTGCGATTGCCCTATGTCCAAGAGCGTTTTTTGTGGCGGAGGCCACACAGGTTTGCCACC
The DNA here is from genome assembly GCF_000294655.1 of Magnetospirillum molischianum DSM 120. Classification (GTDB taxonomy): domain Bacteria; phylum Pseudomonadota; class Alphaproteobacteria; order Rhodospirillales; family Magnetospirillaceae; genus Phaeospirillum; species Phaeospirillum molischianum. Next base: position 41,291 of record NZ_CAHP01000047.1, read on the forward strand.
ATAGTGATGGGAGGGTGGGTGTGACGACGACCGAAAGACTGACGGTGAATGTGAAATGAAAATTCTTATCGCCGATGACCACGAATTATTTCGCGACGGGTTGCGGCATGTTCTTAGCCAGTTCGAAGGCCCGCCGATCGTAATCGAGGCCAGCGACTTTCCTCAGGCGATTGCCGCCGCCGAGAACGAAACCGATATCGGTATCGTTCTGCTCGACCTCGCCATGCCGGGGATGAGCTGGGGAGATGGGCTGGCTAAGTTACGCGACGTGCTGCCGTCCGATGTGCCGGTGATCGTTCTCTCTGCCTCCGACGACCGTCGGCACGTTTTGCAAGCGGTCAATATGGGAGCGGCTGGGTTCATCCCGAAAACTTCGTCGAGCCGGGTGATGCTGTCGGCGTTGAAGCTGGTTTTGTCGGGAGGCGTCTATCTGCCGCCAGCCCTGCTTGATCAGGGGCCGTCGGGCAGCGATGCCGCCGGTCTGCCAGTTGCTGGAGAATCCGCATTGGCGGCCTTGACCCCGCGTCAGCGCGAGGTGCTGGCTCTGCTCGGCCAGGGCAAATCGAACAAGGAAATCGCTCGCGTGCTCGAACTGGCCGAAGGGACGGTCAAACTGCACGTTACTGCGATCCTGAAGGCGCTGAACGTCAACAACCGCACCCGTGCGGTGGTGGCGGCCTCGCATTTGGGTCTGAACGGTTCCGATCTCAACACCTGATGTCCGGTGGCCGATGAGGAGAAGCTCATCGGACTCCGCCGCTTTACGTCGGAGGGTCGTCCTGATTCCGGCGACGGTGGATGTTGAGGCCGATTTCGTCGAGAAAGGCCTGTTCCTTGCGGTCGCGCTCTTCTGTGGCGCGGCGCTTCCGCTCGCGTTCAGTGATCTCGTAGGTTTTTAGCTGGTTGAAGGCTTCGGACAATTCGTCCCCGGCTCGGACGATCTCGGCCCGGATCTGTGCCAGCATCGTATCGAGCTGGGCGCGGCGGTCGAGCCATAACCGGGCATAGGCTCCATATAGGAAGCCGACCCCGGTGGCGTCCTCGGCCGCGGTCCGCTGTTCTTCGATCAGCCGTGCCTCAGCGGCGTCGATGTCGGCTAGGATTTCGTCCTCGCGGGCCTGAAGCGCGGTGAGGGCGCGGCGTTTGTCGTCCACGGCCCATTTCGACAGCCGGATCAGGGTGGCCAATCCCTTGGTGGCCATCGCCTAGCGCCGTCCCATGCCGTCGCCGGTGAACGGCATATCCAGGATTTCGGCCAACCGGGTATAGCAGTCGGGCAGGGTGGTGGCGTCGCTCTTCAATTGCGACAGGAACGAATCGAGCAACGGGTAATAGTGGATCGCCTCGTCCACCATCGGGTCGGTGCCGCGCCGATAGGCCCCCAGCCGGATCAGTTCGGCCATATCCTCATAGGTGGCGAGCAGCGAGCGGGCGCGGCGGACCAGCGCGTTTTCCTCGTCATTATTACAGGCGGGCATCGTTCGCGACACGCTACGCAGGATATTGACGGCGGGATAGCGCCCCCGGTCGGCGATTGAGCGGTCGAGGACGATATGGCCGTCGAGAATGCCGCGTACCGCGTCGGCGATCGGCTCGTTGTGATCGTCAGCATCGACCAGCACGGTGAACAGGCCGGTGATCGAGCCTTTGCCTGCACCGGGACCGGCCCGTTCCAGCAATCGGGGCAGTTCGGCGAACACGGTGGGGGTATAGCCCTTCGACGCTGGAGGTTCGCCCGCCGACAGCGAAATCTCGCGCTGGGCCATCGCGAAGCGTGTGACCGAATCCATCATGCACAGCACGTCGAGCCCCTGGTCGCGGAAATGCTCGGCGACGGTCAGGGTGACATAGGCGGCCTGGCGGCGCATCAGCGGGCTTTCGTCCGAGGTCGAAACCACTACCACCGCGCGCTTCAGTCCTTCGACCCCCAGATCGTCCTCGATGAATTCGCGGGCCTCGCGGCCACGTTCGCCGATTAGCCCGATCACCGAGACATCGGCCGAGGTGTTGCGCGCCATCATCGACAGCAGCGAGGATTTGCCGACGCCCGATCCTGCGAAGATTCCCATGCGCTGGCCCCGGCAGCAGGTCAGAAAGGTATTAACCGCCCGGACCCCCAGATCGATCTTGCCCGCAACCCGCGCCCGCGAATGCGCTGGCGGCGGTGGGGTGCGGATCAGGCGAGGGGTGTCACCGCTGGGCAGCGGCCCCAATCCATCGACCGGCTCGCCGAAACCGTTGACGACTCGCCCCAGCCAGCCATTCTCGGGAAAGATCACCGGGTCGGAATCCTGGATCTCGGTGCGGCAGCCCAGGCCGATTCCTTCGATTGCCGAAAACGGCATCAACAGGGCGCGGCCCTGGCGGAAGCCGATCACTTCGCACACCACGCGCCGCCCATCGCGCGCCACCACGGCGCAGCGGTCGCCGACCGACAGAGTGCGTTGGATTCCGCCTGCTTCCAGCAGGAGTCCCTGCACTCCCGAAACGCGGCCATAAACCTGGATCGCCGGCACCCGCTCAATATCGTTGATTAGATTTCGGACCAGGAATTTCACCGTCGCCATCCCCATATGTGAAGCGGTGCCAAGTCGATCCGGCACGAACTGGTCAGAATAGGCCGTTCAGGTTAAAATATGGTGGAAGTCTACTCCACCAAGTTCGGGGATCGTTCCATGAGAGTTCTGGTTGTCGAGGACGACCCGTTGATGTCGCGTACCATCGAATCGATGCTGCGGTCCGAAGGCATGGTCGTTGACGTCAGCTCCCTGGGTGAGGACGGGCTGGAGATCGGTAAGATCTATGAATACGACATCATCCTGCTCGATCTGATTTTGCCCGATATGGATGGGTACGAGGTTCTGCGCCGTCTGCGCGCCTCGAAGATTGAGACTCCCGTGCTGATTCTGTCGGGGATGACCGATCCCGATAAGAAAATTAAAGGATTAGGCTCGGGGGCCGACGATTACCTGACCAAGCCGTTCGATCGCGGCGAACTGGTCGCCCGTATTCAGGCCATCGTCCGCCGCTCCAACGGCCATTCTCAATCGGTGATCGTCACGGGGCGGCTGTCGGTTAATCTTGACGCCCGTACCGTCGCGGTCGGCGGCGAGCCGCTGCACCTGACCGCCAAGGAATATGGCATCTTGGAACTGCTGTCCCTGCGCAAGGGGCAGACCCTGACCAAGGAGCAGTTCCTCAACCATCTTTACGGCGGCATCGATGAGCCGGAACTCAAGATCATCGATGTCTTTATCTGCAAGCTGCGCAAGAAGCTTGCCGTCGCCACCGGCGGCGGTTCGTGCATCGAAACAGTGTGGGGGCGTGGCTATGTCCTGCGCGATCCCGACGCTCCTCGGATTGAGATCGATATGCCGCGCCGGGGTCGTGCGTCGCACCATCCGTGAGATCTTTCGCACTCAGATCCTCGGAAATGAGAGCAAAAGAAAGCCACCTTCTCCCTCTGGGGAGACGGTGGCGCATGGAGCCGGACGAGAAGAAGGGGCGGGAGCTTACAGAGAGCGAACGCGGCCATACTGGACGAAATCGGTCCAGGTGCGTTCTAGCCGTTGTAAGGTGTTCAGGGTCGACTCAAGCTGTTCCTTCGCCTGCGAATCGGAACCGAGCGCGGTGGCCAGCCCGTCCTGAAGCGTGCGGATCGCGGTGCACAAATCCAGCCCCTTGTCCGTCAGGCGCAGGCGGACCGAACGACGGTCGTGGGGCGAGCGTTCCTGAGTCAGGTAGCCGGTTTCAGTAAGGGCCTTGATGTTATAAGAGACGTTCGACCCATGGTAGTATCCGCGATCCTTTAAATCGCGAATTACGACCTCATTGTCGCCGATGTTGCAGAGTAGGAGAGCTTGAACGGCGTTGATATCCTCAATGCCAAGGCGGCGCATCTCGGTACGCAGCACATCGAGGAAGTGCCGGTGAAGCCGTTCGATTAAGCGGATGGTGTCGAGATATGTCTGATTCACGGCGGGGACTATAAGGGGTTCCGCCAAAGCCGACAATAGTCGATTCATAATTGCCGGCCAGGGACGCGCACCGACGCGATAGCGTCTCGTGACAGGGTGCGTAATCCGGGATAGGGTTACCGGCTTTTGGAGTTTGGGAAGCAGGAGATGCTGGCAAACCGGGAAGACCTTGGCCGCACCAGCGATGTCTATGTGGCGTTTGCTTTTGCCGCCGCCGACGTTCTGGTCGAGATCGATGCCCAGGGAGAGACCGTTTTTGCGGTTGGTGCGGCGATGGCCTTGTTCGGGCGTAGCGCACGCGGGCTGGTCGGTCAGCCGTTCCGCCGGATCGTTCACCCTTCGGACTTGAAAATTCTGGACCGCGCCCTGGACCAGATGGGGCAGGGGGAACGGGTGCGCAACGCGCTGGTGCGGGTACTTCGCCCCGACGGCAAGGCGGTCGAGTTAACTCTGTCCGGCTATCGAAGCCCTTGCGATCCCGGTCACATCTTGCTGGCGCTGGGCCATCCCGGCGGTTTGCCAGCGGCGGCGAACCGGGTGGTGGGAACTCAACTGCTCGATAAAGACAGCTTCCAGGCGATGGCGGCTCAGTTGATCGAGGCCGCCGGTCCCGACGAGCCTTATCAGTTGTCCCTGGTCGAATTGCCCGATCTGCCCGCGCTTCATGCCGAGGAAGGCGGAGGGGGGTTATCCGCCGCGTTTGCCGCCGAGTTGGGGCACCGGCTGAAAACGCTGTCGGTTGGGGGCGATGCCGTCGGTCAGATCGACAATACCCGGTTCGGGGTGTTGCATGACGCTTCGGTCTCGGCCGACGCTATCAGCGATTCGATCTCGCAGGCGGCACAATCCGCACTTCCCGACGCCCCGCCGATTTCGGCACGGGTCGCCACCTTGGTGCTTGATGTCGCCGACATTCCGCCGGAAGAGGCGGCGCGCGCGCTGACCTACACTTTGAACCGCTTTGCGCGTGAGGCCCAGAATGGCGGCGATCTCGCCGCCATGATGAAAGACATCCAGCCCCGTCTGTCCGAGACGGTGCGGCAGATGAACGATGTCCGCCAGACCGTCGAGAGCGGCAATTTCGATCTGGTGTTCCAGCCGATTGTCGATATGTGGACCAATATCGTCCATCATTTCGAGTGTCTGGTCCGCTTCAAGGGCAACGATACTCTGTCTCCCTATGAAACGGTTACCTTCGCCGAGGATGTCGGCATGGTCGGGATGCTCGACATCGCGCTGCTTGAACGCGCGATCGAGGTGATGCGTTCGCCTGTCGCCAATACCGAGTCGCTGCGATTCGCGGTCAATCTGTCGGGGCGGTCGCTGTCGGACCCGGCGGTGGTGCGACGGTTGCGCGAAATCCTGGTGACCACCGGCGATTTGCGTCGGCGGTTGATGTTCGAGATGACCGAATCCGCTGATATCCTCGATCTCAAAGCGGTCAATGACGTGATCCAGGGCATTCGCCAATTGGGGCACGAGGTCAGCATCGACGATTTCGGCGCGGGCAATGCCGCATTCCACTATTTACGGGCGTTGAAGGTCGATAACGTCAAGATCGATGGCAGCTACATCAAGGACGCGATGCGTAGCAACGAGGACGTTTCGTTCATCAAGGCGATTGTCCAGCTCTGTAGCGATCTTGGTGTCACCACGACCGCGGAATATGTCGAGGATCAGGAAACCGCGAACCTGCTGCGCCTGCTGAAGGTGCGGTTCGGTCAGGGGTGGTATTTTGGCAAGCCCCAGCGTCCAGTTGGCGACGACATCCGCACCGCCTGGAAAACGCCAGTGCTGGAATGGCGCAAAGGGCTATTGTATTTCAAAAGCGGAGCGGGTGTCCCGTCATGATCTCTCCCCAAATTCTGCACGGTGACATTCCGGCCGATACTTGGTTCGACCGCTGGTTGCCCGCTTCGTGGCGGCCTTATTCCCGTTTGATGCGGCTTGATCGTCCGATCGGTACATGGTTGCTGCTGTTTCCCTGCTGGTGGAGCGCGGCCATGGCCGCCGAAGGCTGGCCCGACCTCTGGCTGTTCGCCTTGTTCGCGATCGGTGCGGTTGTGATGCGGGGGGCGGGGTGTACCGTCAACGATTGGGCCGACCGCGATTTCGACGGCAAGGTCGCCCGTACCGCCGCCCGGCCGATTCCGTCCGGGGCGGTCAGCCCGCGTCAGGCGCTGATCTTTCTGGTGGCGCAGCTTCTGGTCGGGCTGTTGGTGCTGCTCCAACTGAATTGGTTCGCGATCGGGGTCGGGGCCGCGTCGCTGCTGCTGGTGTTCCCCTATCCATTCATGAAGAGAATTACGTACTGGCCGCAGGCGTGGTTGGGCTTGACCTTCAATTGGGGTGCGCTGGTCGGCTGGGCGGCGGTGCGGAACGACCTCGCCCTGGCTCCGGTCCTGCTTTATATCGCCGGTGTGTTCTGGACCTTGGGCTACGACACCATCTACGCCCACCAGGATAAAGAGGACGATATCCTGGTCGGGGTCAAATCGACGGCCCTGGCGCTGGGTGAAAACACCGTCGCCGCGTTGTGGGGATTTTACGGATTGGCGTTGATGCTGATCGCCGCCGCTGGGTGGGCCGCCGGCTTGTCCTGGCCGTTCTGGCCGCTGCTTGCCGTCGCCGCCGGTCATCTGGTGTGGCAGGCGTTGCGGGTCGATATCAACGATTCATCCGACTGCCTGTCCAAATTCAAATCGAACCGCCATTTTGGCTGGTTGCTGCTGTTGGCAATCGTCGTCGGGCGTCTGTGGTAACCGGTATCGATCGGTAAAACCAATTTGGTGGATTACAGGGCGCTGTTCAGGGGAGCGGTTGGGTTTGTTTTCGGACCCGCCGCTTGAGATGTCGGCTCTACGTTCTTTCCCTGATATCGTCACGATAGGCGCACGCCCTGCGACATGCGATACTGCCGAGATAAGGCAGGCTTCAATAATAAGGATAAATCCATGCATGCTATCCCCGACGTCTGGCGGAACAACGGCGCGTGACGGTCGCGCCTCCCGCCGATCCCGCAGCGTTCATCCGCGCTCACACTCTTCCGGCCAGTCCGCCCGCCTGTCCTGAAATCCGCCTGTGGAGCGCGACTGAAATCACCCCAATTTGGGAGGCAACCGAGGCATGGCTGGAGGCCAATGGCGTTCCTCCGCCGTATTGGGCGTTTTGCTGGGCCGGCGGACAGGCGCTGACCCGCTGGGTTCTGGACAATCCCGCCGAGGTGGCCGGGCTGCGGGTGCTGGACTTCGCCGCCGGATCGGGGGCGACAGCGATTGCCGCCGCGATGTCTGGCGCGGCGCGAGTCGAAGCCGCCGAGATCGACCCGATCGCCTGTGCCGCCATCGCGTTGAATGCCGAGTTGAACGGTGTTCAAGTCGAACTGGTCGAAGGTGATTTGGTTGGGGCGGCGTGTCGCTGGGATCTGGTTGTCGCCGGTGATGTCTGTTACGAAGCCCCGATGACGGCGCACATCTTGCCATGGTTGAAAAATCTTGCCGCCAGTGGCGCCAAGGTTATTCTGGCCGATCCCGGCCGCGCCTATCTTCCGCGCATCGGGCTGCGTCGGTTGGCCGATTACAGCGTGGTTACCAGCCTGGAACTGGAAGACCGCAATCTGCGCGAGGTATCCATCTATACTCTGGCCGGATAGCCCCCGTGCGCCCTTCTCCGCCGCTGTCTTTTCCGCTATTCTCCCCGGCGATCATGGACGAATGGGTCGTCCATCGGGGCAACATTTGGTTTCGGGGGATACGAGATGTCTGAGTCTGAGGGTACCGGACGCGAATTGCAGAGTGTGAGCCAGTCGCCCGCCCTGCCGGCTGAAAAGACGATCAATCTCGCTCAGAGCGATGTGCTTGACCTCACCGGTCTCGACGAGACGCAGATCTCCGAGATCAAGCAGCAGCAGGCCGAAGGTATTGTCGCCGTCCAGATCAAGGCCGCCGAAAAGAAGCTCGACGTTACCGCGCTTGATGCCGCGCTGACTTCGTTCACCGAACAGACCGCCCGCGCGGTCGAGGCCGGGACCCATGCCACGATCCAGCATTCCCAGACCAGCTCGATCGGCAAGACCGAAGTCGTGATCGGCAATACCGAGCGCGCCGCCTCGGGCAAGGTGTCGTCGAGCAGCGACAGCCTTCAGAACAACAGCCTGACCATCCTTGGTGTCATCGGTATCGTCATCATCTTGTTGGCGGTGTTCGCCAAGGGCGGCTGATCGCGCTACGGCATATCGCGTGATACACCGGTTTTAAGCATCGCCCACCGATCTCTGATCGGGGTGGGCTGCTGTCGTCGGGGGACGAGTAAAACCGGACAAAATAAGCGGGAGGGGGAGACCCTTCCCGCTTTTTTTCTCTCTTAACGAGATCGTTGTTCCGAGTAATTCCATTATCTTATCTTGAAACCATAGCCAATGGTCTACATCATAAGAGATGGGGCAGCCGATCTGTCGTCCTGCCTTGTGCCATGGTCAGGGGAGAATCGGGATGAGAAATTCAGGCATGGCTCTTATGGCTGCGTTAGCCACTATGCTGACGGTGCCGGCCCTGGCGGCGACCGAGAAGGGGACCGCTGACGAGGCGATTGCAATGACCCGCAAGGCGGTGGCGTTCCTGTCCAAGGAAGGGCCGGATGCGGCCCTTACCGCTTTTACCGGGAAGGACCCACGCTTCAACGACCGCGACCTCTACGTCATCGTTTATGGCCAGGACGGTAAATGCCTGGCTCATGGCGCCAACCCCAAGCTGGTCGGCAAGGATCTGATCGAGAACCAGGATACGGACGGAAAGTTCTATATCCGGGAACGGGTCGAGGCGGCCAAGTCAAAGTCGTCCTTCTGGTTGGATTACAAATTCACCAACCCGACGACGAAAAAAATAGAGCCGAAATCAACTTATTGCGAGACATCGACCGACAAAATCGTCTGTGTTGGAATCTATAAATAAAGAACCCGATGTAACAGTTTCTGGCGGGAGAATCTGCGATGCGTTGGGTCAATGACATGAGCATTCGGGCCAAGGTGTCGTTGGCTCCCGCTTTTATCGGATTGGTGCTGATCGCCCTCTCGATCAATGGCGTGGTTGCATTGAGCGGGGTTCTGAACCAAGTCGAGACCGATCGCGTGATCGCGGAAAAGTCCACTCGGATCGACGATTTCACCATCGGTGTCCTGGGGGTTAAATCGACTCTTTACCGGCTGGTGTCGATTGCTTCGAATGAGACCGACGAGGCCAAGGTGGCCCGCATGTCGAAGGAGACGCTGGCCGCTCTGGACGCACTGGCGCAGCCACTGGAGCAATTGAGGCAGGTTTCTGTCGAACTGGGCGTCGATGCCGCTCTGATCGACGAAACGGTCAAGCGTCAGCAGGCGTTCCTGAAAGCGGCTCATGTCGTTGCCGATATGGTTGAATCCGACGTCGGCACCGCACTGACGATGATGGGGCCGACTGATCGCGCCTATCTGGCGGCCGAGCAGAGCCTGAAGAGCCTCAACAGTTCGATCGATCGCAACCGTGCGGCGGAGGTTGCCGAGGGCACGTATTCGATGGAGGCGCAGCGCCGGACCTTCGTTATCCTGGCTGTCGTTGCGGTGCTGGTCGGGACTGTGATGTCTTGGCTGTTGTCGATGCGGATCGTCGGGCCGATCCACGCTCTAACCCAGTCGATGGGGCGGTTGGCTGGACGCGATTACACCTTCGAAATTCCGTCGCGGGACCAGAAGGATGAGGTTGGCCAGATGGCGCGCGCCGTCGAAGTGTTTCGCGATGGGATGATCCGCGCCGACCGCGCCGCCGCCGAGGCGGAAGCGTCGCGCCAGCGGCGTGAGGATCGTGTTCGCGCCATCGAGACTCTGACCGGAACATTCGACCGCGATGTCGGTTCGGCGCTGGGGGTGGTGGAGGGAGCCGTTGACGAATTGCAGCTCACTGCCCGCGAAATGGCTTCCAATGCCGACCAGACCAGCCAACAGGCCGGAATTGTCGCCGCCGCGACAACCCAGGCGTCGAGCAGCGTTCAAACCGTTGCCAGCGCTGCCGAGCAATTGTCCTCTTCTATCGCCGAAATCTCTCGTCAGGTCGAACAATCGTCGCGGATCGCCAGCACCGCTTCGACCGAGGCGGAGCAGACCGATTCGACCGTTCGGGGGTTGTCTGATAGTTCGGTTCGGATCGGGGCTGTCGTCAGTCTGATCAGCGATATTGCCAGCCAGACCAATTTGCTGGCCTTGAACGCCACCATCGAAGCGGCACGGGCGGGCGAAGCGGGCAAGGGCTTTGCCGTTGTCGCCAACGAGGTCAAGCACCTCGCCAACCAGACAGCGCGGGCGACCGAGGAAATCGGAGCCCAGATCGGCGCGGTTCAAAGCGCGACCGAACGAGTGGTTGCCGATATCGCCACCATCGTGGCCCGGATTCAGGAAATCAACGGCATCGCCGGAGCCATCGCCGCCGCTGTCGAGGAGCAATCGGCGGCGACCGCCGAAATCGCCCGCAACATTCAGCAGGCGGCGGTGGGCACCGGACAGGTCTCCGAGACGATCCGCCATGTCACCCTGGCGGCGGCCGAAACCGGGCGCGCATCGTCTCAAGTGCTGGACTCCACCGGGTCCTTGACCCGCGAGGCTGGCCATCTAAAGAGCCTCGTCGAGAGTTTTGTCTCGGAAATGCGAGCTGTTCGATAATTAAAGTGGGTTTGATGTGAACGCGGGCTTGATTCGTCGCGGCCGATTTGCTATTTCCCTGTCTCCCCGACGGCACAGGTCCGAAGGGAGCCAGGGTTTGCGGCCATGGCGGAATTGGTAGACGCGCAAGCTTGAGGTGCTTGTGGGGTAACTCCCGTGGAAGTTCGAGTCTTCTTGGCCGCACCACCTTACGACCCCAGGCCCGCCGGCTTCCCCCGGCGGGCCTTGTCGTTTCCGGCGGACCCCGTTGCGCGGAGGCGCCCTTGACCCCCGACGAAATCCTTGCCCGCGTGCTCTATCGCGATCAGGACGTGATCGTTCTCGATAAACCGGCCGGGCTGGCGGTGCACGCCGGTCCGGGGACGACCGATCATCTCGAGCTTTATCTCGATCCGCTTCGTTTCGGTTGGAGCCAGAATCCGCGTCTGGCTCACCGGCTGGACCGCGATACGTCCGGCTGTCTGATCCTGGGCCGCCACGACAAGGCGCTGAAGCGGCTGGGGCGGATGTTCGAAACTCACCGGATCGAGAAGGTTTATTGGTCGGTCTGTATCGGTGCGCCGCCGCAAGCGCGGGGCCGGGTCGAGGCTCCGCTGCTGAAAGTGTCCGAGCCGGGGAAGGGCTGGCGGGTTCGGGTCGATCCCGCTGGGCAGAGGGCGGTGACCGACTGGGTGGTGCTGGGGCAGGCAGATGGCCTTTGCTGGGTCGAGTGGCGGCCGCGTACCGGCCGTACCCACCAAATTCGTGCCCATGCCGCCCATCTCGGCTGTCCTTTGCTGGGGGACGCCGTTCACGGCGGCGATCCGGCTCCGGTCGCACCGTTGCACCTGCACTCGCGCGCGGTGACCATTCCGTCGCTGGCTCCGTCCCGTTCGTTCATCGAAGCAGAGGCTATGCCGCCGATTGCCCTGCGGGCCGCACTGGAGCTATGCGGGGCGTCGATCGCGAGGGCGTCTTGACACTCGTTCCCGGCGGGCGGACTCTGCCTCTCTAAACTGGGGGGAGAGCGGCAGATGGCTTATTTCGATCACATTATTGCATGTAACAAACACGATCTTTCGCGGTTCCGTCCCTTTCTGGTCGATGGAGCGGCGGTTGGGCGCGTTCGCCACGATGTCGCCCATCGTCTGGCCCAGTATCCAGAGGTGTTCCGGGTTACTCGCGATGGGGTCTTGCTTCATCCCCTCCTGACTCAGCCGGATGAGCGTACCGAGGCGGTTTGTTCTGTCGCGGCCGATTTGAATCGCGATTGGGGAACGCCGGCGCTGCGGGGGGAGATGTACCGAGTGGTGGCCCAGTTCGGTACCGCGCCGGTGATGAGTGTCGATCGGGGAGTCGTCAGTCTGTTCGGCATCCGGGCCTTTGGGGTTCATGTCAATGGCTTCGTCCGCCGTCCCGAAGGCGATGCGCTGTGGATTGGCCGCCGCGCCGCCAACAAGACCGTCGCACCGGGAGCGCTCGACAACATGGTCGCCGGAGGTCAGCCGTCCGGCCTGACCCTGTTCGAGAATTTGCGGAAGGAAGCCGCCGAGGAAGCCGATATCCCCGCCGCTCTGGCCGCGACCGCCCGCCCGGTCGGGGCTGTCTCCTATTGCATGGAAGACGAGTGGGGATTGAAGCCCGACGTGATGTATTGCTTCGATCTGGAGGTTCCGGCCGATTTCGTGCCTCGTAACACCGACGGCGAAATCGAGGACTTCACCCTGATGCCGGTGGAAGAGGTGGCTCGGCTAGTCCGCGACACCAACCGCTTCAAATTCAATGTCAATCTGGTGATCATCGATTTCCTGATCCGTCACGGATATCTGTCGCCCGATACCGAACCGACCTATCTTGATCTGATTGCCGGACTGCGCCGCGGCGTGGGGTGATCCCCCGCCGTTCCTACGGCTCGGAGCGCTCGCCCATGCATATGCTGTCTCGTCTTTGTGTCGTGATCGGCTTGGGCGTGTTGCCAACCGGGTCGTGGGAAGCCGCGACATCCGCATCTTTTCCCGCCGTTTCGTCGTTCTCATCCGGTCCCTATCGCGGGGCGTCGGTCCGGGGGCGCGCGTTCGCGCCCGTCCCTGTCGGTGGGGTGTTGGACGAGGACGAATCCGAGGACTTGACTTGTCCAGACTGGCGCTCGCGGCAATAGGGCGGGTTGACGCTTACCGCATGAATCGCGCGCCGAGCAGTTTGGACAGTTTATTTTCCCCCGCCTTGGCGCCTGGGTGTTTTTACTTACAGACGAAGGAATTATCCATCTCGGGTTGTGCTTTTTCCCAGCCAATGCCGCAGTTTAGGTGTTACAGTTTCGTTACGCCAGACCCGGCTGTGTTCCAACGACCAGAGCTTATTCTTGTGCGGTGCGGTAAGGGAGGGTGGGTGTTCTTTCCCTCATTCGGGTTGATTTTCCAGCCCAAAGTCATTGCTCCAACGGCTCTGCGGGTCTATGGTCGCACCTCTTTCGCGGCGGCGGCACGGCGTCTAGCTGCCACATCTAAGTCAGGGAGACGGGATCAGATGAGCGGACCAGGGATTCCCAGCGGTTTGACGACAAATACCAAGTTGCTGGGGTGGATTGAAGAGATGGCGCTTTTGTGCCGTCCCGACAGTATTCACATCTGTGATGGCTCCCAGGCTGAATACGATGCTCTGTGTGCGAAAATGGTCGCAAGCGGGACGATGATCCGACTCAATCCGGATCTGCGCCCCAACAGCTACCTGTCCCGATCCGACCCCCGAGACGTGGCTCGAGTCGAGGACCGAACTTTTATCTGCTCCTTGAACCGCAACGATGCCGGCCCAACCAATAATTGGGTCGATCCGAAGGAAATGAAGGCCCGGATGCGGCCTTTGTACGACGGTTGCATGCAGGGCCGCACCATGTACGTGGTGCCGTTCTCGATGGGACCGCTCGGTTCGTCGATCGCCCATATCGGCGTCGAGATCACCGACAGCCCCTATGTCGCCACCAACATGCGGATCATGACCCGCATGGGTAAGAAGGTGCTGGATCTGCTCGGCACCGATGGCGAGTTCGTCCGTTGCCTTCATTCGGTCGGCCTGCCGCTCGCGCCCGGTCAGGCGGATGTGCCTTGGCCGTGCAATCCCGACAACATCCACATCACCCACTTCCCCGAGGAACGGCAGATCTGGTCGTTCGGCTCGGGTTACGGCGGCAATGCCCTGTTGGGCAAGAAGTGCTTCGCGTTGCGTATCGCCTCGGTGATGGCGCGTGACGAAGGCTGGCTGGCCGAGCACATGCTGATCGTCGGCGTCGAGAACCCGGAAGGCGAGAAGACCTATGTCGCCGCCGCGTTCCCCTCCGCTTGCGGCAAGACCAATTTCGCGATGCTGGTTCCGCCGAAGGGCTTCGACGGCTGGAAGATCTGGACCGTTGGCGACGATATCGCCTGGATCAAGCCGGGTGCCGATGGACGTTTCCACGCCATCAATCCCGAGGCTGGTTTCTTCGGCGTTGCTCCCGGTACCGGTGCCAAGACCAATCCCAGCGCCATTGCCGCCTGCGCCAGCAATTCGATCTTCACCAATGTCGGCTTGACCGACGATGGCGACGTGTGGTGGGAAGGTCTCTCCGACGAGGCTCCGGCCCATCTGATCGATTGGCGCGGCAATGACTGGACCCCGGCCAGCGAGACCCCGGCGGCCCATCCCAACGCCCGCTTCACCGCCCCGGTCAGCCAGTGCCCGAGTGTCGATCCCGAGTGGGAGAATCCGGCCGGTGTGCCGATTTCGGCCTTCATCGTCGGTGGCCGTCTGTCGAAGAACGCTCCGTTGGTGACCCAGGCCTTTAATTGGGCCCATGGCGTCTATCTCGGCGCGACGATGGGGTCCGAGGCGACCGCCGCCGCCGTCGGTCAGGCCGCTATCCGCCGCGATCCCTTCGCCATGCTGCCGTTCTGCGGCTATAACATGGCCGATTACTTCAACCATTGGCTCAACATGGGGCGGGCGGTGAAGAACCCGCCGCCGATCTTCCGCGTCAATTGGTTCCGCAAGGGTGCCGACGGCAAGTTCATGTGGCCGGGCTATGGCCAGAACATGCGGGTGTTGAAGTGGATCGTCGATCGCGTCCATGGTCGCGCTCGTGCCGTGGAATGCCCGATTGGTCTGGTTCCGACCTATCACGATATCGAATGGGCCGGTCTTGATTACTCGCGGGAAACCTTCAAGGAATTGATGCGGATCGACCGTGAGGCCGGCGTTGCCGACGCGCGCAGCCAGGAAGATTTGTTCGACAAATTCCTGGACCGTGTGCCGAAGGAGATGCTGTTCGAGCGTGAGATGCTGAAGTCTCGCCTGTGGCGCGCTCCGGCGGTGTGGGAACTGGCCAGCGAGGTCGAGTAACCCGGCACGTTGCCGCAATGATCGGAAGGGGGGTCGGGAACAGTTGTTTCCGGCCCCTTTTCTCTGATGGGGTTCTGATCGCGGCAATTCCGTATCCTACAGCGGTGGCTGGGGTTTGCGTCGGCAATGGGCATCCCAATATAAGAAGAGGCAACGGACAGAAGGTGAATTCCCGCCTGGCCGCCCCTCTCTTGGCCGTATCCCAACATGGGTTCGGCATGGGAAAATCTTAAGAGTCAGAGCGCCCGTAAACGGTATGAAGGGCGCAAGGAGCGGCTGTTGGCACCTCTTTCCCAGACAGTTGACACAACTCATCGCGGTGCCACCGATTGCGGTGACCTTGGCATCAGCATTGATCGACAGGGGCGATGGTTTTACCACGGCTCGCCCATTGCCCGCCGCGAGATGGTGTGTCTCTTCGCCGGGATGATGTGCCGGGCCGAGGATGGCGGCTATCTGCTGGCGACCCCGGATGAGGTCGGGCGGATCGTGGTCGAGGATGTGCCCTTTCTTGCCGTCGAGATGTTCGTCTGCGGGTGTGGCCGCGAGGCGACGATTTCTTTTCGCACCAATGTCGATGCAATCGTGACTCTGGATGCCGATCATCCGCTACGGGTGGTCGAGACCCCCGAGACAGGCGAACCGTCGCCGTATGTCCTGATCGGTGACGGACTGGAAGCGCGCCTGACACGATCCGTGTATTATGAACTGGTAGCCCGAGGGTGGGAGGAAGACCTTGGGGGCGAAAGGGTTCATGGCTTATGGAGCAGAGGAACGTTTTTTCCTTTGGGTCAACTGGACGATCAGCCCGGTTGAACGTCGAGACTGTTTCCGGGCGTCTGGCCGCTCAGGCCAAGACAGCTCTGCGCGGCGATCCTGATCCTTCCGCGTCTCTTGTTCCGCCGGAATCCTCTGGCGCTCTGGTTCCTGCGGCGGTTCTGGTGCCTCTCGTCGATCACCCCGGCGAGATGACCGTTCTACTGACCCGGCGCACCCAACATCTGGCCCACCATCCCGGACAGATCAGCTTTCCCGGCGGACGGCTTGATCCCGAAGACGAGGGCGATCCGGTCGTTTGTGCCCTGCGCGAAACCGCCGAGGAAGTAGGGCTGGACTCCGATCGTATCCGGGTGCTGGGGCAGCTCGACCAGTATGTCACCGGCACCGGCTTTCTGATTACTCCGGTGGTCGGGTTGGTCCGGCCGCCATTCACCGTGATTCCCGACCCGTTCGAGGTCGCCGACGTGTTCGAGGTGCCATTGTCTTTTATTCTCGACCGCGCCAATCATCAGCACCATGTCCGTGTTGTCGGCGGACAAAGCCGATCGTTTTGGGCGTTGTCCTGGGGTGATTTCTTGATCTGGGGGGCCACCGCCGGAATTCTGGTCAATCTGTCCGAGGTGCTGGCGGATGCCGAAGGCTGATCCGTCCGTGCCGGATGGGCTGTACCGGCCATCTCTCACCGAACCAATCGGTCAATTGTCGCCGCAGCGCTGGATGCAAGCGCCCGAAACCCGTGCGGTGATCGCGGCTTTGATGGCCGATGGCGTCACGGTGCGGTTCGTCGGCGGTTGTGTCCGCGATTCGGTGCAGAACCGTCCGATCTCGGATATCGATATCGCCACGCCCGATCCGCCCGAACGGGTGCTGGCGCTGCTTGACGACGCTGGTATCCGGGCGATCCCAACCGGGCTGGCGCACGGCACCGTTACCGCCGTGATCGGCGAAGCCCATTTCGAGATCACCACGTTGCGCCGTGACGTCGCCACCGATGGCCGTCACGCCAGCGTCGTCTTTACCGACGATTGGGTTGCCGATGCCGCTCGGCGCGACTTCACCTTTAATGCGATGTCGGCCGATCCACAGGGGCGGATCTATGACCCGTTCAACGGTCTGGCCGATCTTGGAGCAGGGCGGGTGTGCTTTGTCGGCAATCCGGTTCACCGGATCGAGGAAGATACTCTTCGGCTGCTGCGATTCTTTCGCTTTCAGGCTTTCTACGGCCGGGGGGCTGCCTGCGATAAGTCCGCTCTGGCCGCCTGCCGTCAATTGGCTCCGCGTCTGGTCGATCTGTCGGGCGAGCGGGTGGCGTCCGAGTTGCTGCGGTTGCTGGGCTCCGACGATCCGGCGACGATCCTGCTGGTGATGCAGGGGGTGGGGGTGCTGTCGGTGATCCTGCCCGAGGGCGAGGACGTGACCCGGCTGCGTCAACTCGCCTGGCTGGAACGCCGGGGCTTGGTTCGCTCCGATATCCATCCCGATCCGTTGCGACGGTTAGCGGCGTTGCTTGGCTCCGATCCCGTCGCGGCTCGGTCGGTTACGGCCCGGCTGAAATTGTCGGGAGTGGCGCGTGACCGATTGGTGGCGATGGCCGCGCCCGATTCCGAAATCGCTCCCGGTCTCGATTCCGCCGCCCGTCGCCGGATACTGCGCCGCCTGGGTAGCGATTTGGTCCGCGATCTGGTTCTGCTGGCCTGGGCACGGCACCGGATCGGGATTGTCCATGCCGATCCGGTCGATACCGTCGGCTGGATCGGCCTACTTGACGACGCTGCCGCCTGGGTGCCGGTTGAACTGCCGGTTAAGGGCCGCGATCTGCTGGCCCTTGGCGCGCCCGCTGGACCGGAGATTGGCCGCGTGCTGGCTCGCCTCGATGGGTGGTGGGAAGAACGGGACTACCGCCCGACGCGGGACGAATGCCTAGAGGCGGCGCGTCGGGCGGTGGCAGGATCGTTATAGGAACTTCAGAGCGAAGAACCCGCCTATCAGCAACAAGATGAACACGGTGGTGACCAGGGTCAGCCGCCGTTCAACGAAATCGCGGATTGGGGCGCCAAAGCGCCATAACAGCGCCGCGACCAGGAAAAAGCGCATTCCGCGGGCGATGATCGAGGCGACGGTAAAGTGGGCCAGATCGAAATCGAACGCCCCGGCGGTGATCGTCACCAGTTTGTAAGGGATCGGCGTCATGCCCTTGATGATGATGAACCACACCCCCCACTCGTCGATGATCGGCTTTAAGGCGTGGAACTTGTCGCTGAGGTGGAAGGCCGAGAGGATCGCCGCGCCGATGGTGTCCATCGCGAAATAGCCGATGGCATAGCCGAGATAGCCGCCCAGAACCGAGGAGATGGTGCAGACCAGTGCGATTCGCCACCATTGGGTCGGCGCGGCCAGAACCATTGGGATCAGCATGATGTCGGGGGGAATCGGAAAGACCGAGCTTTCGATGAACGAAACCGCCGCCAGCCACCAGAGGGCATGGCGATGGGACGCCTTGGCCATCATCTGGTCGTACAAAGCCTTCAACATCGCAACACCTCTCGTGGGGAAAGCCGGTATTATCAGTCGGGGCGGAGGACGGCAACCGTGGCCGCCCGTGCGCCCTTGTCTTTTTATCTCTGGCCCGGCACCCTCGTTCGTGACAGGGGAGGCATAGGTGATGCGCGCGGCTGTCGCGGCGGGAATGACGATGCTGGTCGCGGGATCGGCGGTAGCGGTGGCGGCGGATCCGGTGGTTCTGGCCGAGTTGGTGGGCGAGCTTGATCCGTTATCGCTGGCGGTTGGCGCGATAGCCGCCGTGCCCGCACTGGTCTGTCTGGGCTGGCGGTGCTGGCAACTGGCCGAGGCGAGGCAAACGGCGGCGGCAGCGGTCGCCGAGGCGGAGCGGCTGCGTCGTGGCCTTCAGACCGCTCCCGACGGCTTCTTCGCCTGGATCGGGGGCGGCGGTGGCGAAATCTGTTCGCGCCGTCTGGCGGTGCTGTTGGGGTTGGCACGAGGGACGCAAGCCGGATTCGCCGAAATGCTGGACGCCTTCGCGGTCGCCGATGCCGCCCGGCTTGATGCCGCCGTGGCGCTGTTGCGCAGCGAGGGCGAAGGTTTCGAACTGGATCTCGATTTACGCGATGGGTCGCGCCGGGTGCGGGCGGTCGGGGTGCGGGCCGAGGCTCCCGAGGGTGACGAAGCGGCGGCGGGCGCGGTGGTGTGGGTCCAGGATGTGACCGAGGCGGCCTCGGCTCTGGCCGATCTGACCCGGCAATTGAGCATCGCCACCGCCGCGCGCGAGCGGCTGGAGGGGTTATTGGATGTCGCCCCGATGCCGGTATGGGTCCGTGACGACGACCTGTCGCTGGTTCAGGTTAATCGCGCCTATGCTCAGGCGGTCGAGGCCGACGCGGCTTCGGCCGCAGTGGCGGGACAGATCGAGTTGGCCTCCGACTCAATGGTGCGCGAGGCTCGCGCCCTGGCCGCCCGTGCCCGCGCCGCCGGAGAACGGCGCGCCGAGACCTTTCACTTTGTTCTGGGCGGACAACGCCGCTTGGCCGAGATCACCGAAGCGCCCTTTACCGTGGCGGGAGGGCTGCTGACTGGCGGTTTTTGTGTCGATCTGACCCGGATCGAGGAGCTTCAGGCCGAACTGGATCGCCATATCAGCGCCCAGGCCGAGGTGTTGGAGCGTTTGGCCACCGCAATCGCGATCTATACCCCCGACACCCGGCTCGCTTTTTTCAATACGGCCTTCGTCCGGTTGTGGCGGCTGGACCGCGACTGGCTGGCGACGCAGCCGACCAACGGTGCGGTGCTGGATGCCTTGCGCGAGCGGCGGTTGTTGCCCGAGGTGGCCGATTATCGTGCCTATAAGGACAGCGAACTGAAACGCTTCGTCTCGCTGATCGATGCCGACGAGACCCTGCTGCATCTGCCCGACGGTCGCACCCTGCGCCAGATGATCTCGGCCCACCCTCATGGCGGGCTGATCTTTACCTTCGAGGATGTAACCGACACCCTGGCGCTGGAACGCTCGTTCAATACGGTCTTGGCGGTGCAGCGCGAAACCCTCGACCACCTGCACGAAGGGGTGGCGGTGTTCCGGGGTGACGGACGGTTGAGCCTGTTCAACCCCGCCTTCGCCCGGATTTGGGCGCTCAATCCGGTCAATCTGGGCGAAGAGCCGCATCTTTCCGAATTGATCGCCGCGCTGGGCGGCTATTTTGTGGGACGCCGCGACCGCGCTTCGGACTGGCCGGCGGTCCATGAGCGGTTGCTCGGTCTGTTCCGCGACCGGGTGCCCCGTGCCGGGCGGTTGGAGCGTCAGGACGACACCGTGGTCGATTACGCCACGGTGCCGCTGCCCGATGGGGCGATGCTGCTGACGTGCCTCGACGTTACCGATTCGGTACGGGTCGAGCGAGCCTTGCGCGAGCGAAACGAGGCGCTGGCCGCCGCCGACCGGCTGAAAAGCGAGTTTATCGCCAATGTCTCGGCCGAAGTCCGTCAGCCGCTGACGGCCCTGATCGGTTTTGCCGAAATGCTGGCTGCCGAATATGTCGGTCCGTTGGTCGAGCGTCAGAAGGATTACGTCCACGGTATCGTCGAGGCCGGGCAAGGTCTGGAGACGCTGATCGCCGATATCCTTGATCTTGCCGCGATCGAGGCCGGGCAGATGACGCTGGAACTCGATACCGTCGATATCCATCCGCTGCTGACGGCGGTGCTGGGATTGGCGCGTGAGCGGCTGCGGGAGAAGAAGCTTGCGCTCGATCTCGATTGCCCGATCGATATCGGTTGGTTGGTGGCTGACGAGCGGCGGCTGAAGCAGGTTCTGTTCAATCTGGTCGGCACCGCGATTAAGCGTGCGCCCCAGGGCGGGCATATCGCGGTGCGGGCCGAGCGTCGCGCTGCCGAAATCGCCTTTTCCGTCAGTGACGGAACAGTGGAGCCGATACCCGAGCTTGGTTCTGGGTTGGCTCTGGTCGAACGTTTTGTCGAGCGCCATGGCGGCCGTATCGAGACCGCCTTCGTCGATGGCCGTGGCACCGTTGTCACCGTGCGGCTGCCTACCGGAACCGAGTCCTAGTAAGATATCGGGTTGCCTTAAAGTCCGTATCTTATACCAAAAGCCCAGGGGGGGTTTTATCGCCGTGGCGGTGCGGCCATCATGCAGCACGCTTCCCATCGCGAGAAGGTGATAGAACGATGAGGCATCCGGCGAGGTTCGTGGGCCTGTTTTTGCTGATCTGGTTGGTTCTGATCCCGCCGGCCCTGGCGGTTGACGTTGTTACCGAGGAGTTCTCGGTTTCGTCCCGTCTGTCGGGGGTTGACCTCTATCTCCGCAACAAGCACCGCGATGGCTCGGTCGAGCCGAGACCGGATCGGACGATTTTGTTTCTGCACGGAGCATCCTACCCGGCACATACCGCGTTCGATCTGCCAATCGAAGGGCGGAGCTGGATGGACTGGCTGGCGGCGCGTGGCTACGACGTCTACAGCCTCGATATAAGGGGCTATGGCCGGTCGGGTCGCCCTTCCGAGATGTCTCAGCCCGCCGAGTCCAATCCCGCCATTGTCGATAGCGCCCAGGCAGTCGAGGACGTAACCCGCGCGGTTGATTTCATCCAATCGCGCCGGGGCGTGTCAAAGGTGACTCTGATCGGCTGGTCGTGGGGGGCGACGATTGCCGGTCTTTACGCCACCCAGGTTCCAGACCGGGTTGAGCGGCTGGTTCTGTACGCGCCGCAATGGCTGCGCGATGGCCCCACTCCCTCCGAGGCCGAGATCGCCCGAGTACCGGCATGGCGTCAGATCGACCCGCGCGACGCCCGCGATATCTGGCTGAAATCGGTTCCGCCCGACCGCCGCGACAGCGTGTTGCCCAAAGCGGTGTTCCTTGACTGGATGAAGGCGACTTTGGCCAGCGATCCGGCCCCGACCGCACCGGGAACGGTGCGGGCACCGAACGGGGTGGTGGTTGACACCATGCGCTATTGGGCCTCGGGCAAGCCGCGCTGGTCTCCCGAGCGGTTGTCTGTTCCGGCTTTGGTAATTCAAGGCGAGTGGGATTCCGAAGCCCCTCCGGCAATGGGAATGGCGTTGTTCAATCATCTAACCCGCTCGCCGTTCAAACGGTATGTTATGGTCGGCGGCGCGACCCATGCCGCTTTGTTCGAAAGCAACCGGGTCCAGCTCTATAATGCAGTCCAACAATTTCTCGAAGAACCTGTCCGTTGAGTTCCTCTGTCACCGCTTATCTTGCCGCTCCAGGGTTCGAGGCCGATTTACGCGCCGAACTGGGCGATGTCGTTGCCGAGCACGGCCGACTGATGTTGGCCCCCGGCCCGGCACGTCCCGCCGCCTGGGCGCTTAATATCTGGCGCGATCCGGTCGAGATCGCCGCCGATTCGATTGGAACCGCCGCCAAGGCGTTGCGGGCGATCCAGCGCAATTGGTGGCCCTATGCCTTTCACCTGCACCGCCGCACCGGATTGCTGGTCGAGAAGCTGCCCAAGGTATCAGCCAAGCCGCTGATCTTCGGGCAGGCCGCGCCGACCGCGCCGCTTGGCTCGTTCGTGTGGCTGGACGAGGGGCGCCTGCTGGCGGCGGCGGATTGTTCCAGTCGCTTTCCCAATGGCGAGGTCGGCTTTGTCGAGGACCGCGCCGTCCCCCCCAACCGCGCCTATTTGAAGCTGTGGGAAGCCTTGACCCTGGCCGGACGGAGACCGGGACCGGGCGAACTCTGCCTTGACCTGGGAGCCAGCCCCGGCGGTTGGACCTGGGTTCTGGCTTCGGGCGGTGCCCAGGTGATCGCGATCGACAAGGCTCCGCTGGCTCCCTCTATCGCCGCGATAGAGACCGTCACCTGTCGGCAGGAGAGCGCTTTCGGGCTTGATCCAGTCTCAATCGGCCCAGTCGATTGGCTGTGCTCAGACGTGATATGCTATCCGGAACGGCTGCTGCGGCTGGTCGAACGCTGGCGCGACTCGCGGCTTGCCCGTAATTTTATCTGTACCCTGAAGTTCCAGGGCGAGACCGATCACGCTATTGCCGCCCGCTTCGCGGCGGTGCCGGGATCGCGGTTGCTGCATCTGTCGCACAACAAGCATGAGCTGACATGGATGCTGATCGAAGGTGATAGGGCAACCAATGGTCGCTGACGACTAGGCCAACTGCCTTGCCTAGGCCAGACCTTAGGAGTAAACCTAGACCATTCGCGAATAGGATGCGGGTGAGCCATGGACGTAGCAATACTTCCGCCTCCGATCGAAATCGATACGGAGACCAAGAAATCCGTGATCGGCGGATTGAAAAAGGTGCTGGTCACCTTTCAGAAATCCGGCCATTTCGATCCGGCCGTAACCTATCAGGCGCTGATCGCCGACCCGGCGCTGCTCCGCAGCTTTATTGAGGCGTATCTGGCTCATCGCGAGGAGGTCGATGATATCGTCCGTACCGCCGACGCCGCTTATCCCGTTCGTGACGAGCAGGTCGAACTGATCTGTGGCGTGACGTTGGCCCAGGTGCAGCAATTATTGGTTCGGACCTGCGCCCGTAAGGTGTTCGACTCACTTAAGATCGTCGAGACCGTCACCGAGACCGTCACTCGCAAAAGCATGTTCGGCCTGATCAAAAAGACCGAGCAGATCGAGCGTCTGAGCGTCGATCCGGCCGAGGAGCGCAAGGCCCGCGAGTTGCTGCGCTATATCGCTTTTGCGTGGCAATTGCCGTTGATCGAAGCCTATCTGGCCAATCTCAGCTATCCACATCTCTTCGAGATTGGCGAGGACATCCTATGTCTACCAACGGTCGAGAAGATTGAAGCGATCGCGAAATTCGAACCGGCTCAGATCAAAAAGGTCAAGGCCGCAACCGGTGCCGATTTCGGTGCCATTCTGGCCGACCGGCCCCAGGCCATCGCCGGGATCGCGGTATGGAACCGCGAAATGTACGAGTTCTATCGCAATTTGCTGGGCGATCAGTCCTGGACGTTCTTCTCCCGCGAGAACGCTTTCTTCAACGTCTGCGCTTCACTCGATAAGTCGGTCCTGAAGCTGTTCGGCGATATGCTGTGCTACATTGCCACCGAGAACCTAGTCGAGATTCAACGCCTGAATATCGATAAGGTCGAAGTGGTGGTCTATGCGCTGAAATCCGCCCTCGGTCCCCGCTTGCCGGAGATCCTGTCGGTGCCAGCCTTCGCCAAGGACATCCTGCGTAAGGTGGTGGACAATCTGATCCACACCAACCAGGAAAAAGACAAGCTGATGACCGCCTTTGCGATCAGCTTTAAGGCGATGGCCCCTAATATCGAGGAATGGCTGGTCGCTATCCGCGCGGGTTGACGCGGTATCCATTCGCTTGCGCGACTGGGCTATCGCCCAGTTTCGCTTGTGGGTGGCGGTCGCTCTAAAGACCGGCTTTGGCCGGACTGGGGCCGTCGAGCGACGGGGCGAGCGTGCGGACCAGTCCGTCACGCAGGCCATAGATCCACGAATGGATCGACAGCGCCTGACCGCGTTGCCACGCCCGGCGGACAATCGGGATACGGCACAGGTTGCGGACCTGCTCCAACACGTTCAGTTCGCACAAGCGATCAACCTGCGCGTCTCCGCCCTCAAGGCGGCTCAGTTCGTCCTGGTGGCGGTGGGCCAGCTCACGTAAGGGGTGAAGCCAGTGTTCAGCGATCCCCAGGCTATCCTCGCGCAAGACCGCCCTGACTCCGCTACAGCCGTAATGACCGCACAGGATGATGTCGCGGACCTGTAGCTGGTCGATGGCGAATTGCAGCACCGACAGACAATTGAGGTCGCCGTGCTGGACCAGATTGGCGATGTTGCGATGAACGAACAACTCGCCCGATGCCAGACCGACGATTTCGTTGGCCGGAACCCGTGAATCGGCGCAGCCGATCCACAGGTAGCGGGGGGCCTGCTGCCGCGCCAGATCGGCGAGCAGGCCCGGTCGGGTACGCTCGACCATTTCCGCCCACTGGCGGTTATTGTCGAGCAGCCGGTTAATGCCGGCTAGGTCTGTCACGCAGCGAACTCGATGATCTTCTGATCGACCGCGAGAGAATCGCCGGCATTGGCATGCAGCTTGGCGATGACGGTATCGCGCTCGGCTCTCAGAGTGTTTTCCATCTTCATCGCTTCGACGACTGCCAAAGCCTCGCCAGCCTTGACCTCCTGGCCTTCCTCGACCATCAGACGGACCAGCAGGCCGGGCATCGGCGACAGCAGGTACTTCGACATATCCGGCGGCAGCTTGAACGGCATCAGGCGATACAGTTCGGCGGTGCGGCGGGTGAACACGAACGCTTCGGCGCGCAGGCCCGCATGAGACAGCCGGAACGACACGCCGGTACGATCGACCTGGACACAGACCGGACGGCCATCGACGGTAGCGCGGATCAGCGGATCACCGACCTGCCAGTCAGTTTTGACCTCGACCGCTTCGTCCTTGATCACCACGGCATAGCCGCCCGGAGCCGGGTGGACATCGACGTCGTGATATTGCTTGTCGAAATAGACCGACCACTGTACCGGCGGCTTCATTTCGTGGCCGGGGAACTGACCGGAAATACGAACATTGCGTTCGATGATCCGCCGCTTCATCGCGGCGGCGACCGCGATCAGGTCCGAGGGATCTTCGGCGGGCAGCTGGTCGGTGGTCAGGCCGTGGGGGTATTCCTCGGCGATGAAGTTGGTGGTGATGTCGCCCCGCACGAAGCGTTCTTTCGAGAACAACGAGGCGAGGAACGGGATGTTGTGCGACAGGCCGCGGATATAATACTCGTCCAGCGCCTGACGCATGTGGTTGATCGCCGCGTCGCGGGTCGGGCCGTGGGTGATCAGCTTGGCGATCATCGGATCGTAATACATGCTGATCTCGCCGCCCTCATCGACGCCGGTATCGACGCGGACGTGGTTGCCTTCCTGCGGGGGCTGATAGCGGGTCAGCCGCCCGGTCGAGGGCAGGAAGTTGCGGAACGGGTCTTCGGCATAGATGCGGGCTTCCATCGCCCAGCCATCCAGTTTCACCTCGTCCTGGGTGAAGCTCAGCTTCTCGCCATTGGCGATGCGGATCATCCACTCGACCAGATCGAGGCCGGTGATCATCTCGGTGACCGGATGTTCGACCTGGAGACGGGTGTTCATTTCCAGGAAGTAGAACTGTCCGGTCGAGCCACCGACGATGAATTCGACGGTGCCGGCCGACTTGTAATTGACGGTGCGGGCCAGGGCGCAGGCCTGTTCACCCATCGCCTTGCGCATTTCGGGGCTGAGGAACGGCGACGGCGCTTCCTCGATGACCTTCTGATGGCGACGCTGGATCGAGCATTCGCGCTCGCCGAGATAGACGGTGTTGCCGAACGAATCGGCCAGCACCTGGATCTCGATATGGCGCGGTTGTTCGATGAACTTTTCGATGAAAACGCGGTCGTCGGCGAAGGAGGATTTCGCTTCGTTGGTGGCCGAGACAAAACCCTCGCGGGCTTCGTCGTCGTTCCAGGCCAGACGCATGCCCTTGCCGCCGCCGCCCGCCGACGCCTTGATCATCACCGGATAGCCGATTTCGCGGGCGATCTTCACCGCTTCTTCGGCATTCTGGATGACGTCGAGGAAGCCGGGGACGGTCGAAACACCTGCCTCGCGCGCCAGCTTCTTCGACTCGATCTTGTCGCCCATGGCGAAGATGGCGTGGGCATCGGGGCCGATGAAGGTGATTCCGGCGGCGGAGAGCGCCTCCTGGAATTCACGCTTTTCGGACAGGAAGCCGTAGCCGGGATGAACCGCCTGAGCGCCGGTCTTTTTGCAGGCGTCGATGATGGCGTTGATCTGCAAATAGCTCTGAGCCGACGGTGCCGGGCCGATATAGACCGATTCATCGGCCATCAGGACGTGCGAGGCTTGCTTATCGGCTTCGGAATAGACCGCAACCGTCTTGATACCCATCTTGCGTGCGGTCTTGATGACCCGGCACGCGATCTCGCCGCGATTGGCGATCAGAATCTTCGAAAACATCCGTTTATCCCCCGTTGGAGACCCGCGCGGGCAACGCGCGAAAACCCTGATGAACCTTAGAGCGGAATGTTCCCGTGTTTCTTCCACGGGTTCTTCAGATCCTTGCTTCTCAGCATCGTGAGAGACCGGCAGATCCGCTTGCGGGTGGTGCGCGGCATGATGACGTCATCGATGAAGCCGCGATGGCCGGCGATGAACGGGTTGGCAAACTTCTGGCGGTATTCTTCCGTCCGGGTGGAGATCTTTTCCGCATCGCCGATGTCGCCGCGGAAGATGATCTCGACCGCGCCTTTCGGCCCCATCACCGCGATTTCGGCACTGGGCCAAGCGAAGTTGACGTCGCCGCGCAGGTGCTTCGAGCTCATGACGTCATACGCGCCGCCATAGGCTTTGCGGGTGATGACGGTGATCTTCGGCACGGTGCACTCGGCATAGGCATAGAGCAACTTGGCGCCGTGCTTGATGATGCCGCCGTATTCCTGGGCGGTGCCGGGCAGGAAGCCGGGCACATCGACGAAAGTAACGATCGGAATATTGAAGGCATCGCAGAAGCGGACAAAGCGCGCCGCCTTGATCGACGAGGCGATATCGAGACAGCCCGCCAGGACCATCGGCTGGTTGGCGACGATGCCGATGGTGCGTCCTTCCATCCGGGCGAAGCCAACGATGATGTTGCCCGCGTAGTCGGGCTGGATTTCGAAGAAATCGGCCTCATCGACGACCTTCAGGATCAATTCCTTCATGTCGTAGGGCTTGTTGGGATTTTCGGGGATCAGGGTGTCGAGCGAGCGCTCGATCCGGTCGGGAATGTCGGCGGTGGGGCGGTGGGGCGGCTTTTCACGGTTGCTGGCGGGCAGGAAGTCGATGAAGCGGCGCAATTGCAACAGCGCCACCACATCGTTTTCAAAGGCCAGATCGGCCACGCCCGACTTGCTCGAATGGGTGACGGCCCCGCCCAGTTCCTCGGCGGTGACGGTCTCGTGCGTCACCGTCTTGACCACGTCCGGCCCGGTGACGAACATGTAGGAGCTGTCCTTCACCATGAAGATGAAGTCGGTCATGGCGGGGGAATAGACCGCGCCGCCCGCGCACGGACCCATGATCAGGGAAATCTGCGGCACGACGCCAGAGGCCAGCACGTTGCGCTGGAACACTTCGGCGTAACCGGCGAGGCTGGCGACGCCCTCCTGGATGCGCGCGCCGCCGGAATCGTTCAGCCCGATCACCGGAGCGCCGACCTGGACCGCCTTGTCCATGATCTTGCAAATCTTCTCGGCGTGGGCTTCGGAGAGCGAGCCGCCGAACACGGTGAAATCCTGGCTGAAGACGAACACCAGACGGCCGTTGACAGTGCCATAGCCGGTAACGACGCCATCGCCGGGGATCGACTGTTCCGCCATGCCGAAATCGTGGCAACGGTGTTCGACGAACATGTCCCATTCTTCGAACGAATCTTTATCGAGCAACAGCTCGATGCGTTCGCGCGCTGTCAGCTTGCCTTTGGCATGCTGGGAAGCGATGCGCTTCGTTCCGCCACCGAGGCGGGCGCGGTTCCGCTTCTCTTCAAGCTGGCGAACAATATCTTGCATTGACCAAGACCTCCGGGCGGGCAGGGGGGGAACGAACCGCCCCCTGTTATTCACAATCCCGTAACCGTGGCAACCTTGACGCCTTGAGAAAAGGGTGGTGGTGCAAATGTGTTCGCAAACATGCCCTCGTGGTTTGCGAATGTTGCGAATTGGCGCTGGATCGGGTATTAAATTCACCATGAGTGGAAAGCTATATATCGGCCACAAATTGCGGCGTCTGCGGGAACGCCACACCCTAAGTCAGGCGGCTTTAGCCGCCCGGTTGGGTGTTTCCCCCAGTTACCTCAATCAAATCGAAAACAATCAGCGCCCGTTGACGGTGCCGGTTCTTTTACGAATCGCCCAGGTTCTCGATGTTGACCTTGCAAAACTTGTCGAAGACGAGGAATCCAGACTCGTCGCCGATCTGCGCGAGGCGTTGAACGATCCTTTGTTCGGCGGCGACGGGATTCCGTTGGCAGAACTACGTAACGCCGCCGCCGCCTCGCCCGATCTGGCCAAGCGTGTGCTCGCTCTGTACCGAAGCTTTCGTCAGGCCGATGAGCGTCTGCACGCCTTGACGGAAGATCTGTCGAAGGGCGGGGGAGAAATGCGCACGGGGCGTGCTCACTTCCCCTACGAAGAGGTGCGCGACTTTTTTTATTACCGCGATAATTATGTCGGCGGACTGGACGAGGCCGCCGAGGCGCTGGCGATGGCCGAGGGCTTTAGTCTGGGTCAGATGTATAATGATCTTGCGGCCTATCTCGACATTCATCTCGGGGTGCGGGTGCGGATCATTCCCGCCGATGAGGCCGAGGGAATGCGGCATTTCGATCCGATCTCCGGCACGCTGACTTTGTCGTCGCAATTGCCGATGCCGTCTCGCAACTTTCACCTCGCCCATCAGATCGGGATGCTGGCCTATCGCTCTTTGATCGATGGCATCGTCGATACCGCCGATCTGTCGTCCGACGAGGCCTGCGCGATCTGCCGGGTCGAGTTGGCGAATTACTTCGCTGGGGCGCTGTTAATGCCTTATGGCGTTTTCTCGGAGCAGGCACGGGCGTTGAAGCACGATATCGAACAGCTTCAGGGCCGCTTCGGTGCCAGCTTCGAACAGGTCTGCCACCGCCTGTCGACTCTGCAACGGCCCGGTGCGCGGGGAATTCCGTTCTATTTCGTCCGGGTCGATCGCGCCGGCAACATTACCAAGCGCCATTCCGCCACCCGCTTTCACTTCACTCGTTTCGGCGGGGCTTGCCCGCAATGGAACGTCCACGAAGCCTTTGCCCAGCCCGGCCGTATCCTGGTCCAACTGGCTCGGATGCCTGACAATGTTAGTTATGTCTGCATCGCCCGCACCGTGACCCGGCGCGGCGGCGGTTGGAAGCGTCCCAACCGATTATGCGCGATCGGGTTGGGTTGCGAGGTCGCTCACGCTCCAGATTTTGTCTATTCCGCCGGGCTTGACCTCAGCCATGACGAATCGGCGACGCCAATCGGAGTCAATTGTCGCATCTGCGAGCGCCGCGATTGCCGCCAGCGCGCATTTCCTCCGATCGGCAGCCGGATCAGCATCGACGAGAACACGCGCGGCTTCGTCCCCTATCAATTCTGTTAAGGGGGGTGTCAAGACTTGGCGATGCGGCGGCCCAGGCGGGCGAGAGCCTCGCGCAGGTCGGGGTCTTCGACGCGGGCGAGGTTGATTGCCGCCTGACTGTCGGGGGGGAGCGGGGGCGGTTCGGGCGCGGGCGGCTTGCGCCGTGTCGTCTCGGGCAGCGGCCCCTGGATCAGCCTCAGCCGCGCCACGGCGTTCCAGCCGAAATAGCCGTTGATCTTTTCCAGAATCAGCGGCTCCAGATGCTGCATCTCTAATGCAAAAGCGCCAGAGGCAACCTTGACGATTAAGGTGCCATCGGTGCGTTCCTTCGCGGGAAAGCGAATCCGTACCGGCAAGGTGTGGTGAGCGATTGCCGCGCCGACGATGGCGGGCCAGTCGGTGACCAGCGCGCCCTCGGCAAAGCCGTGGCGGCCAAAAACCGGACGGGTCACCCGCCCGGACGGCACCGCCACTGCCACCAATCCATAGGTGGGGCGGGGGGGAGCCGGAACTGGCGCTGGCTTGGGCGGCTGGGTCATCCTAGAACCATACCGCAATCGGCTGGGATGCTCTATTCTTCCCCGATGCCCCTGTCCAATGCCCGTGCCCTGTCCGACCGTCTTCTCGCCTGGTACGACCGCGACCGCCGCATATTGCCGTGGCGGGCGGCGCCGGGGGAGCAGGCCGATGCCTATCGAGTCTGGCTGTCCGAGGTGATGCTCCAGCAGACGACCGTCGCGGCGGTGATCCCCTACTTCAACACCTTCCTGACCCGCTGGCCGACCGTCGAGGCTCTGGCTGCCGCTCCGGTCGAAGAGGTGATGCACGCCTGGGCCGGGTTGGGCTATTACGCCCGTGCCCGGAATCTGCACCAATGCGCCAAGACGGTGACGGAATGGCGGGGCGGGCATTTCCCCGAGGACGAGGACAGTCTGCGCCGCCTTCCCGGTATCGGCGATTACACGGCGGCCGCGATCGCCTCGATAGCCTTCGGTCATCGGGCGGTGGTGGTTGACGGCAATGTCGAACGGGTGATGGCGCGGCTGTTCGCGGTGACCGATCCGTTGCCGGGAGCCAAGGCACGGCTGAAGGCGTTGGCGGGGGAACTAACGCCATCCGAGCGGGCGGGCGATTATGCCCAGGCGGTGATGGATCTGGGCGCGACCCTGTGCAGTCCGCGCAATCCGGCCTGTGGGCTGTGTCCATGGCGCGAATCCTGTGCTGCGCTGGCTCAGGGACTCGAGGCCACTCTGCCCGCGCGGACGCCCAAGCCGGAGCGGCCGACCCGGCGTGGTATCGCTTTCTGGATCGTCGCCCGCGATGGGGCGGTGTTGCTGCGCCGCCGTCCGCCCCAAGGATTGCTGGGCGGAATGATGGAAGTGCCATCGACCGAATGGCGGCCCGAGCCGTGGGAGATTGACGAGGCTCAGTCCTTCGCGCCTCTGCCTGCTGACCGGCTGGCTGGACCATGGCGTCCGCTGCCAGGGCTTGTTCGCCATACTTTTACCCATTTTCACCTGGAACTGATGGTGGCGGCGGCGCGGGCGACCGGCCAGCCCCCCGTGCGCGGTTTGTGGTGTCCGCTCGACCGGCTGGCCGAGCAGGCGTTGCCGACCCTGATGCGTAAGGTGGTGCGCCTCGCTTTGTCCAAAGCCTATTGACCCGGAGAACCCCGATGTTCCGCTTTGTTGCTGTTCCCGCCCTGGCCATCCTGGGGCTGCTTGCTGCCGCCCCCGTCCTGGCTCAATCGTCTCCGGCTCCGGCCCAGGAAGCGGTGCAGCCAACCGAGCGGTTGGTGATGATCCCGCCCGAGGGCTGGCAGAACGGCGGTTCGTCCGCCAGCCGGACCGCAATTGCCACCCACTTATTTCCGCCGGGCCAGAACAGTGAGAACTGGACCGAGATGCTGACAATTCAGGTGATCGTCGATCCTCGCGCCGAAGCCCGCGCCTTTGTTCAGCGGGTCGTCGATGCCAGCCGCTCCGGCTGTGACGCCGCCGGTCCCAGTCCGGCCTCGGAGGGCATGACCAACAATTATCCCGTCGCGACGCTGACCGTGACCTGCACGCGGGGCCATCAATCGGGGATGGGGGGGCTGGTCGCGGTCAAGGCGATCCGGGGCCAGCAGGCTTTGTTTGTCGTCGAGCGTCTGTGGCGTGGTCCAGCCTTCGCTCGTGACGATTCCGCTCCGATTCCGAAATCGACCTTGCAGGAATGGTCAACGTTTTTGCGCGGCGTGTCGCTGTGCGATCATGCCGACCCGATTCGCCATCCCTGCCCGCGCTGAGGCCGCCATTGCGGCGGCGGCCAAGCGAGCGGATGCTCGCGCCCGGCGAGGGACATTGATGAAAGCCTAGATCATGCCGGGTCGTCGTGGCGGGTTTCCCGGCTTTTGCCTAGTTCGGTGGTGAAGACGCAGGTGGTTTGCAGCACGCTGATGGCCCCGGCAAGTCGGCCTTTCGCTTCGACTTGCTCGGGGGTTTCGGCGCGAAGGCGGCGCAGATCGACCAGCATTCGCATCAGGGCGCGGGCGGGGAGCGCCCCTAGTGGCGGCGGGACGGGAGCTTGGCCACGGAAAGCATCGTGCAAGGCGTCCAGCGCGCTCGCGATATAATCGCGGTCGGCCGGTTCAAGCGGTAGAACCCGGTCCGGGGCAAGCCGGACCAGCCTTTCACCGGAAAAATCGATGGGGGGGCTGTCCATGATCGACCGTCCTTGCATCCGTGGGGCGGAGTGCGTGTCCTCATCCTATCCTAATATGGTGGATCGTGGACGATCCGGGAAGCCCTGGCCTGCGTCGTGGCCGCTTGAGGGGGAAAGCGGGGCATGCGAAGCTGCTGCGATGACAATCCTGCTTTCTTATCGCGGCGGCACGCTCGATCGGGCCAATCTGCTGCGTCATGCTGCCGACCCAGCCGAATTGCTCCGCCGTCCCGACGCTCGCTTCCTGGTCTATTGGCGCGGCTTGCATCCGGTCGATCCGGCACGGTCCACAGCGTTGCGGCTTGATCCCCTGCGGGTATTGCCGTTGATCGAGGCGCTCGACCCGCCTTCTCTGCTGCTGGGAATGGAAGATGACGCTCCGCTGATCGCGCTCGATCTGTCGGCGGCGGACGGACACGGTGACGGTGGCCCGGTGCTGGATCTGCCGGATGGCTGGGTCTGGCAGGGACTCCGTGCGGTGGGGGCGTTGCTGCCCGCCGAGGAAACCGCGCTGTTGGCGTATGCGCGCGGGATGCTGCTGTGGCGTGCCCGGACCCGGTTCTGTTCCGTCTGCGGTGCGCCGTTGCGGTTCGAGGATGCGGGGCATATCGGTTCCTGCACCGCTCCTGCCTGCGCCACTCAACATTATCCGCGGACCGATCCGGCGGTGATTGTCCTGGTCGGCGATCCCGCCGGACGGATTTTACTGGGGCGTCAGCCGCAATGGCCTGCTGGCCTCTATTCCTGCCTCGCCGGGTTCGTCGAGCCGGGCGAGGCCTTGGAGGATGCGGCGGCTCGTGAGGTGTTCGAGGAAGCCGGGGTTCGAATCGATGACGTTCGCTATGTCGCCAGCCAGCCCTGGCCGTTTCCCTCCTCGCTGATGGTCGGTTTCACCGCGAGCGCTTGCGGAGCCGATCCGGTGCCCGACCATAGCGAGATCGAGGATGTCCGCTGGTTCACCCGCGCCGAACTCGACCGTTTCGGCGCGGATGGAACTCCTGGTCCCGACGGCTACCTGCTGCCCGGCCCGGATTCGATCGCCCGTCTGTTGATCGAACGCTGGCGGCGATCGGTGGATTGATGTCACGGGGCTTTGCCCCATCCTTTCCGCCGATTTCCGTTATGCCAAAGCCCGCGCCAGTCGTTCGAACTCGGTATCGTCGGCGGGAAGCCCAATCCGCAGCCAGTCCGGTTGTCCTTCAAAAGCGCGGACCAGGATGCCCGCCTGTCCCAGTTCATCCCAGATCCGGGCTGCTTCGGAATGGCGGACCAGGGTGAACAGCGGCGTTCCTCCCACCAGTTCCAATCCGGCCGAGGTCAGCACTGCGATCAGCCTGGCCTGATCGGCGGCGAGGCGAGCACGGCTGGCGCTGGCCCAGGCATCGTCGTCAAGGGCGGCGGCTCCCACCGCCAGGGCCGGGCCGGAAACCGCCCAGGGGCCAAAGCCGCGGTGCAGTCCTTCCGCCAGTTCGGCCTCCGTGGTGACGGCAAAGCCCAGCCTTAGTCCGGCCAGTCCGTGGAACTTGCCAAACGAGCGCAGCACCACGGTTGCCGCAGGAAGAGTCGGGATCAGCGACATCTCCGGCTGGGGATCGGCGAAGGCCTCATCGATCACCAGCAACCCGCCCGCAGAGGCGAACCGCGCCGACAGTTCGGCCAGAGCGGCCGGGTCGAAACACCGGCCGGTGGGATTGTTGGGATTGACGATCACCAGGACCCCGGCGGGATTGGCGGCGGCGGGATCGGTCAGTAACGAGACGGTATGGCCGGCTCTGTTCCAGGTGCGGCCGTGTTCGGCATAGGTGGGGGTCAGGATCGCCACGGGACCGGGGGCGCGCAACCGTGGCAGCGCCTGGATCAGAGCCTGACTTCCTGGAGCGGCGACGATCTTTGCCGCTGCCGGGGCGTTGAAACGATGCTGTGCCGCCCGGATCAGTTCTGCTTCCGCCTCGGCTCCAGGCAGGCGCGCCCACAACGAGGAGGGGATCGGCGGCAGCGGATAGGGGTGAGGGTTGATCCCAGTCGAGAGGTCGAGCCAGCCTTCCACCGGACGGCCCCAGCGGGCCTCGGCGGCGGCAATATCGCCCCCATGCAGCGGCAACGCGGTAGAGGACGGGGCGGAAACAGGCATCGGATGTACTCCGGGAAGACGGAAACAGGAGGGCAGGGAAGCAGCCCAGCCCCCCGCCGGTCAACCACCATGGGCAGGAATGTCACACTCTCTTCATTTCGGGGGTAAGGCGGTTTACAGCGCCGATAACGGCTGATATACGGAAGCCGGTTTTTCGGAGCGAAATGTCGTGTCGCGCGGGCAGGTTCGGGGGGCGAGGCCCCTGGCCCAGGGATGCCCGGCAAGTCGAATTCTGGTGTCCTCGCCGCCACTGGTCACGCACGCTCCACGGATATCTCACCATGAAAATTCTCGCCTGTAATAGCAACCGGCCGCTCGCCGAAGCGATCGCCGAGTATCTCAACATGTCTCTGACCAAAGCGGTGGTGCGCCGCTTTTCGGACATGGAAGTGTTCGTCGAAATTCACGAGAATGTTCGTGGTGAAGACGTCTTTCTGGTCCAATCGACTTGTTTCCCCGCCAACGACAATTTGATGGAATTGCTCGTGACGCTCGATGCGTTGCGGCGCGGTTCGGCCCGACGCATCACGGCGGTGGTTCCCTATTTCGGTTATGCTCGTCAGGATCGCAAGTCCAGCCCGCGCTCGCCGATCTCGGCGAAGCTGGTTGCCAATCTGATCACCACCGCCGGAGCCGACCGGGTTGTGACCCTCGATTTGCATTCCGGTCAGATCCAGGGCTTCTTCGACATTCCGCTCGATAATCTGTACGCCGCTCCGGTGTTCACCAATGACATTCGTGCCCATTACGTCGGTGACGACGTGATGGTGGTGTCGCCCGATGTCGGCGGTGTGGTTCGCGCCCGCGCCATCGCCCGGCGCATCGACGCCGATCTGGCGATCATCGACAAGCGCCGCGAAAAAGCCGGCGTGTCCGAGGTGATGAATATCATTGGCGATGTGCGGGGCCGCCGCTGCATCATGGTTGACGATATCGTCGATTCCGCAGGCACCTTGTGCAACGCTGCCGAAGCGCTGATAAAGGCCGGAGCGACTTCGGTGTCCGCCTATGTCACCCATGGCGTTCTGTCGGGTGGCGCGGTCGCCCGTGTCACTGCGTCGCCGCTTGAGGAACTGGTGATCACCGATTCGATCCCGGCGACCGAGGCGGTGAAGCTGGCCCACAACATCCGTCACGTCACCATCGCGCCGCTGATGGCCGAATCGATTCAGCGCATCAGCGAGGAGCGTTCGGTCTCCAGCCTGTTCGATTAAAGGCTTCGTCTCGGTCTTGGATCGGGTGCGTCGGCAAAAGGGCCGGAGCGGAAACGCTCCGGCCCTTTTTGCTTACTTCTTCAGGTAATCGCTGGCCAGAACTTCGGCGATCTGAACGGCGTTCAGGGCGGCACCCTTGCGCAGATTGTCGGCAACGCACCAGAAGGACAGACCGTTTTTCACCGTCGGGTCCTTGCGGATGCGGCTGACGAACACAGGATCGTCACCGGTGGTTTCGATCGGAGTGGCATAACCGCCAGGCTCGCGGGTGTCGAGCACCACCACGCCGGGGGCGTCGCGCAGCGCCTCGGTTGCCGCTTCGACGCTGACCGGGCGGGCAAACTCGACATTGATCGATTCTGAATGGCTGACGAACACCGGCACGCGGACGCAGGTGGCGTGAACGGCGATATCGGGATCGAGAATCTTGCAGGTCTCGACCGTCATCTTCCACTCTTCCTTGGTCGATCCGTCATCCATGAAGACGTCGATCTGCGGAATCACGTTGAAAGCGATCTGCTTCGGGAACTTCTGGGGGGTAATCGCGTCGTTGACATAGATGGCGCGGGTCTGCTCGAACAGTTCGTCCATCGCCTCCTTGCCGCCGCCCGACACCGACTGATAGGTCGAGACGACGACGCGGGTGATCTTGCCCAGATCGTGCAGCGGCTTCAGCGCGACCACCATCTGAATGGTCGAGCAATTGGGGTTGGCGATGATGCCGCGCTTCTTGTATCCAGCGATCGCCTGGGGATTGACCTCGGGCACCACCAGCGGAACATCAGGCTCCATCCGGAAGTGCGACGTGTTGTCGATGACGACGCATCCGGCGGCGGCGGCGCGGGGGCTGTGGATCGCCGAGACCTTGGCTCCGGGCGAGGACAACGCGATGTCCCAGCCCTTGAAGTCGAACTTGGCGAGATCCTTGACCTTTAGAATCTTCTTGTCGCCGAACGAGACCTCGCGCCCGACCGAGCGCTCGCTCGCCAGGGCAACGATGTCGTCGATCGGGAAATTCCGCTCGAACAGCGTCTGCAAAATCTCGCGGCCGACATTGCCGGTGGCGCCGATTACAGCAACCTTATAGCCCATCGTCTGTAACTCTCCGTTGTTCGGGGCCGCCCGGCCTGTCCGTTCCGTGGCACCCTCCGGATACGGAAAGGCCCGCAGAGCGCGCTATCGCCGCGGGCCTTGGTCGTTTTGTCGTGACGAACCGGCCCGCGTCAGGCGGTCTTGGGAGTGCCGGTTTTGAGAAGGGTGTCAGAGAACGTCACCGGGGCGAAACCCCGGACCAAATCAGCATCCGTAGCGTTGCGGCGCCGCATCATGACGTCCTCCATCAACGGCGATGCTTACCGGAACCCGCCCCCAGGCGCAAGCGGAAAGGGGCCGGGGCGTCCGCCTCAAATCCGTCTCGTTTTAACTCTGTCGTTGCTGTTTCGGTGGCGGTGTAACGCGCAACGCGGTGATCTGGTTGCGTTGCCGCCGGGCGATTTCGAACCGGAAGCCGTAAAAGCGAAAAATCTGCCCGACTTCAGGGATGCGCCGGGCCTCGTGCAGCACCAGACCGGCGATGGTTGCGGCCTCTTCGTCGGGCAGCCGCCACTCGAACTCGCGGTTGAGATCGCGGATCGGCACGGCGCCGTCGATGATAAAGGTTCCATCCGATTGCGGCCGGACCCCGGTGGCGGCGACGTCGTGTTCGTCAACGATGTCGCCGACGATCTCTTCCAGGATGTCTTCCAGCGTCACGACTCCCATCAGCGAGCCGTATTCATCGACGACCAGGGCGAAATGTTCGCGCCGCTGGCGAAAGGCCTGAAGCTGTTCCTGCAACGTCGTCGAATCCGGGATGAACCACGGATCGGAGGCCAGGGCGCAGACGTCCAGCCCCTCGATTCCTTCGTCGCGGGTGCGCACCGCGCGCAGCATGTCCTTGGCATGGATCACGCCGACGATATTGTCGGGGTCGTCGCGCCAGAGCGGGAGGCGGGTGTAGGGGCTGGTGATGATCTGATCGAGGATGGCGGCGGCGGGTTGTCCGCCATCGATGGTGACGAGGTTGCGGCGGTGGGTCATCACCTGTCCGACCTCGACATCGGCCAGTTCGAGAATCGAACGCAGCATCCTCCGTTCTTCGCGGACTTCGGCCTCGCCCGCATGGACCTCGATTGCTCCCCTCAGCTCCATCATCGACGCTTCGGCGGTGACGCTCACGCCGTTGCTGGCTCCGAACAGGCGGAAGATCAGCCGCACGATCAGCTCAAGGGCGCGAACCACCGGCGTGAACACCAGAACCACCGCCGTCACCGGGGCGGCGACTCGCAGCGCGACCGTATTGGCGTGATAGATCGCATAGGTCTTGGGCAGCACTTCGCCGAACAGCACGATGATCGCGGTCATGCCGATGGTTGCATAGACGATGCCCGCATCGCCGAACAGGCCGACCATCAGACCGGCGGCCAGCGACGAGGCAAGGATGTTGACCAGATTATTGCCCAGCAGCAGCGAACCGAGCAGACGGTCGCGGGTCTTCAACAGGGTGTTGATCCGCTTGGCGGCGCGGCTGCCATCCCGCTCCATCTGGTGCATCAGCGGCTTCGACACTGCTGTTAGTGCCGTTTCGGAACCCGAAAAGAATGCTGACAGCACCTGGAGCGCGATGACGGCGAGCAGGGTCAGGGTCAATCCGTCCATGCGTTTATCTCCCGGCGGCCATCTCCGCCAGCAGGGCGGTCAGCGACTCTTCAGGCACGTCGCGCGACAGGAAGCCGCCGCCGATGCCTCGGGCCAGAACGAAGGTCATGGCACCGTCTTTGACTTTCTTGTCGCCGCGCATGTGGCCGATCAGACGGGCGACATCCCACAGCCGGGGACCGGCGAGGCCCGAGGGCAGCCCGATCGCGTCGAGGTGGCGGACCAACCGTTCGGCGTCGGCGGCGGGAGACAGGCCCAGCATCGCCGACAGGCGTAGCGCCATCACCATTCCGATCGCCACCCCCTCGCCGTGGAGAAGCTCGTCGGAGAATCCGGTCTCGGCCTCCAGCGCATGGCCGAAGGTGTGGCCGAGATTGAGCAGGGCGCGGACGCCGCCCTCGCGCTCGTCGGCGGCGACGATCCGGGCCTTGGCCCGGCACGAGGTCGCTACCGCGTGGCGTCGGGCGTCCGGGTCGCCGTCGATCAGGGCGCTGCCGTTGGTTTCAAGCCAGGAAAAGAAATCGGGATCGTCGATGATCCCGTATTTGAGCACTTCGGCATAACCGGCCAGCACCTGCCGACGCGGCAGGCTGTCGAGCAGGGCGGTATCGGCCAGCACCAGCCGGGGCTGGTGGAATGCGCCGATCAGATTTTTGCCGTGGCGGGTGTTGATGCCGGTCTTGCCGCCGACCGAGCTGTCAACCTGGGCCAGAAGGGTGGTCGGGATCTGGACGAAATCGACGCCGCGCAGCAGGATCGAGGCGGCAAAGCCGGTCAGATCGCCGATGACGCCACCGCCCAGCGCGACGATCAGGGTACCGCGTTCGACTCGGGTCGAAAGCATCGCGTCGAGCAACGCTTCGAGGTGGGGGAAGTCCTTGGTCTTTTCGCCCGCCGGCATCACCGTGTGCATCGGCATCGCTCCGGCGGCGGCCAGACTGCGTTCAAGCCGTTCCAGATACAGCGGCGCGACCTGATCGTCGGTGACGATCAGGACACGGTTGCCGGACATCACCGGCAGGATCAGTTCCCCCGCACGGTCGAGCAGGCCGGGGCCGATATGAATCGGATAGGTCCGGTCGCCGAGGTCTACCGTCACGATTTCGGAGCTCATCTCTTCTCCTCTGCGGTCTCGGCCGCGTTCAAGTGGTCGGCCAGGCCGGTCAAGACGCGGGCAACCGTGGCATCCGGTGCTTCGTCGGTCGAATCGACGATGATATCGGCCTCGGCATAGATCGGATGGCGGGTTTCGATCAGCCGCCCCAAAATCTCGGCCGGGTCGCCCTGTTTCAGCAGCGGACGGTGGTCACGTCCGACCGTGCGCTTCAACAACAGCGGCAGATCGGCCCGTATCCACACTGAAACCGCGCCTTCGCGAATCCGGGCACGGGTGGTCGGGTCGATGAACGCACCGCCGCCAGTGGCCAGGATCATTGGCTCCTGTTCGAGCAGGCGGGCAATCACCTTGCGCTCGCCCTCGCGGAAATCGGCTTCGCCATGGCGGGCAAAATACTCGCTGATGGTGCAGCCGGCCGCCGCTTCGAACGCGGTGTCGGCATCGACGAACGCCAGATTCAGCCTCGCGGCAAGGCGGCGGCCGACGCAGGACTTCCCTGCGCCCATCAGCCCGACCAAAACCACGGTGCGTTTGATCCGACCGTTTAGCGCTGTCGCCAACGGGTTCAGATCATCGGCCATTGCGCCACCTCCATCGGTTGTCTGGTCCCGACCGCGCGACCGGCGTTGATCGACGGCGGCGGGGCCGATAGACTGAGCACGGTTCACCATGCACGGTCCCGGTGCGCTCGCCCCAGGTCCGGCGCGGAAATCAAAGGGGGCAGGTTGCCCCAATCCGCCGCTTTTAGCCGCGTGGAGCCGGGTCTGTCCAGAAGTCGATGCTGTGTGTCGTTCGATGAGGTCCATCGTTTCCCATGATTAGAATTATCGGTCTTGCCATTATCCTGTTGCTGGCGGTGATTACCGGCGGCGTTTTGATTGTTTCGGCCTGGGATCCTTCGCCGCCGACAGCACGGATTGAACGAGTGGTTCCGGATGATCATTTCCCACGCTGACCGCCTGCGGGCGCTGATCCTGGTCTTGTTGCTGGCGGCGACACCGGCCATCGCGGACCCTTCCGACGGTGAGGCGGAGTCGTCGCCGATTGCGGACGAGGGGGTGTTTACCCCCGGTCCGGCCCGGCAGGCGGGGGGAAGCTCTCGTTTTGAGGT
The DNA here is from genome assembly GCF_000294655.1 of Magnetospirillum molischianum DSM 120. Taxonomy (GTDB): domain Bacteria; phylum Pseudomonadota; class Alphaproteobacteria; order Rhodospirillales; family Magnetospirillaceae; genus Phaeospirillum; species Phaeospirillum molischianum. The sequence continues at coordinate 82,248 of NZ_CAHP01000047.1, forward strand.
ACGCGAACTGACCGCGCCCGATCCCGAAGCGGTCGGCATTCTCGACGACCGTCATGGCGGGTTGGGCAGCGGTCTGTGGGGCGGCACCGCCGCCGCGACAGTCCGTCGGCTGGTGCCGCGCTTGCCGGTGGCCGAGTCGCGGGCGATGCGGGCGCTGACCCGACGGTTGCTGCTGACCGCCGCTATCGCCCCGGATAAGATCGGCGTCGAGACGCCATCGCTGCTGGAATTGCGTGCCGAGCGTCTGGCCGCATTGGGTGAAACCGAAGGGCTGACCGCGTTAATGAAGGCGGTGCCGTCCGCGTCGGCCTCGCCCGCTTTGGCTCGGATCAGGGCCGAGACGTTGCTGCTGTCCGGCGACAACAAGGCCGCCTGTGCCGAGATCGCCGCCCGTGGTCCTGACGATTCGCGCTTCAAGGTGTTCTGCGCCTTGTCCAGCGGCAAGGTGCTGGAAGCCAACATGGCGCTCGACCTGATGCGTGACCGCAAAGAGTCCGATGCCACCTTCGTCGTTGCCGCCGATGCGATGGCGGGGACGCCGCCGCCCAAGCTCGACAAGCTGCCGGTTCTGACGCCGCTGCATCTGGCCGCCTTCCGCGCCGCCAAGATTCCCTTGCCGCTCGAAACCGTTCCGACCCTCGCCCCCGGATCGCTTGGCGCGGTCATCGCCAATCCGGTCAATTCGCTCGATACCCGGCTGCTTGCCGCCGAACGGGCCGAAGCGTTGGGGTTGCTTGATACCGACACGCTGCGCCGTCTCTATGCGGAACTAACCTTCAATGCGGCCGAGGCGCAACTGGCCCAATCTCAAGGCGACCGCACCCCGCGCGGCCGCGCTCTGTTGTTGCGCTCCATCCCGGTCGAAGCCAGTCCGGCGGTACGGGCCGGGCTGATCGTTCGTGTTCTCGCGGCTGCGGCGGAGCGGGGGGCGTTTCCCGCCACGGCCCGGCTGTACGCCCCGCTGATCGCCGATCTGGCACCCACTCCCGATCTGGCCCCGTCAGCGCCGTCGCTGGCCCGCGCCCAGATTGCCGCCGGGCGGCCCGATGCCGCCGGGCCGTGGCTGGCCCTGGCCAGAAGCGACCCTGCGGCGGCCAAAGCGGCCAAGTCGGTCGCGTTGCTCTACCGTTTGGCTCTTCCGGGGGCCGATCCTGCCCCGATCGAATTGCCGTCCGGCGACGGGCTTGCGCCCGATGCCGTCAGCCGCCGTGCCGAGGTGTTATTGTCGCTGCTGGCCGGGGTGGGGGAAAAGATCCCATCGGGTCTGTGGCTGTCTTCTCTGCGCGATCCGTCGGTCGCGCCCGCCCTGGTGCCGCGTTCGGCGCTGAGGATCATGGCGCGGGCCGCCGCCGAGGACGTGCGGACCGGCGAGACGGTGTTGCTGACCCTGGTCGGGCTGGGCGATGGCGGACTGGATCGGGCCGATCCCGAGATGCTGAATCGCGCGGTGACACATCTGCGGATGATCGGACTGGAGCGCGAGGCCCGCGCCCTGGCGGTCGAAGCTGCCTTCGCCAACGGTCTATGATGGATCGCTATATCGAGTCCTTTCTGGAGATGATGGCCGCCGAACGCGGTGCCGAGGCCAATACTCTCGACGCCTATCGCCGCGACCTGGAGGATTACCAGGAGTTTCTGAGCCATCGGGGGGCGTCGGAACTGACGGCCGATGCCGACGCGGTGCGCGACTGGCTGGCCGATCAGGCGGCGCGGGGGATGGCCCCCCGGACTCAGGCGCGGCGGCTGTCTTGTCTGGGGCAGTTTCATGCGTTCCTGGCGGGCGGGGCCGATCTGCGGGTGGTCCAGGCGATGCTGGGCCATGCCGATATCGCCACCACCGAAATTTATACCCACGTTCAGGAAGATCGCCTGGTTCGGCTGGTTCAGAACCATCACCCCCTGGCCAAAGGCGCGTCGATCTTTCGATGAATTTGACCCAGGACGCCGACGAGCGCCAGCGCCGCGCCGCCAATCCCGCCGCCAGCGTCTGGGTCGCCGCCAGCGCGGGCACCGGCAAGACCAAGGTGCTGACCGACCGGGTTCTTACCCTGCTGTTGGCCGGGTCGGCACCGGGTCGGCTGCTTTGTTTGACCTTTACCAAGGCTGCCGCCGCCGAAATGGCGCTGCGGCTCAATCGGCGGCTGGCGCGTTGGGCCACCGCCACCGATCCCGATCTCTTTGGCGAACTGACGGCGCTTTTGGGGCGTCCGCCCGAACCCGCCGAAAGCGTGCGGGCGCGGCGGTTGTTCGCCCTGGTGTTGGATGCGCCGGGGGNGATGCCGATTGAGACCATTCACGCCTTTTGCCAGTCGTTGCTGCGCCGCTTTCCGTTGGAGGCCGGAATCGCCCCTCACTTCCGGGTGATGGACGAATCCGATGCTGCCGAAGCGCTGGAAGCCGCGAAGACAGAGGTGCTGTCGGCCGCCCGTGGCGGCACCGATGCCGATCTGGCCCGTGCTTTGGCGCTGGTGACGGCGCGGGTGCATGAAACGGCATTTCCCGACCTGCTGGGCGAGCTGTCTTCCGAGCGGGGGCGGCTTGACCGTGCCATCCGTCGTCACGGCGGGCTGGAGGGCGTAAAGGTGGCGCTGGCTCGCCGGTTAGATCTGGAGCCGGGTGAAAGCGTCGCCAGTCTGCTCGCCCAGGCTTGCGCCGACGAGTCGTTCGACGCGGCCGGTTTGCGTGCCGGATTGTTGGCGTTGCAGGGTGGCGGCAAGACCGATCAGGAGAAAGCGGCGACGATGGCGGCGTGGCTAGCCGATCCCGCTGGCCGTCCCGCCGGGTTTGACACGTGGTGCGGCGTTTTTTTGACCCGCGAGGGGAGTGTGCGCAAGACCCTCGCGACCAAGCCGGTACGCGAGGCCAATCCCGGTCTGACCGAACGGCTGGAGACCGAGGCGTTGCGGCTGGTGGCGGTGGCCGAGCGGATCAAGGCGGCGGCGATCGCCGAAGCCACCGGAGCGCTGTTGACCTTGGGGGCGGCGCTGCTGGAAGCCTATCGCCGTCACAAATCGGCTCGTGCCGCGATGGATTACGACGATCTGATCCTGGCGGCGCGGGGGCTGCTGTCGCGGCCGGGAGTCGCACCGTGGGTGCTGTACAAGCTGGATGGCGGTATCGACCACATTCTGATCGACGAAGCCCAGGACACGAATCCCGACCAGTGGGCGGTGGTGGCGGCGTTGACCGAGGAATTCTTCGTCGGACAAGGCGCGCGCGAGATCGTTCGCACCGTTTTCGCTGTCGGCGATGCGAAGCAATCGATCTACTCGTTCCAGCGGGCTGACCCTCGCGCCTTTGAAGAGATGCGGACTCGCTTTGCCGAGAAGGTTCCCACCGCGGCGGGAATCTGGGACGAGGTGGCGCTGAACCTGTCTTTTCGTTCGGGGCGGGCGGTGCTGGAGGCGGTCAATGCGGTGTTTGGCCCGGACAGCCCCGGCCGTGAGGGCGTTGCGGCGATGGACGAGGACATCACCCATCTGGCCCATCGTCAGGGCGCCGCCGGAACGGTTGAGATCTGGCCTGCCGTTGCCCCCCGCGCGATTGACGATTCGCCGCCGTGGAAGCCGCCGGTCGAACGCATTCGGGGCGATTCGCCGCCAACCCGGTTGGCGCGGCTGCTGGCCCGTCGCATCCGGGCGATGATCGACAGCGAAAGGTTGGAGTCGCGAGGCCGTCCGGTGCGTGCGGGCGATGTGTTGGTGCTGGTGCGCCGTCGCGGCGGCTTTGTCGAGGATCTGGTCCGCGAGCTGAAATCACAAAAAGTCGCCGTCGCCGGGGCCGACCGGATGGTTCTGGCCGACCAGATGGCAGTGATGGATCTGATGGCGCTGGGGCGCGTCCTGCTGCTGCCCGAGGACGATCTGACCCTGGCGACGGTGCTGAAGGGGCCGTTGATCGGGCTGTCCGAGGAACAATTGTTCGCTCTGGCTCACCGGCGTGGCGATGCGACTCTGTGGCAGACGCTGAAGCGGCGCATCCTCGACGATCCTGCGTTCGAGGCCGCCTATCTGTATCTGCTCGATCTGCTCGCCGTGGCCGACCGCTTGTCGCCTCAGGCCCTGTTCGCCCGTATCCTGGGACCGCTGGGCGGACGGCGGGCGCTGCTGGCCCGGCTGGGGCAGGAAGCCGAGGACGCGATCGATGAGTTCGTCGCCCTGGCTCTGGCGTTCGAACGCGCTCATCCGCCGTCGCTTCAGGGCTTTCTGCACTGGCTGGAGGCCAGCCAGCCCGAGATCAAACGCGATCTGGAGCAATCCGGCCGCGACGCGGTGCGGATCATGACCGTTCATGGCGCGAAAGGGCTTCAGGCGCCGATTGTGATCCTGCCCGATACGCTTCAGGTGCCGACCCGCAGTGGGTGGTTGTTGTGGCTGGAGGAGGAGGGCGGCGATGATCTGCCCGCTTGGCCCCCCCGTACCGAGGACCAGGACCCGGTCTGTCGCGCTGCGGCGGAGGCGCGCAAGCTGGCCCGAGAGCGTGAATATCGTCGCTTGCTTTATGTGGCGATGACACGGGCCGAAGACCGGCTGATTGTGTGCGGCTGGCAGACTCGCAAGGCTCCGCCCGAGGGGAGCTGGTACAATCTGATCCGTGCCGCGGTCGAACCGCTGGCCGAGCCGGTCGAGGATCATTGGCTGGCCCAGGCGGGCGAGACAATCGATGCGACGGTGCCGACTCTGCGTGTCCTCCAGACCGTGCCGCCTGAATCTGGCGGCAGCGGTTCCGCTGAGTTCGCTCGTCCGCCTGCGACTCTGCCCGATTGGGCCATCCTCCCGGCGGGGGATGAGCCGTCGCCGCCCCGTCCGTTGACTCCGTCGCGGCCTGACGAGGATGAACCGGCGGTACGCTCGCCACTCGACGGCCCCGAGGATACTCGGCGCTGGCGGCGTGGCTGGCTGATCCACCGTCTGCTCCAGACTCTGCCGGATTTGCCTGTGTCCGGGCGTTCCGCCGCGATGGCCTCTTTCCTGGCCCGTCCGCTGTGGGAACTGAGCGCGGCCGAGCGGGTGGCGATTGGCGGCGAGGTGGCGGCGATTTTGAACGATCCCGCCTTTGTCGCTTTGTTTGGGTCCGCCGCACTGGCCGAGGTGCCGCTAATCGGTCGGATCGGTGATCGCATCCTGTCGGGACGGCTCGACCGGCTGGTGGTGACCGCCACCGAGGTTCTGGCGATCGATTACAAGACCAATCGTCGTCCCCCCACCGATCCTGCCGATATCCCGCCCATGTACATTCGACAGATGGCGGCTTACCGGCTGGCGCTGGCTTGTCTCTATCCGGGCCATACCGTTCGTTGCCTGCTGTTATGGACCGACGGCCCCCGGATAATGGAAATTCCCGCCGCCCGCCTTGATGACGCTCTGGCCGGTATTGCTCCGGCCGATTGACGAGGGGAAGGGTCCCGAGAGTGATCTGCTTGACTAGATGTTCTCTTTATGTTCTAAATGGCGAGGTCAGATGACGGAGCGTGCGATGACCCAATTCCGAACGCCTGGTGCCGATGAACTGGAGCGCCGGTTCGACGGCCCGGTGCTTCCGGCCGATCCAGCCCTGACCGGGCGACCGATGGCGGCGGCGCGAGGGGTGTTGTTCCAGCGTCTTGCCGCCGAGCAGCGTCAGGCGATTGCCCGTCGCCGCATCGGACTTTCGGCCGTCGCTGTCCGTACCGACGAACGGCTGTGCGCCGCCGGTCGCTCGCTTTATTATTACCGGAATCAGGGCGCGGCCTGGATCGGCCAAGTCTGAGCTTGCCCTTGCATGGTTCCGGGAGGCCTTGCCGATGAGTCTTGAGTCCGTCCGCCGCTTCTTGGCCGAGGCCGCGCCCGACCTGTCCATCATCGAACTTGAGTCCAGTACGGCGACGGTTGCCCTGGCGGCCCAGGGGCATGGCGTCGAACCGGCGCGGATCGCCAAAACCCTGTCACTGAAAGTCGGCGATCGTCCGTTCCTGGTTGTGACAAGGGGTGATGCCCGCCTGGACAACCGCAAGGCCAAGGCGGCGTTCGGCGGAAAAGTCAGGATGCTGACCGCCGAGGAAGTCGAGGCCGTCACCGGCCATCCGGTCGGCGGAGTTTGCCCGTTCGGCCTCGCCACACCGATGACGGTCCATTGCGATGTCTCGTTGCGGGCGTTCGAGGAGGTGGTGCCCGCCGCCGGCTCGATCAACAGTGCGGTTCGGATCTCTCCCGAGCGGCTGGCCGAACTGGTGGGGGCGGACTGGGTTGATGTATGTCAGGAAGGCAGTACGTCCTGACCGGGGCGACCGTGCTATACACGGTCGATCATGACCCGATCCCTTTCTGTTTGGAAGGTCGAGACCCGCGCGATGATCGCGCTGGCTTGGCCGCTTATTCTCACCAATCTCGCCCAAGTCGCCATCGGTGTCACCGATACCCTGATGCTGGGGTGGCTGGGCCCCGATACCCTGGCGGCGGGCGCGCTGGGGGCCAATCTGTATTGGGCGGTCTTCGTGATCGGGATTGGCCTGGTCACCTCGACCGCTCCGCTGTTGGCCCAAACCCTGGGGCGTCGCCGCCATGCTTTGCGCGATTGCCGCCGCACGGTCCATCAAGGTCTGTGGCTGGCGGTGCTGCTCTGTCTGCCCGCCTGGGCGGTGATGTGGAACGCCGACCCGGTGCTGCGGGCGCTGGGGCAAGACCCCGCCCTGACCGGCGAGGCCCAACGCTATCTTCGCTTCATGCAATGGGGTGTGCTGCCCGCTTTGGGCTTTGCCGTTCTGCGCGCCTTTATCGCGGCGCATGAGCGTCCCCGCGCCGGGTTGATGGTGACGGTGGCGGCGATTCTTCTCAATGCCCTGCTGTGCTGGCTGCTGATTTTCGGTCATGCCGGTTTGCCCGCCTTGGGAGTCGCCGGAGCTGGTATCGCCACCACCGTCTCCGAGATTTTCATGTTCTCCGGGCTTCTGGTTTTCCTGATGCTCGATCATCGTCTGCGCCGCTATCGCCTGTGGTGCGGGTTCTGGCGTCTTGATCTGGACAGACTGCGCGAATTGCTGCGGATCGGTCTGCCGATGGGGCTGTCGATGGGATTCGAGGTCACCGGAATCAACGCTGCCGCTTTTCTCTGTGGAATGATCAGCGCCCATGCCATCGCCGCGCATGCGATTGCGATTCAGGTCGCCTCGATCACCTTCATGGTGCCGCTGGGTCTGGCTCAGGCCGCCACTGTGCGGGTCGGATTGGCCGCTGGAGCCGGTGACCGCGCCGGAATTGGCCGCGCCGGATGGGTCGCGATGGCGCTGGGGATCGGCTTCATGGCCGCGATGGCGGTGGTGTTGACAACCCAGTCCGCGCGGGTGGTCGGGCTGTTCCTCAATCTCGACGATCCCGCCGCCCTGGCCGTGGCTCAGGTGGCCGTGCCGTTATTGGCTGTCGCGGGCCTGTTCCAGGTTGCCGATGGTGCTCAGGTGGTGGCCGCCGGAGCCTTGCGTGGGCTGAAGGACACGCGGATACCGATGCTGTTCGCGGGGCTGGGATGCTGGGTGCTGGCAGTCCCGTTGGGGGCCATGCTGGCTTTCCCCGGTGGACTGGGCGCACGCGGAGTCTGGCTTGGTCTGGCCCTGGGGCTGGCGGTGGTGGCCGCGCTGATGACGGTACGGTGGTCGCGTCATCGTCGGTTGAAGGTGTTTCGGTAGGACGGCCAGGAGGCGGCTCGCGCCGCCTCCTGGTTCGCCGATAGGCTTATCCGAGCTTGTGACGCAGCGTTTTCCAGGCCGGGCTGAAAGCGATGATCGTCAGGGTGATCACGGCACCCAGCATGATCGCCACAGCCGGACTCATGATGAAGCCAGTCTTGGTCACGGTGAACTGGAGCACCATCGGCATCGAGCCACCGACGATTCCCTCGGCGACGTTGACCGAGATCGCCAGCCCGGTCGAGCGGACATCGGGCGGAAAGATATCGACCATCAGCACATAGCTGGGCAGCAAAATCAGAGCCAGGATGCAGAACAGAATGGTCTCGCACAGCAAGATCACCGTATAGCCGCCGCCGCTCATCGACAGATACAGCGGATAGGCGGCGAAGATTGCCAAGACCAGACCGATCCGGAGAACTCGCATTGCGCCGAACTGGTCGGCCAGATATCCGGCACCGATGAACACAACCATGCCGATGCCCAGAACCAGGGTCCCGATCTGGAGTGAATCGCTGGTGGATAGCCCGGCATAGGAGGTCGTCCAGCCGACCGAGTAGACCGCCAGAGTGTAAAAGAACACGGTCCCGCCGACGACGGCGCCAAAGGCGCCCAGCAGGGCAGGCCGATGTTGCCGCCACAGCCGCAGCAGCGGAATAGAGGTCTCGTGCTCGGGTGGCTCGTAATTGTCTTCCAGGCCATGGCGGAAATAGAGCCCGGTGGCCGAGATCAGGACGCTGAGGGCGAACGGAATCCGCCATCCCCATTCGGTCATGTCATGGGGGTCCAGTGCCGAGGTGACCAGATAACAGACGAAACCACCCAGCAGGATGCCGAACAATCCCCCAGAGGTGGCGATCGCGGTCATCACGCCCTTGAACCGGCTGGGTCCGCTTTCATTGGCGAAGACGATCGAGCCGCTGAACTCGCCCCCGACCGACAGTCCTTGCACCAGTCGCAGCACGACCAGAGCGATCGGCGCGAACAGCCCGGCCTGCTGATAGGTCGGCAGCAACGCGAACAATCCCGTCGGGATCGCCATCGTCAGGATCGATAACAGCAGAACAGAGCGGCGGCTGAGGGAATCGCCCAGATGGCCAAATACGATTGCGCCGATTGGCCGCATCAGTGCCCCGGCGGCAAAGGCGCCGAACGAAGCCAGGGTTGCTGCCGCCGGATCGTCAGAGGGGAAGAAGTTGGCGCCAATGATCGCTGCCAGATAGCCGAAGATCGCAAAGTCGTAATATTCAATGACGTTCCCCATTACGACGGCGCCGACGATTTTAAACCGTGAGTTACCTTTTCTCAAATCGCCCCCTGATGCGTAATCCGCATTTGAAATGTATGAACTCGCGCGGATGATATCACGACATTATTATTCCGATAATGATCTCTGATCAGCTCTGAATAGATTGTGCGCCTTGCTCTGGAAGCCCTAGGCCGCACTTGTTGATTTGTCAAAATCAGTAAGTATTGATTGAAATAATTAGATAGATAATTCCGTATTAAGGCGCTGAGACCGCGATCGGATCGGGAGTCGTTTGCGCGAATTATCGACCCATATCCTAAGCTGTATAAAATAATACATAATATTATTATTTTAGATAAAAAATGAGTATTTTCCGATTGTTGAGTGATTGTGGCTCGTTCTGAGTAAGTTGAGTGCAGATCTGTGTGGCTGGCATAATGATCTGGTCGCTCCGTCTGGTCGCAAGACGGATTTTTCAGGAGGGACTCATGTCGGAACAGGCTGAAAAATCCACTATCTCCGTTGGCGATCTATTTGAAATTGAAGGGCGTTCCCGTACTTTTTGGACGGTGGAGGCCATCACAAAGGTTCCTCGCCATGGGATACTCGTTCGCTTGTCCGAGATTGATGGGCTGGGACGGGTAACTATTCCTGCGATTGAACTTGGCATCATCAACGGGTTCCGGAGTGCGAAACAGCACAGTCTCAAATCATAGGCCTATGCTCCGGCTCTATTCGTCATCGCCTTGCGGAAGGACCATTCGGACACTTCGTTCAATCCGCTTCGATGACGAATAGAGATAACAATTATGGTGGTGTGACATCCGTCATTGTCTCTTGATAAAAGATCATTAGATGGCTGTTATAAATTAATCATTAAATTCTAGGCGGCAGGATTGTTGTTTAATTTATAAACTGTCTTATTGGTTCGCGTGTTTTCCGAACCTAGAAACTGAGATTATTTTTTCCTATAAAATATCGTTGCTATGTGTGAATAGCCGCATCTATCGAAGCGGGTTGATCCGCCACGGATCGACGCCGACCCTTGATGGCTCATCCGAGGGGATGCAATGGATCCGTCCACCGCCGACGTTCCGTCCCCGACCACGGTTGAACCGGCATGGGAATGTCGGGACGACGGCCCCAGCCGACTCGTCGTGCTATCCGGCGATTGGATCGCCCGTCTTCATGCCGTGCCGAGCGATGCGTTCGAGACGATTCTGAATGGGCCGGGCCTGTCCTCGGTCGCGTTACAGGCCGACAAGATCGGAGCGTGGGATTCCGGTTTGCTGACCTTTGTCGCCGGCCTGCGCCGTGGGGCTGACCAGCATGGTCTCACCCTCGACGAATCCGGGTTGCCGCCATCGGCCCGTCGGCTGCTGGCCCTCTTACCTCGGGATGCGTTGCCAGCCGCTCCAGCCCGACCCAGCCGGTCGATTCGCGCCGTCCTCGGGACTCAGGCGCTTACTGTTTGGGCCGAAGGGGGGGCGGTTGCAACCATGCTGGGCGAGACGATCTTGCGTGGCGGCGCGGCTTTGCGCGGGCAGGCGAGGATGCGCCGCACCGATCTGCTTGTCGCGCTCCAGGATGCCGGTGCATCCGCTCTTTCCATCGTCATTGTCGTCAACCTCTTGATGGGGGGGATTCTCGCTTTTGTCGGGGCGGTTCAGCTCCGCCGGTTTGGGGCCGACATCTATGTCGCCGATCTGGTCGGCATTGCCGTGGTGCGCGAGATCGCCGCTCTGATCACCGCTGTGGTGATGTCTGGCCGAACCGGCGGTGCCTATGCCGCGCAAATCGCCACGATGCTCGGGAATGAAGAGATCGATGCGCTGCGTACCATCGGCGTCCCGCTGCATGATTACTTGATTCTGCCCCGCATCCTGGCGCTGACTCTGATGATGCCGCTGCTGTATCTCTATGGTTCGGTGGCGGGTATTTTTGGCGGCTTTCTGGTCGCTGTGGCGATGCTTAATCTGACGCCAGCGACTTTTCTGGCTCATCTGCAAACCTCCGTGACCGGATCGCAGGTCCTCTTCGGCTTGTCCAAGAGCATCGCGTTTGGCGGGGTTATCGCGATCATCGGATGCCGGATCGGATTGAGCGCCGGACGTAGTGCCAGCGACGTTGGCCGGGCCGCAACCCGAGCCGTGGTGGCGGGGATTGTCGCAATCATTGCCCTGGATGCCGTTTGCGCCGTTTGCGCCAACGCGCTGCGTTTTTGATCATGCCGCCGCCTCTCGAGGATGGGGCGAAGATCGCGGTCGAGGGGCTGGCTTTCGGTTATGGTTCCGAGCCGATCCAGAACAATCTTTCCTTCACCGTCGCCACCGGATCGATTTTCGCCATCATGGGCGGCAGCGGCTGCGGGAAGAGCACCCTGCTGAAGGTGCTGATCGGCTTGCTGCGCCCCCTTGCCGGGACAGTGCATGTTCGCGGTGAAGATTATTGGTCTGTCTCGGCGGATCGGCGCGAGCAGATCGGCCGACGCTGCGGCGTTCTGTTTCAGAGCGGGGCGCTGTGGAGTTCGATGAGCATCGCCGACAACGTGGCTCTGCCGCTGCGGATGTTCACGGCCTTGACCGAGCCGGAGATCGACCGGCTGGTCCAGCTCAAACTCGATCTGGTCGGTCTGACGGCACCGGGCGACATGATGCCGTCCGATCTCAGCGGCGGCATGCGCAAGCGGGTCGGCCTCGCTCGGGCGATGGCGCTCGATCCCGATATCCTGTTCCTCGACGAGCCTTCCGCTGGCCTGGACCCGATCGGTGCTCGTCGGCTGGACGATCTGATCCTCGCTCTGCGCGACGGGTTCGGCAGCACGGTGGTGATGGTCAGTCATGAATTACCCAGTCTGTTCGCGATCTGTGACGGCGGTATCTTTCTCGATGCCGACACCCATACCGCGATTGCCATCGGCGCACCGCGAGACCTGCGCGATCGCTGCGACGATCCGACAGTTCATGCCTTCATGAACCGCGAGATCCCCAAATCCGACTCCGCCGTCGATGATGGAGGCCAGAAATGAAAGCCAGTCCCACGGCCGTCGGCGGGTTTGTGCTGGGCGGTCTGCTGCTTGCCGTCGCCGCCATCCTGTTCTTAGGCGGGATGCGTCTGTTCACGCCGACCTTGGGGGCTGTGGTGTTTTTCCCAACGTCTGTTGCCGGGCTGACCGTTGGCGCGCCGGTGACGTTCCGGGGCGTCCGGATTGGATCGGTCAGTAAGATCCTGTTGCGTCTCAATGTTGACGACCGTTCGTCACTGATTCCCGCTTATCTGGAACTCGATGCCGATCGGATCTCGTGGGAGGACACCAGTCCTCAGGGAGTCGAGGCGGGAGGCGATCCCGGAATCCCCCGGCTGGTCCATGCCGGATTGCGCGCGGCCCTCAGCACGCCCAATCTGGTCACCGGGCAGCTTGGGGTCGATCTCGATTTTCACCCCGATTCGCCGATATTGGCTCACGGCCCCGCGATGGACGTGCCCGAAATCCCATCGATTCCCTCCGACCTGCAAAATCTGAAGGACAAGTTCATCGAGCTGCCGTTGCGTGAGCTGGTCGATGAGACACGCACAACCCTCAGCCACATGGTTGCCGTCTTCGATGTGCTCGGCCTTCTGGTCGATGAGTCCCGGAAGACGGCCATCGATGCCCGCGAGACTCTCCGGGTTACCTCGGCAGCGGTGCGGACATTGGGCGCCGATGCCGGACGAACCCTCGGTGACATTGACCGCCTTACGCTCGACGGCAGGCGAGTGCTGGAGACCGCCGAGCGCACCACCCGCCACGCCGAGTCGCTGATGGCGTCGCTGGATAGTCTTTCCCAACCACGGTCGGATATGCGGGACGATCTGGAAGCGACCTTGCGCGATCTTGCCGCCAGCGCCAGTTCGCTGCGGAGCTTTACGCGGGATCTGGAGCGTAGTCCCATCGACACCCTGCGGAGGCAGTAGGATGCCAACTTTCGTTGCCGCCCTGGTCTTGCTCATGCTGTTGGGAGGCTGCGTTGCCCGGCCGGAACAGCATATCTATGTCTTGGGCGGCTCCGACCCTGCGTCCGACGATCGTCTTGACAGTAGACGGATGGTGATCGAGCTGAAGCCGGTGCTGATTCCAGATCATATGGACACGACCGATTTCTTGTTGCGCACCGGGATCAACGAACTGAGTCGCAGCACGACCGCGATCTGGGGGGAACGTCTGTCGATCGGCATCACCCGTACGCTTGCTTCAGCTTTGGCGACGCGCCTTCCATCTGTGCGCTTTGCAGTCAGCCCATCGGCGACTCGCCCGGCGCGACGGATATTTGTCGATATAGCGGTTCTCGAAATCCGACGCGGTGGCGCATGCACTGTTGGTGCACATTGGACTGTTTCCGCGCTCGGCGCAGAGTCCGGCCCGCAATCTGCTTTTGCCCCCGTCGGTGCGGAGGCTACCGTGACGACGGTCGCGGAGGGGGCCAGCGACGAATCCGTCGTTGTCGCTCTAACGCACGCCATCGACCAGATCGCGGATCGGATTGCCGCGACTCTAAGCGATCACATAGCAAACTCGGGCACCAAAATGAAAACGGGCGGACTCGGGTAATCCCGAATCCGCCCGCTTTCGGAGCGTAAAACGCTGGCTGTTAGCGAATTACTTATTCGCCGACTGCGCAGCGCCCAGGGCGATCCAGTTGAAGCCCGGAGCGGCCAGAACGGCGGCGTGCACGGAAATGGCGACGACAACGGCCACAACCCAGATCACCGGCAGCCAAGTCGACGGATTGATGACCAACCAAATCTTGTGGTCGTCTTTCAGAGCGCTCATAACAAAATCCTTCTAAATAAAATTTAAATTAAAATCAGAACCAGGGCTTCCAAACCCACACCAGCACGTGCGCAACGGCGGCGATGAGCAGGAAAGCGCTGAAGGTCGTCTTGAACTGCTCGTTGACTTCAACGGCTTCTTCAACGGTCAGGCCCGACAGGCTTCTCTCAGCCATGATTGTCTCCATTTATTAAGTGAATTCACTGGCCGACAACCAACTGCCGACGCCTCATTAACTTTCGGTAATCTGTCACTGCTTCACATCCGAGTCAACGTGAATTTTCTCCCGCAGGGCTGGTCAAAGGTCGGGTGGAAGCGATCGATATGCCTATCGAACGTATAGTTGTTCGTAGGATTGGCACCGCGTCTGAACGCCGATGTTTTTCTACGAAGCGCCGTTACTCGGGTACCCCAGATAGGATCACACGCAAAATCACACACAGGCGGGACGGAAGGGGGCACGCCTTGAGGTAAAGCGGGGGGCTCTGGAGAGAGTGATCTATCTGGGGGTGTGAGGCTGCATTACCAGACTCAAATTAAGGCTGAAATATATAAATATTTCACCATACAATTCTTGTAAATGAGATTGATAGGCAATACCTATCCATAAATCTGGCGGGTTACTCCCTACTCGCAATGCAAAAATTAAATAAAGGTTATAAAAATGATCCAGATCATCTATGCAAGTGCTGCCTCTGAATCCATGGTTGCAAGCGATCTTCCACTTATACTAGAGAAAGCCCGCGTGAAAAACGAGCGCCTGAACATCACAGGATTTCTCTTGTATGATGAAGGATCCTTTTTGCAGGTGCTCGAAGGGCCAAATGATGCCCTCGAGGAGGTTCTTGGCGCAATTATTGCAGACAATAGACACAAAAAAATCCGCCTCCTTTCAAAAAAGATTGTTGATGGCCGTGAATTCGGGGATTGGGCCATGGCTTATGCTGTCAAGGATGTTGAGCGTGCCAGATGTGATGGCTTCCTGGACTACGCCGCATCACGGGAAGAATTCAGCATTGAGGGGGGCGAAGTTACCCAGATCCTTTCTATGTTCCAGGAAGGGCTTCTGCGACAGGCTGACCACAGTGACGGTTTCTCCACAAAATTCAATGTCTAGTGGCAAGAATAATAGGTTCTTGCTTGATTTTTGTCGAGCATTGGCGCTAACTGTTCCAGACACACAGATCACTGTGTCTGTTGGCGATGGAAGTCTCATCAACTTTAATTTACGCCGTGACATGATGAAGGGAGAGCTTGAGCTTTTCTAGCTTTCCTATTCACTGGTCAGGTGCCAATTTCCTGGCGCAAATTTCTCTACCCCCTACCGATCAGGGGGCGGCAGAGCCCCCCCCTAGCCGGGAGCCTCGCGCCATGCACGGGCGCACAGAAATGATCAGGGGGTGTGACCAGGGACGCACCGAGATGATCCCCGAGCGGTAGGGCTGGCTCTGATCGGTGCGGCTGGGTGGTCTGCCTCCTGTCGCTGTGGTTGCTGGCTGGTGCGGCAACTGATTGGTTCCGCCATGGTGGTGTCGCTCCGGCCCCGCTGCTGCTGATCGGCCACCAGCGTTCAGCCAAGGGGGACGTTCACCAGAGTTAGGATTCATTCTAAGGGGTGCTGGAGTCGCGGAAGCCAACCCGTAGCCACTACGGTCTCTCCCTGCCCTGGGTAAGTCCGTGAGTCCCCGGTGGTCTCTTGGTGATGGTGGGGCGCATCGCAACCGCCGTTCCCTGGTTTTTTCTTGATCCTGAATGAAGGTGAACTCGATCATCCAGTGAGAGGTGTTCCGACGCGTTTGAACACGGCCATTTTCGCCTCCAGATGTGGAGGACCACACAGCAAGAAGGCTCCCGAAGGAGCCTTCTGTTGTCGTCTAACCTATTGAAACATCATTCCCACTCGATCGTCCCCGGCGGCTTGCTGGTGACGTCGTAGGTGACGCGGTTGATGCCCTTGACCTCGTTGATGATCCGGTTGGCGACGCGGCCGAGGAAGGCCATGTCGAACGGATAAAAATCGGCGGTCATCCCGTCGGTCGAGGTCACGGCGCGCAGGGCGCAGGCGTAATCGTAGGACCGGGAATCACCCATCACGCCGACGGTGCGAACCGGCAGCAGAACGCAGAACGCCTGCCAGATCACGTCATACAGACCGGCCTTGCGGATTTCGTCGAGATAGATGGTATCGGCCTGACGCAGGATGTCGAGCCGCTCGCGGGTCAGTTCCTGGCCGGGGATGCGGATGGCAAGGCCTGGGCCGGGGAAGGGATGGCGGCCGACCATATCGTCGGGCAGGCCGAGTTCACGTCCCAGCGCCCGAACCTCGTCCTTGAACAGCTCACGCAGCGGTTCGACCAGCTTCATATTCATCCGGTCGGGCAGGCCGCCAACATTGTGATGGCTTTTGATCGTGACCGACGGGCCGCCGGTGAAGCTGACCGATTCGATCACGTCGGGATACAGCGTGCCCTGGGCCAGGAAATCAGCACCGCCGATGGCGCGGGCCTCTTCCTCGAACACGTCGATGAAGGTGGCACCGATGATTTTGCGCTTCTTTTCGGGGTCGGTCTCGCCCGCCAGCTTGGCCAGGAAGAGGTCCGAGGCGTCCTTGTGCACCAGCCGGATATTGAAGCGGTCGCGGAACACCTTGACCACCTGCTCGGATTCGCCTGCGCGCATAAAGCCGGTATCGACGAAAACGCAGGTGAGCTGATCGCCAATCGCTTCATTCAGCAGCGCGGCCACCACCGAGGAATCGACGCCGCCCGACAGGCCGCAGATCACCCGGCCGCTGCCGACCTGGGCGCGGACCTTCTCGATTTCCTGGGCGCGGAATGCCTTCATCGTCCAATTGCCAGCACAGCCGCAGATGCGATGGACGAAATTCGACAGCAATTCGCGTCCGTTCGGCGTGTGGACCACTTCGGGGTGGAACTGGACGCCGTAGAAATGATGGTAATCGTCGGCGATGGCGGCGAACGGAGCACCTTCCGAGGCGGCGACGACCCGGAAATTGGGCGGGAGCACGGTCACGCGGTCGCCGTGGCTCATCCACACCGGGAATTGGGCGTTCGCTGAGGAAATTCCGTCGAACAGGGTGCACGGCGCGATCTGAGTCACGATGGCGCGGCCAAACTCACGGTGATGGCCGGATTCGACGCTGCCGCCCAATTGCGCGCACATCGTTTGTTGGCCGTAACAGATTCCCAGAACGGGCAAGCCCATCGTGAACAGTTCGGCGGGGGCACGGGGCGATCCTGTCTCGGCCACCGAGGCGGGGCCGCCCGACAGGATCACACCCTTGGGGGCGAAAGCCCGGATCGAGTCCGCGCTCACCCGGTTGAACGGGTGAATCTCGCAATAGACTCCGGCTTCACGGACGCGGCGAGCGATTAGCTGCGTGACCTGCGAACCAAAATCAACGATCAGGATACGGTCGGACATGTTTCCTCCGGGCGATGAGGCGGGGGACTTTAACCGAAGGCATCGGCGTCCGACAAGTCGCCCCGCGCGGCTTTTTCTGCTCTCGGCGAATATGTGGTCAGCCGGTCGCAATCCAAAGGACCGGGAACAGAGTGAACCGATTCGATGGCCGAGTCTCGGGTGGCGGAGCGCAGGGTTAGCGAGAACGATCCGCTGTGCGGGCGGCAAAGCGGTCGAGCAGGGTGCGAACCGAGGGCAGGATGCGGGCGACGATGACGTCGATTCCGGCCGCAGTAGGATGCAGTCCGTCGGGTTGGTTCAGCTCGGGCTTTCCCGCGACACCATCGAGATAAAAGGGATAGAACACGACGCCATGAGCTTTGGCGAGGCGGGGGAACACGGCGTTGAAAGCTGTCTCGAAATCGCGGCCGTAATTGGGGGGGGCCAGCATTCCTGCCAGCAAAACCCCAATTCCGGCTTTGTTCATCCGGGTCAGGATCGCGTCGAGATTCGCCTCGGTCAGTTTGGGATCGATCCCGCGCAGCCCGTCATTGGCACCCAGTTCAATGATCGCCAGATCGGGCTTTTCCGCGAGAGCCCAGTCCAGCCGGGCCAGACCTCCGGCGGTGGTGTCACCCGAAATCCCGGCATTGATCAGCCGGACATCCCGCCCTTCGGCGCGCAACGCCCGCTCCAACCGTACCGGCATTGCTGCATCGGCGGGCAGGCCATAGCCCGCGGTGAGCGAATCGCCGAATGCGACGATTCGCACCGGAGCCGACGCGGCAGCCCGTGCCGGGGAGGTTACAATCCCAGCAAACACGGTGGAGAGGGTTCCCAACAGCACATTGCGTCGCGTCGCCATCCTTCGTCTCCTGCTTCGAACGGTTCCTGATGATCCGACGAAACGCAGACGAAGGGAAGGCGGGCCGTTATTTCTTGTGCGAACCACCGTTATCGGCGGTCAAGCCGCCGATCGCGGCACCCGCCGCGCCGCCCAGCAGAGCGGCACCCAGTACAGGTCCGCCAGCGACATACGCGATACCGCCGCCGGCAGCCGCACCGATGGCGCCGCCTGACAAGGCGCGTTGTTCCCACCGTTTCATGTCGGAACAACCGGTGACACCGATCAGGATCAAGGTTGTGGCGAGGACGATGGCAATTGGTCTCATCGGGGGGCCTCTTCGATCTGGAGGGGACCGAAGACAATGTGACGCCAGGATCGTGGCGAATCTGTGATCGCGATCACCCTCTCCAGTGATCCGGGCACCGAATACGAAAAAAGCCCCGGCGGTGTTCCGCCGGGGCTTTTCCGAACACGATCCGAATAAACGGATAGCTTAGTTCTTGGACTTATCGACCAGCTTGTTCTTGGCGATCCAGGGCATCATGGCGCGCAGCTTTTCGCCGATCGCCTCGATCTGGTGCTCGGACTGAATACGACGGGTCGCCTTGAAGCTCGGCTGACCGGCCTTGCATTCCAGCATCCAATCGCGGACGAAACGGCCGGACTGGATGTCTTCCAGGGCACGCTTCATCTCGGCCTTGGTCGCCTCGGTGATGATGCGCGGGCCGGTGACGTAATCGCCGTATTCGGCGGTGTTGCTGATCGAGTAGCGCATGTTGGCAATGCCGCCCTCATAGATCAGATCGACGATCAGCTTCACTTCGTGCAGGCATTCGAAATAGGCCATTTCCGGCGCGTAACCGGCCTCGACCAGGGTTTCGAAGCCGTACTGGATCAGCTTGGTCAGACCACCGCACAGCACAACCTGCTCACCGAACAGATCGGTTTCGCATTCCTCGCGGAAAGTGGTCTCGATGATGCCGGACCGACCGCCGCCGATGGCGGAGGCATAGGACAGAGCCAGCTCAAGGCCGTTGCC
The DNA here is from genome assembly GCF_000294655.1 of Magnetospirillum molischianum DSM 120. Taxonomy (GTDB): domain Bacteria; phylum Pseudomonadota; class Alphaproteobacteria; order Rhodospirillales; family Magnetospirillaceae; genus Phaeospirillum; species Phaeospirillum molischianum. The sequence goes on from NZ_CAHP01000047.1 coordinate 101,273, forward strand.
GGTCGAGTTCTGAGCAACCGCAACCAGACAGGGGACGCCGCCGCCCTTCAGGTATTCGCCGCGCACGGTGTGGCCGGGGCCCTTGGGGGCGACCATGAACACGTCGAGGTCGGCGCGCGCCTCGATCAGCTTGAAATGGATGTTGAGGCCGTGAGCGAAGACCAGTGCCGCACCCTGCTTCAGGTTGGGGGCGAGATCGGCGTAGTACAGCTCGGCCTGAAGCTCGTCGGGGGTGAGGATCATCACCACGTCGCCCCAGGCGGCGGCTTCGGCCGGAGTCATAACCTTCAGGCCCTCGGCCTCGGCCTTCTTAATGGAGGTCGAACCGGCGCGCAGCGCCACGGCCACTTCCTTGACGCCGGAATCGCGCAGATTGAGGGCGTGGGCGTGGCCCTGGCTGCCGTAGCCAACGACGACAACCTTCTTGCCCTTGATCAAATTGACATCGGCATCCCGGTCATAATAGACGCGCATTTGAGTTCCCCGTGTGCTTTCGCGAGCTGGAAATATCACTGGCGGCGGACCATACAGGTCTCCAATCCATCTGGCAAATGCCAGAGATCGGGAGCGGTCTGCCGTTCCGGTTCCGCGAACCATACCCCTCCCGCCCGTGTCCCGCCACGGATTTTCGCGGCTTCGCACCGGGGACGATTTCGTGCTTTCGGCGGCGAGCGGGTTCGGCCAATATTCGGCCGCATGACCGATCCCTTCGCCCTTGATGATGACGCGGCCTCGCCGCCGCCGTTTTCCCCCGCTGCTGCCGGTCCGGTTCCGGTGCCGCCCGATGCCCCTTGGCTGGTCGGGCTTAATCCCGAGCAACTGGCGGCGGTGACGATTCTCGACGGTCCGCTGCTGGTTTTGTCCGGGGCCGGAACCGGCAAGACCAAGGTTCTAACGGCGCGGCTGGCGCAATTGATGGCCTCGCGCCGGGCGCAACCCTGGCAGTGTCTGGCGGTGACCTTCACCAACCGTGCCGCCCGCGAAATGCGCGAGCGCGTTGCCGCTCTGGTCGGCCCGGTGGCCAACGATCTGTGGTTGGGCACCTTTCACTCGCTGTGTCTGAAGATTCTACGCCGTCATCCCGAAGCGGTCGGGTTGGCCTCGGACTTCACTATCCTCGACGCCGACGACCAACTCCGTTTGCTGAAGCGGGTGATGGAGGATGAGCGCATCGATCCCAAATCGACGCTGCCCCAGGCGCTGATGGGGGCGATTCAGCGCTGGAAGGATCAGGCGCTGACCCCCGATAAGGTCAGCACGTCGCAGGCGGGCGATCTGGCCGGGGGGCGGGCGGTCCAACTTTATCGGCTGTACCAGCAGCGGCTGAGAAGCCTGAACGCCTGTGATTTCGGCGATTTGCTGTTGCACGTCCTGACTCTGTTCCTGTCGGACGAGGCGGTGTTGCGGTCGTGGCAGGAGCGCTTCCGCTATCTGCTGGTCGATGAATACCAAGATACCAATGTCGCCCAGTATTTGTGGCTGCGGCTGCTGGCGCGGCAGCATCACAATATCTGCTGTGTCGGCGACGACGATCAGTCGATCTACTCCTGGCGCGGGGCCGAGATCGGCAACATTCTCCGTTTCGAGAGCGATTTTCCCGGCGCGCGGATCGTGCGGCTGGAGCGTAATTATCGCTCGACCCCGCATATCCTGTCCGCCGCCTCGGGTCTGATCGCCCATAATGGCGGACGGCTGGGTAAGACCCTGCGCCCTGGACTGGAGCACGATCCCGAGCGGGTCGAGAAAATTCACACCCGCGCGGTATGGGACGGCGAGGCCGAGGCGCGGCTGGTGGTCGAGACGATCGAGACTTATCAGCGTCGGGGCGAGCCGTTGGCCAGCATGGCGATTCTGGTCCGCGTCGGTTTTCAGACCCGCGAGTTCGAAGAACGGCTGATCGCGACCGGCGTTCCCTATCGGGTGATCGGTGGCCCGCGCTTTTATGAACGGGCCGAAATTCGCGATGCCCTGGCCTATCTGCGGCTGGTGCAATCGCCGACCGATGGCCTGGCCTTCGAGCGAATCGTCAATGTCCCCAGGCGCGGGCTGGGCGAAGCGGCGCTGCGCGAGGTCGCTCTGTATGCCCGCGAGCATGATCTGCCGCTGCTTGAAGCCGCCCGTCGTCTGGTCGGGACCGACATCCTGAAGCCCAAGCCGCGCAAGGCGCTGACCGCGTTCGTCGAGGATATCGGCCGGTGGCGTGCGGTGTTGGGGAGTATGCCGCAGGACGAACTGACCGCGACGATCCTGGACGAATCCGGCTATGTCGCGATGTGGAAAGCCGATAAGGCTCCCGACGCCCCCGGCCGGGTTGATAATTTGAAGGAACTGGTTTCGGCGATCGCCGAATACGACTCGCTGGGCGCGTTCCTCGAACATGTCGCCCTGGTGATGGAGAACGACGCCAAGGCCGAGGGCGACCGGGTGGTGATCATGACCCTGCATGGCGCGAAGGGGTTGGAATTCGACAGCGTGTTTCTGCCCGGCTGGGAAGAAGAGATTTTCCCTCACCTCCGTGCCTTGGAAGAAAGCGGCGACAAGGGGTTGGAGGAAGAACGCCGTCTCGCCTATGTCGGCCTGACCCGAGCGCGGCGGCGCGTGCTGATCAGCTTTGCCGCCAATCGCCGCGTTTATAATCAGTGGAAGACTCAGCTTCCCAGTCGTTTCCTCGCCGAACTGCCCGAGTCCGACGTCAAGCGCGAGGCCGATCGCGGCCTGTTCGCCGGTGGTGCTCCGACCGATTATTCGGGTTATTCCACGCAGCCTCTGGCCGAGCCGCGTGCGAACTGGACCAACTCGTCTCGCCGAACCGGGGCGGCGGCCTCCGCCCCGTCCGTTCGTCCCGCCAGCGCCTTCAAGCCGGGTGCTCGGGTGACTCACGACCGTTTCGGCGATGGCACTGTTCTGGCGGTCGAGGGCAACACCCTTCGCGTCGCCTTCGACGGAGCCGGAATCCGCACCCTGATCGACAGCTACGTCACTGCCTTGTGACCACGGAGACTTTTTACGATGCCCCCCGCCTTTCCCGAGATCTGGCGCTTGCGCCTGACCGTCACCCCCGAGACTCTGGCACCGTTCGAAGCGGTGTTCGACCTCTATGCCGAAGCGGTGACGATGTTTATGGAAGACCGCACCGGCATGTCCGACGGCGATTGCCTGTGGTTCCTCGAAGGCTTCTCCCGCACGCCGCCCGACCGTGCGGTTGTGATCGCCGGGTTGTCGGCTGTCGCTGCCGCCAACGGAATCGATGTGCCGCCGCTTGAGATCGAGCGAGTGCCCGGCATCGATTGGGTGCTGGCCAATTTGCGCGACTTCCCGCCGATTTCCGCCGGACGGTTCTTCGTTCACGGTTCGCACTGGCGCGGCAAACCGCCACAAGGCTCGGTCGCGATCGAAATCGATGCCGGGACCGCCTTTGGCTCGGGCGAACACGCGACGACGCGGGGCTGTCTGCTGGCCCTCGACATGCTGGTCCGCCGCCGCCGCCGTTTGCGGGTGCTCGATCTGGGCGCAGGGTCGGGGATTCTCGGGATCGCCGCCGCCAAGGTATGGGCGCCGAAGGTGCTGTGCACCGATATCGATCCGCCCGCCGTTCGGGTGATGGCCGCCAATGCCGACAACAACCACGTCGGTGCGCGGGTCCGCGCTTGTGTCAGCGATGGGTATCGCAATCCCCTGGTTGCCCGTGGTGCGCCTTACGATCTGGTGTTCTCGAACATCTTGGCTCGGCCGTTATGCCGGTTTGCCCCCGATCTTGCCGCCCATCTGGCTCCGAACGGGTTGGCGGTTCTGTCTGGCCTGCTGGAGCGTCAGGAACGCCGCGTGATGGCGTGCCATGAGGCACAGGGGTTGCGGCTGAAGAAACGTATCCTCGTCGATGGCTGGGCGACGTTGGTGATTGGACGGTAAGACCGGGTTCTCCGGTTCCCCTCTTCCAGATGGAAGAGGGGAGGGGGGGCCGCATCTCGCTATGCGCGGATTCCGGCCAGGAAGTCATCGACCTCGCGGGCCAGGGTCGCTGAATTGGTGGCCAGAGCCGACACCGCTTGCAACAGATCCTCGGACCCGGAATGGACCTGTTCGACGATGCCGCCCATCATTCCGACCGTGCTGGTGACTTCGCTGGTTCCCGTGGCGGCCTGTTGGATGCTGCGGGCGATTTCGGCCGTTGCCGCCGATTGCTCCTCGACCGCCGAGGCAATCCCGGACGAGATCCCGTTGATGTCCTCGATCACCTCGGCGATGGCTCCGATGGCGCCAACCACATCGTCGGTGGCTCCCTGAACCGCTCCGATCTGGGTTGAAATTTCCTCGGTGGCCCGTGCGGTCTGGTTGGCGAGGTGCTTGACCTCGTTGGCGACGACGGCGAAGCCTTTTCCGGCCTCTCCAGCGCGGGCGGCCTCGATCGTGGCGTTAAGAGCAAGCAAGTTGGTCTGGGCCGCGATGTCGGTGATCAGGTTGATCACGGTGCCGATCCGGCGAGCGGATTCGGATAATTGCTTCACCATAGAATCGACCCGTTGCGCATCCTCGACCGCCTTGCGCGAGATCGACGAGGATTTTTGGACCTGACTGGCAATCTCGCCGATTGAAGCGGACAATTGCTCGGCAGCCGCCGCGACCGTTTCGACATTGCTGGAGGTCATTGCGGCGGAGCTGGCCAGATCGGAGGCCCGGCCATCGGCCTCGTTTGAGGCGCTTGCCAAGGTTTGCGAGATGTCGTGCAGATGCCGCGCCGCCTGATTCACGGTGTTGACGACGCCTTTGACTCCTCGTTCGAAACGGTCGGCGGTCGCGGACAATTCAGCCCGGCGCTCGTTTTCAGCCCGCTCTTTCGCGTCCTCTTGTTCGGCCTGGAGCCGGTCGGCGCGGATCAGCCCATCCTTGAAGACCCGGACAGAGCGGATCAGGGCGCCGATTTCGTCGGCGCGTTCGTGCCGATCGATTTCGACAGTCCGGTCGCCTGCGGCAAGAGCCTCGGTCACCTTGGTCAGGCGGCCGAGTGGAACCAGGACCGCTTTGGCGATCAGCCAAGCCAGCAGCGAGAACGCCACGATCACCGCGACATAAACAAACGCCCCCAGGGTGAACGTATCGGATAAGGCGTATTCTTCCGCTTTGAACCCGGTTACGACCTCGCCTTCCAGGGTCCGATCGAGAACTTCAAGCGCGGCGAGCACCCTTGACCCACTGTTATCGATCTCATCGTCCAGGTGGGCGAAGACTGCTTCATCGGCGCGGCTGCGGATCGCGCGGGGCAATTCCTCGACCGTCAGAGTACGCAGACGGGCGACATCGGTGGTCAGGGTGGCGGCGGCGGCGCGTTCTTCGGGGGTATCGAGGACCTTTTCGGCAGATTTGGTGGCTTCGGCTAACTTGCGGGCGGATTCGGTCAGAGTAGCAAGGCGCTGCGGCGAGACTTCTCCCTCGTTCCGATCGACGATTGCGTCCATCGCCGCCAAATTCAGGGTCAAGAGATCAATCCGAGCCTGGGTCAGCAACGAGCCATCGGCGAATTTGTGTTCGAGCTCGATCCGGGCATGGTCGACGGTATGGTTGGTGTAGAAAATGATCCCACCGAGGGCGGTCAGACCTATGCACCCCAGTCCCCACAAGACGATGAAACGCATTCGGATCGTCATGTGCATCATCCGGTTCCTCCCCGCTTGCCGGGGATAAACCGCCGGCCGTGTTGATTTTGGAATATGGGATGCGTTGCGATGCTCGCTGTATTTTTACCCCTTCCTATGCATAAGGCATATATTAATCGCGGTATGGCCCTTATTTTGTTGCGGCCTTGAACAGGCGTTTGTTACAGAAGGCTGTGAGTGAGAACGGATATCATTCGCGATCAATCGGGCGAGGAGCTGATGCAACAACACAATGGAACGGGTCCGGCGGCGACGGACAAGGAGCGCCCCGGTAAGACCGGCGTTCGCGCTCTACTGGGGCTTGCTGCGGTAATGGGCGGCTTGGCGACGACTCCGGCCATGGCTCAGGAAGAGGGAGGCGCGGGTTTTTGGGGACGCGACACTCTGACTGGCGATTGGGGCGGTGTGCGCTCCAACCTGGAGGAAAAGGGCATCACGGTGTCCGCGACCTATACCGGCGAGGCATTGGGCAATGTCAGCGGCGGTCTTCGGCAGCGCGCTGTGGCCTCGGGCTTGCTTCAGGCCGATGTCGAAGCCGACTTGGAAAAGGCGGTCGGCTGGCAGGGTGGCCTGTTCCATTTCACCGGCCTTTACACGCATGGCCGGTCGCTCAGCGCTAATTTCCTGCAAAACTGGATTCCGTCCAGAGATATCGAGACCGCACCCAATACCCGCCTTTTTGCGCTTTGGTTGCAGCAGAGCTTCTTCGACGACATGGTGTCGTTGAAGGCTGGTGTCGTGCCGATGCAGGAAGAATTCTTCAATTCCGAATATGCGGCCAACCTGATCGGTAGTCCGTTTGGATGGCCCGGCTCCTTCGCTCTTAACTATCCGGGTGGTGGCGGTTATCCGCTTTCCGGCCCCGGCACACGTGTGAAAGTGAAGCCGACCGAAAACTTGGCGATTCTGGCGGCGGTGTTCAGCGGCGATACCGCTCCCGGCGCGGCGGATTCCCGTTCCGATGACCCCGCCCGGCGTAATTCGAGTGGTACCGATTTCTCGTTGGAAGCGCCGACGTGGTTCGGTGAGGTCCAATACGGGATCAATCAGGAGAAGGACGCCAAGGCTCTTCCCACGATGATCAAGGTCGGCGGCTGGTACCACAATCACAGCTATAACGATCTGCGCTATGCCGAGAATGGGGAATCGCTGGCGTTTATGCCCGATGGAACCCCGGCCCAGCGCCATCGCGGCAATTGGGCTGCCTATGCGATCCTCGATCAGATGCTGTGGCGTCGCCCCGGTGATACCGGTGGCGGTCTGGGCTTCTTCGTTCGTGGCACTGTGATGCCCGACGATCGCAATCAGGCTCCTTACTACGTCGATACCGGCTTGGTTCTGAAGGGTACCTTCGAGGGGCGTGACGACGACGTTGCCGCGATCGGCTTCGCGTATGCCGGGGCCAGCGATCGCCTCGCCAGCCTGGACGGTGATCTCCGCGCCGCAGGGCGCAGCACCGCCAAGGATCACGATTACGAAACGATGCTGGAAGTCAGCTATCGCTACAAGGTCACCCCGTGGTGGACCCTGGTCCCGGATGCTCAGTACATCATGCATCCCGGCGGAAGCCGCGATCACGTCGATTCCAACAACGAGACGATCAAGGATGCCGTCATCCTTGGTCTGCGCACGGTGTTCACGCTGTAAGCAAAAGCGCGTTTGGTGGCGCGTGACGACAGGGCGTCTGGAGTAAGTCCTCCAGACGCCCTGTTTTCGTTTAAGGCAAGGCGCGTTCTATTCGCGGTAGTGAGAGACCATCCGCCCGGCCCAGCCCAGCAGCAGAGCGGCGAATAGAGCCAGAAGCCCGAGGGCGGTCAGGGCCGCCTCGTTGAAGCCGTCTTGTCGCAGCGCGATGTTGGCGTGGGTAAGCGGCAGCAGGCGCAACGGGGCGGACAGCCAGGAGGGCAGGCTGGCCAGTGGAAAGAATGTGCCGCAGAAAAATCCCATCGGGGTGATCAGAAAGTTGGTGTAGGTGGTGTGCTCTTCGGTGCTGCGGGTCTTCAGTCCGATCACCAGCCCCAGAGCCGCGAACAACGCAGTTTCGAGCAGGAGAGCGAGCGGGATGACGCCGGTCGGATCGGGCCGCCAACCGGCGGCCAGCCCAACCAGCCCGACCAGAGTCGCGGCGAACAATCCTCGCGCCATTCCGGCGGCGACGGTGCCAGCGACCACGGCCAGCGGTGAGACCGGCGCCAGCATGATGATTTGCCAGGTGCGGTGATAAAAGCGGGCGATGTTGATACCGCTGGCGACCCAGGTGAAGGCGTTGTGCATCGCCGCCATCCCCATCAGTCCCGGCACCAGAAAGGTCAGGTAATCGCCGCCATCGATCCGGACCTGCCGCCCCAATCCCAGTCCGAACACGACCAGATACATCAGCGGCGTTACCAGCGCCGAGACGACGAAAGTCGGTCGGGCCAGCTTGGCGCGGTAGAGCTGCATCTCGCGCCAAAAGATCGGACCGGCCCCGGAGAGCGGAGTCATGCCGGGTCTCCCGTCGTCAACGCCACCACCACGTCTTCCAATCGTTCGGCACCGAAGCGGGCGGTCAAATCGGCCGGGGTGCCGCTTGCGACCAGCTTGCCCCGATTGATGATGCCGACCCGGCCGCACAGCCGCTCGGCCTCTTCGACGTAATGCGTGGTCAGGATCACGGTGCAGCCCTGGTCGCGGATGTCTCGGATCAGCGTCCACAAATCGCGGCGGATGGCGGGGTCCAATCCGGTGGTCGGCTCATCCAGCAGCAGCACGCGCGGCTGGGTCAGCAGAGCGCGACCGATCACCAATCGCCGCCGCATTCCTCCCGACAGGCCGTTGACCGGGGTGTCGGCGCGCTCGGTCAGCCCCAACCGCACCAGCATCGCCGTCACGGTTTCCTCCACCGCATCGACCCGGTGCAGCCGGGCGTGAAAGGACAGGTTTTGACGCGGAGTCAGATCGCGGTCGAGGTTGTTTTCCTGAAACACCACCCCGATCAACCGTTTGACCTCGGCGGCGGCGGTGACGGTATCGTGTCCGCCTACTGATAACCGGCCCGAATCCGGGCTGGCCAGGGTCGCGAGCAGCCGCACCAGAGTGGTCTTGCCCGCGCCGTTGGGGCCGAGCAGGCCAAATGCCTCGCCTGCACCGATCGCGAGGTCGATTCCGTCCAGCGCGGGCAGGGCGCCATAGCGTTTCACTGCCGCCTCGACTCTGATCATCCGTCCGCGACTCCCCTGTCTGTTCGACCGGAGCCAACTGGTAGGTCATGGGCCATCGTTCCGGCAATCGCAAAATGCGGTTTCGCCTTGCTTTGGCGGTCTATGATCTGTTGACAGGACGACGGAAAACGGACTTCCTTGTCGTCTGGCAACAGAACAATCGAGTTCTTGGCTGCCGGCGGACGAACAGGGTCAAACAAATACATGGATCGTAACCGAGTCATCATCTTCGACACGACGTTGCGTGATGGCGAGCAATCGCCCGGTGCGTCGATGAACCAGGATGAAAAACTGCGCATCGCACTGGCCCTGGAAGATATGGGCGTCGATGTGATCGAAGCCGGTTTCCCCATCGCCTCGAACGGCGATTTCGTGGCGGTCGAGGCAATCGCTCGGGTTGTAAAGAACTCGGTGGTGTGCGGTCTGGCCCGTGCTACCCGCGGCGACATCGAGCGCTGCGCCGAGGCAATCCGTCCGGCGGCGCGCGGGCGAATCCATACCTTCATTTCCACCAGTCCGCTGCATATGAAGTACAAGCTTCAGATGGAGCCGGAAACCGTGCTGGCGCGGGTGTCGGACTCGGTGGCCCTGGCGCGCACTCTGACCGACGATGTTGAATGGTCTGCCGAAGATGGATCGCGGACCGAACCCGATTTTCTGTGTCGCTGTGTCGAGGCTGCGATCAAGGCCGGGGCAAAGACGATCAACATCCCCGATACGGTGGGCTATTCCGTTCCCGACGAATATGCCGGCTTGATCGCGCTCCTGATCAACCGGGTGCCCAATATCGATCAGGCGATCCTGTCGGTTCATTGCCATAACGATCTGGGGCTGGCGGTGGCCAACTCGCTGGCGGCGGTCGCTGCCGGTGCTCGTCAGATCGAATGCACGATTAACGGCTTGGGCGAACGCGCCGGGAATGCCGCGATGGAAGAAGTGGTGATGGCGTTGCGCACCCGCGCCGACCGTCTGCCCTATCAGACCGGCATTCGCACCGAGGCGATTACCCGGATTTCGCGGCTGGTTTCGACCATCACCGGATTTTCCGTCCAGCCCAACAAGGCAATCGTCGGTAAGAATGCCTTTGCGCACGAATCCGGTATTCATCAGGACGGGGTGCTGAAAAACGCCCAGACCTACGAGATCATGACGCCGGACTCGGTCGGGTTGGTCCGCTCCAGTCTGGTGATGGGCAAGCATTCCGGTCGTGCCGCGTTCCGCGCCAAGTTGCGCGATCTCGGCTATGATTTGCCCGATGGCGCGGTCGAGGATGCCTTCGTCCGCTTCAAGGATCTCGCCGACCGCAAGAAGGATGTGTTCGACGAGGATATCGTCGCCCTGGTCGATGATGCGGTGGTGCGCGGCAACGACACGATTAAGTTTGTCTCGCTCGAAGTGCTGTGCGGCACCCGCCATCGCCCGCCCTCGGCCGAGTTGGAACTGACCGTCGATGGTGAACTCCGTCACGTCCGCGCCACCGGCGACGGCCCGGTCGATGCAACTTTCAACGCCATCAAGGCTTTGGTGCCGCACGATGCGCGGCTGCAATTGTATCAGGTCAGCGCCGTCACCCAGGGAACCGACGCCCAGGCCGAGGTTACCGTGCGGCTGGAAGAAGATGGTAAAACTGTCAACGGTCAGGGTGCCGAAACGGATACTCTGGTCGCCTCGGCCCGTGCTTATGTCAATGCTTTGAACAAACTTGTGGTCAAGCGGCAAAAAACCGCCCCCGACACGCTCTTGGCATGATATAGCAGCGGCCATCAGGGACATATGAAACACCCGCGACACCGGGGGCACGGGCCTCTCGGGGGCGCGACATGAACGACATCGGATGTTGAGCGAGGGATTATGTTTCCGAACCTGACGGGGTGGTTTTCGGCCGATATGGCTATTGATTTGGGGACCGCCAACACCCTGGTCTATGTCAAGGGACGCGGCATCGTGCTCAACGAGCCGTCGGTGGTGGCCATCGCCGATGAAAAAGGCAAGAAAAAGGTGCTCGCCGTCGGTGACGAGGCCAAGATGATGCTGGGTCGGACTCCCGGTTACATCCAGGCGATCCGTCCTCTGCGCGATGGCGTCATTGCCGATTTCGAGGTCGCGGAAGAAATGATCAAGCATTTCATCCGCAAGGTTCATAACCGTCGCTCCTTCGCCAGTCCGCTGGTGATCGTCTGCGTCCCGTCCGGTTCGACCGCTGTCGAACGTCGCGCCATCCAGGAATCGGCCGAAAGCGCCGGTGCCCGTCGCGTGTTCCTGATCGAAGAGCCGATGGCCGCCGCGATCGGTGCCGGTCTGCCCGTTACCGAACCGACCGGATCGATGGTGGTCGATATCGGCGGCGGCACCACCGAGGTTGCGGTTCTGTCGCTGGGCGGCATCGTCTATTCCCGTTCGGTTCGCGTCGGCGGCGACAAAATGGATGAGGCGATCATCGCCTATATCCGTCGCAACCATAATCTGTTGGTCGGCGAAGGCTCTGCCGAGCGGATCAAAAAGGAAATCGGTTCCGCCTGTCCTCCCGAGGATGGCGAGGGCCGCACCATGGAGATCAAGGGTCGCGATCTGATGAACGGCGTTCCCAAGGAACTGATCATCAGCGAGCGCCAGATTGCCGAAAGCTTGGCCGAACCGGTCGGTGCTATTATAGAGGCTGTCAAGGTCGCTCTGGAGCACACCGCTCCCGAACTGGCCGCCGATATCGTTGACAAGGGTATCGTGTTGACCGGCGGCGGCGCGCTGCTGGCTAATCTCGATTACATTCTGCGCCATGCCACCGGCCTGCCGGTCTCGATTGCCGACGATCCGCTGTCCTGTGTTGCGCTGGGCACTGGGCGCGCCCTCGAAGAAATGCCCAAGCTGAAGAACGTGCTGACCAGCATGTACTAGGATTATCGGTGTAGGGTCTTTTGCTGCCGTTCAGGACCACGGCGGCAAGACTCTCGTCATGGAGGATTGAGGTGAAGCAGTCGAGTGCTGCAGGTCGTCTCGCGACGTTGAGGCTGCTTGCGCAACGCTTCGCCTTTTTGATGCTGGTTGTATCGGCTTTTGCCCTGATGATCCTGGGCAAAGCCGATATCGTTTTGGTCGAACAGACTCGCGTTCTGGTCGTCGATGCTCTGGCTCCGATGCTGGAAGCGATGGCCCGTCCGGCGGCGACGGTGGCCCGTGTTACCGCAGGCGTGCACGAACTGGCCAATCTGCGGGCCGAAAACGCCCGTCTGCGCGAGGAAAACGCCCGGTTGATGCGCTGGCAGACCGTGGCGCGGCGGCTGGAGACCGAGACGATGGTGCTCCACCAGCAACTCAACGTCGTTCCCGACCCCGATCCCGCCTTCGTTACCGCCCGTGTGATCGGCGATCTTGGTTCGGCTTTCGGTCATTCGATGCTGCTGGCCGCAGGTTCGCGCGATGGTGTGCGCAAGGGGCAGGCGGTGATGTCGGGCGAAGCCCTGGTCGGTCATATCGCCGAGGTGGGGCAGCGCTCTTCGCGGTTGCTGCTGATCACCGACATCAATGCCCGAATCCCGGTGGTGATCGAATCGACCCGGACCCGCGCCATTCTGACCGGCGACAATTCGGCGCGTCCCCGACTCAATTACATTGTCGGCAATCCCGCGATCAGTGTCGGCGACCGGGTGGTGACCTCCTCCTCCGGTGCGGCATTCCCGCCAGGGCTTCCGGTCGGCGTGGTGGTTTCGGTCGGCGAGGGCGGGATCCGGCTTGAGCCGTTCGCTCGCCGTCACCAACTAGAATTCGTCAGCATCGTCGATTACGGCTTGGGCGGCATCCTGCCGTTCGAACGCTCGCCCCCCGATCGCCGTCGGCGGGGGAGGGAGGAGTGATGAAGCCCTCGGTCTGGGTTCGAATGGACACCTGGGTGCGCCATTTGATTCCAGCGACTGCCACCATCTTTCTGCTGCTGATAACCGTGGTGCCGACGCGTTTGACCGTCTTTGCCGACATCGCGCCAATGTTGCCGCTGATGGGGGTTTATTATTGGGCGATCTACCGTCCTGATTTGCTGCCCGCCTGGCTGGCCTTCGCGATTGGGCTGTTGGGTGATATTGTCGGAGGAACTCCGCTTGGTGCCAATGCCCTGGTGCTGCTCTTGGTCCAGGGGACGGCGGCGGCCCAACGCCGGTTCTTTCTCGGTAAATCCTTCACGGTGACGTGGTGGGCGTTCGGCTTGCTTGCCGCCGGAGCTATCGCTCTCAACTGGCTGCTGGTCAGCGTGATCGTCGGTCGGGTCGTCGATCCCGCTCCGGTTCTGTTCGAATATTTGATGACGCTGTGCTGTTTCCCGCTGCTCACCTGGGTGTTGGCACGGACCCAGATGGCCTTCCTCCTGGACGTTTAGACGCCCGATGTATCACGACAATGACCGTGCCAAGCTGTTCTCGCGCCGCGCGATGATGTTGGCCGGCGGCAAGGCGACTCTGATCGTCGGGCTGGCGGCGCGGATGTATTACCTCCAGGTGATGGAGGCCGACAAATACGCAATGCAGGCCGAGGACAACCGTATCACCACCCGCCTGTTGGCTCCGCCGCGTGGTTTGATCCTTGACCGCAACGGTATCGCGATGGCGATCAACCAGCAGAACTACCGGGTGATGGTGGTGGCCGAGCAAACGCCATCGCTCGATTACACCCTGGATGCGCTGGGCAAGATTATTCCGATCGGCGAGAGTGAGCGCGCCCGTATCCACAAGGAAGCCCGTCGCCGTCGTCGCTTCGTTCCTGTGAGCGTGCGCGAGAACCTGACCTGGGAAGAGGTGGCCCGAGTCGAGGTTAACGCCCCCGATTTGCCCGGAATCATGATCGATGTCGGCCAAAGCCGCTATTACCCGATGGAAAGTCTGGGGGCGCATATCCTGGGATATGTCGCGGCGGTGTCGGAAAACGATCTGACCGATGACCCGCTGGAAGAACTGCCCGGTTTCCGCATCGGCAAGGGTGGGGTCGAGCGGGTCTACGACATGGCCTTGCGCGGCCGGGCGGGCACCTTGTCGCTGGAGGTCAATTCGGTCGGCCGGATTCACCGCGAGTTGGAGCGCAAAGAGGGCGAACCTGGAATCGACCTCAATCTGACCCTCGATACCCGTTTGCAGCAATACGCCGCCCAGCGTCTGGGCGATGAAAGCGCGGCGGTAGTGGTGATGGACATCCTGACCGGCGATATCGTCGTGATGGCCTCGACTCCTTCCTTCGATCCGAACTCGTTCAATCGCGGTCTGTCGAACGATGAGTGGAAGGAATTGACCTCCAACCCTCGCTCGCCGCTGACCAACAAAGTCATCGCCGGGCAGTTCGCGCCGGGTTCGACCTTCAAGCTGGTGAGCGCTATCGCGGCGCTAGAATCCCGCGATATCACTCCCGATATGAGGGTGCTCTGTACTGGCCACATGCAACTTGGCAGCATCAAATTCCATTGCTGGAAAAAAGAGGGGCATGGGGCCCAGGATATGATCAGCGGCCTCAAGAATTCCTGTGACGTCTATTTTTATGAAGTGGCCCGCCGGGTCGGGTTCGAGAAGATTGCCGAAATGGCGCGTCGCTTTGGCCTGGGGTCGCCGACAGGGGTCGATCTGCCGTCCGAGCGGAGCGGCCTGATCCCCGACCGCGCCTGGAAGCGGAAGGCATTGAAGCAGCCGTGGCATCCTGGCGAGACTCTGATCAATGCGATTGGTCAGGGGTATGTCACCGCGACTCCGATTCAACTGGCGGTAATGACTGCCCGTATCGCGAATGGCGGCTATGCCGTGGTGCCCCATGTCGCCCGCGATCAGGTGGTGGAAAAAAGCGTTCATCCCCGCCCCCCGCCCGAGTGGCCCAGTCTGGAAGTATCGCGTCAGTCGCTGGCGATCGTGCGGAAAGGCATGTTCGCGGTGTCGAACGAGCCGGGCGGCACGGCCTATAAGGCCCGCATCACCCAGGAGGGAATGTGGCTGTCGGGCAAAACCGGCAGTGCTCAGGTTCGCCGCATCACGATGCGCGAGCGCGAGACCGGGGTGAAGAAGAACGAGCAATTGCCGTGGAAGGAACGCGACCACGCGCTGTTCGTCGCCTATGCTCCCGAGGAGAATCCGCGTTATTCGATCGCGGTGGTGGTCGAACATGGCGGTGGCGGTTCGGCGGTGGCGGCACCGATTGCGCGTGACATCATGTTGGAAGTACAGAAGCGGGATCTGGCTCGCGGTACCGCCGAAGCGGACGGTGCGCCCGAACCCCCGCCTGATTTCCGGAGGTTCTGATGCTCAACCTGCCCCGGATGCCGCTTCGGCTCAACCGCACCGAGATGTCGTTGCGGGAAAAGCTGCTTCAGCTCAACTGGTCGCTGATCGCGCTGCTGGCCGCTGTCGCTTGTATCGGCTTTGCCACTCTGTATTCCGCAGCCGGAGGATCGCTTGATCCGTGGGCGTTGAAGCAGATCATCCGCTTCATCGTCGGAATGTTGATCATGGTCGCGGTGGCGATGGTCGATCTGCGTTTCTGGGTCCGCAATGCCTATATCTTTTATGCGGTTGCCGCCGTTTTGCTGCTGCTGGTCGAGGTCAAGGGCACCATTGGCATGGGGGCGCAGCGCTGGATCGATCTTGGATTCATCCAGCTCCAGCCCTCGGAAATCATGAAAATCACCCTGATTCTGGCGCTGGCCCGTTATTTCCATGGCGCGACGCTTCAGGAGATCGGCCGTCCGCTGTTCCTGATTCCGCCGCTGATCATGGTGATGCTGCCTGCCGCGATGGTGCTGAAACAGCCCGATCTCGGCACCGCGATGATGCTGGTGATGTCGGCCGGAGCGGTGTTCTTCATGGCCGGGGTTCGGATGTGGAAGTTCGTCCTGGTTCTGGTTTCCGGGTTGGCGGCGGTCCCGCTGGCTTGGGAGTTCCTGCGCGAATACCAGAAAAAGCGCGTGCTGATTTTCCTCAATCCCGAGGATGATCCGCTGGGCGCGGGCTATCACATCACTCAGTCGAAGATCGCACTGGGGTCGGGGGGGGTGTTCGGTAAAGGGTACATGAGCGGCACCCAGAGCCGCCTTAACTTTCTGCCGGAAAAACAGACCGATTTCATCTTCACCATGTTCGCCGAAGAATGGGGGATGATGGGCGGGCTGGTGCTGCTGACGCTGTATACGATGCTGATCGCGTTCGGTTATGCCATTGCCCTGCGTTGCCGGTCGCAGTTCGGGCGTCTGATGGCGCACGGCATTACCACCACGTTTTTCCTCTATTTCTTCATCAATATCGCGATGGTGATGGGATTGGTGCCGGTGGTCGGTGTGCCGCTGCCGTTGATCAGCTATGGCGGCACCGCGATGCTGTCCCTGCTGTTTGGCTGGGGCTTGGTGATGAGCGCCTACATCCATCGCGACATGCCGATCTCTCGCCGGGGTATGCACGACGATTAGGCTTCCGCTTTCGCTTGGAACTGCCCGGATTCGATTCGATACTGCCCGGACGTGACTTGATCGGGGGCTCTCATGTCGGGTTTGGTGGCTGAAATCCGCGAGACCCAGGTCGAACCGGACAGTCTGGCGCTGTGGTTTCTCGGGCAGAACGGTTGGATCGTCAAATCGCCCGGCGGGATTGTCTTCGCCATCGATCCTTATTTGTCGGATTCCTGTAATCCGTCGTGGCGCGGGCTTGATCTCGCCCGCCAAGTTCCCGTGCCGATCGCGCCCGCAGAACTGGAAGCCGATCTGCTGATCTGCACCCATTCCCATCACGATCACGCCGATCCCGAGACGTTGGCTCCCTGCGCCGCTTCGGGGCGGGTGCGTGGGTTCATCGGTCCTGGCGACACTCAGACGGTGTTTGCCCAGGCGGGAATCGGCGAAGAGGATTACGACATACTCTGGCCCAACCGGATGATCGAGCGGGGCGATCTGCGTCTGACCGGCACCTTCGCTCTGCCCACCGATGCGGGCGATTTGACTCATGTCGGGCTGCTGATCCAGGCCGGCAGTGGGCCGAAGCTGTGGATTACCGGCGATACGGGGTGGTGTGATCTGCTGGCCGAGGCCGGGCTGAAGCATCTGCCCGATGCGGTGTGCGTGCCGATCAATGGCGGCTATGCCAATCTATCGCACTGGCAGGCGGCCGAACTGATCCGCCGCGTCGGTCCTGCCCTGGCGATTCCCTGTCATTGGGACATGTTCGCCGACAATAGCTGTGCGCCGCATATGTTCCAGGCGTCGCTGACGGTCAAGGGCTTACGCCACCTCTATCGCCTGCCGGTGTTGGGGCAGCGGATCGTGATCGAGTCCTGGCGACGTTAAAGTCTCGTTTTGCGCCTGACGTGGCATCAAGGCTTTAACGTGGGTAAACGTGGATCTGGACGCGGCGATTGATCGCCTGATTTTCGGGATAGGCGCGTCCGGTCTCGCTGTGGTTGGGGACGCGGGGCGCGGTGTCGGCGTAGGCGGAGATCTTCATGCGTGCCGCGTCGAGGCCTTGTTCGTTCATCAGTTTTAATGTCGCCAGGGCGCGTCCGGCCGACAGATCCCAATTGCTGGGAAACTGAGGGGTGCGAACCGGCACATCGTCGGTATGGCCCTGAATTTCGATCTGATAGCCAGTGAAGCGCGGCTGGCCCAGGGTGGTGGTGATCTCCTTCATCACCGGGCGGAATTCGGGCCGGATATCCGCCGATCCGGGTTGAAACATCGCTCCGCTGGCGAGGTTGAGCACGACGCCGCGATCGTCGCGACCGATATCGATCGCCTCGTCAACCCCGGCGCCCGCGACCGCGCCGAGCAATTCGCTCCGCAGATCCTGTAGCGGCTTGGTGACCTCGCGGTTGCCGATATCGCGGGCCATCCCGGATTGCACTTCTTCATATTTGTTGGCATCGATCTTCGACATCGAGACCAGGATGATGAAAAAGGCCATCACCAGGGTAATCATGTCGGCATAGGAGAGCAGCCAGTCCTCCAGCGGCTCTTCGTTCTTTTTCTCGAACCGGCTCATCGCTCTGGCCCTCCTTCTCTATCGCCGGATCTTGTCGATGTCGAAATGGATCTTGGGATCGAGGTAGGAATTCATTGCGTCCTGGATGAAGCGAGGACTGCGCCGTTCGGCCAGCAGGGCCAGCCCTTCCGCCACCAGCATGTTACGGAAGCGGATGATCGATTCTCGCTGATGGGCTTTGTTGGACGCTGGCGTCAGCACCATTCGGGCGAACAGAACGCCGTACAAGGTGCCGAGCAAGCCGACCGCCATGCCCGGCCCCAGCTTCGATGGATCGGTGCCCATGTTGTCGAGCATCACCACCAGTCCGACCAGGGTCGCCATCATGCCGAAAGCGGGGGCGTTGCTGGCCATGTATTTCAGGATGTCGGTGGGAACGATCTGACGCTGGAACGTCGTTTCGATCTGGTTTTCCAGCAATTGTCGGACTTCGGGGCCGGTATAGCCGGTGATCACCAGATTGATCCCGAAGGCGAGGAAGGCGTCTTGGTTCTTCAGATTGCGTGTGTCGGTTTCCAGCGCGGTGATCCCGCCTTTTTGCACCAGATAGCCCCAGCGGATGACCCGCGCGACTTCGTTGGTCAACATTTCGCGGGCGATCTTGGGCGAGAAGAAAATCGCTCGCAGCAGTGCCAGCGCTTGCTTGACGTAGCGGGCCTCGAACGCCACCAGCGTCGCCGCCAGCGTACCGCCAATCACCATCATGAATCCGGTCAGGTGAAGGAAGATATGGAGATTCGAGGTCGATAAGGCGATCGCACCGAAGAACAGCAGCAGGCTGAGCAAAAACCCGATGACGGTTGGCATCGACATGTCGGTGAGATCCCTCATCCTGGCCCGCGCGCAAGTTCGGGGCAACGCCTTATCTTGATGCATGACATCGATTCGAGCAACCAGCGGTATTCGGTGCCACGTTTTGCTTTCCGCCCTCGGCCTTGGACCCGCCGCTCTGGCGTTGACAGCGGCGGCTCGGTGTGGCGAAAGTCCCTTTTTCGTACCTCTGCGAGGACAATCCTCATGTCCACCCCCATTCGCATCGCTGTTGTCGGTCTTGGCTATGTCGGCCTGCCGTTGGCAGTGACGCTGGCCCGCCATTTCCCGACCATCGGTCTCGACATTTCCGCGTCGCGGATCGCCGAGCTTCAGCGCGGCCATGACCGTACCGACGAAGTCGAGCCCTCCCGGCTGCGCGCCAGCACGTTGAAGTTGACCGCCGACCCGGCCGCGATCACCGGATTCGACCTGTTCATCGTCACCGTGCCGACTCCGGTCGATGCTCATAACGAACCCGACTTGCGTCCGGTGATGAGTGCTTGTGGCACTGTCGGGCAAGCGATCCGCAAGGGGGCGGTGGTGGTGTTCGAAAGCACGGTCTATCCCGGTGTCACCGAGGATGTCTGTGGGCCCGAGCTGGAACGGGTATCGGGCCTGAAATGCGGGGTCGATTTCTTCCTTGGCTACAGCCCCGAACGAATCAATCCGGGTGACCGCGAGCATACCGTTGACCGCATCACCAAGGTCGTCGCCGGACAGACGCCCGAGGTCACCGCGCTGCTGGCCCGCGTCTATGGCCGCGTTACCAGCGGTGGCGTGTTCGAAGCCGCGTCGATCCGGGTGGCCGAGGCGGCCAAGGTGATCGAAAACGCACAGCGCGATATCAACATCGCCTTCATCAATGAAGTGACGATGATTTTTCAGGCGCTGGGGGGGATTTCCATCCACGATGTGCTTGACGCCTCGGCGACCAAATGGAATTTCCTCAATTTCAAACCGGGTCTGGTTGGCGGTCATTGCATCGGGGTCGATCCGTTCTATCTCGCCCGCTGTGCTCAGGATCACGGACATCATCCCGAGATCGTGCTGGCCGGACGGCGGATTAACGACGGCATGGGGCGTTGGATCGCCGAGCGGGTTTCCGCCGGTCTTCCCTCTGGCGCACGGGTGCTGGTCCTGGGGCTGACCTTTAAGGAAAACGTCCCCGATCTGCGCAATTCCAAAGTCGTCGATGTCATCCGCTCGTTGCGCGAACTCGGCCATCATGTCGATGTTCACGACCCTTATGCCGATCCGGTCGAAGCCCAGCACGAATATGGCGAGACCCTGATGCCCAGCCTGGATGGTGCCGGTGGATATCACTGTGTGGTCGGAGCGGTGGCGCATGCCCCCTATGCCGCGTTCACTGGCGAGGCCTTTGCCGCGTTGCTGTCTCCGGGCGGTCTTGTCGCCGATATCAAGGGGATGTGGCGTGACCACGAACTGCCGAAAGGGCTGAGGTCGTGGCGGCTCTGATCGCCAAGGGGGGGAATCTGCATTTCCCCCCTCACATCCCCCTCGCGCGCTTCGCGTACTTGGTCTATCGTGCCGCCTTATGACGACGAATAACTCTCACGACAATCCCACCGGCACCACCCATTTCGGCTTCCGCACTGTGGCCGAAGGGGACAAGGTTGCCCTGGTCCGCGACGTGTTCGACTCGGTCGCGGGCAAGTACGACTTGATGAACGACCTGATGAGCGTCGGCATCCATCGTCTGTGGAAGTCCACCTTCCTCGACATGCTGCGTCCGCGCCCCGATCAGGTCCTTCTTGATGTCGGCGGCGGCACCGGCGATATCGCCTTCGGCTGGAAGAAGCGCGGCGGCGGCAAGGTGACGGTATGCGATATCAATCGCGAAATGCTGTCGGTCGGTCGCGACCGCGCCGTGGACCGCAATCTGTCCTCGGGTGTCACCTGGGTTTGCGGCAATGCCGAATCCCTGCCGATCCCCGACCGAAGCGTCGATCGCTATACCATCGCGTTCTGTTTGCGCAACGTGACCAATTGGGAAAACGCGATCGCCGAAGCCTATCGCGTGCTGAAGCCCGGCGGTCGGTTCATGTGCCTGGAATTCAGCCATGTGATCGTGCCGGGGCTGAAGCAGGCCTATGACGCCTATTCGTTCAATGTGCTGCCGCGTGTTGGCGAGTTGGTGACCGGAAACCGCGACGCCTACCAGTATCTGGTCGAAAGCATCCGCAAGTTCCCGCCTCAGGGCGAACTGGCCGCGATGATCGGCGATGCCGGGTTCGAGCGAGTGACGGTGCGTAATCTGTCGGCTGGTATCGCCGCCATTCATTCCGGCTGGCGCGTGTGATCAGAGCAGGGCGCAACCTCCATCGTCTGGTTTCTATTGCTCGGGTGCTGGCGCGTCACGATGCGCTGTTCCTGGTCGAAGACGCCTTTCCGCTGGCCCGGCTGTTGTCCTGGCCGCTCAAAATGCGCCTTATCCCGCGCTCCCGCCGCCGCCGCAAGGCCGAGGCGGAGCTGCGGCCCGGCCAGCGGCTGACTGCCGCGCTGACCGAGTTGGGGCCGTCTTTCATTAAATTGGGGCAGGCGCTGTCTACCCGCGCCGATCTGCTGGGCGAGCAGATGGCTGCCGATCTGTCGGGATTGCAGGATCAGTTGCCGCCGTTCCCCGCCGCCGATGCGCGGCGGATCATCGAAGAGGAACTGGGCGCCCCGATCAGCAGCCTTTACGCCAGCTTTGACGATGTTCCCGTCGCGGCGGCTTCGATCGCCCAGGTGCATTTCGCCGTTACCCTCGATGGCCGCGAAGTTGCGGTCAAGGTGCTGCGTCCCGGCGTCGATGCCAAATTCCGCCGCGATATCGAACTGCTGACCTGGCTGGCCGAGGGAGCCGAGCGAACCGTACCGCGTTTGCGTCGGTTGAAGCCGCTTGAGACGGTCAAGACGTTCGAGGATTCGATTGCACTGGAAATGGACCTCCGCTTCGAAGCGGCGGCGGCGGCCGAACTGGCCGAGAATTTCGAGGGCGACGACAGCTTCCGCGTTCCTCAGGTCGATTGGCTGCGCACCGCCCGGCGGGTGATGACGCTGGAACGCGTCCATGGCATTCCGGTTGACGAGCGCGAGTTGCTGCTGCGCGCCGGGCATGATCCGATCGAGATTCTCGGCAAGGCGGCGCGGGCGTTCTTCCATCAGGTGTTCCGCGACGGCTTCTTCCACGCCGACATGCATCCGGGCAATCTGTTCGTCGATGCCGACGGCAATCTGGTCGCGGTTGATTTCGGCATCATGGGGCGGGTCGATAAGCCGACTCGCCGCTTCCTTGGCGAGATGCTGTTGGGCTTCCTGTCCGGCGATTATCGCAAGGTCGCAGAAGTTCACTTCGCCGCCGGATATGTTCCCGCCGATCAGTCGATCGATGCGTTTAC
Source organism: Magnetospirillum molischianum DSM 120 (assembly GCF_000294655.1). Lineage (GTDB taxonomy): Bacteria > Pseudomonadota > Alphaproteobacteria > Rhodospirillales > Magnetospirillaceae > Phaeospirillum > Phaeospirillum molischianum. Next base: position 123,316 of record NZ_CAHP01000047.1, read on the forward strand.
CCAGGCCTGCCGCTCCATCGCCGAGCCGATTCTCGGGCGGCCGATGCACGAAATCTCGATCGCGCGGCTGCTCGGGCAATTGTTCCAGGTCACCGAGACCTTCGAGATGGAAACCCAGCCCCAGCTTCTGCTGTTGCAGAAGAGCATGCTGGTCGCCGAAGGTGTCGGGCGTAACCTCGATTCCAACGTCAATATGTGGCTGTTGGCCCAGCCGTTGATCGAGGATTGGATGCGGTCGCACCTTGGACCGGAAGCTCGCGTTCGCGAGGCGGTCGGTACGGTGCTGACCTCGATCGAGCGTCTGCCTCGGCTGTTGCAGGAAGCCGAGCGCACTCAGGCGATGATGTCGGGGCAGGGGCTGCGGCTTCATCCCGACACGGTGCGTGCGATTTTCGGCGACCAGCGCAAGCGGCGTCCGCTGTCCCTGCTGCCCTGGGTGATTGCCGCCGCTCTGGCGGTGGCCCTGGTGATGAAGCCTTAGATCAGAACACATCCTTGCGTCGGCGCAGTTCAGCTAGAACCTGCGCCGGCGCGGTGCCCGGCTCCATTCCCACCGCGCGGGCGACGGTGGGTTCGTCGGCGCGCATGAACGGGTTGGCGGCTCGTTCACTGGCGATTGTGCTGGGAAGGGTCGGCCTTCCCTTGGCCCGTTGCCCCTCGACCTCTTTCAACCGGATCAGCAACGCGGGATTGTCGCGTTCGACCAGACGGGCGAAGCGTCCGTTGGCGGCGGTGTATTCGTGGCCGCAATAGACCTGGGTGTCGGGGGGCAGGTCGCGTAGTTTGCACAACGATGCCCACATCTCGGCGGCGGTGCCTTCGAACAGCCGTCCACAGCCGAGAGAGAACAGCGCATCACCGCAAAATAAAGCGTGGCTGTCGGGGAACCAGAAGGCGAGGTGGCCGGTCGTATGCCCCGGCACCGCCAACACCACCGCAGCGGTCGAGCCGAGCAGGAACGTGTCTCCTTCACTGACCTCGATGGTCAGCGGCGGCAGTCGCGCGGCGTCGCGTCCAGCCCCGACCACGGCACAGCCGGTCTGGCGGACCAGATCGGGGACGCCGCCGATATGGTCGCCGTGATGGTGAGTGATCAGAACGTGGCTGAGGCTCCAGCCACGGGCGGCAAGCCGCTCCAGCACCGGATCGGCGACAGCAGGGTCCACCGCCGCCGTAGCACCGCTGATCGGCTCGTGAAGCAGGTAGACGTAATTATCGGTCAGGACGGGAACGATCTCGACGACGAGCTTGGCCATGGTGCCCTCGCGCGGATGAATTCCGTGACGTTGTAGCACTGGTTCCGGGAAACGCCTATCGTGATGGGGCCGCATCGGAAGGGGAGGGCGCTTGCATGCATGATGGAGGGGCGTGTTCGCCGATGTGGACCGACGTTGTCGATCTGCGCGATTTCTATGCGACCGGGTTGGGGCAGACGACCCGGCGGCTGATCGGACGGCAGATCCGTATGTTCTGGCCGGACGTTAAGGGGCTGCGGCTGCTCGGACTGGGGTTCGCCACTCCGTATCTGCGCGTGTTCCTGGGTGAGGCAGAGCGGGTGATCGCCCTGATGCCCGCCAGCCAGGGGGTGCTGCCCTGGCCACTGGAGGGGCCAGGACTGACCGCCCTTGCCGACGAGACCGATCTGCCGCTGCCCGATCGCTCGATCGACCGTATTCTGATGGTTCATACGCTGGAATCCGCCGAGCAAGTCCGCGTCGTGATGCGCGAGGCGTGGCGGGTGCTGGCCGATGGAGGGCGATTGGTCGTCGTTGTGCCTAACCGGCGCGGGATCTGGTCGCGGCTTGAACGCACGCCATTCGGCAATGGCCGCCCCTTCACGATGGGCCAACTCACCCGTTTGCTGCGCGACAATATGTTTACACCGCTGAACCGTGGCTCGGCGTTGTTCCTGCCGCCCTGTACCGTGCCAATGTTGCTACGGACCGCTCCGGCGCTGGAACGAATCGGCCAGCGTTGGTGCGAGGCATTCGGCGGCGTGGTGATGATCGAGGCGGCCAAGCAGATCTACGCTGGGGCTGCTGGGCGTGAAAGCCAGCGGGGGCGACGGGCTTATCTGCCGGTGGCGCAGGGGATGCCTCGGACAATCGGACCTTCCCAGCCCAACGCCAGAACAGAGGGCGAAAAACACTCTTGAACACCTCCGATCACCATGATAGAAGGTGCGCCTCTCGGGACGGACCAATGGGGGATCGTCTAACGGTAGGACAGCGGACTCTGACTCCGCCAGTCTAGGTTCGAATCCTAGTCCCCCAGCCAACTTTTCCTTATATAATTCAGCGACTTGCCAAACGCGGCCCTCGGCCGCGTTGCTCGTTTTTGGCGTTAGCAGTACATTAGCAGTCCGTCCCACGCGGCCAGCAGACCGTATGGACGCTGATGCGAGCTTGCCCGATGTTCGACCCGATCAAAATCCTCGATGGTGCTGTGACGCTCTACCAGCGCACCAGCAATGGCGCGCGGACCTGGACGGCACGCTACAAGATCAAGGGCGCGAAAGGCTATGTGGTTGCGGCCACGGGCAAGCGCGACCTTGAGGAAGCGAAGGAGGTGGCACGGGAACGGTTCTACGAACTGACCGCCGACCATCGACGCGGCATAGCCATCCACAGCCGCACCTTCTCCAAGGCCGTTGAGGCATATCTGGAAGATCAGCAGGTTGCGTTCACGACCGGAAAAATCACCGAACGGACGATGCGCGACAACAAGGCCACCATCGACCGCTATCTGCTGCCTTACTTCAAGGGCCGGGCCATTGAAGCCATCCATCAGGAACACATCGAGGCTTACAAGCTGTGGCGACTGACCTATTGGACCACGGGACCGGGTGCGGAACAGACCACGCGCGAGTATGTCCGGGGCGGCAAGCTCATTCGTGCCAAACGGCCACCGAAGGCCCAAACCAAGCGGTCAGGTGAAATCCTCGTCCTCAAGGCGATCTTCGCATCGGCCGTTCGGCGCAAATGGTTGAAGCGCGAACAGGTTCCCGAAATCACCGAGGAACGCAGCGACGACAACCGCCGCCCGGCTTTCACACCGGCGGATTGGCAGCGGATCAAGGCCGCTATGCCTGCGTTCATCGCCTCCGCCAACGGTCCCGTGGTCACCGTCGATCGCAAGATGTTGTGCGGGTATATGGAGTTTATGTTCGAAACCGGGCTGCGTCCCGGCAAGGAACATCAGCAACTCACCTGGGCCGATTGCCAACTCGTGGTTGGTCAGGGACCATCCGGCCCAACCAAGGAAACCCACATTCATGTCCGGGAGGATACCAAGACCGGCAAGCGCACGGCAGTCAGCAGCGAGGAAACCTGGCTGGTCCTTCAGCGCATCCGGGGTTTTTCCCGCTGGATTGAACTCGGCGATCCCGTGTTCGCCGATCAGAAGACCGGCAAGGCGATCAAGTGTTTCTCCAAGGGGATGTCGGCGCTGTTGAAGCAGGTTGGCTTGGAGCGCGACCGCCACGGAGACAAGTTTTCGCCCTATTCGCTGCGCCACAGCTACGCGACCGACCGGCTGATCAACGCCCAGGTCGATGTGTGGCTGCTGGCGAAGAATATGGGGACCAGCGTGGAGATGATCCGCAAGCATTACGGGCAAGACGAGCCGCAGCAGCGGGCGATGGAGCTTATCCACGACAAGCGGCGGATGACTTTCGGGGAAATGCTGAAAGCCGATCCCGACAGTCTTCCCGACCCCGATTTTGAAATGGCAGCGGACGATCAGCCCGCCGCGCCGCCGCGCTCGTCGGCCAAGCCCCAGGGGGTCAGCCTGTCGGAGGTAATCGCCCAGCGGAAAGGACCGCCACGGAACGAATAGCCACGGCGGGCGCTATGGTGCGCACCGGCAGGGGAATGGGGCTGGGCTGCAACCACGGGTGCACGCGGGGTCAATGGAGCGTCCGGGGCGTTCTGGCTGCGTCGGTTTAACCGACAGGGCCATTCTTGTGACACGACCAGCCAGTCACAGAAACGTAATTGCTCACGGGGTTGGCAAAAGGGCTTGCGCCGAGGCGCGGAATATGGGTCAACCGATGAATGAAGTCTCCGATCCGCTACCGCCTGAGTGACGCCGATAAGGACGCCTTGCTGTTAGAGCAGGCGGCGTTGATCGAACGTCAGGCCGCCCGAATTGCCGAACTTGAAGCGGCGCTGGGCAAGCCGAAAAAGACCTCGTCGAATTCGCATTTTCCGCCGTCCAAGGACGGCCCCGGCCGGAAGAATCGTTCGCCGGACGAGGACCGCCCCCGGAAACCGCGTCCGTCACGCCCCGGGGTATCGCGGCCATTGGCCGAGGACCCGGACAAAACCGAGTGCCGCCTGGTCGAGGTCTGCCCCCATTGCGGGATGCCGCTGTCGGCGGATCGGCAGCGGTGCCGTCACCGCTACGACCACATCGACCTCCCGGTGATCCGCCCAGTGGTGACCCGAATCGAACTGTTCGGCGGGCGCTGTGGCGGCTGTGGACGTCGTGCCCGGGCCGAGGTGCCGACGGGGATGGCACCGGGAACGCCGTTCGGACCGGGCGTCCGTTCCCTGCTTCTGTATCTCCACCACAGCCACCATGTCGGCTTCGAGCGATTGTCGCGGATGATGAAGGACCTGTTCGGGTTGGCGGTCTCGGAAGGCGCCATCGCCAATGCTTTCCGTCGGGTCCGGACCGGGCTGGACGAGGCACGCGCGGCCATCAAGGCCAAATTGCTGACCGCCCGGGTGATCGCCTCGGATGAAACCACCACCCGGGTCGATGGCGTCACCCACTGGCAGTGGGTGTTTGTCTCGGATCGGGCGGTGCTGCACGACATTGCGCCGCGCCGGGCCAAAAGCGTC
>NZ_CAHP01000048.1 GCF_000294655.1 Magnetospirillum molischianum DSM 120
GTGCTGCACGACATTGCGCCGCGCCGGGCCAAAAGCGTCGCCGAGACCGTGTTGGGCGACTACCGCCCCGGGGTCTGGGTGTCCGACCGCTACGCCGGACAGCAGGATCTCGCCCTGGCCCATCAGGTCTGTCTCGCCCATGTCCTGCGCGACGTCCAATACGCCATCGATTGCGGCGACACCGTCTTCGCCCCGAAAATTCGTGATCATCTCCGTTGGGCAATCCGTGTCGGCAAACGACGAACAGAGCTCAAGGACTCTACGCTGGTCGCTTATGCCGCCAAGGCAGAGCGCCGCCTCGACACCCTGCTCGCCATCCCCGCCGCTCATCCGGCCGGGAAAATCCTCCAGCGCCAGATCAAGGCGTGGCGAACGAAGTTCTTCGTCTTCCTCACCGATCGCGAGGTCCCGCCCACCAACAATGTTTCCGAGCGCGAGATTCGGCCCTCCGTCGTCTTCCGCAAGGTCACCAATGGATTCCGCTCCGACTGGGGTGCCCAAGTCCATGCCGGATACCGGTCTGTCACCGGCACGGCGCGCCTCAAGGGCCAGACTGCCCTTCAGGCCGTTCGTGACCTCGTCAACGGCACCTTCGTCGTCGCCTGACAAAATCGACGCCAACCCCGTGAGCAATTACATGGCAAGAACCCTACGCTCATACGCGTCCAGTTGCCCCATTCTTATCTTCTTTAAATTATAGCAAAGACAAGTATCTGACCAACTGAAACGATATTCCATATGGCCTTACGGCGAGCAAAAGCCTC
>NZ_CAHP01000049.1 GCF_000294655.1 Magnetospirillum molischianum DSM 120
TAGTCGTCCGTGAAAAATTCGGTTCAGCCCTCCGGGATCAGACGAGCTGAGCGTTCAGGTTGTGCCTTTCGGCCCTGAGGACGGCCCGGATCATGGACAACAAAAGCCTCAGCCAGCGGAGCAGGAGGCGGAAGTTGTGTCCGGCGCCGCAGAGGATGGCGTTGATGCGGTCGCCGCTCTTTCCCTTGAGGAAGTTCCGCCCGAGAAGGCCGTCGTTTTTCATGTGGCCGATGACGGGTTCGATGGCGCTGCGGCGGCGCAGTTCGCGGCGAATGGCGTTGGTCGGGGCCTTGTTGCCGGAGATCCAGACCTTGAAGCGATCGAGGCCGTGGCCGCGATAGCCCTTGTCGACATAGATGCGGCGGGCGGTGACGCCGGTCCAGGCTTCGGTGGCCTCGACGGCAGCCTTGAGGGTATGGCCGTCATAGGGGTTGCCGTGGCGAGCGTCGATATGCAGGACGAAGTGACCTCCGGCGGCCGGGCGGTTGGTGGTGGTGACGGTGACCTTGCAGCCGAATTCGTAGGGCTTGGCGGCCTTGCCCTTGCCGATGCATTCGACCTCGGGGGCGTGGAGGGAATAGACCTTCGGCAAGGGATCGCGGCGTTGTTGGGTCATCACCCGTTCGGCCAGCCACAGGGGGCGCTTGAAGGCGTCGGTCAGGGCCTCGTTGCCGGCGATCTTGCGGCGGATGTCGCGGATCACCCGCCCCAGATAGGTCTTCAGCCGCCGCAATTCGCGGCGCGCCCGGTTGAACTGCTTGGCGTGGGCGTAGCGGCCCTGCTTCATCGCCGCCCGCTTGCCGACGCGGGCGTAGCTCTGGCGAAGGCCGATGCCCCACTCTTGGGCCAGCGCCACCAACTTTTCCCGGGCCCGCTGCATCAGCTTGGCGTCGGTCGGGAAGGTCACCGCCTTGGGCTGAACGGTGGTATCGACCGTCACCCGCTCCATGTCTTCGGCCTGAAGAGCGCCGGCCCGGTGGGCGGCGGCCAGGCTCTCCTGCACCAGGGCCGACAGGTCATCGGCACCGATGCGCTGACGCCAGCGGGTCATCGAGGAGCGGTCCCACCGGCAGGGGCGTGCTGGAAGAAGGTTTCGCCGCAGAAATACTGGAAATACGGATCGCAGACCCAGCGATCGCACACCGCCTCGTCAGAGAGGCCGTACATGTGCTTGAGCAGGTGCAATCCCACAATCAGCCGGGTCGGAACGCCCGGGCGCCCCGTTTCCGCGTAAAGCGGCGCGAACCGCTCGTCGAAAAAGCCCCAGGCGACCAAACTCGCCAGCCGGANGGTAATCCCCCCATTTTTAGCGGGGGTTGGACATAGAACTCAGGCGGCCAATTTCAGTTTCTGGGCGGGTGTGATGCCGCCGATGCCCATATTGGGGCGGTCGTTGTTGTAGGTCCAGAGCCATTCTGTCGCTTGATCCTGCACCTCCGCGATGGTTTCGAAGAGGAACTGGCCCAGCCATTCATGCCGGACCGTCCGGTTGTAACGCTCGACATAGGCGTTCTGCTGCGGCTTGCCGGGCTGGATGTGTTGGAGGCCGATGCCGCGCGTCTCGGCCCATTTCATCAGCGTGCCGCTGATATATTCGGGACCGTTGTCGACCCGAATTGTCGCTGGCTTGCCGCGCCATTCGATAATTTGGTTCAGCATCCGGACAACCCGTTCTGCGGGCAGCGAAAAATCGACTTCAATGCCGAGCCCCTCCCGATTGAAATCATCCAGCACGTTGAGAAGCCGGAAAGCCCTGCCATCCTCCAGACGATCCGCCATGAAATCCATCGACCAGACCTGGTTGGGGGCGTCTGGTACCACCAGTTCGTCGGGCTTGTCGCGTTTGAGCCGCTTCCGGGGCTTGATGCGCAGGTTCAGTTCCAACGCGCGATAAATCCGATAGACCCGTTTGTGGTTCCAGTCATGCCCCTGGATATTGCGCAGATACAGGAAGCAGAGGCCGAACCCCCAGGTCTTTCTGGCCTGGGTCAGCCCGATCAAAAGGTCGGCGATCTGCTCGTTCTCGTCGGAGAGCCTCGGGCTATAGCGATAGCACGTCTCGCTGAGCCCAAACGTCCGGCACGCCAACGCAATACTGATCCCTCGTCGCGCCACAGCTGTCTCGGCCATCTCCCGGCGCTGGGATGGCCGGGTTATTTTTTTCCGAGAGCCTCCTTCAGCAATTCGTTTTGCATGCTGAGCTCGGCGAACATCTTCTTCAGCCGCCGGTTCTCGTCCTCCAGCCCCTTCATCTCCGAGATCATCGAGGCGTCCATGCCGCCGTATTTCGCCCGCCATTTGTAGAACGTCGCGCTGCTCATCTGGTGCTCGCGGCACAGCGTCAGGACCGGGATACCCTCCTCCGCCTGACGCAGGATCCCCATGATCTGGGCGTCCGTGAACCGACTCTTCTTCATCCGAATCTCCTCGTTCGCAAAACCGAGAAAATTCTACGTCCGCATCCCCTTATTTCCAGGGGGGATTACCCCGGGAGCCCGGTCATATCGGCCGGTCCAGCCTTCATTCAGGCTCACCTGTCCCGGTTGAACGCAAGCTTCGGCCTGTCCCTGCGCCGGGCGCCGGCCTATTCGTCGGTAAGGTTCATTTTGCAAGGTCTTGATGCCGACGAGATGGAGCGGGTATTCCGCCAACATGCCGCCGGTCTGGCGGAGCCAGAAGGCAAGACAGGCACCACGCCGTCGGCGGTTGCCATCGACGGCAAGACCCTGCGCGGCAGCTCCGACGCCTTCAACGACCGCAAGGCGGCGCACGTCCTGAGCGCCTTTGCCGTCGACCAGCGGATTATCCTCGGTCATCTCGCCATCGCCGAAAAGACCAACGAAATCCCTGCTGCCCAGGAGATGATTTCCGCGCTGGGCC
>NZ_CAHP01000050.1 GCF_000294655.1 Magnetospirillum molischianum DSM 120
GCGTCTGGTACCACCAGTTCGTCGGGCTTGTCGCGTTTGAGCCGCTTCCGGGCTTGATGCGCAGGTTCAGTTCCAACGCGCGATAAATCCGATAGACCCGTTTGTGGTTCCAGTCATGCCCCTGGATATTGCGCAGATACAGGAAGCAGAGGCCGAACCCCCCAGGTCTTTCTGGCCTGGGTCAGCCCGATCAAAAGGTCGGCGATCTGCTCGTTCTCGTCGGAGAGCCTCGGGCTATAGCGATAGCACGTCTCGCTGAGCCCAAACGTCCGGCACGCCAACGCAATACTGATCCCTCGTCGCGCCACAGCTGTCTCGGCCATCTCCCGGCGCTGGGATGGCCGGGTTATTTTTTTCCGAGAGCCTCCTTCAGCAATTCGTTTTGCATGCTGAGCTCGGCGAACATCTTCTTCAGCCGCCGGTTCTCGTCCTCCAGCCCCTTCATCTCCGAGATCATCGAGGCGTCCATGCCGCCGTATTTCGCCCGCCATTTGTAGAACGTCGCGCTGCTCATCTGGTGCTCGCGGCACAGCGTCAGGACCGGGATACCCTCCTCCGCCTGACGCAGGATCCCCATGATCTGGGCGTCCGTGAACCGACTCTTCTTCATCCGAATCTCCTCGTTCGCAAAACCGAGAAAATTCTACGTCCGCATCCCCTTATTTCCAGGGGGGATTACCCCTCGCCCCCAATTCCCGGGGTAGCCTGCCGGCCCATCGCCGGTGAAAGTCTGTTCTTTTATGCGGTATGGCTGCCGACGAACGACAACCCCGCCTTGCGCCGCTTCCTCAGCTTGGCCAAGGTCTTGTCGAAACAATGCACGGCCTGCGCGTTCAAAGATGGACTTGCCGGACCTTCGGGCGAAGACCGCAGCGCGATGGACGAAAAGCGCGACGGCTCGGAGCGGATATCGCGTCTCCTCAAAATCGTGTCGGAACGATGTGCCGCCTGCCTTCTCAAAAGGCCATCGCCGATTAGAGTTCGGCCGCACCCAGGACGCCGTCCCCTTCCATGACCGCATCCGCCGCCAAGTTCCCTCAGCCCCCGCCCGATGGTTCTGGGCGCAATGCCGGTGGCCTGCGCTACCGCAGCGATCCCGATTTCGTTGCTGATTTGCCACGCGCAGCGGAAAAAATTTCACGGACCGTCCGCCGTTTCCACGCCACGGCTTTCCCCCTGGCGCTTCCACGACGCTTCCACGGCGGGGTTTTGGGGGGTAATTTTGGAATCAAAAAAGCCGCTGATTCATGAACAGAATCAGTGGCTTATCGACTGGTTGCGGGGGCAGGATTTGAACCTGCGACCTTCAGGTTATGAGCCTGACGAGCTACCGGGCTGCTCCACCCCGCGAGAAGAGAGAAGAAGTGGAGCTGGGGGATGTCGTTGTGTATAGGTATAAGTTTCCTTAGAAGACCTGGCAGCGACCGACTCTCCCGTGCCTTAAGACACAGTACCATGGGCGCAGAGGGGTTTCACGTCCGAGTTCGGGATGGGATCGGGTGGGGGGCCCTCGCTATGACCACCAGGTCGTCGAAGGAAACTTATTTCTGATCTGAGTAAACCGCGTGCAATTTAGCGTTCTAGATAGTCGGGCTTGCCGCCGCGCATGGGCGATCAAGCCGATCGAGCGATTAGTATGGCTTAGCTTCACGTGTTACCACGCTTCCACACGCCACCTATCAACGTGGTGGTCTTCCACGGCTCTGATAGGGAAACCTTGTTTTGAGGGGAGCTTCCCGCTTAGATGCATTCAGCGGTTATCTCGTCCGCACGTGGCTACCCGGCAATGCCGCTGGCGCGACAACCGGTACACTAGAGGTGCGTCCATCCCGGTCCTCTCGTACTAGGGACAGGTCCTCTCAAGTTTCCAACACCCATGGTAGATAGGGACCGAACTGTCTCACGACGTTCTAAACCCAGCTCACGTACCACTTTAATCGGCGAACAGCCGAACCCTTGGGACCTGCTCCAGCCCCAGGATGTGATGAGCCGACATCGAGGTGCCAAACCT
>NZ_CAHP01000051.1 GCF_000294655.1 Magnetospirillum molischianum DSM 120
AATTGCTCACGGGGTTGGCGTCGATTTTGTCAGGCGACGACGAAGGTGCCGTTGACGAGGTCACGAACGGCCTGAAGGGCAGTCTGGCCCTTGAGGCGCGCCGTGCCGGTGACAGACCGGTATCCGGCATGGACTTGGGCACCCCAGTCGGAGCGGAATCCATTGGTGACCTTGCGGAAGACGACGGAGGGCCGGATCTCGCGCTCGGACACATTGTTGGTGGGCGGGACCTCGCGATCGGTAAGGAAGACGAAGAACTTCGTTCGCCACGCCTTGATCTGGCGCTGGAGGATTTTCCCGGCCGGATGAGCGGCGGGGATGGCGAGCAGGGTGTCGAGGCGGCGCTCTGCCTTGGCGGCATAAGCGACCAGCGTAGAGTCCTTGAGCTCTGTTCGTCGTTTGCCGACACGGATTGCCCAACGGAGATGATCACGAATTTTCGGGGCGAAGACGGTGTCGCCGCAATCGATGGCGTATTGGACGTCGCGCAGGACATGGGCGAGACAGACCTGATGGGCCAGGGCGAGATCCTGCTGTCCGGCGTAGCGGTCGGACACCCAGACCCCGGGGCGGTAGTCGCCCAACACGGTCTCGGCGACGCTTTTGGCCCGGCGCGGCGCAATGTCGTGCAGCACCGCCCGATCCGAGACAAACACCCACTGCCAGTGGGTGACGCCATCGACCCGGGTGGTGGTTTCA
>NZ_CAHP01000052.1 GCF_000294655.1 Magnetospirillum molischianum DSM 120
CGAGACAAACACCCACTGCCAGTGGGTGACGCCATCGACCCGGGTGGTGGTTTCATCCGAGGCGATCACCCGGGCGGTCAGCAATTTGGCCTTGATGGCCGCGCGCGCCTCGTCCAGCCCGGTCCGGACCCGACGGAAAGCATTGGCGATGGCACCTTCCGAGACCGCCAATCCGAAGAGATCCTTCATCATCCGCGACAGCCGCTCGAAGCCGACATGGTGGCTGTGGTGGAGATACAGAAGCAGGGAACGGACGCCCGGTCCGAACGGCGTTCCTGGCGCCATCCCCTCCGGAGCCTCGGCCCGGGCACGACGTCCACAGCCGCCACAGCGCCCGCCGAACAGTTCGATTCGGGTCACCACCGGACGGATCGCCGGGAGGTCGATGTGGTCGTAGCGGTGACGGCACCGCTGCCGATCCGCCGACAGCGGCATCCCGCAATGGGGGCAGACCTCGACCAGGCGGCGCTCGGTTTTGTCCGGGTCCTCGGCCAATGGCCGCGATACCCCGGGGCGTGACGGACGCGGTTTCCGGGACCGGTCCTCGTGCGGCGAACTTTTCTTCCGGCCGGGGCCGTCCTTGGACGGCGGAAAATGCGAATTCGACGAGGTCTTTTTCGGCTTGCCCAGCGCCGCTTCAAGTTCGGCAATTCGGGCGGCCTGACGTTCGATCAACGCCGCCTGCTCTAACAGCAAGGCGTCCTTATCGGCGTCACTCAGGCGGTAGCGGATCGGAGACTTCATTCATCGGTTGACCCATATTCCACGCCTCGGCGCAAGCCCTTTTGCCAACCCCGTGAGCAATTACGTTATTAGCGTTCCAGATATATGGCTCTCCTTTAAAAAAGTTAGCTACTTCCCTTGCTACACAGTCTATCACCCTATCAAAGCTTCCTTGCTCGGGATTGATATGTTGATCCTTCTCCCCGCTTTGCCAGTTTCGATGTAAGTTGACCTTGGAAGAATTATCTTCTGGGCTCAATAGATACCAAATACGAATAAGACATCCCTTGGCTTTCTGTGAATCCCACAGTTCCTCATTCAAGGCGTAGGGTTTAACCACCACTCCATACGAATGTTCCCAGATTAACGCCAAGCTATTAGAATGGAACGCAGCTTGAATAATAACTAGCTGACGAAATCTAAGGAATAAGTCAGGCTTCAATATGCCAACGGCTTGAATCTGTCCTTCTCCTATTTCTCCAATACAATCATACAAATCATTTACCACAAGCTGTGCCAGCTTTCGGCAATAGGGGTTTGTCAACATAACGTTTCCAGATTTAAAGGCTGCCCTTTCTCGATAGGCCACTTCCTCTAAGCATTCCTTAAATCCCTGTCGGGGGCGTAGAAGCATGCCATCTTGGTAATCCCCCCTGGAAATAAGGGGATGCGGACGTAGAATTTTCTCGGTTTTGCGAACGAGGAGATTCGGATGAAGAAGAGTCGGTTCACGGACGCCCAGATCATGGGGATCCTGCGTCAGGCGGAGGAGGGTATCCCGGTCCTGACGCTGTGCCGCGAGCACCAGATGAGCAGCGCGACGTTCTACAAATGGCGGGCGAAATACGGCGGCATGGACGCCTCGATGATCTCGGAGATGAAGGGGCTGGAGGACGAGAACCGGCGGCTGAAGAAGATGTTCGCCGAGCTCAGCATGCAAAACGAATTGCTGAAGGAGGCTCTCGGAAAAAAATAACCCGGCCATCCCAGCGCCGGGAGATGGCCGAGACAGCTGTGGCGCGACGAGGGATCAGTATTGCGTTGGCGTGCCGGACGTTTGGGCTCAGCGAGACGTGCTATCGCTATAGCCCGAGGCTCTCCGACGAGAACGAGCAGATCGCCGACCTTTTGATCGGGCTGACCCAGGCCAGAAAGACCTGGGGGTTCGGCCTCTGCTTCCTGTATCTGCGCAATATCCAGGGGCATGACTGGAACCACAAACGGGTCTATCGGATTTATCGCGCGTTGGAACTGAACCTGCGCATCAAGCCCCGGAAGCGGCTCAAACGCGACAAGCCCG
>NZ_CAHP01000053.1 GCF_000294655.1 Magnetospirillum molischianum DSM 120
CTGTGGCGCGACGAGGGATCAGTATTGCGTTGGCGTGCCGGACGTNTGGGCTCAGCGAGACGTGCTATCGCTATAGCCCGAGGCTCTCCGACGAGAACGAGCAGATCGCCGACCTTTTGATCGGGCTGACCCAGGCCAGAAAGACCTGGGGGTTCGGCCTCTGCTTCCTGTATCTGCGCAATATCCAGGGGCATGACTGGAACCACAAACGGGTCTATCGGATTTATCGCGCGTTGGAACTGAACCTGCGCATCAAGCCCCGGAAGCGGCTCAAACGCGACAAGCCCGACGAACTGGTGGTACCAGACGCCCCCAACCAGGTCTGGTCGATGGATTTCATGGCGGATCGTCTGGAGGATGGCAGGGCTTTCCGGCTTCTCAACGTGCTGGATGATTTCAATCGGGAGGGGCTCGGCATTGAAGTCGATTTTTCGCTGCCCGCAGAACGGGTTGTCCGGATGCTGAACCAAATTATCGAATGGCGCGGCAAGCCAGCGACAATTCGGGTCGACAACGGTCCCGAATATATCAGCGGCACGCTGATGAAATGGGCCGAGACGCGCGGCATCGGCCTCCAACACATCCAGCCCGGCAAGCCGCAGCAGAACGCCTATGTCGAGCGTTACAACCGGACGGTCCGGCATGAATGGCTGGGCCAGTTCCTCTTCGAAACCATCGCGGAGGTGCAGGATCAAGCGACAGAATGGCTCTGGACCTACAACAACGACCGCCCCAATATGGGCATCGGCGGCATCACACCCGCCCAGAAACTGAAATTGGCCGCCTGAGTTCTATGTCCAACCCCCGCTAAAAATGGGGGGATTACCAATATAATATGGCGGTTAGGAAAAAAATCGATAAAGAATTTAAGGACGATTCCGATAGGCTAAAGCTTATTTTTAATAAAGACTATACATAGTAATCAATTGCTATGAATATTTATGATTTATTCAATTAGAAATGGCGGATATACTTGATTATTATGAAGCATCTCTCAATGAACGGCGTCTATTTAATACCATTAATATCCCATCTTTTCGTTTCTCCTGAGAAAATTAGAAGGGGTTATGCATTATAGGAGGCTATCCCCCATCCCCCCTATATCCCCCTCTGTTCGTTGCCCTCACAATTCCGTGGCGGTTAGCTCAGCGGGAGAGCTGTGGCGATGCCGAAAGGCAGAGAGCACTACGTTCACACCGTTCACATTGACGGGGAGAATTAGTGTGAATAGGATGATTTTTTGTTGGTGAAAGCAGGCCCTAAAAAGGCGAAAACCCCAAGGTTTCCCTCAGGGTTTTCATGGTGGGCGGTACTGGGATTGAACCAGTGACCCCTACGATGTCAACGTAGTGCTCTCCCGCTGAGCTAACCGCCCGATCCGAAGAATTCCACTCTGATGAGCTTCGCTCTTCATTTTAACTTCTTACCTTACCCTTCGCTTGTTTGCAAGCTTTTTTATTTTGCTTAAGCTTCAGGGTTACTTTTACTTCTTTCTTCATCCCGTCGCCGGGGCCGCTTTCTTACGCTACCTTCCTTCCCGACGCAACAGAAATTTTACTGTACGAAAAGGAAGTTTGCGATCCCGTTGGAAACGGCCCCCAACCGTGGCCGGGGGAGGATCTTTTAGCGTCGTTCCTATCGCTTTGCAAGCGCTTCTGTAGCCTATCTTCGTCACGCGAACCGATGGAAAGCAAACAGGAGGTATGACAGGCGGCCCGTGACCTGATAAACAAGATGGACGAGGCCATGGATACCATCACGATCCCTTTCGTCGCCAGCGACGACGATGTTCTTAGGGTTCTGGCGCCAGAGCGCCAGACCGTGCCGTTGATCTTCTCCTCCCCGCATTCCGGGCGAGGCTATCCCGACGCATTCATAGCTGAGTCCCGGCTTGATCCGCGTGCGTTGCGTCGATCCGAGGATAGCTTCATTGATGAACTGTATGAAGGCGTTGTCGCGCACGGCGCACCTCTGTTGTGCGCTCTGTTTCCTCGGGCCTATTGCGACGTCAACCGCGAATCATGCGAGCTTGACCCCGCGATGTTCACCGGGGCATTGCCCCTTAACGCCAACACCCGTAGCCCCCGCGTCCTGGCTGGGCTTGGGACGATTCCGCGTGTGGTCGCCAGTGGGTCGGAGATTTACGCGCGAAAAATTCCGGTAGCCGAGGCCGAACGCAGAATCGCCGAATGTTATCACCCGTATCACCGCCGTCTTAAGCATTTAGTGGACACAACGAGGACGGCATTCGGTTGGTCCTTGCTAATCGATTGCCACTCGATGCCATCAATAGGAGGGCCGATGGATCGGGATTCCGGCCTGTCGCGAGTCGACGTCGTGCTGGGAGATTGCTACGGCGATTCTTGCGCCGCGCGTTTCACTCATGCTGCCGAGGAGGCATTTCAGGCTCTGGGGTATCGGGTCGTCCGCAATACTCCTTATGCGGGGGGCTATGTTACCCGTGCTTACGGTCGGCCCCGCCAAGCCAGCCACGCTCTTCAGATTGAACTGAACCGAGCGCTGTATATGAACGAGGCCGAGCATCAGCACGGTCCTGAATTCGAACAGGTCCGCGCTGATATCGACCGTGTGGTCGAGGCGCTGGCCACTCTTGCTGCCGAAGGAACGCCGTCATGAGCCCGCCCTCTTCTCCGTTGCCGGTGACGATTCGCGATGCCACCGAAGAAGATATGGCGTCCATTCAGTCAATCTACTCTTTTTACGTTACCAGGACCGCCGCTTCGTTTGAAGAGGTTGTTCCCGATGTAGAAGAAATGAAAAATCGCCGACGGTTCGTGTTGTCGCGTGGTTTGCCTTATCTGGTCGCCGAGGAACATGGAGAGGTGTTGGGCTATACGTATGCTGGTCCATTCCGTCCGCGCTCGGCCTATCGTTTTACCGTCGAAGATTCGATCTATGTTGCTCCGTTCGTAGTGCGGCGTGGGATCGGTGGAACCCTGTTGTCGGCCCTGATCGATCGCTGCACCGCGCTGGGATATCGCCAGATGATTGCAGTGATCGGCGATTCCGCCAATCAAGGGTCAATCGCGGTTCATCGGTCGCGTGGATTTGGGCAAGAGGGAGTGCTGCGCGGCGTCGGGCTGAAATTCGGCCGCTGGGTCGATGCGGTGATCATGCATCGTGTTCTGGACGGTGACGACCGGCCTTTGCCGGACGGCAGCATCGCGCCACCGCTTCCTTCGTCGTGCTTCCACGATGACGGGATACTATAGCCGTCTCGCGGAAAAAGAGGGGAAGGGTTAAGCGGTTGCTGCTGCGGGCATCGTGAAGGTGAAGGTTGACCCGGTTCCATATTCGGATTCGACCACGATGGTCCCCCCCATCCGTTCGACACTTTTCTTGCAGATTGCGAGTCCAATGCCGGTTCCGCCGCCGAAATCCTCGCGGCCATGGAGACGCTGGAACATCCTGAAGATCCGTTCGAATTGATTTTCGGGGATGCCGATGCCGTTGTCGCTGACAGAAACGGCAACCAGATCGCCTTCGGTTCGGCACGAGATTGAAATCTCTGGCGTGCGGTCGGCCGGGCAATATTTGATCGCGTTGGCGATGAGGTTTTGCAGAACCCGAAGGCAATCGTCCTCGTCGGTTTCAGCGATCAAATCGGAGCCAGACGTAGCTATGGTGGTTTTTCTTTCCTCTATTGCCACCTTGAGGTTCGAGAGCGCCTTGTCAATAGCTCGACTGATTTCGAACCGTTTTGAACGTCGCGACACTCGGCCAATCCGCGAGTAATCCAGCAGATCCAGAATGAGATTGTCCATCCGGCGTGCCCCGTCAACGGCGAACGCCATGTAATCCTTGGTTTCCTGGTCGATTTCTGTCCCGATCCGACGCTGGATCATTCCAAGATAAGATGTGACCATTCGCAGAGGTTCGCGCAGGTCGTGGCTGGCGACATAAGCGAATTGTTCTAGTTCGGCATTGATCGCCAATAGTCGGCGTTCGGTTTCCTTGCGGTCGCTGATATCGCTGAACACCGCGACATGGTTGCAAAGGCTGCCATCGCTATCGACAACGTGGCTGATCGTCAGCCAAACCGGAAACGCCTTGCCGCCTTTACGTCGATTCCAGACCTCGCCGCGCCAGACACCGGATGAACTCAGTTCGTTCCACATGTCACGGTAGAACGCCGAATCGTGGCGGCTAGAGACAAACACGCGCGGCGTGCGGCCGATCACATCCTCGGCTGTATAGCCGGTTGTTTCGGTGAAGGCGCGATTGACCGAGACGATGCGCTCTTGCGCATCGGTGATAACAATACCTTCGCCGCTATTCTCGAACACGCTGGCAGCCAAACGCAGGTTTTCCTCGATCTTTTTGCGTTCGGTAATGTTCAGGTGGCTAACGACTGCGCCGCCGATCCCGCCCTCGACCGGGGCGACGTTCATCAGAAACCAGCGGAATTCACGAGGAGAGTGACAGGGATATTCCCAACTGAAAGACCGCGTTTCACCGCGTAGAACCGCTTCCACTCCCCGTGCGACTTCGCCGCCTTCGGTGCCGGAGGGGCAGGCCTTAAGGTAATTATTTCCAACTCCGGTCAGGTCGGGGCGCCCGCCATTCTCGGCGGCAAAGCGTGCCCAGGCAGCGTTGATGAGTTGGATCGTCCCGTTGGAATCGATAACAGCCACCTGATGCGGCAGAGAGTTGATATAGACCTGAAGTCGCTTCTCGGCGGCAGTAAGTCGGGTGACATCGACAAAAGTCAGCACGGCTCCGGCCAGAGCGGAGCGTCCGGTGCGATAGGGGCGAATCCGGACCATCATCATCAATCCGCCGGAACACGGAGCTTCGTGTTCGACCGCAGGCCCTCCCGCCAGGACGGAACGGAGATCGTCGTCGAAGGTGGGATAGTCGAGATTCAGCCTCAGATCGAAGATTCGCTTGCCGATATCGGCTTCGCTCATCGCAATCGACAGGGTGGCGATCGGGGTGAACCGACGGATGCGTCCGGTCAGGTCAAGGAAGATGGTGCCGATGTCGGTTGCTGCGATCAGGTTATCGAGATCGTCGTTGAGGCGGGTCAATTCCTCGACCTTTGCTGTCAATTCTTCATTGACAGCGTGAAGTTCTTCATTGACCGCGTGCAACTCTTCGTTGAGAGATTGCAGTCCTTCGTTGGTAATCGACAGGTCTTCACTCGGGGTGGGCATTGCTGTCTTCCCCCTCCTTGATCCCGGAACAGAAAAAATCCCGTCCTTCTTCCGTACATTACTCGTTCGCACGGAAGGTTCAAGAGGGGTGGCGCAACGCAGGTTCTATTGAATTCTCGTGAGAATTCAAGTCGCCATCAAAAGAAGAGGGGTTGGGATGGCCCAACCCCTCGGACGTGTGTGTGTTCTAACGCAGGCTTTCGCAGAAGCGCTTGATCCGCTCGCATGCCTTGGTCAAAGCTTCGGTCGAAGTGGCGTAGGAAATGCGGAAATGCGGCTCAAGACCAAAAGCCGACCCCGGAACCACAGCGACGCCTTCGCTCTCCAGCAATTCGGAGACGAACTCGCCGTCATTGCCGATCACCTTACCCGACGGAGCGGTCTTGCCGATCGCCCCGGCACAGGACGGGTAGACGTAAAACGCACCTTCCGGGGTACGGCAGGTGATGCCGGGACATTCGTTGAGCAGCTTGACCACCAGATCGCGCCGCGCTTTGAAGATCTCGGCGTTCTTCGGGATGAAGTCCTGAGGGCCGTTCAGGGCTTCTACCGCAGCCGCCTGACTGATCGAAGCGGTGTGACTGACCGACTGGGACTGGATCATGTTGATCGCCTTGATCAGCGGCAGCGGGCCAGCAGCATAGCCGACGCGCCAGCCGGTCATGGCATAAGCCTTCGAGACACCGTTCATCGTCAGGATGCGGTCTTTAAGCTTCGGTTCGACCTGGGCCGGAGTCGTGAATTTGAACCCGTCATAGATCAGGTGTTCATACATGTCGTCCGACATGATCCAGACATGGGGGTGTCTCAGCAGAACATCGGTCAACGCCTTCAGCTCCGCCTGGGAATAGGCGGCACCGGTCGGATTGGAAGGCGAATTCAGGACGAGCCACTTGGTCTTCGGCGTGATCGCCTTTTCCAGGTCGGCAGGCTGAAGCTTGAAGCCGTGCGCTTCCGCACAAGAGACAAACACCGGGACACCGCCGAACATCAGCGTGATGTCGGGATAGCTGACCCAATAAGGGGCAGGGATGATCACTTCATCACCGGGATTGATGGTGGCCATGAAGGCGTTGAAAATCACACCCTTGCCGCCGACGCCTACGGTGATCTGGTCCGGGCTGTAGTCGAGCCCGTTCTCGCGCTTGAACTTCGCGGCGATCGCCTGGCGCAGGTCGAGAGTCCCTGCCGGAGGAGTATATTTGGTTTTTCCGGCAGCCATTGCGGCGGCTGCGGCAGCCTTGATGTGCTCAGGAGTGTCGAAATCGGGTTCGCCCGCTCCCAGGCCGATGACGTCACGGCCGGTGGCCTTCAACTCGGCGGCCTTCTGGGTGACCGCAATGGTCGGAGACGGCTTGATGGCGGACAGCCGGTCAGCGATGAACGACATGGACATAGCCTCGGATATTTGGGGGAAACGCGGGGTGCGAAAGTACGCTCCTAATCGATGGCAGGCAAGCGCAAGCATGCCTGTTGATCGCGTGGCGCAAAGTACATTCGGTCGAACTCCCCCCTCACTCCGCGATGGGCGAAATGAGGGGGGACGTAACGGTCTTAGAAAGCGAGAGCCTTGGCCTGAACCACCTGCGGCAGGGCGCGGACCTTTTCGAGAAGGCTGGCGTCCATCGGCTGATCGACCTGGGTGAGCAGAATCGCATCGCCACCCGGTGCGGCGCGGCCGAGATGGAACGTGGCGATATTGACCCCGTTCTGACCGAGCAGCGACCCCAGAGCGCCGATGAAACCCGGCTTGTCCTGGTTGGTGACATAGAGCATGTAGGGGCCGAGTTCCGCCTCGATCGAGATCCCTTTGATCTCGACAAGCCGGGGCTTGTCGCCGCCGAACAGGGTTCCGGCGACCGAACGCTCGCGCTGATCGGTGGTGACAGTGACGCGGATCAAGGTGTGATAGTCGCCGACGCTATCGGTCTTGACCGTCGATACCTTGATATTGCGATCCTTGGCCACGACGGGAGCGTTGACCATGTTGACCGTCTCGTTCATCGGCTTCAGCAGGCCTT
This sequence comes from Magnetospirillum molischianum DSM 120, assembly GCF_000294655.1. GTDB lineage: Bacteria > Pseudomonadota > Alphaproteobacteria > Rhodospirillales > Magnetospirillaceae > Phaeospirillum > Phaeospirillum molischianum. The sequence continues at coordinate 7,199 of NZ_CAHP01000053.1, forward strand.
CAAGAACGATCGCAGTCAGCGGCTTGGTGTTAAGGGTGGCGACGTGGCCGATATATTCGATCTTGACGTCGCGGATACCGGTCTCGGTCAACTGCCCGGCGAAGCTGCCCAACTGGTTGGCCAGCGTCATGTAGGGACGCAGCTTCGGAGCGTCTTCCGCCGAGACCGAGGGGATGTTGAGGGCGTTGGTAACCGCGCCGGTCAGCAGATAATCGGCCATCTGTTCGGCGACCTGGAGGGCGACGTTCTCCTGCGCTTCCGAGGTCGAAGCCCCGAGATGCGGAGTGCAGACCACCTTATCGTTGCTGAACAGCAGGTTTTCCTTGGCCGGTTCGACCTTGAAAACGTCAAGGGCAGCACCGGCGACCTGACCAGCCTCAATTGCCGCCTTCAGGTCTTCCTCGACGATCAGGCCGCCACGGGCACAGTTGATGATCCGAACGCCCTTTTTCATCTTCGCGATCGCTTTGGCGTCGATGATGTTGCGGGTGGCTTCGGTCAGGGGCGTGTGCAGGGTGATGAAGTCGGCGCGCGGGAACAGTTCGTCCAGCTCGACCTTTTCGACGTTCAGTTCCTTGGCCCGCTCGGTTGACAGGAACGGATCATAGGCGATCACGCGCATCCGCAGCCCCTGGGCGCGGTCGGCGACGATTGCGCCGATATTACCGCAACCGACGATGCCCAGCACCTTGCCGGTCAGCTCGACGCCCATGAACTTCGACTTTTCCCACTTACCCGCATGGGTGCTGGCGTTCGCCTGGGGAATTTCGCGGGCCAGCGAGAACATCATCGCGATGGCATGTTCGGCGGTGGTGATCGAGTTGCCGAACGGGGTGTTCATTACCACGATGCCGCGCGCGGTGGCGGCGGGAACATCAACATTATCGACGCCGATACCGGCCCGACCCACGACCTTCAAGTTGGTGGCGGCGGCGAGGATCTCGGCAGTGACCTTGGTATTGGAGCGAATGGCGAGGCCGTCATACTGGCCGATCACAGCCTTCAACTCGTCGGGCGACAGGCTGGTGTTGACGTCTACCTCAATGCCGCGATCCTTGAAAATCTGAATGGCGGCAGGGCTCAGCTTGTCGCTGATCAGAACTTTGGGCATGGATGTTCCCCCGATGGAAGGCGGACGCCGCTCCTATTGAAGCGGCGTCCGTGACTGTCTTTGATCTCTTAGGCGACCTTGGGTTCGAACTCGGCCTTGACCTGGGCGAAAGCCCAATCGAGCCAGGGCAGCAACGCCTTGATGTCGGCAGTCTCGACCGTCGCGCCCCCCCAGACGCGCAGACCGGACGGAGCGTCGCGATAGGCGCCGATATCGTAGGCGACCCCTTCCTTATCCAGGATGGAGACGATCTTCTTGGCCGCTGCCGCCTGATCTTCGGCCGAAAGTTTGGCGAAGAACGGAGCCTTGATCGAGATACAGATCGAGGTGCAGGACCGGACCGTGGGATCGGTAGCCAAATTGGCGGCCCAATCCGAGGTGTCGAGCCACGCCTGCAATGCCGCCAGATTGGCTTCGGAGCGGGTGATCAGAGCCTTGAGACCGCCGATCGATTCAGCCCATTTCAGGGCGTCGATCTGGTCTTCGACCGCGATCATCGAGGGCGTGTTGATGGTTTCGCCCTTGAAGATGCCTTCGTTCAGCTTGCCGCCCGAAGTCATGCGGAAGATCTTGGGCAACGGCCACGCCGGCTTATAGGTCACCAGACGTTCGACGGCGCGCGGCGACAGCACCAGCATGCCGTGTGCGCCTTCGCCACCCAGCACCTTCTGCCACGACCAAGTAACGACGTCGAGCTTGTCCCAGGGCATGTCCATTGCGAACACCGCGCTGGTGGCGTCACAGATGGTCAGGCCGGCACGGTCTGACTTGATCCAGTCGCCGTTGGGAACCCGAGCGCCAGCGGTGGTGCCGTTCCAGGTGAACACCACATCACGGTCGAAATCGACCTGAGACAGGTCGGGCAGTTCGCCATAACCAGCCCGCATCACGCGGGTATCGGCCAGCTTGAGCTGCTTGGTGATGTCGGTGATCCAGCCTTCGCCGAAGCTTTCCCAGGCCAGGGCGTCAACGCCACGGGCACCCAGCATGGACCACAGCACCATCTCGACCGCGCCGGTATCCGAAGCGGGCACGATGCCGATGCGGTAATCGGCAGGAATGCCGAGAACGTCGCGGGTGCGATTAATCACCTCTTCAAGCCGCGCCTTGCCGATTTTGGCTCGGTGGGAGCGGCCGAATGGGGTGCCCGCCAATGCCTCGACCGTCCAACCGGGACGCTTGGCACAGGGGCCGGACGAAAAATTAGGATTGTTCGGCCGGACGTCCGGCCGCGGAAAAACGGTCATAGGATGTAACCCTCCCTCGCAGAAGGGACGCGGCCCGGTGGGGGGCCGTGGCCCGCGCGAAGTTTATGTGGGTCTGGGGAAGGCCGTCAATGTCACATTTTTGTCCCATCCCAAGAGGGACGATTCACGTTCCAACCGATCCGGGTGTCAGATCAGGAACAGGCTATCCAGCGCCCGGAACAGGTCGTCGCCGAAACTGGCGCCTTTGAACAGAACGGGGACACGCTTTGGTAGATGCTTTAGCGAATCGTCGTCGGGGTCCAGACTGGTGATCACTGCCAACGGAATGTTGCGGGTCGAGGGCATTGCCGACAGCCCTACCGCGAGGTCGATCCCTTCCAGCGCAGGCATCATCGCCGAAATGATCACCAGATCGGGCTTGGTTTGCACAACGACCGGAAAAGCCTGGAGCGAATCCGGGACAATCGAGACCCGATAGCCGCATTGCTGTAATTCGCGCTCAACATATCGGGTCTGGGTGCCGTGCGGCATCACCAGCAGAACCTCGACCGCACGGATTTCGATATCGGCGAGGTTGAATCCCAGCTTGGGGGGGAGAGCCCGGACCAGGGTGGCTGGATCGCCCTGGTCGGCTCCGGTCCGGCCTTCCGCCAGTTTCAGCATCAGGTCGAAATAGCCTTCTAGATCGCTCCACAGCCGGGGCGGGGTTACCGCAGGAGCGTTGGCCAGATATTCCTCTAGCCGATGGGCTACGGCAGACAGGCGGTGCATCGCGAAATTGGCGGCTTGGCCGCGAAAGGTGACTGCGGCGCGACGGCATTCATTAATGACCGCAGCCAGATCGGCCCGACCGTGGCGGGCTGCATCAAGGGCGACATCAAGTTCGTGCAGGGTTTCTGCCACTTCATCGACGAACTCGCGCCGAAGTTGCTCGACAATTTCCGTCGTTCCGCCAACCGTTTCCGCCATGCCCTTGCGCGCCTCGTTTCCGATGAGATCGAGATCGGTCGGCAGTGTAGTCGCCGTCGGTGACCGTGACCATTGCTTTCGTGCGTCGTCTGCCTTGGGGGTGGGGCAGACCGTTTTTGCCGATGTTGCGCGACGCTCACGCTTCAGCGAAACTGCGCCTAGATTTGGACCATGTGAAGTCCATTCCTGATGGGATGGCTTTTAAAGGTGGATCGGCAATTGCCTTTGGACCAGCCCATCGCGCGCATCGTCCATACGGAGATTCTGAACTGCGCGCCCGAAACGTCTGTGCACGATGCGGCTAGGCGAATGTCGGTGGCCCGATGCAGTTCGATTCTGGTCGTCGAGGCCGGTAGGCCCGTCGGGATATGGACGGAACGGGATTCTCTTTCGGTCGATTTGTCCGACCCGACAGCGCTCACCCGACCGATTTCGGCGGTGATGAGTGCGCCGATCAAGACCATTCATCAGCATGCCACAGTCGGCGATGCTGGAATTCTGTTCCGGCTCGAAGGTGTCCGCCATCTGGTGGTGATCGACGATTCTGGCCGTGCCATCGGAATCGTCAGTCAGACCGATGTCATCATGCGCCATGGTGTCGAACATTTCCTGCTGCTGCGCAGTGTCGGTTCGGCGCTGCGGCGGCCGATGCTGGTGTTGCCCGCGCAGTTGAGCCCGGCCGATGCCGCAGCCCGCCTGAACGAAGCGCATATCGATTATGCGATCGTCGAGGGCGGTGTGGCTGGGCTGGGGATCATCACCGAGCGTGATATCGTTCGCCTGATTGGCGGAACGGTAGAGTTTCCGGCGAGTATCGATGCACTTGCCAGCCGCCCCCTTGTCACTATCAATCGTGACGATACTCTTCTGGCTGCCCGGACCTTGCTGGAAGCGCGCGGCATTCGCCACGTCGGCGTCACGTCGGCGGATGGGCAATTGACGGGTGTTCTATCGTTTTCCGACATTCTGACGATTCTGCAATACGAATACGTTCATCGGCTGCATGAGGCGCTGATCGAGCGTGACGAGTCGTTGTCGCGTGCCCGCCACGACCTGGGTATCGCCCGCAAGGTGATCGACGCCTCGCAGGACGGGGTGATGATCGTCAACGCCTCGTTTCTGGTCGAGTTCGTCAATCCTGCCTTCACCCATCTGACTGGCTATGCTCCCGAAGAGATCATTGGCCACAACCCCAGGATGCTGAGGTCGGGGCGGCAGGACGAGGCATTTTATCGAGATCTTTACGATTCTCTGGCCCGTTTCGATCACTGGCAAGGCGAGATCTGGAACCGGCGCAAGAATGGCGAGGTTTTTCCCGAGTGGCTAACGATTAACGTCATCCGCGACGAAGACGGTGATGTTTCGCAATATGCCGCGATCTTCAGCGATATCAGCGAACGCAAGCGTACCGAAGAGCGGATCAAAAATCTGGCTTACTTCGATGTTCTGACCGGCTTGCCCAACCGCAGGTTGTTCACCGACCGGCTTCAACTTGCTCAGGCCAATGCCAGTCGTCACGGCCATTTTCTGGCCGTGATGTTTCTTGATCTCGATCTGTTCAAACGGATCAACGATTCTCTGGGGCACGGGGTCGGCGATCAGGTTCTGATCGAGACGGCGGGTCGCCTTAGTCGCTGCCTGCGCGAGGGAGACTCGGTGGCGCGGTTGGGAGGTGACGAATTCACCATCCTGTTGCCGCAGATCGAACAGATCGAGATTGCGGCCCGTCTCGCCGATCGGTTGCTGGCTCAGGTCAAGCATCCGATCGTCATTGACGATCATGAATTGTACATTACCGCCTCGATCGGCATTGCCGTATTTCCCGATAACGGACCTGGGGTCGAGGCTCTGATCAAGAACGCCGACACGGCGATGTATCGGGCCAAGGATCTCGGTCGTAACTGCTTCCAGCTTTATTCTCCGGCGATGAACGCCCGGTCGTTTGAGCGGCTTAGTATGGAAGCGGCGTTGCGTCACGCGCTGGTTCGTAACGAGTTTCGACTGGCCTATCAGGTCAAGGTCGATCTGATCAGCGGTCGGATGTCTGGGGTCGAGGCGCTGATTCGCTGGCACCATCGTGAGATGGGGCCGATCCCGCCCGCCGACTTCATCCCCTTGGCCGAGAATATGGGGGTGATTTCCGACATCGGCGAATGGGTGCTGCGCGAAGCCTGCCGTCAATGCCGTCACTGGCTTGACCTCGGTTTGCCGCCGGTGCGGATCGCCGTCAATGTTTCCGCTCTGCAATTCCACGAGACCGATATTCCCGATGTGGTCGGGCGCGCGCTGCGCGATACCGGACTCCCGCCGCAGTTCCTTGAGCTGGAATTGACGGAATCTGTCCTGATGCAACGTGTCGATGAGGTTGCCGTTGTATTGCGCGATCTCCGGACCATGGGGGTGCGGATTTCGATCGACGATTTCGGGACCGGCTATTCAAGCCTCAGCTATCTGAAGAAGATGCCGATCGACGCGCTGAAGATTGATCGCTCGTTCGTTAACGATATTTTTGGCGAGAACGGCAGCGTGGCCGAAGAGGGGGCTTCGATCGTTTCAACCATCATCAATCTCGCCCATAATCTGCGGTTAAAGGCGATCGCGGAAGGGGTCGAGACCGTCGCCCAGGCCGATTTCCTGCGCGCTCGTGGCTGTGATGAGGTTCAGGGCTTTCTCATCAGCCGTCCGGTCTCCGGCGAGGATCTGATCAGTCTGTTCGACCGCAATCTTCTTCCCGCCGGAGCCGAGATGTGACGTTTCAGGCCGATTTGCGTTCGGTGGGAAGTAACGATGCCGCCAAAGCCGCCACCAGCGCCGCCGCCGCCAGGATCCAAAACACCAGATCGAAGCTTCCAGTGCTGCCTCTGATTAGCGACACCATGGGAACTCCCAGTCCCGACACGCCGAACCCCAAGACGAATTTCAGGCCGAGTGTGGTGCCGCGCCATCCCGGTGGGCTATAGCGTGACAGCAAAAGGTTTTCGGCCGGGATCGCTCCCATATTAAAGACGACCGCCAGGGTTGCAACCACCAGCAGCCCCAGCCCAGAGGCATAGGCCAGCCCGATCAGCATCGGAATCTGAAGCAGCGCCGCTGCGACATAGATCCGCCGGGGCGACAGGCGATCGGCAAGATGACCGGCCAGAATCTGGGTCAGCCCGGCCAACAGATAGACCACGGTCACGCCGCCTGCCGCTGCCAGAATTCCCGTTTCTCCTAACCGCTCTTCGAACAGTTTGGGCAGGATGGGCTGGGTTGCCTGATAGATTAGTCCGGCGCACAGCATCGTCACCGACAGGACCAATCCCGCCCGCACCGTATCGCCGCGATTGGCTGGCGGTTCTGGTTTGCGGTCGATCTTGGCCTCGACCACCAGCCCGCGGGCCAGAAAGACCAAAAAGATGACCCCTGTCGCGGTGACGACCAGTCCGGGGATGATAAAGGCTGCGCGCCAGCCCCACAGCGCGATTAGAAAACCGGCGGCGAGACCGGCCAGGGCAGGACCGACACCGCCGAACACGCCGTTGATACCAATCGCTTTGCCCTTATCGATTGCGTTGCTTAACAGCCACGAGATGCCGACCGGGTGATAGATCGAACCGAACAGCCCGACAAAGCCCAGGGCTACCGCCAGACTGAACGGTCCCGGAGCCAGTCCTGCCGCTATGGCCGAGCTGCCCAAGCCGAGAAAGAACACCGCCATCATCCCCACGGTACTCCAGCGGTCGCCGAGCCATCCGGCCAGCGGAGCCAACACGCCATAGAGTAGTTTCCCCGCGATGATGAGGGTCAGAACCTCTTCATACGACATCCCGAATTCACCCGGCAGCACGAGGGCGACGATGAAGAAAATCGGTTCGAAGATATGGGAATAGGCATGGCCGGCACATGAAAAGGACAAGGACGCCTGCGCCGAGGCGGGCGAAACCATGGGGGGTGGCGCTGACGCCATGATTGGAAAACCTCCGGTGTGAAGTGGGGCACTGTGCACGCCCACCCCCTCCGGCGCAACTTGACTAACGATCTGATCATTCTTGATGCGCGTTCCTATGAGGTTAACGGGCGCAACCTCCTGTTGTTACTGGTCGGCATGGTAAGTCAATGTATTGGATTGATGGTGATAAACAGGCGGTTGATCTTGCATCCCTGCCGAGTTTGACCCAAAGTATCGCCCAGTCCTCCCTGCCATTGCCTTGCGGCCATTCTCCGATGTCCATGTCGAGTGTCGTCATTATCAGCCTTGCTGCGGCCGTGATCTTGGTTATCGGTGGTAGTCTGGTTATGTATATGGCCAGCTTGGTCAAGACGGCCTACGAGCTGAAGGTGCAGATCGGAGCCGATATCGACTCTCGTCTGAGCAAAATAAGCGAGGATCTCGATAAGAAAAGTCGCTGGATCAAGCGCGATCTGATTGAGGAAATCGAGAAAATCAAGGTTGCGCTGGAAACTGAAAATACCCGCAAATTCGAGGCTCTGGCTGTCCCTTTGACTAATTCGGTTGAAGGTTTTGACGCTCAGGCCCGGCGCGATCGGATCGAGTGGACAGCCGCGATCGAACGCAACCGTATCCTCATCGCTCAACTCGACAGCCAGATCGAAGACGTGCGCAACGACCTTAAGACGGCACTATCGGCACCGCCTCAGCCCATGAGCTTGGATCTGTCAACGGAATCCGCCGATATCGCATCTCCTCCTCTTACTTCCGCGCCTGTCCCACCGGTGCCTCCCGATCCGCAAACGATGAGCCAGTTTCTTCCCGATCTTGGACGGAAGAGATAGGGGCCCGTCTGTTCCCGGATTGCCGCGGCGTCTCAAAGAGGTGAAAAACATTTCCATGGCTCATCAGCATCTCGGTGAATTCGGCGATTTCTCCCTGTTTGTGCTGGTGACCAGCCCACCATGGTACGAGAATTGCTACTTTGTGACGCACCGGCCCAGTGGTGCCCTGGCTATCGTCGATCCCGGCGGTGATGCCCCCCGGTTGATCGAAGCGGTGGCGGAGATCGGTCTTACACCAACCGTGATTCTGCTGACCCACGGTCACCCGGATCATATCGGGGCTGCGTCTGAGTTGGAGGCCGAGTTCAACATCTCGACCCGCGCTCATGCCGAGGATATCCCGGTGATTGCCGCAGCCAGCGATCTTAACCGGGCCTTCACCGGCCAGCCCCAGGTTGGCCCCGGTCGGCTGGAGACCTTTACTGGCGAGCCGATCGAACGACTGGGAGGGGCGGAGGTTCGAGTGATCCATACCCCAGGCCACAGTCCGGGCGGGGTCTGTTACGATTTCGGGCCGTTTGTTTTAACTGGCGACACCTTGTTTCGGGGCGGAGTCGGACGAACTGACCTGCCCGGTGGCAGCGAGCGCCTGTTGTGGGACTCGATCGACCGCCTGCTGGGGATGGTCGCCGACGATGCGACGCTGTTCAGTGGCCACGGTCCGGCTTGGACAGTCGCCGAGGCGCGGCGGTGGTGGGCGATGGCCGGATGAGGGGCGGGGAGGGGGTTCCCCGCCTCCTTCTGATCGCTTAGAGTCCGCCCATACACAGATATTTGGTTTCGAGAAACTCCTCGATTCCGTATTTTGATCCTTCGCGGCCCAGGCCAGATTCCTTCATTCCACCGAACGGGGCGACTTCGGTCGAGATGCTGCCGTCATTGATCCCGACGATGCCGTATTCCAAAGCCCGCGAGACTCGCCAGACCCGTCCGATATCGCGGGAGTAGAAATAGGCAGCGAGGCCAAATTCGGTGTCGTTGGCCATTCTGACCGCTTCTTCCTCGGTCGAGAAGCGGAATAGGGGCGCAACCGGGCCGAAGATTTCTTCCCGCGCCGGCAGCATATCCTGGGTCACACCGGTAAGAATCGTCGGTTCGAAGAATGTGCCGCCCAGGCTGTGGCGATGACCACCCAGCGCCACCCGTGCTCCCTTGGCAACCGAATCCGCGATATGGCGTTCGACCTTGGTGATTGCCTCTTCGTTGATCAACGGCCCCTGCTGGCTGGTGGTGGTAAGGCCGGGGCCAACAGTCAGCTTTGCTGCCGCTTCGGTCAGCTTCGTGGCGAAGGCATCGTAAATGCCGTCTTGGATCAGCAGTCGGTTGGCGCAGACGCAGGTCTGTCCGGCATTGCGGAATTTAGACGCCATCGCCCCGGCTACCGCTTGATCGAGGTCGGCATCGTCAAAGACGATGAACGGCGCATTGCCGCCCAGTTCCAGGCTGAGTTTTTTTACAGTTCCGGCGCAGTTCCGCATCAGAAGTTTGCCGATCTCGGTCGAACCGGTGAAGCTCAGGGCTCTGACCACCGGACTGGAGGTCATTTCATTTCCGACCGCTGCGGGATCTCCAGCGGTGACGACGTTGAAGACGCCCGCCGGAAAACCCGCCCGCTCAGCCAGCACAGCCAATGCCAATGCCGATAGGGGCGTATCCTCGGCGGGTTTGATTACGATGGTGCAGCCTGCCGCCAATGCAGGGGCACATTTGCGCGTAATCATCGCACTGGGGAAATTCCACGGCGTGATCGCCGCCGCGACGCCCACCGCTTCCTTGGTGACGATGATCCGTTTGCCGTGGGCATGTTCGGGGATCACGTCGCCGTAAATCCGTTTTGCCTCTTCGGCAAACCATTCGACGAAGGTGGCTCCATAGCCGACTTCCCCGCGTGCCTCGGCCAGTGGCTTGCCCTGTTCGGCAGTCAGCAACAGCGCCAGATCGTCCTGAGCCGCCATCATAAGCTCATACCAGCGTCGCAGGACTTGCGACCGCTCCTTGGCGGTTCTGTCGCGCCAAGCGGGCAGGGCGCGCTCGGCGGCGGCAATGGCGTGGCGGGTTTCTGTCGCTCCCATCGCCGGGACGGTGGCAAGGTGGCTGCCATCGGCGGGGTTGGTGACGGCGAAGGTCGCGCCAGATTCGGCATCGCACCAAGTTCCGTCAATATAGCCCTGGGTCCGCAGCAGGGCCGGATCGGCAAGAGAAAGCATGGCTTTATCCAGGATCGTTTGGGGGAAACGTCAGGGTATACCTGTCGGACCTACCCTGCTATGAATTGCTCTCTTTGCCGCCCCGATTCTCTATCGAGATCGAGAAGACGGAAGGTTGTGTTTTCAAGTTCGGCCAGAGCTGTGATCTTATCCTGCACGTCGTTGAGGACGGTGCTCTCCAGACCCGGAGTGTCGAGCGCCCCCATTGCCACCAGAGTGGTGCGTACTTCGCTGTAGGCCGCCTCCAATCGCCGCGCCAGCCCCAGTCGATAAATTCCAGACGACAACGTGTCGGTCGCCTGACGATCGATGTAGGCCAGTCGCGCCGCGATCTTCTTAAGATGAAGTCGAACCCAGCGTCCTCGCACTTCGGTCAGCAGAGCGTCGAAATGATTCCTGAATTTCGAGTCCGAGGAATGATTGATCTCGGCGATGGCCAATGAAATCAGATTGCTGAGGCGCGAGGTGGCATCCTCCAACTCCTCAGTCAACAGATCGGTCACGGCGGGCGGTAAGTCGGGTACGGTAAGGTGGTGGCGAAACTGTTCCATATCCTCCGCCACGGCACGGGCGGAGAGAAGGATGTGGATCGCTCTGCTTTCGACCTGTTCCGACGACCGCATTCAACTCGCCCCTTTTGTCCCCGGAGGGGACTATCATAAGCCAGCCCTATCCCTGGGTACAGCCGAACTGAACGTCAATGCTAAGGTTGACTGTGGGAGGGGTGTCTCGCAGAGTCAAAAAACGAGGCTTTGGAACGGTGCGACGATGGCTGACGATTCCGGTAACAATGCGAGTCGAGAACGCGAGGCTGAAGCCCTGTCATTGCTCGACCGATTGTTCGATCGCTACGAGTCCGAGGACGCGGCGGCGCAAGATACTGCTCTCACCGCCGCGCAATCGCTGTGTCATGCCGTTTGGGGCGGTTATACCGCTGGCTTCGAGGCGTTGGCTCACAAGATCGAGACCGATTCGCCCGGCACAGTTGAATCCGCTCTGCGATCATTGCGTTTGCGCGAGGAAGCGACCGATCCCGGCTGTTTGATTCGTGCCGCACGGCACCGTCGCGAGAAGCTAGAAAAGCGTGAGGCGGATCGAGCGGCGGTCATCGCCCGCTATGGCGACGAGGCCACGGCGCGGACTGCGACCTCTTCCGAAGCAAGGCTGATCGCGGCGGGGCGGTCTCTGGCCGATCCTGGTGACGAAGACGATCCCCAGGCACCTCTGTCCGGCTGGAATTTGCCATGGCACGAACCACCTGAATCGTTGCGCACCCTGGTCGCTACGGCGCTTCCTCCTCCATCAAATATTGTCGCGGCCCGCGACGAATGCCTTCAGTGGGAACAGAGGAAACGTGATCTCGATCTGATTGGGACCGGTCCGGGACCGGCCGGCCTCCCGACCGCCTGCGCCGCCCGGCATTGGTTGGTCGAGCGGATGTGGCGCTGTGATCTTTCGGCGACAGGCCCGGCCGATCTGATCGCCCGCCTTGAATATTGGGTCGAACGTGGAGGCGACGACGGCAGCGGCTATCGGACTTTGCTCGACGATCTGACCAGTCTGGCGGGGGCGATGCTACGGAGCTCCGAAGGCGGAAGCCATGCCCGTATCCTGCGTCTCAAGGCAGAGAATCCCGATTGGTCGCTGGCCCGAATAGGCCAGGAACTCGGAATCAGCCGACAAGCCGTCCACAAGCATCTGAAGCGCGGTTAAAACCGCCCAGATTCTGGTGTCGTGACGTAATCGAGCAGGCGGCCCAGAAACGATTCGCAGTGGGCAAGTTGCTCCAGGCTGACAAACTCGTCGGCTTTGTGGGCCTGCTCGATATTGCCGGGACCGCAGACGACTGCCGGAATGCCGCTTTTCTGGAACAGACCCGCCTCGGTTGTATAGGCGAGGAAAGCGGTATCGATACCACCCGCCAGCGACAGCGCCAATCGCACCGCCGGGTCGGCTGGGTCCATATCGAGGCCAGCTGTTGTGTTGTTCTCGTTGAGGATGATCCCGGCATGGTCCGACACGGCCAGCATCTCGGGAATCAGTTCCTGTGCCCAACTCCGGATTTCCGCCATTAGCAGTTCTGGATCATGGCGGGGGAGGTTGCGAATCTCGAATTCGAAACAGCATTCTCCGGGAACGATATTAAGAGCTGTGCCCCCCTTGATCACCCCAGTGTGAACGGTGGTGTAAGGCGGGTGGTAGCCGACCTCGAACGGCCCCGTCTCGCGCAGACGGCGTTGCATCGCCCGAAGCCGTGCCACGATTTCGGCGGCAATCTCGACCGCATTGACGCCCTGGTGATTGAGGGCGGAATGGCATTCGTGGCCAAGAACCTGGCAGCGAACGCTCTTTTTGCCCTTGTGCCCGTTAACCAGGGTCATTTCGGTCGGTTCGCCGACGATGCAGAGGCGGGGTTGTACTTCCAGTTCTGCGAGATCGTCGAGCATGCGCCGAACGCCGATACAACCAATCTCTTCGTCGTAGGACAAGGCGAAATGAACCGGCATCGCCAGCGGTCGGGCGGCAAAATCGGGAGCAAAGGCGAGAGCTGCGGCCAGGAAGCCCTTCATATCGGCGGTGCCCCGGCCGTACAGGCGTCCGTCGCGGCGATCAAGCCGGAACGGATCGCTGCTCCAGTCCTGTCCATCGACCGGCACGACATCGCTGTGCCCTGACAGAACGATGCCGGGGCGGTCGTCTGGCCCCAGCGTGGCGAAAAGATTGGCTTTGGTCCTGCTGTCATTCCAGGTCAGTCGAGTCTTGGCTCCCACCCCGGACAGTAACTCCGCCGCCATGTTGATCAGGGCGAGATTGCTGTTGCGGCTGGTTGTGTCGAACGCGACAAGCTGTTCCAGCAGCTCAACGATATCGGAACGGGGAGCCGGGGGAAGGACGGTCAAGGCAGATCTTTCGCAGGTAGGACGGAATCACAGCTTCATCATAGAGCCGCCGCCGCTTCTCGCCTATAGTTCTGCCGATGGGTAAGGCTTATTCTGAAGGGGCAGGGAGCATCCATTCATCGGCAGACGCTTTCCACCGGGGGGAAATGGAATTGAGACACGAGAGTTCCTTTATCGCCGCTACAGGGGCATTCGCATTTGAAGATTTGCCCCGCTATCTTGGTGATTTCAAGCGATGAGTCCCCAACCCGATCCCGCAGCGAACAGGCCGGGCACGTCCACCTCTTCCTCTGGATTGGTCGCGCGCCTGCGCGCCAACTTCCTTGCCGGGTTGTTGGTGGCGGCACCGATTTCTCTCACTGTCTATATCGTCTGGGCGGTCATCAGCTTTATCGATACCCAGGTTTCGTCGCTGTTCCCCTCGTCATGGGGATCGATATCACATTATCTTCCCGGTTTCGGTGTACTTCTGGCGCTAATCGGTCTGACCGTGGTCGGTGCTCTGACCGCCAACATCGCTGGGAGGCTGGTGTTGGCCATTTCCGAGGCTCTGCTCGGACGGATGCCGGTGATACGCAGCATTTATTCGGCGATAAAGCAGGTGGTTCATACCGTTCTTGCGCAAAAAGCCGAGGCTTTCCGTGAAGTGGTCTTGCTCGAATACCCTCGTCCCGGTCTGTGGACGTTGGCCTTTATCACTGGAACGACCAGCGGCGAGGTCCGGGATTGCTTCGAGGAGGAGATGGTCAACGTCTTCGTTCCCACGACGCCCAATCCGACCTCTGGCTTTCTGTTGTTCGTGCCGCGCCGTTCGGTGCGGGTTCTTTCGATGAGTGTCGAAGATGCTCTCAAGATGGTCGTCTCAACCGGCATTTTGACCCCCGAAGACGATAAGACTGTCGGATAGAACCACACCTCACCACCGCCACCGCAATTGACGGCGGCGGTGGTGGCGCTTAGACAGGGACGGCCCGTCAACCCCCGAACCGGGATTGCCATGAACCGTATCCTTGCCCTTGTCATCGTCGCCATGCTGGCTGGCCTTCAGGTCGCCGGCTGGTGGTGGTTCAATCGTCCGGTTCCGGTCGAACTTTCGTTCGCCGAACCGTTCCCTTCGGTTTCGTTCGCGCCGTTCCGGCGTGGCCAAAGCCCCTTGACCCAGGATTATCCGCCGCCGGAGCAGGTTGCTGAAGACCTGCGCAGTCTTGCCGGAGTAACTCGGGGTGTCCGCACCTATACCAGCCTCGAAGGGATGGAGGTGGTGCCGAAATTGGCCGAGGAACTGGGGATGGAGGTGATCCATTCCGCTTGGTTGGGTGAGAAACCAAGCGTCAACCGCCGCGAGGTTGAAGCGCTGATCGCTGCTGCCAACACGTATCCCAATAGTATCAAGCGGGTGATCGTTGGCAACGAGGTTCTGCTGCGCCAAGATCTTCCAGTCGATGAGCTGATTTCTCACATACGCACTGTTAAGTCACGGGTGTCGCAGCCGGTTTCTTATGCAGACGTTTGGGCGTTCTGGCTGAAATACCCTCAGGTCGCGAAAGAAGTCGATTTCATCACTATCCACATCCTGCCCTATTGGGAAGATGAGCCGATTGGGGTTGAGGGGAGTGCCAAGCATATCGTCGATATCTATCGCCGAATGGCCGAAGCTTTTCCGGGCAAACCGATCCTGATTGGAGAGGCGGGATGGCCAACTCGTGGCCGTTCGCGTGGACCGGCGGTCGCCAACATGGAGAACGGTGCCCGTTTCATTCGCACTCTAGCCCAGGTGTCGAAAGAAAACGGCTTTGATTACAACGTCGTTGAGGCGTTTGATCAGCCGTGGAAAGCTCGGATGGAAGGCACTGTCGGCGCCAATTGGGGCGTGGTCGATTCCAACCGACGGGTCAAGTTTGCAATGTCCGGTCCGGTCGAGCCTAGCCCATTCTGGCCGCGTCATGCCGCCGGAGCTGCTGCGCTTGGGACTGTGATCGGGTTGGCATTTCTGCTGCGCGGCTCTTCCCGCTATCGTTTCGGTGCGGGTCTGGCTGTTGCGATTTTGGCCCAAGTTCTGGCTGGGCTGGTGGTGTGGCAGGGCGTCAATGCCCAGGCGATCGCTTTCGATCTGACCGACGAGGTGTGGGCCTGGGTTCGGACGGGTCTCCAGGCAGTCTTAGGCTTCCTGCTGGTTCGTGCCGCCGCGTTGAGCTTTGTCGAGGGAGCCGCTCCCGTCGCCGACCGTTGGGCCGAGCGTCTGGTGCCGTTCTATGCCATCGCGGCGATCATCGCCTCGACACTTTTGCTGATCCATGGCCGCTACCGCGACATCCCCAACCTAGAGTTCCTGGTGCCGTGCCTGGGAGTCACCGCCTATGGTCTGGCTCGGATGCTGGTGTTGCGCCTTGACTGGCGCAATGCGTTCGCTGTCGGACGTCTGTTCGGAGGGACCAGTGACGGCGGGTTCGGACCTGCACGGGCGATGACGATCGGGTTGGGGCTTGCTGCGTTGGCCTCTCTGCTGTCCGAGGCCGTGGCGCTGGCGCGGGGCGATGATTTCGTCGTTTCGCATCCGACCTTTGCCGATCAGATTCCCCTGTTGTTGCGGGGGATGTGGATTAACCAGGAGATGGTGACCTGGGCGGCGATGGTGCTGCTGATGGCTCTCCCGTACTTGGCGGATTGGCGTCTGAGCCGTAAGTAGAGCGTGAGGATCGATTTTTTCCTGTCGCCCTGGGTCGATATCGCGCCGGGGCGACAGGTTATTCACGGACGATTAATTAAAAAACAAGGGGTTGAAGCGATACTTCAACCCCTTGTTTTCAGTCTTTGGATCAACTGTGGTCGGCCAATCGCTGGAAGCCGTGCTCCAGATCGTCGATCAGGTCTTCCACTGCTTCCAAGCCAGCGTGGAAGCGCAAGGAGGGGCCGGTCGGCCGCCATTGCGTGGCGGTGCGGTGGATCGAATGGCCGCCGGTTGGGATCACCAAACTTTCGAATCCGCCCCAGGAAAAACCAAGTTTGAAATGATGGTAACCGTCGAGCATGGCATCGACAGCAGCCTTGCTTGCCGGTTTAAGAATCAGCCCGAACAGTCCGCAGGCTCCACGGAAATCACGCTTCCAGATCGCATGGCCGGGATCAGATTCCAGCGCCGGGTAAAGCACCCGTTCGACTTCCGGGCGCTTTTCCAGCCAGCGGGTCAGGGTTAAAGCCGAGGCTTCGTGCTGTGCCAGACGTACTGGTAGGGTGCGCAGACCTCGCAGGCCGAGATACATCTCCTCGGTGCCGGGGCTGTGGCCGAAAGCGGCGACCGAACTCTTGACCTTCAGCCATAGCGCTTCGCTGGCGGTGGTGATGGTGCCAAGCATCGCGTCGGCATGCCCGACGATGTATTTGGTCGCCGCTTGGATCGAAATGTCGGCTCCCTTCTCGAACGGTTGGAAATTCAGAACGCCCCAGGTGTTGTCGATCATCACGATCGCGCCGCCTTCATGGGCGGCGGTGGCGATAGCGGGGATGTCCTGGACTTCAAAGGTCAGTGAGCCGGGACTTTCGGTGAACACCACCCGTGTGTTCGGGCGCATCAATTGGGCAATATCGCTGCCGATCAGAGGATCGTAGTAGGTGGTTTCGATCCCCAATCCGGCCAGGATTTCGTCGCAGAACTTCCGGGTGGGGGCATAGGCGGAATCCGTCATCAGCAGATGGTCGCCGGATTTCAGAAAAGCCATGAGTGCCCCGGAGATCGCTGCCAACCCGGACGAGGTGGCAACGGTGCGGACTCCGCCTTCCAGTTCCGCCACGGCTTCTTCAAGCGCGAAGGTGGTGGGAGTGCCAAAGCGGCCGTAGCGGACGCCTTCGAAGAGCGACCGGCCACCGGATTCCATTGCCGCGACCGAGGGCAGCAGGATTGTCGAGGCGCGGAAGACCGGAACGTTGACAGCGCCGTGATAGCGTTCGGGATTACGCCCAGCGTGGAGGAGACGAGTTTCTTTTTTCATCAGGACCGGCATGTGGGGGTAGGGGGGCACACATCGTGCCCCGCCCCCGCCTGGGAGCCAAGCGGATTTCGCCACGTTTAACGTCCAGGGGTGCCTTTTATTCCGGTTGGAGAAGAGGGGGCGAGACCCTGGGCGGCCAAGCGATCGTAAGGCAGGGCGTATAAAAGTAAGTGTGCCAGCGCGGGCTGGTCGCGGATTTTGGCCTGACCCAGCCAGATCGAAATTCGCTCTAAGCCCCTTAATTTCATGACGAAAGTTAATTTAAGCATTTCTGGTGAAATATTGCCGAATAAAAAGCCCCCGGATTTCCGGGGGCTTTTCTTGACAGCGATGTCAGGGCTGCCTACTTGGCGATGATGACTTCCGACGATTTGATGATCGCCTGGACGTCGTCACCGATTTTGAGGGCAAGATCGTCAACGGCTTCGTTCGAAATCACCGAGGTCACAGTCTGACCGCTGACATCAACCTTTACTTTCGCGACGATCTGCCCCTTGACGATCTCAATGACTTTACCGTTGAGGGCATTGCGAGCGCTGAGCTTCATGAACGTTCTCCATAAATGAACCAAACGATAATTACGATGTCGGATGCTAGCAAAAAAAATATGAGAGTCAACCGTGACATTAATAATAAAGGAAAGCAACCTCCGTTAGGAAGTCTTTCTACATATCGAATTTACGATTAATCCCGTAACGTCTGTATTTTCGTCATAGTGTCGGCGGTAATAGCGATTAAATTATGCGCAGAACATGGGGTCTCTTATATCCTGGACTTGTAAAGTCCTTTGCGGACATGTGCGTCTGGATTGAGAATGAAAGAAATCGAAAATGCTGATTCCCTGAATGGTTTTGCCCTCTTGCCGGGCGATGCTATGGTCCGTTCAGAACGGCACCCGAACTGAAAAGGATGCGGACATGAAGAATGAATCGCTCTGGCTGCTCGCCCTCCTTGTCGTCATTTTGCTGTTTGCTTCGCTGGAAGTGCAGCAATCCAACTCTACCAACACCCCGCAAGCGCTTGGAACATCTAGCAAATAGTTATATTTTCTTCTCATCGTCTCGATGCGCGCAGCTGAAGTTCAATAGATAAGGAGCACCGATGTCCCTTTCGGCGATCCGTAATTTTCTGCGTCTTGAAGTTGCTGGTGGTTTCTTTTTGGTTGCATCCGCTACGGTAGCTCTGATTCTGGCCAATTCCCCGGCACAATCGGGATATCAAGCACTGCTGCACCTGCCACTCGGCGTTCAGTTTAGTGGAATCAATCTGTCAAAGAGCGCTCTGCATTGGATCAATGACGGGCTGATGGCGGTGTTCTTCCTGCTGGTCGGGCTGGAGATCAAGCGCGAGGCAATCCAGGGCGAACTGTCCAGTCTGCGCCGCGCGGCCCTCCCCATTCTCGCCGCGCTAGGGGGGATGGCGGTTCCGGCGTTGGTCTATCTTGGGTTCACGTGGGGTGATCCGGTGATGATGCGGGGGTGGGCGATCTCGTCAGCTACCGACATTGCCTTTGCCGTTGGCGTACTGGCTCTGGCCGGACGACGAGCGCCGCCCTCGCTGCGAATCTTTCTGCTCGCCCTCGCGATCATCGATGACCTGGGGGCGATCGTTATCATCGCCCTGTTCTATACCGACCAGATTTCTCTGATGTTTCTTGCCCTCGCTCTCGCCACTCTGATCGGATTGGTGGCGATGAACCAAGCCGGTGTAACCCGCCTTGCGCCTTATCTGGGGCTGGGACTTCTGTTGTGGTTCTTCGTGCTGGAATCCGGAATTCACGCCACACTGGCAGGTGTCGCGCTGGGGCTGACAATTCCGTTGCGCCAACCCGCCGCCTCGATCAAAGCGCCACCGCTGTTGCGACTCGAGCACGGACTGCATCCTTGGGTAACCTTCGCCATCCTACCGCTGTTTGCCTTCGCCAATGCAGGTGTGCCGCTGACCGATGCCGATGCGGCGGTCCTGTCCCATCCGGTAACGCTGGGGGTTGCGTTGGGCCTGTTCCTCGGCAAACAGGCCGGGATCATGCTGGCGATCGGTCTTGGACTTGCCCTGAAAATCGGCACTCTTCCGGCCGGGGCCAACTTGCGTCAGCTTTACGCGATGGCCATCCTGACCGGGATTGGTTTTACCATGAGCCTGTTCATCGGCACCCTGGCTTTCGAAGATGTTGCCTACGACGTTCCAGTCCGCCTTGGTGTGCTGGGCGGATCGCTGTTATCGGCTGCGGTGGGCTTCACACTGCTCATGGCGGGGAGCAAGCGGCGCGAATAATCCGGGGCTTGCCTCAAATGAGACAGATCGGTATCATTTCAATCACTCTGGAGATTGAGCGAGGATAGTATGAGTCAACCGATTCTGTTCCAGCCATTGACCCTGCGTGGGCTGACCCTGCCCAACCGCATTGGCGTTGCCCCGATGTGTCAGTACAGCGCCCATGACGGGCAAGCGCAGGACTGGCACTTTCAGCATTATGGCGCGCTGGCGGCTTCGGGACCGGGAATGGTGACGATCGAAGCCACAGGAATCGTCCCAGAGGGCAGGATTTCTGCGTACTGCCTGGGCCTGTACGACGATGCCAGCGAAGCGGCGCTGACCCGATTGGTGTCGTCGTTGAAAGCCCTTAGTAGCGGCGCGGTTGCGCTACAGCTTGCCCATGCCGGGCGCAAGGCTGCCGCAGCGCGGTCGTGGGAGGGGGGCGGCCCGGCCTCGGACGGTTGGCCAACCTTGTCCGCTTCGGATTTGCCTTTCGGTCCAGATTGGCCTGCGCCCAAGGCGGCAACGCCCGGCGATCTGGACGGGGTAAAGCAGGGCTTCGTCGAAGCGGCTCGGCGCGCGTTGCGTGCCGGATTTGATGCGATCGAGCTGCATTCGGCTCATGGCTATCTGCTGCACCAGTTTCTTTCTCCGCTGACCAACCGGCGCACAGATTGTTACGGTGGATCGCTCGATAACCGGATGCGCTTTCCGCTCGAAGTGGTGGCTGCGTTGCGTAAGGCCTGGCCTGCGGATAAGCCGCTTGGTATCCGCATCAGCGCTACCGACTGGGTTGAAGGTGGGTGGGATATCGATGAGGCGGTGATCTATGCCCAGGCATTCCGAGACGCTGGAGTCGATTACGTCTGCGTCTCGACTGGCGGGTTGGCCCCCCATGCCAAGGTTCCGGTCGGGCCGGGATACCAGCTTCCCTTCGCTCGTCGCATCCGGGCCGAGACCGACCTTGTCACCCGCGCCGTTGGACTGATTGCCACCGGTACCGATGCCGAGGCGGCATTGCAGGCTGGCGATGCCGACCTGATCGCAATCGGACGCGGCTTCCTCGATGACCCACGGTGGGCATGGCATGCCGCAGAGACTTTGGGAGTCGAGATCCCCACGCCACCACAATATGCGGCCGCTCGGCCTCGTGTGTGGCCGGGAGCGGCACTGACCCGTCCCGGGAAGACGCCAAAATAAAGAATGAAAGCGTGCGATCACTCGATCTTTTGAGTGAGATCTTTCGATAGAGGGGCGTCTGAGTGGGTGTGCGTCGTAAACAGCGCCATCCCCGTCACCAGAGAGCGCCATCGGTGACGGGGACCACCAGCGCATTGGCTGCGCGGTGCGGCTTATTTGCGCGGACAGACAAATGGCCTTGGGAGGAACTCCGAAAATTCGGACTTCAATTCGACCAAGTTGAATAAGTGCAAACGGGGGAGGGTGATGACCCGGAAAATATAAAATCCGTGTTGCCATCAAATGGTGGGCGGTGACGGGTTCGAACCGCCGACCCTCTCGGTGTAAACGAGATGCTCTTCCAACTGAGCTAACCGCCCAAAAGCCGGTCCTAAAGGACCGGTAAAAACAACAATAACGGGGGCTTTACTGGATCGCGTCCTTCAGACCCTTGCCAGCCTTAAACTTCGGCAACTTGGAAGCCGGAATAGAAATTTTCTCGCCGGTACGGGGGTTCCGCCCCTCCGACGCCGCACGGTCAGTCACCGCGAAAGTGCCGAAGCCAACCAGCCGGACTTCATCGCCTTCCTTCAAAGCGTTCGAGATCGCCTGAAAAACGGCATCGACGGCGGTGGCCGCTTCGGTCTTGGACAGGCCGGTCGATTCGGCCACGGCCGCCACCAGATCGTTCTTGTTCGACAAGATTGCCCCCATAAATTTACAGAAAAAACAGCCATTCCGGCCGCCCTACGGACAGGATCACGCAGTGTATTCAGGCTCTTTGAGAGCGTCAACCGGCAAAGCGGCATGACGCACTTCAAACGATTCGACCAGCCTCCCGCCGAACAGACTTGACGGGAGGCTGGTCATTCGTTCAATGGGTCAGGACACCCCCCACGGCGGCGGTATCGCCCTCTGCCGCGACTTTCGCAGGTGTCGCCCCTTCGGTCTCGTCCCACTCGATCGCCGCCGGCATCCGCACCAGAGCATGTTTCAGCACTTCGTCGGCGGTGGCGACGGGCAGAATAGTCAGACCCTTTTTGACATTGTCGGGAATCTCGGCGAGATCCTTCTCATTGTCCTTGGGGATCAAGACAGTCTTGATCCCGCCACGAAGTGCCGCCAGCAGCTTCTCCTTGAGGCCGCCGATAGGCAAAACACGACCGCGCAGGGTGATTTCGCCGGTCATCGCAACATCGCGGCGTACCGCAATACCAGTCAGGACCGAGACGATCGCAGTGCACATCGCGACACCAGCCGAAGGCCCATCCTTGGGGGTGGCGCCTTCGGGAACGTGGACGTGGATGTCGCGCTTCTCGAACGCGGTCGGCTTGATGCCCAGGCTGACCGAGCGCGAGCGGACGTAGGAGCGGGCGGCCTGCACCGATTCCTGCATTACGTCGCCCAATTTTCCGGTGTGAGCAAAGGTCCCCTTGCCCGGCATGCTGACGGCTTCGATCGTCAGCAATTCGCCGCCGACTTCGGTCCAAGCCAATCCGGTGACGACGCCGACCAGATCGGTGTCTTCGACCTCGCCAAAATGATAGCGGCGGATACCGGCATATTTTTCAAGATTACGGGGTGTGACGTTAACCTTGTCCTTGCCCTTCGAGACGATCTCTTTGACCGCCTTTCGGGCAAGATTAGCCAACTCACGCTCCATGTTGCGCACGCCAGCTTCACGCGTGTAATAGCGCACGATGTGGCGCAGCGATTCATCGCTGATCGACCATTCGCCCGGCCGCAGACCAGCGGCCTTAACAACCTTTCCAAGCAAATGCCTCTTAGCGATCTCAACCTTTTCGTCCTCGGTATAGCCCGAGAGGCGGATGATTTCCATTCGGTCGAGCAGAGGCTGCGGCATCCGCATCGTGTTGGCGGTAGTGACGAACATCACGTCGGAGAGGTCATAATCGACCTCAAGGTAATGGTCGTTGAAGCTGGCATTCTGCTCGGGGTCGAGAACTTCAAGCAGGGCAGAGGCGGGATCTCCGCGCCAATCCGCGCCCAGCTTGTCGATTTCGTCAAGCAGGAACAGCGGGTTGGACGACTTGGCCTTCTTCATCCCTTGAATGATTTTACCCGGCATCGAACCGATATAGGTGCGACGATGGCCACGAACCTCGGCTTCGTCACGCACACCGCCCAGGCTCATACGCACAAAATTGCGGCCGGTGGCATGGGCGATCGACTTGCCCAGCGAGGTTTTGCCGACGCCGGGCGGGCCAACGAGGCACAGGATCGGGCCTCTGACTTTATCGGTGCGGATCTGCACCGAGAGATATTCGAGAATACGTTCCTTGACCTTTTCAAGGCCGTAATGGTCGGCATTCAGAACCTTCTCGGCCAGCGCAACGTCTTTCTTGACCTTGCTGCGCTTCTTCCACGGAATCGTCAGCATCCAGTCGAGATAGTTACGGACGACGGTGGCCTCGGCCGACATCGGACTCATTGACTTCAGCTTTTTCAACTCGGCCAGCGCCTTTTCGCGCGCCTCGGTCGTCAGCTTCGTCTTAGCAATCCGCTCTTCGATTTCGGCGATTTCATCTTTGCCGTCTTCGGTCTCACCCAGCTCCTTCTGGATCGCCTTCATCTGCTCGTTCAGATAGTACTCGCGCTGAGTTTTCTCCATCTGGCGTTTGACGCGGTTACGGATCTTCTTTTCCACCTGAAGGACGCCGATTTCGCCCTCCATGTAGGAATAGACCCGCTCCAGACGCTCGGAGACAACTTCGATTTCAAGCAATTCCTGCTTGTCGGCGATTTTGAGGGCGAGATGCGAGGCGACAGTATCGGCCAGCTTTGCCGCGTCTTCGATCTGGTTGATCGAGACCAGAACCTCGGGGGGGATTTTCTTGTTGAGTTTGATGTACTGCTCGAACTGTGCGACCACCGAGCGCGACAGCGCTTCCAGTTCTTGCTGGTTTCCGGTTCTCTCAACGATCGATTCGGCATGAGCCTGGAAGAAGGATTCGTTTTCAGT
The DNA here is from genome assembly GCF_000294655.1 of Magnetospirillum molischianum DSM 120. Lineage (GTDB taxonomy): Bacteria > Pseudomonadota > Alphaproteobacteria > Rhodospirillales > Magnetospirillaceae > Phaeospirillum > Phaeospirillum molischianum. Next base: position 30,774 of record NZ_CAHP01000053.1, read on the forward strand.
GAACCCGGTGATCTGGGCGCGACGACCGCCTTCGACCAGAACTTTGACGGTTCCATCGGGCAATTTGAGCAATTGCAGAACCGTCGAAACGGTTCCAACAGCATAGATGTCGTCGGTGGTGGGATCGTCCTGGGCGGCGTTCTTTTGTGCCACCAGTAAGATCTGCTTGTCCTCGCGCATCACGTCTTCCAGTGCGCGGACCGATTTGTCGCGGCCGACGAACAGGGGGACGATCATGTGCGGAAAGACGACGATGTCCCGGAGCGGAAGAACCGGGAAGATGTCGTCATGGGGGGCTTCGACCATTCTGCCTCGTAAGGTCTGCGGCTCCGTACATCGGGGAGCCGACGGGGGCGATGTGACTACCTATGACAAAAGATTGTGATGAGAGCGACTCTCGTCAAGGGGTGGTGGACATCGGCGTCGCGATACTTACCGCGACGGGAAGGGACGATTTCGTCCCTTCCGCCACCGGATTGGCTCTTTTAAGCGGAGGTGCCGATATCCTCGCGCCGTTCGGAATAGATGTAGAGGGGGTGAGCGCGACCCTCGACGACTTCCTTGTTGACCACCACTTCATCGACAGCCTCAAGGCCGGGCAGATCGAACATGGTATCGAGCAGAATGCTTTCCATGATCGAGCGCAGCCCGCGCGCGCCAGTCTTGCGCTGAATTGCCTTTTCCGAGATCGAGCGCAACGCATCCTCGTTGAAGGACAGACGAACGTCCTCCATCTCGAACAGGCGCTGATATTGTTTGACCAAGGCGTTCTTCGGCTTGGACAGAATTTCGATCAGGGCGCTGACGTCGAGATCCTCGAGTGTTGCCAGAACCGGGAGACGGCCGACGAATTCGGGAATCAGACCGAATTTCAGCAAGTCCTCGGGTTCGACCTCGCGTAGGATTTCGCCCGTGCGGCGCTCATCCGGGCCGCGCACCTCGGCACCAAAGCCAATCGAAGTGCCCTTGCCCCGGCTACCAATGATCTTTTCCAACCCGGCGAAAGCACCGCCGCAGATGAACAAGATGTTGGTGGTATCGACCTGAAGGAATTCCTGCTGGGGATGCTTTCGTCCGCCCTGGGGCGGAACCGAAGCAACCGTTCCTTCCATGATCTTCAACAGCGCCTGCTGTACGCCTTCGCCCGAGACGTCGCGGGTAATCGACGGATTGTCGGACTTGCGGCTGATCTTATCAACCTCGTCGATATAGACGATGCCGCGCTGGGCGCGTTCGACATTATACTCGGCCGCCTGCAACAGCTTGAGGATGATGTTTTCAACATCCTCGCCGACGTAGCCGGCCTCTGTCAGGGTGGTGGCGTCGGCCATCGTGAATGGCACGTCGAGGATACGGGCCAAGGTCTGAGCCAACAACGTCTTGCCGCAACCGGTCGGGCCGATCAGCAGGATGTTGGACTTGGCAAGCTCGACCTCGTTGCTTTTGGCCCCGTGCTGCAATCGCTTGTAGTGATTATGGACGGCGACGGACAACACCTTTTTGGCGTGGTCCTGGCCGATGACATAGTCATCAAGGACGGCACGAATATCCTTCGGCGTCGGCACACCGTCGCTGGAGCGGACAAGATGGGTCTTGTGCTCTTCGCGGATGATGTCCATGCACAACTCGACGCATTCGTCGCAGATGAACACGGTGGGCCCGGCGATCAGCTTTCTCACTTCATGCTGGCTCTTGCCGCAGAAGGAGCAATAAAGAGTGCTTTTTGATTCGCCGCTGGTGGACTTGGTCATCGAAGCTCCATTGGGTCTACCCCCCGCATCCGCGTAACGTATGTTAGCCGCAGCCGACCCGACCAGACAATGACAATATCTGACTTTCCCCCAATAGGTGGGGAGGGCGGGCCGCCGCGGCCGCGAGAGGGGAGGGGTGGGATCAGGTGGAGGCGCCGTCTCCCTCGGGTAAAGAGCGCTTATTTACGACATCGTCGATCAAGCCAAACTCACGGGCTTCATCGGCAGTCATGAATTTGTCGCGCTCCATTACCCGCTCGATCACCTCCAAAGGCTGGCCAGTGTGGTCTACATAGATATTGTTGAGACGAGCGCGAAGCGCAAGGATCTCACGGGCCTGAATTTCAATATCGGTCGCCTGTCCCTGGGCGCCGCCAGAAGGCTGGTGGACCATGATCCGGGAATTGGGTAGAGAAAGGCGCTTGCCCTTTGCTCCCGCCGTCAGCAGCAGCGACCCCATTGATGCAGCCTGACCAATACAGACGGTAGATACCGCCGGGCGGATGTACTGCATGGTGTCGTAGATCGCCAAGCCAGAGGTAACGACCCCACCCGGCGAGTTGATGTAGAAAGCGATATCCTTGGTCGGATTTTCCGATTCCAGGAACAGGAATTGCGCGCAGATCAGGCAAGCGACTTCGTCATGAACCTGGCCGGTCAGGAAAACAATGCGTTCCTTCAGCAGGCGAGAATAGATGTCGTAGGAACGCTCGCCGCGATTGGTCTGTTCGACCACCATGGGCACCAGCGTATTCATGTAGAGGTCGATAGGGTCTCTCTCGCGCATGGTCCATCCTTCTGCGGTTCGCTCTCTGGCCGGAAACGGTCCAACCTGAGCGGTCTTGAGCGGAATGCGGTCGAGTCGACGGTGCCGACCCGACCGCAAGCCATATTATTCCGCCGACTTCTTGCGCGGTGCACGCTTTTTCGGCTTGGGGCTTTCTTCTTCATCGCCGGATTCGGACGAAGTGGCCTCGTCGGTCGCGGTTCCCTCGGCCTCGGCATGCTCGCGGCGCAAATCTTCCGCCGCGACTTCGCGATCGGTGACCGATGCCTTCTCAAGGATGAAGTCGACGACTTTTTCCTCGTAGACGGGCGCACGCAACGATTCAATCGCGTCCTTGTTCTTCTGGTAGTACTGAAGAACAAGGTGCTCCTGACCCGGATAGGCGCGGGCTTCGTTGAGGATGGCGCGGTTGATGTCGTCCTGGCTCACGGTGACGGCATTGACCCGGCCAACTTCGGCCAGCAGCAGGCCCAGACGAACGCGGCGTTCGGACAGGGTGCGATATTCGGCCTTCAGTTCGTCGTCGGACTTGCCTTCGTCGGCCGGATCGACCTGACCGGCCTTGCGGCCTTCCTCAAGCTGCTTCCAGATCGCCTCGAACTCCGATTCGACCATCGAGACGGGAACCGGGAAATCGTGGCTGGCGGCAAGGGCGTCGAGCAGGGCGCGCTTTACCTTCAGGCGTGAGGCGGTGGTGAGATCGCGGCCAACTTCGGCGCGGATCGCCTCCTTCAGGGCGTCGAGGCTTTCCATCCCGACGGCCTTGGCCAGTTCGTCATCGATCTCGGCGGGCTTGCTCGCCTGAACTTCGTGCACGGTGATGTCGAAGGTGGCGGGCTGTCCCGACAACGATTCGTTGCCGTAACCTTCGGGGAAAGTGACGTCGATGACCTTGGTGTCGCCGGCGGACAGGCCGATCAACTGGTCTTCGAAGCCGGGGATAAAGGTATTGGAGCCAAGCTTCAGCGAATAACGCTCGGCCGCGCCACCGGGGAAGGGTTCGCCGTTCAGCTTGCCGAGGAAGTCGATAACAACGACATCGCCAGCGGCGGCGGCGCGTTCGACGGCTTCGGTCGTGCCGTTGCGCTCGGCGACACCGGCCAGGACCGTGTCGATCTCGGCATCGGCGATGATCGCCTTGTCACGCACGAGGCTGATGGTGGCAAAGTCCACCAGGGTGATTTCCGGCATTACCTCGATGGCGAGGTCGAATTCAAGGTCGGTGCCCTCGGCGAACGAGGTGATCTCGACCTTGGGCTGGGCGGCCGGACGCAAGCCACTGCTCTCGACCGCCTTGCCGATGGCGTCGTTGACGGCAGCTTCCAGAATCTCGCCCAACACCGAAGAAGAATACTTCTTACGGACAATCGCCAGCGGAACCTTGCCCGGACGGAAACCGGGGAGGCTGATGGTGCCGGCCAACTGGGTCAGCTTGTCCTGCATCCGTTGATCGAGGTGGGAGGCGGGAACAACGACCTTGAAATCACGTCTTAGGCCGTCGGAATTGATCTCGGTTACCTGCATCAGTCTATCGCCAATCGAGTCGAGTGGGTTGCATCCGGTGGCCCCGGCGCGGATCACGGGTCGCGACTGCCCGTCCGGCGAGCGCCCGTCGCGGAGCTCTTCAGGGGCACGCTGGTGCGGGCGAAGGGACTTGAACCCCCATGGCTTGCGCCGCTGGAACCTAAATCCAGTGTGTCTACCAGTTCCACCACGCCCGCATACGTTTAAAACAACCACCGCGCACGCACGATTCTTCACACACGCGCGCAGGGTCACCCCGTCGGGAAACAGTGTCTATACCATGTTCGTTCGCATGGAAACAGGGAAAAGCCGGAGGGACTCTCCCGCAGTGTCGTCCGGTGTGGGTTCGGTGAATCGGACTTGACTTTCTGGGTGCGGGTGAACTACCCTATGTAGCGTAAAAGCCGTGTTGATCATCTACATATAGGATGACAGCACGGCTTTCGACTGTACCCGACCGTTGTGGGTCCGTGATCGCCGGGGTTATTCCTCCCCCCTTCCGCCCTGTTCTGCCTAAGGAATCCGCTTATGTCCGGGTCCACGTTTCCCGTTGTGTCGCCACGTTCTGTCGTCAAGCGCAACGGCCTTGATGTGCCGTTCGATCTCGAAAAGATCCGTTCCGCGATCGAACGCGCCGGCAAGGCGACCGCCGAGTTCGATCCGAGCGAAGCATATCTTCTGACCATCCAGGTGGCGAAGGTGGTCGAGCATCGTTTTGCCGATCAGTCACCGCATATCGAGCAGCTTCAGGATGTGGTCGAGCAGGTGCTGATCTCGGCCAATCATTTCGCGACGGCGCGCGCCTATATCGTTTACCGCGAGCAGCGGGCGCGTCTGCGCAAGGATAGGAAAACGGTCGTCGATGTCGAATCTTCGATCAATGAGTATCTCGATCGCGCCGACTGGAGAGTCAACGCCAACGCCAATCAAGGCTATTCGCTGGGTGGGCTGATTCTTAACGTCTCGGGCAAGGTGGTGGCCAATTACTGGTTGTCCCACGTCTATCCGCCCGAAATTGGCACCGCCCACCGCGAAGGCGATATCCATATCCACGATCTTGATATGCTGGCGGGCTATTGTGCTGGCTGGTCGCTGCGCACCTTGCTGACCGAGGGGCTTAATGGCGTTCCGGGCAAGGTCGAGGCCGGCCCACCCAAGCATATGTCAAGCGCGGTTGGCCAGATCGTCAACTTTCTCGGCACGCTTCAGAACGAATGGGCCGGTGCTCAGGCGTTCAGCTCTTTCGACACCTATATGGCCGCTTTTATCCGAGCCGATTCGCTGTCTTATGCCGATGTGCGCCAGTGCATCCAGGAATTGGTCTATAATCTTAATGTTCCCTCGCGTTGGGGGACTCAGACTCCGTTCACCAACCTGACTTTCGATTGGACCTGTCCCGAGGATCTGAAGGACCAGAGTCCAGTGATTGGTGACCAGGAGATGCCGTTTACCTATGGCGATCTCCAGGTTGAGATGGACATGATCAATCGCGCCTATATGGAGGTCATGACCAAGGGCGATGCTCTGGGTCGGGTGTTTACGTTCCCGATCCCGACTTACAACATCACCCCCGACTTTCCGTGGGAATCCGAGAATGCGGGCCGTCTGTTCGAGATGACCGCGAAATACGGATTGCCGTATTTCCAGAACTTCCTCAATTCCGAGCTGAAGCCGCACATGATCCGTTCGATGTGCTGCCGCCTCCAGCTCGATCTGACCGAACTTCTGAAGCGCGGCAACGGCCTGTTCGGCAGTGCCGAGCAGACCGGTTCAGTCGGCGTGGTGACGATCAATTGCGCCCGTCTGGGCTTTACCCATCGTGGCGACGAAGAGGGGCTGTTCGCCCGCCTCGATACGCTGTTGGACATTGCCCGCAACAGCCTGGAGATCAAGCGCAAGGTGATTCAGCGTCACATGGATGACGGCCTGTTCCCCTATACGCGGCGTTATCTCGGCACGCTTCGCAACCATTTCTCGACGATTGGCGTCAACGGTATCAACGAGTTGATCCGCAACTTTACCGCCGATCACGAGGATATTTCGACACCCTGGGGTCATGCCTTCGCGGTGCGTTTCCTCGATCACGTTCGCGCCCGGATCGTGGCGATCCAGGAAGAGACCGGCCACCTTTATAATCTGGAGGCGACTCCGGCCGAAGGCACCACTTACCGTTTCGCCCGTGAGGATCGGAAGCGCTATCCAGATATTCTCCAGGCCGGAACGCCGGATCAGCCCTATTACACCAATTCGAGCCAGCTTCCGGTCGGCTTCACCGACGATCCGTTCGAGGCGCTGGAGCGTCAGGATGAATTGCAGCGCAAATATACCGGCGGCACCGTCCTGCACCTTTATATGGGTGAACGGATTTCTTCGGCCGAGGCGTGCAAGAAGCTGGTTCGCCGTGCGCTGGAGAACTTCCGTCTCCCCTATGTCACCGTTACCCCGACGTTCTCGATCTGCCCCAAGCACGGCTATATCGCCGGCGAGCACAAATTCTGCCCGAAATGCGATGCAGAGCTGATCGCTCGCAAGCGTTCGTGCGCCTCTGTCTCCTGACCCGAAAGGAATTGTTCGTGAACCACATTCCGTCTACCACCACCCGCGATTCTAATTTGGAATTGCTCGACGACGAGCGCCAGCCCTGCGAAATCTGGACTCGGGTGATGGGCTATCACCGTCCGCTCGCCTCGTTCAACAAGGGGAAGAAAGGCGAGTTCGCCGACCGCCTCTATTTCTCTGAAGCGCAGTGCGCTCTTGACTGATCTCCGCCTCGGCGGGCTGGCCCGGCTGTCCACATGCGACTGGCCGGGCGAGCTGGTGGCGACCCTGTTCTGTCAGGGTTGCCCCTGGCGCTGTCCCTATTGCCACAATACGCACCTCTTATCCGCGACCGCTCCAGCGGCGCTGACCTGGAACGAGGCGGTTGCGTTTCTCGAAAGTCGGCGCGGTTTGCTTGACGGCGTTGTCTTCTCGGGGGGCGAGCCGACTCTCCAGACTGTGCTGCCCGACGCGATTGCTACCGTGCGGTCGATGGGCTTTAAGATCGGCCTGCATACTGCGGGACCGTTTCCCGACCGATTGGAGCGGGTCTTATCTTTGGTGGATTGGGTTGGCTTTGATGTGAAGGCGCCGTTCGAGGATTACGATTGCCTGACCGGAGTGACAGGCAGCGGTGATAAGGCGAGAGACAGTCTGATCCGCCTGCTGGCTGCTGGAACGCAGCGCGATATCCGCATCACTGCCGATCCCGCCTGGGCTGATGCCGGGGCGTTGGAGAGAATCGGTCATGATTTGGCAGCCCTGGGGGCCGAGCCGCCTCGGGTCCAGGCCTACCGTCCCAATACGTAAAACCAAGCTGCATTGAGTCAAAATCATAGCGGCTTGGTTAGGTGTCGTTGGCATTCATTTGGTCCAGATGAATGCGCTGACGAGACAGAGAATGGACAAGAATGCCCTTGGGGTTTGGTCATAACGGGTGGCGATCCGCCTGAAGTTCTTGATCTTCAGGAAGAATCGCTCGACGAGATTGCGCTCGCAATAGAGTGCGTAGTCGCAGGAAACCTGGGGCGATGTCTTCCTCGGAGGGATGACCGGGACGGCGTTCTGGGCGCGGATGGTGTCGCGGAATGCCCCAGAATCGTAGCCCTTGTCGCCGAGGACGTGTTCTGCCGGAACGTCGGTGATGAGTGCCTCGGCCTGGGTGTAGTCGCTCGTCTGTCCTGGCGTCAGGATGAAGCGTAGCGGATTGCCCAGGGCATCGACGATGGCGTGAATCTTGGTGGTCAGCCCGCCGCGCGAACGCCCGATCGCACGAGCTTCAGCCCCCCTTTTTTACCCGCCGCATGTTGGTGCGCCCGGACGATGGTCGAGTCGATCATGACGTATTCGAAGTCGGGATCGTCCGCCATCATGGCAAAAAGCCTATCCCACACGCCATCCTTGGACGCGGTGCTATGGCTGGCCCGAACGGGTTCGCCCTGGCGTGATCTGCCGGAGTTCTCTGGGCACATATCGAGATGACCGGCTAGCGGATGGCGGTCAACCTGACCCGCACCAACAAGACCTACAAACCCCGCTCGATGACATCGGAACGGCTCTGGCGACCGAGCGAAGTGTTGCGCACGGTTTCCGCTACCTGAAAACCAGGGCGGAGCAGCCGGTAGGGATCGGAGAAACCCTGTCTTCTGGCATGGAGAGGGAAACCCGTATCTGACCGTCTCGTCCCTAGTTCGGGACGGTCGGCACACGATTCGGCACACACTACGACGGTTCGGTCCCGGTTGCATTGGGGCCAAACGTCGAAATAGCAAATGAAAAGAAGTAATTGGCGGAGGGGGTGGGATTCGAACCCACGGTGAGGTTGCCCCCACACCGGTTTTCGAGACCGGCCCATTCGACCGCTCTGGCACCCCTCCGCAGGAGCTTGTTCCCCCGGTCGATGGGGAGGCGCGGAAAGTAGCGCAACTCCCGCACTCTGGCAAATGTTTTTTTCCTTCCCGGACGATTGGGAAAGGAAAATCAGATCCCACGCAAAGCGGCAATGTTTCCGGCGTAATCGGGAGTTTTGAATACCGCCGAACCGGCGACAAAGGCAGTTGCTCCAGCCTTGATCAGACGCGGTGCGATCTCGGCGGTGACGCCACCGTCAACTTCGAGTTCGATCGGTCGGTCACCGATCATCTTACGGATACGGGCGACCTTCTCTACTTGCGATTCGATAAAGCTCTGGCCGCCAAAGCCAGGATTGACGCTCATCACCAGGATCAGATCGAGGCGATCAAGCAGGTATTCCAGCACGTTTTCTGGAGTGGCCGGGTTGAGTGACAGTCCGGCCTTCTTACCAAGCGAACGAATCAGCTGGAGCGAGCGGTCGATATGCAGATCGGCTTCGGCATGGACGGTGATGTAATCGGCTCCGGCCTTGGCGTAATCCTCAATGAATGGCTGGGCCGGGTTGATCATAAGGTGGACGTCGAACGGTCTGGCGGTATGGGGGCGTAGGGCCTTGATCACCGCAGGGCCGATAGTCAGGTTGGGGACAAAGTGCCCATCCATCACGTCGATATGAATCCAGTCGCCGCCAGCGTTGTCGATAGCGCGGACTTCCTCGCCCAGGCGGGCAAAATCGGCGGAGAGGATGCTGGGAGCGATCTTGACGGTCATGAGGGGTACAGGTCCAAGCGGGAGGAGTAAANAACCGCCCCATCGCGGCTTTTTAGGCTGGATGGGGCGGAGATCGGCGGGGCGGGATCAGGCGATCTTGGGGGCCAGCTCACCCGAGGCATAGCGGGTGGTCATTTCCTCCAGCCCGATCACTTTGATCTTGCTGGCGTTGCCGGCGGATCCAAAGGCTTCGTAACGGGCTTTGCAGATCCCGCTCATGCTTTTGATCGTCTGTTTGAAATAATCGCGCGGATCGAACTTCTTCGGCTCGTCATTGAAGAACTTGCGGATCGCTCCGGTCGAGGCCATCCGCAGATCGGTGTCGATATTGACCTTGCGGACACCGTGCTTGATTGCTTCGACGATCTCTTCGACGGGAACGCCATAGGTCTCGCCCAGGTCGCCGCCATTGTCGTTAATGATTTTCAGCCAGTCCTGCGGTACCGAGCTGGAGCCGTGCATCACCAGATGAGTGTTGGGGATGCGGGCGTGGATTTCCTTGACCCGGCTGATCGCCAGAACGTCGCCCGTCGGCGGACGGGTGAACTTATAGGCACCGTGGCTGGTGCCGATCGCGATCGCCAACGCATCGACCTGGGTCTGCTTGACGAATTCGGCGGCTTCATTGGGATCGGTCAGCAATTGCGAGTGGTCGAGCTTACCGGTCGCGCCGACGCCGTCTTCCTCACCGGCGGTGCCGGTTTCGAGCGAACCAAGACATCCCAACTCACCTTCGACTGAAACGCCACAGGCATGAGCGATATCGACAACCTGACGGGTGACGCGGACGTTATAGTCCCAATCGGAAGGAGTCTTGCCGTCTTCCTTCAGGCTGCCATCCATCATCACCGACGAGAATCCAGATTGGATCGCTCGGACGTTGATCGACGGCGAGGTGCCGTGATCCTGATGCATGCAGACCGGAATCTGCGGATAGGCTTCGGTCGCGGCAAGGATCAGGTGGCGCAAGAATGCCTCGCCCGCGTACTTTCGGGCACCAGCCGATGCCTGGAGGATGACCGGGCTGTCGGTGGCTGCGGCCGCCTCCATGATCGCCTTGACCTGCTCCATGTTGTTGACGTTGAAGGCGGGGATGCCATAGCCGTGCTCGGCGGCGTGGTCGAGCAACTGGCGCAGCGAAACGAGCGACATAACAGTCTCCTTCCTAACGTTTTTGTGGTCGCGCTGGCGGGTTACAGACGGGCCTGCGCGGCCTCGGCGACCGCGTGAGCGGTGATGCCGAAATGGTTATAAAGTTTGTCGGCGGGGGCCGAGGCGCCAAAGCCGGTCATGCCGATCACCGCGCCGTTATCGCCGACCCAGCGCTCCCAGCCAAAGGTGCCGAGTGCTTCGACGGCGATGCGGACGGTTCCTTCCCCCAGTACTGCCGAACGATACTCCTTCGTCTGGCGCTCGAACAGTTCCCAACAGGGCAGCGAGACCACAGCCGTGCCGATCCCCCGGCTTTCCAGCAGATCCTTGGCTTCGAGCGCAAGCGACACTTCGGAGCCGGTGGCGATGAGTGTGACCTGACGGGAATCCAGATCGGATTCAGCCAGAATATAGCCGCCGCGGGCGGTCAGATTATCGTCGGAATGAATGGTGCGCAGAGTCGGCAAGTTCTGACGCGACAGAGCCAGAACGCTGGGGCCGGTTTCGTTGTCGAGCGCCGCTTCATAAGCTTCGATCGTCTCGACCGGATCGCACGGGCGGAACACCAGAACGTTGGGAGTGGCGCGCAGAGCCGTTACGGTCTCGATCGGCTGATGGGTGGGGCCGTCCTCGCCCAGCCCAATCGAATCGTGGGTCAGGACATAAATCACCCGGCGGTTCATCATCGCGCTCATCCGCAGCGCCGGCCACAGGTAATTAGCGAAAATCAGGAAGGTGCCGCCATAGGGGATGAAGCCGCCATGCAGCGACAGGCCGTTCATGATTGCCGCCATGCCGTGTTCACGCACACCGTAATGGATGTAGCGGCCGGAGAAATCGGTCGGGGTGATCGAGCGAGTGACCTTGGTGTGGGTCAGGTTGGAATGGGTGAGGTCGGCCGAGCCGCCGATCAGTTCGGGGATCACCGGGGTGAGGGCTTCCAGCGCTTCCTGGCTTGACTTGCGGGTGGCCCATTTCGGCTGTTCCGCCGTCACCTTGCGCTTGAAGTCCAGCACGGTCTGGTGCCAGTTCTCGGGCAGACGGCCCGCCACCGTGCGTTCGAACTCGGCACGTTCAGGGTATGCGGCCAGACGCGCTTCCCAGGCGGTACGCTCGGCTGCGCCACGGATACCGGCAGCCCGCCAGGAATCGAGGATGGGCGCGGGAATCTCGAACGGTGCGTGCGGCCAGCCCAGCTTGGCCCGTGCGCCAGCAATTTCTTCAGCTCCCAGCGGTGCACCGTGGACTTTCTCGGTGCCGCCCTTGGTGGGAGCGCCAAAACCGATCACGGTCCGGCAGGCAATCAGGCTGGGGCGGTTGGTGGCCTTGGCCGCCTCAATCGCGGCGGCGATCGCCTCGGGATCGTGACCATCGACGCGGGCGACATCCCAATTGGCGGCGGTGAAACGACCCAACTGGTCTTCCGAGGTTGATAGGGAGGTGTCGCCGTCGATGCAGATATGATTGTCGTCCCACAGCAGGATCAGCTTCGACAGCTGCCAGTGTCCGGCAAGCGAGATCGCCTCCTGGCTGATCCCTTCCATCAGACAGCCGTCGCCAGCGATGACATAGGTGTAGTGGTTGACGATGCCGTCGCCGTGACGCGCCGCCATCATCTTTTCCGCCAGCGCCATGCCAACGGCATTGGCCAGCCCCTGACCCAGCGGGCCGGTGGTGGTTTCGGCGATCGCGACATGGCCGAATTCGGGGTGGCCGGCCGTGCGGGCTCCGAACTGGCGGAAATTGCGGATCTGTTCGATGTCGAGATCTTCGTAGCCAGTCAGGTAGCCCAACGCGTACAGCAGCATCGAGCCGTGACCGGCGGAGAGGATGAAGCGGTCGCGGTCGGCCCAGCGGGGAGCCTTCGCATCGAACTTAAGGAAGCGAGTGAACAGCACGGTCGCCACGTCGGCCATGCCCATGGGCATGCCGGGATGGCCGGACTTAGCCGCCTCGACGGCATCCATGGACAGGAAGCGGATGGCGTTGGCCATGTCGGCTGGGGAAGTCATCGTGCGGTCCTTATCGGCAGGGGGGTGGGGGGCAAAAAAGTAGCGGGCAGGTCAGCTGCGTTTATGCCAACTGGTCAGCATCTGGCGATGTCCGGCCGGTCCGCCGATCATCAGGGTATGGGTCAGTTCTTGGTCGCCCCGGCGCTCTACGCCGTCGAGGAGCAATCCGGTGGTGATGCCGGTGGCGCAGAAAGCGACTTTATCCGAGCGCACCAGTTCCTCCAGCCGATACCAGCGCGTCAGGTCCATTTCGGTTGCTTCGACCGCTTGTTGCTCTGTGGCCAGTTGGGGATCGACCCGTGCCATGAAATCGCCGCCCATGGCGCGGATCGCGATCGCCGACAGCATGCCTTCGGGCACGCCGCCGGTGCCCATCAGGGCGTCGATGCCCGATCCTGGCGTCACGGCCATCAGCGCCCCGGCAACATCTCCCGCTGGATACAGCGCAACACGGGCTCCTGCCTCGTGAATAGCTTCGACCAGCGCCTTGTTGCGTGGCTTTTCAATCACATAAATGGTGAGGTCGAGGATAGGCTTGCCCAGAGCGCGTGACAACTGACGCAGTCGTTCGGAGATCGGAGCGGCGGGATCGACCCGGCCCCGCGCGGCGGGAGGAACCGCCAGCTTCTCGACATAGCGGACGGGATGAAGGTCGAGCAGGCTGCCATGTGGAGCCAGTCCGACCACCGCCATCGCGTTGGTCATGCCCTTGGCGAGATAGCTGGTGCCTTCCAGCGGATCGACCACCAGATCCCATTTCGGGGCTTGCTCGGAGTTACCGAAACGCTGCCCGTGATAGAGAGAGGAAATCTCATCGCGGGGGCCTTCGCCGATTTGCAGAATCGCGTCGAGAGGCAGTTGTTCCAGCCTGGCGGCCATCGCTCCGACCGCCGCATCGTCGGCTAAAGCCCGGTCGCCGCGGCCGATCCAGTCATAGGCGGCGCGGGCGGCCGATTCGGTGGCCCGACGTAGGTCGTAAGGGCTGATAGGGTGGCTATCGGCACGCGCATCGCGAGGGTCATGCATTCGCCGTCGTCCTCTCCGCCATCTCCCCAAAATTTGGGGTGATATTTTTTTCGCCGAGTGTGGGGGGACGGGTCAAGTGAAGGAACACCCGTTTGGAGCCACCGGAAAAAACTTGTGGACAGGGTGATCCCACCCTGACGAGTGGGTCCGTCCCCCGGCGGTCTTCTAGGTGAACGCCTTAAAAGCGATTAAGGTAAAGGTATCGGTGACACCGGGCAGGGTCTGGATATTTTCGACCACGAACTGCCCAAGATCGACGCCATCCTCAAGATAGCACTTCAACATCAGATCGTATTGACCCGAAATCGAATGGACTTCGGACACGGCCTCGATCTCGACGGCGTGGTCGGCAACTTGATAGGCCTGACCCGGCAGGCACTTCAGCATGACAAAAATGGTCTGCATCGGGGCTATCCTCCGGTTTGGCGGCAAGGAAATAAGGACGGCAGAAAAATCTGCCGGGCTTACTCCTCGACGTCAGCCTCCAAATCTCCCTCGTCCTCGGCTTCGTCCGCCAACTCACGGGCAGACAGCTTGGACGGCAACGGTACCGGGATCAGGATGAAATCCGGCGGATGATCGCCAAATCCAACCACGTCGTCGGCATGCAACATTTCGCCGATGCCAAGCTCGTCGATCCGGCCCCGGCGGCGACCGCGATCATCGCGACCACGACCGCGTTCTTCACGGAACCGCGAGCGGGATTCGGGGGCAGGGCGGATGTCACGAACCGACATCTCGTCACGCGGAGAAACAACGGCGGCGGGGCGGGCCTGCGGCGGCTCGATCGCGGCGGGGCGGGCTGGTTGCGGATCTCGGGGGGCAGCAGCCGCGACCGGAGCGGCCGCTGCACTTTCGCCGCGCGCGGGCCGACTGCGTTCACTGCGTCCGGTGGGCTTCACGGCACCACGTCCACCACGACCCTTGCGGGCAGTCATGTCCAACTCCAGGGCGGGCACCCCCTCGACGGAGATGCGGGGGATGGTATTCCCGATCAACTTTTCGATCGCGACGACGGCCTTACCGTCGTCGGGGATTGCGATGGTAAACGCGCGACCTGCCATTCCAGCGCGTCCCGTGCGTCCGATACGGTGGACGTAATCCTCGGCATGGATCGGAACATCGAAATTAAAGACGTGGCTGACCGCCGAGACGTCGATACCGCGTGCGGCGACATCGGAGCAGACCATCAGCCGGATCTCGCCCTTCTTGAAGCTTTCAAGCGTGTCGCCGCGGGCCGACTGCGCCATGTCGCCATGCAACTGACAGACATCGAAATCGTGCTTTTTCAGCGAACGATAAAGGATATCGACATCGCGCTTGCGATTACAAAAGATGAAGGCGTTTTTGACGTTCTCGGTCCGGATCAGATGGCGGAGCGTCTCGCGCTTGTCGATTTCCTCGACCACGGCAAGATGCTGCTCGACCGTTGCGGCGGTCGATGTGCCGGGAGAAACGGTAATTTCCTTGGGGTTCATCAGGAACGCGTCGGCCAACCGACGAATTTCCGGCCCCAGTGTTGCCGAGAAAAACAGGGTCTGACGGATTTTCGGCAGCAGACCGACGATCCGTTCGACATCGGGGATGAAGCCCATGTCGAGCATCCGGTCGGCTTCGTCGATCACGAGAACCTTGACGTCGTTGAGCAGGATGCGCCCGCGCTCGAACATATCAAGGAGGCGCCCCGGCGTGGCGATCAGCACATCGACGCCACGATCCAGCAAGGCGGACTGGTCGCTCATCGACTCGCCGCCGATGATCAGTGCTTTGGTCAGTCGGTGATATTTGCCGTAATTATCGAAGTTCTCCGCGGCCTGGGCTGCCAACTCGCGGGTGGGGGCCAGGATCAGCGAGCGCGGCATACGCGCTTTGGCGCGACCCGCCGCGAGAATCTCAATCATCGGCAACGTGAAGGAGGCCGTTTTGCCGGTGCCGGTCTGAGCACAGCCCAGCACATCCCTTCCCATCAAGACAACAGGGATCGCCTGCGCTTGAATGGGCGTTGGGCTGGTGTAGCCAACCTCAGCCAGCGCTTTGAGAAGCTCGGGGCCGAGGCCCAGATCCTCGAAAGTCATCGAGGGGTTTTCCGGGCCGTCCGAGCGGCCATGTTCGATAGGGGATGTCATACGCGGCGGAATAATAGGGATTCTTTCGGCCAAGTCAACGTCGTAACTGCGAAAAGCCGTCGATGCGACAAGGATTGCGCCAAACCGATCCGGTCGATACCCTTTGTGCCCCACGAAAACCGGAAAAATAGGGGGGCACCATGTTAATCGATGCGGGCAGTTCCTGCCTTCTGATCGTTGATGTTCAGGACTCGTTGGTTCCGGTGATGTTCGACCCGCGCAGGGTCTATCGCGGCTGCGCTTTGCTGATGCGGGCGGCAGCGCGGCTGGGGCTGCCGGTGGTGATTACCGAGCAATATCCCAAAGGCTTGGGGCGGACCGCAGGTGAGTTGTTGGCGTTGGCTCCCGAGAATGCGGTGATGGAGAAGCTGCATTTTTCCTGTGCCCACGATCCGGCGATCCGAGCGAGAATCGACGGGCTGGGGCGTCCCCGAATCGTCCTGGCCGGGATCGAATCGCATATCTGCGTGTTGCAGTCTGCGCTGGGGTTTAAGGCTGCCGGATACGATCCTGTGGTGGTGGTCGATGCCTGTGCTTCGCGGACCGAGGCCAATTATCAGGCGGCGATGGCTCGGATGGCCGACAATGGAATCGAGATTGCCACGGTTGAAATGGTGATCTTCGAGTGGCTCCACCGTGCCGGAACGCCGGAATTCAAGGAATTGTCCGCATTG
Organism: Magnetospirillum molischianum DSM 120; assembly: GCF_000294655.1. Taxonomy (GTDB): domain Bacteria; phylum Pseudomonadota; class Alphaproteobacteria; order Rhodospirillales; family Magnetospirillaceae; genus Phaeospirillum; species Phaeospirillum molischianum. The sequence goes on from NZ_CAHP01000053.1 coordinate 46,989, forward strand.
GTGAAATGATGCGGCCCCCCCTCGATCTGACCCTTTTGCCGGATCGCTCCACCCTCGCATCTCAGCCTCCAAGGATGGAATCATAAATTCAGCCACGACGCCAGTTTCCGGAAGGGTCCAATGCCGTATTGGGCATATTTCAATATCAGGCGTCACCGTCCCCAGTGGGGGGTGAATCTGGCGGAGAAAGAAAGTTATCCTCTCTGGGGGCGCGGACGCCAAAGTCTGAGGCGTTCCCTGATAAGTTTACCGCCCGATAGAGCCGTTATTACCGTGGCGGGTATAACAAGGGGCCACAGGCTAATGGTATAGCGAGAGATGCCAACGCCAACCAAGGCAGTCAATAAGAGTGACAAGTGGACGGCCAGCGCTGCGATTAAAGATGTCGCGAGCAGGGGGGATGAGTATCTGCCCCGTAAAGCCATTCCCAGTGCGATTATTGCGGCAAGGCCGGTCATAATCCCGATCGATAGGATCGTTGGCCGGAGGACGAGGGACGCACGACTTTCAGGTGCGTCGATGTCGAGCGTCGGCACCAATTCGGCAAATGGCAATGGACGATGTTGGATAACAAAGGTTCTAAAATCAGGTGCCAGCCATGGATGCGTTTGAGGATACAGAGCCCACATTGCTCGATAGTTCAGCCATACCAGCTTTCCATATGAAAGCGGTGCTGCGGATAGGCGCTCGATGGCAACGGATAGAGCTATCGCATTTATTTTCTGTTCCGATAAGTCGATCTCGGCGCGCACTGGGGCGATGCATGCATATTCCAGGCAGGTTTCATAGTTCTGCGAGAGCGGGGACAGAATATCCTGGTTTGGTGCTTGTTTCAGCAGGGTTCTAATCGGCTCGAACGTGTTTTCGGCGGCATTCAAAAATTGCTGACGAACAGGGTCGGTCTCTGATTCCCGTCTTGGAACATCGATCATAATGGACTTGGCTAACAGGTGACGGCCCATGAGGGATGTTGCTTGGTCGCCCTGAACCCATGAGGTGTAGGCACGTTCTCCACCGACCACGACGAGCATCGGCATCACCGCAGCCAGCAAAATGACGAACACGGGTGTCGCGGCAAGTTGTTTCCGTGCCATCAGAACCATCACCACCAAAACGGGGCATAAGGCGTAACCAGACGGTCGTATTGTTGCCGCTAGCCCAGCAAGAATTCCGGTGACAAAGGCCAGTCGCCATCCTGGGGAACGGAAAAATGCCATAACGGCAATTAAAAAGACTAACAGGCAGGTCATGAACAGTGATTCTGTCATGATACGACTGTGATGGTTATTAACTTCTGGATTAATAAGTAAGCCCACCATTATAGCGAGTGCCGGAAGGGGGTGACGGCTGATGGTGAGGCAGTAGAGGCTTATGGCAATAGTCGCTATGGCATAAAACAATGGTTGTATTATAACCATTATATCCGAACCCATTGCACGCAATAGCAAAGGGTATGTCGCAGTCCGAATTGGACTGAAGGCAAGATAGCTTGCGCTATCAGGCTCAAGAATGGGGGCATCTGGAAGGAAAATAATTTGTAAAAGGGCATAAGATATACCGGCTATTATTATGGCGAAAGCCGAGGTTCGTATTTTTTCTATCGCCATTTTATTTTCCTTTCGAGCACATACCCCATACCCTTAATTGGGCGGCTTTTTGGCCGAGGGGGTGTGCTTTCCGTTTAGAAATAGCTGTGATTTTATTTATTGAATTTTCGTGTGGGCGGAGTGTAGGTATCGCACTTATCTTAAGCGAGCCACTTGGATATGGTGTCGCTTTCTCCGTCGGCGGGTATATCAGTGCATTCTTTTCCTCAATCGCTCCGAATTGCTGTTCTTGTTCCGTGCTATAACGAAGAGGCAGCCATTGGCACCGTTGTTCGCGCCTTTCGCGAGTCACTGCCGACGGCGAGCGTCTACGTTTATGACAATAATTCCGACGATCGAACCATTGAGTTTGCCAAGGCCGCCGGCGCGGTTGTTCGTACAGAACCGCTTCAGGGAAAAGGGCACGTTGTTCGGCGGATGTTTGCTGATATCGAAGCCGATGTCTATGTGCTTGTCGATGGCGATGATACCTACCACGCCGCCAGTGCGCCGATCCTTGTTCAGCGTCTGCTTACCGATCGTGTGGACATGGTCAATGGTGCTCGGGTCACGGACATCAAGGCCGCCTATCGGCCCGGTCATCGATTTGGGAATGTGCTGCTGACATCGATTGTCTCTTCGATATTCGGCAATCGTATCAAGGACATGCTTTCCGGCTACCGGGTCTTCTCCCGACGTTTTGTGAAGTCGTTCCCAGCACTCTCCAGCGGGTTCGAAATCGAGACGGAACTGACCGTCCATGCACTTGAGTTGGAGATGCCGGTGGTCGAGGTCGAAACGCCTTATAAGGATCGTCCGGTCGGATCGGTCAGTAAGCTTCGGACCTTTCGCGACGGCCTGAGGATTCTGGCCACCATTCTTGTGCTGGTTAAGGAAGAGCGCCCGCTGTCGTTTTTCTCAGTGGGGTTCGCCATATTCGGTCTGGTATCGGTGGTTTTGATTGAACCCGTGCTGGTGACGTATCTGCAAACCGGTCTGGTGCCGCGTTTTCCCACTGCCATCTTGTCGATGGGAGTCATGTTGATGGGGTTCCTAAGCCTGACCTGCGGTGTGATCCTGGATACTGTAACCCGTACCAGGAAAGAGATGAGGCGCTTCCAATACCTCCAAATTCCCTTTGACCGGTCACCGTCCGCTTCTGATTGCTGAGGTCTTGAGCCAAAGCGCGATCCGGGAAGGGGGCCACAAGCTCAATCTGGCGCGCCGACGATGTGGTTGAGCACTGTTAGCGTCCGATCGGCTAACTGCGTTACGGAATAAGTTTCTCCGATCCGGGTGACAGCCGTGGGGCAGGGGGATTTGGGGGCATTCAAGATGGCTTGGGCCAGGGCCTCAACATCGCCGGGCTGCACCGTTTGCCCCAACGGCTCCAAGATTTCTCTGGCGTCTCCGACATCGGTGGCGACACAAGGAAGCCCGCAAGCCATGGCCTCGGCGAGGACGTTGGGGAAGCCTTCGCCATAGAGAGATGGCATCACGAACAGATCGAAGGCGTTGTAAACTGCGGCAACTGCATCATGGGCTCCGACCCAGATCACCGGTAAAGACAAATCGTTCGCCAGAAGCCGAAGCTGCTCGGTCAATGCGGCATCACCCTTGCCAACACAGACAAAGCGCAGACTTGGATCAATCGCCCGAGCTTGGGCCGCCGCACGCAAGAACACCTCGTGCCCTTTCATCGGATCGATCCGCGCCACCATTCCCACCAGCCGCGATTCCGGGGGGATACCCCATCCCTGGCGTAGGCTTTGCCCCAAGGCGCGATCGGCGTGGAAGCGGTCCGTATCGATACCGTTTGGAATCACATGACAGCGCTCGGCGGGAATGCCGCGAGCGGTGACGGCCCGCCGCCCGGCCTGGGAATTGCTGATGACGGCATCGGCCAAAGGCGACAGGCGCGCCTCCAGGTGATAGGCGGCGGCGGATAGCCGGTCATAGCGCCCCAGATCCATGTCCGAGGCGCGGACACCGAACACCAGTTTGACTCCGGGCAGGAAGCGAGACGCCAGGGCGGCGAGGCTGTTGCTGACAGGTAGGTAGCCATGCAGTACCTGCGGACGAAACCGGCGCGCGACCCGGATCAACCGAAACAGGAAGGCCGGGATGTCCCAGCGCCCGCTTTTTTTCAGGTCGAAAACGGTCACTCCGGCTTGATCCAGCTCGCGGCGCAAGGGGCCATCGCCATAAAATACCGCCACCGCGACGGTATGGCCGCGTCGGGTGAGTTCGCCAGCCAATACCGCCAATTGGCGCTCGGCCCCGCCATGGTCCAGCGAGCGGATCAGAAAGAGAATTCTCATGCCGTTATCAAAATCTGCCGAGGTCAATGATACTTCGCCTTCCAGGCCTGGAGCATCAGGATGTCCCACAGAAGATATTGCCAGTTACGGGTGCCAGACAAATGTTCGGCCCACATTGCGCGGATCGGGGCAGCATCCACCAGCCCGTGATTGCGCAATGAGGCTTCTGACAGCAAGTCTTCGGCCCATTCCCGCAGCGGTCCCCGCAGCCAGGCGTCGATTGGAACGCCAAAGCCCATCTTGGGGCGCTCGACCAGTTCTTTCGGCACATGACGGTAGAGAACTTGCCGCAACAGCCATTTCCCCTGTCCGTTCCGTCGCTTCATATGCCGGGGCAGCCTGAAGGCGAAATCGACGACGCGGTGATCGATCAGCGGAACCCGCGCTTCCAGGGCGACCGCCATGCTGGCGCGATCGACCTTGGTCAGAATGTCGTCGGGGAGGTAGGTCACGAGGTCGAGGAACTGCAATCGCTCAACGAAATCGGGGACGATTGTCTTTGCCTCGTCGGTCCAAAGAATGCCTTTGGGTTCGTGGCCTCCCACCACCACAGAGTCCGGGTCGGTCCAGTGGCTGACCAGACGGCGATAAAACGCCTCGCCGTCGTTCAGCAGCAGCACGTCGGCTCCCTTGTGCAACTTGTCGCCCATCTGACCGCGCCGGAATCGAGCCGGAGCCATGGAAAACAGACTGTCCCAATGGCGTGGCGGCACGGCCTTGAGCGCAGCCGCCCCCAGGCGGCGCAGGGGACGGGGAATGGCCTTTAGTTTGCTCCAGACGCTGTCGGCAAACTCGTAACGGTTATATCCGGCGAATAACTCGTCGCCCCCATCGCCCGACAAGGCCACGGTGACGTGTTTACGGGTCATCTCCGAGACCAGGAAAGTCGGTATCTGAGACGAATCGGCGAATGGCTCATCGTACCACTCGGGTAGTCTCGGAATGATGTCGAGCGCATGCTGGGGATCGACGTAAAGCTCGGTATGCTCGGTGCCCAGGTGAGTGGCGACGGCCTTGGCGTGCTGTGCCTCGTCGTATCCTTTCTCGTTGAATCCGATCGAGAAGGTTCGGACGGGCTGGCTGCTTTGTGCCTGCATCAGGGCAACCACGGTGGAGCTATCGATGCCGCCGGAAAGAAAGGCGCCCAACCGGACATCGGCGATCATGCGGCGTCCCACGGCATCCTTCAGCAGCGCCTCCAACTGGTCGGTCGCCTCGGCGTCCGACAGATCGGAACGGTTGCGAACCGCCTCTCCCACCACCTGCCGGGCATCCCAGAAGCGGGTGATATCCGGTTCGGCTCCATCCCGCACGGTCAGGATGCAGCCCGGCGACAGCTTGTGGACACCCTGATAGATCGAGAGGGGGCTGGGGACGTAATTGTGCCGCAAGAAGGCGGACACGGCATCACGATTGATCTCGGCGGTCCAGCCGGGATGAGCGATCAGGGCTTTTAACTCCGACCCGAACAGAAAGAGTCCGCCAAACTTGGCCCAATAGAGCGGTTTGATTCCCAGACGGTCACGGACCAGCGTCAGACAGCGGGTCTGCCGATCCCACAATGCGATCGCAAACATGCCGATCAGCGCTTTGACGGTGTGCTCGACGCCCCAGGCTGCGCAGGCTTCCACGATCACCTCGGTATCCGAATGACCGCGAAAGACGATGCCGCGCCCCTCTAATTTCTGCCTCATCTCCTGGTGATTATAGACCTCGCCGTTATAGGCGATCACAAAGCGTCCGCACGCAGACACCATAGGCTGATGCCCCGCCGGAGACAGATCGAGGATCGAGAGGCGGCGGTGCGACAGGGCCAGTCCAGCCGCGTCGTCGGTCCAGACACCCCAATCGTCGGGGCCGCGATGGCGGATGGCGTCGCCCATGGCGCGGGCGGTTTCTCCCAAGCCGTTCCCGGCAGCGCGGGGGGTGACGTCGCGAAAGCCGGCAATGCCGCACATGGGATCAGTCCTTCCTGCTTGGGCGCGCGACCGCTTCGTCGATCAACTGCGACCACTGGGCCATGATGGAATCGATGGAATAGGCTTCGGCCGTCTTGGCGGCTTCCTTGCCCAGGCGGTCGCGAAGAGCGGCATCGCCCATCAAGCGATCCAGTTCCTCCGCCAAGCGGTCAATGTCGTCAACCGGCACCAGCACGCCATTGACTCCGTCATCGATCAGTTCCGCCGGGCCGGTCGGGCAGTCGGTGGCGATAACGGGCAATCCAGCGTTCATGGCCTCCAACAATACGTTGGGGAACCCCTCGGAGCGGGACGTCAGGGCGAACAGTCCTGCGCCGTGGATCCATTCCCCCGGCTGCTGTGAGATGCCCGGCAAGCTGACCCGATTCGTCATCCCCAGATCGGCGACGAGGGGTGCCAGAGTCTTGCGTTCTGGACCATCGCCCCAGATGCAAAGTCGCCAACCGACATGGTGGGGCGCGACGCGTGCAAAGGCACGGATCAGCAGGTCAAATCCTTTCAGTGCGACCAGACGGCCTGCGGCGACAATAGTCGGGCCGTCATAAGTCGAGACGTGCGGGATATGGCTTACCACTGGATTGGGAATTACCCTGCCAAGTCGCAGGATCAGTTCAGGGAAACACTCCAATCCGCGCCGGGTCGGCATGACCAAAGCATACGCAGTGGGATATAATAGGCGCCGCAAGGCATTCCATAGCCGGGATATCGGCTGGTCGATGGGGTGGCCGCGCTCCGAAACGATGACCGGAAACCCGGTGCCCAGCGTGGCGGCAAGGGTAACCACGTTGGTTTGGTCGATGAAGGCGATTACAGCTTGCGGACGTGCCTGCTTTAGCGCCCGGCGCAACGTTCGTATCCGTCGCAGATTGTTTGCTATGCCGGACAGAAGTCCCGTGGAATGCTTGAGCAGATCCAGCGGCCGCTCCGTTACCCTGGCGTCCAGCCGTTGGTAGGGGCGGGTGTCTGAGCTGTCAAAACGAAAAAGGATGACCTGTCTGCCCTCGGCTGCCCAGTGATTAGCCATCGTGGTCAAGACACGCTCGGCTCCCCCCATCCCCAAGGATGGAATAACCAGGGCGATATGTTGGCATGAACCGGAGTGAGGCATGAGACTCGTTGCTGGTTCCTCGTCCGGCGTGCCGGTACGAAAAAGTCGATTGGCCGCCACCAGGAGGCGTCGGGACGGAAGGGACTTTAACCGAGCGTCTTCCCCAGTTCTACCCGAAAGGAAAGCTTCGCCAGAGGTGACTGGGTGGATGAAATCGATAGGCGCTTAAAGCTTCGGTGGCATTCATCCGCGATGTGGCTGTCTTTCTCGGGTGGATAGGCGGTGCATCGGTTCCCCGGTCGTTCCCAAGGTCTGACCTATTGCCTCCCAACCCGTTTTGGCGTTCCTATTGACGACGGACGCGCAGCCCTTTAGGCAGTGGGATTGAGCGCCGTTAGGCTGGCCTGATCTCCATGGGGCCACATGTGTCGGTGGATATATATCTTGTCTGGCCGTGTTGTTCCGTAAGCGGAATCGTGACCGAGGCTGTTGCCGAAAATCAAGGCATGAAAAATGCAAACGATGAAGAATAAGAGCGGTACGGTAGTTTTTGAGAATGATTAAAAATCTATCAGATTTTTTGGATTATTTCGGCAAAGGCTACGGCCGGTCAATAATCCTCATTATGATTGGGTGCATTTTTATTGCTATCCTTGAAACATTTGGAATTCTGCTGATTTTCCCGCTGATGGCGCTTGTCATCAACCCCGTCCAAGCGGTTGAGGGCGGTGTCCTGGGACGGATTTATGGGATCGCCGGAAAGCCGGACACCCAGTTTTTCTTGTTCATGGTCAGCTGCGCCGTCGGATCGGTCTATATCTTCAAGGCTCTTTTTCAGGTCTGGTTCACGAAATGGGAGCATAGTCTCATTTCGCGATGGAAAGTGACGATCTGTTATCGCCTTTTTTGCAAAATGCTTGAGGCGGATTATAGCTATCACGTCGATAGAAGTTCATCGACGATTATATCTATAATATATCCTCTTGTTTCTAATGTTATGAATAACTTCATGTATCAGTTCATCTGCCTTGCAACGCAGATGATCGTCGGTATCTTCCTTTGCGTGTTCATGGTTGTCACCCATCCTGTGATGACACTTGTGATCGCAATCTGTTTCTCGATCCTCTTTCATGTGCAACGAGTCGCGATCAGGAAGAGAATTATTAAGGTCGGGGAAGAGGTAAACGCGTTTACGATTGAAAATCTATTTTCTATTCAACAGGGCCTTGGTGCATATAAGGAAACTAAAATCAACCTGAAGGAGCGCTTCTTTCAGAATATGTTCCTGAAAGCGAACAAAAATCTGATGCGTTCCGAAGGGAAGCTCCTTTTTTATCAAGGGCTTCCTATTTCGACGAACGAGATGATCGTGATGTTGATGGTCATCGTTGCGTTTAACATGATCGTCGTTGCCGGGAATTCCGCAGCCTCCATAACGCAAGATCTGGCTGTCGTCGTTATGACGCTGTTCCGCCTGATTCCGGTCGTCAATCGCAGCATCACCTCCGTCAATTTCATAAACAGCTCGACCATTCCGTTGAAGACGCTGATCGCCGAAGCCGACGCCATCGGCTATCGCGATCCGATCAAGTCAGATCTGACGGAACCTCAGGCGTTGCCGCTGACCTCTTCTCTCCGGATGAAGCATCTGAGCTATTCCTACGCTCAGTCCGGTGAACCGGCGCTTCGCGATATCGATTTCGAGGTGAAAAAAGGCGAGTTCGTCGGGGTTATCGGCCCCTCTGGCGCGGGCAAGACCACCCTGATTGCTATCCTGTTGGGCTTTATCAAGCCGGATAGCGGGGAGATGACGATCGATGGTGTCCGAGTTGACGAGGCGCGCATTCGGGCCTTCCGTCACACTGTCGGCTACGTGGATCAGCAGCCATTCATATTTGATGCCTCGATCATGCAGAATGTTGCTTTTGGCGTTGCTGTCGAGGATATCGACCGTGATCGGGTCGAAGACGCCCTTCGTCAGGCCGAATTGTGGGATGTGGTCAGTTCTCTCGAAAAGGGGATCGAATCCTCCGTGGGGGAGAATGGGAAGCGCTTCTCCGGCGGTCAAAGGCAGCGTCTCGCCATTGCCCGAGCTCTGTACAAGCAGCCCTCTATTCTGATTCTTGACGAGGCCACGTCAGCGCTCGATATCGACACCGAGCAACGTTTCTCGCAGACAATTCAGAAGCTAAAGGGGTCGCTGACCATCATTGCCATTGCCCATCGGCTTTCTACCCTGCGCGATTGCGATCGCTTGATCATGATGGAGGCTGGGCGAATCGTTGACGACGGTGCCTTCGATCAATTGCTTGAGCGCAATGCCACATTCCGCCGGTTGGTCAGTGTTTCACAGGCCCAGCAGAACAGCGATGCGACGACACCTTGACCGCATGCTCGTCGAAGTTTTGTTTCTCTGGTGATTTTGTCTTGTGATGTATGCCAGCCTGATCGCCTCAATGATTGAAACGATTGAGAAAAAGAGGTTGCGTTGGACAAATGGGTGTTTGGGTATAGGGCAACGTTTGTCCCGCATCGTGCAGGTCTAAAATAATGTGCGGGCTAGCGGGATTTTCTCAAGTCAGCACCCCCCCGAAGGGTGGTGTCGGGGCTTTAAAGGTGATGGGGAGGCTTATCGCCCATCGTGGCCCTGACGGATCGGGATACTGGATGTCCCCGTCCGGCACGGTTGGTTTTGTCCATCGGCGTTTGTCGATTATCGATCTGACTCAGGCGGCATCCCAACCGATGGTCGCCGGGCCGTTGAGCATCGCCTACAATGGCGAAGTCTATAATCACACCGAATTGCGCGCAGCCTTAGCGGGCGGCTGGAATTTCCGGTCTCGTTCCGACACGGAATGCATTCTGGCGGCTTATGACCGTTATGGTGACAGCTGCCTTGATCATTTGCGCGGTATGTTCGCCTTCGCGCTGTGGGATGAACGCCGCCAGCGTCTGTTCTGCGCTCGTGATCGCTTTGGCATCAAGCCGTTTTATTACGCCTTGGTTGATGGCGTTTTGTACTTTGCGTCCGAAGCCAAGGCTTTGCTGCCTTTTCTTCCCGAAATCGACACCGATGCCTCGGCCTTGGCCGAGTATATGACGTTCCAATACACCATCGGCGACCAAACCCTTTTCAGGGGCGTCAAGCAATTGTTGCCCGGCCATGCGCTGGCGGTCGAAAATGGCGAGCTTAAGATCTGGCGCTATTGGGATGTCTGCTACGAAGTCGATTACGATCATAGCCCACGGTATTTTCGTAACCGATTGGAAGAGCTTCTGGCCGATTCGGTTTCCATGCATCTGCGCGCTGACGTGCCGGTAGGAGCCTATATTTCCGGGGGTGTCGATTCCAGCCTGATGGCGATCTTGGCTGCGAAGCAATCGCCGGAGAACAGGCTGGGCTTCAACGGTCGTTTCACCGATTTCCCAGGCTATGACGAAAGCCATTACGCCCATGCCGCGGCCGAGCGCGCTGGGATGGATTTGCATGTCGTTGACATTACGGCGGCCGACTTCCGCAATCATATTCGTGATGTCATCTACCATTTGGACTTTCCCGTGGCTGGTCCGGGTTCGTTCCCGCAGTTCATGGTCTCTAAGCTTGCCGCGAAGCATTTGAAAGTGGTGCTGGGAGGGCAGGGCGGCGACGAGATTTTCGGCGGCTATGCGCGGTATCTGCTGGCCTATTTAGAGCAGTGCATCAAGGCGGCGGTGGACGGTACCTATCGCAACGGCAATTACGTGGTGACCATCGAGTCGATTGTCCCCAACCTCGGTCTGTTGCGCGAATATAAGCCGCTGATGAAGGAATTTTGGCGCCATGGGCTGTTCGATGGCCTGGATGACCGCTATCTGCGCCTCGTCGATCGCTCGACCGATATGGCGGAAGAAGTTGATTGGTCCTGTCTCGAAAGAGAAAAAGTCGTCGATGACTTCAAGTCAATTTTTAACAGCCGGGCCAACGTTCGGAAAGAAGCCTATTTCGACAGTATGACGCACTTCGATTTCAAGTGTCTGCTCCCGGCTTTGTTGCATGTGGAAGACCGGATGAGCATGGCGCATGGTCTGGAGAGTCGGGTCCCCTTGCTTGATCATCCATTGGTAGAGTTTGCTGCGACAATTCCGGCCGACCTCAAATTCGAGGGCGGACAGATGAAGCATCTGCTCAAAACCGCCTATGCCGATGTGTTGCCATCGGAGATCGTGGGGCGTCGCGACAAGATGGGGTTTCCGGTTCCGCTCAAGGAATGGTTCGGCGGCGAACTGCGGGATTTCGTGGTTGACACCTTCCAGCATGTGCGGGAAAAGCATCGTCCATATATCAATGCTGACGCCGTCCTGAAGAATTTCGATCAGGCTGGGCGTTTCTCGCGCAAGACCTGGGGTCTGCTCAGTCTGGAGCTATGGCATCAGTCCTTCCATGACAAGGCGGATGCTTATCGCGCGCTTTTGGCCGATGACGGCCTTCACAATGACGAAAAGGTTCCCCTGGCATGAAAGTTTTTGTAACCGGTGGTTGCGGCCAGGTTGGTTCCCATGTGGCCGAATTGCTTCTGGCCCGTGGGGACACCGTGTTGGCCATCGACAATTTCGCCACGGGGCGACCCGAGCATCTACAAGCCCACCCGAACCTGACCTTCACCGAAGGTTCGATCGCCGATAAGCCGTTGATCGATCAACTGATTGGTGATTTCAAGCCGGACGTTCTGGTTCACACCGCAGCGTCTTATAAAGATCCTGACGATTGGTACAGCGATACGCTGACCAATGCCGTGGGCGGGGCGAACCTGATCCGGGCCGCCAAGGATAATAATGTCGGACGCTTCGTCTATTTCCAGACGGCTCTGTGCTATGGCGTCAAGCCGATGCAAAGTCCGATACGTTTGGATCATATCAAGAATCAAGCCAACAGTAGCTACGCTATCTCAAAGACAGTCACAGAAGACTACTTGACTATATCCGGTTTGGATTATGTGACGTTTCGTCTTGCTAATGTTGTTGGTCCTCGCAACGTTTCCGGTCCCCTTCCTATCTTCTTCCAGCGTCTTTCCGAGGGGAAGAAGTGCTTCGTCACGACCGCCCGCCGCGATTTCGTTTTCGTGGGTGATCTGGCCCGGACCGTGTTGTCCGCCGCGGATGGCAAGGGACATGGAGCCTATCACTTCTCCTCGGGCACCGACGTGGCGATCAAGGAACTGTATGACGCGGTGGTTGCCGCCATGCAGATCAATGATTATCCCGAGCCGGAGATTCGTCCGCTTGGCCCGGATGATGCTCCGTCGATCTTGCTGGACCCGTCGCGCACCTTTGCCGACTTTGGCGCGTTGGAGTTCACGCCTCTGGCCGAAACCGTCAAGCGCGCTGTCGAATATTATCGCGCGTTCGGAGTCCATGGCGGCTATACCCATCTGAAGCTCGACAAGAAATAGGGGGCAGGGCCGTGCGCATCCTGATCACCGGCGGAGCTGGCTGTCTGGGCTCGAACCTTATCGGGCATTTTATTCCGGCCGGGCATGACATCCTGGTGCTCGACAACTTTGCCACTGGTAAGCGGGAGGCCCTGCCTCCTGTGGTTGGCCTGAGTGTCGTTGAAGGCACTGTTGCCGATGCCGCTTTGGTCGATCGCTGCTTCGATGATTTCAAGCCGACTCATGTCATCCACAGTGCCGCGTCCTACAAGGACCCGGCCAACTGGCGCGAAGACGTGGCGACCAATGTCACGGGAACCATCCATGTGGCCGAGGCTGCCCGTCGTCATCAGGTCAAACGCCTGATCAATTTCCAGACCGCGTTGTGTTATGGCCGACCGGCACAGGTGCCGATCCCGGTCACCCATCCGACCGCGCCCTTCACGAGCTACGGTATCTCCAAGACGGCTGGCGAACAGTATTTGTATATGACCGATCTGCCGGTTGTTNCTCTGCGCCTTGCCAATGTCACAGGTCCGTGTCTGGCCATCGGCCCGATTCCAACTTTCTATAAAAGACTGAAAGCCGGGCAGAAGTGTTTCTGCTCCGACACGGTTCGCGATTTTCTGGACATGAGCGATTTCTTCGCCTTGATGGATCTCGTGCTGGCCGACAACGCTCCGACCGGAACCTTTAACGTCTCGACCGGCGAGGGGCACACCATCAAGGACATTTTCGATATTGTCGTGTCCCACCTGGGGCTGACCTTGGATGAACCGGTGCCTGTGGTGCCGCCGGGTGCCGACGATGTGCCCTCGGTGGTGTTGGACCCCAGCGCGACCACGACGGCGTTCGGATGGAAAGCTCGGATCGACTTTGACCAGACGATCCGCCGCATGCTGGCATGGTACGACGCCCATGGCGTTACCGATGTCTTCAGCCATCTGGCGGCACCGCCAGTGGCAAAGGTCTGACTGGACTGTCATGAGAACGCCCCCGCCCGCACTGGACGGGGGCGAAATTTTAATATTTAGGCAATAGGCGCGAACAGCGCGGCCGGGGGTATGTGAAGATGTCGTCGTTTTCTTTCAAGGACGCCAAGATTCTCGTAGTGGGTGGCGCTGGATTCGTGGGCAGCAACCTCGTTCTGAAGCTCTTGGAAAGCCAGCCGCGTGAAGTGCTGATTATCGACAATCTTCTGTCGTCAGACATCAGCAACGTACCCGATGCCCCTAATGTGCGTTTTGTCTTTGCGTCGATCACGGATGATGCCGTTCTGCGCGATTTGCCGGAAGATCTGGATTATTGCTTTCATTTGTCCTGCTATCACGGCAACCAATCCTCCATCCATGATCCGATGGCCGATCACGAGAACAACACCCTGACCAGCCTCAAGCTGTTCAACCGGCTGAAGGATATCAAGAGCTTAAAGAAGGTGGTTTACGCTGCCGCCGGTTGCGCCGTCGCAGAGAAAACATTCGATGCCGCCCATGCCACGACGGAAGAGGCGTCGGTGTCGCTGTACCATGACAGCCCCTATTCCATCTCCAAGCTAATCGGCGAATTGTACGGCAACTACTTCTGGATGCGGCACCAGTTGCCGATCGTGAAGGCTCGTTTCCAAAACGTCTATGGACCGCGCGAAATCCTGGGTGCGGGGCGCTGGCGGGGCACACCGCACACGGTGTGGCGCAACGTCACCCCGACCTTTATCTGGAAGGCTCTGAGCCATCAGGCCTTGCCGTTGGACAATGGCGGTAATGCCAGCCGCGATTTCATCTTCGTTCAGGACATGGCCCGTGGCCTCATGGCTTGCGCCCTTAACGGTGTCCCCGGTGAGATCTACAATCTGGCCTCCGGGGTTGAAACCACCATCCTGGAACTGGCCGAATTGATCAACGAACTGACCGGAAACCCGACACCGGTGGCGTTGCAGCCGGCTCGGGATTGGGACCGTTCGGGCAAGCGTTTCGGTTCGACCGAAAAGGCATCCCGCGACATCGGCTTCGAGGCCAAAGTGACCGTGCGCGAGGGGTTGAGCAAGACTATCGCCTGGACGTTGGAGAATCGTGCCACCATTGAACGCTGTATTGAGCAGCATTCCTATTTTATGGCACGCCTGTAAGAAGGACGGCCGCTATGGTTCAGAAAGTCCTTACCGTCGTCGGTGCGCGACCGCAATTCATCAAGGCAGCCGCCGTCAGCCGCGCCATCGCCGCTTGTCCGGGGCTGGTCGAAGTGATGGTCCATACCGGCCAGCATTTCGATCCGTCGATGTCAGATGTCTTTTTCAACGAACTGGGCATTCCGGCGGTAGGGCATAACCTGGATATCCATGGCGGCGGCCATGGTCAGATGACTGGCCGCATGTTGGAAGCCATCGAGCAGACGATTCTGGAGGAAAAGCCGGATTGGCTGCTTGTCTATGGCGATACCAATTCGACCTTGGCCGGTGCCCTGGCGGCAGCAAAGTTGCATATTCCCGTTGCTCATGTGGAAGCAGGGTTGCGATCCTTTAACCGGGCGATGCCCGAGGAAATCAATCGAGTGCTGACGGATCATGTCAGCCATTTGCTGTTCTGTCCGACCGGCTCGGCGGTCTCCAACCTTGCCCGCGAAGGTATCGCCACGGGGGTGCATCTGGTTGGCGACGTGATGTTCGATGCCACCATCGATGCGGTGCGCCGCGCCGGCGACAATCCGACGATTCTGGGTCGTCTTGGCCTGACGCGGGGTGCGTATGTCGTCGCGACCGTGCATCGCGCTGAAAATACCGATACCGAGGAAAGTCTGGAGGCGGTGCTGTCCGTCTTGAAAGACAAGGCGAGGTCGATGCCGGTGGTGCTGCCGCTGCATCCTCGTACTCGTCAGGTGGCCTCCCGCTTCGGCCTGGATTTCGATGCTTTGACCGTTATCGATCCGGTTGGTTATCTGGACATGGCGGCACTGTTGGGGCATTGCGCCGAGGTCATGACAGATTCAGGTGGATTGCAGAAAGAAGCCTATTTTCACCGCAAGCCCTGCACAACCCTTCGTGGTGAGACTGAGTGGGTGGAGACGATCACATGCGGCTGGAATCGATTGTGGAGGGGGCCGGACTATGCGCCGCGACGTGATATCGCCGAATATGGCGACGGGCATGCGGCTGAGAAGATTGTCGAGATCATGCTGGCTGCGGCAGGTGTGGCATGACTGATACGCTCCCCATTCTTGTGCTGATCCGCAGTTACACCGATCACTTGTCCTATTATGACGATTGGCAAGATGCCGTAACCCGACATCCTGGGTTCGATGTGACGGTGCGCAATATCGCGGCTGAGGATCAGTTGCCCACCATTGCGCGTGAGATCGAAGCGGCTCCGTTTATTCTGCTGCTGCATTCCACAAACGCCGATGGTTGCGCTCTGTTGCGCCGCCTCATGCCGGCTTTCCAGGCGCGCCGTGGACATTTGGCGGTATTCGTCGGCAACGAGGTCAATCTTCCGCTGGCTCCGATGGCTGAGAAGTTCGCGTTCCTGGCCGATGCGCGCGCCGACCTGATTCTGACTCAGTTCCTCCAGGAAACCGGCGAGTGGTATTACCAACCGTTGGAGGGGGCGACGGTCTGCTCGATTCCGCACGCGCTCAATCCTGTGGCCTACCAGCCGGGACCACCCCTGTCGGCTCGTCCGATTCAGATCGGTGTCCGCAGCTTTCGCTACGGCCCCTATATCGGGGATACCGAACGGGTGGATGTGCATCGCCTGTTCCAGCGTTTGGGTGAAGAGCAACGCCTCGTGACCGATATTCGCATCGGGGACGGCCGTTTCAATCGCAAAGACTGGGCGGCGTTTCTGGCGCGTTGCCGGGGAACGATCTCGACCGAAGCGGGGTCTGCTTGGTTGGACCGGGACGATGTTCTGATGCATGCCACTCAGGATCGGCTGAAAGCTCTGACCCAAGGTCAGATCGTCTTGAATCAGGATGGTCTCGCACGTCGAATGGCCCGCCTGCTGCTGCCGTCAGTGCTCAAGCGCGCCATTATCCGCGCATTGGGGGGGCGCTTGGTCGAGGATTATAACCTGGGCGACCACGCCGATGAGGCGACGATCCGAGCCATTCAAGCCGATCTGTTCACGGCCGACAGACGCGCTCCGTACCATACAAAGGGAATTTCATCCCGCCATTTCGACGCGATCGGTTCTGGTACGGTGCAGATCCTGGTGGAGGGGCGGTATAACGATATCTTGGTCCCTAATCAGCACTACATCGTCCTAAATCGTGATTTTTCTAATATAGAAGATGTTTTGGTGCGATTTAATGACATCTCCGCATGTCAGAGAATGGTTAATGATGTTAGGGAATATGCCCTTTCTAGTCACACACACTCTCATCGTATGGCAAGGTTAGAAGAGAGCTTACGTTCTATTTGAGTCTTCGTTCTAAATTTTATTTGGCTGAAAAAAGCGGTGATAAGCCGAATGGATCTGGAATGAGGGGGTATCGGCCTGACGATGAAACGCCGCCCAGGATGGTTTTGCGGCTGTGCCGCCTTCTGCTGACCATGGGGCAAGGGCGGATCGCGTGGGCGATGGCTCTCAATGTTGCCGCGGGACTCGTTGAAGGCGTGGGGGTGCTGGCTCTGCCCCCCTTGCTTCATGTGTTGGGGGTTGGTGCCGATGGGGCCGCGCCCAGCGACGGTCTTTTGCTTATGGCGGCGGCCGGTTATGTCGGATTGATCGTGGCGGCGACCTGGGTGGTCTGGGCGCGCAGTGTGGTGGTCCAGGATCTGAGCCTCGACTTTCTCGACCGTTTGCGCGGCGATCTCCACGCGGCGATTCTCGGTATGGAATGGGCTCATTTCCGGACTCTGCGCACGGCCGAGTTACAGCAAACGATCATCGGCGAGGTCGGACGCATCTCTTACGCAGTGACGCTGTTAGGCGGGCTGATCGGCGCGCTTCTAAGCATGCCCTTCGTGCTGGGCGCGTCGCTTGTGTTGTCTTGGCCGTTGACTATGGCTGCTCTACTGGTGGCTGGTCTTACCGCGCTGCTCACCCAACGTTTGGGGGGGCACGGATTCCGGCTTGGGCGGGAATTGGCGGCGGTCAGTCGCGTTGTCCAAGCTGATCTTGCCGACGATCTGGCAGGCTTGCGCATCGTCAAGAGCTTTGGCGCCGAAGCGATGCGGGCGTCGGGGATGGCGGCTCGTTTCGGTGCGGTGCGGCGCAACCAGATAGCTTATATGCGGATGCAGTCCAGTGAGCGGGCGATCTTGCACGTGGCCGCCGCCTTGGCTGCCGCCGCCACCCTCTATTTGGCGGTGGTGGTGCTGCAAGTGCCGCTGGCCGCCGCTTTGGTATTGATCCTTGCCTATGGCCGTCTGCTCCAGACAGCGCTCCGCGGTCTTGCCTATTGGCGCCAATTGGCTGCCGCAGTAGCCGCACTGGCTGTGTATCGCGAGACACTGGACATGTGCCGCGAGGCGGCCGAGCCTTTGCTGCCGTCTTCTACGGCAGCGCCGCCACTGCGCGATGCCATTCGTCTGCGCGGAGTGTCGCTGAGTTATTGCCGTGGCGACGAACGCCGCGTGGCGTTGGAGTGTATTCAGGCCGATGTACCCGCCAATCGGATTACCGCGTTGATCGGACCGTCGGGCAGTGGGAAATCGACTCTGGCCGATTTGCTCTCGGGGCTGACCACGCCCGATCACGGTGACATTCTGATCGACGGTACGCCTTTGGTATCGGGTTTACGCGGCGCATGGCGGCGACGGGTCTCGGTGGTGCCGCAAGATCCGTTTCTGTTCCACGATACCATTGCCGCCAACCTTCGCTTGGCGCAGCCAGACGCAGATGATCAAGCTTTGTGGAACGTTCTGGACGCCGCGGCGGCGGTCGATTTCGTTCGGGCGTTGCCGCAGGGGCTGAACACCGAGGTCGGCGATCGCGGCATTCGTCTGTCAGGCGGAGAGCGCCAGCGTATTGTGCTGGCGCGGGCTTTGCTGCGCCAGCCGGATTTGCTGATTCTTGACGAAGCGACGGCATCGCTCGATGGTGAAACCGAGGCGCTGGTGGCGCAGACTCTTGCCAGCTTGCGGGGCCATTGTACCGTCCTGGTGGTCGCGCATCGTCCCAGCACGGTCTGCGCCGCCGATCATGTGCTGTTGCTGGACGCGGGGCGGCTGGTCGCTGCTGGCTCGTGGGACGAGGTTCGTCGTCAAGCTGAACCACGTCTGATTTCGTTGGGGATGGTGGCCCCCAAATAATTTAGCTTGTCCCTCGTTGTGGATCGCCTTTGCTGGTGCGGAATACAAATTTATCCCTGAACCGCCGTTTTCGGGGGCAATGCCTCCCGATCCTTGGCCGACATCCAGGCCCAGGCCGTGGCGATGATGCTCTCGATGGCGCTGTGCGGGTAGGCTATCCCTAATCGGGATGCCCGTGATGCGTCGGCGATCAGAGCTGGAGGATCGCCGACCCGGCGCGGGCCGATGCGCAGAGGAACCGGGCGGCCAGTATTGATCGCGACCTGCGCCGCCAGTTCCCGCACGCTGTGACCCTGGCCGGTCCCCAGATTAAGGGTGCCGCCAGTACCGCCGCCGAGCAAAACCCGCAGGGCGACGACATGAGCCGAGGCAAGATCGCTGACATGCAGGAAGTCGCGCACACAGGTACCGTCGGCGGTGGGGTAGTCGTCGCCGTGTACATCGAGAAAGTGGCGGTGGCCCGCCGCGACCGCCAAGGCATTGGGAAGAAGGTGCGGCTCGGGATCGTGATCTTCGCCCAATTCTCCGGCCGGATCGGCTCCGGCGGCGTTGAAATAGCGTAGGGCGAAATAGCTAAGACCGAACGCACGGGAGAATTCTGCCTTCATCTGTTCCATCATCAGCTTGCTGGAGCCATAGGGGCTGATGGGGGCGGTTGGAGCATCCTCGGTCACCGGCAAACGGGCTGGCGTGCCATAGACGGCGCAACTGCTGGATGAGACCATGATGCCGATGCCGGTTTCGTGCATGGCCTGAAGCAAAGATAGCGTTCCCGTGACGTTATTATCGTAATAAAGGTCGGGACGGCTCATGGATTCTGCTGGATAGGCCATGGCGGCAAAATGCATGACGGCAATCGGACGGTACGCGGCGATCGTGTGGCGCAACAGAGCGCTGTCGCGTAAATCGCCCTGGATTAGCGGTCCCCAGCGTACCGCCTGCGCATGGCCACGGGACAGATTGTCGATGCAGACTGGCGCAAATCCTGCGCCGGACAACGCCTTGCAAGCATGACTGCCCACATATCCCGCTCCTCCGGTGACGAGTACGGTCGGGTTGCTCAAGGCGTACTCCTGAATAATGATTTTTATGAGTGTCTAATTCTGGTGACGAGGATTGCTTCCGTCAATGTTTGGTTGTGTATCATTGTGTGCGCATGGGGATAAGAGCCATAGCTAATTGGGTCTGATGCGTCGATCATCGCGATGAAAAGGTACAAGCTGCACCGATATCCCCTATGGTTTGGCGGCGATCGCCGCCATCCTGGAGCAGCACGGCCACGAAATCGTGACCTGGGTGTTCTGCCGGGCAACGCCGTCTGTACCGGCTGGCGGCAGAGCGTGGTTATTTCCAGCCGCACGAGATCGACGGTGCGGCTGAACGCAGTCGTGCGGTTCTGGATCTGCCCGGATTTTCCCGACGGCGTATCTACCTTGAGTACCTATTGTTTTATGTTCGGGTTTACCGTGGCGTTTGGCCGTGGAAAGATATCCTCATCCATACCGCATGGATGTTCATCAAGGGCTATCCAGCCATGCACTCGGTTATCAAGGAATTCATCGATGGCAACCGTTCCCTGAAGTCCTGTATCAGTCGTTATAAGACAATCCATGTTTCGGACGACTGACACATGAACCTATTGCGCAAAACATCGACCTTGTTGAAGCTGAACCGGATGATCGGCAGCATCCGACTGAAATTTTTGTATGTATTTTTGGCCGATGTGATGGGGTGGCGTTATTCGATTGTCCGTTTGGACCCAGTGATCGCCTGCAATCTTCGTTGTCGCATGTGCAGCCATTCCGATGCCGAGTGGCTGTCTAATCAAACGCGCGAACGATTCTCCCGCGAAGACCTGGAACGATTGGCGGCGCAGTTCTTTCATCAGGCTCTGCAAGTGCATGTGGGCTGCGGTGCCGAACCCACGATATACAAGGGATTTATCGAGATCGTTCGCCTCGCCAAGGCCCATGGCGTGCCGCATGTGACTCTGGTGACCAATGGTCAGGCATTGCGGGATGAGCAGGTGGTCCAACTGGTCGAAGCTGGATTGAACGAATTCGTGATTTCGTCCCATGGCGCTCGGGCGGAAACCTACGAGCGCATGATGGTCGGGGCCTCGTTCGAGCGCCACTTGGATTGCTTGCGTGCCGTTGCTGGGGTTTGTGCCGCCGGCGGTGCCGAACTGCGCATCAACTTCACCGTCTGTGCTGAGAATCTGGAAGATCTGGCCGTGGTGGCACAGCGTTATGCCTGCTTTGGCTTGTCCACGTTGCAGGTGCGGCCGATCACCCCGTTGGAGGCCGCCCAGCAACGCAACGCCTTGAGTCCCGAGCAGATCGTCCGTTATCGCCAATTGGTCGCGGAACTGCACACGCAATGCCGAAGCCACGGAATCCAATTGCTGGCGAATGTGGATGATCCCAGTCACGGCAGGGCCAATCCGGCGGCCTCGATTTATATCGTCGGTGCGCTCAGGCTGATTTCACCGACCATGGTGTGGCGACCCGGCTTTGATTTCCGTTGCCAGGACGTCGCGGAATTCAAGCGCAGTAGCGGCTTCCGGCGCGAATTGTTGGCCCATGTACTGCATCCGCGACGTTCCGCCAGCCCTTCGGCTCTGGCCTCATCGACGGTCTTCGACTGAAGCGGCGATCCATGCGACTAATGATTCATGATTATGTCGGGCATCCATTTCAGGCCCAATTGTCGCGTTGGCTGGCCCGGCAAGGTCATGACGTTCTGCATTGCCATTGCGCCGATTTCGAGACGCCGCATGGAGCCTTGGCACCCAGGCCCGACGATCCTTCGGGGCTGGTCTTTCGTGCCTTGGGATTGGGGCGGCCTTTGCCTAAATACAGCCCGGTTCGCCGCTGGCTACATGAACGACGTTATGCTGATCAGGTCGTGGCATGTCTCGCCGCGTTCGCTCCCGATGCGGTGATTTCCGCCAATACGCCGCCAGCTATTCAGTCCGCGCTGCTGCGGCGCACCCATCAGGGCGGTGCACGCTTTGTTAGCTGGCTACAAGACATTATCTCGCTGGCCGCAGATAAGGCTCTGCGTGAGCGTCTTCCGGTGATCGGAGGATTGGCGGCGGCGGTGGTGCGGCGGCAGGAATTCCAGACTCTGGCGGCCAGCGATGCCGTCGTTGCGATTACGGCCGATTTCGTGCCGCTTTGCATCGCGGGCGGGGTTAGGCCCGAACGTATCCAGGTCATTCCCAATTGGGCGCCTTTGGACGAAATGCCATCGATGCCGAGCAACAATTGCTGGCGCAGTCGTCACGGATTGGATGGCAAGACGGTGGTGCTTTATTCCGGCACCTTGGGGCTTAAGCACAATCCCGGTCTGCTGGCGGCTCTGGCTCGGGCGTGTCGCATGCGTTCCGATGTCGTGGTGGTGGTGGTCACGCAAGGATTGGGACGGCGCTGGCTGGAGGTAGCCAAGGCCGAACAGCGACTGGACAATCTGCTGTTGCTGGATTTCCAGCCCTATGAGGAGTTGCCGCTGATGCTGGCTGCGGCGGATGTGCTGGTGGCCATTCTGGAACCCTATGCGGGCGTGTTGTCGGTGCCATCCAAGGTGTTGACCTATCTGTGCGCTGGTCGGCCTATCCTGGGAGCCATGCCGCCGGAGAATCTGGCGGCGCGTACTATCGTCGAGGCCGGAGCCGGGATGGTGGTGGCTTCTACTGACGAAGACGCGTTCGCCGCCGCTGCTTTAGCGCTGCTGAACGATCCGGCCCGGTGCCAAATCATGGGACGAGCGGCGCGGGACTGGGCTGAGCACCATTTCGACATCGACGCTATCGGCCCTGGTTTCCTTGATGTCGTTTGTCATCATCGCTGAGTTGCCGATCCGTTCCGAATGGACAAATTTATTTATAGCGGTGGGCCAATTCGCTTTACCGTGCGCTTAAATTGATCGCCTTTCCTCCAGAGGAGAAGATGCAGGCCGACGCGACCGACCGCGCTGCTGATCATCCGGGCGCTAACCGCCGCCGGTAGCCGGATCAGCCGATCCGGCTTAACCGTTGCTCTTGACTTCGATGGGAAATACCTGAGAACAATTTCTTATTTGTTCCAGACGACCTCAGCGGTATTCAGTTCGTTCGAGTTGGTGCCGATGCCGATAACGAACTTTCCCGCCTCCCAGACAGGGAGTAGCCGGGAATCGCAGAATTCAATATCTCTCGTTGTAATACTGAAAGACACGGTTTTTTTCTCGCCCGCCCGCAGCCTGATTTTCTGGAATCCCTTCAGCATCCGGACTGGGCGCACGACGCTTGCCACGGGGTCGGTCACGTACATCTGCACGACCTCCGTGCCGTCGCGGCCTCCGGTATTGGTCACGGTGATCGAGACGGTCAAAACATCGTCGTCGCCAGTCAGAACCGTCTTGTCGGCTTCGACCGGGCCATAAGCGAAGCTGGTGTAGCTGAGGCCGAAGCCGAACGGGAACAAAGGGTCGGATGAGCCGTCCAGATAACAGCGGGTGGTGTACTTACCAGGGTCTTCCTTGGGATTGCCGGGGCGGCCGGTATTCGCATGATAATAGGACAGCGGCACTTGGCCGACGTGGCTGGGCCAGGTCGCCGAAAGCTTACCGCTCGGGTTGCGTTCGCCGAACAGAATGTCGGCAATGGCATTTCCCGCTTCCATGCCGCCGAACCACGAAACCAGAATGGCAGGGATGTGGTCCTTTTCCCAGGGGAGCGTCAATGGCCGCCCGTTCATGGTGACCAGCACGATCGGTTTCCCGGTCTTGCCCAGGGCCTTGAGCAAGGTGCGCTGATTGTCGGGAATCCCGATATCAAGCCGCGAGGCCGACTCTCCCGACATTTCCGCCGCCTCGCCCAGCACCGCAATCACGACGTCGGATGCGTTTGCTGCGCGGATGGCCTCGGCGATCATCTCGTCAGGTTCGCGCGGGTCGATGTCTACCTTGGGACCGGCGAAGTTGAGCAGTTCGACCATGCGGCGGTCTTCGACGATATTGGAGCCCTTGGCGTATATCATCTTAACTTCGGCGACGTTGCGGATACCTTCCAGAACCGAGACGGCGGTGCGGCTATCACCTTGGAAGCTCCAGGGGCCCAGGACGTTTTTCTTATCGTCCGCCAGCGGGCCAACCACGGCGACGGTGATCCCCGATTTTGGCAGCGGCAACAGGGCGTTTTCGTTCTTGAGGAGAACACAGGAATCCCCGGCGATCTCGCGGGCGGTGTGGCGGTAGTCCGGGGCCAGAATGCTGTGCACCGCCTTTTTCTCGTCGAACCGGGCGAACGGTGCGGCGAATAGGCCCAGCTTGTACTTCGCCTTCAGAACGGCTCGACAGGCGGAATCGATCTGCTGCTGGCTTATCCGGCCGGCAGCGAGCGCCTTCTCCAGCCTTGTGACGAAGCCATACCCCATCATGTCCATTTGTACTCCGGCCCTTAGCGCCCGTTCTGACATGGTTTGCAAAGGGTCGGCTTCGTCGATTTGTCCCTCTTCGTCGCCGATGCCGTGGGCGATCATTTCGGGGATACCATTGAAATCGGAAACCTTGAGGACTCCGCTCAAGACTTGTTCCAGACGCTCCCGGTCGGCATGGGATGGCACGCCGTTAAGCGCCGAGAATGACATCATCGCCGATCCCGTTCCGGCATCGATCGCTGCGAGGAACGGAGGCAGGTAGATGTCCTGGAACCGGGACGAACTCATGTCTGCATTGTTGTAGTCCCGTCCGCCTTCTGCCGCGCCATAGCCAGCGAAGTGCTTGACGCAGGCCATTACGCTGTCGGGACTGGACAGATCCTTGCCCTGAAGTCCCCGGATCATGGCGCGGGCGATCTGAGATCCCAGATGCGGATCTTCGCCCGAACCTTCGGCGATCCGGCCCCAGCGCGGGTCACGCCCAATATCGACCATCGGCGAGAAAACCCAGTTGATGCCGCTGGCCGAGGCTTCGCGGGCGGCGATGCGCGCAGCGGTCTCGATATGGTCCATATCCCAAGAACAGGACAGGCCCAGTGGAATCGGAAAGACCGTTTGGTGGCCGTGAATGACGTCGTAGGCGAGCAACAGAGGGATGCCCAGCCGTGATTCGTGAACGGCAATTTCCTGGATCGTGCGCAGTTGAGCGGGGCCGTTGATTCCGAAGCTGCAATCGATGAGGCCGCCAAGCAACCCACCGACATTACCCTTGCGGATTTCGTCCGCCCGGTTCTGGTCGATCGGAACATTCGAAGTCAATAGATTGAGCTGCCCGAGTTTTTCCTTAAGCGACATTTTCGACATGAGTTCATCGATGAAGTTCGTCATCGATGAACTATCCTGAACCGCACGTCTGTCTTTCATCGCTTTCAATCCCAAAACCTATGACTGAATATTCTGTCTCTATCTTAGCGCCGAGCCGGGCGGTAATTTCCAGACACAAGTGGCCAGCGATTTGGCCGGGAGATCGACCGGACAAGGCGCGGAACCGCGCACGGCGTCGGACAGAGTAAGACGGCGGGGGGTATCGTCGGTGTTGACGGCAATGACCACGATCCGTCCGTCCGGGGTCAGAAAGGCCGCGTTTGGAAGGGCTGTATCCCGATCCGATTCGACTCGCAATGATCCCGGCGGGATGAATTTTGCGGTATGAGCGATCAGGTAATAGGCGACGTTGCGCGTCACGGTCTGCCCATCGAGAGTCAAACCGCCCAGGCAATTTTTTTCGCCGCCCGGTGTGTGCGGACAACAAGTCGGATCGGACGCCAGATTCCATTCCAGAACGATTTCCGCCCAGTTGCGCAAGGCCCCGACCAACACCCGCTCGCTGTGCCACATCAAGGCACCCTCGAACGAATCGTGCGCACTGACCCATTGTTCGGTGAAGAGGCAGCTTTTGTCGGGATGGCGCTCGTGGACCTGTGTTAGGGCGGAGATATCTCCGGCATAAAGGTGAAAGGCTGTCCCACTGGTGTAGTGGTTGGCGGACGGATCTGCGAGAACCGCCAATGGATAGTCCGGCCGGTCGCAGTTGTGGTCGTGACAATAAATTGCCGTCTCCAGCCTGGCTTGGCGCAACGCTGGCCCCAGGAATTGGCCTATGAAGTCCGCCATCTGTTCCGCGCCCATCACCATGCTGGGCTCGTTTTTGTCATTACCCGGTTCGTTCTGCACGGTAACCGCCCGGATATTGATGCCCCGCGCGCGCATGGCGTCAAGGTATCGAACGAAATAGCGCGCATAGACGTCATGACATTCGGGTTTTAGTTCGCCGCCGATGAAGCTGTTGTTGGTCTTCATCCAGGGCGGTGCCGACCAGGGCGATGCCATGATGAACAGATCGGGATTGATCTTTACGATCTCCTGAACGACGGGGACTAAATCGGGGTCGCCAGCGAACAGATCGAACCGATCCAAGTTGGGATCGCGTGAGTCCGCTGGAAGATCGTCATAGGAAAAGGCGTAAGGGCTGAGGTCTGAAGCCCCGATTGTCAGACGCAGGCAGCTTGTCCCGATCCCTTCGGGCGAGAAGAGTTCCCGCAGCAAATTCTTCCTGAGGGCCGATTCAAGGCGTGAAAGCAAAAGGGCGCTACCGCCGGTCAGGGAAAAGCCAAAGCCTCGTATCCGCTGATAGGCCCGGCTGGTATCAATCTTGATCGGGGTTGTCGGAAGAGTAATGCTTCCGGTAACCGAGCTGTTACTTTCGTACAATAGAAACCGTCTGTCGCCTGAAGTGATCCAGGTGGTAAGCAGTTGGTCGGATGGCTGGGTTCTAGCGGTGAACGATTTTTCGATCGGCACTTTGATGACAATCTCGCAGAGTCATTCATGAATGATCAGATTATCCGATTTTGGTGGTCTAATATATTGGTTTTGCCGATGATTGCGACCGACTAGTCTCCTTCGCGCTGACGCTGGGGAATATCGCCGACATCTCCATGACTGTGCCGCTTCTGGGAACCGTCGCTCCGCCCAAGCGGCAGTTCGGCTTGCCTCCTTTGGCAAGCCGAACTGCGTGACAATCTCAGAAAGATACAACCATTATAGTTCATTGGGTTCGAAGCCCAAGGACGGGTACCCTCAGATACCCAAACAGGGACAAACAGGCATCACAGTGTAAGGAGAAATGGTTATGAGTTCCCCGGATCGGCACCTTGCCGAAGCGGTAATCGACGCGGTGCGGCGCACCATCGTTCATTATGGTCTTTGGTTTTCCCAGTCGGTCGAGCAATTCGGCATTGATCGTGCCCTGGAAATGGAACGCGAGGCTGGCGACAAAGCCACAGCGATCATTATCGATCGTCTCTGTACCACCCTGGGCATTGCGGTTGAGGATGGTTTACCGGCTCCACTGGTTCACCTCGATTCCGATGCAGCCCAGGCGCTTCTCCGAGCGATGGCCGTCAATTGGCTGGCCGTCGATGGCGTGTGGTTTCAGTCCGTTGAAAAGCGTGAGGGCCTTGCCCCCGCCAAAGTTGTCAACGATTCCTGCTGGTCCGTGTTCTCTCCCCTTGAAGCCACCCGCATCAAGACATTGGGCGGGCTGGAGGAAAATGGTGGCCTTCCCGCACTCGCCGAGGCCCTGCGCCACCGCCTCTATGCCAGCATCAACGAGCAAGAGATTGTCTTCGAAGATGATGGTGCGCTGGTGATGCGAATGCTGAAATGCCGAGTACAGACGGCCCGGCAGAGGAAGGGCCTCACGGATTATCCCTGCAAGTCGGGAGGCGTAGTGGAATATACCACCTTCGCTCACACTATCGATAAGCGCATCGTCTGCGACTGTATCGCCTGTCCTCCTGACCCCCATCCCGAAGAGTGGGTCTGTTCTTGGCGTTTCACTCTCTTGGAGTGAAATCAGCCGCGCATACCGGCTGGCCAATTCATTGCTTCGTTGGGCGAGTTGGCCAGTCATTCGTTGCAGGAACTTACCGTTAAGAGTCCGTTTGAAAATGTCAGGATTCGGTATTCAGGTCAGCATACGTCGATCCATTATTCCGAAATCCAGGATGGCCCCGTCAAGAAGTCACAGGTGTTCGCTGCTCTGAAAAACCGCAGGCTGCATCGTGCGGCAGTGGCAGCGTTGTTCACGGACGACAAGGTATTACCTCAGGAAGAACTCGACCGGTACCACCAGTTCGATGGTGTCGCCCTTGACCTCGGGGGGCGGGGAGGGAAGTGGCTGCGCCCGTTCCAGCAGGGCCAGACCTTCGTCGTCCAGTATGGTGGAGCCGCCACTTTGTTCCAGCCTGGATGAAACGATGACACCCTGGCGGTTCATCACAAAGCGGACGGTAACGACGCCTTCATGCCGCCGGGTCTGGGCGGAGCGGGGATAGCGCTTATGGCGCTCCAGATGGGCCAACAAAGTTCCCTGCCAGGATTTGCGGGCGTCGATTGCGGCTGCCGATGGCTTAGCTGGAACCGCTGGTGGGGTCGGGGTAACGACCGGCGGCGTCGGTTCAGAGGGGGGGGCTTCCGTTGGGACGGGTGGTGTTACCTGTTTGGGCAGCGCGACCTCGGCCTTGGGTGCCAACGGAGGCGGGCGTTTAATCGGTTCGACCACCTTGCGCTCGACCGGCTTCGGTGGCGGGGTCACCACTGGCTTGGGGGGGGCGGCGGGCGTGGGGGCAGGCAGTGGAGCCAGGTCGATTACCATTGGTGCAGACGGCGGCACAGGTGGGGGCGTTGTCTTCCATGAGACGGTGGTGGCGATCAGCAGGCTGGCATGCAGCATCAGAACCAGCCCGCCAGAAAATCCCCATAACCGGATGCCGTCATTGTCCAGGGACTCGGCCCGTGCCGTTCCCGTCATGACCGACCTTCCAATCCGACCAGGGCGATTTTCAAATAACCCGATCCACGCAGTGTATCCATCACCTCCATCAATGAGCCGTAATCAATGGTCTTGTCGGCACGCAGGAACACCCGCTTTTCCTTGTCGCCATTCGTGGCGGCATCCAGGGCGCGGGGCAGATCATCCTTCGGTATCGTGTCATTTCCAACGGCGAGGGTGCCATCGGCCTTGATCGTCAGGGTCAGCGGCTTGTCCGGCTTTGGGGCCGGTTCGGCGGTCGAACTCGGCAGGTCAACCTTGACGTCCACTGTCGCCAGCGGTGCCGCGACCATGAAGATAATCAGTAGAACCAGCATGACGTCGATGAAGGGAGTGACGTTGATCTCGTGCATTTCGCCGAGATCGTTGCCGGATTGGTGCTTTCCCGCCATTACTCCGCCGCCTCGCGCAAGGGGAGTGCCCGGCGATCCATATCCCGGCTGACCAACCGCAGCACTTCGGCCGCGGCGTCGCCTAGCAATGCCTTGTAGCCAGAGACCGAGCGCGCGAACGCGTTATAGATCACCACCGCAGGAATCGCCGCAACCAGCCCCAGCGCTGTGGCAAGCAATGCTTCGGCGATGCCGGGAGCCACGACGGCCAGATTTGTCGTCTGTGATTTGCTGATGCCGACGAAGCTGTTCATGATACCCCACACCGTGCCGAACAAGCCGACAAAGGGGGCAACCGATCCAATGGTCGCCAAGATTCCGGTGCCCATCGTCATGCGTCGTCCGGCTGCGGCCTCGACCCGTTCCAGCTTGGCAGCAACCCGCTCTTTCAGTCCTTCGCCGGGCATTCCTGCCGACAATTTAGCCTCGGCCATCGCGGCGCGAATCAGGAATGCTTCCGGCCCGGAACGGCCCTCGGCAAGACGAATTGCCTCGGACAGAGAACGTGTCCCGTCTAGTCCGTTCAGCAACGTGCGGACCCGTTGCCGCGCTCGGTAGAGTTCAATCGTCTTGGCCAGCCAGACTGTCCAGGTCGCGACCGAGGCCAGAGCCAGACCGATCATCACCGTCTGCACGACTGGGTCGGCGTGGGAGAACATCCCCCACGGCGACAAGTCGTGGGGAAGCGGGCCTGTGTCGGCGGGAGCAGGGGTCTGGGCTTGTGCCGTTCCGCCCGCCGTGATCAGGGCGAATCCGAGGCCAGCCAGGGCCAAAGGATGAAAGGTCGCAGCCTTTACCATGATGTCGATGCCTTGTTTCTAACGTTTGCGCCCCCTTTCCCGGCGGGGGTGATCGCAATTAATATTGCGAATGATAATGCGTTTCAATACGTCTTTTGGACGTTCCTCCGATTTTCCGATGCCGTCAACGTCGTTTCTGATCGGTCGTGCCATTCAAATCGCCGATGTCAGGGGGGGGGCGGTATGAGCTGAATCGAGGCAAAGTATCGGTGACGCGGGGTGGCCGATTCCTTTGACTGTCGCCCCCTTCTTATCTGTGGAAGGGAGCGTTGGTCATGGTCCCCGGTTCATCTTGATAGATCACGCGACGTTAATGATCTGGCTGGGCCATTGAGGCCCAGCGAACCCGTGCGAGCGAAGCTCTGGGGGGAGACACTGCCCAGTGCATGGGGCGGTGACCGGGAATTGATCAGCGGAACAAAGTATTTATCCACGCCGAAGGGCGAGGATGCCGAACAGGCAAATGACGCCGTAAAACGTGGTCGTGGACAATAATAGGACTTCGACGGTTATCTTTTCTCTGATTCGTAGAGACCGTCTCAGGCCGGTATTCCAACATTTTCGCAAGGTATCTCTCATTAGTTACCCTCCTCAATTCGGGGGATAGCCAAGATCAATAATCCAGTTCGGTAACGGGATAGTGATGATTTTGGTAACAGGCTGTAACGGTTGAGATCGCGCATTATCAACATAAGTTGAGGTTTATCGTCCTCCGATTAATTGATTTTATGATAATGTATTATTGTGAATTTATTTGTAGATATTTCTCAATCTTATTGATGTGCGGCTTATGCTGGATGAGAAGCGGGGCTGTGGCTCAACTTGTCTCATGCCAACCTGCTGATGAATTGACTGTGCCCCTCGCCGGGCGGGCGCATCCATACTGGAAGCTGAAATCCTGCGACCGCAAGTCATGACTTGCGGTCGTCGTCGGTATAAGTCCAGGTGCGATCGGTTTTATGCCGAACGGACACCCTTCAAGAATTTTTTAACCTCTCCATCCAATGTCGAGGTCTGATTCGTCAAATTGTGTGATGCTGTTAAAAATTGGTTAGCAGCCGTACCTGTTTCAGAAGCTGCATTGGTGACATCAACGATATTCCTCACGACATCTTCGGTACTGTGAGCCGCTTCCTGAACATTGCGGGCGATTTCACGGGTCGCGGCCGATTGTTCCTCGACGGCTGCGGCAATGGCGTCTGCGATATGATTGATCTCGTTGATCCGACTGACGATGCCGCCAATGGCTTTCACAGCCAGGGTTGTGGCGCTTTGGACCGAGCCGATTTGGTTGGAGATTTCCTCGGTTGCCCGTGCCGTCTGGTTGGCGAGGTGTTTGACCTCGTTGGCGACCACGGCGAACCCTTTTCCGGCTTCTCCCGCCCGTGCCGCTTCGATGGTGGCGTTAAGAGCCAGAAGATTGGTCTGGCTGGCGATGTCGGTGATCAAATTGACCACTTCGCCAATTTTGTTCGAATTTTCCGCTAACCCTCTGACAATGCTGTCGGTCGATTGTGCTTCTTCGGCAGCGGTTCGCGCCGTCTGGCTGGATTGGACCACCTGACGGCTGATCTCGCTGATCGAGACCGAAAGTTCCTCTGCCGCCGAAGCAACCGCCTGCACGTTGGACGATGCACGGCTGGTCGATTCTCCGACATGCGAAGCCTGGCGAGAGGTCTGTTCCGCATTCGTGTTCATTGCCGAAGCCGTGGATTCAAGCTGGCCGGTGGCGTTGCTTATCCCGTCCAGCATATTGGCGACAGCGTCCTCGAAGCTCCGGGTCAGGTTTTCGACTTGGCGGGTGCGCTTTTCTCTGGTGACGATCGCCGTTTTTTCACGCTCTTCCAGCCGACGACGATCAATGGCGTTGGTCTTAAACACTTCGACTGTCCGGGCCATGTCGCCGACTTCATCTTTTCGGTCGGAACCGTCAATCGTGGCGGAAAGATCTCCGTCAGCCAGACTCTTCATCGTCCGGCCCAGACGATCCAGTGGCATGACGATGGCGTTGCGGGAAATCCACAATCCAAAAAGAGTTCCAAGGATCAGTCCCGTCGTGATCCCGCCAAGGGTTATATAGATTGTTGTATGGGTCTCTTCGTGGAGATTTTTTGCTGTTCTTTTCGCATGTTCAATCAAGCTGTCGGTCTGATGAACCAATAAAGCGGATGCCTCTTCGAATGGCTGGTCACACTCTTTCTTTAATCGGAGTCCAGCCTTGACGATATCTTCCGGTGTCGTGACCGAGCCAGCATATTTTATGGGGGCGGTGCAGGCGCTGAAAGCGGCTTGTACCTTCAGGTCTACCGCATCGATCTCGGTGCGGTATTCGGGAACTTTCTGGCGGATGCTCGTGATCAGGGTGTTGACGGAATTTTGGCTGTCGATGACATCCGCCATCAACCGTGCGTTGCCGTCCTCGGTACTTTCCAATGCCAGTGAATAGGCGTTGCGGCCATACCTTGTGAAAATGCGATTTGTGCGAGCGATCAATGTCGCTGACGTATTCACTCGGTTGATCACATCGCTATAGGAATCGTCGATGATCTTCATCTCGAAAGCAGCAAAACTGCCCGCACCGATTACGATGACCGCCATGACGCCAATCACCAGAACGATCTTGGTGCCGATTTTAAGATCATCCATCCGCATATCACGCATCTCCAGGGTCTGGTGTCTATCAGCCCATGCCTATCGTTATGTACTGTGAGGTATAAGTTTTTAAATAGGCTGCGCGTGCGGGTAGGCTGAAAATTTAGTGGCGCGATGCCAGGAGATAACAAATAGACTATTTTGCGTAAATTTTATACACCTATAAGTTTGCATGCGAAAGCGTTTCCACGGCACAGGTCGAGGGGTAATCCCCCCTGGAAATAAGGGGATTAGGACGTAGAATTTTCTCGGTTTTGCGAACGAGGAGATTCGGATGAAGAAGAGTCGGTTCACGGACGCCCAGATCATGGGGATCCTGCGTGAGGCTCTCGGAAAAAAATGACCCGGCCATCCCAGCGCCGGGAGATGGCCGAGACAGCGGTGGCGCGACGAGGGATCAGTATTTCGTTGGCGTGCCGGACGTTCGGGCTCAGCGAGACGTGCTATCGCTACAGCCCGAGGCTCTCCGACGAGAAAGAGCAGATCGCCGACCTTCTGATTGGGCTCACCCAGGCCAGAAAGACCTGGGGGTTCGGCCTCTGCTTCCTGTATCTGCGCAATATCCAGGGTCATGGCTGGAACCACAAACGGGTCTATCGGATCTATCGCGCGTTGGAACTGAACCTGCGGATCAAACCCCGGAAGCGGCTCAAACGCGACAAGCCCGACGAACTGACGGTGCCAGACGCCCCCAACCAGGTCTGGTCGATGGACTTCATGGCAGATCGTCTGGAGGACGGCCGGGCTTTCCGGCTGCTCAACGTGCTCGACGACTTCAACCGGGAGGGACTCGGCATCGAAGTCGATTTCTCTCTGCCCGCCGAACGGGTCGTGCGGGTGCTGAACCAGATCATCGAATGGCGCGGCAAACCGGGCGCTATTCGGGTCGACAATGGTCCCGAATATATCAGCGGTACGCTGATGAAATGGGCCGAGACGCACGGCATCGGCCTCCAACACATCCCCAGCCCGGCAAGCCGCAGCAGAACGCCTATGTCGAGCGTTACAACCGGACGGTCCGGCATGAATGGCTGGGGCAAATCCTCTTTGAAACCATCGCGGAGGTGCAGGATCACGCGACAGAATGGCTCTGGACCTACAACAACGACCGCCCCAATATGGGCATCGGCGGCATCACACCCGCCCAGAAACTGAAATTGGCCGCATGAATTCTATGTCCAACCCCCGCTAAAAATGGGGGGATTACCCCTGCACGGCCAGCTTGCGCCGATGGTCATCAAACAGGGTGTCAACCCGCACGGCCTCGACCCGGACCAACTTCAGCGCCTGCTGATAGTCCCTGGTGCGGAGCGAGAAGGTTTCTTCCGTCTTGGGATAGGTGGCCGCGATATCAACAGGCACGGCGGCACGATGCCAGTAGACGGCACCACGACGATAAAGGCGGGTATGTCCGGTCATCTTCTCTATGCCCCACTGTAACAGTCGGTTGGAGCAACGAGAAGAAATTCGGATTATCTCCCAGGGACTTGGCGGTAAACCAAGGACTTAAGAGAAGATGGCGGAGGGGGCGGGATTCGAACCCGCGCTAAGGTTTGACACCCTAGGACGGTTTAGCAAACCGTTGGTTTCAGCCACTCACCCACCCCTCCGCAGAAGGTGGTTGCTAACCACCGTGGCTGGAGAGGTGTTTCTAGCGGAAACTCCTTCTACTCGTCAATACTTCGTTTTAAGAATTTTGCAGAACCATCGACGACGCACAGATTTGCTGTGGAAAAGTGAAGGTATGGCGATGCGAAGGGCCTCTGATCCCTCAATTTTTCGCCAATCCGGTCTGCCTTGGAGCAGGCTTCCCCATCCTTACCCTTATTCCTTTTGGCGAAGTTGCCGTTGGCGTGAGGGGGAAACGCTCTCCCCAGACCGGGCCGCGATGATCGTTCCTTGTTCTTTATCGGTCGTTCTATTGGTGACTGTACATCCACCAGCGACGTGTCCATGGTGCGGAGTAGCCGTAACCAGGGTTACGATACCAATCGGGCTCGGAAGTCGCTGATTTTTTGATCGAGTAGCGATGCTTGGCGTGCCAGGGTTTCCGACGCACTCGATATTTCGCTCGCCGACGCTCCGACCTTGTTGGTGGCCTCGCTAACCGAATTGGTGATGGTTAGAACGGATTCTGTATCGCGGGCAGCATGGTGGACGCTGGCGGCGATTTCGCGGGTAGCGGCTCCCTGTTCCTCGACTGCGGCGGCAATAGCGGCCGATATTCCATTGATCTCGCTGATTCGGGTCGTGATCGAGCGGATGGCTTCGACAGCCCCCGATGTTGCCGACTGAACGGATTGTACTTGAGAGATGATCGACTCCGTTGCCTTGGCGGTCTGGTTGGCCAGCGTCTTGACCTCACCGGCAACGACGGCGAATCCTTTGCCAGCTTCCCCCGCCCGCGCGGCCTCGATCGTCGCGTTCAAGGCCAGCAGGTTAGTCTGCGATGCGATGTCGGTGATAAGATTGATGATCTGAGAAATCTGTTCGACGGAATCGGCGAGAGAGCGAATTTGCTCGCCCGTCTTGCTTGCTTCGTCTACGGCAGAACTGGCAACACGGGTTGAGGTCGCTGCCTGAGAACCGATTTCACGGATAGATGCCGCCAGTTCCTCGGCCGCCGACGCCACAGTCTGGACGCTGGCGGTGGCCCGGTCGGAAGCCAGCGAAATCTGCCCGGTCTGCTCCGAGGTCGAACAGGATAGCGTTACCAGACCGTTTGCAGCCTCGTGCATGTCTTCGGCGGAGGTTGCGACCGCTTGAGCAACTCCCTTGATCTCCTCTTCGATTTGCATCGCAAGTTTATTGAGGATCTCTCGTTGAGTGGCTTCGGCTTTGCGTTGCTCCGCCGCAGCGCTAGCCTCCAGAGATTTCATCTGTCGCAGATTCTCGCTGAACCGGGTTACCGCCTTGGTTAATACGCCAACCTCATCACGGCGGTCGCTGGCGGCGAGGGTTACCTCGGCATCACCAGCCAATAAGCGGTTAATGGCATGGGTAACGTCCGTTAGTGGTGACACCATGTGGCGGCGGAACAAAATTGCGGCGATGACAATCACGGTGATGCCGGCCGCCCCGGTCATGATTAATATACCAGCATAGTCCTGGAATCTTGCCTTGACGTCATCCATATAAACCCCGGATAGAATGATCATATTCCAGGGGGTGAATGACTTTACATAGCTTAGTTTCTCTACCGATTCTTCATATCCTGGCTTGGGCCAGTAATAATTTACGTATCCGCTCTTTCCCGTTTGTTCGAAAAACTCTCGGTAAAAGTATCTCCCTTTTTTGTCTTGGATATTGGTTAGGTTCTTCCCTTCTAATTCTTTTTTTATGGGGTGCATCATCATGACGCCGCTAAGGTCGCTGACGAAGAAATATTCACCATCGCCGTAGCGTAGGTCGCGGATGGTATCGAGGGCAAATCGAACAGCGTCGTCGTGGGGTAGCTTTCCCTCTTTTTCCAACTCGGCATAATGCGTGAGTACGGAATGGGCGACATCGACCGAGCTTTGTACGGCGAATTGACGTTCTTTGAGGACGGCGGTGTTGAGGATTCCGAGACTAAGCCCCAGCAGTAAAACGACAGTCAATCCCGACATGCTGATGATTATGAACAGCTTGGATTGGAAAGATTGGTCGCCGATTCGCATTTAAAATCCCCCGAACGTCACCGAAAGGTTGTATTATGTTATGTTAGAAAATATTACCATCAAGCAAAAGAATCGATTTAGGCCCATACGAGCGAAGATTCTTATGCAGAGGGGAGTGCCCCGTCTCGCGTTGCCACGGTGAACGATGGTGGACGGGTCAATTCGTGGATGACGAAGGCGACATGTTCGGCGGCTTCGGGGTGGGGGCGAAAGCGGCGGAACTCGCCGGTGGCTGCCCATTGCCCGTCCAGAAGGTCGCGGCAGATTTCAGGTGAAACCTGGGCAATCTCGCTTTCGATATCGGATACCGCGATCACCGCTTTTGTGTCGATATCAACCACATCCCAGGAATAGCAGGGCGTGGTGTCGCCGCGCATGCCGTTGTCCCTGATAGTGAACAACCTGAACCTCACGGAGAGCGTCCTTGTGTGGGAAAGGGGATTTTCCGGCGGGGGCGGGCAGCCGATGCCGCCCCCACACCGGCGGCATCACGGCGTTAAAGTCGCAGCAGAGCGATCAGAGCCACAACTGCGATGAAGGTGGCAGTGCCATAGCACACCCGCTTCAGCCCCAAGCCGCCGCCCCACCCAAGGTCGTGGGCGGTGGCTTGGATGCGGTGGGCGGCATGCCAAGCGGGCAGGGCGACCAGGGTCAGGATGATCAGCTTACCCAGCCAGCCACTGGCGAGGGAGTGGATGTGATCGTAGGACAAATCCAGTACCCCAAGCGGCAACAGCACTCCCGTGGCGAGGATCAGCGCCGGGGTAACCAGTGCGGCAACCATGCCACCCGCGCCAAAGGGCATCCAGACGAAGGGTTCGTTCGATTTGGTCATGGCGTTTATCCCCCCAGCACGATCAGAACGGCCAGCGACAGTATTGCCCACAAGATGAAATGGCCGCGGATAATTGTGCAAGCCGGGATCGGTTCGCCCTTGATCAGGATCGGCGGCATCGCCTTGGGTGTCACGCCAAACCAGGTGACGGCGTGGAACGCAGCAAAGGCCAGGCAGATCAATTGCACCGTAACGCCCAGCGGGCTGGATAACGCATCCAGATAGCTCTGCCACGCCTCGCGCCCCTGGGACAGACGGATCAGCCCGTTCATCAGGATTGCCGAGTAGAGACCAACAAAGACGCTGGTGCTCTCGCGCAGGATGTAGAGGAACTGGCGGCGGTCGCGCAGCCACCAGTGGGGGTGAAGCGGACGGACGTAGGGGCGACGGGTCATGACGTGCCTCCCGGCAGCAAGCGCGCTTTCAACCAACGGAACGAAGCGGAAATCTTAGTTTGCTGGATCGCGGCGGCGGGATCGACATTCTTCGGGCAGACCTCGGAGCAGGCCCCGACGAACGTGCAATCCCACACGCCGTGATGGCTGTCGGTGATTTCCGAGCGCAGTTCCTCGCCTGAATCGCGGGAATCGCGGTTATAGCGGTGGGCGATCGCCAACGCCGCCGGTCCGGTGAAGCCTTCGTTCAGTGCGACCTGAGGACAGGCCGCGTAGCACAGCAGGCAGTTGATGCATTGAGTGAAGGGCCGGAATGCTGCCAACTGGGCTGGAGTCTGGAGATTTGTCCCTTCGCTCAAGGGCTTGTCGTGCTCGGTGACCAGATAGGGATAAAGGCTGGACAGCTTTTCGATGAAGCCATCCTGATCGACGATCAGATCGCGTTCGATCGGGAAATGATCAAGCGGTTCAACGGTTACCAGTTGTCCGCGATAGTCGCGGATGAAGCAGTGGCAGGCCAGCTTGGGCTGTCGGTTGACCATCATCCCACACGATCCGCAGACAGCCATGTGGCAGGAACCGCGATAGGCGAGGCTGGGGTCCAGCGCTTCCTTGATGTAGGCCAGCACGTCGAGAACGACCCATTCGTCCCGATAGGGAACGATGAAATCATCAAAGCGCGGTTCGGCATCCTTGTCCGGGTCGTAGCGCAACACCCGGATCGTGATGGTCTCGCTCATGACCCGCCTCCGCCATAGATGCGCTCGCCGGGCCGCGAGCGGGTGATCACCACGTTGCGCGCCCCGATCGCCGGGCGGTCGCCACCGGAATAGCTGGAGATGCTATGGGTCAGGAAAGCCTCGTCATCGCGTTTTGGATAGTCCAGCCGCTGGTGCGATCCGCGCGATTCGGTGCGGTTTAGCGCAGCCTCGGCCATCGTCTGAGCGACGTCGAGCATCGCGCCAAGCTCAAGCACCTGGACCAGATCGGTGTTGAAGACGTTGCTGCGGTCCTCCAGCCGAACTTGGTTGAAGCGGGTGCGCAGGTCCGCCAGCACGGCACAGCTTTGCCGCAACGATTCCTCGCTACGGAAAATACCGACACCGCTTTCCATTGTTTCGTTCATCGCCCTGCGCAAGGCTGGAGCGGATTCTGTGCCGTCGTTGAGGAACAACGCCCGGATTTTTGCCTGGGCCGCTTCGGCTTTTGCTTTGGTGGCGCGATCAGATCCTGGCGGCACGGTCTTGGCGAACGCGATCGCGCTGCGGCCAGCGCGGGCACCGAACACCAAAATTTCAGCCAGCGAGTTCGACCCCAACCGATTGGCACCGTTGATCGAGACGCAGGCGCATTCTCCGGCGGCGAACAGGCCGGGTAGCGGAGTTGCCGCATCGATGTCGGTGTCAATGCCGCCCATCGTGTAATGGACGACCGGCCGTACCGGAATCGGTGCGGTCACCGGGTCAACGCCGACATAACTGATTGCCAGTTCGCGCACCATCGGCAGGCGCTCGTCGATCTTCTTTTCACCGAGATGGCGAATGTCGAGATTTACCGCATCGCCGAATGGTGTCTTGACGGTGCGGCCCTTTTGCTGCTCGTGCCAGAAGGCTTGGCTCAGACGGTCACGCGGGCCAAGTTCCATCGCTTTGTTCCGGGGCCAGGGATCGGGCGGCCCCAGCCCGTAATCCTGGAGATAGCGATAGCCGTCGCTGTTCGTCAGCAATCCGCCTTCGCCGCGCGCGCCCTCGGTGATCAAGATTCCTGTGCCGGGCAGGCCTGTCGGGTGATACTGGACGAACTCCATGTCCTTCAACGGCACTCCGGCGCGATAGGCCATCGCCATGCCGTCGCCGGTTTTGATCGCGCCGTTGGTGGTGAAGGGGAAGACACGCCCGGCCCCGCCGGTAGCAAGGATTACGGCCTTAGCCCGGAACGCCACCAATTTTCCGCTGCGCAATTCGATGGCGACGAGTCCGATACAGCGTTTTTCTTCGATCAGCAATTCGGTCGAATAAAATTCGTCGAAACGGGTGATCGACGGATATTTTAGCGACGTTTGAAACAGGGTGTGCAGCATGTGGAAGCCGGTTTTGTCGGCGGCATACCACGTCCGTTCGGTCTTCATTCCACCAAACGGACGCACCGCAACCTGGCCATTGGCCTCGCGGCTCCACGGACAGCCCCAATGCTCCATCCGGGTCAGTTCCTCGGGCGCGGTCCGGACGAACAGGTCAACCGCGTCCTGATCACATAACCAGTCACCACCGCTAACGGTGTCATTGAAATGAAGGTCGAAGCTGTCGTTGGGCTTTGCCACTCCGGCGGCACCACCTTCGGCGGCCACGGTGTGGCTGCGCATGGGAAAGACCTTGGAGATCAGCGCGATCTTCAGAGACGGGTCCTGTTCCGCTACTTCGATCGCGGCCCGAAGACCCGCGCCTCCGGCGCCGACGATGGCGATGTCGGTGTCGATCACGTCCATGGACTGGTTCCCCCACAAGGCTTTAGCTAGTCGGTGTCGAACTTTTCAGACTTTGGCATGCCTGTTTCCCAACCGCAACTTTCATGCGGTCGGGGGAGGCAGGCCCTATGGCGTATCGGCCTTGCCCTTGGTCGGAGCCGAGGGATTTGCGCGTGGACGATGCTTCGGTCAAACTGGGGGAATGACCGAGACAGCTTCCCCCGTCGAGCCCCGTTCCGCCGGTAACGTGCCGGAATATACTGTCAGCGAGATTGCCGGCACCTTGCGCCGCACCGTCGAGGAGACTTTTGCCTTCGTTCGGGTGAGGGGCGAGATTTCCGGCTTTAAGCGCCATTCTTCCGGCCATCTCTATTTCGCCCTGAAAGATGCCGAGGCGGTGCTGGATGCGGTTTGCTGGCGCGGGCAGGCGGCGCGGCTGGGTTTGGTACCCGAGGATGGGATGGAGGTGATCGCGACCGGACGCCTCACGACCTATCCCGGCCGCTCGAAATACCAGATGGTGGTCGAGCGGATGGAACTGGCCGGGCAGGGGGCGCTGCTCAAGCTGCTGGAGGATCGCCGCAAGCGTCTGGCAGCGGAAGGACTGTTCGATCGTGACCGCAAATGCCCGATCCCGTTTCTGCCGCGCGTGATCGGGGTGGTGACCTCGCCGACCGGAGCGGTGATCCGCGATATCCTGCACCGTTTGGCCGAACGCTTTCCCCGTCGAGTGCTGCTGTGGCCTGTGGCGGTACAGGGCGAGGGCGCGGCGTCTCAGATCGCCGCCGCTATTCGTGGCTTCAACGCCTTGCCGGAGGATGGGGCGGTGCCGCGCCCCGACGTGCTGATTGTTGCCCGTGGTGGCGGCTCGCTTGAAGACCTGATGGCTTTCAATGAGGAAGAGGTGGTGCGTGCCGCCGCAGCCTCCACCATTCCCCTGATTTCTGCGGTCGGACACGAGACGGATACGACCCTGATCGACTTCGCCGCCAGCTTGCGCGCGCCCACGCCCACCGCTGCCGCTGAAAAGGCTGTGCCGGTGCGTGCCGAACTGGTGGCCGCAGTGGCCGAGCTCAACGGGCGGATGGTGGGAGCGACCCAGCGCAGGCTGGAGGACGCCCGGCAACGACTGGCCCAGACCTTCCGGGCATTGCCTCATCCCCGCCGCCTGATCGAGGACGGGACGATCCGCCTTGACGACCGCGCCGAGCGATTGCGCAATGCCCTGCCCAATTTGCTCGCCCGTCGCGCCGCCGACCTTGACCGCCTTGCCGCCCGGTTGCGTCATCCACGCGAGCGCTTGGCCGAGGAACGTCATCGTCTCGCCGTGCTGTCTACCCGGCTCGACCATGCATGGAAAAGCGTTCGGGTTGCCGAATTGGCCGGGCTGGAGAAAGGTGGTCTGCGTCTCGAACAGGGCGGCCGTCGACTCGACGAGGCGATGAAGCGGCTGCTTGCCGACCGCGCCCTCAAAGTCGAGACAGCCGGAAAGCTGCTCGACAGTTATTCCTATCGTAAGGTTCTGGAACGTGGCTATGCGATGGTTCGCGATGCCGAGGGCCAGCCGGTTCTGTCCGTTGCCG
The DNA here is from genome assembly GCF_000294655.1 of Magnetospirillum molischianum DSM 120. Taxonomy (GTDB): domain Bacteria; phylum Pseudomonadota; class Alphaproteobacteria; order Rhodospirillales; family Magnetospirillaceae; genus Phaeospirillum; species Phaeospirillum molischianum. The sequence continues at coordinate 88,174 of NZ_CAHP01000053.1, forward strand.
TAATTGCTGCTGGGGATGCTTTGTCGGTTGAATTCGCCGATGGTCGCATCGCTGTCATTGCCGGAGGGGAACCACCGCCTGCGCCGCCGCAATCTCCCCGTCCGCGTAAGAAAGGGGGCGGAGACAAGCGTCAAACCACGTTGTTTTAACCTAAAAGAAAGGGGTGGGCTCAGCCCACTCCCGCCAAGGGCACAGCCCTTGGATCCCGGTCGTTTCTCTCACGTAAGGTCTGTGGCCCGCATCGAGTCTGCTAAGCGGCGGATATGAGCGCGGGTGATTGCTTCGGCGGCGTCGCCATCACGACGGGCGAGCGCCTCGACCATTCCAACATGTTCGTCGGTTCGCTCGTCGAAATCACCTCCCTTGCGGTTGCGGCGTAGGCACATTGCGGTGATCCGGGTCCATAATTGTGCCACCAGTCCGGTCAAAGTGGCATTGCCGCCCAACTCGGTCAGGCGAGTGTGGAACACGTTGGCTTCGTTTGTATAAAGCTCGATCGATCCAGCCTGGATGAAGGCGCGTTGTCGTTCGATCGACAGGCGCAGTTCGACGATCTCCTCCGCTGTCGCCCGTTCAGCCGCCAGCCGGGCTGCGGCTCCTTCCAGCACCTCGCGGACCAGGAAGATCTCGCGAAGGCGGTTGATGTCGAAGCCAACGAAGAACACCCCCTGACGCGGCCGCACTTCGACCATTCCCTCAGCCTCCAGCCGGGCTATCGCAGCCCAGACCGGCGAGCGACTGACCCCTAATTGGCGCGACAGATCCTCGACGCTGATTTTATCGCCGGGAAGAAATCTCTCGCCGGTTAGCAAATCCTCACGGATTGCCAGATAGGCCTGTTCGGCCAGATTGGTGCGTTTCAGCGTCAACGTCTTCATCATACTCATTCCGAAAAGTGCGCGGAGAGGGCGCGTTCCCGATCCTGCCCGAGCTTGCCGTCTGGCGCAAACGGGTTTACCGTAACACGTAACATGAAACATTAAGGACAAGCGCAATGTCCCCCTCTCTCTCCCTGCCGCGTCTGACACCAGCCCAGGCGGTTGCCTGGGTGGCTTTGGCTGCCGGCCTGGCGATTCTGGTCATCCATCCGTTGCCCGGTGGCGAAAGTCAGGCTCTGGCGCTTGCTGTCGCCTGTATCGGCCTATGGGCTACTGGGGTGGTGCCGGAACCAGTAACGGCGGTGATCTTCTTTACCGCAGCGATGTTGTTGAAGGTGGCTCCCCCCCAGGTGGTGTTTGGTGGATTTGAATCGGCTGCGCTCTGGTTGGTGTTCGGTGGATTGGTGATGGGGGTCGCGGTCCGTTCCACAGGGCTGGGGGAGCGGATTGCCATCCGGCTCAGTCTTGCCTTTGGTTCAACCTATTGGGGTGTTATCGCCGGAACCACCTTGATCGGGGTTGCTCTGGGCTTTTTGCTGCCCTCGTCGATGGGGCGCGCCATCCTGCTGATGCCAATCGCGTTGGGTTTGGCTGCCCGCGCCGGATTTCAGCCCGGATCAAACGGTCATGTCGGGGTGGTTCTGGCCGCCGCCTTTGGTTGCCACGTGCCGACCTTTTCGGTCTTGCCTGCCAATTTGCCCAATTTGGTTCTGGTTGGTTCGGCCGAGACGTTGGGGTATGCCAGCCCCAGCTATGGGGAGTATCTCCTGCTTCATTTTCCGGTTCTCGGCCTGCTGAAAACGGCGATCATGGTGGTGCTGATCGTCCGGTTATGGCCTGACACTCCCCGCTCAGAAGCCACGGTGGAACGTGATGTTTCTCGTCCGATGAGTACGGCCGAGATCCGCCTGTCGGCTCTGTTGGCGCTAGCGTTGGCGTTGTGGGCTACCGACTTCCTCCACCACGTCAGCCCGGCCTGGGTCAGTATGGCGGCGGCGGTGCTGCTGTTGCTGCCGGGGATCGGGCTGGTCGATCGCAAGGCTTTCAGCGAGAAAGTTAATTACGGATCAATGATCTATGTTGCCGGGATCATGGGGCTGGGGGCGTTGGTGGGATCTTCGGGGCTGGGGGTTCGGTTGGCCGAGGCAATTCTAACCCTGCTGCCGTTGTCGCCCGGCCATGATGTCGGCAATTTTGCCAGTTTGGCGGCACTGTCAACCTTGTTGGGGCTGGCGACGACGTTGCCCGGCGTTCCGGCGGTGCTGACTCCGTTGACAGGGCGACTCGCCGAGGCGTCGGGATGGCCGGTCGAGGCGGTTCTGATGAGCCAGGTTCTGGGCTTTTCAAACCCGATTCTTCCCTATGAATCCGCGCCTCTAGTGGTGGCTATGCATCTGGGCGGCGAACGACTGAAACCCGCTCGTGATCTATGCCTTTTGTTAGCTCTGATTAGTGTGGTGGTCCTGCTGCCGCTCGATTTTCTCTGGTGGAAGCTGTTGGGCTGGCTGTAGTCACCGCCGCACGACCATGTTTTAATCTTGGTCATGACGGAGACAAAAAGCGTTCGAGTGGTGATCGAGGGCCGAGTCCAGGGTGTTTGGTTCCGGGGCTGGACAGTGGAGCAGGCTTCCGCTTGTGCCCTGTCCGGCTGGGTTCGCAACCGCTCCGATGGATCGGTTGAAGCCTTGTTTCATGGCTCGGCCGCAATGGTCGATGCTATGATTGCCGCTTGCCGAATAGGTCCTCCCGCTGCCCGCGTCTCCCACCTTTCGGTTGAGTCCGCCGAAGTTCCGGCTGGACCCGGCTTTCACTCGCGCCCCACGGTGTGACCATGAAACCAAATCGTCGCCAGTTCCTCGCTGGGTTTGCCGCCATGACCGTCGTCAGACCAACCGAAGCCGCACCTAGCCGCCAGTTCCCTAAAGACTTTTTCTGGGGCGCTTCCTCTGCGGCCTATCAAATAGAAGGCGCTACCGAGACCGATGGCCGTGGCCCTTCGATCTGGGATACGTTCACCGCCAATGGCCATATCATGGACGGAAGTTCGGCCCGGATCGCCTGTGACCATTACCATCGCTATGCCGAGGATGTCGCCCTGATGAAGCAAGCGGGTTTTTCCGCTTATCGCTTCTCGCTGGGATGGCCCCGGATCGTTCCTGCGGGAACTGGTGCTGTCAATCCCAAGGGTCTGGAATTCTATGATCGTTTAGTTGATAAAATTCTAAAGGCAGGGATTCGGCCTATGGCCTGTCTCTATCATTGGGATCTGCCCCAGCCGCTGGAGGACATGGGGGGGTGGCAAAGCCGCGAGATCGTCGGCCCCTTCGCCGATTATGCCAGGATCGCCGTTGCCCGGTTGGGGGATCGGGTTAAGGATTGGTACCCCCTGAACGAGCCGAATGTGGTGGCGGTCAGTGGTTACGGCACTGCCGACCACGCCCCNGGCTTACGTGCTGGCGATCTCGGTATCCTTAAGGTTCTTCATCATCAGAATTTGGCCCAAGGAGCAGCATTCCGGGCGATCCGGGCTGAACGTCCGAATGTCCGTGTCGGCACTATCTGTAACCTGCAACCCTCTCGCCCCGAGAACGACGAACCGCTGAACCGCGCCGCCGCAATTCGCTGGGATGCGGTGTGGAACCGGGTGGCGCTGGACGGGGTGCTGCGCGGGGCAATTCCCGATGTTCTGGCCGAAAAGATGGCTCCGATCGTTAAGCCCGGCGATTTAGAGACGATCCGCTTTCCAATCGATTCGCTGGGGATCAATTATTATTCCCGCATGACGATGCGGCACGAGCCAGGCCGCCCGTTCGATGTCGGTTGGGGAGATGCCCATTGCAATCGTTGGACCGGGATGGCTCTGCCGGTTCAGCCCGATGGGCTGTATGATCTGCTGCTTGAATTAAAGACTCTGTACGGCAATCCAGAGGTGTTTGTCGCCGAGAACGGCGCGGCCTATGACGATGTTGTGTCGCCCGACGGGCAGGTTCACGACCCGGAGCGCGTCGCTTTTCTGAAGGACCATGTTGCCGAGGTCGCCCGTGCCTTGAAGGATGGCTGCAACGTCAAAGGCTATCTGGTGTGGTCGCTGCTCGACAATTTCGAATGGGCTTTTGGTTTGTCAAAGCGGTTCGGAATCGTTCGGGTCGATTTTGACACCCTGAAGCGGACGCCGAAGGACAGCTATCGCTGGTTCGCGGAGGTGATCCGCACCGGCCGGGTAGGGTAGAACAGCATAGAGGGAGGGGGGCTTTTTGCCTCACCCCATTCGAGAAGGCACGCCATGAACCCAGCCTCAGAGGGAGATGCTCTCTCTGGACGAGCCCGCAAAACACAGAGGCTTGGATTTTTATGTCGGACTCTTCCCCCCGATTCACATCGGGGGGAAGGCGTTCCGCTTAATAAGCGCGTTCGATGCAGAAATCGATGACGTCGAGCATCGCCTGACGAGCCGGACAGTCGGGGAAGATCGACAAAGCGCTACGAGCTTCCTCGCCATACTGGCGGGCATGCTGAATGGTGGCTGTAACGCTACCGTGCTTTGCGAGCAGGGCGGTGGCGCGTTCGAGATCGCCGTCCTCCTGTTCCAGCTTTTCCAGACAGCGGCGCCAGAACGCCTTTTCTTCTTCGTCACCGGCGTGGAACGCATGAATGACGGGCAGGGTGATCTTGCCTTCGCGGAAATCGTCACCGACGGTCTTGCCCAGTTCAGCCTCACGGGCGGAATAATCAAGAGCGTCATCAATCAGCTGGAAGGCGATGCCGAGGCTGAGGCCATAAGCCGCCAGAGCGTCCTCTTCCACCTTCGGCCGGTCTGCGACCACCGCGCCGATGCGGCAGGCGGCGGCGAACAGAGCCGCGGTCTTGGAGCAGATCACCTGAAGGTAGGATTCAACGGTGGTTTCGGTGTCGTTGGCGGTGATCAATTGGAGCACCTCGCCTTCGGCGATTACCGCCGAGGCGCGCGACAGGATCGCCAGAACCGCTAGCGAACCGTCCTCCACCATCAATTCGAACGAACGGGAGAACAGGAAGTCGCCAACCAGCACACTGGGCTGGTTACCGAACAGGGCATTGGCCGAGGCCCGGCCACGGCGCAACTCCGATTCGTCAACGACGTCGTCATGGAGCAGAGTCGCAGTGTGCAAAAGCTCGATTACCGCCGCCAGTTTGACGTGGCGGTCGCCCTCATAGCCAACCAGTTTGGCCGAGGCCAGGGTCAGCACCGGGCGCAGGCGTTTACCGCCAGCCGCGATGATGTGCCCGGCCAACTGTGGAATCAGGGCGATCGGGCTGTGCATGTGATCAACGATGGTGCGGTTGACCTGTTCAAGGTCGTCCTTTACCAAGGTTATCAGTCCGTCCAGGCTTTTGGCCACGCGGTCGCCATTTACGTCGAGAGAGCCCTCAATCGCCACGGTACCCAAACTCCTCCCACACCGATCCCTGCCGGATCGCGGGACGAACATAGTGTTGCGGCGGAAAGTCGGTCAAGCTTACATCGCAGAGCGTTAAGGGTTTTTTGGAGGGAGAATGCCGGGCGACGACGTTGGGATCGTTACAGAGGACCGTCTAATCGGCGGAAGGGTGCGGATTTGTCAGCCTTCGAAAGGCTATCGCGCCGCCATTGATCCAGTGTTTCTTGCTGCCGCAGTGACGGCGAACGCGGGCGAGACGGTGCTTGATCTCGGCTGCGGCGTCGGGGCGGCGGGGCTGTGTCTGCTGGCACGGCAGCCGCTGGCGCGGGTCACGGGCCTTGAACTGCAAGCCGGGATGGCCGCCCTGGCCCGGCGTAACGCCCTTGCCAATGGTCACGTCGCCGACAACTTTCGAATCGTCGAGGGGTCGGCTCTGTCCCCACCGCCCGAGGTCGCCGCCGGTGGCTTCGGTCATGTGATGACCAATCCCCCATTCCAGCCGCCTGGACGCGGCACCGCCCCGCCCGAAGGCTCGAAAGCGCTGGCCCATGTCGAATCCGCCGGAGATTTGTCCGCCTGGATCAAGGCGGCGGTCCGGCTGCTGGCACCAAAGGGGCGGCTGTGGGTGATCCATCGCGCCGACCGGCTGGGCGAGTTGCTGGCGGCCTTCTCCGGGCGGGGATTGGGGGAGGTGAGGGTGCTGCCGCTGTGGCCAAAGCCTGGACGTCCATCCGGTCGGGTGATCGTCGCGGCACGCAAGGGATCGCGGACGCCCTTCGCCTTGCTGCCGGGGCTGGTGTTGCATCGCGACGACGGTACCTTTACCCCCGCAGCCGAAGCGGTTCTGCGCGATGCCGCCTCTATCGATTGGGGTGGATAGTCAAAGGCCCTTCTTGCCCCGTTGCTCCGACGGCGGGTTGGAGCTAATGTCCTCTTCCTCAGTTTTCAACACGTCACCTGGATGTCTGCCATGTTCAAAGGATCTCTCACCGCCCTCATCACTCCATTCCGCCAGGGGCGGGTGGATGAGAAGGCGTTTCAGGATCTGGTCGCCTGGCAGATCGAAGAAGGCACCCACGCTCTGGTTCCCTGCGGCACCACCGGCGAATCGCCGACCTTGTCGCACGCCGAGCACCACCGGGTGGTCGAGTTGTGCCTTGAAGTCGCCCGCGGTCGGGTTCCGGTGATCGCCGGAGCCGGTTCTAATTCGACCGAAGAGGCGATCGATCTGACCCGTCATGCCCGTAATGCCGGTGCGGATGCCGTCTTGGTGGTCGCGCCCTATTACAACAAGCCCAGCCAGGAAGGGTTGTTTCGCCACTTCGAGGCAATTGCTCAGGCGGTCGATATTCCGATCGTCGTCTACAACATTCCCGGCCGCTCGGTGGTCAACATCTCGGTCGAGACCTTCGTCCGGCTGGCGGAAATCCCCAACATCGTTGGGATCAAGGACGCCACCGCCGATCTTGCCCGGCCGTTGCAGATTCGCGCCGCGCTCGGTGACCGGCTGTGCCAGTTGTCCGGCGAGGACGCCACCGCGACCGCTTTTAATGCTCAGGGCGGCGTCGGCTGTATCTCGGTGACCTCAAACATTGTTCCCGGTCTGTGTGCCCAGATGCAGAACGCATGGGCCGAGGGCGACTTGGCGACCTGTTTCGAGATCCGCGACCGCCTGATGCCGCTGCACGATGCCATGTTCTGCGAAGGCAATCCGGTGCCGGTCAAGTATGCCTTCAATCTGCTCGGTCGGGGCGAGCCGGATGTCCGTTTGCCGCTGGTGCCGGCGTCTGCCGCCGCACGGGCCAAGGTCGAGGCGGCGATGCGCTCCCTCGGCCTGATCTGAGGCAACGATGTCGCTTCCCGGTCATATCGCCGCCCAGAACCGCCGCGCCCGGCACGATTACTTCATCGTCTCGGAGGTCGAGGCGGGAATCATGCTGGTCGGCACCGAAATCAAGTCGCTACGGGTCGGCAAAGGCAACGTCAACGAAGCCTATGCCGGGCCGATGCATGACGAGTTGTATCTGTTCAACGCCTATATCCCCGAATACCAATCGAAGATGCCGTTCCCGCATGAAACGAGACGGCCGCGCAAGCTGTTACTGCATAAGCGGGAAATGGCCAAATTGATGGGGGCGATCACCAAGGACGGAATGACCCTGGTGCCGCTTGACATCCATTTCGGTCCGCGTGGTCTGGCTAAGGTCCAGCTCGGTCTGGCCAAGGGCAAGAAGCTGCACGACAAGCGGGAAGCGATTAAGGAGCGCGATTGGAACCGCGATAAGGCACGGCTGATGCGCGAGAAGGGGAAGGAATAGGGGGGATCAAGTCCCCCCTCTTTAATTTATCCGTTCAGGCGATTTGCTGAAACGTGTTTGACTGACAATCGAGCCGCCACAGGGTTCCTTTTTCCACATCGAACCACCAGCCGTGCAGAGTGAGCCTTTTCTGCTCGACCCGTTCGCGAATCCACGGGAAAGTCATCAGATTGGCGAGCGAGACCGCAACCGTTTCCTTTTCACACATCTCTCTGGCGTAATCGATGGTCTTGCCAGCGCTGTGAGCCAGGGCAAGACAGCGGTCGCGGGCGGTACGGGCAATATCCATCCAGGGGCGGACGAAGTTGGTGCCATCGGCAGCACTCTGTTCGATCAGAGCGCGGACACCGCCGCAACCCGCATGGCCCAGTACCACGGCATGCTCGACCTCAAGTCGGCGGATAGCGAACTCGATCGCCGCCGAGGTTCCGTGATAGGTGCCTGTAGTTTCGAATGGTGGGACCAGATTAGCGACGTTGCGGATCACGAACATCTCGCCCGGCTGAGTCCCGAAGAGCAGGCCGGGATCGACCCGGGAATCTGAACAGCCAATCAACAATGCTTTTGGCTTTTGTCCGCTTTGAGCCAAAGTTTCGAACAGAGTCTTGTTCTCTTCGAAATAGGTGGCGCGGAAATGTTGAAATCCCTCGATTAAACGCTCCATTGCGACATCCCTGCTGCAAATAGGGGTGAATGACTTAGCACATCGCGTTGGCGGCGAACATCCCTGGCAGCTTATGTGCAGTGCGATGTCGTCACGATGGAACCGCATGCCAGCTAAGACGCACTTAAAGAGGGAGGATGTCTGTTTTTTCTGTCAGGATGCGCCAGAGCGGTGTCCTGTTATCGATTTTACGCATCAATCATCGTCGTCTTCGCCATTAAGATCGACCGGGCGGGTAAAGCAGGTGATCCGGCCACAGCCGCATTCCAGTTCATCCCATCCGGCGATGTCGAGGGTCAGCTCGGCTAAGGCTCCGGTGGGGTACTTTCGCGCCATCCGGTCCAACGCCACCGGCTCGCCTTGTCTGTTGCTCAGGAAATCGGCCAGCCGCTCCAGTCCTGGGTTGTGTCCGACCAGGATCACCGACTCCAGCGGTGGATCAAGCTTCTGGAGCCGTTGGAACAGGTCGCTTTGACCGGCGGCGTACAGGCCGGGTTCATAGCTGGCGGGAACTGTCGGCATGATCCGGGCCAGCGCTTCCCATGTCTCTCGGGTGCGTCGTGCGGTCGAAACCAGTGCCAGTTTGGGAGTAAGGCCATAACGTTCGACAAAAGCGGCGAGGCGGACCGCCGCTTCATGGCCTCGACGGCTTAATGGCCGGTCGAAATCCGCCAGAACAGGATCGTCCCAGCTCGATTTGGCGTGTCGGAGCAGGAAGAGTTTTCGCATGGTCCCCTCAGCCTCGGCCATGACATGATTGGCAAGAGCATATATAACAGATCGCGGGGAGACCATCCCCACTCGATCGGAGAAACAGTGGTGATATTTCCGCAGTCAGTCGATCTCCCCCCAATCGGCATCGACTCGAAGGACCGCTTCATCAACCGCGAGCTTTCCTGGCTGGCTTTTAACGCCAGGGTTATTGATGAAGCCTTTAATCGTCATCATCCCCTGCTAGAGCGATTGCGTTTCCTCTCGATCTCTGCTGGTAATCTCGATGAATTCTATATGGTGCGCGTTGCAGGACTGAAAGGTCAGGTCGATGCTGGTGTCATCAATCCCAGCCAGGATGGTTTGACTCCGGCGCAGCAATTGGCTGCGATCAATCTTGAGGCGACCAAGCTGCTTGAGGCTCAGAAGAACGGCTGGCACGCGCTGAAGGCCGAACTGCGCGAGGCCGGGTTGGCGGTGATCGCCCGATCCGAACTGTCGGAGAGTGACGAGGTCTGGCTGGAACGCCGGTTCATGGATCATGTCTTTCCGGTATTGACGCCGTTGGCGATCGATCCGGCCCATCCATTTCCGTTTCTGCCCAATGGCGGTTTCGCCCTGGTGCTGCATTTGTGCAAGCTTGACGACGGTGAAGTGCTGCGTGCCTTGCTGCCTTTGCCCAGCCAGATCGAGCGCTTTATCCGTTTGCCTGGCGAGACCATCCGCGTTTTGCCGATCGAGGATGTCGTCCTACTGTTCCTCGATCACATTTTTCCAGGGTTCAGCATGGAATCGTGGGGCCTGTTCCGGGTCATCCGCGATTCCGAGATGGAAATCGACGAAGAGGCCGAGGATCTGGTCCGGGTGTTCGAATCCGCGCTGAAACGGCGTCGGCGCGGCAACGTGATCCGTTTGTCGTTCAATGTCGGTATTCCCGACGACTTGCGTCGTCTGGTGATCGCTGAAATGAATGTCGATGAGACCGACGTATTCGAGATCGATGGATTGCTGGGACTGGTCGATACCAGCAAGCTGATCGTTGATGAACGGCCTGATCTGCTGTTTCCCCCCTATAACGCTCGTTTTCCAGAACGGGTGCGTGATTTTGGCGGCGATTGCTTTGCCGCGATCCGCAAAAAGGACATCGTGGTCCACCATCCGTTCGAAAGCTTCGACGTGGTGGTTCAGTTCATCCGCCAGGCGGCGCGCGATCCCCAGGTCGTCGCGATCAAGCAGACGTTATATCGCACCAGCGCCGATAGTCCGATCGTCAAGGCGCTGGTGGAGGCGGCCGAGGCGGGCAAGTCGGTAACCTGCATGGTCGAATTGAAGGCCCGATTCGACGAAGAGGCGAATATCCGCTGGGCCCGTGACCTTGAGCGCGCTGGGGCTCAGGTCGTGTTCGGCTTCATGGAATTGAAGACTCACGCTAAAATATCACTTGTGGTGCGGCGGGAAGGTCCCAATCTGGTCTCCTACGTCCATTTCGGCACCGGCAATTACCATCCGATCACCGCGAAGATTTATACCGATCTATCGTTCTTCACCTGCAATCCGGCGCTGTGTCGTGACGCCTCCCGTACCTTCAACTTCATGACCGGCTATGCGAAGCCGGAAAAATTGGAACGACTGGTGATCGCACCGCTGCATCTGCGCCAGACTCTGCTTGACCTGATCGAGGCGGAAATTGCTCATGCCGGGGCCGGTCGTCCCGCGACGATTTGGGCTAAGATGAATTCCCTGGTCGATCCCCAGTTGATCGATGCGCTCTACCGCGCCTCGCAGGCCGGAGTGAAGATCGAACTGGTGATTCGCGGCATCTGCTGTTTGCGCCCTGGCATTCCGGGCCTGTCGGAGACGATCCGGGTCAAGAGTATCGTCGGCCGTTTTCTGGAGCATGCCCGCATCGTTTGTTTCGGCAACGGTCACCGTATGCCGTCGCGTCAGGCCAAAGTGTTTATCTCGTCCGCAGATTGGATGCCACGCAACATGGACTGGCGGGTGGAGACCTTTGTTCCGATCGAGAATCCGACCGTTCATGCTCAGATTTTGGAACAGATCATGATGGCCAATCTCAAGGATCAAGCCCAATCGTGGATATTGCAGTCCGACGGCGCGTTCGAACGCGTTCGGGCTGGGGTAGGCGCATTCAACGCCCATACCTATTTCATGACCTATCCATCGCTGTCCGGGCGGGGCAGCGCGGTCGAGCGAGGGCGAAAGCTGAAGCTACAGGCCGGACACTAAGGAGAGTGCCGTGAAAGTCTGGCATCGCGTGGAACCGATTGGTATTATTGATATTGGTTCGAACTCCATCCGTTTGTGCGTGTACGACATTGCCCACCGGGTTCCCGTGCCGCTGTTCAATGAGAAGGGCGTTTGCGCTCTGGGGCGAGGGTTGGGAAGTTCCGGCCGTCTTAATCCCGAAGGTGTCCTGGCCGCCAGAGCAGTGGTCGGGCGATTTGTCGCTCTTTGCCGGGCGATGGAGGTCGAACGGCTCGACATCCTGGCAACGGCGGCAGTTCGCGATGCCGAGGACGGCGGTGATTTCGTTGCGGATCTGGAACAACGCCACGGCGTCCGTATCAAGGTTTTGTCAGGCGGACAGGAAGCGAAGATGGCCGCTTCGGGCGTACTGTGCGGCTCGCCCGACGCCGATGGGATTGTCGCCGATCTTGGTGGCGGTTCGTTGGAACTGGTAACGGTGCAGGGCGGCAAGTCCGGTCGCCACGTTACCATGCCGCTGGGTTTGCTCCGGCTATCCGAAGCGTCGGGCGAAGATCGCGGTCGCGCTGGCGAGATCGTCGAAAGCAGATTGTCGGGGATCTCTTGGCTGGAGGAGGGGCGGGGGCGCAACCTTTATGCCGTCGGCGGGGCATGGCGTGCCCTGGCCCGGATATGCATTGCTCAGACCCACCATCCCCTGACTGTCCTTGATAATTTTTCGCTTGATGCGAAAGAGGCGCTGTCTTTGCTTGATCTGGTCTCGGCGCAAAGTCGTAAGTCGTTGGATAAGGTGCCCGGCCTGTCGCGGAAGCGCCTCCCCGGATTGCCGCTTGCCGCCCTGATCCTCGAACGGGTGACGCGTGCGATTGAACCGTCGCGGTTGGTCTTCTCGATTTATGGCATGCGTGAGGGGCAGTTCTTCCGTCGTTTGCCCGAGCGTATGCGCGCCGAAGATCCACTGCTATCGGTGTGCCGTCGAATGGCGGCGAATAATTCCCGTTTTCCCGAACATGGTGACGAAGTGCTGGCCTGGATGGCCCCTCTCTTTCCGAACGAAACCGCACACGCTGCCCGCCTGCGCCATGCCGCCTGCATCGTCTCCGACATTTTCTGGAACGAACACCCCGATTATCGTGCGGAACAGGCCTTTCTACGTATCCTCCGACTCCCCTTCATGGGGGTCGCTCACGATGATCGCGCCGCGATCGCCTTTACCATTTATTGTCGCTATCAGGGAGCCGAAGACTCTCCCGCGGTCGCTCGCGCGATACAATTGCTCGACGAGGACTCGCTTCGCCGCTGCCGTGCCGTTGGTCAAGCGCTGCGGTTGGCCCATACCCTTTCCGGCGGTGCGCCCAACCTGTTGCGGCAAACCCGCCTCGTCGCCGAGCAACGCTACCTCGTGCTTGAAATGCCTTCCGAAAACCCCGCCTTCGTTCTTGACCTCGACCGTGCTTTCGACCGTCTGGCTCGGTCGTTGGGGTGCGAGGCTCTGTTGGCTCGTCGCATATCGTGACTGCGATCTTCGTCGATGGAGACGCCTGTCCGGTCAAGGCGGAAACGTTCCGTGTCGCCGAGCGCTATGAACTGGTGGTCACAGTCGTCGGAAACTCCTGGCTGCGCTTGCCCGATCACCCTCTGTTCAAAATGATCGTCGTTCCCGAAGGTCCAGACGTTGCCGATAAACGCATCGTAGATCTGATCGAGCGCGGCGATATCTGCGTCACCAACGATATTCCGTTGGCTGCACGTTGCTTGGAAAAAGGCGCTCTTGCGATCCGCCCCGATGGACGGGCCTTTACCGAATCCTCAATCGGCGACGTTCTCGCCACCCGCGATCTGATGA
>NZ_CAHP01000054.1 GCF_000294655.1 Magnetospirillum molischianum DSM 120
CCCGCCTCGTCGCCGAGCAACGCTACCTCGTGCTTGAAATGCCTTCCGAAACCCGCCTTCGTTCTTGACCTCGACCGTGCTTTCGACCGTCTGGCTCGGTCGTTGGGGTGCGAGGCTCTGTTGGCTCGTCGCATATCGTGACTGCGATCTTCGTCGATGGAGACGCCTGTCCGGTCAAGGCGGAAACGTTCCGTGTCGCCGAGCGCTATGAACTGGTGGTCACAGTCGTCGGAAACTCCTGGCTGCGCTTGCCCGATCACCCTCTGTTCAAAATGATCGTCGTTCCCGAAGGTCCAGACGTTGCCGATAAACGCATCGTAGATCTGATCGAGCGCGGCGATATCTGCGTCACCAACGATATTCCGTTGGCTGCACGTTGCTTGGAAAAAGGCGCTCTTGCGATCCGCCCCGATGGACGGGCCTTTACCGAATCCTCAATCGGCGACGTTCTCGCCACCCGCGATCTGATGACGTCTTTGCGCGAAACCGGAGCCATTACTGGCGGTCCCGCTCCGTTCGGACCGCGCGACCGTTCCCGTTTCCTATCCGCCCTCGATACGATGGTCCACGCCGCCCGAAAGGTGAGATAGAGCTACGGCTGTGTCGCGTTCGATTAATCCGACATATCCGCATCGAGCGGCGGCGGATCGAGCAGAACCGGCGGCGGAGGCGGGGGGACGACGGGGGCGGTGGGGGCAGGGGTTGCCGGGGCTTGCTTCGAAGCGCGGGGAGCGACGGATTCTTCAGACCAGCGCATTGGGCATTCATTGATGTGGTGATTATGCCAGTCGCGCAAGGCGATACCATGCAGTTCTTGAGTCAGCCGTCCCTTGGTGTCGCGTGTAACCCTGCGCTGATAGATCGTCAGCGACGGCATTTGGTTGGGATCGAAACGGAATGCACCGCGCACTGAAGAGAAGTCGGCGCGGCGGAGCGCATTGCGGACGGCATCGCGATCTCCGGTGCGGCCATTTGTGGCGCGCATTGCCGAATCGATCAGCAAGGCTGCGTCATAGCCCTGGGCGACCCAAGACGTCACGGGACGGGCGTATTCGGCTTCAAAGTCGGCGATCAGGCGGCGATTGACCGGCACGTCGAGATCAGGACTCCACGACGATACCGTCAGGATATCGAGAGCGGCATCGTCCATTGCGGCAAGCAGTGGGCGTTCGAAGCCATTCGAGTTGCCGATCAAGGGAATCTCGGTTTTCAATCCAGCGGCGGCGTAATCGCGCACGAATGACAGTCCCATCCCTCCGGTGAGGAGGGAATAGACCGCATCTGGACTGAGGCGGCGTACGGTATCAAGCTCGGCGGCAAAGGTCGCGGCCCCATGGCGAGGGCGTAGGACAGTCATCACTTCGCCCGTCCAGGTGCGGCGGAGTGCGGCCAGAGCCAGATCTGTCTGTGGGATATCCGGGGCAACAACAACCAATCGACGCATTTTTTCAGCAGACAGAACTGCACCGAGGGCTTCGTGAAGCGCGTCGGGTGGAGTGGATAGATCGAACAGGCTGGGGTTGCATCCCGATCCAGCGAGATCAAGTGGTGTTGCATCGAGATTGAGAATGAACACCCGCGAATCGAGTAGCGTCTTGATGATCGCCGCCATCGATGCCTGCGATACCGCCGTCATCACGAAATCAACTTTTTCGTGTTCAAGAAGGCGTTGGGTGACCTGAAGTGCCGTATCGGGGGAGCCGTGGTCATCGACCGCGACCACCTTTACTTCCTGGTTAGCGAAGCGCCCCCCAAGCTGCCGGACTGCGGTAATGACCCCATCAAGCTCGTCCTGTCCCGCCAGTGCTCCGGGGCCGCTCAGGGTCGCGATCACGCCGATGACGATGGTCGGATTGCCCGCTGCGCTGGTCGGATTGGGCAATGCCGCCGCCATTTGAGGGGGAAGCAACGCCGCCGCCAGCAGCAGCGCGAACGAAACGGCGCGACGGCCCATCTGTGTTACCTCTTTTTCAAAGCAGCTCGGGCAAACGCGGCGGCAAGCGCACCATCGCCTTCCTCGGGTGCGGCCTGAACCTTGGCGGGACGGCGTTGCTCGCGCGGTGCAGAGGTATTGGCCGCGTGTTGGGACCGGGGCGGGCGTTGCTCGCCACCTTTTCTTTCGGCTTTATCTCCCGACCGGGATGGAGCGGCCGCCTCGTCCAGCCGCATCGATAGGGCGATGCGTTTGCGCTTCACGTCAACTTCCAGCACCTTGACTTTGACCAGATCACCGGGCTTGACCACCTCGTGGGGGTCCTTGACGAAGCGGTTGGCCAGAAGCGAGATGTGCACCAACCCGTCCTGATGGACGCCGATATCGACGAAAGCCCCGAAATTGGTGACGTTGGTAACGACGCCCTCAAGGACCATGCCGGGCTGAAGATCGGTCAGGCTCTCAACTCCGTCGCGGAAAGTGGCGGTTTTGAATTCTGGACGGGGGTCGCGGCCGGGCTTTTCCAGTTCGCGCAGGATGTCGCGCACGGTCGGTTCGCCGAACCGACTGTCGGTGAAGTCGGATGGATCGAGACCGCGAACGAAGGCGGTGTCACCGATCAGGGCTTGAACCGGGCGACCAGTCGTTTTGACGATCCGTTCGACCACAGGATAGGCCTCGGGATGGACCGCCGATGAATCGAGCGGGTTGACACCACCAACGACGCGGAGGAAGCCCGCCGCCTGCTCGAACGCCTTCGGTCCCAGCCGGTCAACCTGTTTCAGCGCCTCGCGGCTGGCGAATGGCCCGAAGCGATCGCGGTAATCGACGATATTGCGGGCGACCGTCGGCCCCAGACCTGCGACGCGGGCCAGTAGCGGCGCCGAGGCGGTGTTGACTTCGACGCCGACCGCATTGACGCAATCCTCGACCACGGCATCAAGCGAGCGGCCCAGGCGCCCCTGATCCACGTCATGCTGGTACTGCCCGACTCCGATTGCCTTGGGGTCGATCTTGACGAGTTCAGCCAGCGGGTCTTGTAATCTCCGGGCAATCGAGACGGCACCGCGTAGCGAGACGTCGATGTCGGGGAATTCCTTCGCAGCCAGTTCCGAAGCGGAATAGACCGAGGCTCCGGCTTCGCTGACCACCAGCTTTTCCAACTTGATATCGGGATGCTGGCGGATCAGATCTTGTGCCAGTTTATCGGTTTCGCGCGAGGCGGTGCCGTTACCGATTGCGATCAGTTGCGGCTTGTGTTTGCGGACGAGTTGCCCCAACGCCGCCAGTGCCCCCTGCCAATCATTGCGTGGCTGGTGGGGGTAAAGCGTCGTGGTTTCAACCAGCTTGCCGGTTGCGTCGGTGACCGCCACTTTGACGCCGGTGCGAATGCCGGGGTCGAGGCCGATGCAGGCGCGCGCTCCGGCGGGAGCCTGGAGCAGCAGGGCGCGCAGATTGCGGGCGAACACGCGGATCGCTTCATCTTCGGCTGTCTCGCGCAGACGGCCCATCAATTCCAGTTCAAGGTGCATCTGGATCTTGACCCGCCAAGCCCAGCGCACCGTTTCGGCCAACCAGGGATCGGCCGGGCGTTTGCGGTCGGCAATGCCAAATCTCCGGGCAATGCGGGTCTCACACTCTCCTGGTGTGGAGGAGGGAGAAGACTCATCGGAACGGGCGGCCTCGTCGGGGGGGAGGAGCTTCAGAGAAAGAACGCCTTCGTTCCGCCCCCGAAACAGAGCCAAAGCGCGGTGAGATGGGATCGCCCGCAATGTCTCGCGATAATCGAAGTAATCGCTAAACTTGGCTCCGGCCTCGGCCTTGCCTTCGACAACGGTCGAGATCAGAACGCCACCCTGCCAGAGATGGTCGCGCAAAGAGCCCAGCAATTCGGCGTCTTCGGCAAATCGTTCCATCAAAATCTGACGAGTCCCGTCCAATGCGGCCTTGACGTCAGCAACGCCCTTTTCGCTATCAACGTAGGGAAAGGCTGCCTGCTCCAGATTGAGCGACGGATCGGACAGGAGAGCGTCGGCCAGCGGCTCCAGCCCGGCCTCGCGAGCAATCTGTGCCTTGGTTCGGCGCTTTTGTTTAAAGGGAAGATAAAGGTCTTCCAGCCGGGCCTTGCTATCAGCTGCGGAGATTCGCTCCGTCAGATCGGGGGTAAGCTTGCCCTGCTCGTCGATCGATTTCAGGATCGCGGCACGGCGGTCTTCCAATTCGCGCAGATAAGACAGCCGTTCTTCCAGGGTGCGGAGTTGGGTGTCGTCCAATCCGCCCGTCGCCTCCTTACGGTAGCGGGCGACGAAGGGAACCGTCGCGCCGCCGTCGAGCAACTGCACCGTCGCTTCGACCTGGGCGGTACGAACCGACAATTCCTGGGCGATGCGGGAGAGGATAGCGGCCGAAGCCGACGCGGACTGGGGTGAGGAGGTCATGCGCTCTCTGCCGATAAGAAAAACAACCGCCCGGGTTATCCCCGGGCGGCGGGCTCGAAACAAAACCGGCGGCCCACGTTGATCAGGCTGCGGGCTGGACCTTGGCCGGATCGGCCGTTTGGGCCGGCGGCTCGTCGGTCGAGGTCTTCGACGGCATCACGCTGATCAGCGAGGTGATGAGAGCGGCCAGGAATGGCATCGCCTGCACCACCAGCACCAGCGACCACAGCCGCACGTCCGGGTCATAGAAATTGTTCTTGGGCAACAGCACCACGATTGCCGCGATCCACTGCGCCAGCATCAGTGCGCTTTCTTCCGACGCCATCAGGAAGCCCTGGGTAAAGGCTGCCTTGTTGGCCATCTTAGGTGTCCGCATGAACGGCGTCGATTTGGTGAAAATACCCTGCCACATCGCTCGGGCGATCGAATAGGTCAGGCCCATTCCAGCGATTGCCGCCAGCGAACGCTGACGCAACGTGCATTTGACCCGCGTGGTGTAGAGGAAGAAATGATGGATGATCTTGGCAACAAACACGCCGACCGTCGGCAGGGTGAACACCGCTAACGGGGTTGGGAAATATCGCGGTGCCAGCACCATTCCCAGCGACCAAATCAGGCTGGCGATGGTGAACAGCAGATAGAAGGCATCGGCGAACCAAGGTAGCCAGCCCGAGACGAAATGGTATTTCTGTCCGGCGGTCAGTCCGCTCTTGGTAAACGGCATCAACGAGCGCCAGTGTGCCTTCAGAATCTGTACGGCACCATAGGCCCAGCGGAACCGCTGCTTTTTGTAGGCCATGAAGCTATCGGGAACTAAGCCGTGGCCGATGCGGTCCTGGACATAGACCGATTCGTAACCGTCCTTGAGGAAACGCAGGCCAAGCTCGGCATCCTCGACAATGCACCACTCGCCCCAGCGCCCGGCCTTTTCCAGAGCCTCCTTACGGATTAGCGTCATGGTGCCGTGCTGGATGATCGCATTGGCTTCGTTGCGATAGACCATGCCGATATCGAAGAACCCGGCATACTCCCAGTTGATCATTTCCTTGAACAGGTCGTTTTCCCATTCACGGTGATCCTGCGGAGCCTGAACGTGGCCAACCTTGGGATTCTCGAAGTAGGGGACCAGTCCCTTCAGCCAGTTGGGGGTCACGATATAATCGGAATCGACCACGCCAATAATCTCGGCTTCAGGATCGGTGACCGTCAGCGCGAAGTTCAACGCTCCGGCCTTGGCTCCCGGCCACGGTGCGAGATGGAAGAACTTCACCTTCTCGCCCAGCGAGGCGCAATAATCGCGCACCGGCTCCCATACTTTGGGATCCTTGGTGTTGTTGTCGAGCACCAGGATCTCGAAATTGGGGTAATCCAGCGCCATCAGGCTGTCGATGGTCAGCTTCACCATCTCGGGCGGTTCGTTATAACAGGGCAGGTGCAGCGATACCTTGGGGAAGCGCTTGCACTCGGCCGGAGGCAGGGCGGTGAAACGGCGCTTGAACCGGCTGGCCCAGGTCAGTTCGGTGACCTCGATTCCGGCGATCAGCACCACGAACAAAAGAAGCAATTGCGCCGGTAACAGCAATCCCAGCATCAGCCCGGTGCCGGGCGCGACGTCCTTCAAGACCGGCGTTGACATTGTCCAGATCACCAGAGTGGCGGCGAATTGGACGAGGACGCCAAAGAATATTTTTCCCGGCAGACGCAGATTGCGCCATTTGAACAGGAACCATGCAACAGGAAGGAAGGCGATGAAGGTTGCCGCAGCGGCCTGGAACGGCCACTCCTCGAACTCGATCACCGGACCGATCCAGTTGAATTTCGGCTGGCGCTCGACTGTCCAGATACCCCAGTGCTTTTCACTGGCGTTGTTATCGAGGTTGACCTTCCAGGGTTGGTCGAACGCCTCGACGATATTGTAGTCCAGCTTTTCTTGATGCGCCCAATTCAGGAAATGGCGCAGGAACAGAGCCTGATTGACCAGGGACGGTTCGGAATCGCCATAGGATCGCCCAGCCGAAGGCCAGCCAACTTCACCGATGAACAAAGGCTTGTCGGGATAGGCGTTCTTGACCTCGCGAACCATTCGCTTGGTGAAATCCAGCGCTTTGCTGATATCAACCCGTTCCCAGAAGGGAAGGGTGTGGATGGTGATGAAATCAACCTCGCGCGCCAATTCGGGATAGTCGAGCCAGATCGACCACGCCTCGGCGGTGCTGATCTTGACCCGGTCGGGCAGAGCGGCCCGGACCCGACGCAGATAGCGGACCATCTGATCCACAGTCAGACGATGCAGCGTCAGGTTTTCGTTGCCGATGATCACCCGTTCGACATTTGGATTGTCGCGAGCGATGCGGATGATGTTCTCGATCTCGACCTCGTTGCGAGCGAGTCGCTCATCAAGCCATGCTCCGGGCAGCGCCTTCAACCCATGGTGGGCAGCCAATTCCGGCACCTGATCCAGCCCTTCTAGGGTTGAATAAGTGCGGACCTGCTCTACCTTTCCGGCGAGAAGGGCGAGATCCTCGTCCATCTCTTCACGGGTGGCGAGATGAGTCTCGTCCAGATAAGGGAGCTTTCGAACCAATGTCGGGTCGTCATCGGCCCGGCTGGGGCTGAACGACACGCTCTTGATGGTGCCTGACCAAGGTAAGCCGGTCTGCGGGCGGTTGATCGCCGCCCAGAAGCCGAGATTGCCAAGAACGATCAACAGCAGGACAACGATACCGGAGAGGCGCATGAATGGGCGGGGTCCGAATGGGTGTGAAGAAAACTGACCGCGCGCCCAACCTGTGCTCTTTGGCGAATATGGACGCGATCAGGACGGGCGCGGCGGTCATTAATCCCTAAGAAACGAGCGCGATTATTAGCCCAGCCATCGTCCGCTGTCCATGGTCACAGCCACAGGCGGCCATGCCGCCGCCGCCGCGTGCGCGACCGTGACAGACGGAGCAATCCAAGGTAAGCTTGCCCTCTCATCAATCGGTGGGGAACATCACCTTGGCGAACCGCGGTTTGAACCGTCGTCTCGACGATCGGCATCAGGGTGACGGGCTGTTCCTGCTGTTCGATGGGAATTTGGTCGAAGTGGTCGATGTTTCGATCGGCGGCCTCAAATTCCGCAATCCCCCCTATCGCCTTGATCCAGGATTGCGCTTTCCGTTCGAGTTGCGCTCCGCTTACGAGGATCCGAATCCTTTAGCCAAGGGGATTGCTGTCGTTCGTGCAGCTAAGGCGGATTGGGTCGCGGTTGAGTTCGTGCGTCCGACTTTTGCGCTGATGAAGGTTGTCGGTCGTCATATCGGCCGTCAGGTGCGCGGTCCCAACCATCTTTTCCGGCTCTGATCGTCCGATGCGTTTGGCTGTCGTCGAAAACGGTGCGTCCAGTTCGCCGCCGCTGGTGATCTTGCATGGATTGCTGGGGTCGTCGCGTAATTGGGGCAGTGTTGCCAAGGCGTTAAGTGATTCGTGGCATGTTCTTGCTTTCGATCTGCCCAATCATGGCGCCAGTCCATGGGCCGAGACGATGGATTATCCTTTCATGGCCCGTGAAATCGCGGCGGCAATCGAGACGCTGGGGCGAAAGGTTGTGCTGTTGGGCCACTCGATGGGGGGCAAGGCGGCGATGACTCTGGCCTTAACCCGGCCCGATCTTGTCGAGCGTCTGGTCGTTGTCGATATCGCCCCGGTCGCCTACGACCATACTTTCGCGCCGTTTATCCGGGCGATGCGGGCCGTCAGGCTGTCAGAGATGCGCAGCCGCGCCGATGTTTCCGCCGCTTTGACGGTGGCCGTGCCCGATCCAGCCTTCCGCGCATTTTTACTGCAAAATTTGGAGAGTGGGGCCGAGGGCTATCGTTGGCGGCCCAATCTGGCGGTATTGTTGGCCCATATGGACGATATTCTGGGCTTTCCTGCCTCCCCCCCCGGACGCAATTATTCCGGGCCAACTCTGTTCATTGCCGGGGGGCGGTCTGAATACCTGCGCCCTATCCATCGCGATGTCATTGCCGCGCTATTTCCCGCTGCACGTCACACCGTGATCGCCGATGCTGGCCACTGGATTCATGCCGATGCTCAAACGGCCTTTATAACCTCTTTAGTAGATTTCCTTCGCCGATAAAGACGATGGTTACCCTCTGTTACAGACAATAAACGTGGCTAGCGGCCATAATCCCCGCCGCGACCGAGCCCAAGGGAGTTGACGGCGTGTCTTTGCACCAGCCTAACAACAGAACCGCGTTCCGGCGGCTGGCGATTGTTTTCGCCGTTTTGGCGGGCCTCGGCCTTGCCGCTTATTTTCTGTTTCCCGGTCTCAAGTCTGGAACACTTTCTTCAGGAGGGTCTGGGGCTGCTACCGCCAAGGGTGGTCCTGGAGGTCCGGGTGGGCCAGAAGGGCGTCCGGTGCCGGTTCTGACAGCTTCGGTATCGCGGCGCGATGTGCCGCTGTATCTTGACGCGCTGGGGACTGTACAGGCTTTCAACACCGTCACCGTGCGCTCGCAGGTCGATGGAGAGCTGATTGAGGTGCTGTTCCGCGAGGGGCAGGACGTCAAGGCGGGGGACGTGCTGGCCCAGATCGATCCGCGCACCTATCGTGCCGCGTATGAACAGGCCCAGGCCACCCGCGATAAAGATCAGGCCCAGCTTGATGCGGCGCGGCGCGATTTGGCCCGCTATGTCGCTTTGGGTGATCGCGTTACCGGCCAGAGCGTCGATACCCAGCGTGCTCAAGTTCGTCAGCTTGAAGCCGCGGTTCGCGCTGATGAAGCGGCGATCAGTTCGGCTCGGATTCAACTTAGCCACACTGTGATCGCCGCGCCGATCGATGGCCGGGTCGGTATCCGTCAGGTCGATCGGGGTAACATCGTCCACGCTTCTGATACGACCGGACTGGTGAACCTGACTCAGGTTCAGCCGATTTCTGTCATTTTCACTTTACCGCAGCAGAATTTGAACGCGATTAACGAACGAATGGCTCAGGGGAATCGCCTGACGGTCCTGGCGACCCAGTCGGACGGCAAGGGGGTAATCGACACGGGAGAACTGGAACTGGTCGATAACCAGATAGACCAGACCACCGGCACAATCAAATTAAAGGCGGTCTTGCCGAATGCCGAACGAAGGTTGTGGCCTGGCGGATTTGTTACGGTTCGGCTGTTGCTGGCTGTCCGTCACGACGGTCTGGTTGTTCCTCTGCCATCGGTCCAGCGTGGGCCACAAGGGCCTTATGTCTTCCGCGTCACCCCGGAAAAAACGGTCGAAATGCGTTCAGTGACAATCGGAGCGATCGAATCCGAACAGGCGCTGATCGAATCTGGGTTGGAGGAGGGAGATGTAGTTGTCACCGACGGCGTCGCAAAATTGAAGCCCGGTTCAAAGATTAGCCTGCCCGAAGACCGAGCCAAAGCGAGAGATGCCGCCGCTGCCGCGTCAACGTCCTTTCCGATTCCTCCGGCTCCGGCCCCTGCCGGAGCGCAAAGCCGGTGAGGCGAATCGTCGTTACAGAGACCCTGCCCATTTCTCCCAAGGTCTCGTCTCCCTCGCGCCTGATGGCGCGAGAGCCTAGCGAGCGGAGAGAGCGCCCGGCGATTGAGGGGCAATCAATATGAATATTTCAGAGCCATTCATTCGCCGTCCGATCGCGTCCTGGCTGCTGGCTTTCGCAGTGGTTCTGGGGGGGCTGCTGGGGTTTCGCCTGCTACCGGTGTCCGCACTGCCCCAAGTTGACTTTCCGACCATCCAGGTTACCACTCGTCTGCCAGGAGCCAGCGCCGACACGGTCGCTTCGCTGCTGACCACGCCGCTTGAGCGTCAATTTGGGCTGATCCCCGGCCTGACAATGATGACCTCGACCAGTTCGCAGGGGATCAGCGCGATCACCCTGCAATTCGACCTGTCGAAGGATATCGACGTCGCTTCGCAAGACGTTCAGGCGGCGATCAACGCAGCCAATGGCGTTCTGCCCGATAAGCTGCCTTACCCCCCGGCTTACGCCAAGGTTAATCCGGCCGATCCGCCGATTCTAACACTGGCGCTGGGGTCTGAGACTCTGCCGATCACCGTCGTCAATGACGTCGCTGACACCTTGCTCTCGCAGAAACTGAGCCAGATTGGCGGAGTTGGGCGGGTGGTGGTCGAAGGTGGGCAGAGGCCCGCCGTGCGGGTGCGGATCGATCCGGCCAGACTGTCGGGTTACGATCTGTCGCTGGAGGAGGTGCGGGCCGCACTGGCCAAAGCCAATGTCGATCTGCCGAAGGGCAGTTTTGATGGTGTCAGTCAGGCGCTGTCGCTTGGTGCCAATGATCAGATCACGACCCCTGCCGGCTATGCGTCCCAGGTAATCGCGTGGCGCAATGGCGCGCCGGTGCGGGTCCGCGATGTCGGCGATGTGATCGAGGGAGTCGAGAACGCGCGCGTCGGCGGCTGGCACAACGGCAAGCCTGCTGTGATCCTTAATATTCAACGCCAGCCCGGTGCCAATATCGTCGAGACGGTTGATCGGCTGAAAGCAAAGTTGCCGGAACTGGCTCTATCGATTCCAGCCGGGGTAACTCTGTCGATTCTGGTCGATCGCACCGAGACAATTCGCGCCTCTGTTGCTGATGTCGAATTCACTCTTGCTCTGACCGTTCTGTTGGTGATCGGGGTGATCTGGGGGTTCCTGCGCAGTCCGCGTGCGACTCTGATTCCGGCGGTAGCGCTGCCGTTGTCGCTGGTCGGCACCTTCGGGGTGATGTCTCTTGCCGGGTTCTCTCTCGATAATCTATCGCTTATGGCTCTGACGATTTCTGCGGGATTTGTCGTCGATGATGCGATCGTAATGATCGAAAATATCGTCCGCTATATTGAGAAAGGGATGAAGCCGTTCGAGGCCGCTCTGGCTGGTGCGCGCGAGATCGGTTTTACGATTGTGTCGCTAACCGTGTCTTTGGTCGCGGTTTTCATTCCCTTGCTATTCATGACCGGGATCGTTGGGCGGTTGTTTCGTGAATTCGCCATGACCCTGACGGTTGCCGTGGTGGTGTCGGCGGTGGTGTCGCTAACCCTGACGCCGATGATGTGCGGTCATATGTTGAAAGGCGGCGATCGCGAGGCGCGCTCGGGTCGTCTGTTCCTGGCTCTGTCTGGCGCCTATGCCCGGTCGCTCGATTGGGTGTTGGCGCGGCAGACGGCGACGTTGTGGCTGGCAGCGGCAACATTGGTCGGGACGGTGGCACTTTATATCGGGATGCCCAAGGGCTTCCTGCCGTCTCAGGATACCGGCCTGATTGTCGCGACGACCGATGCCCGTCCAGAAATCTCGTTCGCCGCGATGAGCGAATTGCAAGGGAAGGTGGCGGCGATCGTTGGCCAGGACCCGGATATCGCCGGGGTCGCTTCGTTTCTGGGTGCCGGGCCAACCAACATCACCGCCAATACCGGGCAGTTGACGATCGTTCTGAAGCCCAGGCGCAAGCGCTCGGCTTCTGCTGATGAGGTGATTGCCCGCCTGTCCCGCCAACTGGCTCCGGTGGCGGGAATCCAGGTCCATCTGCGCGCCGCTCAGGATATCCAGATCAGCCCCCGCACCAGCCGAACCCGCTTCCAATACACCCTGGCCGATGTCGATGCCGTCGAATTGGCGGAATGGGCTCCTCGGGTTCTGGAACGGATGCGCGCTTCACCGTTGCTGACCGATCTGGCATCTGACGCGCAGGAAGGTGGGCTGGTCGCCGATATCGTCATCGACCGCGATAAAGCGGGGCGGCTCGGTGTACTGCCCCAGGCGATTGACGACACCCTATACGACGCATTCGGCCAGCGCCAGATTTCGACGATCTATTCCCAGGTCAACCAGTATCACGTGATCCTGGAGGTAACGCCCGATTTCCAACTCGGGCCGGAAGCCTTGGGATCGATCTATGTCCGTTCGTCGAATGGGGCTTTGGTGCCGTTGTCGGCTGTGGCGACGGTGGCGCGTAAGACCGCGCCGCTGGTGGTTACCCATCAAAGCCAGTTTCCAGCGGTAACTCTTAGCTTCAACCTCGCGCCGGGCGCATCGCTGGGGCAGGCTATCGAGACCATCGGTCAAATCGAGGCCGAGATGGGGTTGCCCGAGACCATCGCTGGCGACTTCACTGGCGATGCCGCCGAATTCCGCTCCTCGCTGAAAAACGAGCCGTGGCTGATCGTGGCGGCTCTGGTGGTGATCTATATCGTCCTCGGTGTGCTGTACGAGAGCTTCATCCATCCGCTGACGATCATGTCAACCCTGCCTTCGGCCGGAATTGGGGCGTTGCTTGCTTTGTTGGCGACCGGTAACGATCTCTCCCTGGTCGGGTTGATCGGCATCTTGTTGCTGATGGGGATTGTTAAGAAGAACGCGATCATGATGATCGACTTTGCGCTGGAGGCAGAGCGGGTCGAAGGACTCCCGCCGCTTGAGGCGATCCGTCAGGCCTGCGCGTTACGCTTCCGACCGATCATGATGACGACGATGGCGGCGCTCCTCGGTGCGATTCCGCTCGCGATCGATAGCGGCACAGGGTACGAACTGCGCCGCCCGCTCGGGATCGCGATTGTTGGCGGCCTGCTGCTCAGTCAGTTTCTTACCCTCTACACCACGCCAGTGATCTATCTGGCGCTTGACCGCTTACGGCGGGGCAGGGCGGCGGCATGAATTTCAGCGAGCTGTTCATCCGTCGCCCGGTCGCCACCCTGCTCCTGGCGTTGGGGATGCTGCTGGCTGGAATGGTTGCCTTTGACCGGCTGCCGGTGGCACCTCTGCCTTCGGTCGATTTCCCGACCATCATGGTGATGGCACGTCTGCCTGGTGCCGATCCAGCCACCATGGCCGCGACCGTGGCGGCACCGCTGGAACGGCGATTGGGTGAGATCGCGGGCGTTACCGAACTGATCTCGACCAGCAATCAGGGTTCGACCTCGATCATCGTTCAGTTCGATCTGGAACGCGATATCAACGGTGCGGCTCAGGATGTTCAGTCTGCGATTAATTCGGCTGGTGCGGAACTGGCGGTCGATTTGCCGACTCCACCGACTTTTCGTAAACTGAACCCGGCCGATGCGCCGATCATGATTTTGGCGGTGACCTCGCAGAGCTTGCCACCCGCGAAGATTTACGACGCCGCCGATGCGATTTTGCTCCAGCGTATCTCGCAGATCGAGGGGGTGGGACGGGTATTCCTGGGAGGGGCTGACAAACCGGCAGTACGGGTTGCGGTCGATCCCGGACGCCTGTCGGCAATGGGGCTATCGCTTGAAGATGTCCGCACCGCCCTGACCCAATCCAATGTCGCACAGCCATTGGGGAGTATCGACGGCCCACGTGAGGTGATGAGCCTTGCCATCAACGATCAGCTTTACACTGCCGCCGCGCATGCGCCGCTGATCGTCCGGGCGGCGAACGGAGCGATCGTGCGGCTGTCGCAGATTGCCCAAGTGACGGATTCGGTCGAAAGCATCAGACAGGCAGGTTGGTTCAATCGCGACCGCGCGGTTCTGGTCATCATCAGCAAACAGCCCGGTGCCAACGTCGTCGAGACGACCGAGCGTATCCACGCAATCCTACCTCAATTGCAACGGTGGATGCCTGCCGGAACCACCGTTTCAGTGGTCAATGACCGTACCGGCAATATCCGCGCCACCCTGGCCGATGTCGAGATGACCTTGCTGCTGTCGATCGTGTTAGTGGTGCTGGTGGTTTATCTGTCGCTGGGAAGGGTAACGCCGACTTTGGCGGCGACGGTGACGGTGCCGCTGTCGCTGGCCGCGACCTTCGCGGTGATGGCGCTGCTAGGGTATAGCCTCAATACCATTTCTCTTCTGGCGATTATCATCTCGGTCGGGTTCGTCGTCGATGACGCCATCGTGATGATTGAGAACATCGCCCGTTATATCGAAGCGGGCGAGACACCGCTGCATGCCGCGATAAAAGGTGCGTCGGAAATCATCTTTACCGTTGTGTCAATCACTCTATCTTTGGTTGCGGTGTTCATTCCCCTGCTGTTCATGGGGGGCATTATCGGGCGGATGTTCCGCGAATTCGCTGTGACTTTGTCGGTGGCGATCACTGCATCGGCCCTCGTGTCACTGACGGTAACTCCGGCTCTGTTCAGCTATCTGATGTCGCGTGCCAAACCAGAGGGACGGCCGTCTATGGTTGCGCGAGGTGGCGAAGCGGTAATGGCCTGGATGCTGCGTGTTTACGAATCTGGGCTGGTTCATGCCCTGGCGCATCCCCGGCTGATGCTTGGTGTCACCTTCGGGGCGGTGGGGTTGACAATATACCTCTATGGTGTTGTCCCTAAAGGATTTTTCCCACCTCAAGACACTGGGATGATTTTCACTTCGGTTGAGGCACGAGTCGATATCTCCTTCCGCGCCATGGCCGAGCGGCAGCAGAAAGTCGGCGAGGTGATCCTGTCCGATCCAGCGGTCGAGGGAGTCGCCTCGTTCATTGGCTCGGGCGGGGATGGCGGCCTCAACAATCAGGGCCGGATGTTCGTGACGTTAAAGCCGATCGAGCAGCGTAAGGCCAGTGCCCAGGAGGTAATCGACCGGCTGCGGCCCAAATTGGCGCAAGTCGATGGTGTTACCGCCTTCATGCAGGCCGGTCAGGATATCCGTGTCGGTGGTAACCGAGGGCGGGCGCAATTCCAGTTCGCCTTGTCGTCGGATTCCCTTGACGACCTAAAGGAATGGACGCCGAAACTTGTCGAACGTCTGAAGAAGGATACCGGCCTCGCCGACATCTCCAGTGATCTCGACATCGCTATGCCGCAAGCCCAGGTCGTGATCGATCGTGATGCTGCCGCACGGTTGGGGGTTGATGTTTCCTCGATCGATCAAGTGCTGCAGAACGCCTTTGCCGAGCGTCAGGTTGCAACGATGTATACCCAGCGCAATCAGTACAAGGTCGTGCTTGAGGTGGATCGTCGCCATACAGAAAGCCCGGATTCGTTGCATAGCTTGTGGGTCAAGGCCGCCGATGGCACCTTGGTTCCGTTCGATGCGCTGGCCCGATTCGACTACACGACATCGCCCATGTCGGTCGCTCACCGCGGGCAATTTCCCTCGGCCACTCTGAGCTTTAACCTTGCTCCCGGAACGCCGCTTGGCACTGCGGCGGAGAGGCTGGAACAGGCCGGGCACGATATCGGATTGCCCGCTGGGATTCACATCGCTCCGGCGGGTAACGTCAAAGCCTTTGCCGATACCTCGCGCGACCAGCCGATCCTGATCGCGGCGGCGTTGCTGACGATCTTTATCGTTCTTGGTATTCTTTATGAGAGTACCTTGCACCCTCTGACGATTATATCAACCCTGCCTTCGGCGGGGTTGGGGGCGTTGCTGGCCTTGCTGATTACCGGCACCGAATTGACCTTGATCAGTATTATTGGCGTGTTCCTGCTCATGGGGATCGTCAAGAAAAATGGTATTCTATTGGTTGATTTCGCGATCACGGCCGAACGGCGTGGTCTGACACCCGATCAGGCGATCCGCGAAGCGTGTCATATCCGTTTTCGTCCGATCACCATGACCACACTGACGGCCTTGTTGGGCGCATTACCGCTGGCGCTGGCCTCCGGTCCGGTGGGGGCGCTGCGCCAGCCGCTCGGTATCGCAATCGTCGGCGGTCTTCTGCTGTCGCAGATGCTAACCCTGTTCACCACTCCTGTGGTTTATCTTTCGCTGGCCCGTTTGTCTCGTTGGTGGCGGAACCGACGCGACCGGCGGATGGAGGTTGCCCCGTGATCCGAACGCTTGTTTATCCTCTGACCCTGGCCGCCCTGCTGGGCGGTTGCTCGATCGGCGACGCGTATATCGCCCCGGAAGCGCCGCCTCCCGCTGCCTGGAATGGGACCAATCGTACCGCCGAGTGGCCATCTCTCGATTGGTGGCGTCAGTTTTCCTCGCCCCGGCTTGATGCGCTGATGCAGGATGCCATGATCGGCAATTTCGACATCGCTGCCGCGATGGCGAGAGTGCGGCAGGCAGAAGCTCAGGTTGAAATCGCAGGAGGCGCGTTGTTGCCCTCGCTGACGGGGGATGGTAGCGCAACTCGTAGTCGCTCCTCTATGGCGACAAGCTCCAGTTCCGCATCTGCTAGTCGGGGGGGGCTGAAGCCGAACTATGTTACCACCTATGGTGCAACCGTCAGCGCCAGTTATGAGATCGATTTCTGGGGGAAAAACCGCGCCGGAGTGGATTCCGCCGAAGCGGCTGCTCAGGCCAGCCGCTTCGATCACCAGACAGCAATGCTGACAATGCAATCCTCCATCGCTACCACCTATTTCGACATCCTTGGATACAGTGAACGATTGCGATTGGCCCGCGAGTCGGTGGGCAATGCCGAATCGGTTCTGGCTGTGTATCGCGACCGGCTGGCGGCGGGAACCGCCACCTCCCTAGATGTCGCTCAACAGGAAAACGTTGTCGCCAGCCAGCGGGCTACCGTGCCACCGTTGGAAAAGCAGATCCGCCAGTCGCGCAATGCGCTGGCGATTCTGGTCGGTCGTCTGCCTGAAGATCTGGCTCTGGAGCCTGAGACTCTTTCGGTGCTGGCCGTGCCCGAGGTGTCTCCAGGTCTGCCATCGGAATTGCTGGGTCGGCGTCCCGATGTCCTATCGGCCGAGGCCAATCTGCGCGGAGCCAATGCCGACATTACCGTTGCTCGTGCTGCATGGTTTCCCAGCATCTCATTGACCGGACAGGGAGGCTTTCAGAGTGTCGATCTGGCTAAAATGATGACGCATCAGAGCCTGCTGTTTTCGCTTGGTCCCAGCCTCACCGTGCCGTTGTTCGACGGCGGCAAGATCGCGGGCACGGTCGAGCAGAAGCGGGCGCGTTGGGACGAATTGGTGCAAACCTACCGCAAAGCGGTGGTATCGGCCTTCTCTGACGTCGAGGACTCGCTGGTCGCGGTCGAAAAAACCGCAGAGGCGGAAGAGGAGCAACGTGTCGCTGAAGCGACGGCGCGGCGAGCCTTTGAGATCGCGCAGTCGCTTATGAGCGCAGGGACCGTTGACGTTACTACCGTTCTGAACACCCAGAAGACGCTGTTCTCATCGCAGGATCAACTGGCTCAGGCCCGGCTAGCCCGGTTTCAAGCCGTCGTCGGTCTCTACAAGGCGATGGGCGGCGGCTGGTCGTCCGATAAAGCCGCTCCGTGAAATTCTGCCGGGGTGAATGCCTGCCATCCCTCTGGCCCGAACGCTTCGAGTGGGCGGAACCGCGCCTTGTACGACATCTTCCGGCTATCGGAAATCCAATAGCCAAGATACACGTAGGGCAACCCGATCTGGCGCGATTGCTCGATCAGCCACAGCACCACCTGAGTGCCCAAGCTGCGGTGATAGAGGTCGGGGTCAAAGAAGCTGTAGACCGCCGACAAACCGTCGCGCATCCGGTCGGCCAAGCACACGGCGGTCAGACTGCCGTCGGGACGTCGGAACTCGATTAGGAACGTATCGACCGGGCTGTCCTCGACCATCGAGCGATAATCGTAAAAGCCCATCAGCGCCATGTCGCCTCCGGCGTGACGCGACTCCTGGTAGCGCGCGAATAGCCGGAATTGTTCCGCCGACGCCTTGGCCGGAACCTTGCGGGCCACCAGTTCGGCATTAACGCGAGCGATCTTGCGCATGGTGCGGCCGGGGGAAAAACCATCGACAACGATCCGCACCGGAATGCAAGCCGAGCAGCCAGGGCAGGCCGGAGTGTAGGCGATGGAATGGCTGCGGCGGAAACCGGCGCGGGACAGAGCTTCGTGCAGACCTTCTGCGTCGGCTCCGTTCAACTCGGTAACGATCTTGCGCTCCAACCGCCCGGCGACATAGGGGCAGGGAAGGGGAGCTGTCGTGAAGAAGAAATGCGGTCGCTTGAGTGGAAAATGATCCATTATGTCACGTCCGGTCTCGTCCTCTGGGGGTCAAACCTAACGGCGCCGGATGGCCGGAGCGTGCCGTGCCTTAACATATAGGAACGCGGTGATGCCGGTTCAAACCTCAGATTACGGTCCAGAGCCACGCCATTGCCGTGGATCATTGACGACAACCGTTCCCGCCAGGAAATCATGTGCTGTTCGGCGACGAGGATTGAAGAGAGCCACCAGTAGAATCAGGCTGCCGGTCATTGCCAGCGATGCGTAAAAAGCAACGGTCTGGATAAGCGCTTGCAGGATGGTGGGGCGGCCACCGTCAATCTCAGCCCCTGGTGCGACCGACATCACCCGCAAGCCGGCGACTCTCATTCCAAATGTGGCCGAACGTGGCCCGGCAATGGTCAGGGTATGGTAACTGATTGGCACGGCCGCCAGAACCATCCCAAGAATCGGCATGAGCAGGCCAAGGCTGAGAGCCCCCAGAATTACACACCCGATGAAGACCATCAGCCACAGAAGCCCAACCACCACGAGGTCAAGGCAATAGGCATAAATTCGACGAGGCGTGACGCCGAGATAATAGATCGGGTATCGCCACGGGTCGCCCCACTCCGGAACGGTTGGTGACGTGAAAGTCGGAGTGGGGGGAACCGACATGATCGATACAGATCCTTGATCGTTATTTTTTCGACATCGGTACCGACAGCGTTTTCGATTCGGCGGGGCCAAGATCGTTCTCGCGCAACAGGATGATGCTGATCCGCCGGTTGCGTAGCCCCTTCGGGTCGCTCTTTTCCAATGGATCCTGATCCGCACGGCCGACGACCCGATCGACCCTGCTCTCTGGTACGCCCGAAGCAATCAGGGCGCGGCGACTGGCCAGAGCGCGATCGGCCGACAATTCCCAGTTCGTGTAGCCGGACGGGTCCTTGAACGGCACCGAATCAGTGTGGCCCGAGATCGAGATACGGTTGTCTGGTAACTGGCGGACGATCCGGGCGACGAGATCGAGCATGGCGCGGGTATGGCCATAAGGCGCGCTGGAGCCAGACGGGAACATCGCCAGACCTTCCTGATCGGTGATCTGGATACGCAACCCTTCTGGGGTGTTATCGACCATCATGCTGCCCTGGAACTGTTTCAGTTCGGGGATGCCCTTGACCGCGTTTTCAAGCATTTCCTTGGCTTTGTCGAACTTTTTCTGTTCGCGCTGAGCCATCGCCTCCTTGAATTCCTGCTCGGACATACCCGCCTTGTCCTGCCCATTCGCACCGTCCT
Source organism: Magnetospirillum molischianum DSM 120 (assembly GCF_000294655.1). Classification (GTDB taxonomy): domain Bacteria; phylum Pseudomonadota; class Alphaproteobacteria; order Rhodospirillales; family Magnetospirillaceae; genus Phaeospirillum; species Phaeospirillum molischianum. The sequence continues at coordinate 19,532 of NZ_CAHP01000054.1, forward strand.
GGTCGGGACTGCTCGGGGTGCTGGGAGCAGACAAATCCTCGCCCTCGGCGCTGATCGAGGAGGGGGGAAGCGACTGGACCAAGGTCGGCGACGAGGTTTGGCTGACCTGAGCGCCTTCGCCGATGGTTTGACCTCCCAGCACCCCGCCCGCGCCATTCGAGCTTTTCGACGCCATCGTCGGGGCAAAATAGTTTGAGACGCCGGTCAATTGCTCCTCAGTGACTGCGTTCAACAACCACAGCAAGAGGAAAAAGGCCATCATCGCTGTCACGAAGTCGGCATAAGCAACCTTCCAGGCACCGCCGTGATGGCCGGCCGCCGACTTCTTGATGCGCTTGATGATGATTGGGCTACCGCCACCTTCAGCCATGATATTCAGCTCAGTCCGGCGGGAGGTTCGTTACCGTCTCTTCCAGTTCCTGGAAGGTCGGGCGTAATTCATCGGGAAGAATTTTCCGGGCGAATTCGATGGAGACCTGGGGTGCGTAGCCCTGCATGTGGCCGAGCAACCCGGCTTTGATGGCTAAGAAGTAGTTGTGATCGGAATCGAAGCACAACTGCATATTGCGAGCGATCGGGGCGACGAAAGCATACGAGATCAGCACGCCCGAGAATGTTCCAACCAGTGCGGCACCAATCAGGTGACCCAACACTTCGGGGGGTTCGGTGATCGATCCCATCGTGTGAATGACGCCCAAAACGGCAGCAACGATACCGAGTGCAGGCATCGCATCGCCCATCAGATTAACCGCATTGGCGATCTCATGGTAGTGCTTGTGGTGCGATTCCAACTCGCCGTCGATAATCGATTCTAATTCGTGGGCATTGCTGGTCCCCAACGTCAGAAGCCTTAAATAATCACACAGAAACGTTCGAGTGTGATGATCGTTGGTGAATTTGGGGAATTTGGCAAATAATGGACTTTCGTCGGGCTTTTCAACGTGGCTTTCCAAAGCCAGATCGCCCTTGGTCTTGGCGAGCTTAAACACGGCATAGAGCATCGACAACATCTCGATGTAGTCGTCTTTCCCGTGATGCGCGCCTTTGAATACGACCGCGATATTACCGGCAATGCCGGTGATAATCGATTTGGGGTTGCCGAGCAAAAGTGAACCTACGGCTGCGCCGACAATGATGATCCACTCGAACGGCTGAAACAGCACGTCAAGATGTCCACCGGGAGCCGCATAGCCGCCGATCACACTGACAAGGGTAACGATAATGCCGATGATCGCGAACATGAACCTCACCTGTCCCGTCGTTCCGTCGGTCCGACGGATCGTCAATCCGTCCGAAAGGATGCAATAATTCCCCGCCGCTGTCGCGAGTCAACTCGCAGGTTGTGAAAAAATGCTGCCGGGGATGTGCTCTTTCCTCTTTTCCTGTGACGCACAGCCGGTCAAACTTAAGCCATGGTCAGCCCATATGTCGGGTCGCCACGGAGGAATGCCAAGTCATGATGCGCCAATTTGAACTTGTGGAGCGCGTCAAATCCTACGATCCCGCTGCGGACGAGGACGCGATCAACCGCGCCTACGTCTATGCGATGAAAATGCATGGGTCGCAATTACGCGCTTCAGGTGATCCTTACTTCTCGCATCCGATCGAGGTGGCGGGCATCCTGACCCGGTACCGTCTCGATTGCGCGTCGATCATCACCGCGCTGCTGCACGACACTATCGAGGACACTCCCGCCACCCAGGAGGAGATCGAGCACCTGTTCGGGCGCGAGATCGCCCGCCTGGTCGATGGTGTCACCAAGCTTAACCGGATCGAGTTGCAGTCCGACCACGCCAAGCAAGCCGAGAATTTGCGAAAGCTGGTCTTGGCGATGAGCGAGGACATTCGTGTTCTGCTGGTCAAGCTGGCCGACCGCATGCACAACATGCGGACCCTGCATTACATCAAGAACCCGGATAAGCGTCGGCGCATTGCGCTGGAAACCATGGAAATCTACGCCCCGCTTGCCGAACGTATCGGTATGCAGGAAATCAAGATGGAGTTGGAGGATCTGGCCTTCACCGAACTCCATCCCGACGCCCGTGGCTCGATCGTTGCCCGGTTGGGTTTCCTGCGCGAACAGGGCGGGGATCTGATCGGGCGAATTCTTGAGGAATTGCGCAAGATCCTGAACGAGGCCGGGATCGTAGCCACTGTGTCGGGGCGGGAAAAGACTCCGTTCTCGATTTGGCAGAAGATGCAGCGCAAGAATGTTGGATTTGAACAATTATCCGACATAATGGCGTTTCGCGTCGCAGTCGATGGCGTCGAGGATTGCTACCGGGCATTGGGGGTGATCCACTCGCACTATCCAATGGTGCCGAACCGTTTCAAGGATTACATCTCGGTACCAAAGCCCAACGGCTACAGTTCGATCCATACTGGGGTATTTGGGCCNGAGCGTCAGCGTATTGAGGTCCAGATCCGCACCTCGGAGATGCACGAGGTCGCCGAACTGGGCGTTGCTGCGCACTGGAAATATAAGCGCGATGGTGCCAAGCTAACCGACGGTCGCCAGTATCGCTGGTTGCGCGAATTGCTCGATATTCTGGAGCACGCTTCGAATCCCGAGGAATTCCTTGAGCACACCAAGCTCGAGATGTTTCAGGATCAGGTATTCTGCTTTACGCCGAAGGGCGATCTGATTTCGTTGCCGCGTGGGGCGTGTCCGGTCGATTTCGCCTATGCCGTCCATTCCCAAATCGGCGATACTTGCGTGGGGTCGAAGGTCAATGGCCGCATCATGCCGCTGCGCACGCAGTTGCAGAATGGCGATCAGGTTGACATCATCACCTCTAAGGCGCAGACCCCCAATCCCACCTGGGAGCGCTTTGTCGTCACCGGTAAAGCGCGTGCTCGGATACGTCGTTTTATCCGCACCCAGCAGCGGACCCAATATACCGAGCTGGGTCGGGGGATGCTGGTTCGTGCCTTCCGCCAGGAAGGTTACGAATACACCGACAAAGCTTTGGACGGCGTTCTGAAGATTTATAAGTCGCCCGCGACCGAGGATTTGGTCGCGTTGGTCGGCGAAGGGGTGCTTTCGGCGCGCGACGTGTTGTCTTCGGTCTATCCTGAACTGAAGAACCGCGCCCAACATTCCGACAATGTCGTTGCTCTCAAGGCCCGCCCGCCCGAGCGCAAGGATAAGTCTGGGACGATGCCGATCAAGGGGCTGATCCCCGGCATGGCGATGCATTTCGCGGGGTGTTGTCACCCATTGCCCGGCGACCGCATCGTCGGCATTGTCGCAACGGGGCGGGGTGTTACCATTCACACGATCGATTGTGAAAATCTTGAGCAGTTCGCCGATCAGCCAGAGCGGTGGTTGGACGTCGCCTGGGACGAATCCGAGATTAAAGCCCATATCGGACGAATTGATCTGGTTGTCATTAATGAGCCGAATACATTGGGATCCGTATCGACGGTGATCGCCAAGAATATGGGGAATATCACTAACCTGAAGATCACTAACCGGACCTCGGATTTTTTCGAGATGATCATCGATATCGAGGTGCGTGACGTGAAGCATCTGACTAACGTCATCGCCGCTCTCCGCGCCACGCCAGCGATCAGTTCGGTCGAGCGCGCCCGCAACTGAGCCAAATTTTCGCCCCCACTGGAGCTTTTGCACGACATGACCCCCCGGCGTCTTCGCCTTGGCGTGAATATCGATCACGTCGCTACCCTTCGAAATGCCCGTGGTACGGCCCACCCTGATCCGGTTCAGGCGGCGATTCTTGCCGCCGCCGCCGGAGCCGATGGCATTACGGCCCATTTGCGCGAGGACCGACGTCATATTCGCGACCGCGATATCGAACGCCTGAGGGCCGAGATCTCCCTGCCGCTGAATATGGAGATGGCGGCGACGGAGGAGATGGTCGCGATCGCTCTGCGGCTGCGCCCTCATGCCGTCTGCGTCGTGCCGGAAAAGCGCGAAGAGCGCACCACCGAGGGGGGATTGGATGTCGCAGGCCACCGCGAATCGCTGCGGCCCCTGCTGGCGCCGCTGATTGAGGCCGGGATCCGCGTCTCGCTATTCGTTGAACCCGATCCGCGTCAGCTTGATGCGGCTCGTGATCTGAGGGCACCAGTGGTCGAGCTGCACACCGGTGCCTATTGCGATGTCGAGGATGGGACGGCCCGCTCAGTCGAACTCGCCCGTATTATCGCAGCGGCGGCCCATGCCGAAGCTATTGGACTGGAATGCCATGCCGGTCACGGACTGAGCTTCGACACTGTTTCCCCGATTGCGGCGATCCCGAGCATCGTCGAACTGAATATCGGCCACTTCCTGATCGGGGAGTCGATTTTTACTGGGCTGGATGCCGCGATTCGGCAGATGCGCGGGCGAATGGATGAGGCGCGCGCTTCAATCGGGTTGGCGTCATGATTCTGGGACTGGGTAACGATCTGGTTGATATCCGACGCATCGAGCAGGCACTCGAACGGTTCGGCGACCGCTTCCTTCACCGTGTCTTCACACCGGTCGAACGGGAACGGGCGGCCCGAGGGCGGCCCGGTAGTCAGGCAGCCACCTTCGCCAAGCGCTTTGCCGCCAAGGAAGCAGCCGCTAAGGCGCTGGGGACTGGTTTCGTGAACGGGGTGTTCCTGCGCGATATCGGTGTCGTCGATCTGGGGGGCGGCCGTCCTGGGCTGGCTTTTACCGGCGGAGCGGCGGCGCTTCTGGCGAGCCTAGTTCCGCCGGGTTTCACCGCCCGACTGAACTTGTCGATGACGGACGAATACCCTATGGCCGAGGCTGTCGTGGCGATCTCGGCCGTCCCGGCTTGACTCACAGGCTCGGGGCTGGCTTGATCGGCGCAACTGACGCCGTTCCACGTGTAGCGGCTTTTATATTAAATCCAAAGCTTTAGGCGGCATTCTTCATGTCTAGAGGCAAATCCAGCGGGATGGGCGAGACGATCCGCACGATCATCTATGCGATGCTGATCGCGGGCGCGGTGCGCACCCTGGCCTTCGAGCCCTTTAATATTCCGTCGGGATCGATGATTCCGTCGCTGTTAATCGGGGATTATCTGTTCGTATCGAAATATGCGTATGGCTATTCGCGTTATTCGATGCCGTTCGGTATCGGTCCGAGCGGAGGCCGTATCCTGGGCAGTCTTCCTGAACTCGGCGATATCGCGGTGTTCAAGAAGCCGACCGAGAATAAGATCGACTATATCAAGCGGGTGGTTGGCCTGCCCGGCGATCACATCCAGGTGATCGGTGGTATCCTCCACATCAACGGCGCCTCGGTCGAGCGCAGGCGGATTGAGGATTTCATCGACCGCGATCGTGATGGCAACATCATTCGTGCGCCGCAATATGTCGAGACCCTGCCGAACGGCCGAAATCACCGGATTATCGAATTCCTGGGGGATAATGGTCCCGCCGACAACACGCAGGAATACGTGGTTCCGCCTGGTCATTATTTCATGATGGGTGATAACCGCGACAATTCGGCCGATTCGCGCTATTTGACGGAGGTCGGTTACGTTCCGGCGGAAAATTTGGTTGGCCGGGCGGAGATTCTGTTCTTCTCGGGTGACGGCAGTGCAGCTTTGTGGGAAGTGTGGCGTTGGCCCTGGGCGATCCGCTATTCTCGGCTGTTCCAGCGGATCGAGTAGACGATGACGGCCGATCATGATCTTTACGCCGTTCTGGGGCACAGTTTTTCCCAGCCCGGCCTGCTGACACAGGCGTTGACTCATCCCAGTATCGATCAGGGGCGCCGCAACCGGAAGCGTTCAGCCAATTACGAACGGCTGGAATTTCTGGGTGATCGGGTGCTGGGGTTGGTGGTTGCCGACATGTTGTACCAGCGCTATCCCAACGAGGCCGAGGGCGCACTGGCCCGGCGTTTCACTGCTCTGGTGCGCGGGGAGACGGTGGCTCAGGTGGCCGAGACGATTGGGCTTGGCGCGTATCTGGCGATGGCGCGGGGAGACGATGAGGCCGGAGGGCGTGCCAATCCTGGCATTCTCGCCGATGCTTGCGAGGCGGTGATCGGCGCGTTGTTCGCCGATGCCGGGTTCGAGGTGGCCGCCGCATTCGTGCGCAGCCGCTGGAATGGATTGATGGAAGAAACGGCGGCTCCGCCCAAGGACGCCAAGACGGCGTTGCAGGAATGGGCGCAGGGGCGGGGTAAGGCTCTGCCTGTCTATCGCGTCGAAGGCGCGGAAGGGCCGCCGCACGAGCCGATTTTTCTGGTTTCGGTCTCGGTCGAGGGACTGGCGGCGGCTACCGGTCGCGGGCCGTCAAAACGGGTGGCCGAACAGGCTGCTGCCGCTGCTTTGTTGGAAAAGGTGAAGGAATGAGTGAAAACGACGGGCAACGCTGCGGTTTTGTCGCGGTGGTGGGGGCCCCCAATGCCGGGAAATCAACCCTGGTCAATGCCCTGGTCGGGACCAAGGTCTCGATCGTTTCCCCCAAGGTTCAGACCACCCGGTTCCGCGTGTTGGGAATCTGCATGACCGGCGATGCTCAGGTGATCCTGGTCGATACGCCCGGTATCTTTCAGCCGCGCAAGCGTTTGGAGCGGGCGATGGTCGCCGCCGCGTGGAACGGCGCTGCTGATGCCGAGCATGTCTGTCTGGTGGTCGATGCCCAGCGCGGAGACGATGATGATACCCGCGCCATTGTCGCCAAGCTGAAAGAAGCTGGGCGTCAGGTGGTGCTCGTTCTCAACAAGATCGACCTGATCCGCCGCGACACGCTGTTGGAGTTGACGGCCCGGCTACACGCCGAGGGGTTGTTTTCTGATGTGTTCATGCTCAGTGCGCTGAAGGGCGACGGTGTTGACGACCTGATGGCTCATCTGGGGCGGGCGATGGCTCCGGGGCCTTGGATGTTCCCCGAGGATCAGGTGTCGGATCTGCCGCAGCGCTTGCTTGCTGCCGAGATTACCCGTGAGAAGGCATTTCTGACTCTCTATCAGGAATTGCCCTATTCGCTTCATGTCGAAAGTGAAAGCTGGCAGGAGCGAGACGACGGTTCGGCCCGGATCGATCAGGTAATCTATGTCGAGCGTGATAGCCAGAAGGCTATCGTGCTGGGTAAGGGGGGGCGTCAGATCAAGGCGATCGGCGAAGCTGCCCGCACCGAACTTGAGGCTTTGTTGGAACGGCGTGTTCATTTGTTTATTCACGTTAAGGTCCGCGAGGACTGGAGCGAGAAGCGTGACGCCTATTCCGACATCGGCCTTGATTATGATGCGTAAGGGATAAGCGCAAACAGACGCATGATTGTTCCGGGAAGAGCGTCGCGACGCGATGGAGTGGGAAGACGAGGCTCTGGTGCTGTCAGTTCGCCGTCATGGCGAGCATGGTGGTGTTGTCGGCGTGTTGACCCTGATCCATGGGCGTCACGCCGGTCTGTTGCATGGTGCGGCTTCGAAGTCGAATCGTGGCATCGTTCTGCCCGGAAACCGGGTTCGGGCGTGGTGGCGGGGGCGTTTACCCGAGCAATTAGGGACGTTGCGACTGGAATTGCTCAAGGCCCATACCGTCGATGCCTTGGGCGATCCGGGACGGCTCGCCGCTCTCGGGGCGGCGTGCGCCCTGGCAGAGCGGAGCCTGCCCGAACGTCAGGCTCATCCCGGAGCCTATGCCGCTTTGTCGGCGCTGCTGACCGCTCTTCCCGCGGAATCCTGGCCCAGCGTTTATGTTCATTTCGAACTGGCGCTGTTGCGGGATATCGGGTTCGGCCTCGATCTATCCGCGTGTGCGGTAACCGGAACGACCGAGGACCTTGTTTATGTCAGCCCAAGGACGGGGCGGGCTGTATCCCGTCATGCGGGAGAGAAGTGGAAAGATCGGCTGCTGATGCTGCCGCGCTTTCTGGCCGAAGGCGGCGAGGGCGATCCGGCGCAGATTCGCGCCGGTCTCGATCTGGCCGGGTTCTTTCTCGACCGCCATCTTGGCTCATTGCCGCCCGCGCGTTCCCGTCTGGTTGACCGTTTCCACGTCTGAATTACACTCTCTAGGTACACGGCGGAGCCCGTCTCCGTCGCGATGATTCAAGGATTCCCCCCATGACCAAGACCGCTGCCGCTAAAGGCGAAATTCGCGTGACGCCGTTGGCCGATGCCCTGGGCGAGCGCTATCTCGCTTATGCCATGTCGACGATCGTTTCGCGGTCTCTGCCTGATGTTCGCGACGGGCTTAAGCCGGTGCATCGCCGTCTGCTGTTCGCGATGCGGCAGTTGAAGCTTGATCCAGACGGTGGTTTCAAGAAATGCGCCCGCGTTGTCGGCGATGTCATCGGTAAATATCACCCCCATGGCGACATCGCTGTTTACGATACGTTAGTCCGCTTGGCCCAGGATTTCGCGGTGCGCTACCCGCTGGTCGAAGGGCAGGGGAATTTCGGTAATATCGACGGCGATAACGCCGCCGCGATGCGGTACACCGAGGCAAAGTTAACCGCCGTTGCCGCCGCCCTGATGGACGGGTTGGACGAGGATGCGGTCGATTTCCGCCCGACCTACGACGGCACAGAGGAAGAGCCGGTGGTAATGCCGGCGGCCTTTCCCAACCTGCTGGCCAATGGTGCGTCTGGGATCGCGGTGGGGATGGCCACCAGCATTCCTCCACATAATGTCGGTGAGATTTGCGACGCGCTCGACCTGTTGATCGCCAAGCCAGATTGCGCCGTTGACGATCTGATCGCCCGGATGCCGGGGCCGGATTTCCCCACCGGCGGCGTTCTGGTCGAAGGTCACGCCGCGATCGCCGAGGCCTACCGAACTGGCAAGGGAGCCTTCCGGCTGCGGGCTCGTTGGACGGTGGAAAAGCTGTCGCATGGTCTGTACCAGATCGTCATTACCGAGATTCCCTATCAGGTGCAGAAGGCGCGGCTGATCGAACGGATCGCCGAATTGCTGGGCGAAAAAAAGTTGCCGCTGCTGGCCGATATCAGAGACGAATCCGCCGAAGACGTCCGCCTCGTCCTGGAACCGCGCAACCGCACCGTCGAGGCCGCGCTGGTGATGGAGCAGTTGTTCCGCCAGACCGATCTCGAAAGTCGCGTCCCGCTCAACATGAACGTGCTTGACGCCAATTCGGTGCCGCGGGTGATGACGTTGAAGGAGGTGTTGCGAGCCTTCCTTGACCATCGGATGGTGGTGCTGGAGCGACGTTCACGCTTCCGCCTCGACAAGATCGACCGGCGTCTGGAAGTGCTGGACGGTTTCCTGAAGGTTTATGCCGATCTCGACACCGTGATTCGGATTATCCGTTACGAGGATAACCCCAAGGCCGGTCTGATCGCCCGTTTCAATCTGACCGAGGTGCAGGCCGAGGCAATCCTCAATATGAGGTTGCGGAGCCTCAACAAGCTTCAGGAAGTAGAAATCCGCACCGAGCACGACGCATTGTCGGCGGAAAAAGCTGGTTTGGTCGCTCTGCTGGCTGACGAGGGGCGGCGGTGGCGTGTGATCGCCAGTCAGATCGCGGTGACCCGCAAGACGTTCGGTGGCGACACCCCGTTGGGACGGCGGCGGACTGAACTTGGGGAGGTTCCGGCGGCAGTGGTCGTGCCGATCGAGGCATTTGTCGAGCGTGAACCGATCACGATGGTGTTATCGGACAAGGGATGGGTCCGGGCGCTGAAGGGCCATGCCGATACGTCGCCGGAAGCCTTGAAGTTCAAGGAGGGTGATGAACTCCGCTGCGCGCTGAAGACGTGGACCACCGACAAGATCTTGATCCTGTCTACGGACGGACGCTTCTTTACCCTGGGTGGAGATCGGTTGCCATCCGGGCGCGGCCATGGCGAGCCACTCCGTCTGATGATTGATCTTGCTCCAGAAGCCGACGTCGCCGCCGTGATGATTCATCAGCCGGGGCGGCGCTTGCTGCTGTCCACCGATGCTGGTCGTGGCTTCATCGTCCAGGAAAATGAAGTTCTGGCTCAGACCCGCGCGGGCAAGATGATCCTGAATGTGGGGGAAGGCGAGAAAGCCAGCTTCTGTCTGCCGGTCGAAGGTGATGCTGTCGCGATCGTCGGACAGAACCGCAAGATGCTGGTGTTCATGATCGAGGAGATTCCTGAACTGACTCGCGGACGTGGCGTCATCTTGCAAAAATATCGTGATTGTGGCACCGCCGACATCAAGATGTTTACTCTCGCCGATGGTCTCACCTGGGCACTGGGCGAACGGACTCGTACCGAAACGGTATTGACGCCGTGGCTGGGTAAACGTGCCTCGGTCGGGCGACTTCCTCCTAGCGGCTTTCCTCGTACCAATCGCTTTTCCTGAGAGAGTGGCTATGGTTGTCTGATGCTGGAATGGCTTTTAAGTTTCCGCCTCTTCCTGAGTACCGACCCATGGTCAATTCCAGGTTGGTCTTGACCGCCTATGTTCGCCAGGAGATAAGAACATTATGTTCATCAAGATTCTCCTTCTTGTTCTGGTTGTTTCGGTCGTCTGGTTTGGCTTTCGCCACATGACCCGCGTCGCGGAAATGATTGTCCGGCGTGGTGGCGAGTCAGATAAGCGGCGAGAAACCGCTCCGACAGAGACGATGACGGAGTGCCGCGTCTGCGGCGTCTGGCAGCCATCGCGTTCCGCTTCGCCCTGTGGGCGTGCCGACTGTCCGTACTGACCCAGAGACGAGAGCTTTATATATCGGTAGAGTTGCTGCGCGGATAACGCGGACATGAAAATCCCCCCGACATCGCGAAAGATGTCGGGGGGATTTAAATTCCCGTGTTAGTACGACGAAGGTTTGGCCAGCAGCCGCGCCACTTCTGGGGCGGTATAGGTCAGAATCGCATCGGCACCAGCACGCTTGAAGCCGATCAGGCTTTCGACAATAACCTTGTCCCAATCGAGCCAGCCGTTTAACGCTGCGGCCTTCATCATCGCGTATTCGCCAGAGACCTGATAGGCGAGGGTGGGGACACCAAAGGTTTCCTTCACCCGGCGGATAATGTCGAGATAAGGCATGCCCGGTTTGACCATCACCATATCGGCTCCCTCGGACAGGTCGGCGGCGACTTCACGCAACGCCTCGTCGGAATTGGCCGGGTCCATCTGATAGGTCTTCTTGTCGCCCTTCAACGTCGAACCAGTGCCGACGGCATCACGGAACGGACCATAGAACGCCGAAGCGTACTTGGCGGCATAGGAAATGATACGAACATCGATCAAATCCACGTCGTCCAACACTTCACGGATAGCACCGATGCGGCCATCCATCATGTCGGAGGGGGCGAGGGCGTCACAGCCAGCCTGAGCCTGGACCAGCGACATCTTACACAAGGCTTCGACGGTCAGATCATTGACGACATAATCGTTGACGACCAGACCGTCCTGGCCGTTGCTGTTGAACGGGTCGAGAGCAACGTCGCAGATCACGCCCAGCTTCGGCACGGCGGCCTTGATGGCCCGAACGGCACGGCAGATGATATTATTGGGGTTATAGGCCTCGGCTGCGTCGGGGGTCTTCAGCGCCGCCTCGACCGAGGGGAATAATGCGATCGCGGGAATGCCGAGGTCGGCGACACGACGGCATTCCTCGACCAAAAGATCGACGGAAAACCGCGCGACGCCGGGCATCGACACCACTTCCTGCCTCACGCCGGTTCCTTCGACCGCGAAAACCGGCCAGATCAAGTCATCGACCGAGAGCTTGTTCTCGGAGATCACCCGCCGGGACCAGTCGTCCCGGCGGTTGCGGCGCATACGAGTAAAGGGAAACTCAGCGTGGGGAAGGATGGTGGACACGATGTTAGATGGCCTCCAATGCCTGCTTTAAGTCGGCGAGGATATCGTCGATATGTTCAATACCGATAGACAATCTCACATAGCCCGGAGTCACACCAGTTGCCAATTGTTCATCGGCCGACAGTTGGGAATGGGTGGTGCTCGCCGGATGAATAGCCAGCGAACGGGCATCGCCGATGTTGGCGACATGATAGAACAGCTTCAACTGATCGATAAAATTACGTCCGGCCAGAACGCCGTCTTTCAGTTCGAAGCCGAGCAGACCGCCGTAGAAGCCACCCTTCAGGATCGCGTCGGCGCGGCGGCGGGCCTCACCGGTCTGGAGGCTGGGGTGGATCACCCGGCTGACCTTGGGATGAGAGGACAGATACTGGGCGACGGCGGTTGCGTTGCGGCTGTGCTCGCGGATACGCAGCGGTAATGTTTCCAGCCCTTGGATAGTCTGAAACGCATTGAACGGGCTTGCGGCGGAACCGAGGTCGCGCAGCAAAATCACGCGGGCGCGCAGGATGTATGCGATCGGACCGAGCGGCTTTACCGCCTGGGTCCATACCGCGCCATGATAGCTGGGATCTGGCTCGTTCAGCAGCGGGAAACGAGTCGCATGCTTCTCCCAATCGAAGCGGCCGCTATCGACGATGGCCCCACCGATCGAGGTGCCGTGGCCGCCGATATATTTCGTGGTCGAATAGACCACGATGTGGGCACCGTGATCGAGCGGACGGGCGATCACGGGCGCGGCAGTGTTATCGACGATCAGCGGAACGCCCAGCTTGTCACCCAATGCACCGACTTCGGCGATTGGGAAGACGTGCAGCTTCGGATTGGGCAGGGTCTCGGCGTACCAGGCGCGGGTTTTGGAATCGGTCGCGCGGGCAAAGGCCTCGGGGTCGCTCGGATCGACGAAGCGCGCTTCGATCCCGAACTGTTTGAAGGTATTGGCGAACAGATTCCAGGTGCCGCCGTACAGATCGGTCGAGGTGACGAAATTGTCTCCGGCCTGGGCGACGTTCAGGATCGAGAAGGTGCTGGCCGCCTGCCCGGATGAAACCGCCAAGGCGGCGACGCCGCCTTCCAATGCGGCCAGACGCTGTTCCAGAACGTCGGTGGTCGGGTTCATGATCCGGGTATAGATGTTTCCCAGTTCCTTGAGACCGAACAAATTGGCGGCGTGATCGGCATTGTTGAACTGGTACGACGTGGTCTGGTGAATCGGAACAGCCACTGAACCAGTGGTGGGGTCGGCACGATAGCCGGTATGAAGAACGATGGTTTCCGGGTTTTTGCTGGTGACGCTCATCGACCTCAGGCTCCTTTCCGCACGGGATGGTCAGGGAATTTCACACCGTTGATGTTGCATGTCAAGGTGGACTAATCCATAAATCCCGTAGATAATTAACCTCACTGAGCGGCGTGCAGCCCCCCGCGCAGGATGCGGATGTAGTTTACCCGGTCGTAAGCGGCGATATCGCTAACCGCGCTCCGGCTGAGGCCCCCCCGGATTTCAGCGACAGACCCGGCTTCGCGTGCGGTGAGGTCGGCGACCAGCCCATCCTTCAATACCTTCAGATATTCGACGCCATGACGCATCAGGGCCGAGGTCGTCATCACCACATCGGCCCCGACAAACAGGTATTTGATGACTTCGGCGGCGGTCTGCACCCCTGAACTGGCAGCGATCGATCCCTTCAGCTTGCCGGACAGTGCGGCGATCCACAGCAGAGGGAGACGGATTTCGCCGCGGGTGCTGAGTTTCAGGTCTCGCAAGAGGGTTAATTCTTCCAGGTCAATGTCAGGTTGGTAAAAGCGATTGAACAGAACAACGCCATCCGCTCCGGCCGTGTCGAGGGTCTGGATCATGTGGCCGGGCGAACTGAAATAAGGACTGAGTTTCATCGCTACCGGGAGCGACACCGCCTTCTTGACCTCGGTCAAAATCTCAACGTAGCGGGACTCGACCTCGGCCCCGCTGGAAACAAGGTCGGTCGGCAGATAATAGACGTTCAGTTCCAGCGCATGAGCTCCCGCCTGTTCGATCTGACGGGCATAATCGATCCAGCCGGCGGGAGTGGTGCCGTTCAGGCTGGCGATCACTGGAATATCGACAGCGGCGCGGGCGCGGCGGATCAGGTCGAGGTAATTCTGCGGGCCGACATTTTCGGTCAGCCCCGCCGGGAAATAGCTGAGTGCTTCGGAGTTTCCTTCGTTGCCCAGGCGCTCCATCTCGTCGATTTCGTTTTCGATATCTTCCTGAAAGATCGAGGGCAGCACCACGGCTCCGGCACCAAAATCCTCCATCTTTCGGATGTTGCCGACATCAAGAGCGAGTGGCGAGGCCGAAGCCACCAGGGGACAGGTCAGAGTGAGGCCGAGATAGCGTGTGGACAGATCCATAGGATGTTCCTTCTGCTCGCCGGGACAGTCCCGGCCCTCAAAAGTAAGGCTATCTTCAGTTGAGGCTTCTGTCCACTTGTCGGGATGGTTCACTCCGTTGGTATCCGCCTCAACCGCCAATGCAGTTGTCGCAGCCGCGGTTTCATCACGCCGGGGTATCGAAATCCGTTTACCAAGTTATTATATATGTGTCATGGGCACCCCTGCCGATTTCCTCTTCCGGGGGGATGCCGATACAGACTCCCACGGGGCAGGGTGATACCTGCCCCGTCTTTTCCGCTGGGATCGACCGGATATGACCGCTTGTCTGCTTTACGTTACCGCCGCCAGCCACGAGGAAGCCTTGAGCCTCGGCCGTGCCCTGGTTGAGGCGCGTCTGGCCGCCTGTGCCAATGTGCTTGACGGAATGCGGTCGGTCTATCGCTGGCAGGGCGAATTGCGTGAGGATCAGGAAGTGGTTTTGATCCTGAAAACCCGCGCCGATCTGGCCGATGCGGCGACCTCGCGGCTGTGCGAATTGCACAGCTATGAATGCCCGTGCGTTGTCCGTTTGCCGATCGAGGGCGGCAATCCCGGCTTTCTTGCCTGGATTGCCGCCGAAACCGATTCTGTCACCACCGATTGACAGAGGCGCCGTTATTAGCGCGGCAGCCAGACCGAAGCGCTGGCCTGGGAGGCGATGCCTTCTGCTCGTCCGGTAAAGCCAAGCCCCTCGGTCGTGGTGGCTTTGACTGAAATCCGGCCCTGATCGATCTTCAGAATTTCGGCCAAGCGGGCCACCATCCGGGCACGGTGCGGGCCGACCTTGGGGCGCTCGCAGATCAGGGTGACGTCAACATTGACGATCCGCCCGCCTCGTGCCGCCACCAGAGACGCGGCGTGGGCCAGGAACTGATCCGATGCGGCTCCCTTCCAGCGCGGTTCCGACGGCGGGAAATGGTGGCCGATATCGCCCGCTGAGATCGCTCCCAGCAAGGCGTCGGTCAAGGCGTGCAAACCGACATCGGCGTCGGAATGACCCAATAGACCGGCTTGGTGCGGGACTAACTCTCCACACAGCCACACGCCGTTGCCCGGTCCGAAACGGTGGACGTCATAACCGCTGCCGGTACGGATTTCCCCCGCGCCATCGAACAGTCTCCGCGCTCGTTCCAGATCGGCGGCGGTCGTGATCTTGACATTATCCTCGGCACCGGCAACCAGGGTTACCGCCAGACCGGCGCGTTCGGCGACGGCTGAATCGTCGGTCAGTTCCTCACCGATCACCGCTTTATGTGCGGACAGAATGTCGGTGTAGCGGAATCCTTGCGGCGTCTGGGCGCGGAATAGGCTGTCGCGCGAGATTGTATCGGAGACAAAACCGTCCAGGCCCCGCTTCAGCGTATCGGCGACCGGCACCACGGGCAGGGCGGCGGGGTTCGAAGCCAGGGCGGCGATAACCCGTCCAATGGTTCCCGCATCGATGAAGGGGCGGGCAGCATCGTGGATCAGGACACGTTCAGGCGCGAGATCGGCAAGGCTTTCCAGCCCGAGGCGGACGGAATCCTGACGGCTGGCACCGCCTGACACCGGCTCTAACAGAGCGAGTCCAGATGCGGCAATATCATAAAGCTGGCGGTCGTCGGGATGAATGACCGCTCGGACAGCGTCGATCTCGGGATTGGTGGCAAACGCGGCCAGTGTATGGCGCAGTACCATCCGTCCGGCAAGATCGTGATACTGCTTCGGCAGGTCGCCGCCGAACCTGCGACCACGCCCCGCCGCCACCACCAGCACCACCGTTCCGCCCATGATCGTCCTCCAATGGCCAAAGAGGCGTCAGCCTATGCGGCATGGGCGGGCTTGCCAAGCGACAAGGCGTTCTTATTTCAATCACGTCCGGGTCATAGGCTGGATATGACTCTCGACAAAGATCAGAAGTCGGTGCGGAATCTGGCTTTCGCGACAGCGAAGGGATAAATATGATTTGTTGGCTATTCTGAGCCGAAGCTGCGGCCAGCGCAGGGGAGCCCCCCGACACTGTCATCACTCCGCCAGTTTGCACGAACCGAAAGAATGGTATAGTCGATCCCATGTCGCCGCTTATTCTTAACATCGTCGCCCTCGTCGCTCTGGTTCCGGCCGCGACGGTTTCCTTCAGGCTCCATGCTAGCCGCGATGGCCGTTTCTGGGCCGCAACCCTTCTCGCTGTC
Source organism: Magnetospirillum molischianum DSM 120 (assembly GCF_000294655.1). GTDB lineage: Bacteria > Pseudomonadota > Alphaproteobacteria > Rhodospirillales > Magnetospirillaceae > Phaeospirillum > Phaeospirillum molischianum. The sequence goes on from NZ_CAHP01000054.1 coordinate 35,855, forward strand.
ATCGCTCCGTCGATCTGGGCTGGCTGGCTAATGAGTGGGGTCTGGCTGACCAGTTTGTCGGCCGGATTGTGGGTCAGCATCGCCGGCAGTGCTGCTATGTTCGCTCTGCTGTCGGTGACGACGCCGCAGGCATGGCGCTTGGGGCCGCTCCTGATGCCGTTCCTGGCTGCCGTCGGCCTGTTGGCTTCGATGGTCAGTTGGGTCGAGGGTGCTCCGCCGCCGATGACGGGCGGCGCGAGTGCCGCTTGGGTCGATCTGCACATCATCGTTTCGGTCTTGACATACTCGCTTCTGACCGTGGCGGCAGTGGCTTCTGCTTCGATTTTCCTACAGGAGCGGGCGTTGAAGCGTAAGCGGCCGACTGCCTTGACCCGGCTGTTGCCCAGTGTCGCCGATGCCGAGCGGATGTCCGGGCGCTTGCTGCTCGACAGTGAAGTCGTTCTTGGGCTGGGGCTACTCACCGGACTGGCCCTACATTACGTCGAGACCGGGTCTTTCGTCACCTTCGAGCACAAGGCCCTGCTGTCGTTGCTGGCCTTTGTCCTGATCGGCATGCTGCTGATTGGCCACCGCATCTGTGGCGTGCGCGGCCGTCTCGCCGCGCGAGTGGTTCTGGTTGCCTATCTTCTCCTCACATTGGCCTATCCCGGCGTGAAGTTCGTGCAGCAGGTGCTGTTGACCTCACCGCTGGGCTGATTCAGCCCCCGGCTCTGCGGTTTTTGACGTTGCGCCGGGGGACATCTGCATAATAAATATGCACAGATGATGTGCACCCGCTTCCCCTCGTCCCTTACCGTCGGATCTGTCACCCTCGACAATGCCGTGATTCTGGCACCGATGGCGGGAGTGACCGATCTCCCCACCCGCCGTTTGGCTCGCCGTCTAGGTGCTGGCCTCGTCGTCTCGGAAATGATCGCCAGCCAAGCGATGATTCGCCAGAACCGCCAGACGATGCGCATGGCCAGTCATGAGTCCGTCGATCAGCCAACCTCGGTCCAGCTTGCCGGATGCGAGCCCGAGGCGATGGCCGAAGCTGCCCGGCTCAACCAGGACATGGGAGCCGCCATTATCGACATCAACATGGGATGTCCGGTCAAGAAGGTGGCGGTCAAAGGAGAATCCGGCGCCGCCCTTATGAAAGATGAAGTGCTGGCAGGACGGTTGATGGAGGCGGTGGTTCGCGCCGTCGATCTGCCTGTGACGCTGAAAATGCGGATGGGGTGGGATCAGACCTGCCTCAATGCGCCTCGACTGGCCCGAATCGCCGAGGAAAGCGGTATCCGAATGGTCACCGTCCACGGACGGACCCGCAGCCAGATGTATGGCGGTCGGGCAGATTGGGCATTTATCGGCGAAGTTAAACGCGCGGTGTCGATTCCGGTGATCGGCAATGGTGACGTTTGCAGCATAGAGGACGCGATCAGCTTGTTTGAGCTTTCCGGTGCCGATGGCGTAATGATCGGCCGGGGGAGCATGGGGCGGCCATGGTTGCCGGGGCAGGTGGGGCATTTTCTTGCCACCGGCGAACGGCGTCCTGATCCCTCGATAGCGGAATTGTACGAAATCGTGATGGATCATTTCGAGGCTTTGCTGGTGCATTACGGAACGATTTCGGGCGTGCGCAACGCCCGCAAGCATCTCGCCTGGTACTCCCGTGGATTGCCGGGGTCGGCCGAGTTTCGCGCCGGGATCAATCGGCTGGACGATCCTGACGCGGTGCGCCGTGCCCTTGCCGAATTTTTCGGCTCGTTGGCAGGAAAGGTGGCCGCTTGATGGCCCTCCCTACCATTGCCGCGCCAAGACGCCGTGTCAGCGGCACCACCTTCGACCCTGACGTCATTTTGAACGCGTTGAGCGCTGCCGTGTTGGCGGTCGATGGAGACAATATTATCCGCTTCGCCAATGGTGGAGCGGAGCAATTGTTCGCCTGCGGGGCCGCGTGGTTGTGCGGCCATCCCACCAGCGAATTCTTGCCACCGGATTCGCCAGTTTTGGCGTTGATCGCCCAGGCGCGCGGCGACGGCAATTCCGTTGCTGAATATGGTGTGGTGCTTGACACCCCTCGCACTGGTCACCGCATCGTCAGCGTCCAGGTTTCTCCTATCGCCGAACAGGCGAGGGCTGTGGTGGTCAGCCTGCATGAGCAATCGATCGCCCTGAAGATCGGCGCTCATCTGACCAGCCGCAATGCCGCACGTTCAGTGACAGCGATGGCGTCTATCCTGGCTCACGAGGTAAAGAATCCGCTGTCAGGAATTCGTGGTGCCGCTCAGTTGCTTGAGCAGAACGCCAACGAAGACGACCGGGTTCTGACACAGTTGATCTGTGACGAGGCAGACCGCATCGTCGCCCTGGTCGATCGGATGGAGGCGTTTTCCGATAATCCGACCGCCGTGCGTGATCCGGTCAACCTGCATCAGGTTCTGGAGCATGTCCGCCGCATCGCCGTGGCTGGATTCGCCCGCCAAATTCGTATCGTAGAGCATTATGACCCCTCGCTGCCTCCAGCCCAGGGCGATCGCGATCAGCTGATCCAGGTCTTCTTGAATCTGGTCAAGAATGCATCTGAAGCGGTGCCCGAGGAAGGGGGGGAGATCATCCTTTCTACCGGCTATCAGCATGGTGTGCGGCTGGCGTTGCCAGGCGGCAACGAAGTCAAGCGTCACCTGCCGTTGGTGGTCAGCATTCAAGATAACGGTCCCGGCATCCCCGACGATCTGCGCCCCAATCTGTTCGACGCCTTTGTCACCACCAAAACCACCGGAACCGGATTGGGATTGGCGTTGGTGGCGAAAATCGTTGACGACCATGGTGGTGTGATCGAGTTCGACAGCCAGCCCCGGCGGACGATTTTCCGGGTGTTGTTGCCGATGGTCCTGGACGGCGAAAGCAAGGAAACCGAATGACCATGTCTACCACCGCTACCATTTTGGTGGCTGACGACGATCGAGGCATCCGTACCGTGTTGTCCCAGGCCCTGGGTCGGGCCGGCTATGAGGTGCGGACGACCGGAAATGCCTCGACCTTGTGGCGCTGGGTGTCGGAAGGTGAGGGCGATCTGGTTATCACCGACGTGGTGATGCCGGACGAGAACGGACTCGACCTGCTGCCTCGGATCAAGAAGATCCGCCCTGATCTGCGCATCATCGTGATGAGTGCCCAGAACACCCTGTTGACCGCGGTCAAAGCGACTCAGCGCGGTGCCTTCGAATATATGCCGAAGCCGTTCGATCTAAAGGAACTGGTCGCGGTGGTGAGCCGCGCTTTGTCCACGCCGCGTGCCGCTTCGTCCGAGATCGCCCAGGACGAGGATGAAGAGAAGCTGCCGCTGATTGGCCGTTCGTCAGCGATGCAGGAAATTTACCGAACCCTGGCTCGGCTGATGGGAACCGACCTGACGGTGATGATCACCGGCGAGTCCGGCACGGGCAAGGAATTGGTGGCTCGTGCGTTGCACGATTACGGTAAACGCCGTAACGGTCCCTTTGTTGCCATCAACATGGCGGCAATTCCGCGTGAATTGATCGAGAGCGAATTGTTCGGCCATGAGAAGGGGGCGTTCACCGGCGCGACCCAGCGTGCCGCCGGGCGGTTCGAGCAGGCCGAGGGGGGGACTCTGTTCCTCGATGAAATCGGTGATATGCCTCCCGAGGCTCAGACCCGGCTGCTTCGCGTTCTCCAGGAAGGTGAGTACACCACCGTTGGCGGGCGTGTACCGATCCGCGCCAATGTCCGCATTGTCGCCGCCACTCATCGCGACCTGACCCAGCTGATCCGCCAGGGACTGTTCCGCGAGGATCTTTTCTATCGCTTGAACGTGGTGCCGATCCGACTCCCGCCGCTGCGCGAGCGTGGCGAGGATATCCCTGAACTTATCCGCCACTTCTTGGCCCTGGCCGGATCGGAAGGCTTGCCGACCAAGACGATCGATTCCCATGCGATGGAGCGTTTGAAGCGGCATCGCTGGCCCGGCAATGTCCGCGAGTTGGAGAATCTGGTCCGCCGTCTTGCTGCGCTTTATTCGCAGGAAGTGATCGGAATCGACGTGATCGAAGCCGAACTGGCTGGAGGTGCGCCTCCGGCCGATACAATCGGCGCCGGAATCGAAGGGGAAGGGCTGTCGGCGACGGTTGAGCGCCACTTGCGCGATTATTTCGCTAATCATGGCGATGGGCTCCCTCCCGCGGGTGTGTATGATCGGGTGGTGCGAGAGGTGGAAAAACCGCTAATCTCGATTGCTCTTGAGGCTACTCGTGGCAACCAGATCAAGGCAGCTCAGTTGTTGGGTCTTAATCGCAATACGTTGCGCAAAAAAATCCGCGACCTGGAGTTGCAGGTCAGCCGCACCCTGAAATGATGGAAGGCGACGCGATGGTGCCGGAGCGACACGAATCCGCCCGTCGTTTCGGTTCGTGGGTGCGGCAGACCGACCTGCCTCACCTGTTGGCCTATGGTTTGACTCTGGCCACGATCCCATCGGTGATTGCCACCATCTGGGTTCTGGCCGATGCCGGTATCGCTCAGCCCGACCCTCATACCGTGCAGATTCTGCTCGGTCTCGATTGTGTCCTGCTGCTGGCGCTTGGGGCTGTGGTCGGGTTCCGGGTGCTCGAAGTGATGCGAGCCCGCCGTAGCGGTTCGTCGGGGTCGCGGCTTCATCTGCGCTTCATCGTGCTGTTCGCGCTGGTAGCAGTGACTCCTTCGGCCCTGATGTCGGTGGGGTCGGCGGTCTTCTTCCGGTATGGCTTGGAAAGCTGGTTTTCGGAGCGGGTTCGTACCGCGCTTCAGGCCTCTCTGGAGGTTGCCCACGCTTATCTGGAAGAGCATAAGCAAATCATCGGCGGCGATGCCCTGGCGATGGCCAACGACATCAACCGCGAGGGGCCGATGCTGATGCGCTCGCCCCCACATTTTTCGCAATTCGTGGCGACCCAGGCAGCGGTACGCGGGTTGACCGAAGCGATCGTGTTCGACGGGCGCGGTACCATTTTGGCCCGATCTGGGCTGATCTTCGCCGTCGAAGCCAATATCGACCAGATTCCCCAATGGGCTTTCGATAAGGCCCGAGCCGGGGATGTTGCCGTGCTGACCGGCGGAGGGGAAGACCGGGTGCGGGCACTGGTCCAGGTGCCAGGCTTGTTCGGCGATACCTTTCTGTTCGTCGGGCGGTTTGTCGATCCCAAGGTGATCGGCCACATGGAGCAAACTTCGGCGGCCGTTGCTCAGTACGAACGATTGGAAGGGCGCCGATCCGGGCTGGAAACCGCATTTTCTCTGGTGTTCGGGATGGTGGCCCTTCTGCTGGTACTGACCTCGGTACGGGTCGGCCTGATGATGGCTACCCGGTTGGCAACGCCGATTGTACGGTTGATCGACGCCGCCGAGAGGGTGCGCTCGGGCGATCTCCACGCCCGCGTCAGCGAGGAGAACGCCACCGATGAGGTCGGTCTTTTATCCCGTGCTTTCAATCGGATGACCGATCAGCTTTCCAGCCAGCGTCAGGATCTGATGGATGCCAACCGCGAGCTGGACGAGCGCCGACGCTTTACCGAAACGGTCTTGGCCGGTGTCTCTGCTGGCGTGATCGGCCTCGATAGCCAGGGACGAATTCATCTGCCGAATCGTTCCGCGAGCGAGTTGGTCGGATTGTCGTTGGAAGAGCATATCGGCGAGGATCTGCATCAGGTTCTGCCCGAACTGGCCGAGGCGGTTGACGAAGTTGCCCGCCGTCCCGACCGACTGCTTCAGCGTGAGGTAAGGCTGTCTCCTCCCGGCGAGCGGTCGCGAATCTTGCTGGTCAGTGTCGCTGCCGAGAATTTAGACGGCGAAACCGTCGGTTTCGTCGTTACGTTCGATGATATTACTGAATTGGTTTCCGCCCAGCGCAAGGCTGCCTGGGCCGATGTTGCCCGCCGGATCGCCCACGAGATCAAGAACCCGCTGACTCCGATCCAATTGTCGGCGGAACGGCTGAAGCGCAAATATTTAAAGGAGATCGGTAGCGATCCTGATACGTTCGTTCAGCTGACCGATACCATCGTTCGCCAAGTGGGGGATATCGGGCGGATGGTCGATGAATTCTCGTCTTTTGCCCGGATGCCAGCCCCACAGATGAAGCCTGACGACCTCAGTAATATCTGCCGTCAGGCGATGTTCCTGCAACGAACTGGAGCGCCCGAAATCTCCTTCGAGAATCAGATTCCCGATCAGCCGGTGCCGATCACCGCTGATGGACGGCTGATCGGACAGGCACTGACCAACCTGCTGAAAAATGCGGTCGAGGCAGTGCGGGGGCGAGACGACCAGACGATTCCAGGGCGGATCGTGATGCGTCTGCGACAGGAGACAGAGAGAACCGTGATCGAGGTCGAAGACAACGGCCGTGGATTGCCGCGTGAAAATCGTGAGCGGCTGACCGAGCCTTATGTCACCACCCGGACCAAGGGTACCGGATTAGGTCTTGCTATCGTCAAGAAGATCATGGAAGACCATGGGGGTGATCTGTATCTTGAAGACGCGCTGGAAGGGGGGGCGCGGGTCGGTCTGATCTTTCCGGCAACCGAGCCGCCACCATCTCAATCCTCCGGTGACAAGACGGTAGTTCATGGCGCATGACATCCTGATCGTCGATGATGAGGCCGATATTCGTGTCCTTATCGCCGGCATTCTCGAGGACGAGGGGCACAGTACCCGCGAGGCTGCAAACGCCGACGAGGCGCTGGAGCGGATACGTGCCCGCCGTCCCTCTCTGGTGATCCAAGACATCTGGCTCCAGGGGTCTCGCCTTGACGGGCTGGGTGTGCTCGACGAGATCAAGCGCGAACATCCCGACGTTCCCGTCGTGATGATATCCGGGCACGGTACCATCGAGACCGCCGTGCAGGCGATCAAGCAGGGTGCTTATGACTTCATTGAGAAGCCATTCAAGGCCGACCGGCTGTTGCTGGTGGTTGATCGCGCCATCGAATCCGCTCGGCTGAAGCGTGAGAACCAAGAGTTACGGGTTCGCTCCGGTTCAACCGGCGATTTGGTTGGAATCTCGCCTGCTTTGGTGCAAATCCGCCAGACGATCGAGCGGGTTGCGCCCACCAATTCGCGGGTGTTGATCACAGGACCGGCTGGGTCGGGCAAGGAAGTGGCGGCCCGGATGATCCACGCTCATTCGCGTCGGACCGAAGGACCGTTCGTCGTGGTCAATTGCGCCGCGATGCACCCGGATCGGATGGAAATCGAGTTGTTCGGCACCGAATACGGTGCCGATGGCTCCACATCTCCACGTAAAATCGGCACGTTCGAGCAGGCTCATAGCGGCACCCTGCTATTGGATGAAGTCGCCGACATGCCGTTGGAGACTCAAGGCAAGATTGTCCGCGTCCTTCAGGATCAGACCTTCGAGCGGGTCGGTGGCGGTAAACGGGTCGAGGTCGATGTCCGGGTGATCGCCACCACCAACCGCGATCTGCAATCCGAAATGATCGCCGGCCATTTCCGCGAGGATTTGTTCTACCGTCTCAACGTCGTTCCGATCCGGATGCCAGCCCTGCGTGACGGCAAGGAGGATATCCCTCTTCTGGCCCGTCAGTTCATGCAGCTGGCGGCGCAATTGGCCGGGGTGCCGCCGCGTCCATTGGGTGAAGACGCCCTTGCGGCGCTTCAGGCCTATGATTGGCCGGGCAATGTACGTCAATTACGCAATGCGATCGACTGGCTGCTGATCATGGCGCCCGGCGACTGGCGCGACCCGGTGCGGGCCGATATGCTGCCGAGTGAGATCGGTGCGATTACCCCCGCCGTTCTACGCTGGGAAAAATCGAGCGAAATCATGACGCTTCCCCTGCGTGAGGCCCGCGAATTGTTCGAGCGGGAATATCTGTTAGCCCAGGTCAATCGATTTGCTGGCAATATCTCACGCACCGCCGCCTTTGTCGGTATGGAGCGTTCGGCCTTACACCGGAAGTTAAAGCTTCTCGGAATTAATACCGACGAAAAGGTGCGTTAACGATGAAGGTCATCGTCTGTGGGGCAGGGCAGGTCGGGTTCAACATCGCCCACTACCTTGCCAGCGAAAACAACGACGTTACCGTGATCGATCAGCGCCCGGATCTGTTGCGCAAGATCGGCGATACTCTGGATGTCCAGGTGGTCTCGGGCTTTGCCTCGCATCCGGCAGTGCTGGAGCAGGCCGGTGCTGCCGATGCCAACATGCTGATCGCTGTCACGGCCGCCGACGAAGTCAATATGGTGGCCTGTCAGGTGGCGCATTCGCTGTTCAACGTGCCGACCAAGATCGCGCGTATTCGCAGCCAGAGTTATCTCCAGCCGATCTGGTCGAACCTGTTCAGCCGAGAACATCTACCGATCGACGTTATCATTAGTCCGGAGATCGAGGTCGCCCGCGCCATCACGCGTCGTCTTCAGGTTCCCGGCGCGATCGATGTTATTCCGCTGGCCAATGACCGGGTTCGGTTGATCGGAGTGCGCTGTACCAATCAGTGCCCGCTGATCAATACGCCACTCCGTCAGCTTACCGTCCTGTTTCCCGATCTGGCGATTGTCATCATCGGCATCGTTCGCGACGGCAAGGCGATTGTTCCGGATTCCGAAGATCAGATGTTGGAGGGCGACGAAGTCTATTTCGTTGTCGATACCGGCCATGTCGAACGCGCAATGGCCGCCTTCGGTCGCGAAGATCAGGAAGCCCGGCGCATTCTGGTGCTGGGAGGCGGCAATATTGGACTGTTCCTGGCCCAGCAGCTTGAGGCAGCCCATCCGAACACCTCGATCAAAGTGATCGAGATCGATAAGGACCGCGCTGAACTGGTCGCTCGTAGTCTGACCCGCTCGGTGGTCATCAATGGCGATGTGCTCGACGCCGAGATTTTAAAGGAAGCCTCGGTCGCCGCCGCCGAGGCCGTGGTCGCGGTGACCAATGACGACGAGACCAATATCCTCGCCAGTCTGCTTGCCAAGCGGTATGGCTGCCGTCGTACCATGACCCTGATCAATAAGACGGATTACGGTGCTCTGGTTGCTCCGCTGGGGATCGACGTGGTGATTTCACCCCGCGCCATCACCGTCTCTAACATTCTCCACCATGTCCGGCGCGGTCGGATTCACGGCGTTCACTCGCTGCATGAAGGTTTTGGAGAGCTGATTGAAGCTGACGCGCTCGAAACCTCCAGTCTGGTTGGTAAGCCGTTGCGCGATGTCAGGCTTCCAGCCGGGGTTCTGCTTGGAGCGGTGGTGCGTGGCGGCCGGGTGATCTCGCCGCGGGGAGCCACCGTGGTTCAAGCGGGAGATCGGGTTATTCTGTTCGCCGCCGCCGAGGCGGTCAAGAAAGTAGAAAAAATGTTCTCTGTTCGGTTGGAATTCTTCTGATGTCGCTTCTTCTGCCCCCGCCGCGGGCTCTTGTCTTTGACTGGGACAACACTCTGGTCGATTCCTGGCTTTGTATCCAGAAGACCTATAACGCGACCTTCCGCCATTTCGGTCTGCCCGACTGGAGTATGGAGGAAACCAAGGGACAGGTCGCCGCGTCGATGCGCGATTCCTTTCCGGCGATGTTCGGCGATCGTTGGCCCGAGGCGCGCGAGGTCTTCAGCAACGCTTTTGCCGAGATTCATCTCGACCATCTGGCACCTTTGCCCGATGCTGCCGCCTTGCTCGAAGCGTTGGCCGAAACTGATCTGGTTCTGGCTGTGGTGAGTAATAAGCGCGGCCACTTCCTGCGTAAGGAGGCCGAGGTTCTGGGATGGACTGATTATTTCAGCCGTCTGGTCGGGGCCGAAGACGCCGCCGCTGACAAGCCTGATGCCGCCTCGGTTCTGTTGGCGCTGGACGGGACCGGGGTGAATCTCGGTCCAGACGTGTGGTTCATCGGTGATTCTCCGGTCGATATCCAGTGCGCTGTCAATGCGGGGTGCAGCCCGGTGCTGTTGCGGCCTGAACCGCCCCGCCCCGGTGAATTTCCGGTTGCTCCACCCCATGTATTGGACGGTTGCCGTTCCCTGGGCAATCTGCTCTGCGAACTATCGGTTCCCATTGCGCTGAAATGGTGCTAACGAAAGAGATAATCGAGCACTGCCGACGGCAGTGCTTTGATTAATCCAAACGGGCAATAAGAACGGATCAAAGAGATGTCCGCAGAGAAGACCCAAAACGTACAAGATGTATTTCTGAATTACATCCGAAAGAATAAAACATCTGTGACAGTTTTCCTTGTCAATGGTGTAAAGCTTCAAGGGATTGTAACTTGGTTTGATAACTTTTCCGTCCTTCTGCGCAGGGATGGTCATACTCAGTTGGTCTATAAGCACGCGATTTCGACAGTGATGCCGTCAACACCCGTTATCCTGTTCGATCCCACGGCTAAGGAAAGCGGCGAAGAATAAGTGGTTTCCCGTCCCCCCGAATCTTCGGTTTTGTCTTCGCGTCAACGCGCCCTGGTGGTTCATCCCGCTCGGAAAGCCGAAAGGCGCGGGGAGGGCGCGGCTGATTCCTTGCCGGTGACGGCCGTCCGTCTGCCAGAGGCGCGGTTGGCCGAAGCGATCGGTCTGGCCCAGGCGATTGATCTCGATATCGTTCTGGCCGAGGCGGTTCCAGTACCCCGGCCGCGTCCCGCCACCTTGCTCGGCAAGGGGGCGGTCGAACGATTGGCCGACGCCATCGCCGATGCTGAGATCACTCTGGCCGTGATCGACTCCCCGCTGACCCCGGTGCAGCAACGCAATCTCGAAAAAGCCTGGGGTTGCAAGGTCATCGATCGTACCGGCCTTATTCTCGAAATCTTTGGGGCTCGTGCTCGGACGCGGGAAGGGACGCTTCAGGTCGAGTTGGCGGCGCTCAGCTACCAACGCTCGCGACTGGTGCGGTCCTGGACCCACCTTGAGCGCCAGCGTGGTGGCTTTGGCTTCCTGGGCGGCCCTGGTGAAACCCAGATTGAAGCCGACCGCCGCATGATCGGCGACCGTATCGTCAAGCTGGAACGCGAATTAGACGACGTTAAGCGCACCCGCGACCTTCACCGCAAGGCACGGCGACGGGTGCCCTATCCGATCGTTGCCCTGGTCGGCTACACCAATGCGGGAAAGTCAACCTTGTTTAACACCATCACCCGCGCCGAGGTGATGGCTAAGGATATGCTCTTCGCCACCCTCGACCCGACGATGCGGACTCTGGATCTTCCTTCGGGCCGTAAGGTGATTCTGTCCGACACTGTCGGCTTTATTTCCGATCTGCCGCATGAACTGGTCGCGGCCTTCCGCGCCACGTTGGAAGAGGTGTTGGAGGCCGATGTGGTGGTTCATGTCCGGGACATATCCCACCCCGACAGCGAAGCCCAGGCCGCCGACGTGGAAGCCGTTCTGCGTGAATTGGGATTAGAGGAAATGGTCGATAATGGTTTGGTCGAAGGGCTGAACAAGATTGACCTGCTCGATGCTGAACGGCGTGAGGAAGTATTTAATCAGGCTCAACGTCATTCGGCACGCCTGCCGTTCTCGGCGGTGACGGGCGAAGGTGTTCCGGCACTGCTTGCCGAACTTGACCGTCGCTTGGGACAGGGGCGGGCGATGATCGACGTTTCGCTGTCTCTGACCGATGGCGCGTCGATTGCCTGGCTGTATCGCCATGGTGAGGTCGTGGCCCGGCGCGACGATCAGAGCCACGCCTACTTGCGGGTTAAACTCGAAGCCGCCGACGTCCGCCGCTTTCAGCAACGTCAGGCTTCAGCGCGGCCGCTCTCATGACTAGTCTGATCGATGTCGAGCGGGTATCGACGATTATCCGTGACGTTGCCGCCGCTGAAATTCTTCCCCGCTTCCGCAATTTGACGGCGGGGCAAATCCGCGAGAAGCAGCCTGGTCAATTGGTGACCGAGGCTGATATCGAAGCTGAGCGGGTTCTGACACTTCGTCTTGCCGACGTTCTGCCCGGAGCCGCCTGTGTCGGCGAGGAAGCGGTTGCCGCCAATCCCACCTTTCTATCCGCTCTCGAACGATCCGGCGCGGTGTGGGTGATCGACCCGGTTGACGGCACCTCAAATTTTGCCCAAGGACTGACCCGCTTTGCGGTTATCCTTGCTCTGGTTGTCGATGGCGTCACTAGAATCGGCTGGATCTTCGATCCTGTCTCGGGGCGTATGACAATCGCCGAACGTGGCAGCGGAGCCTGGGAGTCTGGCCGCCGTTTGTCCGTATTGCCCGGTGGGCCTCTCGAAACTCTGGTGGGTTCGGTCAAGCGCTCGGCGCGTCTGGCGGGGCGGGTTGCGCGGGTAGGTCGCAAAGGAAGCGCCGCCCACGATTACCTCGATCTCGTCACAGGTAAGCTGCATTTCGCTCATTTCCGCAGGCTGATGCCATGGGATCACGCCGCCGGGATGCTGATCCATGCCGAAGCCGGAGGGTATGGCCGTCTGATCGATGGAAGCGCCTATCGCCCGCGGTTCCATGACGGTGCTTTGCTGCTGGCACCTGACGAAGATTCTTGGTCCTCGTTACGGACTTTGCTTGTCGATTAGAGGCGTCTGCGATCTATCGGCTATAATCCCAAACATTTGCGGCGGAACCGGTTGCCGATTCCGCCGCTTTTTTATGCTGGTTCCGCTATCATATCAGGGGACGTTTCCTTCCGAACCTAAGGCCATGCGAGGAAGGTCGGCCATTGATTTGGATGGTTTGCCCGTAGACCGGGCTTAAGGCCAAGGCTACGCAACTTTGTTCCCTGCGTCATCCTGTTTTTTAATTTAGATTCCATAGCGCAGGGCGTGAGCGAAAGAGTCGATGCCTTAACCGGGCTGTCTAGAGAAGACGCAAGGAGGGTTTCCGCCATGTTCCGCTGCCTGCTGGTCTCGTGCTTGTCCATTTGCGCTGTCGCCCCGGCGTTGGCCGATCCATCAGCCGGGGCGCCGACCCGGCTGATGCCGGATACCCCTCTTGTGATTACTATCTCAAAGCCGGATTGTTCACGTCTGATCCGCCACATCCCGGATGCTGACGTTGCCTATCGCCCCGGCGTGGATGCGCGTGGACGGCGGGTCGTGTCCGCCGATCTTGATCCGGTTGCCGCCGATTTCGCCCGAAGAGTTGTGCCCGATGTGTTGGAAATTCCGATCACGATTAATCCACTCACCTACAACAAGGAGCGTCAGGGCAATACGACCCCGCAAGGCATCGCTAAGGGACTGGGCCTAACCCAGTCGAAGATCGGGACGGTCAAGTACGACTTCGCCAGAGATAGCTTTACCTTTAACGATCAGCCGATGATGTTGGACGACCAGCGGGCACTTGCCGCCGCCTGTGCCCGTCGGGGTGTGCGTTAACGTCATGCCCGGTAGCGGCGTTTTCCGACATGACCATGTGGCCCGGTTCGTGACAGGCCGGGAAATCCGGGCTAAAGTCCGCGCTTTCCAGCCTTTCCCGATTCCAGAGGACCGTCATGCGCCGTTCCAGCTTTTTCCTGCCGACCCTGAAGGAGACCCCGTCCGAGGCTCAGATCGCCTCGCACCGGCTGATGCTGCGGGCCGGGATGATCCGCCAGTCGGCTGCGGGCATCTATTCCTGGCTGCCATTGGGTCTGAAGGTATTGCGTCGGATCGAACAGATCGTGCGCGAGGAACAGGACGCCGCCGGTGCTCAGGAACTGCTGATGCCGACCATTCAGTCGGCCGATATCTGGCGGGAGAGCGGGCGCTATGATGCCTATGGTAAAGAGATGCTCCGTATCCGCGACCGTCACGACCGCGAGATGCTGTTTGGTCCGACCAATGAAGAGCTGATCACCCAGCTGTTCCGCGACAATGTTAAGAGCTACCGAGATCTTCCGAAGATCCTCTATCACATCCAGTGGAAGTTCCGCGACGAGGTTCGTCCCCGCTTTGGGGTGATGCGCGGCCGCGAATTCCTGATGAAGGATAGCTATTCATTTGATCTTGATTTCGAAGGCGCGAAGAAGTCTTACGAAACGATGTTTACCGCTTACCTCAAGACCTTTAAGCGGATGGGCCTGACCGCGATTCCCATGCGGGCGGATTCTGGGGCGATCGGCGGTAATCTGACCCATGAGTTTCATATTCTGGCCGAGACCGGCGAGAGCGGCGTGTTCTATGATGTCGCCTACGATGAATTGGCGGCAAAGGGTGAAATCGATCTCGAAGCGCTCGACCGTCTCTATGCCGCGACAGACGAAAAGCACGTGCCCGGCGGTCCCGGCGTTCCGCCTGCGGAACAGTTGCGGGAAGCTCGTGGGATCGAAGTCGGCCACATCTTCTATTTCGGCACCAAATATTCCAAGGCGATGAATGCGGTGGTGCAGGGACCGAACGGTGATCCTGTTGCTGTCGAAATGGGATCTTACGGTATCGGCGTTTCGCGTCTGGTCGGCGCGATTATCGAGGCCCACCACGACGAGCGCGGTATCATCTGGCCTGCTTCGGTTGCCCCGTTCCAGGTCGGGCTGATCAATCTGAAAAGCGGCGATACCGCCTGTGATGCTGTCTGCGAGGATCTTTATACCAAGCTGACGGCGGCGGGAATCGAGACCCTCTACGATGACCGCGACGATCGCGCCGGGGTCAAGTTCGCCGACATGGATCTGATCGGTCTGCCGTGGCAGGTGGTGATTGGGCCGAAGGGTGTTGCTGCCGGGATCGTCGAACTGAAAAACCGTGCGACCGGCGAGCGGGTTGAACTGTCGGCTGAAGCGGCACTGGCCCGTCTGGCTGGATAAGGTTGTCTCTGGGAGACCCCCGATGATTTTTGGTTCGTTCGAGCGGATGGTGGCGTTTCGCTACCTCCGGGCCCGGCGCAAGGAAGGCTTCATCTCGGTTATCGCTGGCTTCTCGCTGGCGGGGATCGGTCTTGGCGTTGCCACCCTGATCGTGGTGATGGCGGTGATGAATGGCTTCCGTCATGAATTGCTGGGCCGCATCCTGGGCATCAACGGCCATATCGGGGTTTACGGAGCCCAAGCCCCATTGTCCGAATTCGATTCGCTGGCGGATCGAATTCGGGCGCTGACTGGGGTCACCATGGTCATTCCCACTGTCGAGGGGCAGGTGTTCACCTCGTCTCCGAATGGCGGAGGTACCGGCGCGATTGTCCGTGGTGTCCGCCCCGAGGATTTGCTGGCCCGACAGATTTTTGCTCGCAATTGGCGTGGCGTTCCGGCTGAATTTACCGGAGAGGATTCTGTTGTTCTCGGCTACCGTCTTGCCGAGAAACTGGGGGTTTCAATCGGTGATACCGTCACGTTGATCTCGCCCAAGGGGAGCGCCACCGCTTTTGGCACCGTTCCCCGGATGCGCGGCTATCGGGTGGCGGGAACCTTTAATGTTGGCATGTTCGAATACGATTCCGGCTTTGTCTTCATGCCGTTGCCTGCCGCGCAGACCTTCTTTCGCCTGCCCGGCGCGGTGACCCAGATCGAGGTGTTCCTGGACGATCCCGACCGGGTGCCCGTGACCCGGCGCGAGTTGACCGATCTGACCGGCGGGGCCGCTCGAATTTATGATTGGCAACAGGCGAATGCCAATTTTTTCAATGCGGTTCAGGTCGAGCGGAACGTGATGTTCCTCATCCTGACCCTGATTATCCTGGTCGCTGCCTTCAATATCATCTCCAGCCTGATCATGCTGGTGAAGGATAAGGGGCGCGATATCGCGATCCTGCGGACGATGGGGGCAACGCGGGGGATGATCATGCGCATCTTCTTTCTGTCCGGTGCATCGGTCGGCGTGGCTGGGACGGTGTTCGGCACCGTGCTGGGGGTGTGGTTCGCCACCCATATCGAGGCGATCCGCCAGTTCATCCAATCGATCATCGGTCGCGAGCTGTTTGCCGCTGAGATCTACTTTTTGACTCAGCTGCCCGCCCGCGTCGAAACCGGCGAGGTGGTGACGGTCGTGCTGATGGCGCTGGGTCTGTCGTTTGCCGCGACGATCTACCCGTCCTGGCGGGCGGCAAGGCTCGATCCGGTGGAGGCGTTGCGCTATGAGTAAGGCCCAGACCGAGGGATTGCGGCTGTCGGGTATTTGTCGCCGCTTCAGCCAGGGGAAAGAAACGCTCGACGTTCTCCGTGGGGCGAATCTCAATATCCAAAGTGGGGAGATCGTTGCTTTGGTCGGTCCGTCCGGGGCTGGCAAATCAACTCTGCTCCATATCGCCGGGTTGTTGGAGCGCCCCGACCAGGGTGAGGTTTTCCTGGCTGGGATTTCCGCTGGCGACCAGAGCGAGGCCGAACGGACCAGATTGCGCCGTCTCCATCTTGGTTTCGTTTATCAATTCCATCATCTGCTGCCGGAATTCTCTGCCGTCGAGAATATCATTTTGCCACAGATGATCGCGGGAATCGCCAAGCCGACGGCGCGCGAGAGAGCAACCGATCTGCTCGACCGGATGGGATTGGCGAACCGTGCCGATCATCGCCCCGGACAATTGTCCGGGGGCGAACAGCAGCGGGTGGCGATCTGCCGCGCTCTGGCCAACGGGCCACGAGTTCTGTTAGCCGACGAACCGACCGGCAATCTCGACCCTCACACCGCTGAATCCGTCTTTGCCGAACTGATCGCACTGGTGCGCGGAACCGGGGTCGCGGCTCTGATCGCGACCCATAATCCTGAACTCGCCCAGAGGATGGACCGGGTTGTGACGCTCCGGGACGGCATCCTGGTCACGGGGTAGGGTTTCTCTGTGCGCGTCGAGGTTCCAGCCTGAATTTAGGGAGTGTCGCTCGTGGCCGCCTGTGCCGACTTTGTTCATCTTCGCGTGCACACGGCCTTTTCGCTGTCGGAAGGCGCGATCAAGATCAAGCAATTGGTCAAGGCGTGCGAAAAGATGGCGATGCCTGCGGTGGCGATCACCGATAGCGGTAACCTGTTCGGCGCGCTGGAATTTTCGACCTACTGCGCTGATGCCGGGATTCAGCCGATCATCGGAGTGCAGTTGGCGATCCGCCGCGAGGACGGTGCACCGACTCGCGATGGGCGGCGCCCCGATCCTGATCCGGTGGTGCTCTTGTGCCAGACCGAGGCTGGCTATCTCAATCTTCTGAAACTCGTTTCGAAAGCGTTTTTGGAGACCGAAGGCGGTGAAATTCCCCAGGTGGCCGTCTCGGATCTGGAGGAGCGTGCCGGTGGTCTGATCTGCCTGACCGGAGGTCCTGCCGGCCCGGTTGGGCGGATGCTGGCCGAAGGGCAGGGTGACAAAGCCGAGGCTCTGCTCATGCGCCTGGCAGAGGCTTTCTCTGGTCGCCTCTATGTCGAGCTGATGCGCCATGGCCTTGATGTCGAGGACCGGATTGAACCGGCTTTAATCGATCTTGCCTATCGTTTCGATCTGCCTCTGATCGCGACCAACGAACCTTATTTTGTCGATCGCGACATGTATCGTGCGCACGACGCGCTGATTTGCATTGCCGATGGAACCTATGTCGCCGAGGACAATCGCCGCCGACTGACACCGGAGCATTATTTCAAATCTCCGGCCGAGATGCGCGAGCTTTTCCAGGATCTTCCCGAAGCGATCGACAACACCGTGGTGGTAGCGCGGCGCTGCGCCTTCATGGTGACCAAACGCAAGCCGATCCTGCCGCCCTTCCACATGGACGGCCTGACAGAGCCCGAGGTTTTGCGCAAGATGACCCTCGACGGTCTGGAAAAGCGGATGTGGAAGCATGTCTTCCGCCCCGGCATGACCGACGAGGAGCGCGCCGAAATTGCTCGACCGTATCGCGAGCGGACCGAATACGAGCTGGGAATCATCAACCAGATGGGATTCCCCGGCTATTTTCTGATCGTTTCCGACTTCATCCAATGGTCGAAGGGTCATGAGATACCCGTCGGTCCAGGACGCGGCTCCGGTGCCGGTTCTGTGGTGGCCTGGGCATTGACCATCACCGATCTCGACCCGTTGCGCTGGGGGCTGCTGTTCGAGCGGTTTTTGAACCCTGAACGCGTCTCGATGCCTGACTTCGACATCGATTTCTGCCAGGACCGCCGCGAAGAAACAATTCGCTACGTACAGGAGCGCTACGGCTACGCTCAGGTGGCCCAGATCATCACCTTCGGTAAGCTCCAGGCCCGAGCGGTGTTGCGCGACGTGGGCCGGGTGTTGCAGATGCCTTATGGACAGGTGGATCGCCTGTGCAAACTGGTGCCGAACAACCCGGCCAATCCGGTCACGCTGGAGCAGGCGCTGGAAAGCGAGCCGCTGCTGAAAGAGATGAAGGAGCGTGACGAAACAGTCGGGCAACTCCTTGATCTGGCGATGAAACTGGAAGGGCTGTACCGCCACGCCTCGACCCATGCCGCGGGTGTTGTGATCGGCGACCGTCATCTTGACGAATTGGTTCCGCTGTACCGCGATCCGCGCTCCGACATGCCGGTGACTCAGTTCAATATGAAATGGGTCGAATCGGCTGGTCTGGTCAAATTTGACTTCCTGGGTCTTAAAACCCTGTCAGTGATGCAGACCGCCGTTCGGCATATCAAGACGACCAGCGGGGTGGAGGTCGATCTGTCGGCGATTCCCCTGGACGACACCCGGACTTACGAGATGCTGACACGGGGCGATACCGCCGGTGTGTTCCAGTTGGAAAGTTCTGGGATGCGTGACGTCCTGCGCAAGATGGGGCCGAACCGCCTTGAGGATCTGATTGCAGTGGTGGCGCTGTATCGTCCCGGCCCGATGGACCAGATTCCTCGCTACATCGCTTGTAAGCATGGGAGCGAAACCCCTGATTATATGCATCCGTTACTGGAGCCGATCCTAACCGAAACCTTCGGGATCATGGTCTACCAGGAACAGGTGATGCAGATTGCCCAGGTTCTGTCGGGCTATTCGCTTGGTGGCGCCGATCTGTTGCGCCGGGCCATGGGCAAAAAGATCCGCGAGGAGATGGAAGCTCAGCGCAAGCAATTCGTCGATGGCGCGGTAGCCCGTGGTGTCGATGGTGCCCAGGCTTCGATGATCTTCGACAAAGTGGCGAAGTTCGCCGAGTATGGTTTCAACAAATCGCATGCTGCCGCCTATGCTCTGATCGCCTATCAGACCGCATGGCTAAAAGCCAATTATCCGGCCGAATTCATGGCCGCGACGATGACCTATGACATGAACAACACCGACAAGCTCAATGGCTTGCGCCAGGAGCTGGATCGGTTGGGGATTCCGTTGTTGCCCCCCGATATCAATGCATCGCGGGCTGATTTTGCTGTCGAGCGTGTGGCCGATGGCCGCTCGGCGGTGCGTTATGCCCTGGCAGCGCTCAAGAATGTCGGTGAAGGTGCGATGAAGGCGCTGATCGACGAGCGCGACCGTGGCAACCGCTTCCGCGATCTGCCCGATTTCGTCGCCCGGATGGATTCCCGCCTGATCAATCGTCGCCAGTTGGAAAACCTGATCAAGGCCGGTGTGTTCGATTCGATCGATCGCAACCGGGGGCGACTGTTTCGTAACGCGGACACTCTGGTCCGCACCGCTGCGCAGGCCGCCGAGGATCGCGCCAGCAGCCAAATGAGCCTGTTGGGCGGAGCCGACCAGCCGACTCTAAAGCTGGAAGCCGGACCCGACTGGTCTCCGCACGAAAAGCTCAATATGGAGTTCGAATCAGTCGGATTCTATCTTTCCGCGCATCCTCTTGACGCCTTCACGAAAAGCTTGAAGCGATTGAATGTCCTGAAGGTCGCGGAACTGCCGCGTCACCTGATGGCCGGAGGGAAGGGACGGGTGCGGCTGGCCGGGTCGTTGCTATCGAAACAGGAACGGGTCTCGGCCAAAGGGTCGCGCTACGCCTTTCTTCAATTTTCGGATTCATCGGGTCTGTTCGAGGTGACCTGTTTTTCCGAGACACTGGCGGCCGCACGCGAATTGCTCGAAGCGGGTGGGGCTCTGTTGCTGGAAGTTGACGCCAAGCTTGAGGAAGAGCAATTGCGCATGACCTGTCAGCGCATCTCCTCGCTCGATCAGGAAGCGGCTAAGGCCGCCGCTGGTATCCGCGTCTTTCTTGAGGATGACAGCGCCATTCCGGCGTTGCGTGATCTGATCGATGGTATCGGGCGCGGCCGTAACCGGGTCGCTATCGTTGCCCGGATTGATGGGCGCGAGGTCGAACTCGGCCTCAAATCGACCATCACCATCACCCCGGCCTTCATGCTGTCGTTACGCTCGATTGCTGGGATTGCCGAGGTCGAGGAAATATAAAGCGGAGGTCAGGCATCACCCCGAACGCAATGTCCGGATTGCGGCGTCGCGTTCGAATAAATAGAGCAGAACTCGAAGCGCCTCGCTCCGTGGCCCGGTCAGTTCGGGGTCGCGGTCGAGAATTAGGCGGGAATCGTCGCGGGCAATCTCAAGCAGGTCTCCATGACGGTCAAGATCGGCGAGGTGGAATTCCGGCAGGCCGCTTTGGCGGGTGCCGAGAATCTCGCCGCCGCCGCGCAGGCGAAGGTCTTCCTCGGCAATGACGAAGCCGTCCTCGGTGGCGCGGAGAATTTCCAGTCTGGCCTTGGCGACCTCCCCCAAAGGGTGACCATAGAGTAAAAGACAGGTCGAGCGACCGCTGCCGCGACCAACCCGTCCGCGTAGCTGATGCAACTGAGCCAACCCGAAGCGTTCAGCGTGCTCAACCACCATAATGGTCGCTTCAGGGACGTTGACGCCGACCTCGATCACGGTCGTGGCGACCAGAATATCAATATCTCCGGCGGCGAAGCGCTCCATCACCGCATCACGGGCAGACCCTTTCATCCGCCCATGGATCAATCCAACCCTCTCGCCGAATTGCTCCGTCAACGTCTGGTGGCGCGCTTCGGCAGCGGCAAGGTCCAGCTGTTCCGATTCTTCCACCAGAGGGCAGACCCAATAAACCCGCGCCCCACCGTTGACGGCGCGGCCAACTGCCGCCACCATTTCGTCGAGTCGGGTCAGGGGAACCACACGGGTGTCAATCGGTTGACGCCCCGGTGGCTTCTCGTCCAGACGCGACGCGTCCATATCGCCATAGGCGCTGAGTAGCAATGTGCGCGGGATCGGGGTCGCGGTCATCACCAGCATATCGACGGCAAAGCCCTTTGCCGCCAGATCCAGGCGTTGATGAACGCCAAAACGATGTTGTTCATCGATCACGGCTAACCCAAGTTCGCGGAACACGACGTCTTCCTGAAATAAGGCGTGAGTGCCAATGAGAAGGTCGATGTCTCCCTCGGCCAGAGACGCCAGTAATTTCTCACGCGCTTTCCCCTTATCGCGCCCGGTCAGCAATGCGAGGCGGATGCCAGCGGCTTCGGCCAACGGGGAGAGGGTGGCAAGGTGCTGACGGGCTAGAATCTCCGTTGGAGCCATCAGTGCCGCCTGGGCACCGGCTTCAATCGCCGTCAGCATTGCCAGCAGGGCCACCACCGTCTTGCCGCTGCCAACATCGCCCTGGAGCAGTCGGAGCATTCGGAGCGGTTCGGCCATGTCGGAATCGATTTCTGACACAGCCCGACTCTGTGCCCCGGTCAGTTGGAACGGAAGAGCCGCCATCACCTTGGCGCGCATCACGCCTGCGGGTGCCGCCAATGAACGACCCTTCTGCCGTCGCAGGTTGGCGCGGACCAGTGCCAGTGCGAGCTGAGTGGCCAACAATTCATCGTAGGCGAGGCGACGACGGGGCGGACTATCCGGGTTTAAGGCTCCAGCATCGTCGGGCCGATGGACCGCCAGCAGTGCCGTCCGCCAAGACGGCCAGCTTTGGCGGGCCAACCATGCCGGATCTTGCCATTCGGGCAGTTCAGGGGCTCGGGCCAGCGCCGCCGCTGCTGCCTTGGCTAATGGGCGTTGAGTGAGACCGGCCGTGAGGGGATAGACCTGCTCGATCACCATGACCTCGGCCTTGCGCTCTGGCGGAACGATATGGTCGGGATGAGGGAAGTTGATCTCGTTGTTGAAATGTTCGACCAGTCCGCTGACGATTCTAATCTCGCCCTCGGGCAATTGATGGCGCAGCCAATCCTCGCGTCCATGAAAGAACACCAGATGAGCGAAGCCGGTTTCGTCGGAGACCCGGACCCGATAGGGCCGCCTTGGGCCATCACCGGGGAAATGAGCCTCGACCCGTACCGTGACCGTCGCCACCTGGCCGGGCGGCGCGTCGTTCAGACGCGGCGAACAGCGGCGATCGACGACCGAGGTGGGCAGATGCCACAGCAGATCAACGACCTTGCTCCCCAGCAGTCGTTCATAGAGCGGAGCAAGACGTGGGCCTACCCCTGGCAAAGCGGTGATAGGGGCGAACAGCGGAAACAGACATTGAGGGCGCATCGGACGGCTGACAGCGGCGAAGAAGGGTTCTATCCTAACCGGCTCTGATCCCGACGCAATGCCGGAACGCGATGTCTGAACCCAACCAGTCACGATTTAAGCGCCTTTTGTTCCGGGCCCATCATATGGGCTCGAACGAGAACGACATTCTCTTCGGACGCTTCGCCGAGCGCCGTCTGTCCCGTTTCACGCCGGAACAGCTGGATCGGTTCGAGCATCTGCTGGGGCAGACCGACAGCGATCTGTTCGACTGGGTGACAGGCAAGAGGCCAGTCCCTGACGAACTGAACGACGACGTGATGGCGATGATCCGCGAGTTCGTTCAAACCGAAGCGTCAGTCCCTTGACCCTGCCGGAGGCTTTTCTGTCGGCACCGGGCCGGATTACCCTGGCCGGAACGCCCGAGGGTCGCGATGCCCTGGCTCTGGCAGAGTTGGCGCGTGCCCATCCTGAACGGGATTTTCTGTTTGTCGCCCGCGATGACGGGCGATTGGCACGGATGGTCGAGGCTCTGACCTTTTTCGCGCCCGACCTTACGATCCTCGATTTTCCCGCCTGGGATTGCGTCCCCTATGATCGGGTTTCCCCACATGTCGATGTGGTGGCCCGCCGCGTCGATACCCTGGCCCGGTTGGCCGAGCGCTCGGCGGGGGCACCCGGCGTTCTGGTCTTGACGAATGTCGCGGCTCTGGCGCAACGGGTTCCGCCCCGCGAATCGTTAAGCCGTGCCAGTCTGACCGCCCGAGCCGGTGTGCGGCTACCGCTGGGTAAGCTGATCTCCTTCCTTGAACATACTGGTTATGTCCGTTCGGATACCGTGATGGAATCCGGCGAATATGCGGTTCGCGGCGGCATCGTCGATCTATTTCCGCCAGGATGTCCCGAGCCGTTACGGCTGGATTTCTTTGGCGATGAAATCGAGGCCGTGCGCGCCTTTGATCCGATGAGCCAGCGCACGACTGGCCCGGTTGATGGCTTTGTCTGCCGCCCGGTCAGCGAGGTGACGCTGGACGAAGGATCGATCGCCCGTTTTCGCGCCGGCTATCGCGAGTTGTTTGGGGTCGTGCAAGGAGCCGATCCGCTATACGAGAGCATCTCGGAAGGCGTTAAATTCACTGGCATGGAACATTGGCTGCCGTTGTTCCACGAGGGACTCGACACTCTGTTCGCCTATTTGCCCGACGCGACCGCAGTGCTCGATCCCCAGACCGATCAGGCTCTGTCGGCGCGGCAGGATCTGGTGCTGGAATATTACGACGCCCGCCGCTCGATCGACGGATCGGGACAGGTCGAATCTGGAATGGTCTATCACCCGTTGCCGCCGCCTCTGCTCTATCTTGAGACCGAGGAATGGACCCGGCAATTGGCGACTCGGCCGGTGCTGCTTCTGTCGCCGTTCGATTCTGTCGAGGATAATGTCAATACCACGGTTGACATGGGGGGGCGGATCGGATGCGATTTCGCCGACGTACGGACGCGTCCCGGCGTTAACCTGTATGACGGTGTACGTGAGCGGATTGAAGCCGAGATCAAGGGCGGTCGCCGGGTCGTGATTGCCGCCTGGACATCAGGATCGCGTGATCGCCTTACCGCGATGCTGAAAGATCGCGGACTGAAAAACGTCGAGATCGTCGAAAGCTGGGCCGAGGCGGTCAGCGGGGGACCGAAGCGGGTTGCGGCGGTGGTGCTGGGACTTGATCATGGCTTCGTTACGCCCGATCTGGCGTTGATCACTGAACAAGATATCCTGGGGGATCGTCTTGCTCGTCCGGCGCGGAAGAAGAAAAAAGGCGCTCAGTTCATCGCCGAGGCTTCTGCGCTGTCCGAGGGCGATCTGGTGGTCCATGTCGAGCATGGCATCGGTCGCTATGACGGTCTGGTGGCGCTCCAAGTCGCCGGAGCCCCTCACGATTGCCTGCGCGTGATCTATGACGGTGGCGACAAGCTCTTTGTTCCAGTTGAAAATATCGAGGTTTTAACCCGCTTTGGCTCGGATCAGAGCGGGGTGGCGCTCGACAAGCTGGGCGGAACCGCTTGGCAGTCGCGAAAGGCACGGCTAAAGAAGCGTATCCGCGATATCGCCGATAAGCTGATCCAGGTCGCCGCCTTGCGCCAACTTCGTCAGGGCGAAAGTCTGGTTCCTGCCGAAGGGCTGTATGACGAGTTTTGCGCCCGCTTCCCCTGGGCCGAGACCGATGACCAGTTACGGGCGATCGAGGAAACGGTTGCCGACATGGGGTCTGGTCGCCCGATGGATCGTCTGATTTGTGGCGATGTCGGCTTCGGTAAGACCGAAGTCGCGCTCCGAGCCGCTTTTGTCGCCGCGCTTCAGGGGTTGCAAGTGGCGGTGGTAGTGCCGACGACCTTGCTGGCCCGCCAGCATTACCGCACCTTCCGTGAGCGCTTCCAGGGGTTGCCGGTGCGGATCGAGCAATTGTCCCGACTGGTTACCGCAAAACAGGCCGCCGAAACAAAGGTTGGGCTGGCTCAAGGGACTCTCGATATCGTTGTCGGCACCCATGCCGTGCTGGCGAAGTCGATCAGCTTCAAGCGGTTGGGACTGCTTATCATTGACGAAGAGCAGCATTTCGGTGTTGCTCACAAGGAAAGGCTGAAGCAGCTAAAGGCCGACATTCACGTTCTAACCCTTAGCGCGACGCCGATTCCGCGCACCCTGCAACTGGCGTTGTCGGGAGTGAAGGAAATGAGCGTGATCGCGACGCCGCCGGTTGATCGGCTGGCGGTGCGAACCTTCATCATGCCTTATGACCCGGTGGTGCTGCGCGAAGCGATCATGCGTGAGCGCTATCGTGGCGGACAGGTGTTCTATGTCTGCCCGCGTCTGGCCGATATCGATCACGTCGCCGACCGGCTGGCGAAACTGGTTCCCGAAGTCAAGACCGCCGTCGCGCATGGCCGCCTGTCGCCGACTGAACTGGAAGAAGTGATGGTGGCCTTCGGAGATCGGCAGTATGACGTTCTCCTGTCGACCAATATCGTCGAATCCGGTCTCGACATGCCCAGTGTCAACACGTTGATTATCCATCGCGCCGACATGTTCGGCCTTGGCCAGCTTTACCAGTTGCGTGGCCGGGTTGGACGGGGAAAGGTGCGTGGGTATGCCTATTTTACTCTGCCCAACGACAAGGTGTTGTCGAAGGCGGCCGAAAAGCGGTTGCAGGTCATGCAGACGCTGGATTCGCTAGGGGCGGGCTTCCAACTGGCGAGCCACGATCTTGATATCCGCGGTGCTGGCAATCTGTTGGGTGACGAGCAATCCGGCCATATTCGCGAGGTCGGTATCGAACTCTATCAGCAGATGCTCGAAGAAGCCGTTGCGGCGGCCAAAGGTGGTCTGTCCGCCGACGCTGCCGAGGAATGGTCGCCGCAGATCACTCTGGGTAGCCCGGTGTTAATTCCCGAAACCTATGTTGCCGATCTGTCGGTTCGCCTCTCGCTTTATCGCCGTATCGGTCAGTTGGACGAGCAGACTGAACTCGATGCATTGGCGGCGGAACTCATCGACCGCTTTGGGAAGTTACCGCCCGAGGTCGAGAATCTGCTCGAAGTTGTTGGAATTAAAGCATTGTGCAAGCAGGCCGGAATCGAAAAAGTCGATTCCGGGCCAAAGGGCGCGGTGGTGACCCTGCGGGGTAACCTCTTCGCCAATCCCGCCGGACTGGTGCAATATGTCAGCCGTGCCGCTGGGTCCTGCAAGATACGTCCAGACCACAAGCTTGTCTTCCTGCGTGACTGGGACGACCCGGCCAAGCGGGTCAAGGGCTTGCGATCCGTTATCGCCAAACTGGCTGAACTGGCCCGGGCGTAATTTCATTGAAGTTCAGCCGAACGTCATTCAACTCCAGGACATGAGATGAAATACCCTAAGCCCCCCGGCGTGATCCCGCTCGACAATATCCTGCCCGACGAACCGTTGCTGATGATGGGTGCCGGTCCGGTGCCGATCCCGCACAAGGTCGCCAGCGCCAATTCGGTGGTGATCAATCATCTGGGTGAGACCATGAGCCAAGTGGTCGAGCAGGTGAAGGTGATGTCCCGCTATGTCTTCCAGACCGATTCGGGGCATGTCTTGGGCGTTTCCGGACCGGCTTCGGCGGCGATGGAGATGGCGATCTGTAATCTGGTCGAGCCAGGCACGCGCGTTTTGAGCATCCGCAACGGGTTATTCAGCGGTCGCCTAGCCGAGATGGCCACTCGGGTCGGCGGTGACGTGACGATCCTTGAGGTTCCCGACAAACAGTCGGTCAGTCCCGAAGCGGTCGAAGCGGCGCTGAAGGAGGGAGGATTCACGGTTCTGACGGTGGTGCAGGGCGAGACCTCCAACACGGTTTGGAATCGTGATCTTGCTGAAATCTGTCGGCTGGGCAAGGCCTATGGCTGTCTCAACGTCGTCGATACGGTTTGTACTCTTTCGACGATGCCGATGGAGATGGATGAATGGGGCGTCGATGCTGTCATCACCGGCGGCCAGAAGGGGCTCTCGTCGATTCCTGGCGTTTCCCTGATTGCCTTTTCCGACGATGCCTGGACCCGGATCGAGCAGCGTAACGCACCGATGGCTCATTGGTGTCTCGATGCGCGGCTGGCCGACAAATTCTGGAATCAGAAATCCTATCACTACACCGCTCCCGTTTCCGGCGTTTTGGCGCTCCACGAGGCTCTGCGGTTGATCTGTGAAGAAACCTTGCCGGCTCGCTTTCGCCGTCATGCCGTCTGTTCAGCCGCGTTGCAGGCTGGAATCGAGGCGATGGGTCTCGATCTGCTGATTCCGGCTGAGGCGCGGTTGAACTCCGTGGTGGGGATCAGCGTTCCCGACGGTGTGTCCGCCGACCGGATCCGTCACATTATGTCAGAGATGTATAGGGTTGAAATCTCAGGCGCTTTCGGCCTCAATATCCTGCGTATCGGTCAGATGGGCGAACAGAGCCGTACTCACAACCTGTCGCGGACCCTGCATGCGCTTGGTGCTGGTATGAGGGTGGCCGGGGGACGGGTCGATCCACCAGCTGGAATGGCCGCGATGGAGCGGGTTCTGGCAGCAAACATCGAACGGCACTAGGTCGTTCAACGGGCCGGAACGATGGCCGCCATTGCGATTGGACCCGGATTCGTGGCAAAAGGAACTCTGAATTTGACCACATCTTGGGGTGTCGCCATGGCGGGGCCATCGAAATCTTGGCTGGCGATGACGGTATCGCTGGGATTACTGGCATTGCCCGGTTGTGTCGGCGCGTCCGATGGCCAGGCGGCGACCGAAGAGAACGGAGCGGCTGTTGTAACGATTGCACCACAGCCGCTCCGGACGACCGAATCGGCCGCGCCGCCCAGGGCCGAAAGCTTCGCCGACTTTATTGATGGTGTTCGTGCCGATGCGTTGGCCGCCGGGGTGAAGCCCGCAACGCTCGATGCTGCTCTTGCCGGGGTCACCCATATCGATCGGGTGATCGAACTTGACCGCAAGCAGCCGGAATTTTCTCTTAGCTTCAGCACCTATCTCGACCGAATCGTGACTCCGGCACGAGTGGCCGAGGGGAAGCGCAAGCTAGAAGAAAACCGTGACCTGTTGGCCGCGATTGAACGGCGCTACGGGGTGCAGCCCCGTTTCATCGTCGCGCTATGGGGGATCGAAACGGGTTTTGGCCGCAATACCGGGGGAATGTCCGTCGTTTCCTCGCTGGCGACCCTGGCCTATGACGGTCGCCGCTCGGCCTATTTCCGTACCGAATTGATGCAGGCACTGACGATTCTCGATCAGGGGCATATCGCGCCGTCGGCGATGGTCGGCTCATGGGCCGGAGCAATGGGGCAGTGCCAGTTCATGCCCTCGACCTTCGTTAAATTCGCTGTCGATTGGGATGGTGATGGACGCCGTGATATCTGGCGCAACCAGGGTGACGCCCTGGCCTCAGCGGCTAATTATCTGTCGTCTGAAGGATGGATCGGCGACCAGACCTGGGGCCGGGCCGTCGATGTGCCCGAGGGGCTGTCTGCGGAATTGACCGGGGTGGATAAGACCAGGACGTTGGCTGAGTGGTCGCGATTGGGGATTCATGCCGCTGACGGCAAACCTTTGCCGCAGCGCGACATCCGTGCGTCCTTAATCCGGGCAGAACAAGGCAAAGGACAGCCTTTTCTAGTCTATGACAATTTTAGAACGATCATGAAATGGAATCGTTCAACCTTTTTTGCGTTGGCGGTCGGTCATCTTGCAGACCGGATCGGCGACCGTTAAGGTTCGAATGATGTGTGTGGATGGCCTTGGGGAATGACCAGATGATGTGTAACGCGCGGCAGGCCTCGTTACTCGCCCTGCTGATCGCGTCGGGTGCGATTCTTGGTGGGTGCGCCGAGAGTGGCCACTCGGCAAAATCGTCGTGGTCGTCAGGCGACTCTCCAGCGATCTCGTCCTCGGCGGTCCAGAACTACAAGGTCGGCAAGCCTTATCAGGTTGCGGGCGTGTGGTACTACCCTCAGGAGGATTTCGACTACGACGAAACCGGCATTGCCTCCTGGTATGGTCCCGACTTCCACGCCAAGCTGACAGCCAACGGCGAAGTGTTCGACCAGAATGCCGTCAGCGCGGCTCATAAGACCCTTCAACTTCCCTGTGTCGCCCGAGTGACCAACCTGGAAAATGGTCGTTCGATCATCTTGCGCATCAATGATCGCGGCCCCTTCGTCAACGGCCGCATTATCGATCTGTCGCGTAAATCGGCTCAGTTGCTGGGGATGGAGGGGAAGGGGACCGCCAAGGTGCGGGTGGAAGTTCTGAACGAGGAAAGCCGGGTTCTGGCTGGTAAGTTGAAACCCGATTCGTCTGGGACCGAGCCTAAAGTGGCGTCGGCGGCTCCGCGTGGATCGGTGGTCGCAGAGACTCTGCCGCCGCCGCCCGGCATCACTGCCCGCCCGGTCGATCAGCCTGCGACACCCGCCGCGCCCCCACCGTCCCGCCGCGAAGCCGCGGTGGCAGAGGCCGATCTGTCCAATCAGGTCGTTAATACCGTTCCCGTCCATCCGACCAGCCTTTACGTTCAGGCCGGATCGTTCGGTCGCCATGATAATGCCTTGCGGCTGTCGGCACGGCTGTCCAATGTCGGCAAGCCTCAGATTCAGCAGGCGACTGTTCAGGGGCGCACTGTCTATCGCGTCCGCATCGGCCCGATCTCAAATGTCGATGAAGCCGACCGGATGCTTGATGCCGTTGTTGCCGTCGGCCAGACCGATGCCCGAGTGGTGGTCGACTGACAAAACCCCCGTCTTGTTCCAAAGGGACGAGAGATTTGTGATTTCCCGCGCATCGCGGTTCCGATGTGCTTTGTTCCGTTACCAACTGACAGGTCGAAGACGTTGAAGATGCTCCCGCTTTTCCGCCGGTCGCTGCTTGCGGCCATAGTCGCCGCCGGTCTGGGTCTGGATAATGTCGCGTCCGCCCAGTCCATCGATACCTCTGCCCGTCAGGCGATCATCACTGATTTCGATACCGGAACGGTGATGATGGAAAAGAACGCCGACGAGTTGATGGTGCCGTCGTCGATGAGCAAATTGATGACCGTGTTCATGGTCTTCGAGAAGGTGAAATCTGGTGCCTGGAAGCCCGATGACGCCTTGCCGGTCAGTGAGACTGCCTGGAAGCGCCATTACAAGTCCGACGGTTCGATGATGTTTCTGCCGGTTAATTCGACAGCGACCGTTGATGAATTGCTGAAGGGGGTGGTGATCCAGTCGGGCAACGATGCCTGTTCTGTGTTGGCTGAAGCCCATTCTGGTAGCGAGGAGGCCTTTGCCGAGGCGATGACCCGTCGCGCCCGCCAGATCGGCCTGACCCGTTCGACTTTCCGTAACGCGAGCGGCTGGCCTGAGCCAGATCATATGATGACGGCTCGCGACCTGTCGGTTTTGGCCCGCCATCTGATCGCCGATTTTCCCGATTATTATCCGCTATTCAGCCAGATGGAGTTTGTTTTCAACGGCATCCGTCAGGGGAATCGCAACCCTCTGCTGTACGGTACTCCTGGTGCCGATGGATTGAAGACGGGCCATACCCAAGCGGCGGGATTCGGCCTGACCGCCTCTATCAAGCGTGGCGACCGTCGTATTGTTATGGTGCTGAACGGCTTGGGCAGCATGCAGCAACGGGCTGACGAATCCCGCCGTTTGGCCGAATGGGCCTTCCGCGAATGGGACCGCTACCCGTTGTTCCGCGCTGGCGAAGTGGTGATTCCCGATGCGCCAGTGTGGATGGGTGAGGCCCGCACCGTGTCCCTGGTCGCCAAGTCGGATCTGGCGGTGACGTTGCCGCGCCGCGCCCGCGCCGACATGAAGGTTTCTGTCGTGTTCAATGGCCCGATTCCGAGCCCGGTCAAAGCCGGAACCGAGATCGGCAAGGTCGTTGTCACCGCTCCTGGCCTGTCGCCGTTGGAGATGCCGCTGGTGGCCGCTGCCGACGTCGCCCGTCTGGGCTTTGGTGGCCGTCTCGCCGAGACGATCCGTAGCTTCTTCTCTGGTTCGTAGAGGTAAGCTTGTGACCTTGCCGCAGCCAACATCTGGACGGTTCATCACCATCGAAGGCGGCGAGGGGGCTGGCAAATCGACCCAGGTCGTTTTGCTGGCCGAGGCGTTGCGCTCGCGCGGGGTGACAGTCGTCACCACCCGCGAGCCCGGCGGTTCGGAGGGAGCCGAGGCGATCCGAAGTCTGCTGGTTTCTGGGGAGACCGGGCGATGGGATGGCATCACCGAAGCGTTGTTGCATTTCGCCGCCCGGCGCGACCACCTTCTGCGCTCTGTCTGGCCTGCGCTTGAGCGGGGGGAGTGGGTCATCAGCGACCGTTTCGCCGATTCGACTTTGGCCTATCAGGGCTTCGGCCACGGCCTGCCCGCCGAGACGATCGCGAGCCTGTACCAGATCGCTGTCGGACGTTTTATTCCCGATCTGACCTTGATTCTTGATCTGCCCGTTGAGGAAGGATTGAAGCGCGCCGGAATACGTGGCGGAGATGAAGACCGCTATGAACGGATGGGAGTGGGCTTTCATCAACGATTGCGGCAAGGTTTCCTTGATATTGCCGCTGACAATCCTCAGCGTTGCGCTGTGATCGACGCCACCCCGGTTTCGGATGTCGTTCATAGGGTCGTTCTTGCAACGGTCGAAGCGCGGCTTTCTCTACCATGAGCGACATCCCACCACCGCGCGAATCGACCGACCTGTTCGGTCATGACGCGGCGGAGCAGGTTTTGCTCGAAGCATGGTCGTCCGGCAGGTTTCCTCATGCGTGGCTGATCTGCGGTCCGAAAGGGATAGGCAAGGCAACGCTGGCCTATCGACTCGCCCGTTTCGTTTTGGCAGGCGGTGGGGGAGCGAGTCTGTTCGGCGATGCGCCATCCTCTCTGGTTATCCCTCCCGACCATCCGGTGTTTCGTCGCGTTGCCGCGCGAGGACACGCCGATCTTGACGTCGTTGAGCGAGGTTGGGCCGATGATCGCCAGACCCGGCTACGCTCCGAAATCGTGGTTGAGGATGCTCGTGGTATCGGATCGTTCTTGTCGCTCACTCCGGCGGAAGGCGGCTGGCGCATCGTCATCATCGATTCCGCCGACGAGATGAACCGTAATGCGGCTAACGCGGTTTTAAAAGTGCTTGAGGAACCGCCACGCAATGCATTGATGTTGTTGGTTTCCCACTCTCCAGGTCGGCTGTTGCCGACGATCCGTTCACGGTGTCGTCGTCTGACGCTTCGCCCATTATCCGAGGATATCGTCGCTCAATTGCTGGTCCGGCATCGACCAGACTTGAGCGAAGCCGACCGCAATGCCTTGTCTCGCCTGGGCGAAGGCAGCATTGGTAAAGCGTTGTCTCTGGCCGAAGCAGGCGGACTCGACCTTTATCGAGAGATCGTCAGCTTGTTGTTGACACTGCCCCGTCTCGACCTGCCGGCAGTGCATTTCTTTGCTGACCGTGTTGCCCGGCCCGAGGTGGGCGAGCTGTTTTCAACCGTGTCAGAGTTGCTATGCTGGTGGCTGGCTCGCCTGGTTCGCAATGGCGGGCGGGTCGGCGAGGAGGGGAGTCGCGAGGTGGTTTCCGGCGAATCTGCGCTGGTTGATCGCCTCCTGGCGGCGGCCTCTCTTGAACAATGGCTGGAGGTATGGGAAAAGATCAGCCTCATGTTCGCCCGTGCCGAGGCCGTGCATCTCGACCGTAAGCAAGTTCTGCTGGGGGCCTTCTTGACCGTGGAGCGTTTGGCGCGCCACTCGTCTCGATAGCCGTTTTCCGGGCGTTCACAAGACCAGACGGAGGAACTGCCGAATGACCGGGGCCGCAGCCTTTTATGTCACGACACCGATCTATTATGTCAACGACAAGCCCCATATCGGCCACGCTTACACGACCCTGGCCTGCGACGTTATGGCCCGGTTCAAGCGTTTGGACGGGTTCGACGTTCATTTTCTGACAGGAACGGACGAGCATGGTCAGAAGGTCGAGAAATCGGCCGAAACCGCTGGGATCACCCCGCAAGCACTGGCCGATATCAATTCGGCGAATTTTCGTGAATTGGCCAGACGTCTCGGCTGTTCCAACGACGATTTCATTCGCACGACCGAAGAGCGCCATCACCTTGCCTGTCAGGCGCTGTGGAACGAACTGATTCGGCGCGACGAGATTTATCTCGGGCATTACGAGGGGTGGTATTCGGTTCGCGACGAAGCGTTCTACGGCGAAGATGAACTGGTCTCCGGTCCAGGAGGCACCCGTCTTGCTCCTACCGGCGCACCGGTCGAGTGGGTTAAGGAACCGAGTTATTTCTTCCGTCTGTCGAAGTGGCAGCAGAAGCTGCTCGACTGGTATGAGGCTAATCCCGATGCGGTCGCTCCGGCCTCACGCCTTAACGAAGTCAGAAGTTTCGTTGCCGGTGGGTTGCAGGATTTGTCTGTCTCGCGGACAAGCTTCAAATGGGGTATTCCGGTTCCCGGTGACGAGAACCACATCATGTATGTCTGGCTCGACGCCCTGACGAATTACATGACGGCGGTCGGCTATCCTGACATGAAAGGCGATTTCGCCCGCTTTTGGCCCGAAGTGATCCATGTCGTGGGCAAGGATATTGTTCGCTTCCATGCTGTTTATTGGCCCGCTTTGTTGATGGCGGCCGAATTACCGCCGCCCCGGCGAATTTTCGCTCATGGTTGGTGGACCAACGAAGGCCAGAAGATCTCAAAGTCGGTCGGCAATGTGATCGATCCTTTAGGGTTGATCGACACGTATGGACTCGATCAGCTTCGCTTCTTCCTCCTGCGCGAGGTGCCATTTGGCAATGACGGCGATTTCAGCCACCGCGCCATGATCGGTCGGATGAACAGCGAACTCGCCAACGATCTTGGTAATCTGGCCCAGCGGGTTCTGTCGATGATCGGCAAGAATTGCGGGGGCAAGGTACCGAGTCCGCAGGCGGAACGGAGCGAGGATGATCGCGTCATGCTGTCGTCAGCCGATGGGCTGCTTGCCGCCGTCCGTCCGCTGATTGATCGGCAGGCATTCAACGAGGTTCTGGAGACAATCTGGGTGGTGATCCGCGCTGCCAACGGCTATGTCGATCGTCAGGCGCCATGGGCGTTGCGTAAGACCGATCCGGCCCGAATGGAGACCGTTCTCTACGTACTGGCCGAGACCATCCGCGCTGTCGCCACGTTGCTGCATCCGTTTATGCCGAGTTCGGCCGACCGGATGCTTGATCAGTTGGCGATTGCAGCAAATAGTCGTACCTTCGCCTTTCTGGGCGAAGCCGGACGTTTGGTTCCTGGCACCGCATTACCTACACCGCAAGGGGTTTTCCCCCGCTTTGTCGAGGAAACGGCGGACTGATATGCTGGTTGACAGTCACTGCCATCTGGATTTTCCCGACTTCGCCGACGATCTCGATGGCGTGGTCGCCCGGGCGGGGCGGGCTGGTGTGGGGATAATGCTGAGTATCGGCACCCACATCACCCGTCACCCTCAGGTGTTGAAGATCGCCGAGCGGTTTGAACAGGTTTATTGTAGCGTTGGTATCCATCCTCATGAAGCCGGGACGGAGCCACCGGCGACGGTAGAGACTCTTCTGTCTCTCGCTGATCATCCGAAGGTGGTGGCTTTCGGTGAGACCGGTCTAGATTACTATTATGACAAGAGCCCGCGCGAGCGGCAGCGGGATTCGTTTCGAATTCATATCGATGCGGCTCGCCGCGCTGGCTTGCCGGTGATCATCCATACCCGTGATGCCGACGCGGATATGGCGGCGATACTGGAAGAGGAGATGGGGCAGGGGGCTTTTACCGGGCTAATCCATTGCTTTAGTGCAGGGCCGGATTTCGCCACGACGGCATTGCGGTTGGGGCTATATCTTTCCGCTTCGGGAATTATGACCTTTAAGACCGCCGAGAGCCTGCGTGAAACTCTGGCTTCTGTGCCGCTCGACCGGTTGCTGGTTGAGACCGATTCTCCGTATTTGGCCCCGTTACCGCATCGGGGAAAGCGGAATGAACCCGCCTATGTCGCTCTGACCGCTGCCCGTCTGGCTGAAATCCGAGGGATTTCCTCTGCTGCGCTGGCCGAGGCGACAACCGCTAACTTCTTGCGCCTGTTTTCTAAGGTTCGGCGATGAAGATAACAATCCTGGGTTGCGGCGGTGCTGCCGGGGTGCCTGGGATTTCGATGGGATGGGGAGGTTGCGATCCGGCCGAACCGCGCAATCGTCGTCTTCGCTCCTCAATTCTGGTCGAAAGTGGCTCGACGCGAATTCTGGTCGATACCTCCCCCGATCTGCGAGAGCAATTGCTCGCCGCCAATATTCGTAGTCTGGATGCAGTACTCTATACCCACGATCACGCAGACCATCTGCACGGGTTGGACGATCTTCGCGAGATCAATCGCGCCATGCGGCGGAGCCTGCCGGTATGGGCAACGGCCAAGACACTTGAAACGGTGCAGGCCCGCTTTCCTTACGCTTTCGAACCGATCAAGGATCTATCTGGGCCGATCTTCCGACCGTTGCTTGATCCTAAACCGATATCCGGGCCGTTCCAAATCGATGAAATCGCTGTTATGCCGTTGGATCAGGATCACGGCTATTGTCACTCGCTCGGTCTGCGCTTCGGCAATGCTGCGTATTGCACCGATGTTGTCGCTTTTCCGCCGGATTCCTTTGCGGCTTTGCGCGGGCTAGATCTGTTGATCGTCGGCTGTCTGGTCGATTCTCCTCATCCCACTCATGCCCATGTTGGCCGGGTGCTGGAGTGGGTCGAAGCCCTCCGCCCGCGCCGCACGGTTCTAACTCACATGGGATCAAGGCTCGATTATCAATCTTTACGGGCGCGGCTACCGGCCGGAGTCGAGCCCGCCTATGATGGCATGGTTCTCGATGTACCATGCCCGTAACCGACCCCCAATTGGTGGTTCTGATATTGCTGCTGGGGGCGGTCCTGGTGGTACCGCTGTTTCAGCGTTTAGGGATTCCCTCGGTTCTGGGCTATCTGGTCGCAGGGATTGCGCTTGGCCCCTATAACCCTGGCCCGGTCTCGATCAATGCCGAAATTACCCGCCCGCTGGCAGAACTGGGGGTGGTGTTCCTTCTGTTCGCGATCGGGATTGAGCTACCATTTTCTCGACTAAAAACCTTGCGGCGCCTGATTTTCGGGTTGGGCGTGATGCAGGTGATCCTGTGCGGCGCGGCCTTCTTCGGTCTGTCCATGGCGTTCGGGCTATCGTCCAACGCCGCGCTGGTCGTCGGTATAACGTTGTCTTTTTCCTCGACAGCGACGGTACTTGCAATTCTGGTCGAGCGTAACGAAGCGGTCAGCCATCATGGGCGAATCGCGATCGCCGTGCTGATCCTCCAAGATCTGGCTGTGGTTCCGCTGTTGGTGTTGCTGCCTCTGCTGGCCAGCGCCCCCGACCGGATGGCATCGGCTTTAGGGCTGGCAGGGATCAAAGCCGCCCTTGCGATTCTAGCGATCTATTTGGTTGGGCGAATAATCCTTCGTCCAGCCTACCGCTATATTTCCGTTATCCGCAATGCCGAGGTCTTCACGGCTGCCAATCTACTCTTGGTTCTGGCTGTGGGCTGGTTCACTGCCCAGGCAGGAATGTCGATGGCGCTTGGTGCCTTTCTTGCCGGTCTTTTGGTGGCTGATTCGCCTTATCGCCATCAGGTCGAGGCCGATATCGAGCCATTTCGTGGATTATTGCTTGGTCTGTTCTTTATGACAGTGGGGTTGTCGATCGATCTGCCCTATGTCGCGGACCATCTCGGAAGAGTTGTCGGGATTACTTTCGGATTGGTTCTCGTCAAGGCTGTTCTGATCGCTTTATGCGGAATAGCGATCGGGATTGGCCCGATGCAGTCTTTTCGGGTCGGCGTTTTGCTCGCTCAGACTGGCGAGTTCGCCTTCGTTGTTTTTTCCCGCGCCGACGAACTGAATCTTCTTGAGCGTGATCAGTCTCAAACCCTGGTAGCCGCCGTGGTGCTGTCGATGGCGCTAACTCCAGCACTGGCAGGTTTTGGGCGGGCTGTGACGTTATTGTGGCGCAAGAAAACGGCCCGCAACATGTTTCCGACCGCTGCGGATGAAAAAAGCGGTCACGTTGTCATTGCCGGATATGGGCGGATTGGCCGTGCGATCGCCCGCATCCTGTCCGAACATGGGATCGACTACGTTGCTCTCGATCTCGATATCGATCGGGTCGCCAAGGCTCGAACCGTTGGTTTGCCGGTTTATTATGGCGATGCCAGCCAACCTGGCGTGTTGCGTTCGGTCGGTATCGAGCAGGCGAGGGCGGCTGTTATTACTGTCAACAAACCCAGAACCGCCGAGAGAGCCGTGGCCAGAATTCGTCAGACAGTTCCCGATTTGATTATTATAGCCCGAGCGCACGATCTGACTCAGAAGCAGATTTTGGCAGCTGCCGGTGCGACCGCCGTGGTTCCAGAAACGATCGAGGCCAGTCTCCAACTCGCTGGGCTGGTGCTGCGCTCGACCGGAATGGATGTCGATACGGTCGAACAGACCTTACGCCGTCAGCGCCAAAACGTCGAGTTACCGCTAGGACCGGTTCCCTTAGGGGACGGGATCAGTCCGCCAGCCTGTCCGTTGTGAATCTGTCCAGCCTATCGCTGGTCAAAGCGGATTTCGATCCGGCGGTTGCGGGCATAGGCTGCGTCGGTGTCTGCGGCGTCCAGTGGTTGGAACTCGCCGAAGCCAGCCGCAGCGAGGCGGTCGTTCGGGACTCCGTTGGCGGCAAGGGTACGCAGAACAGATATGGCGCGGGCGGTTGATAATTCCCAATTCGAGGGGAAGCGCCCCGAGATGATCGGGCGGCGGTCTGTATGCCCATCGATCCGCAATACCCAATTAACGCCGTTGGGAATGTCTTTGGAAATCTCTTTGAGCGTCACGGCAAGGCGGCGGACCTGCTCGACCCCATCGGGGCCAAGGTCGGCCGAACCTGTTTGGAACAGTAATTCCGACTGAAAAACGAAGCGGTCGCCCTCAATGCGGATTCCAGGGCGGTCGCCCAGGATTTTGCGGAGGCGGCCGAAGAAGTCTGAGCGGAATCTCTGTAATTCCTCGACCTTGCTCGCAAGAGCGACATTCAGGCGCTTGCCGAGGTCGGAAATCTGTATTTTTTGCTCTTTGTCTCGGATTTCCGAGGCTTCAAGGGCAGCGACAACACGAGCCAGTTCCTGCTTCGTTGCTTCTAATTGTCGGTTAAGTAAGGCCAACTGCGCCTGAGCCTCAGACGACAGTTTCCGCTCCTCTCCCAGTTGAGAGTCACGTTCGGCGATCTTGCCTTCAAGCTCATCTTTTTGTGCAATAAGGCTGGTAATATCCTGGGACAGGCCCGAAGCCCAGGCATCGATCTTCTGTCGTTCTGCCTTGCTGGCGGCCAACTCCTCGCTGAGGCGGCTGACATCGGCTTTCAGACTGGCGTTTTCGGCGGTTTGAAGGTTGAGTTTCTCAGCCAGATCAGACAGTTCTAGGCCGAGCCGGTCGAGTGCCTTCTGACGCCCTGACAACGCCTGTCCAAGGAAGTATTGGGCCAGCACGAAGATCATAAGAACGAAAACGATCACCATCACGAGCGTCGAGAGGCCATCGACGAAACCTGGCCAAATATCGATGGTGCGACGAGGACGGCGGGCGAGCGGCATCGCGGATCAGCGTTCGTTCGGATCGTCGGCGATCGCGGCAATCGTGCGGGCGAGTAGGCGAATTTCCGCACGGAATTCGGCAATCAGATCTTGCCTACTGGTCACCGTCTCATCGATCAATCGTTTCATGGATCCGTCAATGGCGCGAATGTGGGTGCGGCTCGGATCGTCGATACCGCCACCGGATGCTTCGGCCAAACGGGCTAAAATTGCGCGGGTTTCGATCTGCCCCTCTCCCAATTTGAGCAAGAGCGATTGCTCGGCTCGCATGTGATCGGTCAGGGTCGAAAGTTTGTCTGAAAGCTGGTTGATCGCCGCATTAACGCCGCCGCGATTGTCCTCGCCGCGATTGATGACCCGTTGTAACTGATCAAGGCTGTCGGCGGTCTGTTCCAATAGAGCCTGGATATAGGCAGGAACCGAGGTTTGTGGCTCGTCGCTACTAGGCAAACCAGCACTGCCGCCGATCCGGGTCTGCCCTGCCAGCCATTCCTCCAGTTCGTTATAAAAGCCATTTTGCGCCTGACCGGCGCTGAGGTCGAGGAAGCCCAATGCCAGCGATCCGGCCAGACCGAACAAGGATGTCGAAAAGGCCGTACCCATACCGTTAAGAGGTTGGGCCAAGCCCGCCTTTAATCGTTCGAACGCTTCGGACGGGTCTCCGGTTCCGCTGACGGAAAGTGAACCTATGACCTCTCCGATCGAGCCAACCGTCCGCGACAACCCCCAAAAGGTGCCGAGAAGACCGAGAAAGATCATTAGTCCGACCAAGTAACGCGATAAATCGCGTTGTTCATCCAGGCGGGCGGCAATCGAGTCCAACACAGAGCGGAGCGCCATCGCCGAAAGATTCATTCGATCACGCCGGTCTCCCAGCATGCGGGCCATCGGCCCCAGCAGGCGCAGCTTTTCACCAGACAGGACAGGCTGACCGCGACGCCAGCTATCCAGCCAGTCCAATTCGGGGGAAAGCTGCATCACCTGACGGAAGTTCAGGATAATTCCCGCGAGAAAAACACCGACAAGGAGGCCATTCAGAGCCGGATTATGTGCGAAAGCGAGAACCAACCCGTCTCGGAGAACCACAGCCACAGCGGCAACCGCGATCAAAAAAGCGATCATGCGGAAAAGATAACGATTCGGTCGGGTCATTGTTTCATCGCCATGACGCTTTGAACTTTGAAACAGGGCAGGGTCACGTCGGAAGGGCTGGTTTCAGAAACAGCCCCCCGTCCGGCGTTACCGCTGCGTCAGAACGGCATCGACGCGATCAGGTGCGCCGTTCTCGATTTTATTACCCAAGGCGCGGACCTCGATCCGGGTCGAACGTACCCCCATCTCCATCAGGTATTTGCGCACTTCGAGGGCGCGGGACAGAGACAGGCGGCGAGCTTTGCTGGCATTCGCTTCGTCACCGGCCGCATAGGCAAGCAATTGCAGCGATAGGGTTTCGTCACGTTCCATCCGGTGCGCCATCCGTTCCAAGTCGGTACGGTTTCCTTCGGATAGCCGAGCGCTATCCAATGCGAAGGGGATGGTAAGGTTATCGCCTTTACGCAATGGTGCCGCAGCGGACGTCAGAGGAGTTGACGCAGACGGTATTGCGGCGAGGACGGTCGGCGGTGGCTTGGGAGCCTCGACGACCCTCGGTAGCTCGACTTTGGGAGGCTCAGGTTTAACCGGAGTGACGACCTTGACCGGTTCGGGCGGCTTGGGAGCCTCGACGACCCTCGGTAGCTCGACTTTGGGAGGCTCAGGCTTAACCGGAGTGACGACCTTGACCGGTTCGGGCGGCTTGGGAGTCTCGACGACCTTCGGTAGCTCGACTTTGGGAGGCTCAGGCTTAACCGGAGTGACGACCTTGACCGGTTCGGGCGGCTTGGGAGCCTCGACGACCCTCGGTAGCTCGACTTTGGGAGGTTCAGGTTTAACCGGAGTGACGACCTTGACCGGTTCAGGCGGCTTGGGAGTCTCGATGATCTTCGGCCGTTCGACCTTGGGACGCTCTGGCAAGGCTGGGGCCATCGCGACGCGAGGCGCAGGTGCCGACGCAACTGTTGCCGCAGGACGAGTCGGAGCAAGCTTTTTGACGGGAGTTTTTTCTTTCGCCTTCGCCTGCTGCGGTTTGACCGTCGCCACGGCGGGTTGAGACAGCCGCTGGACGTGCGGCTGTGCCTTTGCGACCGGACGCGGAGACGGTCTTGCGGCCGGTGTGGCGTAAGTGGCGCGAACCTCGTGATTCATCAACCCTGGCAGGCTGGGTTCAGGCCCCAGACGGTCCAGCACGCCTAAATCGACGTAGACGCTGGACTGGCTGTCGCCGACCACGATCTGGGCCGAAGCGGGGAGAGACGTTGACGAGATCGTCACCGCTCCCACCGCTATCATCAACAGCCTGCCACCCCTACTCATCTGACCACACTCCGGTCTAACCACAGAAAAAATCCATGGGCGAGACTAGCCGATGCAGACTCCGACCACAACAGTCGGGTTTGCCGGGAAGGAAATGCGTGACGATCAGGCGTGGGCTGATTTGATTAGACGCAGAAGCGGTTGGTGGAGATGGTCGTTACCGGCGATGATTTCGCCAGTCTCCAGCAGCTTGTTGCCGCCTTCGTAATCCGTAACATAGCCGCCTGCTTCGCGTACCAGCACGATACCCGCCGCGATGTCCCACGGCTTGATCCCTGCTTCCCAGTAGCCGTCGCAGCGTCCGGCGGCGACATAAGCCAGGTCGAGCGCGGCAGAACCAAAGCGACGCACGCCTGCGACGTTCTTCATTACCGCGCCCAGTTCACGCAGGAAAGGCTCGTGCCCGCCGCGGCCATGAAAGGGGATGCCGGTCGCCAGAACCGAATCCTCAAGCTTGCGCCGGGCCGAAACCCGGAGGCGGCGTTCGTTGAGGAAGGCCCCCGCGCCCTTCTCGGCGTGGAACATCTCATCGCCGAGGGGTTGATAGATCACGCCGGCGATCAACTCTCCTTCACGCTCCAACGCGATCGAGATGCAGAAATTAGGGATTCCGTGGAGGAAGTTTGTGGTGCCATCGATAGGGTCGACAATCCAGCGATTGCTTCTATCGTCGCCGATGATCTCGCCGCCTTCTTCCATCAGGAAGCCGTAAGCGGGCCGCGCCTTTTTCAGCTCTTGCCGCAAGGTTTTCTCGACCTTGATATCGGCGGAAGAGACGAAATCCGACGGTCCCTTACGCGACACCTGAAGATTTTCGATCTCGCCATAATCGCGCACCAGCGACCGGGCCGCTTTGCGCGCGGCCCCCATCATGACGTTGAGCAGGGCGGAACGGACCATCACGGCGAGGGTTTTCCTTACTAAAAAAGAGTTTCCGGGGTGGACGAAAACGTCCTGCGAGACCATGGGCCGCCCGAGTGAACCTCGAACGGCCCGTCAGGTTCCGGACCCGGCTCCGGCCCTGACGAAGGAGTATACCGAATTCCGTAGCCGAAATCGGAATCATCTAGGGTTTATGCTAGCCCTTGAAGCGCTCGACATAGCTACAGTCCGCGGTGGCAACCCAGATCTTCTCACCAGCGGCCAGGAAGGGCGGCACCAGAATTTTCAGGCCGTTTTCGAGCTTGGCCGGCTTGTAAGAAGACGAAGCGGTCTGCCCTTTGACCACGGGATCGGCCTCGACCACCTGCATCACAACCTTTTCCGGCAGCGACACCGACACCGGCGACCCTTCGACGAAATCGACGGTAACCGCCATGCCATCCTGCAAAAACGCGGCGCTTTCGCCCAGGATATCGGTAGGAACAGAGAATTGTTCGAAGGTTTCCTGCTCCATGAAAGTCAACGACTGATCGTCGCCGAACAGGAAGGTGCAGTCCTTTTCCTCGACGCTGCACTTCTCAACAGTGTCGGCGGTACGCCAACGTTCGTTGGTCTTGGTCCCGGTGCGGATATCGCG
Organism: Magnetospirillum molischianum DSM 120; assembly: GCF_000294655.1. Taxonomy (GTDB): domain Bacteria; phylum Pseudomonadota; class Alphaproteobacteria; order Rhodospirillales; family Magnetospirillaceae; genus Phaeospirillum; species Phaeospirillum molischianum. The sequence continues at coordinate 78,277 of NZ_CAHP01000054.1, forward strand.
CATTTCGACGGCGATGAACGCTCCACCCTTTCCAGGCTGAATGATCTGGATCTTCAGTACCGAGAATTGGCGTCCGTTATGTTCGAGGATATTGCCGGGGCGAATCAGATTGGCGTTGATCTTCATGGTCGATCCAGGAGCTTTTAGGAAAAATCAGGCGCGGACCCTAACAGCTTGCCCGGTCGAAGGCAACCGCGAGCGCCGGTTTCGCGTGGTCTGGCACTCGATTTGCCAAGCATAGTTGACCGAGGCGGTGGGCATTGCTATCTGTTGTCGGGTGATCCTGGGCGGACCACCGCGCCCGTCCTCTCACTATCGCCGCTGGCGGCGACCCCTTCATAAGGGATTCTCCGTCACAATGGCCCGCTTCACCCAAGAGACGACATGCACGATAAGACGATAAGTGGGGTCGGCCAAGATGCCGGTGTCTTCCCAGCGCGGTGACGCGCGCCCCGTCCCGAACCAGTTGTTGGCCGATCTTTCACGTCGGCTGGAGTGTCTCTCCGTGTCCGGAGCGGACCTGTTCAGCGCGACCCTGACCGTTCCCGAATTGGATGGCGTTTTGCTGCCGCCGTCTTTGCCGGATCTGTGGTCGTGGCTGCGTCCTGGCGATGGGTTGGCTCTTATCGCCTCGGGCACGGCATTCGAAAAGGTTTGTTCTGGTCCTGAAGCGCTGGATGAGGCGTTGCGTGGACTCGACTGGACTCATCTTGATCTCGACGAATCCGGTGGTGAGCCAGTCGCATTCCTCGGTCATGGATTTGGCGGTCCCGATCCATCCGGCTTGCCGCCTGCTCTTCTGCGTGTTCCTCGCCTGATGCTGCGCAACTACAAGGGGCGGTGTGATTTGGTCTTCAGCCATGCTGGAGTCGCAACTGCCGATGAACTACACGCCCTTTGGATCAAAGAAGCCGAGCGGTTGCTCGACGCGCTTGGCCGCCCTGTTCCTCCGGCTTCTCCGGTCAATTTGATCCGTCTCAACGAGATGCCGTCTCCCGATACCTTTCGCCGTCGCGTCCGCACCGCCACCGATTCAATCGCCGCCGGACGGGTTGAAAAGATCGTTCTGTCGCGCCGGATTACCGTTGCAGCGCCCCGTCTGTTCCGGCCTGAGCGATTGGTGCGCGAGCTGGCGGCGCGTCACCCTTCATGCGCTATCTTTACGGTCGGCTTTGGTGGCCGCACTCTGGTTGCAGCCAGTCCCGAGCGTCTGGTTGCCTGTACGGGCAGGCAGGTGGATAGCTATGCCCTGGCCGGAACCGCTCCGTCCGATCCAGCAGATCCCTTTCTGGGGGGGCGGTTATTAAGTGGCGCGAAGGATCGCCACGAACACCGACTGGTTGTGGGGTGGATATCAAGCGTTTTTAATGAATTATGCGACAATGTTCAGGTTCCATCCGAGCCTCGGCTGATGATCTTGGGCCAACTTGAGCATCTGTGGACGCCTATTGCTGGAACCCTGAAGCCGGGAGCGGGGTTTCTGCAAGCCGCGCAGGCTCTCCACCCGACTCCGGCCGTGGCTGGGTTGCCGTTGGCAGAGGCCCGTACTCTGCTCGACGAATTGGGCGAAAGTCGCTCGGGTTGGTATACGGGAGCGTTTGGCTGGGTCGACCGCACCGGGGACGGCGAAATGGCTGTGGTGCTGCGGTGTGCCTTGCTTGATGGGGATCGGGCCGAGGTCGCGGCCGGTGCCGGAATTGTTGCCGCTTCCGACCCCGAAAGCGAGTTCACTGAAACCGAGTTGAAGTTGCGCACCATGCTCGACACTTTGCGGAGCGCCTGAGTCGATGATGAATGTTGGCGACATCAACGCGGCCTGGGCGGCTGCACTCATCGACGGACTGGCCGGGGCGGGAGTTTGCCGGGCCGTGATCTCGCCGGGATCGCGCTCAACTCCGCTGGCATTGGCCTGCCTGCGCCATTCCGGTATTGTCAGCCGTGTGTTGCTCGACGAGCGCGTTGCCGCCTTCTATGCCCTGGGCCTGGCCCGCGCCGAAGAGAAGCCCGTCGTTTTGGTCTGCACTTCCGGCTCGGCGGCAGCCAATTGGTATCCTGCCGTCGCCGAAGCCGACGCTGCCCGGGTCCCCCTGATATTGCTGACGGCTGACCGACCTCCCGAATTGCAGGATTGCGGTGCCAACCAGACCTTCGATCAACGCACTCTCTTCGTGCCGCAAGTGCGGGCGGTTCATACTCTGCCGCCCGCAGAACCAGCTCGGGACTGGCTTGCCGCCTTGACGGCGCGGGCCGTCAGTCAAAGCCTGTGGCCATTGGCTGGCCCGGTCCAGATCAACGTGCCGTTCCGTGAACCCTTGCTGGCTACCGATCCAGCACCACCGCAATCGTCATCGCTGCCGCCGCTTGTCTTGCAGCCACGCCTGATGCTTCCGCAGGATTCGGTGGAAATACTGGCGCGGCGGGTCGAAGGCCGCAGAGGGGTTATCCTGGCCGGAGCCGAACATGTGCCGGCCGAGCCACTAATCCGTTTAGCCAACGCATTGAATTGGCCGATCATCGCCGATCCGTTGAGCGGGCTGCGTTTCGGCGCACATGACCGTAAACGGGTGATGACACGGGGCGACCTGTTTCTGCGGGGTGACTTTCCGCCCGCCGAGATCGTTCTGCGTTTTGGGGCGTTTCCGGTCTCGAAAGCCATCGGACAGTGGCAATCTCGCGCTATCGAACGGATCGTGGTCAGTGAGGATTCCCGCTGGCCCGATCCAGGCCGAAACGCCGCGATGATGATCCATGCTGATCCTGGTCTGCTGGCCGACTCCCTGGCCGCTGTCGTGACCAAGGCGGTGCCGGTTGAATGGCTTGATTCCTGGTATGCCGCGGAACAGCGCAGCGCGGTTGCAGCGGATCGTCTGGCCGTACCCGAAGCCGCGCTATTCCGCGCTGCCATCGCGGCGCTACCCGAAGGTAGCTTGCTGTTCGTGGCCAATTCGATGGCGGTCCGAGACCTTGACGACTTCTCGGGAAGTTCCGATAAAAGATTGACTGTATTATGTAATCGCGGTCTCAGCGGTATCGATGGAAACCTATCGACGTTCTTCGGCGCTGTCGCTTCTGGCCGTTTCCCGGCGGCCCTTGCGCTGGTCGGCGACCTGACCTTCCTGCACGATCTCAGTGGGCTGGCGGCGGGACAGGGGATGTCCGCGACAATCTGTCTGTTCGACAATGGCGGCGGCGGCATCTTCGATTATCTACCTCAGACCGCTTTGCCTGAATTCGTGCCGGGCTGGTTGACGCCACAACGGGCGGATTTTGCCGCCGCAACCGCAATCTGGGGGCATCGCTATTGCCCGACCCGACCAAACGATGTCGTTCCGGCCTTGACCGACGCCCTGGCTACGTCGGGAGTGACGGTGCTTCATCTTGCCATCGACCGAACCGGTTCCGCCGCCCGCCATCGTGCGGTCTGGGCCGCTTCATCTTCATTCGAGGAGACTTCCGCATGACCGAATGGACGCCCGTCGAGGGTTTTACCTTCACCGACATCCTGTATGACCGTACCGACGGGATCGCGCGGATCAGCTTTAACCGGCCGCATGTGCACAATGCGTTCCGCCCCGAAACTCTGGAAGAGGTGATGAAGGCATTGCGACATGCCCGTTTCGACGCCTCGATCGGAGTGATTATTCTGACCGGCGTCGGTGACAAAGCATTCTGTTCCGGCGGCGATCAGAGCGTGCGCGGCGATAATGGCGGCTATAAGGATCAGGAAGGGGTGCATCACCTCAACGCCCTCGACCTTCAGCGTGAAATTCGCTCCTGCCCAAAGCCGGTCGTGGCGATGGTGGCGGGATGGTCGATTGGCGGCGGTAACGTGCTTCAATTATTATGCGACTTGACGATTGCCGCCGACAATGCCCGCTTTGGTCAGACCGGCCCAAAGGTCGGGAGCTTTGACGCAGGTTTCGGTGCTGGCATTCTGGCCCGTACCATCGGGGTCAAGAAGGCCAAGGAAGTCTGGTTCATGTGCCGTCAGTACGACGCGCAGCAAGCTCTGGAAATGGGATGGATCAACGCCGTTGTACCGTTGTCTCAATTGGAAGATGAGACGGTCGCGTGGTGTCGGCGGATGCTGGAATTGTCTCCGACCGCATTGCGTATTCTGAAAACCGCTTTTAACGCGGACAGTGATGGTATGTCGGGTATCCAGGAACTGGCGGGCAATGCCACGGCTCTGTTCTATATGACCGAGGAAGGGCAGGAGGGGCGCAATGCTTTCCTGGAAAAGCGGACGCCTGATTTCGACCGGTTCCCTCGTCGTCCGTGAGCCGGATCGCCGGTTTCAGAATTGATCCCTATGCTCTGGCGCTGACGCGGCCATGGCGGACGGCGGCCGGTACGGTTCGCCTCCGCCATGGTTGGCTGGTGCGGGTCGAGGATGAAGACGGTTGTTTTGGTCTGGGCGATGAACCGGCATCTCTGCCGGATCAGGTAACGGAAGGGCAGGGGGCTCGCCTTGAGTCTCTTGCCGCCGCAACTCTTGGGCAGAGTCCAGACGTGGCACTAACCGAGAGCCTAGGTTATGGAATCGGGATCGAGACGGCTCTGCTTGACCTTATTGCCCGTCGTCGCGGCCAGTCTCTGCGTCATCTCCTCGCACCCGAGGCAGCAGATTTTGTAAACGTCAACGGGATAGGGCCGATTGAAAGCGTTGTTGCGATAGCGGAACAAGGCTTTAGGATCGTCAAAATCAAGGTCGGTCTGGCTCCTTGGCGAGATGAAGCCGCCGCCTTGTGCCGCCTTTCCCTGCCGCCAGGGCTGATGCTCCGTCTTGATTCCAACCGGGCCTGGAGCTTTCGCGAGGCCGAAGGATTCCTTTCCGCGGTATCCGGTCTACCGATCGACTCACTTGAAGAACCGCTCAGGGCACCGGACATCGACCAGCTCGCGATGCTTCAGGCCAGGACGGAGATTTCTCTAGCAATCGATGAAAGTCTGGAATCATTGGGGATTTCATCTCTATTGGCTCGTCGGCCGGTGCGCCGTTTGGTTTTGAAGCCAGCCCTGCTCGGTGGGCTGCGCTGGACTCAATCCCTGGCCGCCAAGGCTCGCGATGCTGGATACGACATCGTTGTCACATCTTTTCTTGATTCAGCGGTTGGCGTGGCGGCAGCAGCTCATCTGGCGGCGGCGGTGGATGCCGAGTCACGGATGGCTCATGGACTGGCAACGTCCGATGCTTTCGCTGACGACGTTGCCAAACCACTTAGGATTGTTGCGGGGAAGTTATCGTTCAACGAAGACGCTGGACTCGGAATGCTTTGAAATCAGGCTCTGAGCGCGATTTCACGAAGCGCTTTCCGATCCGGCTTGCCGATCGAGTTGAGCGGAAGAACGCTTACGTTCACCGCATGGCGGGGGCGAAGGTGAGACGGTACATGCGTCCGGCACCAATCGAGAAACGTCTCGGGTCCGGTCTCTCCCACCAGGATTGCGACGATCAGATCCCCCCAAATCGGGTCGGGGCGTCCGGTAATCGCTATGGCGCGGAGTCCAGGGCAACGCCCAGCCAGCGCCTCGATTTCAGCGGGGTGAACATTCTCCCCGCCGCTGATCAGCATATCATCGGCCCGGCCTTTGATGACGAGACGGCCTCGGTCGTCGAAGGTGCCGAGATCGTTGGTCTCGAACCAGCCTTCCGCAGTTAATCCGACGCCCAAGTGCAATTCCGGGTTCAGATAGCCTGCCATTAACATCGGCCCCCGTACCTTGACCCGTCCGGCAGCGGAAAAGCCGATTTCAACCCCCGGCAATGGCGTTCCGGCCAAGCCAGGACTCCACTCGGTGGCATTGACGCAAGTGGCGACCTGCGATCCCGCTTCGCTCATTCCGTAGCTTGGCATCAGCGGCCAACCTGCCGCAAGGGCACGGTCTGCCAAGGCGGCAGGAAGCCCGGCACCACCGATCAGGGCGCATCGGAGACGGGAAGCGGGACGGCAGCCGTGATCGAGCAAAAGCCCAAGCATTGCTGGAACCAACGAGACATGGCTGACTCGACCGGATTCGATGTCGGTAGAGACCCTTTCTACATCAAAACGTGAATGTAGTCGTAGCGTGGCTCCGGCTTCCAAGCAGCGCAGCAGCGTTGAAAGCCCGCCGATGTGAACCATCGGCAAACAGCCCAGCCACACATCGCCACGTTCGAGCGGGATCATCCGCCGCGATCCCTGTACTGCCGCTGCCAGATTGGCACCGGTTAGCATCGCGCCTTTCGGTGTGCCGGTGCTGCCGCTGGTGGCGACGATCAACTGTATATCGTCAGGGCGCAATCCCGGCCGAGCCGTCGCGCTGGGATCTGCGGCGGGCAGGGTGTCGAGCGGATGTTCCACTCCGGCGGCAATTAGCAAGCTGTTTTGCCGCTCAGGTGGCAGAGCCGGATTGATCGGCAGCAGAGGCTGACCTGCGCGAGGAGCCGCCAAAGCCAGCAGGGCCAGGGATTCCGCATTCGCCAGCCGCGCCGCTAGCGGTTGCCCCGGCGGCTCGGCCCGTTTCGACAGAGCGGTAGCCAGCGCATCGACCTGGGCATCGAGGGCGGCAAAACTCCAGTCCCGGCCGTCAACGACATCCAGAGCTAGAGTGTCTGGGGCACTGCATGTCTGATGCCGCGCCCAGTCTGACGGCGCTCTCACGGCGTCTTGGTGGCGATGTGCAGACAGGCGATGCCAAAGCTTAGGTTGCGATAGCGCACGTCAGCGAAGCCGGCGGTACGGAACATCGCGGTAAATTCTTCCTGATCAGGAAAGCGACGGATCGATTCAACCAGATAGGCATAGGCTTCGGGGGCTTGGGCAACCATAGCCCCCAGACGAGGAATGACCTGGAACGAAAATAAATCGTAGAAGGGGCGGATCAAACGGTGTGGACGCGAGAATTCCAGGCAAAAAGCAACCCCACCCGGTTTCAGAACCCGGTGGATTTCAGCCAAAGCGAGGTCAAGTCGAGTGACATTGCGAATCCCGAAGGAAATCGTCAGCGTATCGACGCTATTGTCAGCCAACGGGATTGCCTCGGCCTCACCGGCCACCCAAACGAGTCCCTCATTGCCGGTACGGTGCCGCCCAGCACTCATCATCTCGGTGCTGGGGTCGCAAACAATCACCGTCCGGCCCGGCCCGGCCATCGCTCGGGCAACGTCGCCGGTTCCTCCGGCAAGATCGACGATCACCTGACCTGTGCGGGCACCAACAGCGCGGACCAGCAACGCTTTCCATTGCCGATGGATGCCCATCGACATCAAATCGTTCATCAGGTCATAGCGCGGCGCTACGGCGCGGAACACTCTGCGGATACGGTCACGGCGCTCAGTCGGCGAAACCTGGCGAAAGCCAAAGCTGCTGTCGATCTCTGTCATTTTGCGCTTTTCCCCCGGCAAGGACACGCACCCGCCGGATTAGAGTCCGGTTAGAGTGTTCATCATGTGATTTAACATTCGACCGAAAGATCGGCAATCGTCCACCTGGGATGCCTTTCTCTTGGCTAAAAAGCTATGGTAGCCAGAAATCATCTGAAGAGAGGAGGCTGTGATACTCGATCTGTGGCAGGCAGGGGGCTTTCTGGTCGCCTCAATTGCGGTCACCTTGGCTCCTGGACCTGACAATCTGATGATTCTCAGCCTGGGTCTGTCGCGCGGTCGTCGTGCCGGGTTCGTCTTTGGCCTTGGCTGTGCTCTTGGTTGCCTCTTTCATACCGCTCTGGCGGTTTTAGGCCTGGGGGCTCTGATCGTCGCTTCCCCCGAGGCTTTTTTTGCGATCCAGATCGTTGGCGGGTTCTATCTGATCTGGTTGGGGATCGGACTCTGGCGAGCTTCTTCTGCCGAGAGTGCGAAGGATTCCATGCCTTTAGCCGAACGAGAGGGACAGCTTTGGCGATTATTCGGACGTGGCTTGATCGCCAACGCGATTAATCCCAAAGTGATGGTATTTTTTCTTGCCTTTCTGCCACAATTTGTCACCGCAGGGCAGGGGGGAGAGGTCATTCAGATGGCCGCTCTTGGGGGGCTGTTTACGGTGCAGGCGGTTGTTCTCTTTGGGGTGATTGGCTGGTTTTCAGGCACCTTTGGGCAATGGCTAAGAGGAATGCCTGGCGTTGCCAATTGGCTTCACAAAATCGCAGGAACTATCTTTTTAGGATTGGGACTTCGGCTGATTTTGGTGCGCTGATGCGGGGCAGGTACGAACTAATTTCCTTATATAACCCTATATTAAACCAATATTAGGATTATTCCAATCATGACGGACGCCCCTAGAATTCAAAAGCGCACCGCCTCCGATGGCGCGCAGAAATGGGTAGCCTTGGTGTCTGCGCCGGTTTTCTTCCTTATTGCCGGAACTCTCGCCAATGGTGGGTTGGAGACCGCCAGTACGGTCTTTGCCCTGTTGGCAATGGCTATGCCCGCCGTGTTCGTTGCCTTGGTGATCCGGGATTGGATCCGAGTCGCGCGAGAGCGTTGACACAGGAATCAATTCTCGGGCCTGAGCACGATCCGTCGCCACAATAGCGGCCTGATACCGGCCCGAGTGGTGGCCGGTATCAAATGAAAACGGGAGACCTCGACCGAGGCCTCCCGCTGAACACGTGCAAAGACGTGTTGTCTTTTAGAACGGAATCTCGTCGTCGAGGTCGGCTGGAGGCTCCCAACTTTGGCCGCCGCCCTGGCGCCCACCGCTGCTGCTGCTGCCTCCACCGCTCTGACGCGACGAAGAATCGTCATATCCACCACCAAACCCGCCACCGGAAGAGCCGCCACCGTCACGGCCGCCAAGCAAGGTCAATTCGCCTTTGAACCGTCCGATGACCACTTCAGTGGTATAACGCTCCTGGCCGGACTGATCTGTCCATTTGCGGGTCTGGAGCGCCCCTTCAATATAAACCGAGCTGCCTTTACGCAAGTAGCGCTCGGCGACATCGGCGAGATTGGGATTGAAGATTACCACTCGATGCCACTCGGTCTTTTCCTTGCGTTCGCCGCTGGCGCGGTCCTTCCAGGATTCCGATGTCGCGATGTTGAGAGAGACGATCTTCGCCCCGTCTTGAGACGTCCGCACCTCGGGGTCGCGCCCCAAATTGCCGACAAGAATGACTTTGTTAACGCTGCCTGCCATGGCGCTTTGTCCCCGCGAATGATCGAGGCGGCGAACTTTATCGCAAGCTAGAGAGCGGAGGAAGAGGCGTCTTTTCCCTGTCAACAATAAGGAATGATGGCCGCGCGGTTGTCGCACTGCACGATATCTGGTAGCGTGCGCCTCCATAGCCGTCCGGTCGCCGCAACTTCTGATTGCTTGCGCCGGTGTGGTCGTGCCTAAAGTCCAGTGCAACCGATGGGAAGACATCGTTGACCACCCCTCCTGCGTCGCCACAATTCGATATCACCCCGGTCACCATCGAAGATGAGATGAAGCGGTCTTATCTCGATTACGCGATGAGCGTGATTGTGAGTCGGGCCCTTCCTGATGTCCGCGATGGATTGAAACCGGTCCATCGACGTATTCTTTTCGCGATGAAAGAGGCCGGTTACGACTTCAATAAGCCGTTCCGCAAATCTGCTCGCATCGTCGGCGATGTCATGGGTAAGTACCACCCCCATGGCGACAGCGCGATTTACGATGCCATGGTGCGCATGGCTCAGACGTTCTCGATGCGATTGCCGCTGATTAACGGACAGGGCAATTTCGGCTCGATGGATGGCGATCCGCCTGCCGCTATGCGTTATACTGAGGCCCGCTTGGCCCGCGTGGCGCATTCGCTGATCGAGGATATCGACAAAGAAACCGTCGATTTCCAGGCCAACTACGATGAATCCTCGTTCGAGCCAATGGTGCTGCCGGCACGATTCCCAAATCTACTGGTCAATGGCGCAGGTGGTATTGCCGTCGGCATGGCGACCAACATCCCTCCGCACAATTTGGGCGAGGTGATTGATGCTTGTTGCGCCTATATCGACGATCCCGAGGTTACCCCGGATCGCCTGACTGAAATTGTGCCCGGTCCTGATTTTCCCACTGGCGGCACGATTCTTGGACGCGCGGGTATCCGTGCGGCCCAACTGACCGGGCGCGGATCGGTGATCCTACGGGCCCGCATCCATTTCGAGGAAATCCGCAAGGATCGCGAAGCGATCATCGTCACCGAGATGCCTTATCAGGTCAACAAAGCGCGAATGCTTGAGCAGATCGCCGAGTTGGTTCGTGACAAGAAGATCGAAGGCATTTCCGACCTCCGTGACGAATCTGACCGCGACGGAGTGCGGGTGGTGATCGAGTTGCGACGCGACGCCATCGCTGAGATAGTGTTAAACCAGCTCTACCGCTTCACCCCGCTCCAAACCAGTTTCGGCGTCAATACCCTGGCGCTGAATGGTGGCCGCCCCGAGATGATGACCCTGAAGGACATCATCGCCGCCTTCGTCTCCTTCCGCGAGGAAGTGATCACCCGTCGTACCATTTTTGAACTGGGCAAGGCTCGTGATCGCGCCCACGTCTTGGCCGGTTTGGCGATCGCGGTTGCCAATATCGACGAAGTTATCCGGCTGATTCGCGCAGCTCCCGATCCCTCTACCGCCCGTGAACAATTGATGACGCGGGCCTGGGCGGTCGGTGACGTCGAGTCGTTGATTCGTCTGATCGACGAACCCGGACGAGGAATTGAGGATGGCACCTATCGTTTGTCCGAAATCCAGGCCAAGGCAATCCTTGATCTGCGTCTGCACCGCCTGACTGGGCTGGAACGTGACAAGATCGGCGACGAATTGCGCGAGATTGGGGCTCAGATCGTTGAATTCCTCGAAATCCTGTCGTCGCGGACGCGACGGCTTGACGTGATGAAGGAAGAACTGGCCGAAATTCGTGAACAATTCGCGACTCCTCGTCGGACCATGATCGAGGAAAACGAGTTCGAAGCCGACATCGAAGATCTGATCGCCCGTGAGGACATGGTGGTGACGGTGACCAACACCGGCTACATCAAGCGGGTTCCCTTGTCCGCCTATCGTGCACAGAAGCGCGGGGGCAAGGGGCGTTCGGGGATGAATATCAAGGAAGAAGATTTCCTCAACCAGGTCTTCGTCGCCAACACCCATGCTCCGATGCTGTTTTTCTCATCGGCGGGCATTGCCTACAAATTGAAAGTATATCGCCTGCCGCTTGGCACTCCCCAGGCACGGGGTAAGGCGATGGTCAATTTGCTTCCCCTCGACGAGGGCGAGACTATCTCAACCATCATGCCATTGCCCGAGGACGAAGCGGTGTGGGGCGATCTGCATGTGATGTTCGCGACCTCGCGCGGGGATGTCCGCCGTAACCTGCTTTCGGATTTTGCTGAAGTACGCGCCAACGGCAAAATCGCGATGAAGTTGGGGGAAGGGGAGCGGTTGATCTCGGTCCAGACCTGTTCCGCCGAAACCGACGATGTTCTGCTCGCGACGCGGATGGGCAAGGCGATTCGCTTCGCCGTGCGGGAAGTCCGCGAGTTCAAGGGACGCGATTCGACAGGCGTGCGCGGCGTGCGACTGGAAGAGGGCGACGAGGTAATCTCGATGTCGATTCTGGCTCACGTCGATTACGATAGCGAAACGCGCGAGGCATTCTCGCGTGGTGAGTTGTCGCCAGAGCAGACCGAAAAAATGCGAGCCGAGGAACAATTTATTCTCACCGTCACCGAGAACGGATTCGGCAAACGGACCTCTGCCTTCGAATACCGCATCACCGGTCGGGGCGGGCAGGGTATCGCCAATATTGACATGACCGCCAAGACGGGCACGGTGGTTGCGTCGTTCCCGATTGGTGACGATGATGAAATCATGTTGGTTAGTGACGGGGGCAAATTGATCCGCATGCCGGTGTTCGATATCCGTATTGCTGGCCGCAAGACCCAGGGCGTTACGCTCTTGCGCACCGCCGAGGGCGAAAGGGTGGTGTCGGCCGCCCGTCTTTGTGATCTGGGCGGTGGCACCGGCGAGGGCGAAGTGGACAGCGAAGGCGGCGAGGGCGAGTCCGAGGCTCCGCCGCTATCAGGTGGAGATGCGGCATGAGCAGACGGGTCGGTCTCTATCCCGGCACGTTTGACCCAGTGACCAACGGTCACCTTGACATCGTTGCCCGCGCCGCTGGCTTGGTTGATCATCTGATTGTCGCGGTAGCGGCTAACGCCGGTAAGGGGCCGCTGTTTTCTCTGGACGAGCGGGTGGAGATCGTTACCGCCGAAATGGCAGACCTCTCCGCCCAACTCGGCACCGGTATTGAGGTTCGCCCGTTCGACTCTCTCCTGATGAATTTTTGCCGAGAATGTGGCGCCAATCTGATCGTTCGGGGCCTGCGCGCTGTCTCGGATTTTGAATATGAGTTCCAGATGGCGGGCATGAATGCCCGCCTCGCACCCGATATCGAAACCATCTTCTTGATGGCCTCGGAACGCTGCCAGTTTATCTCGTCGCGGTTCGTCAAGGAGATCGGTCGTCTGGGTGGCGACATTTCACAATTCGTCAGCCCGGCGGTGAAGTCCAGGCTGGATACCAAGTTCGGCTCGGGGGACCGGCCATAAGAGGGGAGGAAGGCGTGGACAGCGAGAATATTCTGCACCTGGAGCTTAAGGGGGGGCGAGTCGTCATCGAACTGCGTCCGGATCTGGCGCCGAATCATGTCGCTCGTCTTAAAGATCTGGTGCGGCAGAAATACTATGATGGCCTCAAGTTCCATCGGGTGATCGAAGGGTTTATGGCCCAGACAGGTTGCCCCAAGGGGAATGGCACTGGCGGCTCTGGGGTCAAGTTGAAGGCCGAATTCTCCGCGGAAAAACATGTGCGGGGCACCTGCTCGATGGCACGCGCGCATTCCGAGGACAGCGCCGATTCACAATTCTTCATCGTGTTCGAACCAGCTCCCCATCTCGACGGAAAATATACCGTCTGGGGGCAGGTGGTCGAAGGGATGGATTATGTTGATGCCATTAAAAAGGGTAGCGTCTTGCGTAATGGCAATGTCGACAATCCCGATTCGATCATTAGTCTGCGAGTTGCTGCGGATGTCGAGATCAAGGCGGAAGATACTAATCCTTGAGGTGACAAAGAGAATGTCTGTATTAAAAGGTGCCGCCGCCGCGGTGTTTCTTTTTCTTGCCACCCTAGCTCCGGCTTCTGCCGCCACGCCCGAAGATACCCTTCTGCTCGATCTGGCGACCGGAACGGTAACGGTTGAGTTGCGTCCCGACCTTGCGCCGAACCATGTTGCCCGTATTAAGGAGCTGGTGCGCAAGGGCTTCTATGATGGCACACCGTTTCATCGGGTGATCGCAGGCTTCATGGCGCAGGGTGGAGATCCCACGGGCACCGGTACCGGTGGCTCGGGAACCAAATTGCGGGCTGAGTTCTCGGGTGAACCATTCGTGCGCGGTATCGTCGGCATGGCGCGCTCTAACAGCCCAGATAGCGCTGACTCTCAATTCTTCATCATGCTCGGTTCTTCCCCTAGCCTTGATGGCCGTTATACCGTGGTCGGCACCGTGCTAGACGGAATGGATCAGGTGGACAGGATTAAGAAGGGCGATTCTTCGGATAACGGGTTGGTCAGCAAGCCCGATAAGCTCATTCGCGCCCGCATCCTCTCCGACGTTAAGAAATAATCGGCCAATATGAAAACTGGAGATTGACGACAGGCGCTCATCTGAATATGGTGAGCGCCCTTTGGTAGGGGCCCGTAGCTCAGCTGGTAGAGCAAGCGACTTTTAATCGAGAGGTCCCGGGTTCGAGTCCCGGCGGGCCCACCAAAGAAACCCCCCGGAAACAGCCGTTTCCGGGGGGGTTCTTTTTTCTCTGACTGGATCAAAAATGGCCGTGGCTAGCGCTTTGGCTAGCAAAATGGCCGGGATTAACCGGGATTATATGGTGTCATCCCTCTGGCTCTTCACCCCGTGAACTCCAGCCCGAGTAGCCCGAGCAGTAGCCGCATCGGCGCTGAGATATCGACCTCGGGGAGCGGTACGCCGAAAGCAACGACGAACGGCCGCAGCACGACGCCATAGATTACCGCGAACGCCATCGCATACATGACGATGGCCCGAGGGGTGAAATAGTTCCGTGCCCGCTCTCCCTCGGCGGTTACGTCGATTTGCTTGATTGCCCGCTCGTGCTCCTGATCGGCGGCCTTATTGCGGTCGGGGATCAGACGGTCGGCCACGACCTTGCCGATGCCCAGCAAGTTATCGATGATCGGGATACCCATACCTCACCCCGCTCGGATCAGGGTGGCGACGCGGCGCGACCGCTCGCCCACATCGTCCGCCCACTTACTGTCGAGGGCTTCGGCTGCCGCCCGCTCGAAATCCCTGGCCTGCATTGCCGCCAGCATCCGCTTGAACCCGAGCAGGCGCGGCACCCCCATCATCGCCATGTTGATCAGGGCGCGCTGGCGGGCATCGGATAGGCGTTGCCACCACGGGATATCCCGGTCAAGCCAACTGGCGATGGCTGCGATATCGTTGTCGAGCAGCGCCAGGGCTTCGGCTTCGGAGATGCCCCGGTAATTGCTCACGGGGTTGGCAAAAGGGCTTGCGCCGAGGCGCGGAATATGAGTCAACCTAGGGATGAAGTCTCCGATCCGCTACCGCCTGAGTGACGCCGATAAGGACGCCTTGCTGTTGGAGCAGGCGGCGTTGATCGAACGTCAGGCCGCCCGTGAGCAATTACGATATTCCAGCTCCCTGACCGGTAATCATGCGGCGTTATTTGCTGGTTGGGTCCACGACAACAACGGAAACGTAGTGGGCATGAAAATTCTGGATCAGTTCGGCCCGCGCAACGGCGCGAACTCTCGTTCTGGCCGGGGCGCGGCAATCAACACAATTTCTCTTGAAAAAGCGCGAGATTACGCAATCATTACAAGATGATCGTTTTGAAGTTATCCGGGTTGCGTTTTATGAAGAGGGGGAGGACTTGGAATCTCCCCTCCTTAATGTGAATTGAAGCAACCCGACCGTAGATTCTATTGATCTGCTGGCTTAGAACATCGAGGCAGGGTTGTATTTGTGGATATTTTAGCATGAAATGCCAGAAACGAAGTGGTGCTGTAATTCTGTCATGTTTCCTCCTGTGGTGCGGAGGATTTTGGATTGCAGGGTATTTCTCTTCCGGACATGCTGCGGAGGACACGCCCCAGGCCGCTCTCATACGGTTCTTCGACGTTTATCCGTCCGTTCGTGGTTCGGGGGTGTCCTGGGGCAAAGAGCCCGATCGGCTGGCCACGGTTCTTTCCCGTGCGCTTCACGACCTGTTGACGAAGGCATCAAAGGCTGAGGGAGATGTAGGGAGGTTGCGACCGGACGAGCCTTGGGGAGTCGAGGGCGACCTGTGGACCTCGTTGTTCGAGGGGGCGGACAGAAGCCACATCGGATCGTGCAAGATTACAGGGAAACAGGCGCTCTGCGAGGTCAGCCTGACCAACGACGAAGCGCCGGCGACGACTTGGACGGATGTTTTCGTTCTGACACGGACCGGCGGCAACTGGGCCGTGGACGACGTTCGCTGGGGCGGCGACTGGGAGTTCATGCACAAAGGAACGCTACGAGATCTTCTCTCGTATGAAATAAAACGGGCAGCCGAGATTGCATCGGGCGTCCATCTGATCGATGGTGCGGCAAAAGCCCATCATAAGTAGCGGCCACAGGGGTGATCGAGTCAGAGTCTTGATCAATACGCACCACGCGGTGGTGATAACCCGCGTAATGGGCAGCCTGCCAAGATCCACTGGATCCCCATCGGGAACCCGCGCCGAGACGGTGGAACTGCGCATCCCCAGACTGCGCAAGTGCCGTGCTTCCTGTTGCCGCGCCGCCTATGCCCGCTTCGGCCTCAATGACCGCCAGATCGAGTTGATCGCCGAGGCGCCCCCCAAGCGGCACTATTCCCTGCAATCGCGGCGCGGCAACAGGCTGTTCGACCTTGCCCTCGGCCCGGTCGTCCTGGCGCTGTGCGGCGCATCATCCCCCGACGACCAGAAACTGATCGACCGTCTGTCCTCCGCGCCGGACTCGTTCCTCGAGTCCTGGCTCGCCGCCAAGGGTCTGCCCTGGGCGGTCGATCTGATCCGGGAGTACGTCCCATGACACACATTATATATGGAGTGGTTCCGCAGGGTGGGGCTTCCGCCCCACGCCCCGACCGGGAAGCCGGGCTTCCCGGATCCAACCCATTTTGTGGGTCTGGGGCCTCCAGGCCCCAGCGGGTCATGGGCGGAGCCCATGTCTTTGCTGTCGTGCTGGTCCTCTCGTTGCTCGGTCCACCGGCGCAAGCGCAATGGGCGGTGTTCGACGCCTCCAACTTTGCCGAGAACGTGCTGCAGGCGGCGCGGGCGATGGAGCAGATCAACAACCAGATCCGCTCGCTGCAGAACGAGGCGGCGATGCTCGAGACGATGAACCGCAATCTGCGATCGCTCGACAGTTCGTCGCTCGGGCAGATGACGACGGCGCTGTCGCGGATCAATGGCCTGATGAGTCAGGCCGACGGCATCGCCTTTACCCTCGACGCCACCGACAGCGCGTTCCAGCGGCAGTTTCCGTCGCAATACGGCGCGGCGATGATCAGCGACCAGTCGCTGGCGGCGGCGAAAACCCGCTGGCAGAGCGCGATGAGCGCCTATCGCCAGACCATGCTGATCCAGTCCCAGGTCAATCAGAACGTCCAGGCCGACACTGGACTTGCCCGGGAATAGTGGAGAGCGTGCATGCTAACTTTGCACGAGGGACATTCTGATGACGGGTTCAGGAATGAGGACATTCACCGACGAATTCAAACGGGAAGCCGTCCGTCTGGTTCAGACTAGCGGGCGGACAGTTGGTCAGGTTGCCGCCGATCTGGGGGTCGGGCATTCGACTTTGGGCAAATGGCTGACGCGGCACCGCGTGGCAATCACGCAGCCAGGCCCACATCGCCATTGGCCGGTATATCGATGGCTTCTATAATCCCGTCAGGCGGCATTCCGCCCTGGGATATAAAAGCCTATGCCGCTTCGAAGCCGAGGCCGCATAATCGGAGAATCGCTCTCCACTCTTCCCAGGCAAATCCAATCGATGGTGGCTGGCGCCCGGCGTGAATGCCCACTCTCTACTCGTGTAAATTGATGTGACCGTATCGGGTCGTCCGCGAAAAATTCGGTTCAGCCCTCCGGGATCAGACGGGCTGAGCGTTCAGGTTGTGCCTTTCGGCCCTGAGGACGGCCCGGATCATGGACAACAAAAGCCTCAGCCAGCGGAGCAGGAGGCGGAAGTTGTGTCCGGCGCCGCAGAGGATGGCGTTGATGCGGTCGCCGCTCTTTCCCTTGAGGAAGTTCCGCCCGAGAAGGCCGTCGTTTTTCATGTGGCCGATGACGGGTTCGATGGCGCTGCGGCGGCGCAGTTCGCGGCGAATGGCGTTGGTCGGGGCCTTGTTGCCGGAGATCCAGACCTTGAAGCGATCGAGGCCGTGGCCGCGATAGCCCTTGTCGACATAGATGCGGCGGGCGGTGACGCCGGTCCAGGCTTCGGTGGCCTCGACGGCAGCCTTGAGGGTATGGCCGTCATAGGGGTTGCCGTGGCGAGCGTCGATATGCAGGACGAAGTGACCTCCGGCGGCCGGGCGGTTGGTGGTGGTGACGGCGGTGACCTTGCAGCCGAATTCGTAGGGCTTGGCGGCCTTGCCCTTGCCGATGCATTCGACCTCGGGGGCGTGGAGGGAATAGACCTTCGGCAAGGGATCGCGGCGTTGTTGGGTCATCACCCGTTCGGCCAGCCACAGGGGGCGCTTGAAGGCGTCGGTCAGGGCCTCGTTGCCGGCGATCTTGCGGCGGATGTCGCGGATCACCCGCCCCAGATAGGTCTTCAGCCGCCGCAATTCGCGGCGCGCCCGGTTGAACTGCTTGGCGTGGGCGTAGCGGCCCTGCTTCATCGCCGCCCGCTTGCCGACGCGGGCGTAGCTCTGGCGAAGGCCGATGCCCCACTCTTGGGCCAGCGCCACCAACTTTTCCCGGGCCCGCTGCATCAGCTTGGCGTCGGTCGGGAAGG
>NZ_CAHP01000055.1 GCF_000294655.1 Magnetospirillum molischianum DSM 120
CTTGGCGTGGGCGTAGCGGCCCTGCTTCATCGCCGCCCGCTTGCCGACGCGGGCGTAGCTCTGGCGAAGGCCGATGCCCCACTCTTGGGCCAGCGCCACCAACTTTTCCCGGGCCCGCTGCATCAGCTTGGCGTCGGTCGGGAAGGTCACCGCCTTGGGCTGAACGGTGGTATCGACCGTCACCCGCTCCATGTCTTCGGCCTGAAGAGCGCCGGCCCGGTGGGCGGCGGCCAGGCTCTCCTGCACCAGGGCCGACAGGTCATCGGCACCGATGCGCTGACGCCAGCGGGTCATCGAAGAGCGGTCCACCGGCAGGGCGTGCTGGAAGAAGGTTTCGCCGCAGAAATACTGGAAATACGGATCGCAGACCCAGCGATCGCACACCGCCTCGTCAGAGAGGCCGTACATGTGCTTGAGCAGGTGCAATCCCACCATCAGCCGGGTCGGAACGCCCGGGCGCCCCGTTTCCGCGTAAAGCGGCGCGAACCGCTCGTCGAAAAAGCCCCAGGCGACCAAACTCGCCAGCCGGACGGTAATCCCCCCATTTTTAGCGGGGGTTGGACATAGAACTCAGGCGGCCAATTTCAGTTTCTGGGCGGGTGTGATGCCGCCGATGCCCATATTGGGGCGGTCGTTGTTGTAGGTCCAGAGCCATTCTGTCGCTTGATCCTGCACCTCCGCGATGGTTTCGAAGAGGAACTGGCCCAGCCATTCATGCCGGACCGTCCGGTTGTAACGCTCGACATAGGCGTTCTGCTGCGGCTTGCCGGGCTGGATGTGTTGGAGGCCGATGCCGCGCGTCTCGGCCCATTTCATCAGCGTGCCGCTGATATATTCGGGACCGTTGTCGACCCGAATTGTCGCTGGCTTGCCGCGCCATTCGATAATTTGGTTCAGCATCCGGACAACCCGTTCTGCGGGCAGCGAAAAATCGACTTCAATGCCGAGCCCCTCCCGATTGAAATCATCCAGCACGTTGAGAAGCCGGAAAGCCCTGCCATCCTCCAGACGATCCGCCA
>NZ_CAHP01000056.1 GCF_000294655.1 Magnetospirillum molischianum DSM 120
GTGCTGCACGACATTGCGCCGCGCCGGGCCAAAAGCGTCGCCGAGACCGTGTNGGGCGACTACCGCCCCGGGGTCTGGGTGTCCGACCGCTACGCCGGACAGCAGGATCTCGCCCTGGCCCATCAGGTCTGTCTCGCCCATGTCCTGCGCGACGTCCAATACGCCATCGATTGCGGCGACACCGTCTTCGCCCCGAAAATTCGTGATCATCTCCGTTGGGCAATCCGTGTCGGCAAACGACGAACAGAGCTCAAGGACTCTACGCTGGTCGCTTATGCCGCCAAGGCAGAGCGCCGCCTCGACACCCTGCTCGCCATCCCCGCCGCTCATCCGGCCGGGAAAATCCTCCAGCGCCAGATCAAGGCGTGGCGAACGAAGTTCTTCGTCTTCCTTACCGATCGCGAGGTCCCGCCCACCAACAATGTGTCCGAGCGCGAGATCCGGCCCTCCGTCGTCTTCCGCAAGGTCACCAATGGATTCCGCTCCGACTGGGGTGCCCAAGTCCATGCCGGATACCGGTCTGTCACCGGCACGGCGCGCCTCAAGGGCCAGACTGCCCTTCAGGCCGTTCGTGACCTCGTCAACGGCACCTTCGTCGTCGCCTGACAAAATCGACGCCAACCCCGTGAGCAATTACCTAATAACGACTATGGTAATGAAGAAGGATATCTTCTATATGAAAATAGATTGCCCGCAAGGGCAGAAGGCATAGACCAGTATAAGCATATTCATAATGTGGCGTGTCTATTGGCTATAAATCCAAAACCATCAATCGTAAATCTGTTAAGTAAATTTACTGGGATTAGTTCTTCTGAAATTTACTTTGCCACAAAGTTTGCCTACACTTATCAAACCATTGGTAGAGGCTCCCTGAGGGATAGGAACTGCCAGCACCCTATCAAGCTAGTGGTTCTGTCAAAGGCAGAGGCTGATAAGTTGGCAGAGCTTTTCCTCGGTGCCCAGGTGGTAGGGCAGATTGGAAATCTCCATTCTCTACGATCATTAGAGAAAGAGGTTAAACGCTCTAGCGAAAATAAGAGACTTGAGGAATGGTCAAACAAACATAGAGTAGCCTATTCAAAGTATAAAAAGCGTATCACAGCTAAAGGCGGATATGTTCTTGATAAAGAAGATTGGCTTGAGCAAGAAAGGCTTCCTCGCCTTGGGTAACTAAGGAGGCCCTAGAGATATATTGGGGGTAACATTTTTCTTAATAAGGCTTCTAGGATATTTGTTACCCCTCTATAATATTCACAACAGAATGTTTGTTACGCATACCTATACAACCATATAGGATGAACGTAACATTTGTTTCTAATGATATACTTCAGTCAGTGAAAGTAACCAACTTTCATATACACTTCGTGTTAATCTGAAGCGATATTCATAATACCATTATGAGTATATATCTGTGCAAATGGGGAGGGGTGGGGGGCTGTAAGCAACCCCCGTCCCCTCTCCCTTCTTTGATGCCATTAGCCGGGCCTAAGCGCCCGCGTAGCGGCATAGCTCCCCGCATATCTCCTTGGGCCATTTGGTTTGGAATGGGATTGCTACGCAATCAATTGAGAGGGGTGGGCTTAACGCCCTCTTATGTCCAAACCTTACGCCCTCAAGGGCGGGCGGCCCGAGACGAATAAAAGTAATTAGTGTATTTAAAAGGAATATAAATTATGAACTTAACATATGACAAGACTAGAAATAGATTCTATGACGAACATAGAAGTATTTCTGGAGATTATAAGGGGTTTAGAATTTTTAGAATAGGTGATTACCTTCTTAGGGAATTGATGAAAATTGAAAAGAATGGTAGTTTAACCAATCCTCCTCTTGATCTAACTGGAAGTTACACTAGTGATTTTCATGCAATGAGAGCAATTGATATTTATGTAAATGATGGGAAGTAATCATGGAAGGATATAACGAGATACCAGTTAATGGAGCTAAGACATATATCACTTCGTTAGACTTAATGCGTTTGTGCACGAGTAATATGTGGAAGTGTTCTTTCGAGACATTGCAAGAGATTGCTTCTAAAAGGGGGTGGGATACGCTTAGGCGTCGCTATTGGGAAGAGAAAATGATCTCAATTCTTCTTAAGAACGCGATTGATGAAGCGGATTCATCTAGTGCTGAAAAGGCACTTAAAGCTATTAGGGGTAAATCTTATTCGTCTAGCAAAAGAATAGTAGAAGATGAATAGGTAATCCCCCCTGGAAATAAGGGGATGCGGACGTAGAATTTTCTCGGTTTTGCGAACGAGGAGATTCGGATGAAGAAGAGTCGGTTCACGGACGCCCAGATCATGGGGATCCTGCGTCAGGCGGAGGAGGGTATCCCGGTCCTGACGCTGTGCCGCGAGCACCAGATGAGCAGCGCGACGTTCTACAAATGGCGGGCGAAATACGGCGGCATGGACGCCTCGATGATCTCGGAGATGAAGGGGCTGGAGGACGAGAACCGGCGGCTGAAGAAGATGTTCGCCGAGCTCAGCATGCAAAACGAATTGCTGAAGGAGGCTCTCGGAAAAAAATAACCCGGCCATCCCAGCGCCGGGAGATGGCCGAGACAGCTGTGGCGCGACGAGGGATCAGTATTGCGTTGGCGTGCCGGACGTTTGGGCTCAGCGAGACGTGCTATCGCTATAGCCCGAGGCTCTCCGACGAGAACGAGCAGATCGCCGACCTTTTGATCGGGCTGACCCAGGCCAGAAAGACCTGGGGGTTCGGCCTCTGCTTCCTGTATCTGCGCAATATCCAGGGGCATGACTGGAACCACAAACGGGTCTATCGGATTTATCGCGCGTTGGAACTGAACCTGCGCATCAAGCCCCGGAAGCGGCTCAAACGCGACAAGCCCGACGAACTGGTGGTACCAGACGCCCCCAACCAGGTCTGGTCGATGGATTTCATGGCGGATCGTCTGGAGGATGGCAGGGCTTTCCGGCTTCTCAACGTGCTGGATGATTTCAATCGGGAGGGGCTCGGCATTGAAGTCGATTTTTCGCTGCCCGCAGAACGGGTTGTCCGGATGCTGAACCAAATTATCGAATGGCGCGGCAAGCCAGCGACAATTCGGGTCGACAACGGTCCCGAATATATCAGCGGCACGCTGATGAAATGGGCCGAGACGCGCGGCATCGGCCTCCAACACATCCAGCCCGGCAAGCCGCAGCAGAACGCCTANGTCGAGCGTTACAACCGGACGGTCCGGCATGAATGGCTGGGCCAGTTCCTCTTCGAAACCATCGCGGAGGTGCAGGATCAAGCGACAGAATGGCTCTGGACCTACAACAACGACCGCCCCAATATGGGCATCGGCGGCATCACACCCGCCCAGAAACTGAAATTGGCCGCCTGAG
>NZ_CAHP01000057.1 GCF_000294655.1 Magnetospirillum molischianum DSM 120
GGGTGAGGCTGTCCACGGCCTTAGGCACCAGGACTAGGGGCTTTGCGGCCTCAGCGGCGATCCTAGCACCGTCCCGGGCCTGCCGCAGGGCGATGAGTACCGGATCTTCTTCGCTCATGACCTATCTCCCGAAGTCTGGACCGCCGCGGCCGGGTTTTGGTCCTCGGCTCGGCTTGCTGGCCTGCTGGCGCGTCTGCTGTTGCCGCTGGCGTTCCGCCGCCTGCCGTGCTCGCTCCTGGTCTTGTCGCTGTAGATCTTGCCCAGCTTGCCGCAGTCGGTCGGCCATGCTGTCTTGCCGGGCCAGTTCCACCCCGGCAGTCCGCAGCCGATCCAGGCCACCGGCCAGAGCGGGAGAGGGAGTAAGCCGTTCGATCGCCTGTCGTGTCTGCTCTCCGATGGCCTGGACCAGCTCGCGGACCAGGCCTTTGATCTGACGCCATTGCTCCATGATCCGCTGGAGCATGGCCCGGTCCTGGCGAACGGTCAGGGCATCGCGCAAAGCGTGGGCCTGTTCGCCCCTGCCCTGGCGGTCCATCTGCTGCGCCACAGGGCCGATTTTCGGCTCTGGGGGGCGGTCGAGGAGGAAAGCCTTTTGGGCCGCCGCCTCGCGTTCGGCCTGGGGCCGGCTCCGATCCGCAGCAACCGCCTGCTTCGCTTGCCGCTGATCGGCAAGCGAGCGGTGGTCAACCCGTAAAGGGACGTGGGCGCGCTCTAGCGCCTGATTGCAGTGCTGGCACCACCTCTCCCGCATGGTCTCGATTCCGTTGGCCTGGGAAAGGGTTCTATCCTTCTTGGCTGAGAAGCCGTTCGGCTGGCTTGGATCAAGCGCCCGGTCGGAAACCATGATGTGCGCGTGAGGCTGCTTTTCGCCGTCACGTGCGCTCGGTTCATGGATGGCGACGTCCGCCACAATGCTCCGGCTGGTGAACTCCTCGCGCACGAAGGACCGCACCGCCTCAACACGCTGTTCGTGGTTTAATTCCCGAGGCAGAGCAACCAGCACCTCCCGCGCCGTCATCGCGTCTTTGCGCTTTTCGGCTGCGTCAATGTAGTTCCACAGCGTTTCGCGGTTCTTAGACCACTCTGGCGCGTTCTCTGGTGTGATGATTTCCGAGTGTTCGACGCCTTCTTTTCGCTCGTAGCTGTGCGTCAAATCCTGGCGCTTATCGTGCAGCGTTTCGGCATGACGATAGGCGGCGGCAGCGACGCAAGAACGCCCCTGCCCCCGACTGATCGATTTTGCCTCACACCGATAGATCGCCACCGTTTCTACCTCTGCATTTCTTGCAGTTGTGAAGATAGGTCATCGGTGGTACAAGGTCAACACGATAGAATGGAGTGCGCGGTTAATCATTGCTGCGCAACGACCGCGACCCCTCGCCGGAGTGGGCAAGGCACAAAGGGGGAAAAGGGATGGCACGGAAAACAGAAGCGGAACGTCTGGCCGAACTGGAGTCCCGGAAACGCGCCCTTGAGGCGCAAATGCAGGCCATCCAAGCTCGGCAGAAAGAGCGTTCCCGGAAAGATGATACCCGTCGTAAGGTGTTGGTTGGTGCGGCTATTTTAGCCGAGGCCGAGAAGAACCCTGCAGCCAAGCAACGCCTCATGGCGTTGCTTGACCAGAACCTTACACGGGATATCGACCGCGCTGTGTTCGACCTGGCTCCGAAGGCCGAGGCTTAACCCCCTTTCCACTGGGTGAGGGGGGCTACGGAAACCATGAGGCTGTCGATTGGACCAGTCGATTCGCCAGGAACGCGTAACGACTGGTCCAATCGCCTCTCCGTGTATTATTTTTCCGGCTTGGGGGCTGCTTCCTTTCGGGTCGTGTGCATCTTTGAAACTGCCATCCCGACCATAGACGCGGTCGCAGGACCGTTGTTGCCGGTGGCTGTGTAAACCGCCTGAACGACTGCGGATCCCAGTACAGGGTCGGCTGCGGCTGTTTTCAGGATCAGAGTAGGGTCTTTGGTCAAGGCTGTCTCTTGTGCAGTAACTTTGGCGAGTTGCGCCTCGAGCTTTGCCTTTTGGCGGGCCAGGATTTCAGCAGGGGTGGTAGTCATAGCAATTCTCCAATTTTTTCCGGTCTAAATTTATGATAAACAAAGGATATTGTCAATGGTTTAAAATTTTCTTTGTAAAAACAAAGGATATTTTCAATGATTTAAAATTTTCTTTGTAAAAACAAGGGCTTATTCGTAAGCGTCGTCTGAGGGCTACCTTGCCGGTGGCGCCGTTATCGGCCTGAATATCGCGCTCGGATCGAGCGTGGCGTGACTGGCAGAGTGGTGGTGCTGGCCAAGGGGCGGCGGAGAAAGCCATCGATGTCTTCGCTGCCAAATACGGCGCCAAATATCCCAAGGCGGTTGAATGCCTGGAAAAGGACCGCCACCCCTTGCTTGCCTTCTACGATTTTCCCGCCGAGCATTGGGTGCATTTGCGCACGACCAAACCCATTGAAAGCGTCTTTGCCACCGTCCGGACCAAGGGGGCCTTGTCGGCGACGACCGCCAAGCTGATGGTTTTCAAGCTGGTCATGGCCGCCGCCAAAACCTGGCGTCGTCTCAAGGGCGAAAATCAGTTGCCCAAGCTCATCAGTGGCATCAAATTCATTGACGGTGTCCAGAGCCCCGAGGCCGTTTCTCAAACCGCCGCCTGATCGGAGCCCGTCACCCAAATTCCCGCATAGCTCCTTTGATCTCCGGCAAGGTGGTTGTGCTCCGTGTCTTCTCTGTTGGAGGGGAAACCATGAGGGTGTCGATTCTCCAGGGACACGTAAACCCGCAAAATTAGCCATTTCCAGAGGGCGTTACATGCCCGACTGGATCCCTCTGTGCCAACGTCCTTGCGACACAATGAAGGGTGTCGTTTAGTGAGCTTGGCGCAGAGGATCTGATTAATGAAGACGGTGACAACGGCGATTGTAGTTGACGGGAACGTTTCACCCCCCCTTCCTGATCCGGAGGTGGCGATGAAGGCGCAGCGGCGAACGTTTACGGCGGCCTATAAACTGGCGGTTCTTGCCGAGCTTGATTGCGCCAAGGCAGGAGAGACCGGTGCGATTCTGCGCCGTGAAGGGCTGTATTCATCGTCCCTGGTGACATGGCGGCGTCAGCGCAAACAGGGACTGCTCCAGCCCCAGGCCCCGGTCCGGCGCGGGCCTCCCGCCGCGCGGAAGAGCGATGGAGCGCAGGAACTCGACCGGCTGCGCCGCGAGAATGCCCGGCTGGAGCGGCACTTGGCCAAGGCCCACCTGATCATTGGAATCCAAAAAAAAGCTGCGCAACTCCTGGCGATCGATCTGGGCCGGAGCGACGACGAGAGCTGACGGCCCTTGTCGCCGAAGCGCCTGGCGGACTGCGTCAGGCGGTATGTTCTGCCTTGGGGCTGGCGCGGGCCACCTTCCATCGCCTCCGCCATGGGCCGGTCCAAGGCCCCCCTCTGCCCCGCCGACAGGCTCGCGCCCTGACGGCCGCCGAGCGGACCGGGGTGCTGGCGGTGCTGCACGAGGACCGCTTCATGGACCGCGCCCCGGCCGAGGTCTACGCCACCCTGCTCGACGAGGGCGTCTATCTCTGCTCGATCCGCACCATGTACCGGATTCTGGCCGCCAACCACGAAGTCCGGGAACGCCGCGACCAGTTGACCCACCCCGTTTACGCCAAACCAGAATTGCTCGCCACCGGCCCCAATCAGGTCTGGTCATGGGATATAACCAAGCTCAAGGGGCCAGCCAAGTGGAGCTATTTCCAGCTCTACGTCATCATCGACATCTTCAGCCGCTGCGTCGTCGGATGGATGCTGGCCGATCGCGAAAGTTCTTTCCTGGCGAGCAAACTGATCCGCGAAACCTGCCGCCGTCATGGCATCGAACCCGGCCGTCTGACCCTGCATGCCGATCGCGGCCCGTCCATGACCTCAAAGGTCACCGGCCACTTGCTGGCTGATCTTGGCATCACCAAGACCCATTCGCGGCCCTACACGTCCAACGACAATCCCTATTCCGAAAGCCAGTTCCGGACGATGAAATATCGCCCCG
>NZ_CAHP01000058.1 GCF_000294655.1 Magnetospirillum molischianum DSM 120
ACCCTGCTCGACGAGGGCGTCTATCTCTGCTCGATCCGCACCATGTACCGGATTCTGGCCGCCAACCACGAAGTCCGGGAACGCCGCGACCAGTTGACCCACCCCGTTTACGCCAAACCAGAATTGCTCGCCACCGGCCCCAATCAGGTCTGGTCATGGGATATAACCAAGCTCAAGGGGCCAGCCAAGTGGAGCTATTTCCAGCTCTACGTCATCATCGACATCTTCAGCCGCTGCGTCGTCGGATGGATGCTGGCCGATCGCGAAAGTTCTTTCCTGGCGAGCAAACTGATCCGCGAAACCTGCCGCCGTCATGGCATCGAACCCGGCCGTCTGACCCTGCATGCCGATCGCGGCCCGTCCATGACCTCAAAGGTCACCGGCCACTTGCTGGCTGATCTTGGCATCACCAAGACCCATTCGCGGCCCTACACGTCCAACGACAATCCCTATTCCGAAAGCCAGTTCCGGACGATGAAATATCGCCCCGAATTCCCCGACCGGTTCGGCTCCATCCAGGATGCCCGCGCCTTCTGCCGCCAGTTCTTCGACTGGTACAATAACCGCCACCACCACAGCGGCATCGGCCTGTTGACACCCCAGCAGGTCCACTCGGGACAGGCCGAGCACCTCCGAAATCAGCGACAAATCGTCCTGGATGCCGCATGCGCCCGCTCTCCAGAACGCTTCGTCCGGATCGCCCCTCAAGCCCCGGCACTGCCGGCTGCCGCATGGATAAACCCGCCGGAAACATCACATAAATTGGCTGCTTAAACTCAAACCAAAGCCGTCTCACATCCGTTGACACGCGCCGGATGACTACGGCGGTGTGTGCCGTTTGTGAGCGGAGCGAACCTTCATGCGGCTTGCTTGCCATGGTCGATCCCGTTTGATTCGTTGGTTTATCCACATGTGGATAACTTGCGGTCTAAGATTCTAAGATTCTAAGATTCAGATTCCAACTAGAAAAACTCAATCTTTTCAATGCTAAAAAGGCTCTATCCTGAGTTTTTGGGCGGGTTACCTGAGTTTTTGGGCGGCTATCCTGAGTTTTTGGGCGGCTATCCTGAGTTTTTGGGCGGAACCTGTACTATGTTGATCTTCAGTACAGCTCAGGATAAAAGGCTTGTAGGAGTACGCCCATGAGCAAGCCGTCTAGCAGACCAGAGCCCCGGATATCGCGTGTTGGCCGAGCGTCGGCACAGGAGCATGCCGGTCGCGAATTAATCGAGCCTCGCGAGCTGGTGGACGCACCGTTCATGCCGGGCCAGTCGCCGTCCCTGGGGGCACGGCGCGCCCTGCTCCTGATGGTCACAACAGCAGCCGCTGAAGGCTTCTCGGACAAAGTCTATCGACTAAGCAAGCGTGAATTAAGGCAGGGGCACGAAAGCAACGACCGCATTGGTGCGCTGGTGGATGAGGTGATTAGTATCCGGTTCCAAATTCCGGGGCTGTCCTCCCGTGGCCGCGCCGCCATCATCAAAGCGCATTTGTTCGAGGAAATCACCGAGGAAACAGACGAAGGTAACTCGGCTTGGATCGAGTTTGAATTTAGCCACCGTGCCCGTGTCCTGTTCGGCGCGTCAGAGGTTTATGCCGTTCTAAATCGCACCGCCGTGCTGGCCTTCGATGGCAAGTATGCCATCACGCTCTATCAGCTCGGATGTCTTTATTCTGGCCGTCGCGATCCCACAATACGCCTCACCGTGCCAGAGCTGCGGACGCGGCTTGGCGTGCCGGAAGGGCGCTATAGTGATTGGGCACAAATCCGACGCTTTGTTCTAGGCTCCGCAAAGGAAGAGGTTGACCACCTCGCCCATTTCCAACTGAGCATCCGCGAACACCGGGAGGGGCGAAAAGTGGTTGCCGTCACCCTCGGTTTCTGGCGCAAAGACGATCCGTCGATTGATGCGGCGGTCGATGAACTGGACCGGTCCAAGGTCGGTCGCAAGGCGCGGCGCACAGGCACCGTTAAGCAGGCGGAAACCCGCGCCGCCAATATCTACAAGGAACTGACAGACAGCCTGCCCGGCCTCGACGTTGACAAAATCCCGGAGCTCTGAAAGTCGTATTTTTGCACGTATGAAAATACATATGTTCAAAAATACGAAAGTTCACACGTTCGTATTTTCATACATCTAAAATTACACTCAGCCTTCTATCCAACTCGTCAATAGCTGCTCGATCAGGTCGGAAAGATCCTGTCCGGTCTCTCTGTCCTCAAGCTTGCGCGTGGCGGCTCGCTTGGTGGCTTTGCGCAAAAGAACCGTCGTCGGCTGATAGTCGGGATTGCTGCGCTTCCCCATCGGCCGCCCCCGCCCGGCGGGCTCTAGATCGGACAAGAGAGAATCAGGAGCGACTGGCGCTTCTTGTTGTCGGCGTAGATCGGCCAGGGCGGAAAACTTCGACTTAGCCATTACAGATTTCCTTTCCGGCATCCTCGTAAGCCTCCCAGGCGCGGACGGCCCGTTCATCCTTGATGCCATAAACAGGCACTCCCTCGGCGGCGGCTTTCTCGAAAGCGACAAGGCGGGGAATCTCCGCCGTAAAAACGGGGATGCCGTTCGCCGTGAGCATGGCGCGCAATTCCTGGCCCTCGGTTCGCGGTTTTGGGGGCACCATAGTCAACAGCACCCTGTAACGCTCGCTCTTCAGCTCCTGGAGCTTGGCGAGGGTATGAGTGAGGCCATCTGTCGCTACGCTCTCGGGCACGGCGGGAACAACCAGGAAATCGCAGTTTCTGGCCAAGTCGCTAAAATCATCGTCGGAGGGGTTCCCCTCCGTATCGATGACAATGTGCTGATAGTCGCGAATGTGCCTCACCATTTGGGCATGACTTACCACCTTGAATGGCAAACCATTTCCATCTCCGCGCTGCCCCCACTTCGTGGCGCTGCGGATGGCATCGCCATCAACGAGCAATGTAGGGGCCAAGCGTTGCAAATAGGCCGCTAGATGAACGGCGGTTGTGGTCTTGCCCACCCCGCCTTTGTAGCTGGTCACGGTGATAATCATCAGTGCCTTTCCGTATTTTTATGCGTATGAAAATACGAATTTATATACGTTCATAAACTCAAACATACATACATGTGTTAAGCTAGACAACTCGTGTCATGGTCTCCGCCGGGCGAGAATGGCGCGGACGGTCGCGGCAGCCCATCGGCCGCCGCGCGCCGTCTTAATCCCCCGACGCTCCAGCTCGCGAGCGATGGCCCGCAATCCCAACCCCTGGGCCTGCAAGCTCTCGATCACCGGCAATACGATGACCGCGCGCCGGACCGCTTCGGT
The DNA here is from genome assembly GCF_000294655.1 of Magnetospirillum molischianum DSM 120. Lineage (GTDB taxonomy): Bacteria > Pseudomonadota > Alphaproteobacteria > Rhodospirillales > Magnetospirillaceae > Phaeospirillum > Phaeospirillum molischianum. The sequence goes on from NZ_CAHP01000058.1 coordinate 3,289, forward strand.
ACGATTGGCCACGGCAGCCAGCACCCGGGCCTCCCGTCCGTCCGGGTTGCCGAGCCGAACACCCCGCCGCTTGGCCTCGGCAAGCGCCGCCTTCGTCCTCTGAGAAATCATCTCCCGTTCATGCTCGGCCACGGCAGCCAGAATGTGCAGAGTGAGCCGGGAGGCGTGGGGCATGTCGCACGCCACAAATTCAACCCTGCTATCCATCAGCCCCGCGATAAAGGCGACGTTGCGCGCCAGACGATCCAGACGGGCAATCACCAGAACCGCGCGCTTGCGTGAGGCCATTTCAAGGGCCGCAGCGAGCTGCGGACGGTCGATCTTGCTGCCGCTCTCGATTTCGGTGAAATCTGCCGCCAGTTCGCCCCGGCCAGCGATATAGGTGGTGACGGCTGCGCGCTGGGCGTCGAGTCCCAGGCCGGAACGGCCCTGGCGGTCTGTGGAAACCCGGTAATAGGCTACAAAGAGCATGGTGTTTCGATTCTAAACGGATGTTTAGAATTCATACGCCCGAGAGGCATTCTCAGAGAGAAGATTTTGAAGGTTGACCAGAACGTAGCGACCGCCCTGTCCTAAACATCTCGGGGCGCATCGAAATTGCGCCCCGCCTGTGTCCATAGTTAAACTGTTTATAAACAAGCGTCTCTGAACTAAAAAAGCAAATAGATACTTATATTCATCGTTTCCGATTTCCGCCCTTCCGTCAACCGACTTATCCCTGATACAATTGAAATTGTCGCCATATGTCTGGGAATCTGGACCCTCTGGATATGACTCTGACGGTCTTCTTGACGGCCGGGCCGCTGATATGTTCGAGGTGCCACCGTTACTCGCCCTTGGGTTCTCCCCGCGCTAAAGGCGCGCCTTGACGCCAATCTTGGCGGAAACGGCGGAGTAGGCACCCTACACCCTCGGTTAATCGCGGACGAAGGCGCAGGCATCCACAGTGTTCTTGGTTGGATTGGCAGGGTAGAACTTCCCACCAGCAATGGCGCAGCCGGGGGACGTGGCCATGAGCGAGGCCGGGAACAGCCGCACCCCGAACACCACGCCCAGGCAGACGCCCACCAGGAGGATTAGGACGGCTAGAAGCGCCCGAAGCTTCCATCCCATGCCCGCCAGGGCTTCCCCCGCTCCAGCCGCCGCTACAGCGGCTTGCTTAGCATCATTGGATGCCTGCTGTACCGCCGTTGCCGCCACCTGAATCTCGCCGGTGTTTGCCACGGCCCGCTGTACCGCCGTTTCCAGGGTCGTTAGACGCTGGGTGAGGCTGTCCACGGCCTTAGGCACCAGGACTAGGGGCTTTGCGGCCTCAGCGGCGATCCTAGCACCGTCCCGGGCCTGCCGCAGGGCGATGAGTACCGGATCTTCTTCGCTCATGACCTATCTCCCGAAGTCTGGACCGCCGCGGCCGGGTTTTGGTCCTCGGCTCGGCTTGCTGGCCTGCTGGCGCGTCTGCTGTTGCCGCTGGCGTTCCGCCGCCTGCCGTGCTCGCTCCTGGTCTTGTCGCTGTAGATCTTGCCCAGCTTGCCGCAGTCGGTCGGCCATGCTGTCTTGCCGGGCCAGTTCCACCCCGGCAGTCCGCAGCCGATCCAGGCCACCGGCCAGAGCGGGAGAGGGAGTAAGCCGTTCGATCGCCTGTCGTGTCTGCTCTCCGATGGCCTGGACCAGCTCGCGGACCAGGCCTTTGATCTGACGCCATTGCTCCATGATCCGCTGGAGCATGGCCCGGTCCTGGCGAACGGTCAGGGCATCGCGCAAAGCGTGGGCCTGTTCGCCCCTGCCCTGGCGGTCCATCTGCTGCGCCACAGGGGCCCGATTTTTCGGCTCTGGGGGGGCGGTCGAGGAGGAAAGCCTTTTGGGCCGCCGCCTCGCGTTCG
>NZ_CAHP01000059.1 GCF_000294655.1 Magnetospirillum molischianum DSM 120
CAGCGCCGGGAGATGGCCGAGACAGCTGTGGCGCGACGAGGGATCAGTATTGCGTTGGCGTGCCGGACGTTTGGGCTCAGCGAGACGTGCTATCGCTATAGCCCGAGGCTCTCCGACGAGAACGAGCAGATCGCCGACCTTTTGATCGGGCTGACCCAGGCCAGAAAGACCTGGGGGTTCGGCCTCTGCTTCCTGTATCTGCGCAATATCCAGGGGCATGACTGGAACCACAAACGGGTCTATCGGATTTATCGCGCGTTGGAACTGAACCTGCGCATCAAGCCCCGGAAGCCGGCTCAAACGCGACAAGCCCGACGAACTGGTGGTACCAGACGCCCCCAACCAGGTCTGGTCGATGGATTTCATGGCGGATCGTCTGGAGGATGGCAGGGCTTTCCGGCTTCTCAACGTGCTGGATGATTTCAATCGGGAGGGGCTCGGCATTGAAGTCGATTTTTCGCTGCCCGCAGAACGGGTTGTCCGGATGCTGAACCAAATTATCGAATGGCGCGGCAAGCCAGCGACAATTCGGGTCGACAACGGTCCCGAATATATCAGCGGCACGCTGATGAAATGGGCCGAGACGCGCGGCATCGGCCTCCAACACATCCAGCCCGGCAAGCCGCAGCAGAACGCCTATGTCGAGCGTTACAACCGGACGGTCCGGCATGAATGGCTGGGCCAGTTCCTCTTCGAAACCATCGCGGAGGTGCAGGATCAAGCGACAGAATGGCTCTGGACCTACAACAACGACCGCCCCAATATGGGCATCGGCGGCATCACACCCGCCCAGAAACTGAAATTGGCCGCCTGAGTTCTATGTCCAACCCCCGCTAAAAATGGGGGGATTACCGAGGCTCTCGCCTCGCCAATCACGGTCACGTCGGTACCGTTGGCGATGACCCGCATCACCGTATCCCGATAGACGGCCAGCAAGTCGGCTTTGAGCAGAAACCCGAATCCCGCGAGGCGTTCGGTCAGGTCGGCCAGGATTTCTGGTCCCGGCGGCAACTCGCTGAAAATGAAGTGACGGTCCCGCAGATCGTCCCATGTGACGATTTCCTGACCCGCAAGGGGATCATCCTGGGCCATCGCCGCAAATAGCCATTCTTCCCAGAGGCAACAGCTGTCGCATCCCTCCGCCTTTTCCGGATGGGGGAGAAAAGCAACGTCACGCTGGTGGTGTTGGAGGGCTGTCCGATGATCGGCCGTGCCACCTTCGCTATAGGTGATCCGGACATCGGGATAGGCCGCACAATAGATTTTTATCAGCATAGCCGGGAACGGGGCGGCCAGCGACGACAGAAGACCGACGCGGACGAAACCGTTCCGTCCTGTTCCTGCCGATCCGGCCTCGCGGATCGCCTGGCTGAGTTCCATGACCACCCGACGCGCCCGAACCAGGAACTGCTCGCCGGCGAAGGTGAGCGTCACCCCATTGGGGCGGCGGATGAACAGGCCGACGCCGATCTCATCCTCCAGATGCCGGATGCAGCGGCTGATCTTCGAAACCCGGATATCCATCGTTCCTGCCGCGCGGCGGAAGCTTCCGTGTTCGGCCACGGCGATCACATAGCGCAGATGCTGCAATTCGACCTTGTGCTCCATCGCGACAAGGGTTCTCCCGCGATCTTTCGATAAATTGCCCGCAGGATCGCAAGGATGTCGGCCCGCTGTCTGTGATGTGATGCAATCAATGTGAGAATGGTGGCGAATTCAATGACGCGGTTTGGCTGCTCTGGACGGGAGTTTCGTGATCGTTGCGAGTCCCAGCCCCTTGATGGGATGGATGGTCATCGCCCCGCCGCGCTTTGGCGAATTCCCGGTCCGTCGCCATAAAGCGTTGGATCATGGGGACGACCAGCTTGGCCGGTTCCGGCGTGGCCTGTCCGTTCACCCGGCCCATCGCTTCGGCATAAGCGGCAAGGTCGCGAAACACCGCCGCCGGCACCTCGATGGTCAGTTTGATCGGTTTATCGTCGGGGATGCTGGTCAGCTTCAACTTGGCCATGAATCAACCTCCGTAGGGGGAGAGGACCAGATCGCGAGTGACGATGACCCGGACCGGGAACCCGGGACGGATGGTCAAGGTCGGCTGGATGTTGAGCTGGCGGCGGATGATCTGCTGGCCGGTCTGGCTGATGCTGTTCGATGCGCCCTGGCGGATGGCCTGAGCGAGATTGTCCTCGCTGTTGCTGGTGCCGGCTTCGGCACCGACGCTGAGCAGGGTCGAGAGCACGGCCGCCTTGAATAACGAGCCCCAGTGGTAATCGACGTCGTCCTCCAGGCCGGCATAGCCTTCCGTGTCGGCTCCGGGTTGGCGTTCCAGCACGATCGACTTGCCGTCGGGCAGGATGAGGCGGGTCCAGACCAGCAGGACCCGGCTCTGCCCGAAGGCGACCGAGCTGTCGTACTGGCCGATCAGCCGCGCCCCCTGCGGGATAAGCAGAGTGCGGCCGGTCGGACTGTCGTAAACCGATTCCGTCACCTGGGCGGTGATCTGGCCGGGCAGGTCGGAGCGGATGCCGGTGATCAGGGCAGCCGCGATCACGGTGCCGGCTTGGATAATATAAGGTGAGGCAGGGGCGGCCAGCCGGTCGGGGGCGACGGTGCGGCGATCGACGCTGCCGTTGATGAATGCCGTCTTGCGGTCCTGCATGTTCTGAGCGGAACCGGCGTCGGCCGCCGGCAGGGCCGGAGCCGATGATGTCTCATCCGTGCGCGTTGCTGAGGCAGGGGCGGCCGCCTGACGTCCGGTCTGGGCGAACAGCCGGCTGACCCGGGCGGCCTCGGTCTCCTGGGCGAGGCGCTGCCCAGTCTGGTTGGGGCCTTGCCCCGGTACCGTCACCAGCTTTCCCTGGTTCTGGGCGTTGAGGATCGGCTTGCCGAGATCACCGGGCAGGGCAGGGCCGAGGGGCGGCGGCTTGGGCATGCCGGTGTAATCCTGCGGCAATCCGGCCAGGCCCTCGGCCGCCGGGCGGCTCTGCGTCCCCAGCAACTCCTGGGGCGATCCGGTGTTTTTATGGTTTTGCAGGCCGTATCCCAGCATGACGGCGATGGCCAGGGCGGAGACCCCGCCGAGGGTCATCAGCGCCTTGCGCGACAGCCGGGTCACGCGCGGCCGCTCGGCGTGCAGGCGCAGATTGGGCTCGGCTGCCAGCGGCGCAGGCGCTTCTTCCCTACTCATGACCTTGGCTTTCCGTCGGTGCGGGTGATGCGGATCCGTCGCGCGCTGTCGTCATCGCCCATGCGGAGTTCCGCCGCGGGGAACAACCGGTCGACGATCATATAGTTGCGGCGCACCCGATAATTGACTAGTTCCGAGCCGCCGGCCGACCTTGGCGAAGGGATCGTCGGCCCGGGCATAGTCATTGAGCGCCGCCGCGCCGGTGCTGTTGGTGAAGTCGTAGGCGCGCAGCCAGTTCACCCGCACGATGACGGGATCGGCCGGGATGCTGCGCACCTCCTCTATGAACCGGGCCAGATACCAGGCGATCTGTGGATCGGTGGGTTGGTAGTCGGTGGAGGCCGGAGCGACGGCCTGGGCCTCGCCCAGTTTGTCGATCTGCACCACCCAGGGGACCACGGTGCCGCGCGCCGAATGCCAGATCAGCCCGCCGGCGAGGCCGGCTGACATCAAGAGAGAGCCGAAGGCGATCAGCCGCCAATTCTTGGCCTGGACCCGGGCGGAGCCGATGCGCTCATCCCAGACCTGGGCGGCTTTCTGGTACGGGGTCTCTGGTTCGGGGGTGCGGCCGTAACGGACCGAGGATCGTTTGAACATCACTATCCCCTCTCGGACAGATCGACGGAGTGACCGCCGCCACCGCTGTCGCCGGAGCGGACGGCATGGGCGAGGGTGGTGACGCCATGGCTCATGGCCTGATGGCGGCGCATGCGCTGAGCCCAGGCCGGTGGAGATGACGCGCCGCCAGCGGCGGAGGCGGCACTTTCGGTGGAAGCGGCGACGGTGCCTTGGGTCGAACTGCCGCCGGTGGCGGAGAAGGCAGAGCGGGCTCCGCTCTGGAAGCGCTCCTTCACGCTGTCGGCGGCGCCGTTCATCGCTTTCTTGGCCGGGGACAGTGTGGCGGCGCTGGCCGCTTTACCGACACCCGCCAGCCCCGAGGCAATCCCGGCCAAGCCGGACTGGCCGGCCGCTCCGAGGCTGTAGGCAGTGGACGCGGCGCCGGCCATCCGGGCGGTTCCTTGAGCGGCGGCCGCGGTGGCGCGTCCGGCCCCCGCCAAGGCGGCTCCACCACCGGCGATGGCCGCGCCCGCACCGACCGCGGCACCGGCCACGGCCAGCCCGGTTCCCACGGCGGCCCCGGCGCCAAGCTGCGGCGCTCCGGACACCAGCCCGGTGGCGATGCCGGGACCGAAGATGCCGAGGCCCAGCAGGGCGAGGGAGGCCAAGACCACCGACAGCGCCTGCTCGATGGTGGGCTGGCTGGCACCGTAGCTGGTGGTGAACTGGCCGAACAGGCCGGTGCCGATGCCGACGATCACTGCCAGCACCATCACCTTGATGCCCGAGGCGACGATGTTGCCCAGCACCTTCTCGGCCAGGAAGGCGGTCTTGTTGAACAGGGCGAAGGGGATCAGCACGAAGCCGGCCAGCGTGGTCAGCTTGAACTCGATCAGGGTGACGAACATCTGGACCGCGAGGATGAAGAAGGCGATCAGCACGATCAGCCAGGACACCATCAGCACCGCGATCTGGACGAAGTTGGCGAAGAAGGCGGTGAAGCCCATCATCGTGCTGGCGGCGTCGAGCAACGGCTGACCGGCGTCCAACCCCACCTGGGCCAGCCGACCGGGGCGGAGGAACTCGGCCGTGCTGATCGACGAGCCGCCAGCCAGCAGACCGAGGCCGGCGAAGCTGGTGAACAGGATCTTGGCGAGGCCGTTGAAGTTGCCGATCACAAAGGCGAAGAAGCCGATATAAAGCGTCTTCTTGACCAGCCGCTGAAGGATGTCCTCGTCGCTGCCCCAGGCCCAGAACAAGGCGGCGAGCGTGATGTCGATCACGATCAAGGTGGACGACAAATAAGCGATCTCGTCCCTCAGCAGGCCGAAGCCGCTGTCGATGTAAGTGGTGAAGGTGTTGAGGAAGGTGTCGATGATTCCGACATTGCCCATGGCACCCTCACTGGCCGAACATCGTCACATCGTGGGGGACGTAGCCGCTGCGGGTGGAGAATTGCTGGTACTGCACTTGGCCTTGCGATTCGGCACTGGCGTTGCGGGCCTGCTCCAGGTCGTCGGCTCGGGCTTTGGCCGCCAGCAGGGACGTCAGGTCGGAGAGCTGCTGCGATTGCAGGGCGAGCAATTGGTTGCCGGCCTGGGCCGCCTGAAGGGCACCGCTGGCCGACTGGCTGGCCGAGACCAGGGACGACATGGCGGAACTGTTGGACGGGATGTTGCCGACCACGCCGGCCTGGGTCTTCAAGGAATCCTCGAAGGCGCCGACCGAGGTCCGCCAGCGATCTTTCGCGTTGGCGATCAGGGTGGTGTTGGACGACGATAGCGAGGCCGAACCGTAGGTGCCGGAGAACGCGGTTTCGACTTGCTGGACGTCGTAGGCGATGTGCTGGGCCTGGGCGATCAGCGTTTGGGTCCGCTGGACCGAGGATTCGAGCTGGGACAGGGTGGAGAGCGGCAGGTTCTCCAGATTCCTGGCCTGATTGACCAGCATCTGCGCCTCGTTGGTCAGGCTCTGGATCTGGTTGTTGATCTGCTGCAGCTCGCGCGCGGCGGTCAGGATGTTCTGGGAATAATTGGCGGCGTCGAACACCGCCCATTGCGCCCGGGTCGGCGGTGCCGCCAGCAACGCTACGATAAGAATTACCGGGGTTCGGGGCCTGAAGGCCCCGAGCGGGCGCGGGCGGCAGCCCGAGATGGTGCGATTCATGGAGACCCCTCCAGGTTGGTCAGGTCGGGGATGAGATCGGCCACCCAGTCGAGACGGCGTTCCCGCAGCCAGGCGGCGGCGAAATCCTCGCGACCATGCTCTGTCAGCACCCGCTCGATCGCCGCGTGATCGGTTTTGCCGGAGGCGGCGCAGAAGGCCAGGGCCACCGGTCCCAGGCCCAGCTCGAACAGTCGGTTGCCGCGCCGCGACTGGCAGTAATAGTCGCGCTTTGGCGTGGCGCGGGCGATGATCTCGATCTGGCGGTCGTTGAGGCCGAAACGGCGGTAAATCGCGGTGATCTGCGGCTCGATGGCTCGCTCGTTGGGCAGGAAAATGCGGGTCGGGCAGCTTTCGACGATGGCCGGGGCGATGGGGCTGTCGGCGATGTCGGACAGGGACTGGGTGGCGAAGATGACGCTCGCATTCTTCTTTCTGAGCGTCTTCAGCCATTCGCGGAGTTGCTGGGCGAAGGCGGGATCATCAAGGACCAGCCAGCCTTCGTCGATGATCAGCAGCGTCGGCCGGCCGTCGAGTCCCCCCTCAATGCGGTGGAACAGAGTGGTCAGCACAGCGGGCGCGGCGCCGGTGCCGATCAGTCCCTCGGTCTCGAAGGCTTGGACCGAAGATTCGCCCAGCCGCTCGGTTTCGGCGTCGAGCAGGCGGCCAAAGGCGCCGCCGATGCAATAGGGCTGGAGCGCCTGTTTCAGGGCAGCGGATTGCAGCAGCACGGCGAGGCCGGTGATGGTGCGCTCGTTGACGGGCGACGAGGCCAGGGACTCCAGCGCCGACCACAGATGCTGCTTGGCGGCGGCATCCACCGTCACCCCTTCCTTGCTGAGGATCCCCGCGACCCACTCCGCCGCCCAGGCCCGCTCGGCCGGAGCGTCGATCCGGGCCAGTGGCTGGAGGGAGACGGCGGCATCCTGCGACAGCCCGCCGCCGAGGTCGTGCCAATCGCCGCCCATGGCCAGCGCCGCGGCGCTGATCGAGCCGCCGAAATCGAAGGCGAAAATCTGATTGTTCCGATAGCGACGGAACTGCAACGCCATCAGCGCCAGCAGCACCGACTTGCCGGCGCCGGTGGGGCCGACGATCAGGGTGTGGCCGACATCGCCGACATGCAGGCAGAAGCGGAACGGGGTCGAGCCTTCGGTCTTGGCGAAAAACAGCGGCGGGGCCTGGAAATGCTCGTCCCGGGCCGGTCCGGCCCAGACCGCCGACAGCGGGATCATGTGGGCGAGGTTGAGCGTCGAGACCGGTGGCTGGCGGACATTGGCGTAGACATGCCCCGGCAACGAGCCCAGCCACGCCTCCACCGCATTCACGGATTCCGTCATGCCGGTAAAGTTTCGGCCCTGGATGACCTTCTCGACCATGCGCAACTTCTCGGCGGCCAGACCGGCATCCTCATCCCACACTGTGACGGTGGCGGTGAGATAGGCCTGTCCGACATCGTCGGCGCCCAGTTCCTGCAAGGCGGCGTCGGCATCGGCGGCCTTGTTGGCGGCATCGGAATCGACCAGAACCGAGGCCTCGTTGGTCATCACCTCCTTCAGGATGGCGGCGATCGATTTGCGCTTGGCGAACCACTGGCGGCGGATGCGGGAGAGCAGCTTCACCGCTTCGGTCTTGTCGAGCAGCAGCGCCCGGGTGGACCAGCGGTAGGGGAAGGCGAGGCGGTTGAGTTCGTCGAGGATGCCGGGATGGGTGGTGGTGGGGAACCCGACCACCGTCAGGGTGCGCAGATGGGCGTTGCCCAGCCGTGGCTCCAGCCCCCCGGTCAGCGGCTGATCGGCCAGCAGGGTGTCGAGATAGATCGGGATCTCGGGTACCCGGACCTTCTGCACTTTGGTGGAGACGGTCGAGTGCAAGTACGTCAGGGTCTCGCCATCGTCCAACCACGCCACCTCGGGCACGAAGCCTTCGACCAGGTGCAGAATCCGGTCGGTGCGGTCGATGAAGCCGCGCAGCAACTCCCACGGATCGATCCCGGTCTTGGACTTCCCCTCGTAGAGCCAGCCCTCGGCCCGGCTGACCTCCTCGGCTTGCGGCAGCCACAGGATGGTCAGGAAGTAGCGGCTCTCGAAGTGCACCCCGGCCTGCTCGAAGCCGTCCTGGCGTTCGAGATCGACCAGGGCGGATGCCGGGTCCGGGAACGCGCTCTCCGGGTAATCGGTGGCGGGCAGCCGGTCGGCCTCGACGAACAGCGCCCAACCGGAGCCCAGGCGGCGCAGCGCGTTGTTGACCCGGGCGGTGACGCCGACCAACTCGGCGGGGGTGGCGGACTCAAGGTCCGGCCCGCGGAACCGCGCCGTGCGCTGGAACGAACCGTCTTTGTTGAGCACCACCCCAGGGGCGACCAGCGCCGCCCAGGGCAGGAAATCGGCGAGGCCGGCCGGATGGGTGCGGTATTCGGCGAGGTTCAGCATCGGTCACGCTCGCAAATAGGCGGGGTAACGGAGATGGCGGCGGACCACCTCGACGAACTGGGCGTCATGCTTGGCGGCCCAGACGGCGGCGGCATGGCCCAGCAGCCACAGCACCAGTCCTGGAATCCACAGGCGCAGACCGAGCGCGATAGCGGCGGCCAGGGTGCCATTGGCGATGGCCACGGTGCGCGGCGCCCCGCCCAACAAGATCGGTTCGGTCAGCGCCCGGTGGACCGGGACGGAAAAGCCGTCGATGGGGTCGGCGCCCGCCATCACATCAGCACTCCGCCGCCGAACGAGAAGAACGACAGGAAAAACGAGCTGGCGGCGAAGGCGATCGACAGGCCGAAGACGATCTGGATCAGCTTGCGGAATCCGCCCGAGGTCTCGCCGAACGCCAGGGTCAGGCCGGTCACGGTGATGATGATCACCGAGATGATCTTGGCCACCGGCCCTTGGACGGATTCGAGGATCTGCTCCAGCGGCGTCTCCCATGGCATCGACGAGCCGGAGGCATACGCGGCCGGAGCCAGGGCCAGGATCAGGACGGTGATGGCGCCGAATGTCGCCAGATGACGGCGAACACGAAGAGCGAATCGGGTCATGGGGCTTCTCCGGGGAACGTGGCGGGGATGATTCGGTAATCGCCGCTGGCGGGATCAAGGCCGGCGATTTCGGCCAGTTCGGCGAGGCGGCGCTCGTGGCCCCGGCCGGCCAGGACCGCGACGACGTTGATGGTCTCGGCGATCAGGGCACGGGGGACGGTGATCACCGCCTCCTGGATGAGCTGTTCGAGGCGGCGCACCGCGCCGAGCGCGGAGCCGGCATGGATGGTGCCGATGCCGCCGGGATGTCCGGTGCCCCAGGCCTTGAGCAAATCGAGGGCCTCGGCGCCCCGCACCTCGCCGATAGGAATGCGGTCGGGCCGCAGACGAAGGGAGGAGCGGACCAGATCGGACAGCGAGGCGATGCCATCCTTGGTGCGCAGCGCGACCAGATTGGGCGTTCGGCATTGCAGCTCGCGGGTGTCCTCGATCAGCACCACGCGGTCGGTGGTCTTGGCGATTTCGGCCAGCAGGGCGTTGGTCAGCGTGGTCTTGCCGGTCGAGGTGCCGCCGGCCACCAGGATATTGCGGCGGTCAGCCACGGCCTGGTGCAGCAAAGTCGCCTGCTCCGCCGACATGATGCCGGCGACGACGTAGTCGTCGAGGGTGAACACCGCCACCGCCGGTTTGCGAATCGCGAAAGCGGGCGCGGCGACCACCGGCGGCAGCAGGCCCTCGAAGCGCTCCCCGGTCTCGGGGAGTTCGGCGGAAACGCGCGGGCTGTTGGCGTGAACTTCGGCGCCGACATGATGCGCCACCAGCCGGACGATCCGCTCGCCGTCGGCGGGCGACAGAGTGGCGCCGGTATCCGCGAGCCCGCCCGACAGCCGATCCACCCACAGCCGGCCATCGGGGTTGAGCATCACCTCGACGACGGTGGGGTCTTCCAGGAAGGCGGCGATGGCCGGTCCCAATGCGGTGCGCAGCATGCGCGCACTGCGGACGAAGGCTTCGGACCGGGCGGCGGCTGGTGCCATGATCATCCCCGTTCAGGGCCGATCCCTTCCTGCGGGACCAGCGACGAGGATCATTAGAAGAAGCAGAAATTATCCTGCCGCAACAAGCTCATGGGCGTAGTAGGGCCATGGCGTGCAAGGACAGGGGATCGGCGGACTCGATGAACCCAGCACGGTCATACCCGCCTGCCTTGGGCCGGCGGGGGTGCTTGCGTCGAGGTCTTTCTATGGCAAAATTGGGCCGATGAACGAACCCGCTGCGCGGGATTGGTGCTCGTTCTTGATGGGCCTATTGAGCCTGAAGTGTAGCGCTTTGGTTGAGTGACGCCCGGCATTGGCCGAGCATTTTGGCTCCTTCCTTCGATGTGAGGAGCCATATGATGACCGTTCCTATTCCGTCCACCCCGATCAGCCCATTGCGTCAGCGCATGATCGAAGACATGAACATGCGCCGGTTTTCGCAAGACACCCAGCGCGACTACATCCGCGATGTTGGACGCTTTGCCACGTTTCTGGGGCGCTCGCCCGGCACGGCCACGGCGGAGGATATCCGCCAGTTCCAGGTGGACCAGCAAGAGTCCGGCGTGCCGGTGCCGACGATGAACAGCATTGTTTCGGCGCTCCGGTTCTTGTTTACGCACACGCTCGACCGGCCGGATCTGGCGCGCAGACTGGTGCGCATCCACCATCCGCGCAAGCTGCCGATGGTCTTGAGCCGGGACGAGGTCGCCCGCCTGTTGAATGCAACCACCTGCCTCAAGCACCAGGCGGCCTTGTCGGTCGCCTATGGCGCCGGCCTGCGCGTCGGCGAGGTGGCGGCCCTCAAGGTCCGCGATATCGACAGCGAACGCATGCTGATCCGGGTCGAAGCGGCCCAGGCGGCGGAGATCGTCAAGCGGGTCGGCC
>NZ_CAHP01000060.1 GCF_000294655.1 Magnetospirillum molischianum DSM 120
TCCTGAAAATTTTGAAGCCCTCGAAAGTGAAATCATCAGCATCGTGTCGATAATTTCCGGCGTCACCAAGGTTCTTGATGGTGTTTTGACCATGCTCGAAGACATCAACGGTGGTGGAGTTGGCAATCTCCAGAACATTTGCGCGTTCGCCACCGGCGCCAAAGGCATGATCGAATACGCCGGGATGCAAATCGACTTCGCCAAGGACATGCTTCGTAACGCGGAGGTCACGATCAACGCGGGAGTCGAAAACGTCCAGCGGCACATGCCAATGGCAAGGAAGATGCCTGATGAACAGCTTCGATTACACCAACTCCTCAGATTTGGAAAGACTGCGGCTCGCCCTCGTGACGACAAGTGACCACGACAGAGCGATGATCGTCGCCTTTTGCATGACCAGCGGCTTGATGCTGCCGAAAGGCTTTGCGATGCGCTGGCTGTGGTGGGTGTCCCGCAAAAATCGTTTCGTCAAGATGACGGCGGCGCTGACGCACCCCAAGACCAAGCCGCTGCTCGACGACATGTGGCGTGAAACGATCAACTGGATGGTCGCCGGCAAGGATCAGAATGACCCCAAAAGCGCCGGCGGCTGGAACTCGAACGAACTGAACCTCTTCGTCGAATTCTTGCGCTTCATTGGCGTGTTTCGTCGGAGGGCTGCCTGATGAAGACGTTCTTCGAGGAAATCGCCGTGAACGCCGCTGGCCGTCGCGTTCGAGTCCGTCGGGCGCACGTTCGTCCTCGGCACTTCTATGTCGTCAGCGTTGACGGCGTTCGGATCGACAGCTTCCTGAACCTCGCTCGCGCCCGCCGACTCGCCAAGACCCTGTTCAACACTCTTGGACCGATCGAGTCCGAAACCACCTGGAGGATCGCCGCATGAACAAGATCGTTATCGACACTGCCACGCTCAAAGCGCTGCTTGGGGGACATCCCGAGATCGAGGTGGAACTTCTCGCCGTCGCCCGCGAGAAGGTGGCCGAGGAGCTGAAGCGCAAGCTGCCCGACGGTTATGCCGCCAAATTTGCCGACGACATAATGGCTGACCTCAAACAGCGCATCAACGCCCAGATGTTGAATTGGCGGGGCGATGCGCTGTCCGACAGAGTGCGCGACATGGTGCGCGGGTGCGTCTACGACGTGCTTAATGCACAGACCAAGGCCGCCGCCGAGCAGACCGCCCGAGATGTCGCGGAGAAGGCGATCACCGCCATGCTCCCCCGTCTGGAGGAGCGGCTGAGCCAGCATCAAGACGCCTTGATCAAGAAGATCAACGGCCTCGTCGGCGAGGAGATCGAGCGCCAGATCAACGCTCGCCTCAATGCCATGATGAAGCTGACCGAGGGCCTGCAAAATGCGTAAGCCGCCGGTCAACATGGACCCTTGGCGCAAGAACAAGGATGAGATTATGGCCATCGCCCTGCGCAAGGGCTGGTTCTCGGTGCCGAAGTATCTCTGGCGTGCCGAGGGAATGGCCAAGAAGTGTCGCGAGCTGGTCAAGGAAGGCAAGCTGCGCCGCAGGCGCTCATGGGAGAAGGGGCGCTACAGCCACGACATCATGTATGAGCCGGTTGGCGTGAAGGTCGCGCCAAAGCCCGAGTCCAAACGCCCCTGTCACTGCCCTCGCTGTGGCGTCGATTGTGGCGATCACGACAGCTACCTCACGCATTGGCGCGAACATCACGATGTGCCGCCCGCAAAGCCTGCTGCTGTGGGGCAGAATTAGCGTATTCGCGAAAGCACGAACGGAGAGCGAGGGATGAAGAGCATTTTCGACGAGCAGGGCCACCGCCGCTTCATCGACAAGTCCGAGGACTTGGCGGCCTGGACCGACGACGAGCTGCGCAAGGGCATCGCCGACTACCAGGCGATCATCGACCGCGTGGATGACAGCGAATACAGCGGAGTCGCCGAGGGCGACTGCTGTGCCGACAGCCGCGACATCCTCTTGCACGAGCTGAAGCGCCGGGTGGTCGAGATCGTGCCGACTGACGGTGAAATCCGCGGACGCACTGGGCGCGTTATCAGCATCGACGAGTTCGTGGACCCGCCGCTGAACCGTCATGCGCGTCGGCAGGTTAAGTCCAAGCGCTATCGGGGGCCTCGATGACCGCCAATCCTCGCGACGCTCTGGCGTTCAAGCACTTCCCCGCCGAGTGGTGCCGGATCGTCAACAAGCCCGGCGCCAGCAAGAAGCGCCAGCAGCTCCGCAAGCGGGGCGAAGAGGCTGAAACCGTTCTGGCTCTGCGGGCCAAGGGCGCGAGCTGCGCCACCTGCAACGGCTATGAGAAGGCTCCGCACCCCAAGGAACTGGGCTTCACCCATTACTGCGCCGCCGACAGCGATTTTCACGGCTATGTCGGCGCCCTCGCCACCGGCTTGTGCCATCGCTGGGCTGAAAGGAAAGCGTCGTGACTTATCAGGAATTCGCGATCGGCACGCTGCGCGGCCCACATCACATTCGGCACCTTGGTCGCGCCCTTCGCTACCAGTTCGGCGTCAAGACCGGCAATGGTTGGGTGTTTTTCAGCGACACGATTGAGAAGCGGGCGCGTCAGGCTGCCGAGGCGTATCTCGCTGACATGAAGAAGGAGAAGGTCTGATGTTGGAAATCACTGGTTGGGTCGCCCTGATGGCGATCGCTCTGGCTCTTTCGGCAATCGTTGCTATTGCCGGCTTCATGAACCTTCCCCGCTACAACATCGGCGGCGTCGAGAACGGTGCCGTCACCAAACTGCTGACGATCAGCGCCGCCGGTCTCGTTCTGCTGTTCTGGCGGTGGGTGATTAGCGTCGCCCCGTTCGTCATCACTCTAAAGTAGCCGCCCGCGCAACCTCCCGCTATGAGACAGAATTAGCTTATTAGCGAATTAGCACACGGAGACAACATGAAGACCCGAACCCAACTTGCCGCCGTTCTGCGAGGGGTTGCTGAGTCGTCGGTCCTGACCGTCGAGGAAGCCGACGATTTGGACACTATCGCCTCGATGCTGGAAAGCAACACTCGCCTGGCTATCGTTATCGAGGGCGGCGTGGTGCAAGCCGTTGTGTCTGACGCCCCCGAAACGCTCGGAGGGCTCGATATCGCAGTGATCGACTACGACACCGACGGCATGGACGATGATCAGATTGTGCAGGTCATCCAGTCGGACGGCAGCACCGCCAGCGCCGATGTTACCCACCCCTCGATCACCAAGGCTGAGATCGGCCTGGACGAAGTGTTCGCGGTGGAGGGGTGACATGGACATCGCTGTCAACTTCGATTTCCTTGAGTTCGCCATCCGCGCGGCGCACTTCCACGCCGGCTTCGAGCATGATCGCCCCGCGGCTGATCCGTTCTGCGAGACGCCCTATGCCGAAACGATGCTGGCGGCGCTGATTGCCCGCTGGATCGAGCTGAACGTGGACTTCGACGCCATCCCTTATGGCACCGACAGCGTGGTCCTCGCGGTTCACACCCGCGTCGTTTCCAAGAAGCCGGATGGGTTTCGCGAGGAAGAATTCTACAACGACGCTGATCCCGTGGCACCGCTGCTCGCCGATTTCGATCTCAAGACCGCCTTGGAGAACTGACATGCTGGACAAGATCACTCGTCGCCTGAACACCATCACCGATCGCATTCGGGCGATGGTGCTGTTTTTGGCCCTGGCGCGTAAAGTCAACCTTGACAATCCATTAGCGATGGCTCGGGGTCTGGAGCCGCTGATTGCTTCGGTCGAGCATCTGCTGAACCGGCACGATCAAATCGAGGCGTCGATGGCCAGCACTGAGACGATGCTCTGGAGCGACGCCCGGTCGCCCGAGGGTGACGACTACAACGACCTGGCAGCCGAGGTGAATGCACTGGTTGCCCCTCTCTGCGCTCTCTACGCTAATTCGCCTGTTCGCTAATAAGGTGTAAAATGACCTCCCTTCGTTGGGCTTTCTTTGCCTTGTTTGCTCAATCATCGTTGACTTTTTCGGCGATCGGGGCCGAATGCCCCAACATCCCAGTGCCGGCGACCGCTACTCAGGTCGATACGGTCTGCCACGAGCGCTACTTCAGCCTGGTCGATCGGCACTATCTGATCCCGCGCGTTGTTGGATACGACCTGACGCGGGATCAGGCGCTTGGTTGCGAACCCCGGGAGCGAAGCTTTCACGTCGAAGACCAGTTGCCGAAGAGCGAGCGGGTTTCGGCGAGCGACTACGCTCGCAGCGGCTATGATATGGGGCACATGATGCCGGCCGAGGACGCCTCGTCCCTTCCCCGCACCATGCGCGACAGCTTCTCGACGCCTGCCATAATTAGCGCTTTCGCTAATTTGCCTACCGCCCTGCCTTCTGCGGGAAGTTACACTGAACACATTGAAACGCAAGGAGATTGCCCCATGCGACACATCTGCACTGCTGAATGCGGGTTCGTCACCGACACCCGCGACGATCTGATCGAAGGCTGCTGTCCCGTCTGCGGTGAGGAAGTGATTTCCGAAACGGGTGAGGTCGAGGTTCACACTGTGAACGTCGGCTACAGCGAATATAACGTCAACGTGGTGGTCGTGAAGTCGATCCCCGGCACCTCGATCAAAGAAATCTGCGATCTGGCCGTGCGCCGGGCCGACGGCGATTTGTCGCAGGGGTGGGGAAAAACCGACGACATCTCGAACAGCTTCGTTGATCTGATCGCCAGAGGCGAGTTCAAGTGCGCCTACGCCGCCCCCGACGCCGACACCGTGCCGGTCCCCCTGCCCCACACCGAGTCATTCGTCATCTCCGATCCCGAAAACCGGGCCAAGCTGAAGCATTTCGACGAGGCTCTCGATCGCTTGAATGACCTGCTGAAGGGTGACGACGGCCAGGCGTGCGATGAGGCTCGGAAGTTTCTTGAGCGGGTCCGCCTCTCCATGGCCGGGAAGGACGAGGTCGATCCCGGCCAGGCCGAAGAAGAGCTGGCGATGTGCCCCGTGTGCGGCAGTTTCGGTCCCGAGTTCGATGGGTGCGCGAACCACACCGTCGCAAACTGCGCCGCGTCGTCGTGAGCGACCTCGTCCACAAGATCGTGAAGCGGCCCGAGGGGTTTCTGCTGACCATCAATGGGACAATGCCTCTCGGGCTCGCCGGCGAGCCCAACCTCTATTGGTCCAAGCTCGCTGATCTGGTCGCCGCGATCAAGAAGAAGGGGTTCGAGGTTCAGAAAGACGGAACCTGCGTCCCCGCCCACCGCATTCAGAAGAAAGGGAAGAAGACATGATCAAATTGCCGACCGTTGTCGTTGGTCCGGTGCGCAAACACCCGACCCAAGGTCATGGGTTCGACATCATCAATCACGACGGGGCACGTTCGTTCCGCACCTGCGAGACGGAAGACGACGCCACCGCTGAGCGCGAGAACTTCATCCATGGGTTCCGTCACCCGGTGACGATGGCGAAGGTGTTGACGCCCATGTCGCAGTCCGAATTCAAGCGCCTGCGGGAAACCTACGAACGGGCTTAGTCGGCGCCGTTCTGTAGATACGGCAGCGGGTGCCTATAGGTGATCCTGGCACCCGCCTTTTCTTGGCTTCGTCCGACGCCATGGCGTCGCCCTCGGCTCAACCGCGGCGACGCAGGATCTCGCCTTCGAACTTGTCGGCAACGCCTTGGTTTGATTGAGGCGCATCCGCCCATTCGCTAAATCGCCCATTCGCCTATTGATCAGCCATCGCGGTCTGAAGCACGCGCGCACCCGTGCTTTAATGCGCGCGTGCGCAGTCGTCCTGCTCCTCTGCCATGCGGACTGCCGCCCGCGCAACCTGTCCGATCCCGATATCTTCAAATC
This sequence comes from Magnetospirillum molischianum DSM 120, assembly GCF_000294655.1. Lineage (GTDB taxonomy): Bacteria > Pseudomonadota > Alphaproteobacteria > Rhodospirillales > Magnetospirillaceae > Phaeospirillum > Phaeospirillum molischianum. The sequence goes on from NZ_CAHP01000060.1 coordinate 5,797, forward strand.
ATCAAGAGCGCAACGCACAACGCAAGCGCAACAACACAGGAGATAGACCGATGGCCAAGCGCGCGAACACCCAAGTCAAGACCCCCGTCTCGAAGACCACCCGCTCCCGCAAGCGCAACAAAGAGGAGGCCGTCGTGATCACCGCCGCCACTGTTGCCCCCGCCCTGCCCTCCTCCCCCGTCGGGGCCGAGATTGACCTCGACTCGCTCGACAGCCTGCTCGCCGACGAGGTTCTTTCGGCTGATACCGAAGACGACGACCTGGACCTTGAGATCGAGATCGAAGATGAGAACGACGACCTGGACCTTGCGAGCCAGATCGAAGAGCCGGCCCCGGTCGAAACCACCCCCGCCAACAACGACGCCGAACTGGAAGCGCTGATGGCCGAGATCGAGGGCGATGACGCTCCGGTCGAAGCGAGTGACGAGGATCTGGAGAAGGTCGCCGGCGAGATCGCCCTGGAAGAAACCCGCCAGGAAATCTACGCCAAGCAAGAGTCCACCGTCGAACTGAAGGACGAGCCGGCGCCCAGCGAGGAAACCAAGACCGCGAAGGCCCCCAAGGAACCCCGCGAGAAGAAGGAGCGCGCTCCTCGGTTGACCCTGGAAAGCCTGCCCGCCGACGCCTTCGTGCTGACCCTGAGCGATGCGGAAGTGGACCTCGAAGAGAACAAGGCGACGGTGATTGCCCGGAAGCCGACCGCCGTGAAGGTCGCCGAGAAGTTCGAGAACACCCTGCTGTCGATCGCCGCCGGCAAGCTCCCGAGCGTCTACACGGTCCAGACCATGAAGTTGTTGCGCAAACAGGGCGGCACCGCGACCTCGAAGCAAATCGTCGAGGACCTGATGTCCCGCTACGGCGACGGGACGGCCCGTGCCCAAGGCAGCCAGATGATGCAGCTCCTCCCGGCGCTGAAGATCGCCGAACGGTCGGGGAACTCTCTGACCCTGAACGCCGAGTCCACTCTGGCGATGGCGATCTACGGGATCATCGACGGCGCGTCGAGTGCCCCGGCGGAAGAGCCGGAAGCTGCGTAAGGGTTCGGGAGGGGCGCAGGCCCCTCCCCTACCCCCGGCGGGCCTGATGGCCCGCCTCTTTCGTGCTCCAGCGCCGCCATGGCGACCTGAGTGACACGCCGGGACCTTGCCACCCATCGAGAATTTCCCGTCTGGGGCTGGGGTAAATCGCCCCGATTGAACCCCGCGTGTTTCGCGTTTTCCAGCCCCGTGGGGCGTAGGTAATGGGAAGTGAGCTACCCCTGTCGCCCCCGCCCCTCTTCTGCCCCTCTACGCGCAATTTTCGCACATTCGCGAATACGTGATTTAGCGAATGTGCCAACCGATGCGCCTTTGGGATCGAGCGAAACTCTCCCCCATCGAAACGACGCGCATTGAGGAGACAGCGCATGAGCAGAAAAGCGACTTTGACCCTCGTTCATCCGACGATCCCGCACTATCTGGCCGGTGTGACGGTCGAGGTGAAAGAGATCACCCCTGAGTTTGCCAAGGAACTGCTCGACAGGCTTCAGACCGACAAGCGCCGAAACAGAAACTTCCGACGGTCCAACGCCGAGGCGATCCAGCGGGTCATGGAAGCCGACTTGTTCAAGTTCAACGGCGAGAGCGTGGTGATCGACCGTGACGGCTTCCCGATCCAGGGGCAGCATCGCCTGTGGGCCTGCTGGAAGTCCAACAAGCCCTTCTGGACCGTCTTCGTCAACGGTGTCGATCCCGACGCGAAGGTGACGCTCGACACCTGCGCCAAGCGCAAGAATTCCGATGTGCTCACCTACAGCAACGAGGTCCGCGCGACCGTCCTTGCCTCGGCGATCAACTGGCTGTGGCGCTATCGCAGCGGTGCCTCCCTCAGCAACCAAGGTAGCGTCAACGCGCAAGAAATGCTGGCCCTGCTGAACGAAAACCCCGGGCTGCGCGCTTCGGTCGAAGCCACCCAACCCCTTGCCGGCATCACCCATCACTCCGTGGCCGCCTGGTGCCACTACGAGTTCGGGCTGGTGGATGCGACGGCGCGCGACTCGTTCTTCGAGAGCCTGATTGATGGCGCTGGCCTGAGCAAGGGGAGTCCGGTGCTGGCGCTGCGCAATCGGCTTTACAGCATGAAGAGGAGCGATCTGTTCGTTCGCAATGCGCACGTCGTGGTGCTCTTCATCCACGCCTGGAACGCCATGCGCCAGGGCAAGCGCGTCAAGAGTCTTGGCAGCGGGCACAAGCTGAGCGGTGCGATCCCGGTGATCTTTTAGGCAATTCGCTCATTCGCTAATTAGCCGCCCGACCCGCCTACGTCGGACATGGAGACTGAACCCGTGAGCAACACAACGGGAGATAGACCCCATGTCCGACAAGGTGTGGAACAAGGAAGCCATTCAAGAGCTTCTTGCCCGCAACGACGAAGCTGTCAAGCGCGCACTTCTGGCGGTATTCCGCCGACAGACCGCTGAAGAACAAACGACCGAGCGCACTCGTGAGAGCAACGGGGTCGGCTTCACCGGCCCCGACGCCGAGATCCTGACGAGCTTTGCCAAACAGCTCCAAACCCGCGGCTTTCTAAGCCCCAAACAGCTCGCCATCACCCGCAACAAGATCAAGAAATACTGGCGTCAACTCCTTGACGAGATCGAAACCAAGGCAGGCTCACAGCAACGCCCGGCAGTGGCAGCCACCCAGACCCACGCCGCCTACAGCTCGTTCTGATCTGACGCTGGGCGGCTGTGCGAATTAGCGAATTCGCCGACCGCCCAGCCATAGGACTCTGGGTGAGAATGAGACATCGACAACGAGAGGAGGCTCTGATGTCCAGAAAAGGAATGATCGCCAGCGTTTATCGCGACGCCGATGGAGTTGATTGCACCAATGGCGGGATCAGCTCGAAAGCTGACCGGGTGCTGATCGTGGGCGAGGGCGTGCCCGAAATCTTCGCCGAGCGCAGTGGAATGCCGACGCTTTTGCTTGTGGATCGAGGCCCCAATCTGCCGCCGGCCCTTTATCCCGCCGATGATCTGCGGCCGGGTCGCTTCATGTTCGGCGGCAATTTCGCCTACAGCAGCGACAGCCGGTGGCCGACGGGCAAGCCGATCAAGATCCACGATCGAGCCGAGGACTAAGTCATGACCAACCGCTTCTGCGTCCACTACCGCACCGGCGGCATCGCCAACTTCCGCTGGAACACCACCTTCGAGTCGCTCGACACCACCGCGGCCCATGACATGGCCGCGCAGATCAGGCGCATGGGCTATCCCACCAAGATCGTCCCGGTCGGGGCGCCGCTTCCCACCAGCTACGAGGGCTGAGCCATGACCAAATACGCCTGGATCATTGACGCCGCCGAGGACGAACCCAGTATCATTGGCCCCAGCGACGCGCCGGAAGACCTTCAGGATCGTCTGGTCGATGGCAAGGGGCTTCACTTCCGCCTTTATGACGATGACGACGAGCTTTGCCTGAAGGGCCGTTTGATAAGCGTCAATGCCGACACGATGGCTGGTAACTACAGCGAGGAAGCGTTTGGGCCGCTTGATGACTTCGGGGCGCCGGCATATGGCTGCACTCGCATCGACTATCTGCATCCCAAGACCGAGCAATGGGAAACGCTTTAGCGGTTTCGCGAATTAGCAAACGAAAAGGGCCGGGAAATCCCGGCCCTTCTGCATTTGCGCCAAAAGCGTCAGTCGTGGGAAGAATGGGCGGCGTTGGGCTCCCGATAACAAGGGTTCTTCACCACGACATAGCGGGTGTAGCCGCCGCTTTCCTGATCGTTAATGGTGCCATCCTGGGCCACAGAAAACACCTCGGTGACGGGCAAATTCTTGGAACCGTCGTTATAGCCGGCGGTCTGGCACTTGCTGTTGGCAAAGTCCTCAGCGAGAGCGCTCAGAGCCGTGGCGCGCTCGAAATCGCTGGCGGCGAAAGCGGAACCAGCGGTGACAGCCAGCATGGCGAGGGAAAAGGTAAAGACAAACTTCTTCATGGCGCATACTCCTTGGTCGAAATTTCGCGCCCCGTCGTGGGGCATGAGTCTATTATAGCCGGGCCGATATAGAATTTTGTGAGGCCGACGCTTTTTGCCGAACTTTCGCCGAAACATGTGCCTTGTTGCGCTGGGGTAAAGTTCCCTTGTCACAACACGACATTTCTGAGGTGAATACACCATGTCCAGATCAACCAGAACGAGTCTTCTTTCGACTGCGACCGCGCTACCATCCGCCTATTCGCTAATTCGCTATGTCGCAGTGACCAAGGATGCATTGCAAAAACATCTTTTTTTCGCCTTTGTTCTCATCTGTCAACTGGCAGCGACGACACCGGCGATCAGCGACGAGTTCTACGTCAAGCGGGACAGCCGAGGCCGTCGCGTCAGGACCGTCGAACAAGGCCCAACCGATGGCTATTGGATTAGGAGGGACGAGAGCGGCCGTCGCGTCGGGACAGTCGAGAGAACCCCATACGGCGACAACATCGTGCGAGATAATCGTGGTCGCCGGATTGAAACCATTGAGAGGCGTAGTGATGACACGCCACAAACTCCTGGTCGCTGGTAAATAGTCGAGGTTGACCATAATTTGCTCCCGGATCGACTACCTCCGGTCGATCCGGCCTGTGGCTAGGACTAGCCATGGCTCAATCATATACGAGACGCACCGTGGCAAGTCGCCTCAATTCAACCCTCGGTATTCATTTTGATTGGGAGAGCGGCGAGGTTCGACAGAACAGCTCCGCCGCGATGCTGTCTCGCCAACAATCCGATTTGATGGAGATCCTTTGGCGCTGTCACCCGCGCCCGGCCCGAAAAGAGGCGATTGTCTCCCAGCTCTACGGTGCCGCCGACGAGCCAGCAACCGCTGAAGACACGGTGCGCGTCCAGGTGGCCCAGCTCAGGCGCAAACTGACCCAGGCGGCGGTGAGCGTGAACATCACGACCGTTCGGAGCGTCGGTTATCGCCTCGATTTTGCACCCGATGCGACGCCGATCCAGAAACCTCTGGGCACCCAGATCTGCACGGTCGCGGTTCTCGACGAGTTCCTGACTTCCCTCGATGCCGCAACCGACGCCATGCAAATGGGTCAAGCGCTGACCAGGGCTGCCCAGCAGCTCGGCTTCACCTACACGGGATACCAACTTGTCGCGGTTCCGGGGATCGACCACGATGGTCCACTGCCCCTGTTCGTGTCGGACATCCCGGCGGAATGGGCCAGGGATTACGTCAACCACGACCTGGTGAAGCACGATCCGGCGGTCAGGGCCGCCATGATGTCGTCGAACGCCTTCACATGGCACACGTCGGAAGTTGTTGATGCGATTGACGACGAGACCATCGCGTCCATGGCTAGACGTGTCATTGCCAATGGCATCCTCGGCGGCTTCACCGTCCCCATACACGACGCCGATGGAACCAGGGCCTTGGTCAATTTTCTCGTGACCGTAGACAAGGCTGAAGCAATCAGGCTGGTCGAGAACAATGGCCCGCTGCTGCGCCTGATCGCTTCACACTTGCACTCGCATATCCTGCCGCCGATGAGGGCCGCAGCCGAGGAGAGATTGGGGCCGCAGCTCACAGAGACCGAGATCGCTTTCCTCGGCACCAAGATGGCAGAAGTCTGCGCCAACGTGTGCGACTGCGAAGGCGGCTGCGGCTTGATCAGGAAAAAACTCGGTGCCAACTCGTGCATCCAGGCGGTGGTCAAGGCGATGCGTCTCGGTCTCATCAAGATGGCTACCTTCATCGTGGCACTGATGACGCTCGTCGCCGCGGTTCTCGACGATGAGCAGCTACTTTCGGTCGATGAAAATAAGGATTACTACCGCCATAGCGATGCTATGCACAATTCCGCATATGGCACGCAACACTCGACCCGCTCCCGAAAAAGAAAGCTCGTATGCAATGACCCTTGCGCCCCTTTTTTCGCCCCGTGGGAGTGCGGAACCCAAAGCGGGACAGTGGGGGAGGGGAGGGGATAGAACCCCACCCAGCAAAGCCCCACGGGGCGAGCAGTGATCCGCCGATAGACAAGCTGCCCCTAAAGACATCACGTTCAAATGACGAGCGCGCAAAGACAAGGCGAGTGGACATCGCTTGACCGTCGCGTTATGTCAGCGCTGACTTAATAAACAAGGAGGCACTATGGAAGACCATGATCAGTTTCGCGAGCGGATGCGCCAGAAGGCGAAGGACAGCGACGTCAACCCGGCCGTTGCCGACGCCATGATCGACGCCTGTGCAAAGGCGTTCAACCCGTTGCTCCCTGCCGCCATCAACGCTGCCTTAATGAGTAACGCCATGACCGCGGTTATGCGTCAGTTCCAGACGGCCGGCGCCTACGATCTGAGCGATACCGATCAACCCGAGCAGAAGCAGGCGGCCTGATGGCCATCAGGGCATTGAAGCTCGACACCTTGGCGGACGTTTTGTCCGCCAAGGTGCCCTTCTGGGAGCGAGTGCAGCTTGACACCATGCCGTTGACGAGCGGCGCCGCAGCCGAGATCGTTCCAGTCAAGAGACGCCCAGGATCAGCGTTGAACCCGGATTGGAAAAGCTGGTGACGATCCGCCTCTCGACGAGCCACTCGGGACTGGGTCATTCTTTCATTAGCGAATAAGCCCATTCGCTAATGAAACGGAGGTCACATGGACAAGACAGAGATCGGCCAGTTCAAGAACGAACTGGCGCAATTCAATGGCGCTGAGCGCTTCTATCGCCACCCCATGAACCAGCAAATCCTCTTCACCGACGGGGTGAAGTTCTTCGCCGAGAGGGCCGGTGCATTCTGGCTCCTCGACATTCTGGCGACCGAGTTGAACGAAATCCGCAAGGTCGAGGAATTTATCGTCGTGCGGCTGAACGTCACCGGCTCCAAGGCCGTTCTCATCTCCGATGATGGCAACGACAACGTGCTGCACACCAAGAACATCTCCCTGACTGACGCCCCCGAAGGCGAATGGAAGTTCTACATGGTCGTGGCTGATCGCGACGCCAATGACCGGGTGACGATGACCACCATCATGCTGCCGTCGGAGTATTGAACCGTGAATGCCTTCGGATGCCACTGCCCCAAATGCGGCAGCTCTGGCCAGATCGACATCTGCGCTCAGGTATGGGTCCGGCTTACCCGCGTTGGCACCGCCGCTGACCTGTCGCGCCAGGGCAATCACGAATGGAATGACGCCAGTCGGGCCACTTGTGACTGCGGCTGGACCGGCCGGGTCAACGAGCTGATCAAGGAGAGCGGCAATGGCTGACAAGATCGCCTGCCAGAAATGCGGCCGCAAATGGCATCCGCATTTGATCGACGCCAAAGACGATGGGACTGGCAACTTCACCATCTTGGAGGGGCCGTGCTGCTACGGCCCGAATTGGGTGCCGACCACCTATACGCCGATCGGCGACTTCACCCGGTCAATGCTCGACGAGGGGATGAAGATGCATGAAATCCGAATGAGGGAGCTTCAGCCGTGATCGGCGAATATGCCAACGAAGGGAGAGCGTCTTGAGGCTGGTTGATTTCGTTCAGGAGACGCTGACCGACATCGGTGCCCAGCTTGCTTGGTTCGCCGACCCCACCACCGGCGATCATCGCTGGTGGTTCCGGTTGGGCCAAGGCGCTTTCGTCCCCTTCGACGGCAATATTCTGGCGGCCGGTGATCACCAAGAGATTGTTGACCTGATCACGACTGCCGCGGCGAATTATGACCCTGACGCCATCCCTGAGTGGCAAAGCATGATGTCCCTGCCGACCGTGACGCCTCTCCCGTTCTCGTAATCTGGATCAGGAATAACGAGAGGAATTGAGCTATGACAGAGTTGGCATACAACCCGCGCTATGCAAATTACGCCAGGGCTCACGGTCGAACGCCTGAAGAACAAGTAGCGCAGGATCACCTCGACTGGCCCGGCGGCTCGATGTGCGGCTTCATGTTGTGGAACCGTGAGAAGGTCGGGGAGTTCGGAAAGGTAAATCCCGACGCCTTCATGGCAGGCGGCTTGTGGGATCATGCCGCCTATGATGCGTGGTTGACCGCCGAAGTGGACAAGATCACCGCGACCTGGGGCGAAGGCATGGACAAGAAGCCGTTGTTCGCCAGCGAAGAGCTGGAACCTTTGACTACGGACGGGGAGGGCGTCTGACATGGCGATGAATGATCTGACGTGGCTCGACCGCAGGATCGCCGAACAGGCCGCTTATTACGGACTCGCCGTGGAGCGGTTTATCAAGACATCGAGCGATCTGGCCGAGGCCCAGGAAATAGCAGAAGCCACCGGCGAGTTCGCCTTCGATCTACCGCCCGCGCAGCCGCAAGTATCTCCGTAAACTGGTCTCATCAACAACGGGGAAAGCCCATGAGAACCTCGAACGCTGCCGGGCATGAGATCAAGCACCCGGACGAAGTCATGACCCTGGACGAGCGCGCCTTCCAGATGTGGGCAGTTCACCCGAAGGATCTCGACAACCTCGGTTTCAAGACCAGGGTGAACTTCTTCAAGGCCCACCTGATCGCGGCGCAGGGAGGGAAAACCTTCTGCGTCGGCTGCCAGGATGAGCATAGTTGCTCCCATGAGGTGGTTGAGCGTTGCGCCGGTCTGCTGTTCCAAGCTCGTGAGCGAGTCGCGCCATGAGCGCCGTCATGGGAGGGAAAACCAAAGGCGCGTCCCCAGCCGGCGTGCGAAAAGTCCTCGGCTTGATCGAGTCCGGCGTGAAGATCGGCATCTTCGGCTTGGAAATCCAGGATGTCGGCGACGCGAAGCTGCTGGCTCAGCTCAACGCCGCGCTCGCTCGCGCCGAACTGGACGGTCTTGTGGACACCGAAGGTCCCGAAGGCAAAGAGATTATGACGATCACCGCCCGGGGCAGGGAGTGGATGGCGGAACATGATCGTAGCCACGTCAATGGCATCGAACATAGCGTTATTGGCGAGCTGCTTTATCGCCTGGACGGGGAGCTGGCGACCAAAATAGCGCCCATACTGAACGCCTCCGAGCGAAAGGCTCTCAACACAGCCCGGCGTATGAGGTGGATTATCGTGACTTCTCACGATCGCTACATGGTCACGAATATGGGAGAAGACTGGCTGCTGCAAACCCTCCAGGAAGACACGCTCAACAAGATCGCCGTTGGTCGCGCCCTGCGTCTCGACACTGGCGCCGAGTCCCAGCGCAGGGCGATCAATCCGCTCTGGGGAAGCTGGTGATGACCAATCTCAGTGAATACCAAACCACCAAAACACTGATCAATGCGTTTATGAAACCAGGGGAGCCAACCCTCGGTGAGCTGGCTCGCATGAGCGACCATGATCGAGCAATGGCGATCAGACGGTCCCTGGAGAGCGCCGGCATCGAGGTCAAGAACTGGCCCAGGAAAGAAACGACCGCCGCGGTCAATGAGCATTGGGGGACGTGGTGACAGAGCCGACCGACATCGCCAAAAACTTCATGGCGGCGGTCTGCATTGCCGCAACCGTCAGTTACTGGTTATGAGTCCTGACCCTAAGTGCCAACCGAACAACAACCAAAGCTCCGATAGACTGACCCCATCAAAACAATGGGAGCGATCCAATATGGAATACGGCGATCTCATCATCGTGACCAGGGGCAAGCTGAAGGGGATGATCGGCATCTATGACGATGACGATTGGAGCCGAGGCCCGGAGGTCATCTTCTACATCGGCCCGCTGCTGACCCTCTGCTATAGCGTGCGCGCAAAATCATGTCGTAAGGCCACCTACGAAGACATCACCCAGCGCCATCATTGGCTCTGGCTGAACAAGATCAGCCGGATGGTTCGGAGCGCCAGCGACTTCGATCCCGATGAGGTCTTCAGGGCCACCCTGGAATGGACAATGCTGGAGAGCTGGCTCGGCGATCGCCGACATCAAGCCCTACGTGAGATGACGGATCTGCCGGCATGAGGCGTAGATAGAAGAACCAGGAGTGTGCCAATGCTAAAGGGAAAAGGCTTCATGCGGCACAAGCTGAAGAATGGCTGGACCATCGGCTACGATATCAAGAACCGCGCCATCATCCAGTTCACCAAGGATGACCAGATCCCCGGCTACAAGCTGATCGCCGGCTGGCTCTTCAGCTTTACCAAGGCGTCCTACGGGGATGGATATCGCACCTGGATCAGCATCGGCTGGGGACAAGGCTTCTGGTTCACCACTGGCTTGTAGGGTCATGCGGGTGAGAGGGAAGAGACATGAATAATTCATGCGAAATGGGATGGTCATATCCCGGCCCATCGAACTCTGGGATCGCGGACGTGATCGTTCACACCGTGTCTGTCGCCACGTTAATCGGAGATATCAATCCCATTCATGATTTGGATGGCGACACTGTCTTTGTTGCCAATACGAACAAAGGTCAGAGCCATCTAGGTTCCAAAACCATGCTAATGGTTTCACATGAAGCGGACTGGTATATCGGCGTCTTGATTAAAGACGGGTTGATCGTGAATGACCTAAGAGTTGATAAATTTAGGCACGCCGATCCCCACAACGCCAATGAGGATTAGCGTCGGCTTGACCCTGCGCCGATGACGTGTTTTGAATGAGGCGGGCGCGGCCCCGGCCAAGGTAGCACGCGCCCGCCGTGAAGTGAGTAGAGGTGGGTCCTGTCGAAGGGCTTACCTCTACTCCGTCACCACTCCGTATCCCGCCATCATCAAATCGGTGATAAGCCAAGCAAATTCGTCTTGGAAATCGCCGTTGTGCGCGTTGAGGTCATCCACCGAAAGATCGGTAATCACATTGTGCTCCCGGAGCACATCTCCGACGCAGTGAATGGCGCGCCTGATGGCCAAGCTGCGCATTTGTGAAAAGTGAACCTCCGAAACAGTGTGCATTTCAACTCCTTTGCTTATGAGCGGCGCGCTCTACCAAGGCAGATACGCACCATCAGCCAACGTAAGCGCAAAAATCACAAATGAGCAATGACGAGCGGGACATAACGCCCCGAATGATTTCCGCCACTCAGGGCTATCAGCTTTGTGGATGGTTTGACAACATTGTGAATGAAAGAACCAGCAAATGGCCTAGCCGACATTGACATCCGTCTGATAGCGCTTGCAATTCGTCTCCCCCTAAAACGACCATTGGATTAACTCCGTGAACCTGTAAAAGGGAGGGCGGAAAGACGACGTAGGTGAACAAGACGGTGTTTGAGGTAAGAGAGGAGGGTGGTGTTTTTGTGTAAGGGGGAAAGGAGGTGATTTCGCCCCGGCAAGCTCTGCCCTCCGTCTCCCGAATTTTCCCTTACACCAGGCCGGAAGGTTCCCAGAGCCACGGCCGACCCTCTCTAAACCGCAGGTCGCCGCGGTCTTCGCATCCTTGGCCAGGCCGAGGTCATTCGCACGGGGCCGTGGTTAATATAAGGGTCGATGCAATCCAGGCCGCGATCAAGAACTGCCTCGTGAATTCGCTAATCCGCCAACCGAGTGACCGTCCCTTCCCGGGGCATGATCTCTTCATTGGGATCACACGGGAAGGAACCCCAGCAATGAGCGAGATCGTGACCATCGTGGAAGCCAACGTGAACACGACCAAGTTCTCCCTGCATTACCACCCGCGCTTCAATACCTGGACCATCATGAGCGACGCCGGCGCCGGGTGGACTGAGATCGCCCGCTTGCGCAGCATGGTGGCGGCGATCCAGGTGCTTCAGCACGAGATTAAGATGGAGCTGACCACCCTCCGGGTCAGCGATTTGATTTCCCAGGCCGCCTGAGCGCCAAAAAGGATCGAGAACAAACTTCGGCGTCTATCCCTGCCGACCAACTGCCCCAGGCGTCCCAGTGGCGTCTGGGGCGTTTTTTTGGGAAGAGCCGTGCGTGGTAGCGCCGGAAGGGCAGGGAGGTTTCGCCGTGGTCAGAATACGATCGGGTCGCCTCTAGGATACGGCTGGCGCTGCCTATGGCTGATCCATGGTGCCGCCAGAAGGATACGGCACGGGCCGCCTATGGCTGATCCGTGGCGTTGCCTTGGCGGCGGGAAAGAGGCGCCGCCAAGGCGAGACCTGTCGATCGGGTGGCGTCACCGAGGTTCAGCCTCGTGACTGGGTGGCAAAGCGACACCGTGGCGGCGGGATGCGGGGGTGGGAGATGCCGCCACGGCGTCATTGCATGGGGGAGATATAGCGCATTCGCGAATTCGTGACCATGGCGAACTGCGCCGGGGTCGAAATCTGCCGTCGAACCGCCACGAGAACAGCCTACTGGGGATGGGGATGATGAGTGCATCGAACAACGCACATGAAAGGGTGCCCCCATGACGAAGCAGCAAGAACGCGACCTGATCGCCGCCCAACTCCAGGGGCGTCCCGTGCAGAAGATTGCCACCGGCAAGTCGGGTCTCGACGGCGAGCAGCGTTTCAAGCTGAAGTGCGCCATTCACGGGGACGAGTGGGCTGCCAAGCGGGTGGCAGGGCGGTCAGTCTTGACTCCGCAAGCCTGCCACCCATAATTACGAATGATCGAGATCCGTCAGACGGCCACGTTCCGCGATTGGCTGGCCAAACTGAACGATGAGCGCGCTCGAAGTCGTATCGCCAAAAGGATCGCCATCGTTCAGTCCGGCTTGCTGGGCGATGCCAAGTTTTTCGACGGCATCGGCGAGCTTCGCATCGACTACGGCCCCGGCTATCGCCTCTATTTCGTTCGCCGAGGCTCGGTGTTGATTGTCCTGCTGTGCGGCGGCGACAAGGGGAGCCAAGTGCGCGACATTCGCAAGGCGAAAGAAATGGCTGCGGAATTGGAGAGATCATCATGGCTCTGAACACATTCCCCTTCGACGCGGCGGAATACCTGACCGACCCGGAAGACCAGACCGATCTCCTGAACGAAGCGCTGGCCAGCGGTGACGCCAACGTCGTCGCCAACGCCTTGAGCATCGTGGCTCGAGCGCGAAACATGGCTCTCAGCGGCGACGGCGAAAGCGCCCCGCTTCTGGCAACCACTCTTGGGTTGATGCGTGCGCTTGGGGTGACGCTCAAAGCCCAGATTAAACCAGCAGCTTAGAACGCGATTTCCGGGGCACTGAGCGCCCTTTTTGCCCCGTGGGGTATGTCTCCCGCCCCACGGGGCTTTCCCCGTTCTACGGGCTTTAAATCGCGATTTCGCGAATACGGTCCAACAGGGTCAGGTTACTCGACCCGTCCCGGCCTGACCACGGCGGCACCTGGTTCCCAGGCCGGCGGTGCCGTGGCGTTGGGGTCTGGGTCTTCCAGGCCAAGGCGGTCACGTTGCCCGCGGCCAGGCCACCCGTTGACCGGACTCCGGCCGTCCACAGAACCTCGGCCGTCCACAGACTCCAGGCCGCCATCAATCCACCACCCAACCACCCGGAAATCCGCCTCCCGCCCGCCGCGCGAGCAGCCTTCGGTTCTGGGCGAAGATGATCTTGTCCCGAGGGAATAGCCCCTCGGGAGAACGCAACAAGGGATGGACACCCATGGGCAAGACTTTTCGCCGTGACGCTGAACTCGCCGACGCCTGGGCTTTGGAGGCCGAGCGCAAGATGAAGGTCAAGAAGCGCCAGAAGCGTCACGCTCGACGCTTCTTGAGCAAATGCATGGCTCTTAGTGCTGTCGATGGCTTGTTTGTCCCCGATCTCAGCAGCTCCGATCTGATCGACCCGCCGGTGTTCGACGCCATCTGATCAAGCCAGGGGAGGGGCGTTCGCCTCTCCCCGCTTCGTCAATTCGCGAATTAGCCATGGTCGTCTGGAGGTGTCGCCTCGGTGCCGCCTGTTGGATACGGCGGGGCTCGTCGCCAGGTGAGCCGTGGCGGCGCCATAAGGATACGGCACGGACTCAGACAGGCGATCCTATGGCGCCGCCATAAGGATACGGCTCACGCCTGACCTGGGATGTCCTGGCGGCGCCGCCGCCGAGCCAGACTTCCCCGTTCGATCCCCGTCTCGGGTTGAACGCGGGGGCTTTTTCGTCCCCTCCCCGCGTTCGGGGCTTCTGTCCCCTCCCGTCACTTCCCGAGGTGGGTATCCCCGGGATGCTCGCCTCTTTGGGCTATGTCGCTTTCTTCATCGCTGTCTCATTTCGCGTCCCTCGAAACCGTTGCTCATGGGTCTTTTATAACCCCGTCTTTTGAGGGACGCAATACCCTTTTTTATGTCCCTTCGTTTTTTTGCGCCCTCGCTTTCAAAGAGCGCGAGCGCAACCCCCTTTATAAGAGGGGGAGGAGGGACAAACCCAAATTTTCCCTTGTTTTCAAGGACGACCAAAAAAATCAGTCAGCATTGATTTTTCTGTTGCGTAGGACATTCGGGACGCTATTATGAGGGACACAAGCGACGCACAAAGCGACGCAACAAACGAAGGGATAGACATCATGGAAAATTTCGCTAACGCCCTCGCGCTCGTCACCCCGGAACAGATCGAAGCGAAGCGCGCCCATGTTGAAAGCGTTATCAACGCCCGCATTGAGCGGGAAGTCGCGAAGGGAACGACCCTTCCCGCGAAGCTCGCGAAGCATCGGGATCGCTTCGTTGCCCCCGGAGTCCTTCGCGTTCTGTGCGCGATGGGCGTTGATCTTTCCCTTGTGTTCAATGAGGCGAAAGTGGACGGCCAACAGTTTTGCGAGAAAGCCCTTAACCGTGCGTGCCTCGCGCTCTCCCGTGCCGTCAACTATGCCATCCCCTTGAGCGAAGCGGAAATTGACGACAGCGGGAAGCACGGGAAAAAGGGAAGCGTAGAACTGAAGTATATTCATATCTTCATGCACAATGCTTCTATTCTTGCTTCTCTCGGGGAATACTTCACAAGCGATCTTCAGTGCTTCACTGTTAGCAACAAATACACCCCCAAGGGAAAGCGCGTTTCGGGTCTTCTCCGTCACTCTCTCGCTGTCGAAACCGCGTCCCGTCAATCGGGGCTTACCCGCCGCGCTTTGATCGCGCTCGGGGTTGCGAAGGGGAAAGCGGAAGCGACGGGGCGGGATGCGACGATTGTTATCAATCTGGAACACCCCCTGTCTCAGTTCTTCCTGAACATCGAGAAATAAGGGGCGCTGGGGCGGGGGAAAACCCCGCCCCGCTACTACCCCACCCCGGAAGGGGAACCCGCCCCACAGGGGCTTAAAACGGGCTTTCACGGGGTGTCGCTTTTCTTCACTGTCCCTCACATTCCGCTTGCAATGTCACTCGTTGCAGGGGTATTTAAAGAGGGACACAACAAACCCAAAGGGGTAGACAAATGAAACACGTTCTCGGGTTTTGCTGGGCCTTCGCTCGCAGCTATTCGGGTGGATATAGGGTGCGCAAGTCACCCGTTGCGCTTCGGATCAAAAAAGGGACTTGACACACGCGGGACGTGTGGGGCGATCACTCGCCCCACAACCTAGGGGTATATTAGAAGTCTTAGAGATTTTCGCGGCCCGGCATGGCCATGCCGCCTGTGTGCCGACCCCGCCACCGACCAACCTTATAGAACCGACCCGCCGGCGCGCAGACGATCCTTATACAGGCGCGCAGACCCCTTGACCTCCCAGACCCCAACTCGCATTCTCCCAGCTTGACGAACGATAGAACCGGAGGCTGACGATGAACGAGGCTGGAGTCTCCCCAAAGCACTTGGCGGTGCTCTACCGCATCGACCGACGAATGGTGAAGCTGTGGCAAATGCCCCAGCTACTCGTCGCGCTATCGCGCGACGAGCTGCCGCGGGCGGCCGCCGATCTCGCGAGCAGGGAGCTGCACAACCAGCGTGAGGCCAACGCCATGGTGGCCACGATCTCGATGCTGCCGACCGAGCTGCGCCGCAGCCAGAGCCTTATAGAGGCTCTGGGCCGGGCGTTCGAGCTGTCCTATGGCGTCGGCGGAACGGTTCACTGAAGCTCGAACCGGGTCAGCTTGATCTTGCCGTTCGGGCCTTCGCACATCGCGTCATAGGTAGCCTTCTGATCGACAATCTTCCCCATTAGAATTATCGAGACCGAGGTCAGCCCTTCTGTTTCAACCGAGCTGGCCCAGAGCGTTTCGGTTGCCTTGAACGCCTTCGGTGCCCGATCGAGCGCCAGCAGCAGACACTTCGTTTGCAACATCTTCGCCTCGTCAGGCGGGATGTTGCGCGACTTTAGTTCGGCCAGAGCCGGGGTGCTCAACACCAGCAGAGCGGCTATCAGCAGCGATCCTCTCACGTTTCCTCCTTAAAACAGTCAATCACCACCTAATCTTGAACCATCGAGAAATTCTCGGGTAACGACAACTATAGCGCAGATCAATGACGTTCGTTTCGGACGAACCGCGTAAAGCCCGCTTGGCTATCGCAGCGTCTATTTTTTTGACCCACTTCGGCGAAAAATTGCTGCCACGATAGGTCCCGTCGCACAAGCGCCGAAGATAGCGAGGCATGATGAACACTGGTCTGTGACGTCGCTCTTGTCTTACTCCAAGCGTCCTGATCCTGCGCCTACCGGCGCTGGCGTAGCTCCAGGCAAATAGCGAAGGCTCAGGCCCTTCATCGTCATCCATGTCTGGTTCGTCAAAGCCAGGCACCGGCGTCCCGACAGTGTCGCGCCAAAGCTGACGAGCATCAGCCCAGAACACGTCAGGTGCTCTGCCGGCGTCGGACTCGTAAAGCAGTAGCCATCGCGCCAAGGCAAATTCTGGGTTCGTCATGGCAAGCGTCACCATGCCGACGCCATTATCTTCCCAGCCGCATTCGGTGCGCAGCTCTTCGGGCCACATGTGCTGATACCATTCTCGCATGAGCTGGCGCCCAGCCCATGACAGTCTCTCGCTCACCCCCAGTTCGATGGCTATTTTCTGCCAGCGATCCCAGGGATAGTCGCCGGCTACGTAGGTCGCTTCAGAGACAGATCGCAGTTTCTCGATGTCAACTTGATCAAGGATCTTTTCGACCATTCAGACCACCCTTGATTATGCGGAACTGACGGCGGCGCTCCAGCGCCTTGACGTGGCGCACCTGACGCTCGAGATCCACGTCGCTGTCGGCTGATAGACTCTCGATCAAAGCCTCGATCTCAGCCGCTTCCTTTTCGGTCATAACTTTGGTCCTCCGAACTTCTCAACATAGGCGGCGTAGGCCCGACGCAGCAGCTCGACCTGCGAGATGCGATGCTGGGCAGCCAGCACGGTGAACTCATATTGGAAATCGGGATCGACCTTGAAGTTCAGATCCTTCCACTTCCCCGCTGGCTTCTCGACGTTGTTCAGCGTCTCGGTTGGCGCTGGCGGGGCCTCCCCCAGACTCTTCTTTCTCCCGAAATTGGCCACCTCAATCCTCCTGCAACGCAGCCAGCTTATCGGCGATGGCCTGGGCTACCTCGTCGGCGCGCTGGTTCAACGAGGCGTGCTTCGTCTCGGTGACGGCCCGCCCGCTGTCCTGAGCATCCGCATAGCCGGCGCGATCAGCAAGATCCCCGCGCAGGCACTCGTAGCCGGCCTGGGCGATATAGTCCCTGGTGGTCGCCAGTCGGGCCTCGGAACTTTTCGTGCGGCAGAGCACGAAGGCGATCCGTTGACCTACGACGCCGGCCTTCACCAGCTCGTGCGCCAGCAGCACTGTCGGCTTGA
Organism: Magnetospirillum molischianum DSM 120; assembly: GCF_000294655.1. GTDB lineage: Bacteria > Pseudomonadota > Alphaproteobacteria > Rhodospirillales > Magnetospirillaceae > Phaeospirillum > Phaeospirillum molischianum. The sequence goes on from NZ_CAHP01000060.1 coordinate 23,347, forward strand.
GATCGTCCAGGGTGTCGCCGGTGGGCAGAAGCACAAGATCAGCCAGCTTGGCGGCCTCCTTGGTATCGGCATCGCTGTGAGGCTTGCCGTCGATCACCACCGCTTCATAGGCGGCCACCGGCGCTCGATCGAGCCGTGCCACGGGTTGAGCGTCAATTGTCGGCTCCTGAGCCGCGGCGTTGCGCCGACGAACCCATTCGGTCGAGGACATTTGCTTCTGATCGAGATCGGCAATCAAAGTCTTGAAGCCGTTGGCAGCCAACTCTCGGGCTACCAGGCGGGTGATCGTGGATTTGCCGACGCCACCCTTTTGACTGACGCAGGCGATGATGGTAGCCATGGCCTTCTCCGTTCGCTAATTCGCTACGATGCGAATTCTCGAACAGCCTACATCGGACACCATCAAAAGGAAAGGGCGCCTCCTGGCGCCCCGTCCGGCCTGCTCGCCCAAGCCTTTTTGCTTCAATACTCGCCCGAAGGCGCAATCTCGCGCTTGCGAGAACCCAGATACCTTCTCACAACCAATCTGACACGTCAATCTCTCGGGACCGGAGCCATCTTCACGCCCTTCAGACCGCGTGTGAAGAATTTATGGAAGGCATAGTCGTGCGCCACCACGCGCCGACCGATCTTGCCCAGGTTCGAGAGCTTGATGTCGGTCATGAAGCTGGGGAGCTGGGTCGGCAACTTGGTGATCGGCTCGGTGCGCTCCTGGATGAGCACCGAGCCCGAATGGCTGATCCAGCGACAGGGGGCAAGAAACTTCTCCCACTCAGTGCCGCGCAACTCGTTCCAGACCTCCCATTCGCAGACGTTGCAAAACTGCCGACTGTCGCGGATCTCGATCTTCATCACCAGACGCGGGTTGATGGCGAGTTCGTAAACGTCGCGGTAGCAGCCGCTCCCCAGCTTGTCGCCGAGGAGCAGATCGTTGAATTCATGCTGAACGGTTTCGGGAAGTTTCACAGAGGTCATGATTGGATCGGCCTGAAGTCGCTATGGTCGAATAGACGCTCGAAGTCGAGCACGCTCTCCAGCTCGACTTCGGGCTCGCCACTGAGCGCGGTCACATCGCGCATGTAGATTTCGTGATACGCTCGATCCTCAATATCCATGCCGACCGGCGGGCCGTAGGGCACGGCGACACGAACCTTGCCACAGCCGTCGTTGTAGATCGGCATCTGGCCAACACGCTCGCCGGCGAAGCGGATAAAGGTCTGCTTGATGAGGCTTGTGGTGGTGCACCGGATCATCACAGCACCCGGGGGATGAAGGTGGTGACGATCCGGCGCAACTCCCGACGCCAGTGCTCGACCTGTTCAGGGGGAACGACCAGTGGCGCCGGGTTGACGATGCTGTAATCCACCAAGCCGGCGTCGTAGCGATCGAAGGCATAGGGGCTGGGCTGCACGCCCGAACGCACCACCTCGACCACCACGCCGCCGGCCCGCTTGTAGGCGAGCCCCTGCGTCTTCCGAACACTCGGGAAGACGAACAAGTCAGTGTCCGAGCGCAGCTCACGCATCTTCTTAACCTGACGCAGTGCCATCTCAGGAACCACCTGCTCACCATAGCGATCCTCGAGCATCTGGCCCAGATCGCCGAGGAGCTGACGCACTTGCACCTTCTGACCGCAAACCTCGACGAAGCTCGCCTTCCCCTCCTGGGTGGAGACGTGCCACTCGGTCAGGCCATAGAGAACGATGCCGGCGTCCCGAAGCGCCCTGCCATCGTCAACGGTGATTGCGCCGAATTCCTCCTCGAGGATCTGGGCCACCTCCGACTTGCCCGACTTGGGCCAGCCGCAGAGGGCGATGTAAGGGATCGTCATGTCTATCTCTCGCTTGATGCGACGTTAAATCAACCTTGACTTTATTTTTCATCGCTGTCAAGAGGCTCCGCGTCGAGCGCGAAACGCTCCGTGAAACGCTGATACAATTCATCAAGCGCGCCTTCGCCCTCGGGGGTAAAAGCCCAGGTCAGCATGATGGCCCAGCCGCGACTGCTGTTTGACCCCTCCGTTTGCTCGGACGCTAACATGCAGGAGACCTCACCCGTTTCCGTAATCAACACCGCGGAGTCGCGCGGACCAAGCACGACCAGGGTTGTGCCCAGCTTAGAATAGATGACCGACAGGGTGTTGGTGATCAGCTCGACGAGCCAGCGCTTCATGTGGCACCTCAATGGAGAACGCGAGCCGGCGCCGCCGGGACGCCGGCATTAATCATCTGCTGGCGTCGCAGCGCCCTCGCCAGGGTTTCGACCTGCGACCGCAATTTGGCATTCTCGCTTTCCAGCGCCAAGCGCCGGGCCACGGGCTCGCCATCATAGTCGTGCAGGTGTGCCAACAGGCACGTCTCGCAGGTCTTCTTCATGATCTACCCCTGCAATGCCTTGATCAGCTCAGCCTTCTGCTCGGGAGTCATGTCGCCGATGAGTTTCTTGATGGCCGACATCTTCGCCTTGCCCTTGCGCGGGCTGATGAACGGTTCAGCCAACCTTTCGAGATGCGGAAAGGTGTCATCGTTGAGATAATGCTCGGCAAGCAGACAAACGACCCGGTTCTGATCCACACCAAGACGCTTGGTCGCCGCCTGCAACTTCTCGCTCGCTTCAAGCGTGAGTCCCATAGAGGTCTTGCGAGGGTAGTCATTAACAGCCATTGCATATCTTTCACAAGATGGTTCTTCTGTCCCCATTATACACACGCCATGCAGAGATCAAGCGGCTTTCTTTCGAGCCTCAAAGCCCAAACCCTCGAAATCGAAATCGACCGAACGCGGGAGAATGTTTTCGACGAAGCCCGGCGTGTCCTCCACGATCGCCCGCCGAGTGAGCGCGTGCTTCTTCAAGTGGCTATTGTGCTCATCCGAGAAGTCCACGATGAAAGCGACGTTGGGGCCAAACTTTTTAGCGCGCAAGCCGCGACCAATGCGCTGACGCAGAGCAATCTCAGCCTTGCCGCCGCCGGCGAGGATCACCATGCCGACCGCAGGCACGTCTACGCCCACGTCAAGAATGGTCGAGCCGATCACCACGTCGATCCGCCCGTCGCCCAGCTTCTTCAGCGTGGTCCGACGCTTGTCCCGATCGGACTCACCGAAGATGAACTCCACTCGAAGGCCGGCGGCGATCAGTCGGTCCTTCAGCAGCCGGCCGTGATCCTTCCGACCAACCAGGATCATCACCGGGAGCCCATAGCTCGCGGCCCGCACCGCCTCGAACACGATGTCGGCGTTGCGATGCTGGTTCTCGATGATCCCGAGATTGACAGCGCGCTGGTAGGAGCTGCCGCGCTTTAGCTTCTCCGGGCACTTCGAAGAGACATACTTGAAGAACGGCTTGGCCAGAATGCCGCGCTCGATCAGCATCTTCTCGGTGATCTTGATCCCGATTGACCCGATGCAGGCCATCAAGCGCGCATTTGACTCTTCGTCCTGGCGCATGAACGGCGTCGCGGTCAGCGCAAGACGGTAGTAGGCGTTCTTGCAATGTCGAGCGACCTGATAGAACGAGTCCGAGCCTACCTCGTGGGCCTCCTCGAGGATCAAGAACTCGAAATACTCAAGGAACTTAATGGTTTTGGCACGAACAGCCGCCTGCCGAGCCTGTTTCTCCGGCGGATCGAAGGGGTCAGGCTCTTTCAGCTTGGCCGCCAAGGTCTGCACCATGCCGCAGTTGACGCCCTTCTTCGGCTCCCACTGGCTGTCGCCCAGGATGCCAGGCACGAAGCCGGCCTCCCTGAAGCCGTCGGCCATCTGATACATCAGCACCGACCTGGTGGTCAGGAACAGGGTTGGTCGCCGAATGCGCGCCACGGCGAGCTTGGCGATCTTCGACTTGCCGCCGCCGGTGGCCACCTGAGCAACCATCTGCCCCAGCTTCAACAGTCGGCGCACCGTCTCCATCTGGTAGTCGTAGCGCGGATCGTCGTTGCCGAACCCATCAACAATCGGGTTCTCGGGACCGAGAGGGGCGGGCAGGGGCTTTTTCACCAACTGAACACGATGCCCGAGCCTGATCAGCTCAGAATGGACCTTGTGAAAAAAGCCAGCGGGGAAGGTCCCCGATCGCATGTCGAAGAAGCTCGACCGACCGTCCCAGCCTTTCGACTTATAGGCATCGGTGTATTCGTAACCGTCAACCTTATAAGACAGAAGCTCCGAGATACAGAGCTTCACATCCCTGTCGGCGTTGAACAGTTTCGCCACAATGGCGTTGGCTGCGATCTGAATAACGGCCACGTCCTTTTCCCTTGCCATTCGCGAATAGGCGAATTAGAGTTTAAGTCAGCGTTGACTTAATGGCAATACCTATGAAACAGCTTGATCTCGACCCCCGGCTGTTGAAGCCGAACCCCTGGAACACCAACATCATGTCGCCCGACAATGAGGCGAAACTGGACGAGTCGATCCGTCGGTTCGGCATGTTCAAGCCCGTGGTCGTTCGCGAGCTGCCCGATGGCTCCCTGGAGATCCTCGGTGGCGAACACCGCAACGAAGCGGCTATTCGTCTGCGCCTGCCGACCATTCCGGTTGTCAACCTCGGCCCGATCGACGATCACAAGGCCAAGGAGATCGGGTTGGTGGACAACGGACGCTACGGCGCAGACGACACGCTGGCCCTGGCAGACTTGCTGTCCGAACTTGGATCGGCCGAGGATCTCGCGGAATTCCTTCCCTACAGTGACACCGAGCTGTCCGCGATCTTCTCCAGTTCCAGTATAGTGTTGGACGATCTCGAAACTTTCGGCGAAGAAGAAGATCCGACGAAAGAACCTTCCTTGAAGATGCCGAAGACTCACACTATTCAGCGCTTCAAGGTTCCGCTTGAAGACGCCGAACGAATTTCAGAACTGATCGAGAAGACCATGCGTGAACAGGGTTTTACCGAGAGCGACGCTCTCACAAACGCCGGGGACGCTTTGGTGTTCCTTCTGCGCAATTCGTAAAGTCAGGGTTGACTGATGTCAAAGGTTCGTGACGAGAAGTTCACCGGCTGCGCGGACTGCCAGAACTTCCGGGTCAAGTCCGCGATCTGCCGCCGGTGCGCCTGCGGCGAAGAATTCGAGCCGCGCGATACCCGCGGTTCGATTGACGAAGAGCTTACCTGGGGAGGCGACTATGACGAGTAGAGCAGAGCACAAGCTGGCACCCCAGATTTGGGAAATCGACCGGCTGACCCCCTACGAGCGCAACGCTAAGAAGCACTCGGATGAGCAGGTCGAGACGCTGGCCAAAGCAATCCAGAGCCTCGGGTGGACCGCACCGATCGTGGTGGACAAGAACGGCGTGATTATCGCCGGTCACGGCCGCCGGCTGGCAGCTCTCAAGCTGGGTTTGAAGAAGGTTCCGGTGCTGGTCCGTGACGACCTCACCGACGACCAGGTGATCGCTTTGCGCCTCGCCGACAACAAGGTCAGCAGCACCGACTACGACACCAATCTCCTTCAGCTCGACCTGTCGGATCTGCATCTCGCCGACTTCGATCTGTCGGCGATCGGGTTCAACGAGAAGGAGTTGTCCTTCCTGATCGAAGACCTCGCCGAAATGAACGGGGAGGCCCTGGTCGAAGACATCACCGAGGCGATCGAGACCCAGAAGGCCGAGCACGAGAAAGCGTTCAAGGCGACAGACGAGCGGCCGATCCCTCTGGCGCAAGCGTTCGGGTTCAAGCACGTCCCCGGCGCCAAAGAGAGCGTCATTGCCCGCTTCATGGCCCAGCTCGAAGCCGAGACCGGCCTGAAGGGCGCCGACGCCCTGCTGCACTTCGTCGAGGGTCTTCAGGAGGCGGCCTGATGGGAAGCTCGGGCGGCCGCGATTGGCCAACAATCCTACGTCGGAGACTCGCCGGTCTGCCGGACGAAGAAGGTGACGAAGCGGCCGAAATCGGCCCGATGATCATCGACTTTCGCGACCGTCTGATCAAGCCGGCCGAAGCGTTCGTATCGGCGTCGATCGAAGACGGCGCCGGAACGCCCGACGCGGAAACCGTCGAAATCCTCGAGGAGCTGCTGGAGCGCGCGAAGTCCGGCGAGGTGGTCGGCGTTTTGACGGTGGTCATGGAAAAGACCGCCGTCGGCAACCGCTATGACTGGTTCCGCACTCCCAGCATGGATAGCGATCGCCACGCAGTCATTGGTCAACTCGAGGTCCTCAAGACATGGCTCGCCGAGGAGGCTCTTGATGAAGTCCTCGGCATCAACGACGAGTTCGCCGAGGAGGGCGAAGAATGACCAAGTATGTGATCAATAAGGCTTTTTCATCCTCGGTCCAGCGCACTGATCGCGTGCTGGAAGTGGGCGAAGCGTTCGGGATCGGTCTCTCTGATCGCCAGTTTGTGATCTACGACAACCTCGAGATCGAGGTGCGACCGGGCGATGTCGTCTACATCACCGGGCAGTCGGGGTCGGGTAAGTCGCTTCTACTGCGCGAGCTTCAGGCGGCGATGAAAGCCGACGGGCTCAATGTGCGCAACATCGACGAGGTGGAGCTGAAGGAGGAGCCCCTGGTTGACCAGGTGGGCACCAACATGACCGAAGCGCTCCAGACCCTTTCCAAGGCCGGCATCAACGACGCCTATCTGGTGATCCGCACGCCGTCGGAGTTGTCCGATGGACAACGCTACCGTCTGCGGCTGGCCAAGCTGATCGAGTCCAATGCCGAGGTCTGGGTAGCCGACGAATTCGGCGCCGTGCTGGATCGCGTCACCGCCAAGGTGGTCGCCTTCAACATGCAGAAGCTCGCCCGCCAACTCGGCAAGACCCTGATTGTGGCAACCACCCATACCGACCTTGACGAGGAGCTTGGGCCGAACTTGGTGATCACCAAGCGGTTCCACGATCGGGTGGACATTCGGGCTTCCGAGTCCGACGCCGGACTGTGCCCAATCTGCGGCGAGGAGAAGCAGTGATGAACATCGCACTCTTCCTCGCCGCAATCGTCATGGCCGTAACATGGTGGTTCTTGCCGCACGGTGACTTCTGATGGACCAGATATTCACCTACGGGATGCTCTGGCTGACCAGCTTCGTCAGCGTCTTCCTGTTGGGCAGCCAGAGCAAGAACGTCCAGCACAGCCGTTATTTGGCAGCCGCGATCACCAGTTTCGGTATTGCCGGCACCCAGCTCTGCTTTGTTCGGATCTCGGTCATCGGCGATCCGCTGACGACGCTGCTCGTCTCGGGCTCGGCCGGCTCGCTGGGCATCTGTGCCGCCATCTTCATTTTCGACTTCATGCGCCGGCGCCACGCCGGCAAGGAGACCGCATGAGAACCTCGATTTTTTCGCCCCCTGGGGGCGGGAAGGGGAAGGGGGCACTCCTGATGCCCCCGATTGCGATTGCGCTGTTCCTGGGCGCGTTTTCGGGCTTCTGTCGGGGCGTCTTCCTTGAACGCATGACACCGGCCGAGCGCATCTTTTGGGATCGGGGGGCGTGGTCGTGAACGACGTGATGATCGAACGCCGGGAAAACCCGCGCCCCGCCTTCCCGCTGCTGAATGAGATGTATGTCGAACGCGGCACCAAGGACGACTGGAACCTCTACGCCGACCTCCACTACAAATCCGAGGGTGGGCTGCCGGCCGCCATTCGCTTCTGGCGGATCGTGCTGCGCGGCGAGACCATCGGCGTGCTGGTATCGGCCGCGCCCAAGCCGCTGCTGAAGGAACGCCACGCGCTGTTCCCGCGGCTGAAGCCTGGGCACGACACCAAGATCACCAACGTCCACCGACTGACTTGGCTTAACGGCAATGTCCGGGTAATTGCTCGCTTCGTCGTGGACACGATGTATCGCGGCATCGGCGTCGGCTACCGGGCTCAGAACCTCATCTCTCGGATGGAAGGCTGCAAGCTCATGGAGATCCAGTCCTCCATGAGCAAGTTCAACTTCTTTGCCCATCGGGCCGGGTTTCGCTTCGTCAAGCCGATGGACAGTAACAAGTTCGACGTGGGCATTAAGTTCTTCCGTCGCGTCTTACGCTGCAATCCGGCCGATTACGAGGCTATCAAGCAGGAATTGGCGTCCATGACGCCCGAGCTGCGCGAGTGGACGATCGACCAAATGCGCGAGTTCTATTTCAAGCACTCCGCGCTGGAGAAGACCGGCGCCCGCGGCCAGAAGAAGGACCATCACGCTGGCCGTATCCCGGACACCAAGCTGATCAAGAACCTCCAACAGATGGTCCTGGGGGCGCCACTCTACGGCGTCTACCAGAGCCCGGATTGGAAGCGCGCCGATCTGCCAACCAGGCTGCCGCTGACCGCATTCGACAACCAGGCGCCCGATCAACCGCTCGATCTGGACAAGCTGTCATGAGTCGATTAGCGGCGCTCGACGCGAATGATACCGAATGGGTCGGTATCGGCATGACCGACAAATGTGTTCGCTCAAAGATCGAAGGTAATCCCGACGAATACGATCGGCAGTTTGATCATTTGGTCGGATTAGAGCCGGGCTGGAACGCAAGCTTCCTTATCACCTGGGACGGCTTCATTCGCCTCAAGCACGTCCTCGAACTGGTGACGTGCTTGGTCATCATCGCCGGTGTTTACCGGCACTGGAGTTGAAATGGTTTTTTTTCTGCTGATCCTTTCCTTGCTGATCATTGCTCACTTCGTGGCGGATTTTGCTCTGCAAAACGAATTCGTCGCCAAGTTCAAGGCTCGATCGTCGGGTGTGACCTGGTGGCCCTGGGTGCTGTCGAGCCACTCTTTCGCCCACGGCGGCATCGTCGCGCTCGCCGCCGTAATCGGAACCTCGTTCGGACTGAGTGAGTGTGCGGTTCTTGGTCTGATCCTAGCGGAAACGGGGGCTCACGCCCTGACTGATTTTGCCAAGACCGAGGGGTGGTTTGGCGCCGGGGATCGCGCATTTCACATCGACCAGACGATCCACATCGTCACGAAGATCGCATGGGCCGCCGTCATTGTTGGGGTCGCCGCATGAGCGGCACCCTAATGATGTCGCAAAAGCAGATCGCCATCATTAGGGCGATCATGCGCGGCAATGCCGAAGGCGACTTTGTGGATCTGGACGAACTGCTGAAGCTGCTGCCATACACGACCACCAAACAGAGTCTTCAGTTCTCGATCCGGGCGCTGATCAAGCATGGTCTAATCGAGAAGAGACCGAGGGAGGTGCGCCGGGGACGAGCACGCAGAGTTCTGGCCCCTACGCTGCTGGCTTACAGGTTGATGGGTGAGGGCATTCCGGGGACGTGAGTCGGCGCTGTCCATTCAACGCTGACTTTTTGCTTGCGCGCGAAAAAATTATGAGTAAAATAGCTGTGTAAGCTACGGGAGAAGAGGTTTATATAACCTATTATATATAATATATTTATTACTTTTCCCTTGTTTAACATAAATTTTTTCGCCCACGAGCGCCGCTGAGGACACCCTCCGGGAAACGAAGGACAGTCCCATTCATAAAGTCAGCTTTGACTTGACACGCAACCCCGGAATGGGTGATCATGTTGGCTCATGTGGGACGACCTTTCTGACTGGTCCCTCCGTTCCGTTCCGTCGGGCGCCCCTCGGGGCGCCCTTTTTTCTGGGTGTGACGAATGAGTGAGGAAAGAAGGGTTCCCAAAAAGCTGACCCCGGAGCAGTGGGCCGAAGCTCAGACGCTTTGGGAAATCGGAAATCTCACCCTTGATGAGCTGGCGGAAAAATTCGGCGTTGATCGCTCGACGATGTATCGGCGCTTCAAGACCGCCGGCGTCGAGCGTGGGGCGAAAGCTGGTCAGGTTGCCGAGAAAGTGCAGCAGCAGATCCTTGATGAGACCGCAGCAGCCGCGGCCGAGGAAGCGCTGAAGCTGGCCGCCAGGAAGAAGGCAACCAAGGAAGACTGCTACGCCTGGATTGAGCAGATCCAGAAGGCGACGATGGCTGAGATCGTCAAGGCCGCTCGCGACAAGACGCCATTTGGCGTCATCAAGGGCAACCTCCAGGCGCTCGAAAAGGCGATGAACGTCATTGCCTCGGGTCGCAGAGAGCGTTTCGAGCTGCTGGGTCTGGATCGTGAAGAGATGGCTCCCGACGATCTGCCGGATCTGTTGATCCGCGAACTGACCGCTGACGAGATCCATCAGCTTCAGTCCTCCGACGAGGACGATTTCGACGAGATGGACGAACTCCCGGACGTGGTTTTCGAGGAGATCGAGGAGCTGTTGGATGACGATCAGGGCTGAGCTTGACTCCAGCACCAGCCTGACCGACCGGCCAACTCTGCGCCTGCACCGCGGTCAGGTCGAGGTTCTGCTTCATGACGCCCGCTTCAAGGTGGTGGTCGCTGGCCGGCGCTGGGGAAAGACCCAGTGCGCCAAGACAGCGATCATCAAGGCCGCGAAGATCAAGAAGCGGAAAATCTGGTATGTCGCGCCGACCTACCGGATGGCCAAACAGATCATGTGGACCGAGTTGCTGGAGGCGATCCCGAGGAAGTGGATTAAAAAGCTCAACGAGACCAGCTTGGATATCACGCTGCGCAACGGGACGATGATCTCACTGCGCGGCGCTGATAAGCCTGACACCCTGCGCGGCGTCGGTCTGCACTATTTGGTGCTGGACGAGTTTCAGGACATGCGTGAGGACGTGTGGAAGAAGGTGTTGCGCCCGACTCTGGCGAGCACCGGCGGCCACGCCCTGATCATCGGCACGCCGAAGGCGTTCAATCTGCTCTACGAGCTTTATATGCTCGGACAGCGCGGTGACACCTTCGTCAACAAGAAGGGCAAGCGGGTCAAGAACCACTGGAAGTCGTGGCAGTTCCCGACCATCACCTCGCCGTTCATTCCGAAGAGCGAAATCGAGGCGGCTCGTGCTGACATGGACGAGCGCAGCTTTCGTCAGGAGTTCCTGGCCAGTTTCGAGGCGATGAGTGGGCGAGTTTATTATGCATTCGATCGGAGCATTCATCTTGTCGATCTGGAACTGAACCCTCAATTGCCGATTTGGGTCGGCATGGACTTCAACATCGACCCCATGTCCGCGATCATCATGCAGCCGCAGGATGACGGCACGGTGCATGTTCTCGACGAAATCATCCTCTATGGCTCGAACACCCACGAGACCGCCGAGGAGCTGGAGCGGCGCTTCTGGCGTCAGGTTGGGCAGCGGCAGGTGACGATTTACCCCGACCCCGCCGGCGGCACGGGTTCGACCAAGAGTCATGGCAAGTCGGACTTCGACATTCTTCGCGAGAAAGGGTTCGTTCGGCTCAAGTATCGTCTCAAACATCCCAAAGTGGCCGATCGCGTCAACGCGGTGAACCGGATGCTGATGAGCGCAGACGGCCGGGTGCGGATGAAGATTGACCGGCGCTGTAAGGCGCTAATCGAGGCACTGGAGCAGGTGATCTACAAGCCCGGCACCCGCGAGGTGGATAAGACGATGAGTCTGGAGCATCCGGCAGACGCTCTTGGCTATGCGATCGAGAAGGAATTCCCGGTGCGTAAGCTCAAGGTCATCGGCGCGTCCATTTGATATTGCCGTAAAGTCAAGGCTGACTTACCATAGAGGCACCAGGAGAATAGGAATGCCGGATTTCGCAACCGCTGACCAAAAGATGCTGAAGCGCATGATCGAGCGTCGGCATCCCGCCTACGACGATTTGCTGCCGCATTGGCAGTTTCTCGAAGCCTGCTACGAAGGCGGGAGAAGATGGTTTGCAGACAATGTCTTCCGTTACATGAAGGAAGGCGACACCGAGTTCGGCGACCGGGTGAAGCGGGCCTATCGCTTCAATCACACCCGCGAAGTCGTGGATCTGGTGAACAAATATATCTTCAAGGCCGACATTATCCGCAACACGGATGATGCACCCGAGGGGGTGAAGCGGTTCTGGCAGCGGGCTACTCGCTCGAACCTGACGATCGACCAGTTCATGAAGGAGGTTTCGAAGAAATCCTCGATCTACGGTCGCGTCTGGGCGTTCGTGGACACCAACATGCCGGCTGTCGGCGACGGTCGCGTGGCCACGCTCGCCGATGAGAAGAAGCTCGGTGCTCGGGTCTATTCCTACATCGTCACGCCGCCGCACGTTCTCGATCTTGGATACGACGACGAAGATAAGCTCAACTGGATCATGGTTCACGAGTCGGCTCGTGACGACGCCGACCCGCTGGGAAGCACCGGCGCGGTGTTCTCCCGCTTCCGGTTGTGGACCCGCACAGAATGGTTCCTGTTCGAGCTGCGTGTCCGCGAGCGGAACAAGAAGATGGTCGAGCTGGTCGATCAGGGCGAGAACAGACTTGGCGAGGTGCCGTGTGTTCGGGTCGATCACATTCACTCCGACGATCCCTACAACGCCTCTGCACTGATCGCCGATATCGCCTATCTGGATCGGGCGGTGGCCAACTATCTCTCGAACCTGGACGCCATTATCCAGGATCAGACATTCAGCCAGCTCGCCATGCCGGCGCAGGGGATGCTGCCGGGCGAGGAGGGCTACGAGAAGATCCTCGAGCTGGGCACCAAGCGCATCTTCACATACGACGGCGAGCACGGGTCGAAGCCCGAGTTCATCGCCCCGGACCCGAAGCAGGCCGGTGTGGTGTTGGACGTGATCAACAAGATTATCAACGAGATTTATCACACCGTCGGCATGGCCGGCGAGCGCACCAAGCAGGACAACGCCGTCGGCATCGACAATAGCTCGGGCGTGGCCAAGGCGTATGACTTCGAGCGGATGAATGCCCTGCTGGCGTCAAAGGCGGACAGCCTGGACAACGCTGAGAACGCCATCGTGCGTCTGGTCAAGCTCTACACCGGCGAGAAGGTGAAGGAAGACGATGTCGATCTGGTGAAATACCCGGACAGCTTCGACGTGCGCGGACTCTATGACGAGTTCGAGGTGGCTGAACGCCTGTCGCTGATTGAGGCCCCAGACGAGGTGCGTCGCGAACAGATGCGTCAGGTCATTGACAAGCTCTGGCCGCGGATGGCCGCGAGCTTGCGCGCGAAGCTGGAGGCTTCTCTGAAGGATTGGCCACCGCAGCCGATGGATCAGATTGGCGCAGCCCTGGTCAAGGGCGAGGGCGGCGCCGCCATTGGGTCGCTGTCGATCAAGCGACAGCCCCAGCAGCCGACCGTGGGCGCGTCGAAGGACAGCACCCAGGGTCAGAACAACAAGGGCGCCAAGACGGCGGCCTGACGAGCGACAACACGAGGTAGACTTATGGTTGATAAGGTCATCAAGATCACCACGCCGACCGATCCCTATGATCCGGCATGGCAGGTGTGGAACGCTCAGAACCCGGGCGTCTACAAGTCCGTCGGCGCGGCTGCCGCGACCGAGGGTGGGGAAGACGAGAGTGGTGAGGAGAAACCCGTGACGAAGCCGGGTAAGAGATCCGATCGCGAGACGTCCACTCCCACTGACGCTGCGCGCCTGGCTGCTCTGGAGACCGAGCTGGCGAGTGCGCGCCAGTCCGCTGACGAGGCGAAGCGTGCTGCCGAAGATGCCGCTGCGCGCTTGGCTGCCTTCGATGGCGTGGACCCCGTCGAAGCGAAGCGTCTGCTGAAGGAGAAGCAGGAGGCTGAGCTGGCCGCTGCCGAGGCGCGTGGCGAGTTTGATCGGGTCAAGGCTGCCATGGTCGAGGCGCATCAGGTCGAGCTGAGCGCCAAGGACTCGGCGATTTCGACCCTTCAGGGTCAGCTCACCAGTCTTCAGGCTCAAATTGACGAGCTGACCGTTGGTCGGTCGTTCAGCGACAGCGCCTTTATCCGCGATGAATTGGTGCTGACCCCGGCCAAAACCAGGACTCTCTATGGAGCCCACTTCGAGATCGAGGGTGGCGCGCTGGTTGGTTACGACAAGCCGAAGGGCGCGAGCGATCGCACGCCGCTGGTGGACGCTCGCGGCAACAAGCTGGGCTTTGAGGACGCTCTGCGGCGGCTGATCGACGCCGATCCCGACAAGGAGCGTCTGCTGAAGTCGAAGCTGGCCGCCGGCGCCGGGTCTGGAACCCAGGAGAAGGCCCCGGCGCCGACCAAGCAGGTCGAGTTGCACGGCATGAGTCGGATCGCCGCTGCTCTGTCCAAGCAGAAGAGCAAGTAGATCATCAATTCGGATCGAATGGAAAGTCAGCGTTGACTTTATGTGCCTTATGGCGCGATAATTAAGTCAACGCTGACTTTCCGTCGGAAAGCGTGTCTGGTTCCAACGGGCAATAGGGAGTAATTCATGCCCCTTCTCCGCACCACCGCCGAGCTTCTGTCGCAGGAGCAGATGGAGCGCGGCATCATCGAAGAGATCATCGACAAGGACGACCTCTTCGCCGTTCTTCCCTTCAAGCAGGTTGTCGGCAAGGCTTACGTGTATGACCGCGAGCTGACCCTCTCCGAAGGCGATTTCATTGACGTGAACGATGACGTTCCCGAAGGCGCTGCGACCTTCGAGGAAGTCGTGTGCCGCCTCGCTCGCCTGGCTGGCGATGTGGATGTGGACAAGTTCCTCGACGAAACCATGTCGGACATCAATGACCAGAAGGCCACCCAGATCGCCTCGAAGGCGAAGGCCCTGGGTCGCAAGTTCAAGCGCACCCTGGCCACCGGCGATCGCTCGGTGAACAGCAAGGCGTTCGACGGCATCGCGAAACTGGTCGCCGCCGGTCAGACCATCTCGGCTGGCACCAACGGCAACGCTCTGTCGTTCTCGATGCTGGATGAGCTGCTCGACGCCGTTCCGTATGGTGCCGACGCGATCATCATGCGCTCGGGCACCGTTCGCGCCTATCGCGCTCTCCTGCGCGCCACCGGCGCTACCGGCCCGACCGAGGTGATGATCGAAAACTTCGGTCGCCCGATGCTGTGTCACAACGGCGTGCCGATTATCGTGAACGACTTCCTGCCGCTCAACGAGGTTCAGGGCTCCAGTTCGACCACCTGCTCGATCTACGCGGCCCGCTTCAACGAAGCCGACGGTCTGCATGGTATCTACGGCGGCTCGAGCGCCGGCATTCGCATCGAAGACATCGGCACCGTTCAGACCAAGGACGCCTCGCGCACCCGTCTGAAGTGGTATGCCGCCCTGGCTCTGAAGTCCACCAAGTCGCTGGCGCGCATCAAGGGCGTCACCAACTCGGGCGGTCAGGATCAGTCCGGGACCGGCAAGCCGACCTTGGTCTGAGCCTTGATGTAAAGTCAGGGTTGACTTAAACTAGAGGGCGGGGGAAACCCCGCCCTCTACGTTTTTGAGGAAACCCTATGTTCGTCATCGTCTATTCCACTGCCACCTGCCCGCACTGTGTTCGCGCCAAGAGCTTCCTGCGCTCGGCCGGCGTCGAATTCGAAGAGGTGAACCTGACCACGAACCCGGAGCGTCAGGCTGAATTCGCGGAGCGCACCAACGGCGCCCGCGCCGTTCCCCAGATCATCATCGGCAACAAGCTGGTCGGCGGTGCTGACGAGCTGATCCGCCTCGGCCGTCAGGCTGTTCAGGCGATGGTTGTCGAATAAGGAGCCATCATGAAGAAGATCCGCATCGTGGAGCCCGGCTTCGAGGGCTACAACGGCTACATCGGCATCACCCAGTTCGTGGATGGAGTCGCAGAGGTCGATCACATTCGTCTTTCCCAGATTGCGGCTGCCATGCGCGTCGAGGATGCTGAAACCGAGCGTCAGGTTGGCCCGGCGATGGACCTCATCGACGCGCATCACGTTAAGGCCGAGGTCGAGGCGCCGCTGGAGCGCGGCCATGGTGACGCCCCGGTCGAGAATGTGCTGGCTGAAGAGCCCGCGGCCGAGATCAAGCTGACCGTCACCCGTGAGGAGCTGGAGGGGCTTGCCGACAAGAAGGGCATCGCTGGTTTGCGCGAGATTGGCGATCAGCTCGGCGTGAAGAGCAATAGCATCCCTGGCCTGATCGACAAGATTGTTCAGGCGCATGAGGTCGCCAAGGCCAAGATCGCCCAGTAGGAGAATGATCGTGGATAACCAGCATAAGCACATTCGCGGGTATCGCGATCTGTCGGTCGAGGAGATCGCTCTCATGAACGAAGCGAAAGCTTTGGCCGAGCGGGTTGGCGATTTGGTCGAGAAGATCGCCGGCACGCCGGGGGTTGACGGCCGCTGGGTGTCGATCGGAAAGACGGATCTTCAGAAGGGCTTCATGTCGCTAATTCGCGGCATCGCCCAGCCGACCACCTTCTAGGGGGCGGTCATGCAGGTCTATCGCGCATCCACCCCTGTTACCGTCACTTTTCCGCTCGACGGCTTGGCGCCGATCGCGGCCGAATATGAAGTCCGCAACGAGGAGGGCGAGATCGTCGTCCCCTCCGAGTCTCTGACGATCTCCGACGGCCAGCAGGCGGTGGCTGTCGCGATAGCGCCTGTCGCCAACTCGTTGCCGATCGACTCGGTTCGCGCTATGCGGGTCGTGAAGCTGACGCTGGTCACAGCCGTCGGCTCGATCGAAAGGGTCGAGCGATATATTGTCGAGGCGGCGCAGACGCTCGTGATCATGGAGAACACCTATCAGACTTTTGAGAGCGCCCTGCTCGAAGCGATCGAGATGCCGACGCTAAAGGCGTGGCCAACGAAGGCTGAAGGACCGCGGCGAGCGGCTCTGGTCGAGGCATTTCACCGGCTCGGCAAGCTGAAGTATCGTGTCGTGAAGGGCGGCTACACCGAGGACGAACTGTCTCGGTTAGAACCCGTCAGAACGCAGTTCATCAACGACTTGAACGAGCGGTCGCTGAGCGAGTTCCTGAGCTTCCCGTCCAGGTTCCGTCAGGCACTTCGACGCGCCCAAATCGCCGAGGCCGACATCGTTTTGGAGGGCGATATCATCGGTGATCGCCGGCGTGACGGACTCTTGTCAGAGTCGATTGGCGAAAGCTCGATGATGTTCCGTTCGGGCAAGCCGGTGATCCTGCCGGTCAGCAATCAAGCTCTTCGCTATTTGCAAGGCTACGTCTCTCACTCTGTCAGCTTGACCAGATCATGATCGAAAGCGCCAAACAGCGCTGGTTCGATGCCGAGAGGGCGGGGGAGCGCTACGCTTCCTTGGCCCATGGCATGAACGGGCTTTACGCCGAGGCTTTGGGCAGCGTCGATCCGACCTCGCCCAAAGCGCGCTCTGACCTTCGTATCGCCATTTACCAGCTTGCCCAGAGCTTCGTCGCTGGCGAACAGGCCTTCATTGACGATGGGCTCACGGTCGCCGCTCACCAGGGACTCGCTGACGCCCTGGAAGCGCTGGGGTTGGGTGAGACTACTGCCCCTGATCTTCCAGAGCCCGTCAGCGAGCTTCTGAGCGCGACCGGGGAGCATCTGCGCGCTGAAATCGTGATGCAGATCGAGCGTGACGTTCTGGCCGTCGAGAAGCGGCTGCGCGATCTCGCGCTCAAGGTCAACGTGATGACTCGGGCCAGTGACATCTCGAAGCGGGCTGCGATTATTCGTGCCCAGATCAAGGATCGCGGCAGTGTCGAATTCTCCTTCGTGGATCGCGCCGGCCGCCGATGGCCCAGTCAGCGCTATATCTCGACCGTTTGGCGTCAGCACCTTCTGAATGTTCACGTTGAGACGACCCTTCATGTCTTCGCTGAGCGCGGGGCGCAGGCGGTCGAAGTGGTTCATCCCGATCCTAAGAGCGCCAAAAATGGTCTGATGTTCGGTCTTGTCGGACAGCATGATCTGCCCGGTCTCGATGAGATCCGCGACGATGTTTTCCATCCGAATTCGCAGGTCTGGTTACGTCCTTTATAAAGTCAGCTTTGACTTTATAAAGCCTTCGATGGCTGATATAATCGAAGCCATGACTATGCTGCCGCATCTCGACTGCACCATCGCCAAACGGGCGGGCAACGACCGTCACGGTCAGCCCGTCTATGGCGAGATTTTGCCCGCGCATGTTGGCGTCGTGAAGTTTGATGTCGGGGCTGACAAGACCTCTGTGCGTTCTGACTCGTCGGCGTCGCGCGGCAAGGGTGACGAGCCCCAGGCCGACGCTCGGCTGCTGTTCCCGGCCTGGGGCGTGCAGCCGAGCGTCGGCGACATCGTGGAGCTTCAGGGTGCCCGGTTGCGGGTTCAGACGGTGAACCCCCGGCTCGCCGTGCTCGGGCGTCTCGATCATTGGCAGGTGGACTGCGTGATTGCGGGGGCCGGCTGATGGGCGGCAGCGTCACCGGCTTCGAGCAGGTCAAGCTGATGCTGATGCAGGGCGGCGAGCGCGCCACCCAGGCGGCGCGTCGGCAGATGAAGAAGGAAGCCAAGAAGATCAAGGATCTGTCGGTGCTGAACTGCCCGGTGGACAAGCACAATCTTGAAAAGGCCCATCATCTGGTTGAAGAGCGCGTTGGCGTTGGTGGGCGCAAACGCTTCTACGTGGTGGTCGGTGGCACGGTCGATGGTGTGAATGTGGACCAGTATGCCATGCGAGTTCACGAGGAGCATGGGCCGAGACCCGACGGTTTTGGCGTCGGGCCGGGGACGATCGCCAAGGCAAAGGCGTTGAACCGCTTTGTTGGTCGGAAGTTCCTCGAACGCGCCTACGACGAACGGGCGCCGCATATCACCAATGAGCTGATCCAGGCCGTCTCGAACGCGATCGAAAGCCGCGGCGTCGGGGCGTTCGAGGGTGCTGATGGCGATTGGAGCGAAGAATGAAGATTGACGATCTGGCGGATCGCCTTGGTGAGAAGGGCGTTGGTGTGGTCGGTGTGGACGTTTTCACCCACTACATGCCCGACACTTGTGAGGCCGGCGTTTTGCTGCTGCTTGGCGACGATCCGATTGACGCTGAAATTGGCAGCTATCGACCCAATGCCAAATTCCAGGCGGTGGTCAGACATAGCCAGTATCCCGCCGGGTTTGCCCTGGCGGACAAGGTGATCGACGCCTTAACCATCATGGAAGAGAAGACGGCTGGCATGTTCATCAACTTCTGTCGCCCTCGGCATGAGCCCGTCGTCTTCCCCAGATCGACCGGCAACTTGCTCGAATGGTCGATCAATTTCGACGCCAACTACGTCAAGCTGTAAGGAGAGAGTAACGATGGCGAGCGATACCAAAAACGTCAAACTGGGGGTGTGCAAGATCACCTTCGGCGGCACCGACCTGGGTTACACCAAGGGCGGTGTTGAGGTGGAAGTGACCACCGAGGTTCATAAGGTGACGATTGACCAGTTCGGCACCACCAGTGTCGCCGACCTGATCCAGGGTCGGAACATCAAGGTGAAGGTGCCCCTGGCTGAGACCACCCTGGAGAACCTGGTGAAGATCATGCCGGGCGCGACCCTGGTGACGGACGGGACGACCCCGACCAAGAAGCGGGTGGATGTGCAGACCGGCATCGGCATCAATCTGCTGGATGTCGCCCAGGAGATGATCCTGCATCCGGTCTCGAAGGCCGACGCTGACGTGAGCGAGGACTTCATCATCCCGAAAGCGGCCACCGCCGGCGCCCTGAACTTCGCCTACAAGGTGGACCAGGAGCGCATCTTCAACACCGAGTTCAGCGGCTACCCGGACCCGGAAACCAAGGTTCTGTTCAAGGTCGGCGACAAGACCGCTGTCGCTGCGTAATTCGTCAAGTCAGCGCTGATTTGTCTGTGCGGCGGATCAGCGCTGACCAACCACAAGCCAGGAAGATAGACATGACCAAGATGCTGAACCTTGACGCCGTGAAGCCCAAAACCGAACGGGTGCTGAAGCTGAAGGGCCAGGAACACGCCCAGGCGCCGCTGAGCGTCGGCGATTTCATCGACAACGCGCGGGCGTCGCGGCGCCTGGCTGAAAAGCCCGATCTGGTCGAAGAGTTCGAGTTGGTGCTCGGCATGGTCGGCCGGTCGTTCCCGACGGTCCCGGAAACCGATCTGCGTGCCCTGACCTTTGAGCAGCTCTCGACGATCCTGAGTTGGTCGCAGACCGACGAGAGCGCGGAGGACGCCGAGGGAAAGGAGTAAGCGGCGAGGAGGAAGGTGACGAAGTCGAGGAGATCGACTTCGCCTTCTTCTTTTGCCGCGTGATGCACCACTACCGGATGAACTACGACGAGCTTTTGGCGCTGCCTGTTGAGGTCTTCTGGGAGCTGAACAAGAACGTGAACCGCATTCAGGCCGAGAAGGATCTGAGGGCGACACAGGTGGCCCAGGCCGGACAGTTGACCGGCGAGGGCGTCAAGACGTTCGAGGACTCTCTGCGCCGCGAGATGGGCAGGGTGGTCGTTGAAAAGCCGAAGTTGGACAGGGCCGCGTTGAGCGATCTTCTCGCGTCCTTGTAGGTAAGTCAAACTTGACTTTATAGGTGGGCGATGCGCGCAGGTGTTATTCGGGTCGAACTGGAGCTGGAGAACGGCGAATTCACGCACCGGCTGGTAAAGGCCGGCACGGATCTCAATGCGCTTCAGAACCAGCTTGGCTCGACCATCGTCGCCGTCAAGCGCATGGACAGCGCCAGCCTTGGCCTGGGCCGGACCCTGCACGACTTCGTGACCACGGTCGGCCTGGCCAAGGCTGCTATGAGCAACCTCTGGGGCGCCAGTGGCGGCTGGATCTCTAACATCGTCAAGACCAACGGCGAGTTGGAGCGAATGCAGATGCTCATGAAGGGCATGAGCACCGCCGCAACCACCGCCGGGCGAACCTCCGAGGCGAAAGAAAACGTCTCTTGGTTGATGAGCTATGCCAAGGAGGCGCCGTTTAGCCTGAGCGCGCTGAATGACACCTTTGTCAAGTTCGCCACCGGCGGACTCGACAATACCAGATCGAAGATGCGGGCGCTGGTCGATGCCACCGCGGCGTTTGGTGGCACCGAAGATCAGCTCCATCGTGCAGCCATCGCCATTCAGCAGATGGCTGGTAAGGGCGTGATCTCGATGGAAGAGCTGCGGCAGCAGCTCGGTGAAGCCGTGCCCACGGCAATGAAGGCGATGGCCATCGGCTCGGGCGTTTCAATGGCTGAGCTGGCCAAGACTGTTTCCAAGGGCGTTGTCGAGTCCAAGACGGCGATGGAGCGCATGTTCGCCACCATGCAGCTTCTCTATGGCGGCTCGGCCCAGGAAATGATGTCGAGCTTCACCGGCCTGCTGTCGCAGATCGAAACCCGCTGGGTGACGCTACAGAAGACCATCGGCGACGGCGGCGGTGGTGAGAAAAATGGCTTCTACGCCACCGTCAAGCAGCAGCTCGTCGATATTATCGCCTTGTCCGACGACCCTAGGGTTAATCGGATCGGTGACTCCTTCGGTGCCGGCCTGAAGGACACGATGCTTCAGGTTCGCAACATCGTCGTCGAGATGGCGAGTTGGCGCCAGGAGATCGGGGCTGTAGCGATGGCCCTTGGCGCTCTCGTCGCGGCGAATGTCGTCAGCAGCTTCCTGAACGGCATTCGGAACATGCTGGTCGCCGGCGTTATGGACTGGAAGGTCTATTCGGCGGGCGTCAAGACGGCCGCGGCCGACGTTGTTGCGGCGGCCGCGCTGATGCGTCAGGCGACCACCGCAACTCAGGCGATGAGTATGGCCGTGACCGGCGCCGGCGCCGCGGTGACGATGTTCGGCCGTGCTCTGGGGATGCTCACCGGCCCCATCGGTATCGCTTTGACCTTCCTGACGATCCTTGCCATTGAGCTGGATCTGTTCAAGAGCAAGACCGCCGCGGCTGCGGAGAGTTACGCGGCGTTCAAGCGTGGCATCTACGATCAGAAGCAAATCGAGACCGCGACGGAAGACATCAAGGCTCTTACCGACAAGATCGCCGAACTCGAAGACACGAAGAGAAGGAGACAGAAAGACTCTACCGATCCGAGCATGAGCGCTGTTCAGCGTCGCAACGCTCTCATCGCCGTCGCCGATCTCGAAGAGAAGATCGCCAAGAAGCGTCAGCAGATTGCTGAGCGCCAGGGTCTTCTCGACAGTGCCCTTAGCGAGCAGAGGGAAACCGAAGCTCGTCAGGTGGCGACGCGCAATCTTGCTCGATTGAACCAGGAAGTTGCCAGCCGCAAAGCGGTCAACGACAAGGAAATCAACGATCGGTTCGAGCAGTTTCAGAAGGAATACGATGCTCTCGGCAACAACGAGGCTGCGAAGCTAAAGCTGCGCGACAAGTTCTTTGCCGAAAATCACGCGCGCGCCGACCAGTATTACGGCGATGTGATCGCGATGGCCCAGAAAGAGGTCGATATCTGGCGCCAGAAGGCGGCGGCCGGCGGCGATCAGGGTCAGATTGCTCAGGCTCGCGAGAGCTTGAAGTTGGCCGAAGAGCGTCTCGAAACGCTTCGGGCCGAGCGCCGTTTGCAGCAGGAACAGAACTTCAAGGCGCTCAAGCTCAATACCGACAAGAACGACCCGGCGGCCGAAAAGGCAAAGACGCAGTTCGATCAGCTCAAGACGGCGATCGTCAACGCTCAGGGCGCGCTCGCGAGCATTCATGCTCAGATGAAAGGCGGCAACGCTGATCTGGCGAAGTTCGACGCAAAGATCGACGCCGGTCAGTTTTCCGAAGCCCTGAAGAGCCTCCCGGAGGCCCAGAAAGCCTACGCCAAGCTGCGCGAGATCATCAAGCAGACCGGCGAGGCCAAGCTGGAGCTGGAGAACCAACAGGCTCGCGAGAAGATCGACAACATCTTCAGGTCGATGGACGACTCGATCGCCAAATCGAGCGAGCGTCTGGAGGAGTTCAAGCGCGAGCTGACGGACGACACCGCGGCGCGGTTCGGCGGCGAATACGCCAATGCGATGGCTCAGATCGAGAAGAAGGCCAGGGATGTCGCCGAGACTGAGAAGGCGACCGCCGAGGATCGCATTCGGGCCGAAGAAAAGGTCGCCGCTGCCAAGCAGGGCTGGATCAATCAGTATGCCGCCAGTCAGGCGTTGAAGTGGCGCGAGGCGAACCAGCAGGAAGAGCTGGAGTTGGCCAAGACCGAAGACGCCAAGCGGGCAATTCGCGAGAAGCACGCGCAGATCGAGATCGAGCGCATTCGCACTCTCGCCGACTCCTATGCCAAGAGCGAGAACGGCAAGGTCGAAATCACCGAAGCTGCGGCGAAGCGCATTGAGGCGATCCAGGCCCAGTTGGCCGAGGCCAACAAGGGGCCGATCCGTCGGATGTTCGATAGCTGGAGCGATTACACGGCGCGCATGGAGGAGGCCGGCGCTCGCTGGATCGACGGGTTCACCGACAAATTGGTGGATTTCGCGGTAACGGGCAAGGCCACATTTGCTGACTTCGCCGAGTCGATCCTCCGCGACATTCTGAAGATGCAGTATCAGGCCGCCATCGCTCAGGCCAGCAGCGGATGGCTTGGGAACGCACTGAGCGGGCTCGGGAGCGCCATTGGTGGCTTCCTGGGTGGCGGCAGCACTCCATCAAGTGGTCTTGGGGATTATGGGTCCGTTGGTGGCGGATCAATGGTCGCCCAGGCTCACACCGGCGGCATTGTTGGTGCGGACGGGCTCGCTATGCGGCGGGTTGATCCTTCGTGGTTTGAAAGCGCGCCGAAATTCCATACCGGCGGCGTCGTTCGCGGGCTCAAGAACGATGAGGTGCCGGCTGTCCTGCGCAAGGGCGAAGGCGTCTTCACCGAAGAGCAGATGAAGGCGCTCGGCCGCGATCGCGGCGGCGCCAACGTCCAGATCAACGTCATCAATCAGACCGGTCAGGGCGTCACTGCCGAGCAGGGACAGCCGCGCTTCGACGGCGAGCAGATGGTGCTCGACATCGTGCTACGCGCGGCGTCGCGCCCCGGCGCGTTTCGCGATGGGATGAAAGGAGCCATGTCGTGACGGTTCGCAGCTTTCCGGCCATCTCTGGCCGTGATCAGAAATACTACAACGAAAAATTGGACAATCCCGCCGCTGGATCGAAATCCGAAGGTGGTTACGAGTTCACCAGGCCGAAGTTCACCCGGCGCCCGCGTCGCACGTTCGCTGACGGTTACACGGCTATCAGCCAGGCTGAAAAGACCAGTCTGGAGCAGTTCTGGAACGACGTGCGCGGCAGCTCTGACATTTTCCTGTGGACGAGCCCTATTACCGGCGAGTCGGTTCAGGTTCGCTTTGTTCTCGGGAAGACCTTGGACTTCAAGTATTCGCACTTCCAGAAGACGCTCGATGATGAGCCGGATCATCGCTGGGATGTGAGCTTCGAGGTGAGGGAGGCATAAATGGCTCGCCATCTCTCTGTCGGAACCGTCATTGAGAAGAACAGAATTGCCTCGAACGTCGCCTTCGTCATTTTGATCGAGGTCGAGGTGAAGGATAGCTTCGGGAACCTGGTTGAAATACTCAGAATGGCCAGGAACAACGAACCAATCATCTTTCAGGACAATGAGTATGTTGCGGCAAATTTCGAGTTGAGCTTGAAGGAGCAGGCTGGCTCGATCCCAGAGATCCAGGTTGTCGCCCAGGATCATACCTTGGCGATCCAGCAGCGGATGCAGGAATATGGCGGGGGCGTCGGGTTCGGCATCAGGATGATCGTCGTCAACACGGGCAATCTCAGTCAACCGCCCGAAATCGTCGAGACCTTCAAGGTCATTCGGGCCAGCGCTCGCGGCTATGTTGTGACTTTCGGGCTCGGCGCAGAGAACCCCCTGTCGATGCGTTTCCCGCGCCGTCGGCAGATGCGTGATCGCTGCTCTTGGCGCTTCGGAAGCGCCGAGTGCGGCTATGTCGGCGATCTTCGCTCGTGCGATCTTTCTCTTCAGGGGCCGAACGGGTGCGCGGCTCACGGGAACACCCGGCGCTTTGGCGGCTTCCCTGGTCTTTCTGTGGGTAAAAGATAAAGTCAACGCTGAATGGTGCAAACTCACAAGGATGTGGTAGAATTGATCGGTATCGCGTTCCGTTACGGCGGGCGCGGGCCCGAAGACTACGACTGTTGGGGCCTGTTGATGGAGCTGTGTCGCCGGGATAATAAAGTCATCCCTGACTTTCGCAGCACTTCCAATATAGCGAAGATCGCCAGGATCATGGCGACCAACAGGCACCAGTGGCGACAGATCGAGCTTCGGCCAGGCTGCGGGCTCTGGTTTCGGGTCCGGGGGTTCGCGTCGCACGTCGGCTACTACCTGGGGAACGACAAGTTCGTTCACACCTGGGAGGAGTCAGGCGGCGTTGTGGTTGAGCGGCTGAGCCAGTGGGAACACCGTCTGATTGGGGCCTTTGAGTATGTCGGAGACGAAGCAGATCCAGCCGCTTTACGCCCTGGCGAACCCTGAAGCCAAGGTAAACTGCCTCATCGTTTACAACCCCCTCGATGTCAGCCAGCGCTCGCGCTGCGAGATTGTCTGGGGCCTGAACCGGACGCTGGCCGACTATTTGGATGGCCTGCCCGAGGGGATCGAGTGGGGCGTCTGTGTCAACGCGGACGCGATCGAGCGCGAGCGCTGGGGAAGCATCTATCTCGCACCCGATGACTGGATCACGCTGATGCCGGTCCCCGAGGGCGGCGGAGGGGGGGGTGGGAAAACTGTAATGCGTCTTGTGGCAATGATTGCTGTTGCGGTCGTTGCCTGGCAGGCGGCTCCATATCTCGCTTCAATGATCCCTGGGGCAGTGGCCGCTGGCCCTACGATTACCGGCGCCGCCGGCTACATGACGACGATGGGGAGCATTGCCTCTTCTGTAATCGGCGGCGCGATTACAGTTGTCGGTGGCATGCTGGTCAACGCTCTGATGCCAGCACCCAGGGCCAAGACTGCCGACGCGTCGTGGAACTCATCCTCGGGCGGAACCGATAGCCCCTCTTATGGCATCGACGGTGCCAAAAACACAGCGAATGAGGGCGTTCCGGTGCCGGTCCCCTATGGCGCGTTCCGCATCGGCGGCAACATCGTCAATTTCAAAACCGTCAATGACGACAACACCCAGATCATTTACATGATGACCGCTCTGGGTGAGGGCGAGATTGAGAGTGTCTCGGACATCGAGATCAACGAACAGCCTCTTTCGAACTACAGCGACGTGGAGGTGATCACTCGTCTGGGCGTCAACAACCAGGAAATAATCCCCTGGTTCGATGACACCCTGGCCTCCTACAACCGCGGCGTCAAGATCACCCGCAACTGGACCAAGCACAAGACCGTCGGCGAAGTTGACAGGTTCCGCGTTGACGTTGTGTTCCCTTATGGCCTGTGTGGGACGGATACCGCCAGCGGCGGTCGCGTGACGATCTCTGTCCCGGTCGAGATCCAGTATCGTAAGGTGGGCAGCGCCGTCTGGAGCACTCTAGGCGTCTACGACATCGGCGCTGCCCAGCGCACCGCCCTGCGCAGGAGCTTCGAGTCGCCGCTGCTCGAACAGGGGCAGTATGAAATCTGGGTGCGCCGCAACACTGACGATAGCGACTCCGATACTATTCAGGATGACGTTAATCTGTCTGATGTGTGGGAAATCGTTACTGACGATGTTTGCTATAATCACTCAGCGATCTTGGCACTTAAGATAAAGCTGACGGATCAGCTTTCCGGGGTGCCCAAGGTCACGGCGTTGGTAAAGGGGCGGAAGCTCAACATCTTTGATCGTCGCGGCGATCTCGTTTCAACCGTCTTCAGCGCGAACCCGGCGTGGATCGCGATCGACATCCTGACGCACCAGCGCTACGGCGGAGGGATGGGGCTCTCTCGGATCGATTTCCCCCGCTGGGTCGATCTGGCTGATTACTGCGCCGAAAAGGGCTTGGAGTTTAACGGCGTCTTCGACTTTAACACCAACGTCTGGGAGGCGCTCCAGAACGTCCTACGCGTCGGGCACGCCCAGATCATCAATGTCGGCACCCGCTATTCCGTGGCGATCGAACGCCCCGACGATCCTGTGATGATGTTCGGTGTCGGCGACATTATCGCCGACACCTTCAACATCGAATGGCTGGCGCTCGAGGACCGGGCGAACGAAATCGAGGTCGCCTACTACGATCGCGACGATGGCCACAAGCGGCGCACTATCAAGGTGGCCGACGAGGAGGCCCTGGACCGCGGCGTCCCCCAGCGTTCCGCGAGCGTCGCTCTTCTCGGCGTGACCAGCGTCGATCAGGCATACAAGGAAGGCTGGCTTCAGCTTGCGCTGAACAAATACATCCTCCAAACCGTCTCCTTTGACGCTCCGCTGAGCGCCATCGCCTGCACCGTCGGCGACCTGGTGTTTGTGCAGCACGACATGCCGAAGTGGGGCGACGCTGGCAAGGTCGAGGCCGGCTGCACGTCTAGCTTGATCAAGCTAGACCGCCCAGTCACGATGGTCGCCGGGCGGCAATATAAGTGCCTGATCCACTTTGATGCCCTGAAGCGCTACACCGGCATCGTGCATCACATTGTCGGCACTTCGGTTTTCGTGTCCGGGATCGACGACGCCACCTTGAAGCACTGCCGGCGGTTCGTCAGCAATGGGCATGATATCGCCGTTCTAGGGTTGGTGAAGCAGAACCCCTATGTCGAGGTTATCCTCGACACCACGAGCGGGTTGGCCACCGGCGCGTCGTTCGAGCTGTGGGATACCGACGTTCTCGAGGATCGCTCGGTCGTCGGCGCCGCCGCAAGCGGGGAGGTGACAGAGATCACCCTCGCCACGCCGCTGAGCCAGGCGCCAGCCCAGTTCGCCAACTGGATGTTCGGCGAGAACACCAAGATCAAGAAGCCATTCCGCGTGCTTTTGATCGCCGGCCAGGGCGAATACACGCGGACACTGAGCTGCCTCGAATACAACGAGTCGGTCTACCAGGACCCCGAGCACGCCACGCCGACGCCGAACTATTCAGCGCTGCGCGGGGGCATCGGGCACGTTCTCGACCTAGCTGCCGTCGAGGAGCTTTATCAGGTCGGCAGTGCCGTCAGGACGCGCCTGAACATTGGCTGGACACAGCCGTTGACCGGGCTCTATGGCGGTGCCGACATCTACCTGTCGATCAACAATGGCGAATATCGCCTGATCGACAGCGTGGTCGGCACGGTCTATTCGATGGATGTCACCGACGGCGATCGGATGTCGTTCGTCGTGGTGGCCAAGGATGCGCTTGGCGTGCGCGCCGAGCGCATCACGGCCCCGAGTGTCTGGCATCTGGTGCTCGGAAAGACCACCCCGCCGGCGGACGTGACCAACTTCTCCGTTCGGAAGGTGCCGGGCGGCATCGAGTTCACCTGGAGCCCGATCCCCGACATCGACCTTCGGGGATATGAGATCCGCGAGGGCCTGTCCTGGGATGATGGCGTCGTGATCATGCACGACTTCATGGGAACCCAGTTCACCGCCGCGAAGGCGGCCGCCGGCGCCTTCGCCTGGCACATTCGGGCGAAGGACACCAACGGGAACTACTCGAACGGCGTCGCCACCTGCCGTCTCAACGTGCCAGCACCGAGGTCGGTGCGCGGCTTCAACGTGGTCAAGAACATCGACACCCTTCATTTCGTGTGGCTGCCGAACAGCGAGGTGGACATCAGCCACTATGAGATCCGCGAGGGCGCGACGTGGGCTTCCGGCATCGTCATCGGCCGCATTCAGGGCGCCCAGCACACGGTCCCGGCGGCGACCGGCGGAAATCGTTCGTTCTGGATCAAGGCGGTGGATAGCGCTGGCATCTACAGTGATCAGGCTGCGTTCACGATGACCACGGTGGCGATCAGTGATGACCACAATCTGATCCTGGCCAAGAATGAGTCGGCTAACAGCTACCCCGGCACCAGGCTGAACATGGACACGAACGGTAGCGATCTCGTCATGAGCGTTGGTGCTCAGCACGGCGAATATATCCACAAGATCGAGTTGGCGACGCAGAATACCGGGCGGGTGATCATCAACGACGCTTTCGACGCTATCATTGTGGATGGGAAGACCTGGGGCGACGCCGGGTTTAATTGGGCAAGCGCGGACTCGAACGTGCCGTGGATCAGACCGGGCATCCTCGACACCATCTCGATCGAGCGGCAGATCGCCATCTGGAGCGGGTTGCAGGCGGGCGAGATCGAAGCGTGGTCGATGAACGGGATGGTTGTCGGCATGAAGGGGACAGCCGCCGTGACGAACTCGAAGATCACCTTCGAGCAGGGTCGCTTCAACCAGGGCGCCCTGATCGGGGATACCTCGGCTCTGAAATACGACTACACGGTGCCGGACGCCTTCAACATGACGTTCTGGATGAAGCCGAAGCAGACCAGCGTGGGCAATAGCTTCCGCGTCGTCACCCTGTCGAAGACGGCAGGCTACATGCGTCTGGAGTATGACGATCAGCTCCGGTGCTTTGTGCTGGACTGCTCTGACGGGGTTCTGCTGCGCACAGATGCCCTTGATTTCGGGCCGGGGGACTTCCTGTTGTTCGCCCTTGTTCAGACCCCCGCGGCCCGCAGAGTGCATGTCGGGCGGGCGCGGGGGAGGGCAATCGTTACCGGGTCGGTAACGAAGCCGGCGATCACCGGGTTCGACACGATCCAGTTCGCCGCGTAGGTTGTAAAGTCAGCGCTGACTTGCTAACACCCCTTCGATAGCGCATAATAGGGGGCAGCGCTGACTTGCCAAGGAGACATTGATGAACGACACCCTGAAGATGCACGGCGCGATGGAAGCTGTGCTCGTCCGCGCCAACGGCGATGTGGAAGTGATCCGCAAGGACAACATCATCGTGGATGTGGGCTTCGATTTCATCGCCGACGCCATCGGGAAGGTCGCCAGCCGCCCGAACGTGATGGGCTACATCGCCGTCGGGACCGGCTCGACCGCGCCCGCCACCTCTCAGACCGCCCTGGTTACGGAGCTGGCCCGCGCCGCCGCCACCTATTCCCACACGACCGGCACCAAGACCTTCACCTTCACCACCACTTTCGCCGCCGGCACCGCTACCGGCGCCATTCAGGAGGCTGGAGTGTTCAATGCGTCCTCGTCCGGCATCATATTTGATCGCGTGACCTTCTCGGTGGTCAACAAGGGCGCGGACGACAGTCTGACCATCACCTTCACCTTCACCATGTCGTAATCGTCAAGTCCGCGCTGACTTGAAAGGATAGACATGACGACGACCGAAAAGACGCTCGGCGCCAGCTATACTTGGTCCTCCGCAGATTTCGACTACAATGATCTGCGGAGTTCGACCAAGACCTGGGCCGAAGCAGCGGCGTGGAACAGCAGCGTGACCGAGACGCAAGCGTTCGCTATTGCGGAGCTTGGTTCCCGTGGCGTCACGAAGCCATTCTATCGCTCGCTTTCGGTCGTCGATGCTTTAAATCGGCTGACCGCCTTCGATCGCAAGTTCAGCGAAGCCTTCACCACGGCCTCTGCGGTGGCGAAGGCTTTTGGACTTGCGATCTCGCAGGTTCTTGCTGTCGCCGAGATTGCCGCTAAGACGCCGCTGAAGCCGTTCGTCGAAACCTTCGGCGTGGTCGTTAGCTACTGGAAAAGCATCGGCGTGAACCCGATCGAGATGATCCGGGTGGCGGACTCTATCGCCATGCTGCGGGTCTATTCCCGCGTCTTCGACGAGACATTGGCACTGGCCGAACTCGGCTCTCGCGGCGTCACCCGGCCCATTCGGGAGGCTTTTCGCGTCGTTGATCAGGCGCCGGCCAAGAGCTTCTCGAAGGTCAATCTGGAAACACTCGGGTTCGCCGAAACCTACACCGACATTATTGCCTTCATCGTGAAGGTGATTGAGTCAATTACCATCTCGGAGACACCTGGGAAGACCTGGAGTCATCCCGTAACCGAGAGTTTTGGCGTCTCCGACACAAAGGTTACCAAGATAGCCGGTCTGGTAAAAAACGAGACCCTGACTGTCGCTGAGGCATTCAGGTCACTGAAGACGTTCTATAGGGCGCTGCTGGAGAATTTAGGCGTCACAGACGCGCGCTCCAGCGGCGTCTACAAGCCGATCCACGAGACGATCGAGGTGGGCGAGGGTGTTGGCAAGAGCGCCGCCCTGTCGAAGGCCGAAGCGCTGGCAATTGCCGATTTGGCGACGCGAGCGTCGGTGTTTCAGCGTGAGTTTCAGCGCACCTTCAGCGTGTCGGAGGCTGTCAGGAAGACGGCAAGCCTTCGCTTCAGCGAGGTTTGGCGGATCTACGATCGTCTGGTGCGAAACGCAAACGCAGTTCTGTCCGACGTGAAGATGACCAACGCGGCTGACATCTCAGTGGATGACTTCGACGATTTGCTGGATCGTCTGGCCCCGCCTGGCTACCAGAGCTTCAACACGTTCGTCGCTGGCGACTACACCTTCCAGAAGGCATTGGTGCGGCACGTTCTGCGCACCGAGTCGAGCGATCGGCCGCGGATCACGACGCTGAGAACAACGGTTGATCTGCCCGACGTGTTCGATCGCGGCGAACTGTGGCTGAATGCCGTCGAAACCACCATTCCGTTCAATCGGGTGTTTAATGCGCTGCCCGAGGTCACAGTATCGCTGAAGGCGGGGATCGCCGGCGACCCTACGGCTGGGATCACCGAATTCGCCGTCCCCAGAATTACCGAGATCGGGATCGGCTACTTCAAGGTCAAGCTGATGACAAGCGCCGGGACGCTGACGCCTGGGCGGGTCTCCTGGGCCGCTCACGGCTATTGACGGGTTTGTCTTGACCTCCTCGCGAGGCTATAATAAAGTCAACGCTGAGTTTAAAGGTGGGCCATGCAGAGCTATACCGAGATCACCGACACCATGACACTGACGGCCTCCAGGCCCCTGCTGCTAAACAACGACAAGTCGATTATGTCGTGCTTCAGCGGCACCGCGTTCCCGACGATCAATCTTCAGGTCGGTATGCTGTGCCTGCGCACCGACACCTGGCAGCTCTGGCAGCTCAAAGACGCGACGCCGACCTGGGTGCTGATCGCTGACATTTCGAAAACCTATCTTTCTAAGGAGACGGCCGACACCTATTACGCCGCTCTTGCGCACAATCACAATTCGACCTACGCCGCTCTTGTGCACAATCACGATGGCGGCGCTATCACCGCCGGCACGGTGGCTTCTGCGCGCTTGCCGGCGCCGCTTCAGCAAATCACTGCCGCTGTAAATTGGGGGGCGGTGACTATCGGCGGCGTGAATGGCGGTTGGGCTGGGATCAATTTTTCCGGCACGGGAATGTATTTCCTCGTGGGTGGGGACTCTCACGGTTTTTGGACAGGCTCCGCTTGGAAATGGCATGTCAATAATGGCGTGCTGAGCGTAGGCGTCGTTCCCGTCGCCAATGTTTCCGGTCTGGGCAGTGCCGCCACCTGCAACACGGGGACAGCCGTCGGAAACGTGCCTGCGGTGCAGGCTGATGGAAAACTGCCTGCTTCCGTGATCCCGGTGGATCTGTCGAGTCGCGTCGCCAAATCAGGCGACACCATGACTGGTCAGCTCAATGGAACGGTTTTCAAGTCAACCGGGGCATCGTCTGCTTCGACTGGTTTCAAAATTAGCACTGGGGCGGATCTAGGAGCCTTGTTCAAAGACATTAATTACACCGCAGTTCAGACTGTTTCCATCTCCAATCCTGAGGGATGGTGCGGACAACCAACAAGCTTGTCTGTTTCCGGTGGTATTTCGGGGAACAATTTGAGTCTTGGGATTAATTGCAACTGCCTTTGCAATTGCGGAGGCTGAGATGATTTTTTTCTGCAAAAATTCAGCGTCCAACGGTTTTCACGTTGCCGTTTCAAATCTGGATGACGGTATCCGGGTCGAGCTTCATCTTCCTGATGAAGGTGGAAAATTAAACCGTGTTGCCGCAAGGGATTTTCATTACGAAGATTGGCGAAATCTTCGCGGTTGGTCTGACCGTGCCTCGTGGATGATCACCTCGGATTGCGTTATGAACGGAGCGACGCCGTTTAATCTTTATGAGAGATCCTGGCCCTTTCGCACGAGCGCGGTGGAAACCACGTCAACGATTTCGTGCTTTACCCCGGTTGTCTCTGTTCTTGTGCCGACGGCAACGGCGCCCGTGAGTCGCTGGTCGTATATTGTTTTCGCCGCAGATCGAAGCAAAGTTGTCGGCAGCTTTCCGATTGACGAAGAGGCGTCTTCTGGCGACGAGGTGAGGGAGCGAGTTTCCCCTAAGCTGGTATTTGAAAATTTCCCTGACGCGCTGCCGAGTAATGGCTTTGTCGATCTCTCGCTCAAATTGGTCGATTTTGCCGATAAGCCTGTTGAACTGGACGCAACGGCCGAAGTGTCGGCGACTGGAGGCGTTTTGTCGTGCTCGAGACCTCAGATCAAGAGCGGGCGCGGGACTGTTCGATGGTTTGGCGCTTACACGAGTCCCGGTGACGTTCTGGATGTAAAGGTGGGGTTCAAGCTTTTTTCTGGAACCGACAAGCGGTCTCTGAAGGTGATCGAGGGGTAGCGATGGAGCCGATTTTTCACGAGGTAACGCTTCGGGATCGGGGTGGAAAAGATGAAGTTTTCCGTTTCGACAGCGCCAACATGCGTTTGCTTGATCAATTTGGCGTTCTGATCGAGCCAAAGATTGACGCTTCTCTTCCGACCTTCGGAAGTTGTGGATCGAAGCCTGCAAGGGTTATTTCTCCGACGGCTCCCGGACGAAAGAGTCGCGATCTTTCATATATCAAGCTGCTGCTTGGCTTTTCTTGCAACTTCAATTGCACCTATTGCAATCAGAGGTCTCAGACGCATGATGGCGCAAGCACGGGTGATCCCGAGGCGTTCGTCGAGGGGATGTCCAAGTGGTGCTCGGGCGGGAGCGATGATCTAGGTTCTGGTCTTCGCATGAGCCTGTGGGGCGGTGAGCCATTCGTTTATTGGAGCGTTTTGAAAAAGATGGTTCCCGCGCTGCGGCGACGCTACCCGCATATCGCCCTGAGCATGGTGACGAATGGGTCGCTTCTGACCCAGGAGCGCGTGAACTTTGTGTGCGAAAACGACATCAATTTGATGATCAGCCATGATGGACCTGGCCATTATCTTCGAGGAGTTGATCCCTTAAAGGACTCCTCCATTGTGGAGCTGATTTGTCAGCTTCTTGATCGTCGTGGCAAGGAGAAGGTTGGCTTCAATTGTGTTTTGACCAGGGAGAATTGCTCCCTGTCGAGAATTCACGATCACATCGCTGAAGCTCTTGGTCGTGAAGATTTTGGGTTCTCGACGGAGGGTGTTGTTCAGACTGAGGACGACGGTTCTTTTTCGGTTTCCCCATCGTCGAAGGAAAATTACGAGGATATTTATTTGACGCTGCTGAAAGATGCCATCGAAGGGGGCGCTCTCAAGGCTGGAACCTACAACCTCGAATATATCGGTGCCCTGAGAGCCTTTTCGGAGCACCCGGAAATGAATGCGTGGGGTCAGCGCTGCGGTTTGGACCGGGATGACGTGTTGGCGGTTGATCTTGCTGGCAATGTTTTAACTTGTCAGAACGAGATTGATCCCTCAATGCGAATTGGCCACGTAAACAATCTCGACGCGGTGCGCTTGAATACCAGCTATCACTTTATGGCGCGCGAGAGTTGTGTTCGTTGTCCTGTAGTGCAGCTTTGCAAAGGCGGCTGTATGCATCAGACGGGAGTTGCTTGGGAAACGACCTGTCGCAATCATTACCACTATCATCTTTCTGTTCTGGCCACGGCGATATTCTCCATGACGGGCAAGATTTTAGTAGGGATTTGCTCTGACGATAAGGCGTAAAGTCAGCGTTGAATGATCGCTTTTAGCGTGAGATAATGAACGGGCCGCGGCGGTGCTCGCGGCCCGTTCACTCATTTGAGAGGAGACCGCAGTGTCCGACCCGCAGCAGAACACTGCCAGCGCTGTTCTGATCGGCCTGGGAGAGCTGAAGGGCCAGATGACCTCGCTTCAGGCGTTCCTGGCTTCGCACACCGAGCGAATGGATCGCCAGGACGAGCGAATGGATCGCCAGGACGAGCGAATGAACGAATTCAGCCGGAAGCTGCACGAGCACAATCAGGCCGACATCACCACCCATGAGGCAGTGCAGGAGAAAGTCAGCAGGGCGAAGAGCGAGCTGACCGAGCGCATCACCAAAGTCGAGAACAAGATCGCCTACTGGAGTGGCGGGCTTGCCATCATCTCGCTGTTCATTGGTGTTCTTCTCAAGAAGCTGGGGCTGGTGTGATGGACAGGATCAGGCAAATGGCCACTGAAATCGTGGTTCGCGAGGGCGGCCTGAGCAAGAACAGGAACGATCGCGGCGGCATCACCAATTTCGGGGTGTCGCTACGCTACGCTCGCGGCAAGGGGCTCGTCATGGATCTGAACCATGACGGCGTGGTGGACGAGAAGGACATTCTGCTGGTTACACCGCCCCGGGCCATCGAACTGTTCGTCGAGGATTTCTTCACGGCTCCGCATTTCGACAAGCTGCCTGAGAGCGTGCAGGAGCAGATGTTCGACATGGCGGTGAATTTCGGCCCCGGCGGCGCCGGCATCGTGCTCCAGAGGGCTCTAAACGCCCTTGGCTATGGTCCCCTGGCCGAGGACGGCGGGGTTGGTCCGAAAACCCAGACCGCAGCAACTCTTGCCGACGCTGCCGATCGCCGGGGTCTGGTCAACGGCGTGGTGGCAGCCCGCATCGCTCGCTTCAATGCCATTGCCAAGAGCGACCCCGGCCAGATTGAGTTTCTCGCTGGCTGGATCAAGCGCGCCAACAGCTTCAAGGTCTAGGAGATTGCCATGTTCCCACTGATCCCGCTCGCCATCTCCTTGGCTTCCGAGTTCGCACCGAGGTTGGTGAGCTGGATCGCCGGCGACGAGGCTGGCGAGGTGGCCCAGAAGGTCGTCGATGTCGCTAAGCAGGTGACGGGCGTCGAACGGCCCGAGGACGCTCTGTCGGTGCTGAAGCAGAAGCCTGAACTGGTCGTGCAGCTTCAGCTCGGCTTGGCTCAGGTCGAAGTTGAACTCTATAAGGCCGAGACTGAACGCCTCCAGGTGATCAACGACACCATGCGCGCCGAGGGGAACTCGACCGATCCCTGGCAGCGCCGCTGGCGACCCACCTGGGGCTTTGTGACAGCCGGCGCCTGGGGTGTGGAGGCTCTGGCTATTGTGGGCTCTGTGGCCGGCGCAACGGCTGCCACGCTGATGGGAAAGGCGGCTGACGCCAAGATCCTGTTGGACGGGGTGAGTAACCTGATCAGCGCGATGGCGCTGGCCTGGACGATGGCGCTGGCCGTTCTCGGCGTGCAGATCACCGCCAGGTCTCAGGAGAAGGGGGGCGGCGGCCCCGGCGGCATTGTTGGGATGGCGAAATCCCTGTGGGACGGCGGGAAGAGATAGATTTTGGCTACACGATAAAGTCAGCGTTGAGTTACAATAGGCGATGGGGCAAAAGCCCTCGCTCAACGACCGGGGAAAAGAAATGAAGCAGCGTCAGGCCGCACCCAGAGGAAAGAATGGGAGGGGCCTGCCGCCCCTGTCTTTCGAAGACATGCCGGCACCGCCCGTCAGGGCGTCCAAGAAGCCCTTTGGAGCCATGAACGAGGCCCAGGGTCATTATCTCTCTACCATTGACGTGAACACGATCGCCTTCGGTCTTGGCCCGGCGGGCACTGGCAAGACCTATTGCAGCGTCGGCGCCGCGGCCGAAGCGTTCAGGGCCGGGGAGACGCGCAAGTTGATCTTCACTCGCCCGGCCGTCGAGGCAGCCGAGGAGTCAATGGGCTATTTGCCTGGTGAGCTGGATGAGAAGTTCGCACCCTATTTCGCTCCCGTTCGCGAGGTCCTGAACGAGCGGCTGGGTCAGTCCCGGGTGGATTATGAAATTCAGGCGGGCAAGATCGTGGCACTGCCACTGCCGTTCATGCGCGGGCACACCTTCAAGGACGCCTGGGTGATCTTCGACGAGGCCCAGAATGCCACACCCAGTCAGATGAAGCTGTTCCTGACCCGCATCGGCGAGCCAGTCAAGGTCATCATCGAAGGCGATCTCGATCAGATGGACATCGAAGGTCCGAGCGGGCTTGAGGACGCCATTCGGCGCTTGCGGCACATCAAGGGTGTTGGCGCCTATGAGTTCACGGAGGACGACATCGTGCGCTCAGGGTTCTGTCGGGAAATCGTGAAGGCTTATCGCAAGGCGGCCTGATTGCCGCCCGCGCCCCGTCCCCGAGCGCGCTATATCGGGGCATCCCTTCGGGGACGGAATGGAGAGATCAGATGGACGCAACGACAACTCGTCGGCTTTTTGGCCCGTTCTACGGCTGCGACTTTACGTTCGCGGCGATGGAGAAGATGGCTCTGCGCAAGGTCAGCCCGTCTGGTCCAGCGACCAAGAAGGCGATCGAGGGCGAGGATGAGAAGGTCAAAGTCACAAAGAGCCGCCCGCTGGTCACGGAAAAGATGTTCCTGGCCGAGGCTGAACTGATGCGCTCGAAGTGGTTCGACTATCGACGTATGCACCCGGTTCAGGCCACCTTCCTGTTCGCTCATTGCTACACTCTGGGCGTCAAGCGCGCATGGCGGAAATACATTGACCACGAAGCGGCAGAAAGGGCGCGTGGGCTCGCTGACGAGAACGTGTTCAAGCTGGAGCCGGGTGGTTTCACTGGCGTCTGGAAGGCTCGTCAAACCGCCGACCTGATGGGACTGCCTTACGACTTCTTCGTCAATCGCCAGATGGATCTGGCGCTCGACGGCTGCTGGAACCAGGTTCCGCGACCGTGTCATCTCTACGACCCCGATCGGCTGGCTAACGTCTCACTGGCTTGGGACGAGTGGACCGAAGCCAAGCTCCAGATGGCGAGCGATCCCTGGTATCTGCTCGTCAATTATGTCGGACATCGGAACCAGGACGCTCATCAGGAATGGCTGATCTCTCAGGCCAAGAGGCGCGCCCGGCCCGAGTTCATTCTGTCCACGATATGTTTTAAGGAGCCGATGCTACTTCCCGAGCGCGCCGTCGCTGTTTTCGGGGATAGAAAGATCGAGATCGCTCGTGAAATTGCCTCTTCCAATTAAGTCAGCGTTGACTATACTAGACGAAACGACGCGAACCGAGCGAACGGAGATAGATCATGACCCAGCGCCCCACGCTTACCCTTTCTCAGAAGGGCGACAAGCCGCGCAGGCCCTTCCGCGCTCCCGTCTGGAGCCACCAGCTTGACCTGAAGGATCTGAAGGGGAAGCGGATTAAGCTGATTTTTTCCGACGACACCATCGTAATCGGCACTCTGCTCGAAGCTGACCAGTTCACCTTGAAGGTGAAGTATGGCGAGGGTGACGCACAAGTGGTCTTCTTTAAGTCCGCCCTGGTTGGTTTTGCTCCCTTCGTGGGGGCGTAGGCATGTCAAAACCGGCCCTGGCACTCGTTCCTCCATCGCCGGCAGAGGAGGAAGAGGAGGCGAGAACCTACGAGTTCAATGACGCCTTTCAGATCAAGATCGCCGGTATGGTGTTGCGCGATCCGCTGTTCAATCAGCGGACGGACGGGCTGGTCAAACCCGAATACTTCACCAACGCCGGCGTCGCGACGCTGGTGAACATCGCACTCGAATATTACGGGAAATATAAGCGCTGCCCGGATGTGGTGACGCTGACGAATATCATCAGGGATCGTCGCGCGGCGAAACTGATCCGCAGCGATGTTCTTGATCTGATCAAGGAGACTCTACCGCAGGTAGGGCGCGCCGATATTTCGGATCGCGACTATGTGGTCGATCAGGTTGCGGTCTTCGCCCAGCATCAGGCGATGGAGCAGGCGATCATCAAGTCGGTCGATCTGATCGAAAAGCGCGACTTCCAGGCGATCAGGAAGCTGGTTGAGCAGGCCATTCAGGTCGGCGCCAGCGCCGACCTTGGCGGCGTGGATTATTTCGAGAACATCGAAGCGCGAACCCAGCATCGTCGTGACCTGCTGTCTGGCGCCGCGGCGACTCGGGCGATCACCACTGGCATTCCCGATTTGGACAAGGAGCTTGCGCACGGTGGCTGGGGGCGCAAGGAGCTGAGCCTGATGATGGGCGCGGCCAAGGCGGGCAAGTCGATGTCGCTGTGCGACTTTGGTCAGGCCGCCTGTCTGGCTGGCTACAATGTGCTTTACGCCACCCTGGAAGTGTCTGCAAAGATCATCGAGGACCGTCTCGACGCCAATTTGGCCGACATCGCCGTGCGCGATCTGAAGATGCGTCCGAACGACGTGGAAGCGGCGATCAAGGCAAAGAAGCCCAAAAAGGGCATCTTCAAGATCCACGAGTTCCCGACTGGCACCATGAAGCCGTCAGACCTGCGCCGGTTGCTTGCGCGCTATCGCTCGCAGGATATTCGGTTCGATCTGATCATCGTGGACTATGCCGACATTATGGCGCCTGAAATTCGCTCGGACAGCCCGATCGAGAATTTCCGCACCATCTACGTGGATCTGCGAGCCATTGCCGGCGAGGAGGATGCGGCCATGTTGACCGCAACCCAGACCAATCGCGAGGGCGCGGGCAAGTCGGTGGCGAAAATGACCGACGTGGCCGAGGACTTCAACAAGATCCGCATCGCCGACGTGGTGATTTCGATCAACGCGACCGACGAGGAGAAGTCGATTGGCGAGGCTCGCCTGTTTTTCGCTGCAAGCCGCAATCAGGCTGACGGGTTCACCCTGCGCATCAAGCAGGATCGGGAGAAGATGAAGTTCATCACCAAGGTTCTTGGAAAGGAGTGACGATGAAGTTGTTCGTGCCCCCGCTGGGGACCAGACTGCGGCTCACCGCAGACTGGACCTTTCCTCTTTTCAACGAGCATCGCAATTACGCGCTCATCAAGCGGCTTGAGCTGATCTGGCCTGAGTCTACCACGTCGTATGACCATTGGCATCGAACCGAGTTGAGTCAGGACGTGACGCTGCCGGTGGGGACCATCCTGACGGTGGATCGGATCTATATTCGTCAGGGCCAGGACAATTTCGACAGCATGACCTTCACGGTTTTCGACTGCCCCGATATGCGACTGCGCAGTAAGTCGAAAGGCGGGCCGATAGCCGGTCGCGTTCGCTTCTGGGCCAAGCTGGAAAACATCAATGGTCTGGAATGCGAACTGTTCGAGGAGGTTGCCTGATGGGCAAGCAGACCATTTGCGTGGATTTCGACGGCGTAATTCATGCCTACACCAGCCCGTGGTCCGGCCCCGCGGTGATCTCCGATGGGCCGGTGCCCGGCGTCATTGAATGGCTGGTTCAGATGTCCGAGCACTTCTCGGTGGCGATCTACTCGTCGCGCAGCAAGCACGAGGTCGGTTACGAGGCGATGCAGGAATGGCTTTACGAGCACATGCAGGCGGCCGGCTACGGCGCTCGTCAGTTTGCCGCCCTGAAGTGGCCCACCGAAAAGCCGCCGGCGGTTCTCTATATCGACGATCGGGCTTGGCGTTTCGACGGCCCCGGCACCTTGCCGACTCCCGAGCAGGTGCAGACTTTCAAGCCCTGGAATAAGGCGGCCTAACGCCGCGCGACACGCCGGGGTGTGCTGGGGCACAGTTCGCTAGTTCGCTAATTCACGGATCGGAGGGAACATGAGCGTCAAAATTGGCGACACCCTGTATCGTCACGACCCCTATCGCACGCGCCCGGAGGATCGTATCGAAAAATTCACCGTCGTCGGCGAGACGCGGGTGAGCTGGATTGTCGAGCGTTATCGGCGGGAGATCAGGGTCAGCAAGAGCGATCTGACCTACAACGAGCCGCCCTATGGGCGGCGCCAACTCTACACTCGTGCGCAGATCGAGGAGCTTGAGTGGATAAAGGCCAACAGACCGAAAATCATTGATTGCGTAACGAAAACTGACAACATCAGTCTTTTGCGCGCCATCGTGGCGGTGATCGAGTCTCATGACACGAGGGCGTCATGAGGACATGCTTGGATTGCGCCCTGTCGTATCAAGAGATTAGGGCTGTCGGTGTCGGCGTCGTGTTCATCGGTATTCGCTGCGCTCGCAAGTCGAGTGGATGGAAGGACCAGGTAACAGGCGTCTGGCGCGTCGCCGGCTTGCTGAGCGCTTATCGGCAACGCCGATTGCCGAGTTGGTGGGATCGCGATCGCTGTGGTCCCGAGGCACGCTATTTCCGCTCCAAGGAGAAGACGGAATGAGTCGTGAGAAATCCCAAGAGCTGCTTGAAGCCATCGACATGGAATATTACCTCGATCGCGAAGCCATCGAATATCGGGCGGGGATGGGTTCGTCTGGGCCGCAGCTCAATCTGCGAACTTGCCCCGTCTGCGGCGGTGATGCCTGGAAGGTCTATATTGGCGCCGAGACGGGCCTGGGGAACTGTTTCCACGGGTCCTGTGGTGCGACCTTCAACAAATATTCCTTCATCAAGGCGCACCTGGGCAATCCGCCTGCGGCAGTCGTTCGAGCCCACATTATCGACGTGGCGCGAGAGATGGGCTGGCGCCCGGCCAGGAAGGTCGCCAGAGCGGTAGAGATGGATGCTGGCTGGGAGCTGCCTCACAGCATTCCGCTGCCGACCGAGGATGGTCAGAACCTCCAGTATCTCGAAGATCGCGGCGTGACCACCGAATTGGCGGCCTATTTTCATCTTCGCTACTGTCATGACGCTTGGTTCAACTACACCGACTCCGAGGGTAAGCGGAAGGGTCAGCACTTTGGCGGCCGGGTGATCGTCCCGGTGTTCAATATGGCCGGCAACCTGGTCACGTTCCAGGGTCGTGACATCACCGGCGCCGCCGATCTGCGCTATCTGTTTCCGAAGCAACTGCCAGCGACGGGGCGCTATCTCTACAACGCGCACAACGCGGTGGGCGCCAAAGCCGTGTGTGCCGGTGAGGGCGCTTTCGACACGATTGCCATCAAGAAGGCGTTCGACATGGAGCCTGGCCTGCGCGATGTGGTGCCGATCGGAACCTTCGGCAAGCACCTATCTGGCCGTCTGGAGGCTAACAGCCCAAGTGGGGATGACCAACTCGGGGCCGTGATCGAGCTGAAGACCAGGGGTTTGGTCGAGTGGACCACCATGTGGGACGGCGAAGTGGCTGCTTTGGAGGATGCGGTCAAGGCTGGCGAGCAGATCAGAAAGGTAGGCGTTCGTTCGTTCGTCGCTCTGCTGCCGAAGGGGCGCGATCCCAACGAGGTGCCGCCGGCCGAGGTGATTAAAGCTTACATGCGTCGTATCGAACTGACCCCGGCGAACATGGTCAAGCTGCGTCTCAAGAACCCTTATCGGTGAAAGAGCGGCAAGTCAGCGTTGACTATTGATCCGCCGTCAGCGTGTCAGATATAACGATTGAACGGAACGAAGCACGAGGGACGCATGAGCGAGTTCACATACAGCGTTCGCACGGTCGATATGAAATACCGGAGCGGGACGAAAGAGTATCATCTTGTTCTCGTTCAGAGAAACGACGGGCAGGGTATCGCCGTTGCTCGATGGAATGGTGACGGAAAGTGGGGTCAGATCCAGGTTGAAAAGGGTTCGATCGTAAAGATCCTTCAGTTTTTCAACAGCAAGTTCAACGAGAAGACTGGCGCGGGCGGTTATTTCGTCGAGGCTGACAATACTAAGTCGGAACTTACTTCGGCCGGTATGCTTGCGGCCCTGGGTCGCTATCAGACGAAGCTCGATCGCAGCCTGATCACCTATTTGGTGGGAACTGGCCCCGAGCCGTCTGACGAATTCAATGAGGATTTCGTCGAAGAGTCAGTGGTGCCGAAGAGGGCTCCGGGCGAGTCCACCGCCGTCATCAATCGCAACTGGGGAACCTGGTAGGAGGCAGTTATGCAGCTCAGACCGTTCAAGCGTCACGCCGAGAACCACTACCGCTACACCTGCCCGGTGCTCGGGGTTGAACGCAGCTATGCCGACGACATGGCGCTCTATGAGCAGCACATGAAGGGGCAATGCGTTGGCCCGGCATTGATCCACACCATGATGCGGGCCTCGAAAGATCCAACGATGCACATGCTCGCCTATGAGGGTGAGCGGGGCGAAGAGGTTTTCTACGAGGCCGACCCAAACGCTCCCGTGAAGACGCTGCCGAAGGTTATTGTTGATCGCATCAAGTCAATCTTGATTGTTGATTGCTTCCACGCCCCGGGCCTCACGGAAGAGGACAAGTTGTTGATCGCGGAGATCAATGCTGGCGTGGTTCCGGCCGACGCACGGAGCGAAGAGCGGCCGAAGGCGGCCGGTGGTCGGGGGCGGGTCAACATGGGTCAGCGGCGCGTTGAAAAGCCCGCTGCGTCGGCACCGCTGGCCGAAAAGGAGGAGGCGCTGAAGGTTGGCAGCTACGCCGACGCGTTGAACAAGGCGATCGAGCGCGAGTGCAAGACGGAAAAGCCCGTTCAGCCCGCTCAGGCAGCTCAGGAGCCCGTTCGGCTC
Source organism: Magnetospirillum molischianum DSM 120 (assembly GCF_000294655.1). GTDB lineage: Bacteria > Pseudomonadota > Alphaproteobacteria > Rhodospirillales > Magnetospirillaceae > Phaeospirillum > Phaeospirillum molischianum. The sequence continues at coordinate 66,542 of NZ_CAHP01000060.1, forward strand.
GCCGTCGCCCCCTCGGTGCCCCAGAAGAAGGAAAAGCCCACCAGCGCCCCGAAAATGGGCGTCAGCGAGCCCACGAAGCCGGCAGAGGCCCCGGCGGGTAGTGCTCCCAAGATGAGCCTGCTCGAAATGGCCAAGCGCATGAAGAAGCCGGCCGAGGCCGCCTGAACAACAACGGAGATAGACCGTGATCGGAAACGACATCATCGCGATCCTTGAACAGATCGCCGCCACCGCCTCCCGTAACGACAAGGAGGCGATCCTCGCGAAGCACGCTCGCGACCCGCTGTTACGTCGGGTGCTGACCTATGCCTACGATCCATTCCGCACCTACGGTCTCAAGAAGCTGCCGAAGGTCGCCAAACGCGGTGAAGGTCAGAAGTTCATCGGCGATGAGGGGCCGATTTGGGCGGTTTTTGACGCCCTGGCGGGCGGCGTTCGGGGTGCGAAGGCTGAGAAGCTGGTTTCGGACTGGCTGACTCTGCTCGACGGCGACAATGCCACTCTGTTTGAGCGCATTCTGCTGAAGGATTTACGTTGTGGCATTAGCGAAAAAACCATCAACGGCGTGATCCCCGGTTTAGTGCCCAACTTCGCTTGCATGTTGGCTCACAAGTTCCAGGCGAAACGGATCAAGAGATGGCCGGTGCGGGCCGACATCAAGGAGGACGGCTTCCGCGTTCTGGGCTTTGTTCAGATTGGTCGCACCGGCGCTGATGGCACGATCTACGATGAGAAAGTCGGCTTCTTTTCGCGGTCGGGCAAGCCCTATACCACGATGGATCACTTGAAGGCTCCACTCTTGGAAGCGGTCAAGAAGCTCTGCGCAGACTGGCAGAGTGGTCATTTTGCGTCCGACATTGACACGCGCTATGTTCGACACACGAACGCTACTCTGGATGGTCTTCGTGTGGTGGTCGAGAGTGAGGTGGTCTCGAACGACAGCTTTGCCGAGACCAGTTCTGCGCTGCGGAAAAAAGATGGTGTCGCCGAGGGCGCGTCGATGTTGGTCTTCGACGTGGTGCCGATGAGTCTCTTCGATGGCGACGATCAGAGTAATCCAGACCTGGGTGATTACAAGGTTCGGCATCGTCTTGTCGCCGAGCTGATCAAGCGCGTCCCCGTCGGCGCCAAGATCCAGCATATGCCGTCTTATCTGTGCGGTTCCGAGGAGGAGTTGATGGCGCTCTATGAGCGCGTCCGTGCCCGGGGCAAGGAAGGCATCATCGTGAAACCGCTCGATGGTATCTATGAGCGCAAGCGCTCCTATTCGTGGCTCAAGATCAAGGCCGAAGAGACGGTGGATCTGGTGGTCAAAGGCGCCTATGAGGGCGAAGGCAAGTATCAGGGGATGCTTGGCGGCCTGCTGTGCGATTTCGAGGGCGTTGAAGTTCGGGTCGGCGGTGGTTATTCGGACGAGGAGCGGAAGGAGTTCTGGCGTCTCTATCAGCACGATCTGAAGGCGGCTGAAGCTTGGGGCTGCGTTGGCGAGCCGCTGTTGTTGGGGACACTGGTCGAGGTCGAATATCACGAAACGACGCCTGACGGCAGTTTGCGTCATCCTCGGTTCGTTCGTCGGCGTCTCGACAAGCCGGTGGCCGACGGTCCCGGGGCTGGGATTGAGCTGGAAGCTGCTTAATTGCGTGGGGCGCTCTCTACAAGGGGCGCCCCATTTTCACGTCCAGAAGCGCGTGGGAGGGGCGTTAAGGGGTTAGATTAAATGGGTGTTAGAAGAGTTAAGGGGTGCGCAAGCTCTTGGGGGAAAAGCGGAATTTGACGTATTTGCATCCGATGTTCCGAGCCTCTGCATCCGATGTTCCGATACCCCACTGCATCCGATGTTCTGAGCCTCTGCATCCGATGTTCCGAGCCCATTCACATATCCACAGCCTGGGGTGTGAGCACCTCCGCTTCGTTCTTCCGCATGAAGCGCACTACGATCCGGTCGTTTCCGCCGTAGCGGGGTGGAATGTCGTAGCCGTCGGCCTTGAGGCCCTTTATCATGTCTGAAGTGGCATCGAACATCAGGTGCATTCGGTAGCCTGGCAGGCTGTCGCGCTCAATGATGGTCTTCAGATCAACTTTGAAGTTCCGCAATGGACCTTCTGCGCCGCATTTTTCACGCAGCCGAGCCATGCCAATGTCCCATCGCGGTTGATAACCGCAGTGCTTTCGCGCCAGTTCGTAGAGCCGTCGCTCCAGGCCCATGGTCAGTTTGAAGTAAGCTCGGTCGATGGACAGCACTCGACGCTCTTTGACGACGGCTCGAAACATCCATTCATTCAGCCAGATTTCGACGCCGGCCATGATTGGCTTGCTATTTTTGTCGAGGCGCTCTACGACCCGAAAATTGTCGATCCAGCCAAATCCACGGCGCTCACGCTCCTCGGCGGACGTTAGATTGGTGAGAATGGTGGTGGCACGCAGTCGCTCCAGGGCGTCCAGTAGCAGCTCGTAGGAGCGCTTTCCGGTTCCGCGCTGGCATACCTTGAGAATATCGTAAGCTGGCACCACGATCCGGCGCTCTGCTGGCATCCCGCGCTCGATGCGCTCGTTGATGATCGAGGCTGCGTAAATCAGGATGTCCTTGTCCCAGATCGTGGCGATGCCAGCAGAGCCCGGTTTGATTTCGATCTTCACCTTGCCGTCGTTGTAGACCATCGGCGTGGTGCGAGGCTTTTTGGTCAGGCAGAAGAACGGAAACTCCATCGTCGCCCGCTCATCTTTGATGGGTGCATTCATCAGACTGTCGAGAAACAGATCAACTTGGTCAGTCATGTTGCATCCGATGTTCCGCGCCTGCACCCGATGTTCCGACTCCTCGCACAGGTTGAGCATGGAGTCGAGTCGTATATGCACCCGATGTTCCGAGCGTGTTAATGCGCGAACTGCATCCGATGTTCCGTGCCTGGGGACGCGACGGTGCACCCGATGTTCCGTGTCAGATCAGATTGACCACCTTCATCTTGGCTTCCTCGTCGCCTTCAATGTAGCGCTGGGTCGTGGCCAAGTTGGAGTGGCCCAGCATCTCCTGCACGTCCTTCAGCGACCCGCCAGCTCTGGTGATGGCCCGAGCTGTCTTGGTGCCGAAGGTGCGTCGGCCCGAGTGTGATCGGCAGCCGATCAGACCGGCGCGGCGGAAGAGCTGCTGGAAGAGGCGCACGATCGACCGAGACAGCATCGGCTCGGGTATTTCGGCTCCGTGATCGACAGCCGTGATATCGGCCCGCTCGCTGCGCACCAGCGGGTCCTGGTAGCTGCCGGGCGCAACCCGGTAATAGTCAATGATGGTCTGCCGCAGCTCGTCGGAGATCGGGACGGTGCGTGGGCGAGAGGCGCCCTTGGACTTCAGACCGCCCTTGATCACCGTCTTGTCAAGGTGAATGTGGGTGTCGATATCGCCGCCGGGCGTCTGGATGTGCCAGCGCCGCAAGCGGGCAATCTCTTGGGCGCGAAGTCCGGCCTTGAAGCTCAGCAGCACCATGAGGCGATTACGCTCGGGCCATCTGGTGCTCTCGCACGCCAGCAACACTGTGAGCAGCTCGTTGTCCGTGAGGATTTTGGCCTGGGCCATTTGCGAATTCTCCCATTCGCGCTCACACCATTGCTTAGCTTTGGGGGTTCCGTCTGGGGTTGATGGTGCCATTGATTTATCATGTGCGCAAGCACCGACTGGCGATGGTTTATTGAAACCATCGCCAGTCGGTGAGACGGCGCCTTCATCTCCGCCGCACGGCCAAAAGGGATTGGCTTGCGACGACACTACAGGTCGATGCTTTGCATCGGGGCTTGAGTGCCAGGTTCAATCGGACAAAGAAAAACCGCTGGGCAGAAGCTCCAGCGGTTTTTCTATTGGGCCGTCGAAAACCAATCAGGGTTGGTCGGCACGACGAAACGCCTTTGTCAAGTCGTGCTTCACGTCTTCATTCAGACGAGGATCGGTATTGCCTGAAGCCTCGCGAATGAAGCTGAGGATCTCACGTTCGTTGTCGGTCATGGTCGCACCCAGCGAACGCTCTATCAGACGAAGATAGAACGGGTGGTAGTCGTTGAACCAAATCTGCATGAAGCGAGCAGGATCGACACCAAGAACGATCGCGAGCGGTTCGATCTTATCCATCGGAAGCCGCGCATCGCCCTTCTTGATCATGCTGAGCATCTGCGGGCTGGAGAAGCCGGCGTCCTTAGCGATCTGACGCTGCGGCGCGCCGCTCAGCTCGATCTGCTTGGTCAAGTAATCCTGAACGCTCGGGAGACTGTGATTGCGAGCCTGATTGTCAGCCATCACTTGCCTATCCCTTGCATTATCATCCTCGTGATTTTTCTTGTGTCCGACAACACGCATGAGACCCCCTCATTCCGTTACGCAATGCCTTCGAGCAACGCTTGTGCTCATGAGATAAGTGTATCAACGATGATTGATTTCTACGTTGGCGAAATGAGTCGTAACACAGGACACCTATGACAACAAGTCAATTCAGCGTTGACCAATCACCGGCCGGTCAAGAGCGATTTAAGCATATGTCTCAGTCGGAAGTGAGGGTGTGAACCAATGCCTAATTGCAACATTTCGGAAGCGTTTATGAAACTCGGTTATGGTCCGTAACGCGCGTGTTGACCGATATAGAGCTTACTGGCAGAGAGCGATTATCCGCTGTTCTGAAAAGCTCACGAGTTATAATCAGCGCTGACTTGACAGGGTGCATCGCTTATGCGAAGGATGCACTAGGGAACTGATTTTGAAGGAAGTGTCGGAGAGAAGAATGACTAACATCACCCATGCCGCTGCCGCTGATTTCACTCCCCCCGCGCCTTTGGCGATCAGCGAGGCGCGGTTTTGCCAGTTGTTCGACGAGCTGCTCGAGGTGAGGAAGCTTGTTAGCGGGGGCCTGTGCGTTCACTCCGGGTTGCATCCCGAACATGGGAAGCTGATCCTCGTTTCCACCAGCATGGGCGATTTCGCCAGCTTGGCGGATCGCCTCGTTTCATAAGCCGATCTTCATTCATCTATGAATGACACGAGCAGTTGCCGCTATAGGGGCTGCTCGTGTTGTTTTATAAGAATACATCATTCAACGCTGACTTTCGGATGAAACAAGATGAACAACGACGTGATGATCCTTCGAGAGAAGGTTGTTCGGTTGACACAGATGCTCTCTGACCGGGGCATTATCGTGACCCAGCGAGGAACCGAAGCCTATGTCGAGTCTGACCCCCGCACGGGCCGCCCGAAGCGGGTGAACCTGCCCTTCGTTCCCGACACTGCCAGCGAGGATCTGATCTCCGCAATCGAGGGCTTCCTCGACCATGAGGTTGCTCACCTGCTGTTCTCCGACTTCATGGTGATCGGCGAGGCGCATCGCCTGGGGACTCGGATCGCCATTCTCCACAACATCGTCGAGGACACCTTCGTCGAACGCAAGATGACCGAGAAGTTTCCTGGCTCGGGTTACAATCTGGCCGTTATGGGGCACTTCTTTTCGGAAGAGGTCAATCGACCTCTGTTCAAGCAGGCGATGATGAATAAGGACCAGGAGGCCATCCTCGGATCGTTGATGGTTCCAATGATGCGCGCCTGGGCCGGGCAGCAGGTCTTCATCGACTTTATGGAAGGTAAGTGGGAACTGGTCGAGAAGATCGTGGCCAGGATCGGAACGCTGAAGGATCGCGTTCCGCTGGTTCAGTCCTCCAAGGAAGCTCTCGATCTGGCGCTCGCGATCGAAGCGGCGATCTACCCGCCGAAGCCGAAATCCTCGACCAAGGGCGAAAAGACCCCGTCCATTCCCAAAAACAAGGAAGAACCGACCCCGCCGGAAGAACCGCAGGCGGGAGAGGGTGACGAAGGCGACGGTCATGGCTCGACCGAACAGGAGACGTGCGACAGTGAGTCCGAAAGTGAGCCGGAAGATATTGATGCTGGCAACGACGAGCCGGCCGGCAATGATGACACTTCTGGCGACGCCGCTGCCGATGAGAGCGATGGTGTCGCGGATGACGAAGGAGATGCTGACCCCGAACCCACAGGTGCCGCAGGAAGCACCGAACCTGCCGGCGGTGACGACGCCGATCCCGAGCCCGTCGCAGACGCCGATCTGGACGAGGATGACGCGGAAGGAGACGGAGATGGTGGATCGGGCGGGCCAGGTGATGGCGAGGAAGACGGTGAGCTGAGCGACGGAGAGACCGCCCCTGGCTGCGGTGGCTTCGAGGATTTGCCCGAGGACTTCCTCAGTCGGACGATCGACTTTGACAAAAGCGTCGGCGAAAAGATCAGCGGTGACGCCGCCGACGCCATGCGGTCAGCCGAATACAGGCTGTTCACCAAGGACTTCGACATCGTAGACCTGTTCGAGGTTCCCGAGGATTTCGACATGCGCAAGGTCGTGAAAATGGACGATCGCACCAGGTCGATGGTTGGTGTCATGCAGAAGGATTTGGAGCGCATGATGGCCGCCCAGAGCAAGGTCATCAAATCCGCCGGGCAGCGGAAGGGGCGCGTTCACGGCGCGTCACTTCATCGCCTGGCCGCAAACGACGCCCGCGTCTTCTACAAGAAGGAGGAGCATCGCTCGAAGGAGACGGCCGTAACACTGCTGATCGACTGCTCCGGTTCGATGACGGGTTCGCCGATTGAGACAGCCTGCACCGCAGCCTATGCACTCTCTTCGGTTTTAGAGCGGATTGGCGTTAAGCACGAAATTCTCGGCTTCACCACCAAGGGGCTCGGCGGCGAAATCCCCGGCTTGACCCCGGAAATGATCTTTGCCGAACAGCAGCGCGTCGGCTTCCGCTTCACCCGGTGGGAGGCTCTTTACATGCCGATCTTCAAGGAGGTTCATGAGCGGCTGACTCCGCAGGTCAAGGCTCGTCTCGCGGCGGCACCGAAGACCCGCGGTCTTCTCCAGAACAACATCGACGGCGAATGCGTCGAGATCGCCACGCGCCGGTTGTTGTCGCAGCGGGCCGAGCGCCGGGTGCTGATCGTGCTCTCCGATGGCAACCCCGCGTGCAACGGCGACATGCGGGCGCTCTATGAGCATCTGAAGCGGGCTGTGAAAAACGCCGAAGTTCGGGGCGTAGAGTGCATTGGGATCGGCATCGAGGACGACAGTGTGAGACATTTCTATCCGAAACATGTCGTTCTCAATCGGTTGGATCAACTTCCGGGCGAGATCATGGCGCAGCTCAAGAGCATTCTCGCCCCCATGTGACGGCAATACGCACCCCCCTTCCGGTAAGTCAGCGCTGACTATTGCTTGACCGGAAAGGGGTGCGTATAGTGTCCCCATGACAAGCGTAATAAGCGCGAAACGGAACGGAGATAGACGACATGAGCGAGAAAATCACCTGCCAGATTTGCGGTGAGCAGGTTCACGTCATTCAAATTCACCTCAAGGAGAAGCACCCCGAGGTGTCAGTTAAGGATTATCGCGAGCAGTATCCTGATGCTCCGCTTGTTTCCGAATTCGCCGCTACGAAACTGCGCGCCGCTCAGGAAGCCAAGAACAAGACTGCCGAAGAGTCGGCACCGGCGAGCGTCGTCACTGCGGCGAGCGTCGTCACTGGCGGGTTTCGATCCGAGCGTCGGCCAATGCACGAGGTGTTCGGGCTGGGCAAGGTTAAGGCGGCTATGAACGGCAAGGGCGATCCGGTGATAATCACGACCATTGCCGCGTTCGAAGGCTTCGAGGATTTCGTTCCCGATGCCGACTCCAATTACGTCTTCAACATTGACCTGCTGAAGCGCTGCCTGCTGGGCCTCGAACTGAGCATTCCGACCTACCTCTGGGGTCATGCGGGCACCGGCAAGTCCACCATGTGGGAGCAGGTTCACGCTCGGACCAAGCGACCGATGCTGCGCGTCCAGCACACCATCAATACCGAAGAGGCTCACATCGTGGGGCAGATCCTCGCAAAAGAGGGCTCGACCTATTTCGAGCCCGGCCCGCTGTCGGTGGCGATGCGCTACGGTCTGACCTACCTGGCTGATGAATATGACCGCGCCCTGCCCGGCGTGCTGTCGGTTTACCAGCCGGTCCTCGAGGGCAAGCCGCTGGTGATCAAGGAAGCGCCCCCGGAATGGCGCATCGTTCGGCCGCATCCGAATTTCCGCTTCGTGGCGACCGGGAACTCTAACGGCGCCGGCGACGAGACGGGGCTCTATCAGTCCACGATCCTGGGTGACGCATCCAATTTCGAGCGCTTCGGCATCGTCGAGGAGGTCCGGTATATGCCCAAGAGCCAGGAGTCTCTGATCCTTCAGGGGCAGGCCGAGATCGCGAAAGAGGACGCCGAAAAGCTGGTCGATTTCGCTGCTGAAGTTCGCAAGGCTTACGAGGGCCAGCGGGTGAGCAACACGATTTCGCCGCGCGCCCTGATCAACGCCGCCCGGCTCGCGATCCGTCTCGGCAGCTTCCGCGACGGTATCCAGCTCGCGTTCACCAATCGGCTTACCCGTGTGGACCAGGCGGTCGTGGACGGGTTCGCCCAGCGCGTCTTCGGCTAGGAGAGGGGCGATGGACGTTCAGCCCCCTCCCCGCTTCGAGGACTACAAGCGTCTGATCAGCCTGTGCGCTTTCAAGGCGCACAGGAGACTGGTCGCCGCCGGATGCAGCACGACCTTTGACGACGTGTTTCAGGAAATGAGCCTGACCTTTGTTCGGGCGGCACGATCGTTCGATCCAAACAAGGGCGTGGCGTTCTCGACGTTCCTGGTGCGCGCCTGCTGGAACAACGTCAATCGCATGGCCAAGGGCGAAGTTTCCCATGTCGGGCTATCCCTCGATAGCCAGAGTTGGGGCGAGGATGGAGACGAGGAGGGTTTGCACGAGCAGTTCGCCGACGAGAACGCGGTTAATGCCGAGGAGGCGCTCGAAGAGGCCCAGCACCGCGAGAGAATCTTGAACGATTTGTCGCCGTTGACCCGCAGGTTCGTTGAGCTGTTGGACTCACCACCCGACGCGGTGATCCGCGAGCTGGTTGCTCTGAGGGCGAGGGCCGAATTTGCTCGTCGGCGTGGTATCGAGCCGAGCCCGGTTCCCAAGAGTGTCACTAGCGCCTTTGTGGCGCGGGTGATGGGATTGAGCCTCAGCGAGCGCACGAAAGTTTATGGCGAACTGGCGCGGGTTGTGCGGAGGGCGGCATGAGCTGGAACCCTCATAAGGACGCACCCGATCTGGCGCTGGCCTGTTTCGGTTCGGCGGTTGCGCACCATCCGGCATCCCCCGAGTGCAGCGGGTGCCCCTATCTTGCCGATTGCGGTTCAATTGCGGAAGCGACCCGACGCCGGTTGGAGAAGGAGCTTGGGCTCGACAATTTGTCGCCGACAATCAAGAAGCCCAAGAGAGCGGTTACGCCGTCCACCTCGTCGGCTTCCGCGAGCCCGGCGTCGGCGAAGCGCGAGACGCTGAAGAAGGCCGACGACAAACCGATGCCTGCGATCAACATGACGGGGTTGTCGGTCAGGACCGTCGCATTCGTCAAGCCCGTGCTGCTGGCCAGGATCGACATTGAGGCTGCACTGCGTTTGCGGACTAACCCGTTCTCGCTCGGCAGTTCGTTGGGGCACTGGCATGTCGCACTCGACATGTTGTTCGCCGGCAACTTCGCCCGCGGTGATCTGATCGCGGCATTACAGTCCCGGTGCGGTGTCGATCTCGCGGGTGCTCAGGCGCGGGCCGACGCGATCATTCAGCTTTTCATTCATCTGAATGCAGCCGTCGAGCGCGACGGTCGCATCTTTTTGTCGGAGTAATCGAATGCCGCTGCTCATTGGTGCCAGGTCGCATTTTTCGATCGGCGAGAGCACCCTTCAGGTAAAGGACGTTGTGAAGCACGCCAAGGCGCTGGGGTATTCTGGCGTGGCTCTGGCGGACACGATGACGGTCTCGGGGCTCGTGGAGCTGACCAGCAAGTGCAAGGAGGAAGGGCTCAAGCCAATTATCGGCGCCCGCCTGCGGATCGTTGACGACCCGACCTATAAGAAGCCCGCCCGGTCGTCTGGCGAGAAGGCAAAGGACAATCGGGAGTGGTATCCTAAGCTGTTCGCGCGCACCGAGGAGGGCCTGCGCCGGATCATGCGGCTGTTGACCCTGGCCAACTCCGAAGATCGCTTCTATCAGGTCGCTCGGCTCGGGTTCGACGACTTGATGCGGGAATTGATCGGGGGCGGGGATCATCTGATTTTCACGTCTGGGGACGCTTGGGGCGCGTTCCATCACCCCGGGGCGCGGGATATGCTGCGGGAAGTTTCGGGGCGTCTGGGGGCTTCCCAGACGTTTCTCGAATTGGCCCCAGTCGCAACTCCGCTGTTCGACACCCTTAATCATCACGCCCTGGTCGCGTCGGCCGAGTTGAACCTGCCGACGCTCGTATCCTACCCAGCCTTCTATCAGGGTGGCGGGGCGGACACTCTCGATGTGCTGAGCGCCATCAGCCGCAATGTGAAGATCGCCGACCGCTGGGCGTTCAGGCCCGCGTCGCGCGATCATCACGCGCGCAAGCTCGCGGATCTGATCGGATTGATCAAGGGGGCAAAGGATCGCATCGAGGCGCGCTATCCCGGTCTCGATCAGGCCGGCTGGAAGGAGGGCCTTGTCAATCAGGACAGCTTCGCGGAGCTGGTCGGCTACACTTGGGAGAAGATGCCTGTCAGCTTGCCCAAGATCGCCGACGATGAGTTCGCCAAGTTGGTTGAGGAGTGCAAGGAGGGCTGGAAGCGGCGCTTCTCGCGTCCGGCCTTCGGGCATCGTCCGAACGCCGACGAGTTGGCTGAGACCTACCATCCCAGGCTGAAATACGAGCTAGGCGTCTTGCGCGACATGGGGTTCGCTGGCTACTTCCTGGTGGTGCAGGATCTTGTCATGTGGTCGAAGCGCAACGGGATCGCTGTAGGCCCCGGCCGTGGGTCAGTCGGCGGGTCGCTTGTCGCCTACCTGCTGGGGATCACCGATGTCGATCCGATCAGGTTCGGCCTGCTGTTCGAGCGCTTCATCAACCCCGAGCGTTTGGACCTCCCCGACGCCGATCTCGACTTCATGTCCACTCGTCGGCATGAGGTGGTCGCCTACCTGGTTGAGCGCTATGGCGAAGACAAGGTGGCGGGGATCAGCAACTACGCCGTTTTGCAGGCTGCGTCCGCAATCCGCGATGTAGGCCGTGTGACGGGGCTGACCGACGACGACATGCGAGCGACCAAGCTCATGCCGAAGGAGCACGGGCAGCCGGTGCCGCTGGAGAGGGCCGTCACAATGGTTCCCGAGATTGAGTCGTTCGTGACGAAGCACCCGGCGATCTACGGGCACGCCATCAAGCTCGAGGGCGTCATGCGGACACTGGGGCGCCATGCCGCCGGCATCGTCATCGCTGGCGAACCGCTGGTTAATCGGGCCGTCGTCGAGCGCCGGAAGGACGGGGCGACGGTGAATTGGGACAAGCGGGTGTGCGAGGATTTCGGCCTGGTCAAGATGGACATCCTCGGGCTCTCGACCTTGGACGTGCTGGAGCTGGCGCGCGAGCAGATTTTCAGGCTGCGCGGGAAGAAGATCGACTTTTTCGACCTCCAGCTTGACGATCCAAAGGTGCTGGAGAACTTCGCCCGCGGTAACACGGTCGGCGTGTTCCAGTTCGAGTCGGGCGGCATGAGGAAGCTGCTGAAGGATCTTGGGGCGAGTGGGACGATCACCTTTGAGGAGATCACCGCGGCGACTGCGCTCTATCGTCCCGGGCCGATGGATGCGGGCCTGAAGGATCAGTTCGTTGAGATCAAGCAGGGCATTCGCTCCGAGAGCTACGACCACCCCAAACTGATGCCGGCTTTGCGTGAGACGTTCGGCGTCATCGTCTATCAGGAGCAGGTCATGCAGGCCGCGGTGGACCTGGCTGGGTTCACAAAGGCCGACGCCGATCACCTGCGCAAGGCGATGGGCAAAAAGGACAAGGAGAAGATGGCCAAGCAGCGCGACAAATGGGTGCGCGGCTGCGTGGACAACTCGGGCATGTCCGAGGAGGAGGCTGGGCGCCTGTTTGATCAGATCGAGGTGTTCGCCGGTTACGCCTTCAACAAGTCGCACTCGGTCGAATACACGCTGATTTCCTATATCAGCATGTGGCTGAAGACCTACTATCCGGCCGAGTTCTATGCGGCGGCGCTGACCGTTCAGAGCCAGAGCACCTCACAGGATCGCGAGAACAAGCTGGCCAGCTTGCTCAAGGACGCTGGCAAGAACGGGATCGAGGTCATTGCCCCGGACATCAACGTGTCGAGCGACCGCTTTGAGATCCTTAACGACGCCATTCTCTGCATTCCCTTCAATGCCCTGAAGGGAATATCGGACAACACTGCGGGGGCGATCTTGAAGGCGCGCGAAAGTGGCCCGTTCAAGGACGTGGACGACTTTCTTGCTCGGGTCGAAAAGCGCAAGTGCAACATCCGGCACCAGGACATTTTGCGCCGGGTGGGAGCGTTTGCCCGCATTGAGCCCGGGTCGTTGCCGGCTAATCATCCCGATCGGCTGAAGGATCAAATGGAGCTGATGCCCGGCCTTGTCTCGCGCAACATCAAGGCGGATCGCGACATCGACATGGGTGCCGCGACGGTTGAGGCGATCAAGGAGTTGGTGCGCGAGTATCGGGCCGTCGATGACGGCATTCATCCGAAACCGTTCCTGGGCAAGCGGTCGAAATTCATGGTGATCGCCGACGCGCCGAATTGGGCCGAGGAGAAGCACGATCAGATCACCGCAGGCGATGGCTTCGCTTATGTCGAGGAAGCCATGACGGCGGCCGGTCTCGTTAAGTCCGACGGGTATTGGACGACGCTGGTGAAGGCTCCCAAGCGGGAGAAACAGCTCACCAACGACGAGATCAACACCTACGTTCCGTTTCTCCATCGCGAGATCGAGATCCTCAAGCCGCCGGTTATCGTGTGTCTGGGCTCGGCGGTGGCAAAGCATTTCCTGGGGGCGCTCAAGGGCGGCATTATGGATCACGCTGGCAAGGTGATCTTCGATCCCACCCTTGACGCCTCGATCGTCGTCGGGATCAACCCAGGGATGATTAAGTTCGACCCGGCCAAGCAGACGGTGCTGAACGACGTGTTCAAATCGGTCGCTGATATGGTGAGCGATTAGCCTGGCTTGACGGGTGAGTCCGAGCCTGCCATCATCCCGAATTAGCGAATTAGCGAATTAGCGAATTAGCGTATTCGCGGGACGGAGGATGATGGTGGAACTGGTCGATGAGAACGTCCAGGCGGTTTTGCTCGATACCGCCATGTGGCGGACAGTGCTTGAGGGTCTTGAAACGGCCGCAACGCTGTTCGCCGAGCATAATGTGGTAGCGGATGTCGGCCTGGCACAGTCGCTCGCCGACGCTCGGGCCGAAATTCGCGGACAGCTTTGTCTGTCTATAACATGAGGACAAGACTGCAATGAAACATGACGACATGGTCGGAGAAACCTATCGTTCCAATGGGCGAACCCATCGCGTCATTGGCGTGAATGAAGACTGCCCGGATTTCGTTCTGGTCGAGGACTGCGAGACGGGGGAGATTGGCGCGCAGAATGCGGACGCCGTGCGCGTCCTTCTGCGTCAGGCGCTTGTCGCCGTCGAATAGCAAGGGGCGTTCGCGCCCCTTCATTTTGCCGCGCAAGGTAAATCAGTTCTGACTTGATATTTAATCCCAAGCAACGCTATATTCCCCCGTGAGCGCGACACAGCGCCCCAATGAACGGAGATAGACCCGTGAGCGACGAAACCACTGCCCCCAGCGAGCCCAAAAAGCCCCTGCTGGACGCCGAGCAGCTCCAGAAGGATCTGGCCTTCTCGGATCATGACATTTCCGCCGCGATGATGCGGCAGGCCAGCCTGTTTGCGCACTATGCGGTGATCGCCGCTCAGGCGCAGAAGCGCTACGACACCGCCAAGCTGGCTGCCGACATCGTGGAGTCCCGCGTGGACAAGCGTCTGCGCGACGAATACGCCCAGGCCGGCGCCAAGATCACCGAGGCCGCCCTCGGCAAGGAGATTTTGCGCGATCGCGAATACGTCGAGGCCCAGAAGAAGGTCAACGACGCCCGTATGATCGCCGACCTGGCCAAGAATGCTCTGGAAGCCTTCAAGCAGCGCAAGGATATGCTGGTGCAGATTGGCGTGGCGCTGCGCGAGGAAGCCAAGGGCGAATTGTTCCTCAAGGGTCCTGCGGCCCGCGAGGAGGCCCAGCGCGATGTGACGCGCGACCGGGCCGCCCGCCTCGTGTCGGAGAACCGCGAAGCCGCGTAATTTCTCCTACGATGGCAAGTCAGCGTTGAATGTATAATTCACGTTGAAGCGCTGATGGGGCAATACCCGAGAGGGCAACCCCATCGGCAAGAACCAAAGCAGAAAGCTCGAAAGGCAAAAAGCATGTCGAAGAACCTGATGGACATTATCAAGCAGAAGAAGCAGGGCATTGCCGCTGCGTCGGGGCGTCGTGAAAAGACGGTGAAACCGCCGCCGGGCAAGAGCCGCTGGCGCATTCTGCCGACCTGGAAGAAGGACGGCGATCCGACGTTTTTCCATGAGTTCGGGCAGCACTTCATCAAGGATCAGACCGGCGAACTGAAGGCAGTCTATGTCTGCACCGACAAGACGTTCGGCAAGCCCTGCGAGCTGTGCGATGCCGTCGCCAGCGCGATTTCGTCGGCGACCGACGACGATTTGATCAAGGCCCTGACCGAGGCGAAGTCGAAGACTCGCTATCTGCTCAACGCCATCCAGCCCGATGGCGAGAACGCCGGCGAAGTGGTGATCCTCGATCTCTCTCCCACCACGTTCGAGAAGATCCTCGACGTGATGGAAGAGCACGGTGCCGAGATGATCGACCCCGACGCCGGGATCGACATCATCATCGAGCGCAAGGGCAAGGGACTGAACACCGAATATTCGGTGGTGCCGGCGGCGAAGTCCAAGCCGGTGAACAAGACCCTGTTGGCTCAGCTTAACGATCTGGATGCCTACGTGAACCAGGAATACGAGGCTGGTCTCAATAAGGCGTTCCAGGCCCTCTCCGCGGTTTCCGGTCGCGCGGCGCTCCCGTCTGGTGCTCGGGCCGCCCTGACCGGGCCGAAGGATAAGCCGGCCACCCCTGCGCCGAAGGAGGACCCGAACGTCATCGACGGCTCCTTTACCGTCGAGGATGAAGTGCCCTTCGAGGTCGCGCCGAAGGCGTCGGTCGAAACTGTCGTCGCGGCGAAGGCGACCGCTGGTGACAGCTTCAACGAGGATCTCGGTGACGACGACATCGAGAGCCTTCTGGCGGACCTGGACTAACACCAGACCACGCCTCAGCGGAGGGGCTTCGGCCCCTCCCTTTACTTCCATCACGGAGCCTCAGATGCCCGGCATCATGCTGATCGACGGCAATTCTCTCGGTTTCGCTGCGCAGTCAACCTCCAAGTTGACGGCCGGCGAAATGGAGGTGCAGGCGATCTTCCATTTCCTAAAGAGCCTGCGGATCACACTGCTGGGCTACTCGGGGTTCAAGCCGATCGTCCTGTGGGATGGGCGGTCTTGGCGCTACGACCACTTCGCCGGCTACAAGGCGAAGCGGAAGGAAGACCCCAAGGCCATTGCTGAGAAGGAGCGCTACAAGGCTCAGAAGCCTTGGATTGCTCGGGCGACCCGGACCCTTGGCGTCAACCAGATGATGGCCATCAACTGGGAGGCCGATGATCTGGCTGGTCTGCTGACCAGCAAGGCTCGGTCCCGCGGCGATAGCGTCGTTTTGATTTCGGGCGACAAGGATTGGCTCCAGCTCGTCGAGCCGGGCGTTCTGTGGTTCGATCCGATCCGCGAGGTGAAGATCACCTATCGGGATTTCCAGACCCAGACCGGCTACGTCAATGGCCGCGCGTTCCTTCAGGGCAAGGCTCTGAAGGGCGACTCCTCCGACTGCATTCCCGGCGTCGGCGGTATCGGGGACAAGGCGGCGCCGATCCTTCTGGAGAAGTTCGGTTCCGTCGAGAAGTTTTGGGCCGCGGCCGAGACGCCCGGCTTCGAGCTTCCCGAGGAACTGGCTCGCTATCGGAAGAAGCTGACCGAGTTTTGCGCCCCCGAAGGGCGGGATCGGTTCGCCTTCAACATGATGCTGATGGATTTGAAGACCGCCGAGCGGCCGAAGCCTGAGCGCCTCACGCTCGACAAGGGCGCGTTCGACCGGGCGGCGTTCCGCTCGATTTGTGAAGACCTGTCATTTCACTCCTTGCTGCGCGACTTAGACAACTTCTGCGCAGCCTTCAACAACAACCAGAGAGACAAAGACAATGAAGCTGCTTAACCAGAACGAATTCGACACCCTGTTGGCTCGTCGCGTGAACCTGGTGGCGAAGACTCTTCAGGATATCGCCAATACCACCGACAACAATCCGACCCTGATGGATCAGGCGCGTTTCGACAAGATGCAGGAATTCATCGGCGCCCATCTCCAGAGCGCCATCGACGTGATCACCGCCGCGATGAACCGTCCGCAGCCCGTCGCTCTCGGCGCTTTCACCCTGGGCGAGCCGAAGGTGCGCAAGACCCGTCAGAAGCGCGCCGAGAAGGTCGAGCCGGCGGCGGGCGCCGAGGGGCAGTCCGGCGCCGTCGTGACCGAAACCAGCGCTCCCGTCTCCGCTCCCGTCGCCGACGACGAGCTGGGCGATCTGGAAGCGCTGCTCGCGGACGAAGCCGCGTAATCACCTCCTCCCAACACCATAAATCCGCACGAAAGGTAAAGTCATGACTGAATTGAGCTTCACCGTTGGTCAGAAGGTTTCCTTTGATGTTCGCAATCCCCGCAACGGCGCCATCACCACTCTCGAAGGCATGGTGAGCGACGCCACCCTCGTTCGCGGTCGCATCGAGGTCAAGAACGCTTGCGGTCAGGTGTTCAAGCCCTTTGCCAAGCATGCCCGCGCGATCTGACCACCGGGAGGGGCCTTGCGGCCCCTCCCCTTCTCGAAAGGATAGACCATGAGCAAGTCCCCTGCCGACGTGCTGGCCGAAGCCCTCCTGAAGACGGTCGGCGGCAACGACGAGGTGCAGGAGGTGCGCGGCTGGATCGACACCGGCTATCCGCCCCTCAATTACGCGATCAGCGGTTCCTACAACGGTGGGATGCCGATGGGGCGCATCATCGAAATGTTTGGTCCGCCCAGCTCGGGCAAGACCGCCATCGCGACCAACGTGATGAAGAACGCCCAGAAGGCCGGCGGCTTCGCCATGTTCTTTGATCACGAGCGCTCGTTCGACAAGCGCCTGGCTGAAAAAATGGGCCTTGATACCAGCCCGGGCAGGTTCCTGTTCAAGACGCCTCGGACCTACGAGGAGTCCACCACGATTGCCATCAAGGCGGCGAAGACCATTCGCGATGCCAAAGCTCTCCCCGAGGACGCGCCCATCGTGGTGGTGTTTGACTCGCTGGCGTCGATGATCCCGCAGTCCAAGGCGGACAAGGACGCCACCGACTTCAACATGAACGACAACACCGCCCTGGCCCGCGCCACCAGCGCAAACTTCAACGCCCTGGCGCTGCACGCCGAGGAGATGAACATCCTTATCATCTTCCTGAACCAGGCGCGCACCAAGATCGGCGTGATGTTCGGCGATCCGACCACCACGCCGGGCGGGAACGCTCCCGAGTTCTACGCCTCGGTTCGCATCAAGCTGGGTCGCTCGATGCTGACCGCCGGCACCGGCGAGGACAAGACCAAGATCGGGCAGCGGATCGGCGCTGAGTGCGTCAAGAACAAGGTCAATCGTCCCTTCCTGAAGGCGTCCTGGGATTTCCTGTTTCAGCCCGATGGCACCGGCAAATTCGATGTGGTCGGTTCCCTCGTGGACTACCTGGTGGCGGTCGGCGCCCTGGAGAAGGGCAAGGCTCACATCACCTGGACCGACGGCAAGAGCTACTTCCGCAAGGCCCTGGTGGAAAAGCTGGAAGCGGACCCCACCGGCGTCGAGCAGCTCAAGGCCCTGCTGCCCGCCGTAGGTCGCGACCTCGATGAGGCGCTTCTGGAGGCTGCGTGATCAAGTGGGGCGCCTTCGGGCGCCCCACTTTCGACGGAGGATCGGATGTTCAAGCTCAAGCACAGAGGGACCGGGCAGTTCGTGGCGTCCGCGAGCGAGCGCGAGGTTCATTTTGACAACACCGGCAAGGTGTTCAAGACCCGCAATCTGGCCCGTCAGTTTCTCGGGCACTATGGCATCGAGGACGTGGAGATCGTCTCGGCGTCGGGCGCTCAAATCTATCGGCACGTCGCCACTGGCAAGCTCTATGAGCTGGTCGGGATCGGCATTCATACCGAGACGGAGGAGGAGATGGTGGCTTATCGCCCCCTCTATCCCTGCGAACACGAGATGTTCTTCCGTCCGAAGACGATGTTCTTCGGCGAAGCGGCCTCGGGAAGACCCCGTTTCGAGAAGGTGGAGGGACCCTGATGCCTCACGTTTATCTGTCCAACGAAGAAATTGACGCCATCTTGCGGGTTTCGCCTGGGCTTGACTTGAGCAAGAGCGTTGCCGACGACTTGGTGCGGCGTCTTTTCAAGGCCCTTGCCGAGCCTAGCGAGCGCGAACTGGCCATCGTTTCCATCGCTCGCGAGCAGCATCATGTCGATGGCGAGGTCGAGATCGACGATCCCGCCGATGGCATCGCCACAATCAGCGAAGGAGACGGCAACGGTGCCTATGTTCTCGCCTGGGTGTGGGCCGATTTCTCGGGCACCGAGTTGAATAAGGAAGGGGATGACAGGTGCAGCGAGTGTGGCGCTTCGCTTGAAGACGGCGAAGGATATGACGGCAAGTGCGGAAATTGCGCCGATCGCGAGGAGAACGAAGACGAGTAGCGCTCTTCACCTTCGCTAATTCGCTAACCCGCGCTATGTTTGAAGCAAACAAGCCGGGGAACGGAAGATGAAGGCATTGAGCGTTTGGCAGCCCTGGGCGCTGCTGCTGGTGACGGGACACAAGAGGATCGAAACCCGCCCCTGGCCAGCGCCCAACGGTCTGATCGGTCAGGAAGTTGCAATTGCGTCGTGCAAGAACCTTCGCACCGAACAAAGAGTTGCCTACGCCGCCCCAGACTTCCAGGTGCATTACGCAGCCACCGGGCTCCCGCCCCTCGCAGAGCTACCTCGCGGCGCGGTCATCGGCAAGACGAAACTGTTGGATTGCAAGCTGATGACAGATGAGCTGATCGCTCGCATCCCTGACCGGGAGCGCGCTTTCGGCATTTACGCCCCGGGCCGCTTTGCCTGGTTCATGGGCGAGCCCATTAGGTTCAACAACCCCGTGCCGGCAAGCGGCCGGCTCGGACTGTGGGATTGGGATCATGAGCAAGTCCGCGCCTTTGAAGGCAAATCCGTTCAAATATAAGATCCAGCATGTCAAGAAGGGGCGTCGGCTCTACGGGGGCATTGTGACCTTCGATGACGGCCGGAAATGCTACATCGCCTATCGGAAGCAGGAGGAAATCTTCCGTCACGGTTGCTCTTCGATTTCGGAGGCGATCCGTGACGGCAAGGCGGCCTGGGCTTTCGACATCGACACGATCCTCGAGATGCGCGCCAAGGGCATCAAGGCGATGGGCGTCATCGTTCGCGAGACTGGTGACATCTGGATGACCAAGATTGAATGGCTGACCGACAGCACCAAGGCGAAGGTGCTGAACTACAGCGCTCGTGGCGGCGCGCTTCAGCGCTATCTGCCATTGCGCTTCTTCTGGCGCAAGCGGGGAAAGCTGATCCTCAAGCCGGCCTGAATAATCAATCAGCGTTGAATGATTTTGCCGCTTCACATGCCCCACGGGGCGCGCTATAACGGGGTTGTTCAGTCAGTGATGATTGAACTCTGAAGAGAGACCAAACGATGAATGTTGCCCAGAGTGCCGGTGTCTCTCGAACGGAAAGAAGGAGTTAGAATGTCGATTTCAGCAGCAAAAGCTGTCGCGCCTGTCGTTACGACCGCGCCGAGCGACGTGATCAACGACATTGCAGACGATCTGATCATGCGCCACAAGTCCTATGAAGACGCAGCGCAGGAATTGATCAAGAAGTTGATCGGGTCCACTCCCGTCAACGGTTACATGCGCTTGCTGATAGAAGACGGCGCTCTCGCGAGAATTCACAACGCGGCAAAGCGCAAGCGTGAAATGCTGGGGCGTTCGCTGCCGAAATCCGCGATGCCTGCCCCCGCGCCCACCGGATCTCGTTCGTTCTCCAGTCTGGTCAAGGCTTCCGTCGTGACCACCGGGCGGAAGTTTCTCGACGAGTGGCTGGTTGAAGGTCGTCGGCTTGGCGATCTGACGCTCGAAGAGGTTCGTGCCCAGGCGGAACTTTCACGCAGCAGGGCCAAGGGGCTTGAGCGTCGGGCCAAGTTCTATTTCGCCATCGCTGATCTCGGCTCTCCCACCGCCCTGGTGCGTGAAGTGCTGACGGACGAAATGGCCGGGAAGATTTTGGACGCTCTGTAGTCACGAGTTAGGTCTTTGGAGACCAAGCACAGAATGTTGCCCAGCACCATCGCGTCTCTAAAGACCTTCAGATTTTGAACCAGTAGCGCATTGTTACCCAAGGATGACGTGTTCGACCAATAGTGACGCGCTGCTACGGATTTCATGTTACCCAGAAACCGAGTGCGGCGCGTCACTACAGAACGGAGATAGATCAATGAACCTGAGTGATCTCGTTATTCAGATCCAACTCACCTACCGCCAGCGCAAGCAGCTCCAGATGGCGCAGAACCGTATCGTTCTTCAGCTCAAGGCGCTCGCTCGCGCCGCCGTGGATGGTGACAAGGATCGTGCCGGCGTGATCGTCGATCGACTGATCGCCAACAAGGTCCAGAAGGCCGAGGACGTGGAAATCGCCGTGGGTCTGTCACAGAATTACGGTGCCCTGTTTGCTGCGCACGACGGCATCGCGAGCGACTGCGCCAAGCTTGGCAAGGAGCTGGAGAAGCTGGCGAAGAAACTCCCGGTTGCCGAATGGGTCGCCACTCAGCGCGGCGTTGGCATGACCAATCTCGCCAATATCATCGGCGAGGCGGGCGACCTGGCCAACTACAACAATCCCGCCAAGCTGTGGAAGCGCATGGGGCTTGCGGTGATCGGGACCGAGCGACAGCGTAAGGTGGCCGACGCCGAAGCGGCGCTCGTTCATGGCTACAACCCCGTCCGGCGCTCGGTCATGTGGAATGTCGGCACCTGCATCATCAAGGCCGGTGGCGCCCTTAAGACGCTTTACGACGAGCGCAAGGTCTACGAGGCCGGCAAGAGCCCGGATATCACCAAGATGCTGGCCCATCGCCGCGCCCAGCGTTACGTCGAGAAGCGCGTTTTGCGCGATCTGTGGCGGGCGTGGCGGGGAGAGTTTGCGACGGCATAAGCCGATCGCGGGGCGAGACCAGAGAACCCATGTTGCCCACCCCAACGGTGTCTCGCCCACAAGTTTCCGACGAAAGTCGGAGGAAGATTGACCAACCAACCCCCGTTCCCCATGCCGAGGCTGTCAATCTTCCATAATTTAGCGACCAGACTCGCCATGTTACCCAAAATCAGCGTGTCGCTAATCGTTGTGAAGAGAGTTGCGCCAAAAGGCAAATGTTGCCCAGGGGCCACCTGCGCAACTCTCTTTACTTGCCGCTTTATTCTATGTTTATTCTGCATTAAGTTAAGTCATTCTTGATTTGAGGGACGAAGATGAAAAGACCCTACGCCCTACTTGCGGATTTGCACTTCCACAACTGGTCTACCTTCTCGACGACCAACGCTGATGGGGTCAACTCCCGCCTTGCCATCCAGTGCGCTGAGATGCGCCGGGCCGGGCAGGAGCTTCTGGCCGCCGGTGGAAATCTGATGGTGCTGGCCGGCGACATCTTCCACGTCCGGGGCTCAATCAGCCCGACCGTGCTGAACCCCGTCCTCGAGGTGGTGCGCGATCTGCGCGGCGCTGGTGTGGGGATCGTTGCCCTCCCTGGCAATCACGATCTGGAGGGCAAGGAGTCCGACCGCGTGGGGAATGCCGTGCGCGCCCTGGCTGACGCCGGCGTGCGTGTTTGTGACGAGCCCGAAGTGATCGACCGTCTGGCCCTGGTTCCCTGGCATTCCAGCACCGCCGATCTGTTGAATGCCCTCGACGATCTGAATGGTCGCGTGGGCGCCGGCGATTTCGATGTGATCCTACACGCTCCCATCGACGGCGTGATCCCCGGTCTGCCCTCTCACGGGTTGACTGCCGAGCAACTCGCTGGCTTTGGCTTCCGTCGCGTGTTCGCTGGCCACTATCACGACCACAAGGACTTCGGGAACGGCGTCTTCTCGATCGGTGCCACCACTCAGCAGACCTGGGGCGATGTCGGCACCCGAGCCGGCTTTCTGATCGTCAGCGACGACGTGAGATATCGCGCTTCGCACGCCCCGTCCTTCATCGACATCACGCCCGACACCCCGCCGGCCGACATCCCCTTCCTCGCCGACGGCAACTACGTCCGCTTGAAGCTGGAGGATGTGACCGAGACCGAAATCAAAATTGCTCGCGAGGAGCTGATGGGTATGGGCGCCAAGGGTGGCGTGATCCACGCCACCCGCAAGACCGAAGTTTCCCGCACCGGCGTCGCCGCCAAATCGGGCGTCACCCTGGAAGCTTCCGTGACCGCCTATGTGGTCGCCAAGAGCTTCGATCGTCCGACCGAGCTTGCCGCCTATTGCGACTCCATTCTCACCGAAGCCAGGAGTGCCGCCTGATGAAGACCCGTATCGTCAATGAACCCGCCAGCCGCTCGACGACCGTCGGTCAGATCGAAGACGATCTGGAGCCGATTGCGGTCTGCCCCGGCTGTTGGGTCTGTCGCCAACTCGACGAGCCGGCGATCGAAAGCAATCGTCTGATCCACTGCGCCCCGGCCGACATCGACCCGACCACTGTTCGTCTGAACGTGGATGTGATGGGGTCCGGTATCGTCATTTACGCTCGGAGGTTCTAATGGGCAAGCCTCGCTTTTGCCCATACTGCATGTCGGGGGACATCAAGGATGGAACCGGCGCCTTTCTTGAAATGGGCGAATACCTGAATGGTCGCTTCGAGTCTGAGGGCGACGCCGATGGTTTCGTGTGCGACACCTGCGGCGGTGAGTTTTGGGTCAACGGCCCGAACATGCCGACTCGCATGAAAGAAGAGGCGAGCGATGCACGTTGAGACGTTGACCATCGAGAATTTCCTCACCATTGGCGAGGCAAAGCTGCACCTGACCGATCGCGGTCTGGTGCTGATCCAGGGCGAGAACGCCGACAACACCAGCGCCAATTCGAACGGCGCGGGCAAGTCGTCGATTGCTGACGCCATCTCGTGGGCATTCTTCGGGACCACCGCCCGCGGCGAGAGCGGCGATCGCGTGATTAACCGTTTCGTCGGAAAGAACTGCCGCGTGGCGGCGGTGGTTCGCGACGGCGACGAGCTTTACGAGATCGCCCGTCACCGCAAGCACAAAGAAGGCAAGAACGGCCTGGTGGTGAAACAGCTCGCCCCAGCGCCGAGCGACCTGACAAAGGGCACCGACAAGCTGACCCAACTTGAAGTGAACCGTATCCTCGGATGCTCGGAGGAGGTCTTCAATTCGGCAGTCTATGCGGGTCAGGAGAAGATGCCCGATCTGCCGGCGATGACCGATAAGCCACTCAAGCTGCTGATCGAGGAAGCGGCCGGTATCACGATCCTCGAGAAGGCGTATGAGGTGGCTCGCGCTAAGCAGGCCGTCACCGAGCGCGAGGCTTGCGACGCGCAGGCCCAGCTTGATCGCATTCAGGCTCGCATCGACTCCACCGAGGACGAGGTGGCTCGGTTGCAGGGCCAGCAGCGCGCCTGGGACGAAAAGCGGGCTGAAAGTGTTCAGTCCGAGTCTGAAACTGCCAAAGCCCTGGCTGATCAGGTGAAAGCGCTCGATGCGGATATTGCGACTTTGGATGAGCCTGGCGTTCTCGCCCAGCTCGACGAGGTCGAGAGCAAGCTGAAGGAGGTCGTCGGCGAACAAGAGGAAAAGTCGCGCCTCGAGCGCGAGCTGGCCGCCGCCGATCGGCGGATCGCCGTCGTCACCGCCGAGATCGACCGGCTGACCAACGACGCCAAGCGCCGGAAGGCAGAGGTTGATGCGATCGACAGCCGGATCGGAAAGCCGTGTGGCGAGTGCGGCAAATCCTATGAGGCGAGCGATCTGACCGAGGCTCGGAAGATCGCCACTGGGAAGCTGCGCAAGGTCGTCGATGAGGTCAAGACGAAGAAGGCAGAAGCAAACACCCTCCGGGAAGCCCGTGCGGGGCTCGCTGAGGGGCTTTCAACTTTCGTCGCGGGGATGACAGACATTAGCGCTGCCACGGGGTTGCAGGGGCGTCTGTGCGCGAAACTGCGGGACATCGAAGCGAAGAAGGGGGAGCGCTCCCGCATTGCTGATCGCACCCGCCAGCACATCGCGAATGCAAAGAGACTGAAGGACGAGCAGAACCCCTTCGCTGCCTTGATCGAGAAGGCCGGGCGGACCATCGAGGAGCTGGTTGAGGAGATCGGCACCAAGCAGGCGACGCTTGAGGCTGCTCAGGCTCGCCTGGCGCTGGCCCAGAGCGCGGTGAAGGTGTTTGGCCCTGCCGGCGTGCGCGCCGAAATCCTCGATACCGTGACGCCCTTCCTGAACGCGCGCACGGCCCATTATCTGGGCAGCTTGTCCGACGGCAACATCACCGCCACCTGGTCCACGCTCTCGACCACCGCCAAGGGCGAACTGCGCGAAAAATTTGCCATCGACGTGACCGACGCCACCGGCGCTGAGAGCTTTGGCGGGTTGTCGGGCGGCGAGAAGCGCAAGGTCAGGCTCGCGTGCTGCCTCGCGTTGCAGGACTTGGTGGCGTCGCGGGCGACCAAGCCGATCAATTTGTGGATCGGCGACGAGATCGACACTGCTCTCGATGTGGCGGGTCTTGAACGACTAATGGGCATCCTCGAGGAGAAGGCGCGCGAGCGGGGGACCGTGCTCGTGATCAGCCATAATGACCTCAAGGATTGGTGTCGTCAGCAGGTGATCGTGAAAAAGGAGGGCGGTCGGTCCTCCGTTGACGGAGTGCTGTGTCATGCGTAGCCCGTTGAGCGAACTCCTTGATAAGGAGGCTTGGCAGCAGCTTCAGGACGAGGCGCGCACTGCCAACGACTTACAAAAGCAGGGCATGGCGCGCACGGAAGCGCTGCGCTGCGCCAAGAGACTGATTGAAAAATCGAAGAAGGAGACTTCGTGTCATGCCTAAGAAGATCGACAAGAAGCAGGTTCGCGAGGATCGCGAGGCCCTGGCGAATGCCTTCCCGCGGACGTTCATGAGCAAGGGCGTTTCGGTGAAGCATCCGCTGGAGGTGGGAATTCATCGCCGGCTGATCGCCATGGGTGTTCGCGGACTCGACGGTGAGAAGATGTCGGCCAAGCGCGTTCGGGCGGCCGTCGCCGATTATTGCAGCGGGCCGAAATATGCCTGGGGAATGCTGTTTACCCCCTATCGGATCAATCTCGAAGGCAAGGTCGTCAGTTCTGTAGCCCAGGAGAACATCGAACACGCTCGGGCTTATCTGATCAGGCGCGGCTTGATGATCCCGGTGGCCGAGGAAAAGTCGGCGTGAACGTCGATGCTATTCTCGCTCGGGCCGATGCGGTTCTAAAGCGTCGTCGCGAGCGCGACAGTGTTCTCGAAGCGCGGCTCGGCCCCAAGCTGACCAGCAGTGAATGGATCGAGTGGGTAGCCAGGCAGCTTTGTCGGCGTAATCATCTCGATCCCGACCTGATGCTGACCGGCATCAAAGAGCGGCCTGTGCCGCAGTGGTTTCTCTTTGCCCAGGTGGCGAAAATCGTTTTGGAGAAGATCGAGGAGAGGATGAATGGTTGATCAGACGGCCGTTGATTGGCTGAATGCGCGCCTGAGAGCGGAAGCCGGACCCATCTACACCCAGTCGGCGCCGGCCAAGCTCACCTTCAAGCAGCGTGACGGCAGCTTCACGAAGCATCCGCTGATCGGTGGCGAACAGATGCGGCTCGTCGAAGTCTACATGGGCAAGCGAAAGGGCGCGATCCTGTGCTTCGAGCCGATCGGTGATTGGGGCAAGTCCGAAAGCGATCCGATGAACGACATGGTTCGGGCGGAAATCCCGCTGAATGAGATGCCGGCGTTCTTCGACTTGTTCGGCGTGACCATTGGTGAACTGAAGAAGGGGGCGATTTTGCCGTCTCTGGACGCCCTTTCCGGCGCTACAATCAGCAAGTCAGCGCTGAGTGATCGCTACAGCGACAATCCGATTTGGGGGACATGGTAATGAGCAACATCATCAAGGTCGTCGGCTTCGACCCTTCGCTGGCCAATTTCGGCATGGTCGCTGCCGACCTGGATATCGACACGCTCAAGCTGAAGGTCACGGGCTTCAAGCTGGTCGAGACCGAGAAGGACAAAAGCAAGCAGGTTCGCAAGGGCTCGGATGATCTGCGTCGGTGCCGGGAGATCATCCAGGCGATGCGTGGCTGGGCCGACCCGGACTTCGTGGCTTTCGGCTTTGCCGAAGTCCCCTCTGGCGGCGCGAAGAGCGCGAATGCCCTGAAGGCCCTATCGATGGCTACCGCGATCTTGGGCGCCTGCCCGGTCGAGCTGGTTGAGGTGAACCCCACTGAGGTCAAGCTCGCCACCGTCGGCAAGAAGACCGCGGCCAAGGAGGATATGATTGAGTGGGTGATCGAGCGTCACCCCGAGGCTCCCTGGTTGACCTACAAGCGCCTGGGCAAGGTGGAGTTCAACGCCAAAAACGAGCACCTGGCCGACGGCGTGTGTGCGATCTACGCCGGTCTTCAGAGCCAGCAGTTCAAGCACAGCCTCGCCATGATGCGCTCGGCACTAAAGCTGGCTGCTTGATTATGTCAAGTCTGTAAAGTCAGCGTTGACTTTGATAAACTCTTTCCCCTTTTGACCAAGAGAGGACCGCATGGGTTACGTTTTCAAAATCCGCCCCTTGCCGGAAGCGCGCAGCTACTTTGCCGGCATCGGCAAGGCGGTCGCCGATCGCACTGTGAACCGCAAGATTACTCGTCGTCTGGACCTTCCCAAGCAGGTCCCCTTTTCCATTCCCCGTGACGACTCGACCTCGCTGGACGCGCAGATTGCGGCCCTGGCCAAGTCCAACGGTCACGCTTTTGAGGGTGACTATCACGTCGAGTTTGGCGACGACGAGGTGGTTCAGGGCTTTTATTGGGCCATCGGCGAGATCGTGACGGAGGAATGGGCAGACGTGGCCAGGCGCGTCGCGCTGGGTAACGCCCTGCTGCATCCGAAAAAGGACGCCCCGTTCGTCGGTGGCTTCCTCGACACCAACGTCTCATTCACCTCCGAGCAGCGCATCGAATTCGATCGGATGCACCATCATCTGCGGCAGGCGTCCCTGTTGATGTCCGGCCGCCACCTCCAGCACGGCGATGAAACCCAGCCTGATCGTCCGATGGAGGTGTTCACGAATTGTCTGGAATATTCGACCCGTATCCTGACTATGGAGTATGGCCCTGTTGAGATCGGCAAGATTGTCGGTCAGACCGTGACGGTCATCGCCGGCGACGGTCAGCCACGTCCTGCCATGATCAACGCTCACGGCGAGCAGGATCTTTACGAGATCACCTTTCGCTCGCTCACTGGTGGCGGTGGCAAGTTCCGCCGCACCGTGAAGGCAACCGCCAATCACCGCTGGAAACTGCGCGACGGCTCCATCACTGCCTCGCTGAAGACCGGCGATGTGCTGACTCCCATTCATGCGGATGTTGGCATGAACGAGGCGGCAGTGGTTCACGGCTTGATCTTCGGTGACGGCACGGCTCACAAGGGTCGCCGCGACAATTATCGTCCCGGCATTTCACAGGGTCGCACCTACGCCAGCATTCGCGTTTGCAAGCAGGATGCGGTGCGCGATGAGGTTCATGGATGGCTGGACGCCGCCGGTTATCGCTACACCACGCCGCCCCACGCCAACGGTGATCGCGTCTACTATATCGGCAAGTTCGAGCACGCGAAGGAACTGCCTTTCACGCGCGACCCCGAATACATCGCCGGGTTCATTTACGGCTGGTGGCTGGCTGACGGCTACAAGGGTCAGGATCGTTGCCTGGAAATCTCGACCTCCAGTGAAATGGCGGCCGAATGGTTGGATGAGCACGCAGCTTACGCCGGCTTCAATGTGACCATGCACCGCGTCATGGAGCGCAAGGAAGGCGATGGCTCCTTCGCCAACGGCAAGGACTTGCATATCATTCGCCTTCGCAAAAACGTGGAGTGGAAGGTCGAGTCCATCGAGCACCTGGGCAAGGCCCCGGTTTATTGCCCCGAGGAGCCGGTCACTTCGACCTTCGTGCTCGCCAATGGGTTGCTGACTGGCAACTGCTCTAGCTCGGCCCTGTCCACCATTCTGTTCAAGCTGCTGCTGTCTGGCTCGGGCGTCGGTCGCGCCTATGACGACGACCTGATGGTTGTGGACTTCAATCACATGCCTATTATCGTTCCGGTGATCGACTGGAGTCACAAGGACGTTCAGAGCGGAGAGATCACTGGCTACCTGACCGAGCGCGACGCGCGTCATCTCTATGCCGGCCGCGAAATCCACTATTTCCGCGTTCCTGACAGCCGCGAAGGCTGGGCTAAGGCGATCGAGCAGATCGAAAAACTGGCGTTCCTGCGCAAGCGCGAAGCGGTGCTGATCCTCGACTTCTCTGACGTTCGCCCCCGCGGCGCCGCGATTATGGGGATGCAGGGTCGCCCGGCTTCCGGCCCCGGGCCACTGATGCAGGCGATCGGCAACGTCGGCCGGCTGCGCGACGCCGGCATGAAGCCTTGGCGCGCGACGATCTACGCCGATCACTATCTGGCCGAATGCGTTCTGGTCGGCGGCGCCCGCCGGGCCGCTCGTATGGCGACCAAGTTCTGGAAGGACGCCACGATCTTCGAGTTCATCGAGCTGAAGCGCGGCGGCTTCCTGTGGTCGTCCAACAACTCGATCACGATCGACCAGGAGTTCCGTGATCGCGTGGAGAACGTCTGGGGTTGGGTTCAGCTCAACCCCGGCGAGGACCCGCTCAAGGCTCGGTCCCTCATCGGCTGGCCCATCTTCGATAAGTGGGATCGGCACGCCTGGAAGGTCATGCAGGAGGCCCTGAAGGCGTCCTACTTCGATGGCACCGGCGAACCCGGCTTCATCAACGTGGATATGCTGACTCAGAACGACGAGGGCATGGAGGTCTACGCCGACGGCATCTTCGCTGAGAGTGCGAAGTATCAGCTCGACGAGGAGACCAAGGAGATCGGCAAGGAGATCCTGCGGCGGGTGATGAACATGCCTTACCGCATGATCACCAATCCGTGTGGCGAGATCACCCTGTTGGTCCTGGGTGGCTACTGCGTCATTGCCGACGTTGTGCCTTTCCACGCCCAGGATTTGGACGACGCCGAAGATGCCTTCCGCACCGCGGCTCGGGCGCTGATCCGCACCAACCTGATGGACAGTCTCTACAAGCGCGAAGTCAACCGGACGAACCGTATCGGCGTCGGCATTACCGGCCTGCATGAGTTCGCCTGGAGGTTCTTCAAGATCAGCTTTCGCGACATGGTGAACCCCGTTTTCCACGGCGGGCCGTGCGGGTGGGGCGTCGATCAGCTTGAGCTGATGGCGACCGACATGGACCCGAGCGTTCGCGCTGGCGCCTTTTGGCTCACTCTGTCCCGGTTCAAGCGGGCCGTCGTGGACGAATGCGAACGCTACGCCTCTGAGCTGGGCGTGACTGTGCCGCATACCAACACCACGATCAAGCCGGCCGGCACCACGTCCAAGCTGTTCGGCCTGTCTGAAGGCGCTCATCTCCCGGCGCTGCGCGAATACCTGCGTTGGGTCCAGTATCGCAACGATGACCCGTTGATTGCGAAGCTGGAAGAGCAGGGTTATCCGGTGCGTCGCCTGCGGACCTACTCGGGAACCACCATCGTCGGCTTCCCGACCGCGCCGGTGATCTGCCAGCTCGGAATGGGCGACAAGCTGGTGACGGCGCCCGAGGCGACCCCGGAGGAGCAGTTCGAGTATCTGCGCCTGCTGGAGCGCTTCTGGATCATCGGTGTCAAGGAAGACGGTTTTACCCCGCTGTCCGAAACCGGCAACCAGGTCAGCTACACCCTGAAGTATGATCCGAAGGTGGTCAGCTTCGAGGACTTCCAGCGCGCCATCATCGAGGGCCAGTTCACCGTCCGGTGCTGCTCGGTAATGCCGTCGGTGGATATGACCGCCTACGAGTATCAGCCCGAGGAACCTGTGACCAAGGCGGTCTATGAGTTGATCAGCGCCGCGATCCGTTCGGGCGAGGATCAGGAGGTCAAGGAAGACGTGGACTTCGCGCATGTGGATTGCGCAAGCGGGGCTTGCCCCGTTGATTTCAACAAGGCTGCCTGAAGGAGGTGATTGTCATGGCCAAGCCGAAGCGCAAGGGCGGGGGTCGCTGCTGATCAATCAACGCTGATTTATGCCGCTTGCTGCGTCAAGTCAGCGTTGATATTATCACACCCATGAGCAACCCGCCCCGAGCAACGCGGGGCGGGAAGCCAAAACAAACGGAGGAATAGATGGGCGAACGTCATTTTGAAGCCAAAACACAGGGGCATGACCCCGAGGCTCGCGTCAAGCAAATCGCCGGTCTGATCCGCTCCCTTCCCTATCGCGAAATGAAGCAGTTGGGTGAAGAAATTTGCCATCACATCACCGAAAGCGGCGCTGTCGATGAGCATAACCAGAGCGACGTGACCGAAGGTTTGTTGCGCTGGGCCGAAGGGAAGGTGTCCTGATCATGATGACGCTTCCTGAACAGATCGAAAATCGGATGCTTTCAGGTGAACCGTTTACCTATGGCGATTTGTGCAGGTATTTCGACAACGGCGAAAAGCATGGTCGTCTTATTGACCAAATCATTCAGAGACTTCGCAAGAAGGGGATGATCGCGTTCACCAGGGTCGGCCGTCAGGTGATCTGGAAGCGTGTCGAAAAGGAGTAAGCCGTGCAGGAATATCTCAACCTTCTTAGTCAGGTTCTCAGTTCTGGCACCGAGAAAGACGACCGCACCGGCACCGGCACCCGGTCTGTATTCGGCGCTCAGATGCGCTTTCGGCTCTACAATGGCTTCCCGCTGCTGACCACCAAGAAGATCCACTGGAAGTCGGTCGTTCATGAGCTGCTGTGGTTCATCAAGGGCGACACCAACATCGCCTATCTGAAGGAGAATGGCGTCTCGATTTGGGACGAATGGGCCGATGAGAACGGCGATCTGGGGCCGATTTACGGTGAACAGTGGCGCTCCTGGCCAGCATATCCGCTCGATCCAATGGGGCGCTTGAGCATCGACCAACTTGGTGACGCCATTCACACGTTGCGCACCAATCCCGACAGTCGGCGTATCATTATCAACGCCTGGAATGTCGGCAGCCTGCATGAGATGGCTCTGGCGCCGTGTCACTGTCTGTTTCAGTTCAACAGCCGACCCATTGCGCATTATCATCGCGTGTCTCTTGGCGCCGGCCTGGGCGTTGTCATGCCCACTGGTGCGTCGCCCGACGAGGAAGCGAATATTCTCGACGAAGCTGGCATTCCGCGGCGGATGCTGGATCTCCAGCTCTACCAGCGCTCGGCGGATCTGTTCCTCGGCGTGCCGTTTAACATCGCTTCCTACTCGCTGTTGCTGTTGATGGTGGCCCAGGTTACGGGGCACACGCCAGGCGAATTCGTGTGGACCGGCGGCGACGTGCATCTTTATCTGAACCATTTCGAGCAGGCTCGCGAACAGATCGAGCGGCTGCCTCTCTTTCTTCCCGACCTGCGCCTGAACCCCAAGGTTCGCGAGATCGACGATTTCAAGTTCGAGGATATCACGCTGATCGGCTACGACCCGCATCCGGCAATCAAGGCGCCGGTAGCGGTCTGAGGAGAGCAACATGCGTTTGAACATCATCGTCGCCGCTTCGCAAAATGGCGTCATCGGCTATCGAGGCGTCATGCCCTGGCACATTCCTGATGATCTGCGTCACTTCAAGGCGACGACCATGGGCCACCCGGTGATCATGGGCCGCAAGACCTGGGAGAGCATTGGCGAACAGTTCGGCCAGAAGACCTGGGAGCGTCTCGGTAAACAGCTTCCTGGGCGTCTGAACATCGTTCTGACCAGCGCCAAGGTCGGAATGGAAGTTGGATCGCCCTTCTTGGTCAATAGCCTTGAGCGGGCGCTGGTCTGGGCGGAAGCCGCCGGCACTGGTGAGGCGTTCATCATCGGCGGCGCCGCGATCTACGAACTGGCGATGCCGCTCGTTGAGCGGATCTATCTGACCGAGGTTCACAGGAATGTCGTCGGGGATGCCTATTTCCCCAATATCGACCGCACGGCCTGGCGCGAGGTTTCGCGCGAGGATCGTGAAACTCACAGCTTTGTCGTCTTCGACAGGGCCATTGTTCACGCCTGAAAGGAAAAGTCATGACTGAATTGACGAAAAACGAGAACCTGCCCAGCGCCCCCGAGGGCGGACAGTTGCCGATCAGCATTTACGATCTGGAGACGAGCCCGGTCGAAGGTTTCAAGCCGGGGTTCTACTACTCTCTGGCCAAGGCCGAAGAAAACCAGGACGCCGCCGAAATTCGCATCTGGGGTCCGTTCGAGAACGCCGAAAAAGCTGGCGAGGCTGGCGCCCTTCATTTTGCCCGTATTCTCGCCGCCGTGATGGGCGTGCAGTTCGAGGACTCCACTGACGAAGCCACCCAGGAAAAGGAAGCCGCTTGATGTTCGTCATCCCGTTCAAGAAGCTCGACCCTGCCGCCGTCATTCCGAGCTATGGCAGCGCTGGCGCCGCCGGCATGGACCTGTCCTCGATCGAAGAAACCATCGTCGCCCCCGGTGATCGTCGGCTGGTAAAGACTGGCATTGCCGGGGCTGTCCCGTCGGGCTTTTACGCCCGCATAGCTCCGCGTTCGGGCCTGGCGCTGAAGCACGGGATCGACGTGCTGGCCGGCGTGGTGGATGAGGACTATCGGGGCGAAATCGGGGTGATCCTGATCAACACCGGGCAGACTTCTTTCGTCGTCAAGGCTGGCGATCGGATCGCCCAGCTCATCGTCGAGCAGATCGGCCGCCCGGCGCCGATCGAGGTGGATGATCTGCCCGACACGGTTCGCGGCGCCGGCGGTTTCGGGTCCACGGGGGTCTGATCATGATTAACGTCATCGCCTCCATCGTTCTGACTTTGGCCCTGGCTGTGTTCTGCGCCGAGGCCGAAGCGAAGGGCGGTGGCGGCGGTGGCGGCGGTCATGCTTCGGCGGGCGCTCGCGCGTCCGTCAGTTCGGCCAAGCCCGCCACCGCCAGTTCCTCCCACCCCAATACCTCGGCGAAATCCGCTTCGACTGACAGTCTCTCCGGTTTCAGCTTCCCGGCTTGGTTCCCGTCCGCTCACGGCGGATCGTCGAACTGCACCGACGGCGCCGGTAAACACGTTCGCTGCGGAAAGGACGACTGATGCTTGGATTGATCGGCGCGCATCGCACCGGGAAGACCACCCTCGCTCGCGAGTATGCAGCCAGGTCTGGTCTTCTCTTTATTACCTCTAGCTCGACCGCAGTTCACGCCGAACTTGGCATCCCGATGGACGCCGATCTCGATATGCAAACCCGCCTGAAGGTTCAACACGCGATCCTCGATAGAGCCGAAGAAGATATTCACCGGGCGTCTGGCCCCTTTGTCAGCGACCGGACTCCTCTCGACATGGCGGCGTATCTGCTGGCTGACGTTGGGCGCTCTAACGTCAGCCGGGTCGAGATCGACGCGGCAATGAAGTATGTCGAGCGCTGCTACGACATGACCAACACCTACTTCTTCCGCTTGGTTCTGGTGTCGCCCGGCATCCCTTATGTGGTTGAGGAAGGGAAGCCTCCGTTCAATGTCGCCTATCAGGAGCACCATCACGCCCTGGTATCCGGCCTCGCCTACGACGAGCGCTGCGAAGTCAGCCTGGATGTGCTCCCGCGCGATTGCCTCAGTCTCAAGGAGCGTCTGAGCAGTCTGGACGAAATCGCCAAGGACGTTTCGAAGGAGATCGCCAAGGATCGCAATCTCTATTTGCACTGATCGGCAAAAGCGGGTGGTCAAGTCAAAATTGACTAGACTGCCCGCACTTCTCGACGCTATATTTCCATTAGAGAACAACGCACAAGCGAGGAGATAGACATGAATAAGCTGACCAATTTCGACCGAGATCAAATCGTCGGCGCCGTGCTGAAGGACGCCTTCGACGCTCGCAATCAAGCGCACCAAGACGAAGGTTATGCGCTAGGCATGTCCATCTACGCCGACGTATTTGGCGAGAAGATGATCGGACAAATGAACGCTCTGCCTGATGGCTGGTTGCCGACTATCAAGGTCGTCAAGGTGATGATCGCCGGCGCGTGGACCGAACTGGTCTTGAGTGATTTCGTTCGGGTGCTCGCCAGCCGTAACGGTCACTGCCTCAAATCCTATGAGGCTACCGATCCGCTGGCAGAGCGCTTCACTGCATGGGCGAATGCTGGCGAGGAAATCAGGGTCCAAAAGAGCGAACTGCGTAACAAGGTTCGCGCTCTGGTCTACTCTGTCACCACCGTCAAGAAGCTGATCGAGGTGTGGCCCGAAGCGGTCAACTACCTGCCGAAGAAGACCGTCCCGGTCAAGCTGCCGGCGGTTTGCGGCTCTGATTTGAACTCGCTCATTGCCGACCTGAAGGAGGCAGCGTGATGGCCCAGGTCGTCAACTTCACGCCTCGCGCGTCGAAAAAGTCATCTCCCCGTCGTTTAGGCCCGGCGAGGCCGATGAGGATCGTTCACGCCACTCACGGCGATGGTCGCTTTGGCACTGTGGTCTTCAATGATCGCGGCGAGGCCAAAATGATCGCTCACCAGAGCGATCCCTATACCGAAGAACAGAAGGCGTCGGCTCTCCCTCACGAGATGCCGACCGCCGACGACATGCAGGTGTTGCCCACCGGCTACGCCCGGCACCTGGAGGTGCAGAAGCGCCGGGCGGCTTTCCGGGTCGTTTCGTGATGGAACCCCGGCTCCCCACCCTGAAGGAGGAACTCGACCGTAAAGTTCTCGATGCGGTCGAGGCAATTCTCTGGCGCCTGGAGTCGAAGCAGATCAACCAGGCACAGGCGTCCGAAGCCGCCAACGCTCTGTTCACGGCCACCGCCGGTCTGATCGACCGCGAAGTGCTCAATGTGATGTGCGCCATTCGCGACCATGACGAGACCGAGTATGTCGAGCGCGAGGTGCTAACCAAGCCGGGAGCGATGGGGACGGGCGTGACCATCATCGAGCGTCCGGTTGGTGCCGCCGTCGTGCGGCTCATGTCGAAGCTGGGGCATGACGGCTCTTTTGGCGTGAACAAAATCTACAGGTTCGATGACGCTCAGCATCCAGCGGAGGCGGCCTTCGATGCGAAGACCGCCTTGTTGAACCGAATGAAAACCCTTGGCTGGAGCCCGCTATGTCCCTGATCACCTTCCTTGATACCGAAACCACCGGGCTGGAGCAGTCGGAAGGTCATCGCCTGGTCGAGGTCTGCATGAGGGTCTACGACCTCGACACTCGGAAGCTTCGGGTGAACTTCGTTCAGAGGATCAACCCGGAGCGCTCGATCGCGGCTGCTGCCCAGGCGGTTCACGGCATCAGCCTCGCTGAGCTGGCTGGCGAACCGACATGGCCGGCGGTCGCACCGAAGGTTCACAAGATCCTCAGCTCTTCGGCCTGGGCGGTCGCCCACAATGCGGCGTTCGACATGCCATTCGTCGGGCTTGAGTTGGTTCGCATCGGCATGACCTGCCCGTCGGTGAACGTGTTCTGCACGATGGAAGAGGGCCGCTGGGCCACGCCGAATGGAAAACTCCCGAGCCTGAAGGAGCTGTGCTTCGCCTGCGACGTTCCCTACGACCCATCCAAGGCCCACGCCGCCGAGTATGACGTGGATTGTATGGCTCAGTCCTTTTGGCGCGGTCTCGATTGGGGGTTTTTCTCGATCGGTGCAGAGGAAAGGGAAGCGGCATGATCGCGCGTGAAATCGTGACTGAGTTGGAGAGGCTTGGCGTGCCCGACTACTCGATCGAACGAGGCAGAAAGCACCCCAAGCTGCGCATCAACGTCAACGGCGCCAGCAAAATATATGTGTTGCCTGGAACATCTTCGGATCATCGGGCACTTAGGAACGCGATTTGTGGTATAAGAAGGCTCGTAAAGGGAATGGCATGAAGCACGATCCAGAGTTGGCGAACGAATTGCGTGAGCTTGCCAAGTTGAAGCAGCAACTTGGCCAAGAGGACGAGGCTGTTCTCTTAAACAGGTTGGCTGGCATGGCCGACACGGAACCTTCGATCTCTTTTCACGAGCGAATTAAGAGCGCTCTCTGCATTGGTCGAAACGTTCCAACCTACAACAGGATCGTTCTCGGACGGAACGAGAGTTTGCGCGGCAGTCTCTACCTGGGGTGGGTTCTCGTGCCTTTTTGGCTGCCAACTTCGTTACTCCAGATTATCGCCCCGCCGCTCATTGAGATCCTCTCGGCCAGCGTCGCGATAGTCGCCGGCGTTTTCGCCTGGTTGATGGTGCAGGTAATGCTGCTAGTCGCCGCTCCGCTGGGCATGGTGCGTCGGGGGAACGCAGGCGAACTTGCAGACGAAGATGACTTTTCCGCTGCGTGACCGGGTTGGGCCTGTTATAATAATAGGGTCTATCTCTGGTTTGTTGCGAGCAAGCAGCGAGTCAGCACCTCAGCCCCGCCGATAATTCGGCGGGGCTTTCTTTTTGCCCCCGTTCTTTCCCGCCCCAACAGTCCCCGCAATCGTGCCCAGATGAGCAACAGAGCCCCAAAGCCCAAAGGGCGGGGAAAACACCCCTCCCCCTTTCCTGAAGCGCTCAAAGCCCCAGAAATCAGACCGGGCGGCATAGTTAAGTCAGCATTGATTTTCCCGTTGCGTGGCTCCCTTCATCCCGCTATGTTCGCTTTATCAACAAGTCAACGATGACTTGCGAAAGAACAGGAGATAGACACATGAACGTGGTTCGCGCGCGGCTCATTCTGACCCCCGACGCCCAGAAGACCAAGGATCTGTTCGTCGCCGTGCGCGACGCGGTTCGCGATCTGATCGTCAGCGATCTGCCTGACGAAATTGTTCTCGGCAACTTTTTCAGCTTCGCTTTCGGCCCCTTCGCGAACGCCCAGAACAAGGCTCACGTCGCCGCCGTCGAGCTGTTCAACCGCGGCTCGGTCACTCTCGACCTGAGTGCCGAACAGTTCGTCGATCTGCTGATCGAACTCGCCGGCAAGCCGCTGGCCATCACCGAGGTTTCCTGGGTCGAAGACGACAATGCCTGCGAGGGCTGCGAGCAGCGGCGTAAGCCGCACACCTCCATCAATAACCAAGAGGTAGACCCGTGAGCACCAGCATTCTCAAGGTCGCCGGCATCAGTATCGCCGGCTTGGTCGGGATCAGCACCTTCGCCCTGGTGGCGAAGCTGGCCCTGGCTCCCCTCAACATGGCGCACACCGCTGTCAACTCGGCGACCGGCGTGGTCAACAAGACTCTCGATCCGAATAACGTGATCGTGAAATACGAGTGGTTCCACGACGCCAACGCCCAGTATCAGTCCCGGCTGAACCAGATCCACGGTCACAAGGCGTTGATCGCTGGCGAGACCGACAAGGGCGAACTTCAGCGCCTTCGCATTGAGCTGGCGGCGATGCAGCAGAGCTGCCGCGATCTGGCCTTCCGCTACAACGCCAACGCCACCAAGACCAACGTCGGCCTCTTCCAGGGCGAAACCCTGCCCCGGCTGCTCGACGCCACCACCTGCGAGGGCTGATCCATGAAGACCTTGTTTCGCAGTCCCTCGACTTTGAGCGCTCGCAAGACCGTCGCCGACGTTCTGGCTGGCTTCAGTCGCGTCATCGACGATCTTCAGACCGTGCAGCGCCAGAACGAGCAACAGGCGACGGAGGCCCAGGCTCGCATCGAGCGCGCCAAGGTCGATCTGGACCGTGCCAATGGCGAAATCACCGCCGCCGGCATCGCGATTGACAACATCACCAACCTGATCGGCGGCGATCCGAAGGAAAAGTTCGCCCTGATCGCCGCTGAGTAGGAGGAAACATGCGCTTCGTCCGCACTTCTTCGATCGCCATTGCTTTGGTCGGCTGCCTTCTGACCTCGGCCTGCAACGAGCAGAGCGCCAATGCGCAGCAGCCTCAGCGCGCAACCCAGGCTCAGAAGGCGCAGGAGGCCGCCAACGCGATCGCCTTCACCGAGAACGCCGAGATCGACAACATCAAACATCGGCTGGAGCTGACCAGCCAGCCGGGTCTGTTGGGCTACGTCGTTCTGCTCAACGAGAGCGGACAGCCGGTCTGGTATGGCGCCGTCAAGGGCAAGATCACCTCGGGCTCGAAGCGTCTGACCGATCCGCGGCGGGTGATCTGGAAGTCCGGTCAGACCAACTACACGGCCGCCGTCACCGACGCGCCGAGCGACGAGGGCACCTACGGCAGCTCTGGCGAGTATGTCTTCTTCTGGACGCCGAGCGGGCAGTATGTCCAGTGGAACGGCAAGTATCTCTATTCGGACCAGCCCTTCCGCCTGTCGATCAAGCCGCTGGTGGTCGATGTTCAGGGCGCTGAGGGTGTCAAGTAAACCTAGGCGGGGAGCCGAAAGGCTCCCTCCCTTCCAAGAACGGATACGGAGAAAGACGGTGAGCAAACCAATCCACATCTTCGCCGACGCGATCGACGGCGCGGCCCTGAGCCAGTTCTACGACGCCATGAAATGCGATTTCGCGCTCAAAGGCGCTCTGATGCCCGACGCCCACAAGGGCTATGCGCTGCCGATCGGCGCCGTGCCACTGCGGGGTGAAGACCTGAACACCGCCAGCCGCGTTCGCGAGGCGGCCGAGTTCATCTTCAAGCGCATCTACGAGGTCGTGCCGACCGGCTTCAGGCACAACGACCGCCGGGTGGTCTGGGCCGAAGGCGAGAAGATCCCCTGCACCAAGGTCGTCTCCCAGCAGATCACCGATGGCGCGCTCAAGCAGCTCGGCAGTCTCGGCTCGGGCAACCACTTCATCGAGATCGGCGTGGACGACTTCCGCCAGGTTTGGATCATCATCCACTCGGGCTCGCGCAATGTGGGCCACAAGACGGCGACCCACTACATGAAGCTCGCCTCGGGCGACGGCAAGGCGCGGGAGGCCCATTTCGGCCTGCGCGTGGACAGCCCGGAGGGCCAGGACTACATCACCGATCTGAACTTCTGCCTGGAATTCGCCCTGGCCAATCGTCGCGAGATCGCCAATCGGGTGGCGGGTGTCATTCGTGAATTCACCGGCGCCGTGCCTGATTGGGATCGTCTGGTCAATCGCAATCACAACCACGCCGAGTTGCGCTGGATGGCGCACAATGGCCCGACCAGGGATATGAAAGCGGTCTGGGTTCACCGCAAGGGCGCCACCCACGCTGAAGACGGCATGATGGGCGTGATCCCGGGCAACATGCGCGACGGCAGCTTCATCGTTCGCGGCAAGGGCAACCCGGACTCCCTGTGGTCGTCGTCGCACGGAGCCGGCCGCGTGCTGGGGCGGCGCGAAGCCAATGAAACCCTGAGCCTCGAGGATTTTGTCGAGACGATGACCGGCGTCGTCGCCAAGGTGAACACGTCCACGCTCGACGAGAGCCCGTTCGCCTACAAGGACATCTTTGCGGTCATGGCGGCCCAGACTGACTTGGTCGAGGTCGTGGCCCATGTCCGCCCCATCATTAACATCAAGGGGTGATCACGATGAAAACGAGTCCCTCTACGCCGCTACCGGCGCCGTTCCCGCCCTATCCTCTCGCCGAGGTCGAGGACGAAAAGGATAAGGGCGACACCGAGGAGGTGCCGGCTGGTTGGTTCGACATCGTCGAGCAGACGCACCATTGAGCCGCCATTTACTTGGCTTTTTCAACAAGTCAATAATGACTTTACAGAAGCAACACGAAGGGACGAACACATGGGTCATATCTACATGCGCCGGGGCAACGAGTTCACGCCGGCCGATCCCGGCGCCGTGAACATGCACGACACCCTGCCGCCCGGCACCTACACCATTCTGGCCTCGCAGGCCGGGCTGTATCTCGAAAAGGTCGATGACTTCGAGCTGCCCGGCAAGCTCTACGGCGACGTGAACAAGAACGCCGAGCGCATTCTGAACACCTTCCTCGATCGTCCGACGACCACCGGCGTTCTGCTGTCGGGCCAGAAGGGCTCGGGCAAGACGATGCTGACCAAGCGGATCTCGCAGAAGGCTCTGATCGAGCATGGCATCATCACGATCCTGATCAACCAGCCTCTCGCTGGCGAGGGTTTCAACGCCTTCCTCCAGAATATCAGCCAGCCGGCGGTGGTGATCTTCGACGAGTTCGAGAAGGTCTACGATCGTGACGAGCAGCAGCGCCTCCTGACCATCTTCGATGGCGTCTACGGCTCGAAGAAGCTGTTCTTGCTCACCTGCAACGATCGCTACCGGGTGGACAGCTACATGCACAACCGCCCCGGCCGCATCTATTACTCGCTGGACTTCGCCGGTCTCAGCCAGGATTTCATTGCCGAATACTGCGCCGATAATCTTCTGGAGCCTGCCAACGCTCGCGGCGTGCAGACCGTCGCCGGCTTCTTCGGCGAGTTCACCTTCGACATGCTGAAGGCCCTGATCGAGGAGATGAACCGCTACGGCGAGACCGCGACCGAGGCGATGCGGTTGCTTAACATGAAACCGCACTCCGACACCGACGGCACCTATGAAATCTCGGTGATGCGCGACGACAAGCCTGTGGTTCATCGCGGCATCAACGATAAGGAGGTCGAGCGCTCGCCGCTGTCGTTGGAAGACTGGATCGTTCACATCTACGCCTTCAATTCCAAGGACCCCAAGCGGCCGGAAGACGGCATTGTTGAGGACGAGCGGTATCGTCTCGACCAGTCGAAGCTGGTCTCGGTTGATCCGGTCAACGGCGTGTTCGTGTTCGGCACCGATCGCCCCGACACGACCGTCGTCTTCAAGCGCAAGTTCCGCACCATCGCTGGCTTCAACTACGACGCCTTCTGATCACCGATTGTTCTACCGCTTTCGTTAAGTCATAATTGACTTAACGAAAGCTTAGGAGAATGACGATGAAGTCCTGGTTGTTCGCCGCATTGGCGATCGTCGGGCAGTGGACAGACGTAAGCAAGATCGACGCGCATCAGACCATGTGCCTTGCCCAGACGATCTACCACGAAGCCCGAGGTGAGCCTGTGCGAGGGCAGCTTCTTGTTGCCGAGGTCGTGCTGAACCGAGTGGAGACAGAAGGTTTTCCAAAGACGATCTGCAAGGTCGTCTATCAGCGGGGCGGCACCGGCAAGGCTCAGTTCTCTTGGACCAATGGCAAGAAGCAGCTCGACGACTGGACCTCCTTCTACAACGCCGTCGAGATCGCCGTGCTGATGCAGACCGGCGGGATCAATCGGCAGCATCCGGGGGTCCTGTTCTTCTTCAACCCGAGGATCGAGCGTCCGTCCTGGGCAGACGACATGAAAGTCGTGACCAAGGCAGGCGATCACCTATTCCTCGCTTTCAAGGATGGTCGGGCATGAGCGCCGATCTGAACCACGAGTTGATTAAGCTGGTGACAGCGAAGATGACCGCCGGGCAGAAGGCCCGGCTTGCTGAGCGAGCGAACGCGCCGGCGGTTCATTTCGGGCCTGGCACGGAAGCTTGGCAGAAAGCCCAGACCCAGCTCGCCCGGCGCGTCGGCAATCTGGCGCTCTTCCGCATGGAACGCCCGCTGACCCTGGACATGCGCCAGGCAGCGGCCGTCCGCCGGAAGATCGACCAGGCAATCGAGCATCTGCGGATCGCCGAGCGCCTGATGCAGACCGCCCACGAAGAGGCGAAATCGCGCAACGGCTAATTCGCGAATAAGCGTAGCGCCGCCCGACCCGCCAGGGACCGGGGCGCTACGCTCAATCATCAAAGAACACGGAACGGAGATAGACAATGACCCGTATCAAGACCACTAGCGAACTGATTATCGCCCTAACGCGCCTTCTCGCGAAGCACGGCAATCTACCCGTTGGCGGTGAGTCCGATCTTGATTTCGGCGTTCGACTCACTGTCTGCGATGAAGACGGCCACGACGCTGTCGCGGATGCCGGTGAGCCCCACTGTGGCCCGGCCAACTCGATTTTCATCGAGGTTGTGTGATGACCATCCCCGAAATTCGTGAACGTCTCCGGGAGCTTGCCGACGTTCATGGCATCAGCGAGCTGAGCGAAATCGCCGACAAGCTGAAGCGTCGCTACAACGGTCGCAAGGCCCCCAGGGCGAGCAAGGCCGTCACCCCGGCCCTGGCCGCGGAGGTGCGTGATCACTGCAAAGCGCACCCCGAAGAGACCATGCACCAGGTCGCCACCAAGTTCGGCATCAACCAGGGCCGCGTCAGCGAGATCCTTTTCGGAAAGAGGTCGTGATGAACGACAAACGGAATGCGCGCCTGGAGAGGCTGGAAAAGGTGATCGCCAAGAAACTGACCGGATCGGAAGGTGGCGTGAACGCGCTCTGCGTCGAACTCGCCAACGCCATAGTCGTCAGCGACGAGGTGGTCATTGAACGTCTGGAGCGCGAATTGGCAGAAGCCGAGGGCGCTCTTTGGCGTGTTGCTCCCAATACTCACACTCTGGCGCCGGGAGTTCCCGACCTTTTCGAGGGGCCTGGCGAAACCTATCGTGCCGCCTACGAGCGGGTGCTGGCTGAACGCAACGACTTCGCCGCCCGGCTGGCGACGGCAACCGAGGCGCTAGAAGATGCAACGGCAGCTCTCGAAAGCGCCCGGCACGCCATAATCCGCAAAATGGGCAGCACCAACCGGGCACGCGAGGAAGCCCTTGCCAAGGCCCGTATCGCCCTCGCCGACCTCCCGGCGCGCAGCGCTACGATGCTGCGGGTGATCGAAGCGGCCGAATACGCCGTCAACGAAGCGCGCGACTATGGCGAAGGCTTCGAGCGTCTGGCGGCTGCTGTTCGTGCCTGCCAGGAGGCTCGCGATGCGTAAGCTGCGCCTCCTTGTCACGGCCAACTGCAACCGGGCCTGCCCGATGTGCTGCAACAAGGGCTTCGATCTGGCCGCCCTGCCCGTCTGCACCAGCTTCAACGGCTTCGACGGCTTCGACGAGATCATCCTCACCGGCGGCGAGCCGTTCGTCGAGTTGGAGACGTTGCTGGAGGTCATCCAGCGGGCGAACGTCGAAAGCACGGCGCCGATCTTCGTCTACACGGCCTGGACCAATCCCGGGCACCTGCTGGGCGTTCTGCGGT
Organism: Magnetospirillum molischianum DSM 120; assembly: GCF_000294655.1. Lineage (GTDB taxonomy): Bacteria > Pseudomonadota > Alphaproteobacteria > Rhodospirillales > Magnetospirillaceae > Phaeospirillum > Phaeospirillum molischianum. The sequence goes on from NZ_CAHP01000060.1 coordinate 110,017, forward strand.
TCGTCGATGGCATCACCCTGACGCTGCACTGCCAGGCCGATGTTGCTCCGCTTGTGCGCTTCAACGCCATGCTGAAGGCATACCCGGAGCTTCACGGGCGCAGCCTGCGGCTTAACGTGTTTGACGGTATCAAGCTGCCCGAGGACCTCGATCTCGGCCCCTGGCAGGTCAAGCCGATGAGCTGGATGCAGGACTGTCCCCTTCCCCGCCAACGAAACTTTCATGCGCTGGAGAGCAGCGTAGCCGCCCGACGCACCAGGGTCGAGCGCGCTACTGTTTCAGCATAAGAAAATCAAGTGACGGAGAAATACAATGGGGCGCGTTGAAAATGAAGCCGACTTTCCTGAAAATTTTGAAGCCCTCGAAAGTGAAATCATCAGCATCGTGTCGATAATTTCCGGCGTCACCAAGGTTCTTGATGGTGTTTTGACCATGCTCGAAGACATCAACGGTGGTGGAGTTGGCAATCTCCAGAACATTTGCGCGTTCGCCACTGGCGCCAAAGGCATGATCGAATACGCCGGGATGCAAATCGACTTCGCCAAGGACATGCTTCGTAACGCGGAGGTCACGATCAACGCGGGAGTCGAAAACGTCCAGCGGCACATCGCCAATGGCAAGGAAGATGCCTGATGAACAGCTTCGATTACACCAACTCCTCAGATTTGGAAAGACTGCGGCTCGCCCTCGTGACGACAAGTGACCACGACAGAGCGATGATCGTCGCCTTTTGCATGACCAGCGGCTTGATGCTGCCGAAAGGCTTTGCGATGCGCTGGCTGTGGTGGGTGTCCCGCAAAAATCGTTTCGTCAAGATGACGGCGGCGCTGACGCACCCCAAGACCAAGCCGCTGCTCGACGACATGTGGCGTGAAACGATCAACTGGATGGTCGCCGGCAAGGATCAGAATGACCCCAAAAGCGCCGGCGGCTGGAACTCGAACGAACTGAACCTCTTCGTCGAATTCTTGCGCTTCATTGGCGTGTTTCGTCGGAGGGCTGCCTGATGAAGACGTTCTTCGAGGAAATCGCCGTGAACGCCGCTGGCCGTCGCGTTCGAGTCCGTCGGGCGCACGTTCGTCCTCGGCACTTCTATGTCGTCAGCGTTGACGGCGTTCGGATCGACAGCTTCCTGAACCTCGCTCGCGCCCGCCGACTCGCCAAGACCCTGTTCAACACTCTTGGACCGATCGAGTCCGAAACCACCTGGAGGATCGCCGCATGAACAAGATCGTTATCGACACTGCCACGCTCAAAGCGCTGCTTGGGGGACATCCCGAGATCGAGGTGGAACTTCTCGCCGTCGCCCGCGAGAAGGTGGCCGAGGAGCTGAAGCGCAAGCTGCCCGACGGTTATGCCGCCAAATTTGCCGACGACATAATGGCTGACCTCAAACAGCGCATCAACGCCCAGATGTTGAATTGGCGGGGCGATGCGCTGTCCGACAGAGTGCGCGACATGGTGCGCGGGTGCGTCTACGACGTGCTTAATGCACAGACCAAGGCCGCCGCCGAGCAGACCGCCCGAGATGTCGCGGAGAAGGCGATCACCGCCATGCTCCCCCGTCTGGAGGAGCGGCTGAGCCAGCATCAAGACGCCTTGATCAAGAAGATCAACGGCCTCGTCGGCGAGGAGATCGAGCGCCAGATCAACGCTCGCCTCAATGCCATGATGAAGCTGACCGAGGGCCTGCAAAATGCGTAAGCCGCCGGTCAACATGGACCCTTGGCGCAAGAACAAGGATGAGATTATGGCCATCGCCCTGCGCAAGGGCTGGTTCTCGGTGCCGAAGTATCTCTGGCGTGCCGAGGGAATGGCCAAGAAGTGTCGCGAGCTGGTCAAGGAAGGCAAGCTGCGCCGCAGGCGCTCATGGGAGAAGGGGCGCTACAGCCACGACATCATGTATGAGCCGGTTGGCGTGAAGGTCGCGCCAAAGCCCGAGTCCAAACGCCCCTGTCACTGCCCTCGCTGTGGCGTCGATTGTGGCGATCACGACAGCTACCTCACGCATTGGCGCGAACATCACGATGTGCCGCCCGCAAAGCCTGCTGCTGTGGGGCAGAATTAGCGTATTCGCGAAAGCACGAACGGAGAGCGAGGGATGAAGAGCATTTTCGACGAGCAGGGCCACCGCCGCTTCATCGACAAGTCCGAGGACTTGGCGGCCTGGACCGACGACGAGCTGCGCAAGGGCATCGCCGACTACCAGGCGATCATCGACCGCGTGGATGACAGCGAATACAGCGGAGTCGCCGAGGGCGACTGCTGTGCCGACAGCCGCGACATCCTCTTGCACGAGCTGAAGCGCCGGGTGGTCGAGATCGTGCCGACTGACGGTGAAATCCGCGGACGCACTGGGCGCGTTATCAGCATCGACGAGTTCGTGGACCCGCCGCTGAACCGTCATGCGCGTCGGCAGGTTAAGTCCAAGCGCTATCGGGGGCCTCGATGACCGCCAATCCTCGCGACGCTCTGGCGTTCAAGCACTTCCCCGCCGAGTGGTGCCGGATCGTCAACAAGCCCGGCGCCAGCAAGAAGCGCCAGCAGCTCCGCAAGCGGGGCGAAGAGGCTGAAACCGTTCTGGCTCTGCGGGCCAAGGGCGCGAGCTGCGCCACCTGCAACGGCTATGAGAAGGCTCCGCACCCCAAGGAACTGGGCTTCACCCATTACTGCGCCGCCGACAGCGATTTTCACGGCTATGTCGGCGCCCTCGCCACCGGCTTGTGCCATCGCTGGGCTGAAAGGAAA
>NZ_CAHP01000061.1 GCF_000294655.1 Magnetospirillum molischianum DSM 120
GGAAGACCACCACGTTGATAGGTGGCGTGTGGAAGCGTGGTAACACGTGAAGCTAAGCCATACTAATCGCTCGATCGGCTTGATCGCCCATGCGCGGCGGCAAGCCCGACTATCTAGAACGCTAAATTGCACGCGGTTTACTCAGATCAGAAATAAGTTTCCTTCGACGACCTGGTGGTCATAGCGAGGGCCCCCCACCCGATCCCATCCCGAACTCGGACGTGAAACCCCTCTGCGCCCATGGTACTGTGTCTTAAGGCACGGGAGAGTCGGTCGCTGCCAGGTCTTCTAAGGAAACTTATACCTATACACAACGACATCCCCCAGCTCCACTTCTTCTCTCTTCTCGCGGGGTGGAGCAGCCCGGTAGCTCGTCAGGCTCATAACCTGAAGGTCGCAGGTTCAAATCCTGCCCCCGCAACCAAAAATATAAACGAATTCAAGGCGTTAGCTCAAAAAGCTAACGCCTTTTTCGCGTCCCAGTCCCGCCACAGGTAACACATAGGTAGTCGTCCGTGAATAACCCGAAGCCCGTCCTGTCACCTGGGTTTGGGGCTGTGGCGAAGTAATCGAATTTGCCAGATTCGGCGTCGTGTCCCCCCGATTCCCGGCAAATTTCGTATCCCAACCTTGCCCCTTTACGGTGCCCATCGGTTGTGATTCCATTCTCTCAGAGCCGCTCGGGGAGGAGAGATGACGCCGCACAAGAGACCGCCGCAGACCGAGGGCGACCTGTTCCGGTCGCGGCTCGACCAGATCATCAACCTGCGCCACGACTTGGTCCGGCTGGCGGGTTTGGTCGCCTGGGGCTTTTTCGACGAGCGGTTCGCGCCGCTTTACGCGGAAACGGGGCGCCCGGGTGTTCCGACCCGACTGATGGTGGGATTGCACCTGCTCA